>NZ_CP152038.1:1638750-3040000 GCF_038630735.1 Solibacillus sp. FSL K6-1781 | reverse complement strand
ACCCATGCCCCTTAGCGGGGTAGGAGACAGTGTCAGGCGGACAGTTTGACTGGGGCGGTCGCCTCCTAAAGAGTAACGGAGGCGCCCAAAGGTTCCCTCAGAATGGTTGGAAATCATTCGTAGAGTGTAAAGGCATAAGGGAGCTTGACTGCGAGACCTACAAGTCGAGCAGGGTCGAAAGACGGGCTTAGTGATCCGGTGGTTCCGCATGGAAGGGCCATCGCTCAACGGATAAAAGCTACCCCGGGGATAACAGGCTTATCTCCCCCAAGAGTCCACATCGACGGGGAGGTTTGGCACCTCGATGTCGGCTCATCGCATCCTGGGGCTGTAGTCGGTCCCAAGGGTTGGGCTGTTCGCCCATTAAAGCGGTACGCGAGCTGGGTTCAGAACGTCGTGAGACAGTTCGGTCCCTATCCGTCGTGGGCGTAGGAAATTTGAGAGGAGCTGTCCTTAGTACGAGAGGACCGGGATGGACATACCGCTGGTGTACCAGTTGTCTTGCCAAAGGCATCGCTGGGTAGCTATGTATGGACGGGATAAGTGCTGAAAGCATCTAAGCATGAAGCCCCCCTCAAGATGAGATTTCCCATTACGCAAGTAAGTAAGACCCCTGAAAGACGATCAGGTAGATAGGTTCGAGGTGGAAGTGCGGTGACGCATGCAGCTGACGAATACTAATCGGTCGAGGACTTAACCACATTTTATTGCACAAATTCAATGAAACGTTTATCCAGTTTTGAAAGAATGAAATTCTTTTACATAGGCTTATTTAAAGCCCACTATAGTGAAGTGATGATGGCAAAGAGGTCACACCCGTTCCCATACCGAACACGGAAGTTAAGCTCTTTAGCGCCGATGGTAGTTGGGGGCTTCCCCCTGTGAGAGTAGGACGTCGCTTCGCTAGAATATTGGAGGATTAGCTCAGCTGGGAGAGCACCTGCCTTACAAGCAGGGGGTCGGCGGTTCGAGCCCGTCATCCTCCACCATTTCTAAATGCCGGTGTAGCTCAGTTGGTAGAGCAACTGACTTGTAATCAGTAGGTCGAGGGTTCGACTCCTTTCGCCGGCACCATTTAGAGAGCCATTAGCTCAGTTGGTAGAGCATCTGACTTTTAATCAGAGGGTCGAAGGTTCGAGTCCTTCATGGCTCACCAGTTTATATACTGCTTAGCGGGTGTGGCGGAATTGGCAGACGCACTAGACTTAGGATCTAGCGCCGCAAGGCGTGGGGGTTCGACTCCCTTCACCCGCACCATTTAATTTCATATTACTGTCAGAGTAAAAATATCTTAAGCATTTTGCGGAAGTAGTTCAGTGGTAGAACACCACCTTGCCAAGGTGGGGGTCGCGAGTTCGAACCTCGTCTTCCGCTCCAAAAAATGCCGGGGTGGCGGAACTGGCAGACGCACAGGACTTAAAATCCTGCGGTGAGTGATCACCGTGCCGGTTCGATTCCGGCCCTCGGCACCATCTTTTAAATAAACATATGCGCCCGTAGCTCAATTGGATAGAGCGTCTGACTACGGATCAGAAGGTTGTGGGTTCGACTCCTGCCGGGCGCGCCATATTATTTCGGAATGTAGCTCAGCTTGGTAGAGCACTTGGTTTGGGACCAAGGGGTCGTAGGTTCGAATCCTGTCATTCCGACCATCATTTATGGGGCCTTAGCTCAGCTGGGAGAGCGCCTGCCTTGCACGCAGGAGGTCAGCGGTTCGATCCCGCTAGGCTCCACCATAATTTGTAACCAAAATAAAGATCCTGGCGGTGTAGCTCAGTTGGCTAGAGCACTCGGTTCATACCCGAAAGGTCGTGGGTTCGACTCCCTCTGCCGCCATCTTAAAGGACCTTTAGCTCAGTTGGTTAGAGCAGACGGCTCATAACCGTCCGGTCACAGGTTCGAGTCCTGTAAGGTCCACCAGTTAACGTATTAAATATAACGGAGGTATACCCAAGTCTGGCTGAAGGGATCGGTCTTGAAAACCGACAGGCGGGTAACACCGCGCGGGGGTTCGAATCCCTCTACCTCCTCCATTTTTACAAACTGGGTACTTAAAACAGGTTCAAACATAATATTATCGCGGGGTGGAGCAGTGGTAGCTCGTCGGGCTCATAACCCGAAGGTCGCAGGTTCAAGTCCTGCCCCCGCAACCAAATGGTCCCGTGGTGTAGCGGTTAACATGCCTGCCTGTCACGCAGGAGATCGCCGGTTCGATCCCGGTCGGGACCGCCATTTGTGGGTTTGTAGCTCAGTTGGTAGAGCATTAGATTGAAGCTCTAAGTGTCGGCGGTTCGATTCCGTCCAAACCCACCATATGCGGGTGTAGTTTAGTGGTAAAACCTCAGCCTTCCAAGCTGATGTTGTCGGTTCGATTCCGATCACCCGCTCCAGTTTTTAAATAGGGCCTATAGCTCAGCTGGTTAGAGCGCACGCCTGATAAGCGTGAGGTCGATGGTTCGAGTCCATTTAGGCCCACCATAGTATTATTCCGAAGTAGCTCAGTTGGTAGAGCATCCGGCTGTTAACCGGCAGGTCGCAGGTTCGAGTCCTGCCTTCGGAGCCATTTTTCTATTTTTGGGGACATACTCAAGAGGCTGAAGAGGCGCCCCTGCTAAGGGTGTAGGTCGCGTAAGCGGCGCGAGGGTTCAAATCCCTCTGTCTCCGCCATCGGCCCGTTGGTCAAGTGGTTAAGACACCGCCCTTTCACGGCGGTAACACGGGTTCGAATCCCGTACGGGTCATACATAGGAAGACAAAAAACGCCAAGTACTGTTACAATGTACTTGGCGTTTTTTTGTTGCGGTAAAAGCTCTCTTAAGATAATAAACAATGCTGCTAAATTTAAGGGATGAAATTTCTTACACAATATTATGCTGTCTTATAATAAAGATAAAAAAACTGTGTTGAAATATTTTTATTCAATTAACCCACAAACGGAATCTACTTTAAGATTATATTGTTTTATTGATACTGCGTGAAAAAGCATACATCCTCGATCACTATGTTGAAGGGAACATGGATTAAGGGAGAACAAGATAGTAGGCAGGAGCGAAAAAGAAAGCAGAGATTTACCGGTTATTTAATGAAGGTCGATTGTGAGCATGCAAGAAGTTTAGTTGACACTATGTTAGAGGGCTTTTTAATCGGATTTCCCATCATTAATTCAAATAGAGGTATCAAATCCCCGGTTCATTAAAAAACATGGTAAAAAGCAATTTAAAGGTGAAATAACAAGGATTTAACGGCCGAATCGTGTAATCCCAATAAGGCTGCGGTATGCATCAAAATCATTTAATGAAATAGCGCAATTCTAAGCGTATTTAAACACGGAAATAATTATTATAGAATAATAAAAATGATGAAAATAACATAAAGATAAAGACTATATTGAGAAACCAATAGGTGGAAATAAATAAAATGTACATTATATCAATACTTAAAAAAAATAATGATAAAAGTACGGACATTTTCTTGACAGCTTCAGTATATAAAATGTATAAATAAGTAGTCGTATATTCTAAAACACTTGATATTTATAAGTAATATTAATAATTATATCAGAATGATTTATAAATATTAAAAACAAGTCTTGATAAAATTAGACAAACATATTAGAATTTCGTTATACTTAGTAAACGTTTTCATGAGCAATCTCAGTTGGTTCATGGAAAAAATAGAAAATAATATATTTTTTAAAAATAATTTCAAAAAAGGTATTGCATTATAAAAAAAGTAATGATAATATAAATCTTGTCCTTAAGAGATAGGACATGCGGTTACGAAAGTGTAATCAGCAAATACCCATTGGAGGATTAGCTCAGCTGGGAGAGCACCTGCCTTACAAGCAGGGGGTCGGCGGTTCGAGCCCGTCATCCTCCACCATTTCTAAATGCCGGTGTAGCTCAGTTGGTAGAGCAACTGACTTGTAATCAGTAGGTCGAGGGTTCGACTCCTTTCGCCGGCACCATTTAGAGAGCCATTAGCTCAGTTGGTAGAGCATCTGACTTTTAATCAGAGGGTCGAAGGTTCGAGTCCTTCATGGCTCACCAGTTTATATACTGCTTAGCGGGTGTGGCGGAATTGGCAGACGCACTAGACTTAGGATCTAGCGCCGCAAGGCGTGGGGGTTCGACTCCCTTCACCCGCACCATTTAATTTCATATTACTGTCAGAGTAAAAATATCTTAAGCATTTTGCGGAAGTAGTTCAGTGGTAGAACACCACCTTGCCAAGGTGGGGGTCGCGAGTTCGAACCTCGTCTTCCGCTCCAAAAAATGCCGGGGTGGCGGAACTGGCAGACGCACAGGACTTAAAATCCTGCGGTGAGTGATCACCGTGCCGGTTCGATTCCGGCCCTCGGCACCATCTTTTAAATAAACATATGCGCCCGTAGCTCAATTGGATAGAGCGTCTGACTACGGATCAGAAGGTTGTGGGTTCGACTCCTGCCGGGCGCGCCATATTATTTCGGAATGTAGCTCAGCTTGGTAGAGCACTTGGTTTGGGACCAAGGGGTCGTAGGTTCGAATCCTGTCATTCCGACCATCATTTATGGGGCCTTAGCTCAGCTGGGAGAGCGCCTGCCTTGCACGCAGGAGGTCAGCGGTTCGATCCCGCTAGGCTCCACCATAATTTGTAACCAAAATAAAGATCCTGGCGGTGTAGCTCAGTTGGCTAGAGCACTCGGTTCATACCCGAAAGGTCGTGGGTTCGACTCCCTCTGCCGCCATCTTAAAGGACCTTTAGCTCAGTTGGTTAGAGCAGACGGCTCATAACCGTCCGGTCACAGGTTCGAGTCCTGTAAGGTCCACCAGTTAACGTATTAAATATAACGGAGGTATACCCAAGTCTGGCTGAAGGGATCGGTCTTGAAAACCGACAGGCGGGTAACACCGCGCGGGGGTTCGAATCCCTCTACCTCCTCCATTTTTACAAACTGGGTACTTAAAACAGGTTCAAACATAATATTATCGCGGGGTGGAGCAGTGGTAGCTCGTCGGGCTCATAACCCGAAGGTCGCAGGTTCAAGTCCTGCCCCCGCAACCAAATGGTCCCGTGGTGTAGCGGTTAACATGCCTGCCTGTCACGCAGGAGATCGCCGGTTCGATCCCGGTCGGGACCGCCATTTGTGGGTTTGTAGCTCAGTTGGTAGAGCATTAGATTGAAGCTCTAAGTGTCGGCGGTTCGATTCCGTCCAAACCCACCATATGCGGGTGTAGTTTAGTGGTAAAACCTCAGCCTTCCAAGCTGATGTTGTCGGTTCGATTCCGATCACCCGCTCCAGTTTTTAAATAGGGCCTATAGCTCAGCTGGTTAGAGCGCACGCCTGATAAGCGTGAGGTCGATGGTTCGAGTCCATTTAGGCCCACCATAGTATTATTCCGAAGTAGCTCAGTTGGTAGAGCATCCGGCTGTTAACCGGCAGGTCGCAGGTTCGAGTCCTGCCTTCGGAGCCATTTTTCTATTTTTGGGGACATACTCAAGAGGCTGAAGAGGCGCCCCTGCTAAGGGTGTAGGTCGCGTAAGCGGCGCGAGGGTTCAAATCCCTCTGTCTCCGCCATCGGCCCGTTGGTCAAGTGGTTAAGACACCGCCCTTTCACGGCGGTAACACGGGTTCGAATCCCGTACGGGTCATACATAGGAAGACGTAAAACGCTAAGTACTGTTACAATGTACTTGGCGTTTTTTTGTATAAAAGGGAGAAGAGCTTATGAATGAACGTTTAAAAGTATTTGATCAATTTTATAAGGAAACGGGCATTGAACAACGTCATCTCGTTCATGCAAAAGGTTATTGGCATGAAGTGTTTCATTGCTGGATTATTGAAAAAGTAGATTCTGAATGGCGTATTTATTTACAGCTGCGTAGCAAAAATAAAAAGGATTATCCAAACCAATTTGATATTACGGCAGCTGGTCATATACTGGCAACGGAGACGATTGAAGATGGTATACGCGAATTAGAGGAAGAAGTAGGGGTTAAGGTCATGTTTTCGCAATTAACGTCACTTGGAGTCATTCCGTACAGTATAGATAATGAAAAAATAAAGGATTATGAGTTTGCAAATGTATTTGTTTATGAATTAACAGGCGGTCTTGAGAAGTTTTCAATTCAAAGAGAAGAACTGGATGGTATATACTCTGCTAACTTAAAACAGTTTATATTGCTTGCGAATCATAAAATAAAGGAAATTGAAGTATCCGGTTATAAATACGAAAATGATATACGTCATTATGAAGTGAAACAGATCGGATTAGAACAAATGTCAGCATTACCTGAAAGCTATTTGCACGAGTTTATCCCGAGATTGGAAAAGATATTAATTGAAGCAACCTGAAAAAACTTAGGTTAGCTTCTTTTTTTATAATATCTATTGACCTTCACGTTACGTCAACCTTTATAGTACTAATTAGGAGGTGATCAATTGTTAATAAACGAACTAGTCAAGCTATCTGGTGTGAGTGCACGCACACTACGATATTACGATGAAATCGGTTTGCTGATGCCTTCTACGATTGCAGAAAATGGCTACCGAAAATATAGTCAAAAAGATATTGACCGGTTACAGCAAATACTTTTTTACCGGGAGCTGGATTTTAAGTTAGAGGAAATAAAAAAACTGCTCGATCATCCAGATTATGAAGTAAAAGAAGAGCTAAAAAAACAATCCGAGCTATTACTAAAGAAAAGACGACATATTGATGACTTACTGAAAACGATAGAACAAACAATCCAAACGATGGAAGGGGAACTTAAGATGACAAATGAGCAGAAATTTGACGTGTTTAAAAACAATCTAATCGAAGAAAATGAAAAGAGCTACGGTGAGGAAATACGTAATAAATACGGTGAAGCTAAAGTGGAAGCGAGCAATAAAAAATTTAAAGAGATGACTGAAGAGCAATATAATGCAATGCAGCAATTGGAACAACAACTGTTTGAACGATTAAAAGAAGCAATGGCGTCCGGAGATGAATTTTCAGTGGTTGCGATGGAAGCAGCGGAACTTCATAAACGCTGGCTAAGCTTTTCGTGGGCAAAATATACAAAGGAAGCACATATAGGCCTTGCACAAATGTATTTGAGTGATGAACGGTTTACTGCTTACTATGATGACCGGGTAGGGCAAGGTGCTACACAATTTTTGCATGATGTAATCGTTGCTTATGCAGCAAATAAATAAGAAAAGATGTTTAAAAATCCTCATATAGGTAATATTTTATTAATGGAAAAAGGGGGATTTTATATGGATATCAATCAATTACACCATTTACGTAGTATTTTAGAAGAGGAGCTTGCAACTTTGCAGGAGCATGTTAATGAAGAACCAGCTGTTGAAGATACAGAAATAACTGCAGTTGACAATCATCCAGCAGATGCAGCGACCGATTTAACGACAATTGTTACCGAAAAAACACTAAATGAATTGAAAGAAGATGAAATTGAAAGAATTCAAACAGCTTTAAATGCAATGGATGAAGGCACATACGGGGAATGTATCGTATGCGGGAAAGAGATTCCTTTTGAGCGTTTAGAAGCAATTCCGACAGCTTTAACATGTATTGATCATGTTGATGAGGTTATGGAATAGTAAAAGAGGTATGTTGATTATTCAACATACCTCTTTTAGTTTTAAATGAAATATGAAACTAATAAACCAACAGCCAACAAGAAACCGAAAATCGTGTTTGTTTGGGCTGTATATTTCATGGCCGGCATTACTTCGAGCGGTTTTTCTTTTGCTCTGAATAATTTAATCGCTTCAATCGGTTTTTTCACACTTAATAATACAAGCAGTGCCCATGGTGTCAAATGACCTAGAATTACAAGGCCAGCAATCCAAATATACGAAACAATAAAGAAACCAGCAAGTACTGTAACAGCGTTATGTCGGCCAACCAATATAGCCATTGTTTTACGCCCGCCTTCAGTATCTCCTACAATATCCCGGATATTATTAGAAAGCATGATTGCCCCAACTAGAATCATACTCGGCACAGAGATAATTACAGCATCAGCTGTCACATCACCTGTTTGAATAAAGAAGGCAATTAGAACAATACCCATACCCATTACTGCCCCTGAAACTAACTCCCCGAATGGTGAATAAGCAATCGGGTACGGTCCTCCAGTATACAAATAGCCAATCAGCATACATACAAGTCCGACAGCAACTAGCCACCAGGATGTCATGGCACATATGTAAACACCTAATAGCATTGCAATGCCATAAAAGCTTAGCGCAATAGCCATAATTGTTTTTGGTGCTACACCATGTCGGACGATTGTGCCACCAATACCGACGGAGTTTTCATTATCCAGGCCAAGTTTATAATCATAATATTCATTGAACATATTTGTTGCAGCCTGTATTAGCATACTGGCAATCAGCATTGCAAAAAATAAGCCAAAATGAACTGTTTCATGATTTATTGAAAGTGCCATCGACGTACCTAATAATACCGGTACAAATGAAGCTGTTAATGTGTGGGGACGTGTTAAATGCCACCAAACTTTAAATCCCTTGTCCGCTTCAACGACTTTTGTCATAAAAAAACGCTCCTAACTAAATACAATTATCTAAACTATTGTAATGCAAATAAAACAAATTGAACAGAGTGAAGGGACAATACATGTAACGTTTGCTCGAAAAATGTTATGATAGGTAGGTATTATTTACAGTGCGAACGCAAAAAAAATGAGCAAATTATATAAAAATTCAGGCACGTATTAAAATAACGCTATACTTGCATCATACTTAGTGAATTTGCAACATGACGGAGGGAATTTTCATGCAACACAAGTGGTACAACGCCACTGAAATAGAAGTAGGCTCAAATTCAAAGCAAATTTTTTATATGGAAACAATCGAAGTAAGCCGTTTGTCCGCATTGGCATTTTTTGCGGCAGGCGAATCGAAATATAAAGGAAAACGAAACTACTGGCAAAATCGTGAAAAAACATTTACATTGGTTGGTTTAGGACATGCCTATACAATTGCAAACAATGCGTCTGACGCTCGTTTCGATTTAGTAGAACATGAATGGAAGAAACTGACGAGTCAGATAATAGAGGAAGATCAGCATCTGCAGCCAATCCTTTTTGGCGGCTTTACTTTTGATCCGCAAAATGAAGTTTCAGCAGAATGGACAAACTTCCCGCAAAGCTACTTTACTGTCGCAACACATCAGTTAGTTATTCGCAATGATAAAGCTTATGTCACAATAAACTATATTACGGACGAGGAAAACAGCGCAACAACGTTTGAAGCACTTCGTAAAGAACGTGACGAGCTTATTCATGCAGCCCAAGTGAAGGAAGTTAAAACTTATGCGAAGCCGACGATGACAAGCTATATGGAACCGTATAAGCAGGAATATTTGAATTCCATCAATAAGGTAACGAGCTTAATCAAAGCAAATGAAGCGCAAAAGGTTGTCATTGCACGATCTTTAGCATTGCAATTTAAGGAAACGATCACTTCTCCGCAAATTTTGTCGCATGTCGTACATGAGCAGCCAGAAAGTTATTTGTTTGGCTTAGAGCATGGTGACTTACTGTTTTACGGCGCATCACCGGAACGGTTAGTAAAGGTAGACAACGGACGTGCCTATTCTTCATGTGTGGCAGGTTCGATTAAGCGCGGAACAACAGCTGAAGCCGATGAGGAACTTGGAAGAACGTTGCTGAGCGATTTGAAGAACCTTGGTGAGCATCACTATGTTGTTGAGATGATTACTGATACCTTCAAAAAGAATTGTTCAAAAGTAAAGGTACCTCATGGACCGAAGTTATTAAAAATCCGTGATATTCAGCATTTATATACACCTGTTGAAGGACAGTTAAATGAAGATGCAACAATTTTGCAGCTTGTGAAACATTTGCATCCAACACCTGCTTTAGGCGGAGTTCCGCGTGAACAGGCAATGGAAATAATCCGGACATATGAACCGATGAACCGAGGGCTGTATGCAGCGCCAATCGGCTGGCTCGATGCTGACGGAAATGGCGAGTTTGCGGTAGCGATTCGCTCGGCAGCATTAGTACAGGATAAAGCGTATTTATATGCAGGCGGAGGAATTGTCGAAGATTCGGAAGCACAATCGGAATATGAAGAGACACTCGTTAAATTCCGTCCAATGCTTCGAGCTTTAGGAGGCCAATTACATGAATGAACGTGAAGTACTATCCAAATATGTTTATACAATTGTGTCAGCGTTAGTAGCTTCTGGTGTAGAGCAGGTTGTCGTAAGTCCCGGCTCTCGCTCTACACCGCTTGCCTATGCATTTGCCTCGACAAAGGAAATTGTAATGCATCGTCAAGTCGATGAAAGAGCGGCAGCCTTTTACGCGCTAGGCTTAGCTAAATCAACTGCGAAACCAGTCGTGCTTGTATGTACATCAGGAACAGCAGCGGCCAATTACTATCCTGCCATTGTCGAAGCAAAATATGCACGTGTACCGTTAATTGTTTTAACAGCAGACCGTCCGCATGAATTGCGCGAAGTAGGAGCACCACAGACGATCAATCAAGTACGGCTATACGGCGATAATGTTAAATGGTCGGCAGAATTCCCGATTCCGGATGAGGCACCGCAAACGATTCCGTTTATCGAACGACACACAGTGCGTGCGGTAAACATTGCAACGACCGCACCGTTTGGACCTGTTCATCTAAATATACCGTTCCGTGAACCGCTAATCATTGACTTTACCGATAAATTGCCGGTTTCAAGCTTTATTAAAAGCTATACAAATGAGCTTCAGCCTGCTAAACAAGCGGTGGCAGAGCTGACAGCAATCATCGAACAAACAACGACAGGAATTCTGATTGTAGGGGAATTGCCGCTAGGAACGAACACAGAATATTTATGGGATTTTATTCGTGAAGTGAAATGGCCGGTAATGATTGAAAGCTTATCGAACCTGCGCACAGAAATACCGGAAGATTGCCAAATATATGCGATTTCTACATATGATACATTGATGAAAAATGAACGCTTCAAAAGAAATGTCCGACCACAAACGGTCATTCGATTCGGTGCACAGCCTGTATCAAAATTTTTAATGCAGTTTATCGTACAGGCAAATCCGCAAAGCTATATTGTTATCGATGAAGATCCGATGTTTAGAGATTCTACTCATATGTCGACACATTTCATTCATGCGTTACCTGGAGAATGGCTATCGGAGCTGAAATTAGCAAATTCTCAAGCAGAAATGGCGTACGTTCAATTTTGGAAAATGGCAGATTTACTTGCAGCTGATGTCATTGAAAAGTACAGTCAATTTGCTGATGATGAAGGAGCAATGGTACAGGCATTCCTGACAAGTATTGAGGAAGACGCCGACATTTATGTCAGCAGCAGTATGCCAATACGTGATATTGATACGTTTTTACTTACACAAAATCGCCCTGTTCAAATTTTTGCAAACCGCGGAGCAAATGGAATTGATGGGGTAACATCTACAGCACTTGGTTTCAGTAATGGTCGCAAAAACCGCAAAACGTATTTATTAATTGGTGATCTGGCATTTTTACATGATGCAAATGCATTTGTTGCAAGCCGTTATCAGGAATGTGATTTAACGGTAATTGTCATGAATAATGACGGTGGCGGCATTTTCTCTTATTTACCGCAATCGAAGGTAGAAGAGCATTATGAAGATCTCTTCGGTACACCGACTGCATTGACATTTGAACAAATGGCCAAAATGTATGAGCTGGATTACGAAAAAGCCACATCATTGGAACAATTTAAGAATGCATTAATAGCAGATAAACAAACACCGATTAAACTAATCGAAGCTTTCACAGATCGTGATGAGAATGTAAAGCAGCACCGTGAGTTATGGGCGCGTATTCATGAGGTGATGGAACAATGGCTCGATTCACTGTAAAAGGCCAGGATGTAAATATAGAACAGTGGAATGAACAGGCAACTCAGACAATTGTATTTCTCCACGGTTTTACTGGGAGCACAAATACTTGGAAAAAGATAGTTTCGCAACTGCCGTCAAACATCAGATGTATTGCCGTTGATTTAATCGGACACGGTAAAACAGCGGCACCGGCTACTGTTGAATTTTACTCTATGGATTTTCAAGTGGAACTGCTGCATGAACTTTTCCATCACTTACAGCTTGATACTTTCTCGCTGGTAGGCTATTCGATGGGGGGGCGTGTAGCATTAAGCTATGCAGTTCGCTACCCGGCTGCAATCGAGCATTTACTGTTGGAAAGTGCTTCTCCGGGTTTAAAAGATGACCAGGAGCGTAGTATACGAAAGCAGGCGGATGATACACTCGCTGAAAAGATACTCGCGAATGGGATTGAATCATTCGTAACCAAGTGGGAAAATATACCGCTATTTGCTTCTCAAAAAAGTCTTCCTGCAGTAGTACAGCAGGAAATTCGAACAGAGCGAATGCAGCAAAGTGAAATCGGTCTTGCAAACAGTCTGCGCGGGATGGGGACAGGTGTAATGCCGGAACTTTGGGGTAAGCTTAATACATTAACGATGCCTGTGACACTTGTTACCGGACAGCTTGATGGAAAATTCATTCAATTAAACATTGAAATGCAAGAGTATATGAAAAAAGCAAATCATCTTATAATTCCAGCAGTTGGCCACGCAATTCATGTGGAAAATCCGACAAAGTTTGCTACAATAGTAAAGGAAACGATTTCATAACCGAAATAGGAGGCAAAATATATGACAAAGCAACGTCTATGGACATCTTTACATACTTACGAAGATATTAAGTATGAATATTATAACGGGATCGCAAAAATTACGATTAACCGTCCAGAAGTTCGCAACGCTTTCCGTCCAAAAACAACAGCGGAAATGATCGATGCATTCACACGTGCTCGTGATGATGAGCGTGTTGGTGTAATTATTCTAACAGGTGAGGGCGAGCATGCATTCTGCTCTGGCGGCGACCAAAAAGTACGCGGTCATGGCGGTTATGTAGGCGATGACCAAATTCCTCGCTTAAACGTATTAGACTTACAAACGTTAATCCGTAAAATTCCTAAACCGGTTGTAGCGATGGTAGCAGGTTATGCAATCGGCGGCGGGCACGTATTGCACGTTGTATGTGACTTAACAATCGCTGCAGAAAATGCACGTTTCGGTCAAACAGGACCTAAAGTCGGTTCATTCGATGCTGGTTACGGCTCAGGTTACTTAGCACGTATCGTAGGACACAAAAAAGCTCGTGAAATCTGGTACTTATGCCGTCAATACGATGCGCAGCAAGCACTTGAAATGGGCTTAGTAAACACAGTAGTACCATATGAGCAATTAGAAGATGAAACAGTAAAATGGTGTGAAGAGATGCTTGAAATGTCTCCAACAGCATTACGTTTCTTAAAAGCTGCAATGAATGCAGATACAGACGGCTTAGCTGGTATCCAACAACTTGCTGGTGATGCGACACTTCTATACTACACAACAGATGAAGCAAAAGAAGGCCGCGATGCATTTAAAGAGAAACGTAAACCAGACTTCGGTCAATTCCCACGTTTCCCTTGATTTGTTCGTTATAATAATTCAAAAGGGATGTCCGAAAACTTTGGACATCCCTTTTCTTTACGATAGGAGGGAAAAAGGATGCAGCCAAACTGGATCAAGCAACGAGCCTATTTAACACCGAATCGGGTTGCACTGAGCTTTCATGACGAGCAATGGACGTTTAACGAGCTTTATTTACAGTCTGTTAGGTTAGCTTATAAATTAAATACACTACGTTTAACGAATGGAAAACGGGTGGCTATTTTAGCACCATCTACACCGCCTTTAATCGAACTGCTGTATGCATGTATGCAAGCACAATGCGAAATGGTACTGCTGAATGGCAGATTGGCAAAGCAGGAGCTTTCGTATCAAGTTGAAGATGCTGAAGTAGATGCGATATTAGTCGCAGATGAAGAGCTTGTCAAACTTCCTGATGATGACCGAATCATCCCATTTTCGAAGCTTTATAAGACAACGGAGTCTGAATATGATATTGCAGCACAGTGGAATGAGGATTTTGCTCTGACGATTATGTATACATCCGGGACGACCGGATTTCCGAAGGGAGTTTGCCAAACCGTTTCAAACCATAGTTCAAGTGCAATCAGCTCAGCATTGAATTTAGGCATTTCAGAGAAGGATACATGGCTTTGTACTGTTCCAATTTTTCATATAAGTGGTTTTTCGATTGTCGTCCGTTCATTGCTATATGGGATGAAAATACGTTTATATGAAAAATTTGATGCTAAAAAATGTGCACAGGAAATTATGGAAGGTACCGTTACGAAAATGTCAGTCGTTTCGGTCATCCTCGAAAATATACTTTCCGAAATGGAGCAGGCTGGTAAAAAAGCACATCCCAATTTCACAGTCGCATTAGCAGGTGGCGGTCCAGTACCGATCGATTATTTAAAACGTTCAGAAGAACTGGACTTGCGTGTTGCCCAAACTTACGGTATGACAGAAACGTCTTCGCAAACCGCTACACTGGCAAACGAGGATGCAATGACACATATCGGATCTGCCGGTAAGCCGCTGTTTTTCAATGAAATTAAAATTGATGCAAAAGACGGGGAGTCCATTGGTGAAATATTAATCCGCGGACCTCATGTCACGCCGAAATATATTGGCCGCTTTAAAGACAAACCGACAACCATCAATGGCTGGCTTCATACAGGAGATGTTGGTTATTTGGATGAACAAGGGTATCTATTTGTCGTTGATCGTCGCAGTGATTTAATTATTTCAGGCGGAGAAAATATTTATCCGGCTGAAATTGAAAATTTATTGCTCGGTCACCCGAACGTAAAAGAGGCGGGTGTTTGCGGTATGGAGCATGACAAATGGGGGCAAGTCCCTGTTGCCTTTATTGTTGCAAAAGAACAGATGACAGATCAAGAAATCATTGGATTTTGCAAACAGCACTTAGCAAATTATAAAGTTCCGAAACATGTTCACTTCGTCAGTCATTTACCTCGAAGCGGTTCCAATAAACTGCTAAGAAGAAAGTTGATGCAACTGCTGGAAGAGTGATGAGGAGATAAAGAAGGTCCAAGCATTCATTATGCTTGGACCTTTTTATATAATTAATTGCTCAAAGCTTGCTTGAGAACATCCATATTTTTACGCATTAACGTAAAGTAGTCTTCATTGTTTTGGATATCTTCCTTCGTTAAAACACTTAAATTATGCAATGTTAACGTTTCTGCATTAACTTCCTTTTGAATAATTTCCGTTAATTTTGAAGAAACGTTTTGTTCAAAGAAAATATACTGGATATTTTCTTTATTTGCTAAATCAACTATTGCCGTTAATTCCTTTTGTGAAGGCTCACTTTGCGAATTTAAACCAGCTACAGGTACTTGATTGAAGCCGTAATGTCCCGCAATGTAGCCGAATGCTGCATGCGATACAAAGAATGTTTTTTTCGTAGTAGTTGCAGCCATTTCTTCAAAGTCTGAGTGCAATGCCGCAAGATCTGTTACTAATTGCTCGTAGTTTGAATTGAATGTTGCTTCGTGTTCCGGTAAGGCTTTAACTAGTTCATCTTTAATCGTTAAAGCTAACTGCTGTGAAATAATTGGGGATAACCATACATGGGCATCGTGTTCTTCGTGTGCGTGTTCTTCTTCATGTCCGTGGTCATCATGTTCCTCATGCTCCTCATGCTCAGCGTGTGTATGTCCTGTGGAAATATGAAGCTGATCTTCCGTTACATTGGCAGCAGTAGCAACTAATTTTACGTCTTCATTTGCCAAAGTCTTTTGCGCATTTTCAACAAAACCTTCTAAACCAAGACCAATGTAGAAAAATAAATCTGCATCTGCTAACGCCATCATATCTTTTTGAGTTGGTTCAAACGAATGTTCATTTGCACCTGCAGGATAAATGGAAGAAACATCAACAAACTCTCCACCGATTTGTTCCGTGAAATACTGCAATGGGTAAACGGTTGTATAAACAGAAAGGGCATCTTCCTTTTGCTGTGATTCGTTTGTGTCTTTTTTCGTATCATCTGCATTGCAGGCAGCTAATAATAAAACAAGTGTAAACATCGAAATGATTGAAAACCATTTTTTCATTAATTGAATCTCCTTAAATAGTAATTATTACGATTTGTATTTTTGAACATTTTAAATCATACAGGATTTAATAAAAAAAAACAATAAAAAAAGCCTTCGAAAGTTATTTTTTTTTCGAAGGCCATTTTTCTGGAACAGGATCGAAGCCACCAGGATGAAGCGGCTGACATTTTATGATTCGAATGAGCGTCATGATCGATCCTTTTATTGCACCATGTTTTTGAATTGCTTCAATTCCATAGCTCGAACAAGTCGGGTGGAACCGGCAAGATGGTGGCGTCATAGGCGAAATATATTTTTGGTAAAGACGAATTAATCCTATAAATAGTTTTTTCATTCCTGATTTTGCTCTCCATTTTTATAAGTCCGAATTGGTTTGGAATCAACGGTTTGCTTTAATGATACGCTGTTTTTCCGGGCAAGTAAAATAATAGAGAATGCAAAAATACTCATTATCGTTAAGATAATAATCAATACAATAGGTAAGCTCATTTTTTTCACCTCATCTTTCCATTTTACAGGAAAAAACTGCGGTGAGTGTGAAGATTGATTGAACTAAATGTTTTAAGAAGTCGGATAACGGATATAATACAAGCAATGATACATTTCTAAAAATATAAGCAATAGAAAGATTTTATATCAGGATTAAAATTTCGTTATCGAAGTTTTAAATATAATTTATGAGGTGAAGGACAAATGGCAAAGAAACAATTAAACACACAATTAAATGATTTAGTAGCAACATGGTCGGTAATGTACACGAAGTTACATAATTACCACTGGTATGTAAACGGACCATCATTCTTTACATTACACGTCAAATTTGAAGAGCTTTACAACGAAGTAACTTTAAATTTAGATGAAATTGCAGAACGTATTTTAACGAAGGGCGGCAAGCCTGTAGCAACATTAAAGGAACATTTAGAGCTTTCTCTAATTGAAGAGGCTTCAGGAAAAGAAGAAACAGAGGAAATGGTTTCTAGATTAATCGAAGACTTCAAAACAATTATGGGAGCTTTAAATAAGGCAATGGAAACAGCTTCAGAAGAAGGCGATGACCGTACAGAGGATTTACTGAATGCTCAATTCCAAAGCCTTGAAAAGCATACATGGATGTTAAATGCTTATTTAGGCAACTAATATTGTATAAAACGACTCCGTTTTGGGGTCGTTTTTTTATTGATCATTTGATGGAATGACTGCACGATATATGCTTCCGATGTATAAATGATTTTATTGCAGTCCACCTTAAATATGAGGTGAGAATAATGGAAAAAAATAATGTTTATGTATCCGTTGCCAATTTAACATGCAATTTGCATCCTGGATCTTCGTATGAATTTGTTTTAAAAATGGAACCGCAAAAGGCCCGTGTATTTATGAAGCTGTTCGATCAGATGCAACATCTAGAAGCGTCAAATGCTTTCCGTGCACATATGCCGTTTATTCCATATCATTTGGACAGATTAAATCATGAAATCGACCACCGACTTAAAAAGGTATATGCCCTGATACATGAATTTGGAGACGAGGAAGCGAAAAAGTTCGTCGAGCAACTACCATACTTTACTCGATAATTAGGCGATTTGATTGAACCGTAGACATCTGTTCGTTACACTAATAAGAGGAGTTGAGCGAAAAGATGTTTACATTTATCGATGAAAATAATTTAAAAGTAGATTTAAGATTTGATGAAGGTCCTTTCGAAGTTGAACCGAAGCATGTATTGGCCCTTGTACAATATGAAGGGAAATGGTTATGTACGATTCATCACCGTCGTGGTGTTGAGTTTCCCGGAGGCAAGCAGGAGCCTGGAGAGACATTATACCAAGCGGCTATCCGTGAAGTTTATGAAGAAGCAAATGTTGTAATAGAAGATGTAAAATGGTTTGCCTACTACATCGTGCATGATGACATTCCCTTTTGCAAAGCGGTTTTTACTGCCAAAGTAAAGGACATTGAACCTTTTACAGGAGATTATGAAACAGAAGGCATGTTATGGCTGACAGAAGAGGATTTGTGGAAGCAGCCGAATTTAAGTTTCTATATGCGGGATGCAGGAATGAAAAAGATGTTGCAGGAAGTGAAAAATCATGAACGACAATGGTAAGATTTTTTCGATACGCAATTACCCATCACCGAATCCCCATATCCGATTAGATGAAATTACGTATTGGTCACAAGGCCTGCGTGTAAAAGGATTATTGGCACGTCCCAAAGCGGCTGGTACATATGAAGCGCTTTTATATTTGCGTGGGGGGCTCCAATCAATCGGTATGGTGAGACCGGCACGTATTGCCCAATTTGCGATGCAAGGCTTTGTAGTATTTGCTCCGTACTATCGCGGAAATCGCGGGGGAGAGGGTAAGGATGAATTTGCTGGTGATGACCGTTATGATGCAATTAACGGTATAGAAGTACTGAAGCAGTTTATTCAAGTGGACAAAGTGAATTTGTATGGTTTTTCCCGTGGTGGATTAATGGTATTGTGGACAGCGATTTTACGTGATGATATTAAATCGCTCGTAACATGGGCAGGTGTATCGGATGCGACAGCAACATATTGGGAGCGGGTGGATATGCGGCGCGGCTTGAAAAGGATTGTTGGCGGTACACCAAATAAAGTACCGGAAAACTATGATGACCGGACACCACTACTTGAAATCGAAAAACTTCAAACTCCGGTACTCATTATTCATGGTACAGAAGATCAGCATGTGGATATTGAGCATGCCTATAAACTAGAGCAGTACTTAAAAAAGGAAGGAAAATCTGTTGAGACATGGTTCTCATCCGGATTAAAGCATCACTATCCTCCAAACTTGAACCGTGACACTGTGAAAAACTTATGTGATTGGATGAAACGCCAAGAAAGTAAGAAGTCTGGACAGAACTAGGAAACAAAATTAATAAGGGAAAACCTTATTTTATACAAAGTAAAAACAGCATTTTCCCCATAGAGGAAAATGCTGTTTATTTTTGATTGAATAAAGTTGGTAATTAGTAAATTATACTAATGGGCCGCCTTTTTGAACGATTGCTTCATCAACATTCTCGAATTTCGTGAAGTTATTTTTGAACAGATCAGCAAGTTCAGCAGATTTTTTGTCATATGCAGCTTTATCTGCCCATGCATCACGAGGATTTAATACGCTAGATGGTACACCTTCAACGGCTACTGGAATGTTTAATCCAAATACTGCATCTTGAGTTGTCTCAACGTTATTTAATTTACCATCGATTGCAGCACGAACCATTGCACGTGTATAAGAAAGCTTCATACGGCTGCCTACACCATATTCGCCACCAGTCCAACCAGTGTTTACTAGGAAAACTTGTGAACCATGCTCATCAATTTTCTTACCTAATTGCTCTGCATAAACTGTTGCAGCAAGCGGTAGGAATGGAGAACCGAAGCATGTAGAGAATACTGGTTCTGGCTCTGTTACACCACGTTCTGTGCCGGCAAGTTTTGATGTGAAACCACTTAGGAAGTGATACATTGCCTGCTCTTTTGTCAATTTAGAAATAGGAGGTAATACACCAAATGCATCGGCTGTTAAGAAGACGATTGTATTTGGATGACCTGCTACTGATGGTAACACAATATTGTCGATATAGTCGATTGGGTAAGCGACACGTGTATTTTCTGTTAATGAACCGTCAGCATAGTCGCATTCGCGTGTTTCAGGATCTACCGCAACGTTTTCCAGTACTGAACCAAAGCGAATTGCATTATAAATTTCCGGCTCATTTTCAGCAGATAGGTTGATTGTTTTTGCATAGCATCCACCTTCAATGTTGAATACGCCGTTATCAGACCAGCCGTGCTCATCGTCACCGATTAATTTACGATCTTTATCAGCAGATAAAGTTGTTTTTCCCGTACCAGATAGACCGAAGAATAATGCAACATCGCCACCTTCACCAACATTTGCAGAGCAATGCATTGGGAAGATACCTTGTTCAGGCAATAAGTAGTTCATAATACCGAAGATTGACTTCTTCATTTCACCTGCGTACTCAGTTCCGCCGATTAAGATGATTTTCTTTTCAATAGATGTTATAATGAATGTTTCCGATCCTGTACCGTCTACTTCAGGATCTGCTTTGAAGTTTGGCGCAGATACGATTGTAAACTCGGCAACATGTTTAGCCAATTCGTCTGCTGTTGGGCGGATGAACAATTGATGACAGAATAGATTATGCCAAGCATATTCATTAATTACTTTAATGGATAATTGAGACTCTTTGTCTGCACCTGCAAAACCGTTGAATACATATAACTCGTCACGTTCTTTTAAGTAATTAACAACTTTCACATAAAGTTTATCAAATACCTCTGCAGAAATCGGACGGTTAACTTTGCCCCAATCGATTTTATTGTTGCAAATTTCTTCTTTTACTATATATTTATCTTTTGGAGAACGGCCAGTGTATTTTCCTGTTTGGGCACGTAATGCGCCTTCAACAGTCAGCACGGCTTCTCCGCGTGATGTAGCTTTTTCAACTAATTGTGGAACAGATAATTGAGTTTTGATGTTTTCCCCGTTTAAAAGTTCTTTCAGCTCGTTAGCAATTTCTACCGAATTCATCTATTAAATACCATCCTTTTTTATAGTATTCCCTTATAGAGGGGAGTTGATTCCTAATTCAAAAATAGTATAACACATTAAGTGAAATAATCTATACTAATTGCAAATTATTTTTTCCGGAATTTTAAACATTGCGAAATACGTCAAAATTTGTTGACAGCACTTGTTTTTTTGCGTAAGATGTTTAATTGAACGGATACTCTTATCCCGAGCTGGTGGAGGGGCAGGCCCTATGAAACCCGGCAACCTGCGTATATTTTATACGTGTTGGTGCCAACCTGATGCAAGGGCAAAAATTCCCTTGAACGATAAGAGTGAAAGGTAACGAAACGTAATATCCTTTCCTCACGTGTGATGAACACGGCTATGAGAGAAAGGATTTTTTTTATTTTGTTTTACAATTTCGTGCTGAGCGAAAATTATATAGTTACAGCCTTTCAGACCCTCGTGTTAAAGCAAATATAGCTTGACGTTAAAAGGTAGATACGCATTTGCGTAATTGCTTTATATAACGGACATGGGTAATGAGTACCGTATCAATAAAAAACAATTGCCAAAGTGATTTAGGAGGAAATGACATGACAAATCGTCGACTGTTTACATCAGAAAGTGTAACGGAAGGACATCCGGATAAAATTTGTGACCAAATTTCGGATGCCATTTTAGACGCTATTTTAGCTGCAGATCCAAATGCACGTGTAGCTTGTGAAACTACGGTAACAACAGGCTTAGTATTAGTATCTGGTGAGATTACAACTTCTACTTATGTAGATATGAAAGGAATTATCCGCGATACAGTGGCAGAAATCGGCTACACACGCGGTAAGTACGGCTTTGATGCGGAAAACCTTGCAGTACTAGTAGCAGTAGGAGAGCAATCACCTGACATTGCACAAGGTGTTGACCAAGCATTGGAAGCGCGTGAAGGTTCAATGACAGATGATGAACTGGAAGCAATCGGTGCAGGCGACCAAGGATTAATGTTCGGCTATGCATGTAACGAAACACCGGAATTAATGCCGATGCCAATTTCTTTAGCTCATAAATTAGCACGTCGTTTAACAGAAGTACGTAAATCAGGAGAATTGGAATATTTACGTCCGGATGGTAAAACACAAGTAACAATCGAATATGATGAAAACAATGAACCTGTTCGTGTGGATACAATCGTTATTTCAACACAGCATGATGAAGAAGCAACATTAGAACAAATTCAAACAGATATTAAAGAGCACGTTATTAAACCGGTTGTTCCTGCTCAATTATTGGATGAAGCAACAAAATACTTCATCAACCCAACAGGTCGTTTCGTAATCGGCGGACCTAAAGGGGATGCAGGTCTTACAGGTCGTAAAATTATTGTTGATACTTACGGCGGCTATGCGCGTCATGGTGGCGGAGCATTCTCCGGTAAGGATGCGACAAAAGTTGACCGCTCTGCAGCATATGCAGCACGTTATGTTGCTAAAAACATTGTAGCAGCTGGCCTAGCTGACCGTGCTGAAGTGCAACTGGCGTATGCAATCGGTGTTGCACAACCTGTATCAATCGCGGTTGATACATTCGGTACAGGAAAAGTAGAAGAATCAAAAATCGTGAACTGGGTACGTGAGCTATTTGATTTACGTCCTGCGGGCATTATTAAAATGCTTGATTTACGTCGTCCGATTTATAAGCAAACAGCAGCATACGGACATTTCGGTCGCACAGATTTAAATGTGCCATGGGAAAGTACGGATAAAGCGGCTGAATTGAAAGCTAAAGCAGGAATTTAATATAATAAAAAGGAGCATCCAGTTTAATGGATAGCTCCTTTTTTATGATCTCATATAAGATTTCTTTTTAATGAGGTATAGATTTGTAAGATTCAAAGAGGGGAATGACTGTTAAATTATTTTTGAAGTGATTTATAGTATTGCCCTTTTGCCACATATTCAGAAATTATCCGATCCATATCTGCGCGATCTTCTGCTGTCACTTCACGTACGACTTTTGCTGGGCGACCCATCGCTAAACAATTGGGAGGAATCACTTTTCCCGGTGGTACAAGACTGCCGGCACCAATAAATGCACCCTCGCCTATAACGGCCCCGTCCAGTATGATGGAACCCATACCAACTAAAGCGCGGTTTTTAATTGTACAGCTATGTAATGTAACTTGATGACCTACTGTTACTTCGTCTTCAATAATGAGAGGGGCAGCGGGACTTTGGTGAAGGCAGCTCAAATCCTGGATACTGACACGGTCACCAATTATAGTTTTGTTTACATCGCCACGAATTACCGTGTTAAACCAAATTGAAGTTTCGGCACCGATTGTTACATCACCGGTAATTGTGGCATAGTCTGCAATGAATGCAGAAGGGTGAATCGTTGGTATTTTATCCTTATAAGGGTAAATCATGTGCATTTCCTCATTTCTTCTATAAAATTGTAGATAAATCTATAGATATCGTAACAAAACGTGAAGATTTTTCAATTAACATTTCTTTTAGAACGGAATGTATTATAATTATACAAATAAATAGTAATATAATGTTGCCGATGTTAAAGAAGGTGCAATATCGTAATTTTTTGATACTCGGCAAATTCATTCCTGATTTTAAGGATCACGTGTTTATGTCATAAAAATATTTTATATGTAAGGAGTATTGGCCATGTGGAAATGGGAAACAGAGCAACAACCAAAAGCCGTAGTCGTTATTCTTCATAGCGCATATGAACATCATCGGTGGTACGCATGGTTAATCGAAAAATTCCGCAGTTCACACTTTCATGTTGTAATGGGGGATTTACCGGGACATGGAGAGCAAGGAAAGTATACAACGTATCATGATGAGGATTTTAAAGAATATTATAAGTATACAAAAGTATTATTGAAAGTGGCACTGGAATATAACGTACCGCTTTTTATCGTAGGAAATGGCCTAGGGGCTGCAATAGCTACGTATGTACTCCAGAACAATAAAATAGAATGTGCGGGTGTTGTTTTAGCATCCCCCTGGTTTAATTTAAAGCTGGCACCGGGAAAATTGTCGAATGCTTTATCAAGCTTCAGCGCCATTACATCGAATGTTAAGCTGAAACATGAGTTGGAGCCTCACCATCTTACACGGAACACAGATGTGTTAATGGAGCTAAAAGAACAATTACCGTTGACGAGTATGGTGACGGTAAAATGGTATCGCGACTGGCAGCAAATGGCGCGGACAATCCGTAACCCTGAATTGAAATTTCCGGATATCCCCGTATTATTAATGACGGGTGAAAATGATAAAGTTACAGACATTAGTACATCAAAGAAATGGATAACAGAGCATACGCTTTCCGAGTTTCACTATAAGCAATGGAAAGGTTGTCTCCACAGCCTTTATTTTGAAGTGGAACGGGAAGATGTCTTTCAATATACAATAGACTATATTAATAATGTTTTAAGAGATTTAGGATATATAATAGAGTAGAAATAAACCTAACAAAATCATACTTTGTTAGGTTTATTTTATTCTCAGTAAAAAAATATATCGAAATTTTTGAATATTTGTAATATACTAAATTTCAAATTAATACATTATTTCAACAAGGGGGGTATAGTATGGATTTTTTGAATGATTTTGTAGGATGGGCCAACAATATATTATGGGGTCCTGTCATGATTTATGGTATTTTAATCGTTGGTCTGTTTTTCTCTATCCTTACAAAGTTCGCGCAAGTCCGGTTAATTAAAGACATGTTCATACTCATGTTCAAAGGCGAAAAGTCTGATGCTGGCGTATCTTCATTCCAGGCCATGTCGATTGCTCTGTCGGGTCGTGTCGGTACAGGTAATATTGTCGGGACGGCTTCAGCAATTGCTTTTGGTGGTCCTGGAGCAGTGTTCTGGATGTGGGTTACAGCATTTATCGGCGCATCAACAGCGTACATGGAATCGACGCTGGCTCAGATTTACAAAGAGAAAAAAGATGGGCAATATCGCGGGGGTCCGGCGTTCTACATTGAAAAAACAACAGGAATTCGTGCATTAGGTATTATTTTTGCAATTGCGATGATTGCATCTGTTGCTTTTTTAATGCCTGGTGTTCAGGCGAATGCCATTGCAGGTGCGGTTGATAATGCATTCGGTATCGAACCATGGATTACGGGTTTAGTTACGATTCTTTTATTAGCGGTCATTATTTTTGGTGGTGTTAAACGTATTGCGAACACAGCACAAATTTTAGTTCCGTTCATGGCATTAGCGTATTTATTAGTTGCCGGCATTATTATTATTATGAATATTACAGCAGTGCCTGAAGTGTTAGGATTAATTTTCCGCAGTGCGTTTGCGGCAGATGCGGTATTTGGCGGGATGATTGGTAGCGCTATTTTCTGGGGTGTAAAACGTGCTATCTATTCAAACGAAGCAGGGCAGGGTACTGGTGCACATCCAGCGGCAGCTGCAGAAGTATCACATCCGGCAAAACAAGGTTTAGTGCAGGCAGCATCAATTTATATTGATACATTATTAGTATGTTCTGCAACAGCATTGATGATTTTATTCATGGGTACATACAATGTCCATGAGGGTAGCCAAGATGGAGCGCTGATCGAAGCAAAAATGGATGAGACAATAACGTATTCAGGCTTTACGCAAGCAGCGGTAAACGATGCGTTCCCATCTTTAAATAACTTTGGTTCGGGGTTTGTAGCGATTGCATTGTTCTTCTTTGCCTTTACAACTTTAATGGCATATTACTATATTGCTGAAACGAATGTTTCGTATATGTTTAATGGTAAGGCAAGACGAATCGGGATATTGTTAATGAAATTCATATTATTGGCTTCGGCATTTTACGGAACAGTTAAAACATCCGATTTAGCTTGGGCATTCGGTGACGTTGGTTTAGGATTAACGGTTTGGATTAACGTAATTATGCTATTATTCATTATGAAGCCTGCCCTCATTGCGTTGAAGGATTATGAGCAACAGAAAAAAGAAGGAAAAGACCCAGTATTTGATCCGAAAAAACTCGGAATTAAAAATGCTGATTTCTGGGAGACATATAAGAAAGATTAATAGATTAAAAGGAGCAGCTAGTTAAAAAGCTGCTCCTTTTTTTATGGAATAATACTGATGTAGTGCCTCAAATTGTTCCGTAGTAAAATCTTTTTGTCCGCGAATATATTTTTCATATAAATTATAGTAGCAAATCGTTAAATACTCATCATTATGGTGGCGGCTGTATGGCGGATAGTATTCATTTTCAGACAAACGAAAATCGGCAAAATAACGATCCATCTTATCAATCGTACGAATTGTAATGTTTCTGGCGCGCATTTCCTTCAGAACAATTTGCGTATAAATATATAAATCCACTTTTGGGTATTCATAAATATAATTGATTAATACATGTTTGTCTTCCTTCACGAAAATGCTGTTCAACTCGCGCCACTGGGCAAGCAGCTGACTTTTCGGAATAAAGGGAATTAACTCGGTATGCCATAAACGCATCATTTCACCTCATTAAGGATATGAAAAAGAGCTAAGAAAACTTAGCCCTCTATCGGAAATTCTTTTACTTTTTCTAATGCAATGATAAACGGAGGATCATTTTTCTGATTCATAAATTCATAGCGCAGAACATGTACATGTTTTTGCGGTAAATCACTTACATAGCGGATCACTTCATCGCGCTCGTTTTTTCCGCCTTCGTGACCGTGATAGACGACTAAAACGATCATTCCTCCGACTTTTAACAGCTTTAACAAACTTTCGATCGCTTGGATCGTAGTATTCGGCTTTGTCACAATTTCATGATTGCTGCCGGGCAAATAGCCAAGATTGAAAATTGCTGCTGATACGGGTTTATGAATATAGTTTGCTACATTTTCATGTCCGTCTTTTAAAACAATAGCCCGATGCTCGAGTGCATTGTCGAGCAGACGGTGTAATGTCGCATCAACCGCTTCTTTTTGCACATCAAAAGCATATACATAGCCGTCATCCCCAACGAGATTTGCTAAAAAAAGAGTATCATGTCCATTTCCAGCTGTTGCATCGACCGCAATATCACCCTCGGAAACCGACATTTCCAATAATGTTTGGGCATATTGAAGAACACGTTCTAATTTCATTTGGACACTTCCGCCTTATAAAACTTCCCTTGATAAGAACCTCTACGTTCCAACTCTGCATCAATTCCATTCAAAACTTCCCATTTGTTGACAGACCACATTGGGCCGATCATTAAATCGATTGGACCATCACCTGTAATTCGGTGGACGATCATTTCAGGTGGAATAATTTCAAGCTGATCTGCTACAAGCTGAATATAAGCATCTTTTTCCATAAACTCCAGCATACCTTTTTCATATTGCTTCACGAGCGGTGTTCCTTTTAAAAGGTGCAGCAGATGGATTTTGATACCTTGGACATCGAGCTTTGCCACTTCACGGGCCGTTTCCATCATCATATCGTAATTCTCTAAAGGCAATCCGTTAATAATATGTGTCACGACACGAATGCCATGCTTGCGCAATTTATTAACCCCTTCCACATATGTCGCATAATCATGTGCACGGTTAATTAAATTGGCCGTTTTTTCATGAACCGTTTGAAGTCCCAGCTCTACCCATAAATACGTGCGTTCATTTAACTCTGCCAAATATTCTACAACTTCGTCCGGCAGGCAATCTGGACGCGTTGCGATTGAAAGGCCCATTACTCCTTCACAGGCTAGCGCTGCTTCGAACTTTTCCTTTAATACTTCAAGTGGAGCGTGTGTATTTGTATACGCTTGGAAGTAGGCCATTGTTAAGCCGTCTTTCCATTTGTTCTCCATTTTTGCTTTGATCTTTTCGAACTGTACGGGAATCGGATCAACTTTACTGCCCGCAAAGTCACCAGAACCAGCTGCTGAACAAAATGTACAACCGCCAAAAGCGACTGTCCCATCACGGTTTGGACAATCAAACCCTGCATCCAAAGCGACTTTGTATACTTTCTTGCCGAATTCATTTCGTAAATAGCGATTCCATGTATAATAACGTTTCCCATCTGACGGGAAAGGAAAATTTGTTTCTGTCATTCCTTGTTCACTCCTCTAACGTATTATTCTAACATGGACAGAACATCGTGTCCTAATAGAAATCTTTTTCTTGTACAAATTCCTGTTAAAGAATAAACTAGTAAATTGAGCAAATATTGAAGGAGGAAAGTGAGTGCCGAAACAAGTATGGCTATTAATTATTGGTACATTCGTAAATACGGTCGGAAATTCGTTTTTATGGCCTTTAAATAGTATTTATATTCATGATCATTTAGGGAAATCCTTAACTACCGCTGGAATTGTCCTTATGTTAAATTCATTGGCAGGTGTTTTCGGCAATCTAGTAGGCGGTTACTTATTTGATAAATTAGGTGGCTATAAAGCAATTTTAATTGGGGTTGTATTCAATTTATTGTCAATCACACTATTAACGATTTGGCATGATTGGCCACAATACATCATATTTTTAACGATGATGGGCTTTAGTGGAGGGATTGTGTACCCGGCGATTTATGCGATTGCAGGGAGTGCCTGGCCAGAAGGAGGTCGACGTGCTTTTAACTCGATCTTTTTGGCAAACAACGTAGGGGTCGCGATCGGCCCGGCATTGGCTGGCATTGTTGCCGATATTAAGTTTGACTATGTATTTAGTGCGAATCTATTTTTCTATGCTGTATTTTTTGTACTTGTCATCACAACATATAAGCGTTTTGATATGAAGGGACTGACAACAAAACCTTTCTCAGGTAATGAGACAAAAAGAAGAAACAGAGGGCCGATTGTGGCGCTTAGTATATTAAGTATATCTTTAATCGTCTGCTGGTTAAGCTACTCCCAATGGAGCGCGACCATTTCTTCTTATACACAAGGATTAGGAATGAGCCTGTCCGAATACAGTTTACTCTGGACAATCAACGGCTTTATGATCGTTGCTGTTCAGCCGATTATCCGTCCGCTTGTTACACGTTGGGAAAACAAAATAAAGCATCAGCTGGTGCTTGGGCTGATATTGATGTCGCTATCTTATATCGTCGTTTATTTTGCCCAGGACTTTAAGATGTTTGCTGCAGCGATGGTCATTTTGACATTTGGGGAAGTGTTCTTCACACCGGTCATTCCGATGATTGCCAATAAACTGGCACCTCATGGACAAGAAGGTTTTTATCAAGGGCTCGTCAATAGTGCATCGACAATTGGGCGGATGATTGGGCCTGTGTTTGGCGGGTTAATGGTAGATTTATATGGCATGCAAATATTAATGCTTATATTATCGGTACTAATTATCGTTGCCATTATTCCATGTCTGGTCTTTGATCGTACGCTAGGAAAAGAACAAACATAAAACAGTTACTTGTGCTTTTGTGTTGAATTCGTTAAAATGAATGAAATAATAATATTGACTGTGATGAGGAATAGTAAATGGACACACTTTATAGAGAGCTGGCGGCAGGTGGAAGCCGGTAAGTGTCAAGTTGAACTCGCCTCGGAGTTTGCTTTAGTGAAGTAATAGTAGCTAATGGCCGTGTATTCGCGTTAAGAAATGAAGCTGAGTGCTGCGTCACTAATTTGGGTGGTACCGCGGGAGTAAAAAATATCTCTCGTCCCTTCTTATCATAAGATGGGACGGGATTTTTTTATTTTTTAAATATTCTGTTAAATCATTGATGATACGCCTAAAATACATAAACCACAGCAAGAATATATTTAAAGGAGGAATTATTGTGAGTTTTAATCATCAGCAAATTGAGAAAAAGTGGCAAACGTTTTGGGATGTCAATAAAACATTCAAAACTGAAAATGAAATGGATAAGCCAAAGTTTTATGCATTGGATATGTTCCCTTACCCATCAGGTGCGGGTCTGCACGTAGGACACCCTGAAGGTTATACAGCGACAGATATTTTGTCTCGTTTTAAACGTATGCAAGGCTACAATGTCCTTCATCCAATGGGCTGGGATGCATTCGGTTTACCTGCAGAGCAATATGCACTTGATACAGGGAATGACCCAGCTGAATTTACAGCTAAAAACATCGCGACATTCAAACGTCAAATTAACGAGCTAGGCTTCTCTTATGACTGGGATCGTGAAATTAACACAACTGACCCGTCTTATTATAAATGGACGCAATGGATTTTCACTAAGTTAGTGGAAATGGATTTAGCGTATGTAGATGAAGTGGCAGTTAACTGGTGTGAAGCATTAGGTACGGTTCTTGCTAACGAGGAAGTAATCGACGGAGTTTCTGAGCGTGGCGGTCACCCGGTAGTACGTCGTCCGATGCGACAATGGGTACTGCGTATTACAAAATATGCAGACCGTTTAGTCGATGATTTAGTTGATGTTGACTGGCCTGAATCAATTAAGGAAATGCAACGTAACTGGATCGGCCGTTCTGAAGGCGCACAAGTGAAATTCACTGTTGCTGGCACAGACAAAAACTTCGAAGTATTTACAACACGTCCGGATACATTATTTGGCGCGACATACTGTGTATTAGCACCAGAGCATAAATTAGTAGCTGACATTACTACTGCAGAGCAAAAAGAAGCAGTAGAGGCATACTTGGAAAAAGTATCATTAAAATCTGATTTAGAACGTACAGACTTAGCAAAAGAAAAAACAGGTGTATTCACAGGTGCTTATGCAGTGAACCCGATCAACGGCAAACAAGTGCCGATCTGGATTGCGGATTATGTATTGGCAACATACGGAACTGGTGCAATTATGGCTGTTCCTGCACATGATGAGCGTGACTATGAATTTGCAAAAGAGTTCAATTTAGAAATCATTCCAGTTCTTGAAGGCGGAGACATTGAGAATGAAGCATTCACTGGTGACGGTGCGCATATTAACTCGGACTTCTTAAACGGATTAAATAAAGCAGACGGTATTGCGAAGGCAATTGAATGGTTAGTGGAAAATGGTGTAGGGGAAAAGAAAATTACTTACCGTTTACGCGACTGGTTATTCAGCCGTCAACGCTACTGGGGAGAACCAATTCCAGTAATTCACTGGGAAGATGGCACAATGACTACGATTCCTGTAGAGGAACTGCCATTGGAATTACCGAAAACAACAAATATCCGTCCTTCAGGTACTGGTGAATCACCACTTGCAAATATTGAAGAATGGGTGAATGTAGTTGATCCAGTAACAGGCAAAAAAGGACGCCGTGAAACGAATACAATGCCACAATGGGCCGGTTCATCATGGTACTTCCTGCGCTATATCGATCCGAAAAATGATCAGGCGCTTGCAGATCCGGAACTATTAAAACATTGGCTACCAGTCGATATTTATATCGGTGGCGCAGAGCACGCGGTACTTCACTTACTATACGCACGCTTCTGGCATAAAGTGCTTTATGATTTAGGACTTGTTCATACGAAGGAACCGTTCCAAAAGTTATTTAACCAAGGGATGATTCTAGGTGAAGGCAATGAAAAAATGTCTAAATCTAAAGGCAATGTTGTAAACCCTGATGACATTATCGTTTCACATGGTGCTGATACATTACGTTTATACGAAATGTTCATGGGTCCACTGGAAGCTTCTGTAGCATGGAGCACGAACGGTCTTGACGGGGCACGTCGTTTCCTAGATCGTATTTGGCGTCTATTCGTCACAGATGAAGGAAAGCTTGCTGCAAAAGTTCAAGATTCTGCTGACACAATATTGGAAAAAGTGTATCACCAAACTGTGAAAAAAGTGACGGAAGACTACGAAGGCATTCGCTTCAACACAGCAATTTCACAAATGATGGTATTCATTAATGATTGCTACAAAGCGGAAGTAATTCCAACAGAATATGCAAAAGGCTTCGTGAAACTTTTATCGCCAATCGCACCGCATATTGCTGAAGAGCTTTGGTCAATTTTAGGACATGAAGATACAATTACGTATGCAACATGGCCAACATTCGATGAGTCAAAACTAGTAGACGATGAAATCGAAGTTGTTGTACAAGTTTTAGGTAAAGTACGTGCAAAAGTAACGGTTGCAAAAGATATTACTAAGGAAGATTTAGAAAAAGTTGCTTTAGCAGACAGCAAAGTACAAGAATTTATCGAAGGGAAAACAGTTGTGAAAGTAATTGTCATCCCAGGTAAATTAGTTAATATCGTTGTTAAATAATTAATCAAATAAAATTAATGCACGGTGTTTTCATATGGAAAACCACCGTGTATTTTTATTTAGATTTCATATGAAAAGCAAAAATAACTATGTTGCGTAACCGATTTCTATGTAATACTAGAATAGTAAATGGTCACATTTAATGAATTGAAGAAAGAAGTGTAACAACATGGCACAAGCATCACATTCAGTACAAATCCCAGTTAGCCAGGAACAAGTATGGGCTTTCGTAAGTAAAATCGAAAAATGGGCTGTATTAGTTCCGGCGTACAAAGAACATAAAGAACTGGATGCCCAAACATCACATTGGACATTCGAAGGAAACTTTAAAGGTTTAAAGAAAAAAGTTGAAATCGAAATTAAAATTATCGAAATGAATGAGCCTTCTAACATCAGATTTGAAATAACTGGGCTATCGGATAATATTAAAGGCGGCGGCGAATTTACAGCTGAGACGAAAGATGGCGGTACATATATGACAGGTATGGTAGAAGTAACTGCTGGAGGTCTTTCTGGAGCAGTATTGAATCCGGCTATTAAAGTATTATTACCGAAAGTTACGACTCGCTTAACAGAAAAAATCGCTCGCCATATCCAGGCATAAGACTATCAATAACTCACTGGAAAAAAATTTTCCCAGTGGGTTTTTTTATGTGAAAGAAGGGGGTATAGCTTTAATGGACAGGCCCTCCCTAGATTTCCAGCAAATCCATGATAAATATCATATGGAAAGCATGACAAGTTCTTCTATAACAAACAGACACAATTTTTTATAATTGAATAATGAAAGAGGTGGCTTTATGACACAAATCATGATGGAACAAAGTGGATATAGTACAAAAGAAGAATTTTGGAACGGGCTGACACACGGGATTGCCGCATTGCTGACGATTCCCGCAACTTTGCTGTTAGTGAACAAAGCCCAGCATCAAGGCACAACATTAGAGCTCGTAAGCTATATTATTTTTGGTATTTCAATGTTCTGCCTGTATTTCGCTTCAACGATGTATCACTCATGGCCAAAACATAAAACATTTCTGAAAAAGCTCGATCACAGCTCCATTTTTTTATTAATTGCAGGTACGTATACACCAATCGTATTAGTCGCAATTGGCGGCAAATTGGGATGGACAATTTTTGCGGTTCAATGGATTTTAGCAACAATCGGTATTGTACTGAAACAATTCTTTGTTTACCGTTTTAAATTACTATCGCTGTTTGTTTACATCGGGATGGGCTGGCTCATTATTTTTGTAGCCAAGCCGTTATTCGCACATATTGGCATCGCCGGTTTTGCCACATTATTAATGGGTGGACTGTCCTATACGGTCGGCACTTACTTTTACAAAAATGACCGCATTCCATACAACCATGCAATTTGGCACTTATTTGTTATGGGCGGCAGTGTCGCGATGTTCTTCGCAATTTACTTATATGTATAAACAAAAGAGTCAATCCTGTTATTGTGAGGATTGACTCTTTTCTATATGCTCGCTGTAAATTTTTCGATTAAATCTTGCAAGTAATCGTCATATTGTTCTTCGTTGCGTTTTTTCATTTCTTCCAAAACCTGATTTAAAAATGTTTTGTTGTCCATGAACTGATCCGGCAACGTTTCATATAGTAGCTGATGATGGTAATTTTCCTGATCCAGATAAAGCTCAAAATAATAGCCGAGCTTTTCGTCTTCATTGAACATATGCATCATGCAATCTACTTCATAGCATTGCATAATAAAATCATGTTTAAAGCCAATTTGGACGGTAAATGCAATATGCCCGCCTTCACCATCTAATTTAAATGAATCCATATCAGAAATCATTTGGTTTTTTTGCATGAGCCAGTACAGTTCGTTTGCCTGACGGTTAGTCGTAAAGCTTGTAATCCCTTTCGGCGCATTTTCAATGAAGAAATGCTTTGCCAGTTTTGCTTGCACCGCCTCTTCAATTGATGAGGAAGAAGCAATTTTATCAAGCTGCTGACATACAATTAGCAATAGTGCCGGACTTTTTTGCAAATGCTCAATAATCTTTTTTAATTGCATCGGGCAAACATTTGGTATATTAACCAAATCGACAGCCAAAGACATGCCAACACCTTGTTTATTTAAGCCAAGTATCAAATATAATGGAACACTTTTCGCATAGGAGTTATTTTTTTCAACATAGCAAAAAACACGAATGGAAAAGGTAAATTCATCTTTATTACGATTGCTTATTTTTGTGCAGGTTAAATGAGTTTGCATGAGCTCATCAGATGCTAAATAAAGCATAGTTTGGTTTTTTTGAGAATTATTATTCATCGTGCCGTATCCTCCTGAGTGTACATACCTCTTATGATACTAGGGAATGATGAGCAGTTCTAGTATTTTTACGATTAAAAACAGAAACGTTACTGTTGCCCCGCACTCATACCGGCAATTCGTCCTGTAACGAGAGCAGAAGTAATATTGTAACCCCCCGTATAACCGTGAATATCTAAAATCTCACCACAGAAATAAAGTCCCTGTTTTTTCTTGGAGGCCATTGTTTTTGGTTCAATTTCTTTTACCGAAACCCCGCCTCCTGTAACAAATGCCTTTTCAATTGGTTGGGTACCGTGAACGTCCATCGTAAACGCGACAAGTTGGCGTGCAAAATTGCGAATCTTCTCTTGAGATAATTCTATGCCTGTTAACTGTGCGTCAATACCTGCACGCTCCATTAAAAATAATAGCCAGCGTTCTGGAACGAGTGATTTCCATAAGTTTTTTACCGCTTTTTTCGGTTCTTCCTTGATTGTTTTATTTAACATTTGGAAGCATGTTTCTTCGTTGTACTGCGGTAATGATTGAATACGAACTTGTACTGGCGCGCTCCCTGTTTTCAACTGCTCTTTTACAATAAACTGACTGCAGCGTAAAATGGCAGGACCGCTTAAGCCAAAGTGTGTAAACAGCATATCCATCTGATGTGTTACAAGAACTTTTCCTTTTTTGTTTAAAACGGAAACAGCGGCATCACGTAATGCCAACCCTTGTAGCTCACGTGATTGGATAAAGGGTTCCTTTGATGTAACGGGAACTTCTGTCGGGTAAAGTGTAGTAACCGTGTGGCCTGCCCGTTCTGCCCATGGATAACCATCACCAGTAGAGCCGGTTTGAGGAACAGCTTTACCACCGACTGCGACAACAACAGCATTTGTACGGATTTCTTCGCCGCTTTCCAAACGTACACCATATATTTTTTGATCGTCCATTAACAATTTATTAACTGCCGTGTGCAAACGGACTTCTACTTTTAATCGCTTCATTTCATTGACAAGTGCATCAACAACATCTTGTGCGCGGTCGGATACTGGGAACATACGCCCGTGATCCTCTTCTTTTAATGCCACGCCAAGTCCTTCAAAAAATGCAATAATATCTTCATTATTATAAACGGTAAAGGGACTATATAAAAAGCGCCCATTGCCGGGAATATGTTTAATGATTTCTTCCGCTGATAGTCGATTTGTTACATTACAGCGTCCACCGCCAGAAATGGCCAGTTTCTTTCCTAGTTTTGAGCCTTTTTCAAGCAGGAGCACTTTTTTGTTTTGCTCGGCTGCGGCAATTGCTGCCATCAATCCTGATGGACCGCCTCCTATTACAATTACATCATACATAGATAATTTCTCACTTTCTTTTGCAATAATTTTTTCGTTCAACGGATTTTTCTCTTACTTATTATACACGAAGTGAAGAAACTATTTGAGTAAATGGACTTTCACATGTAAACTTGTAAAAGGAATTGTACGGGAACTTTTTAATGAGAACACCGTCACAAGAAGGAAGTTAAATAATGTAAATAAATAACTTGCATTACGAAATCGTATTGTAAGTGAATTGTTATACTAAAAGAGAATTTCATATAGAACGGTAGGTTATTTCATGTCTTCATTAATGAAAGGAACAGCCATATTAACAATTGGATTGTTTCTATCAAAGCTTTTAGGGTTAGTTTATATTTTCCCGTTTTACGCCATTGTAGGTGAAGATAATATTGCTTTATATAATTACGCCTACATCCCCTATAATATTATGTTAAGTATTGCCATTGCGGGACTGCCGATTGCAGTATCAAAATTCGTATCGAAATATAATGCGCTCGGGGATTTTGATGCCGGTCGCAGATTAGTAAAAACAGGTGCATTACTGATGACGCTTACAGGAATTGTAGCGTTTATTTTAATGAATCTGCTTGCAACACCGCTAGCAAATATTGTGATTGATAGTGAAGAACAGACATTTACTGTGGAGCAAGTTGCGAATGTCATCAAGTGGGTAAGTTATGCACTGATTGTTGTGCCGTTTATGAGTTTAGTCCGTGGTTACTTGCAAGGATACGGACATTATTTGCCGACATCTGTTTCTCAGCTGGTCGAGCAAATAGTGCGTATCGTCTTTTTATTAGGCGGGGCATTCATCGTTGTCAAAGTTATGGACGGTGATGAGATTACAGCAATTAATTTCTCAGTATTTGCCGCATTTATTGGAGCACTTGGTGGACTTTTAACATTGTTTTATTTTTGGAAAAAGCTGCGTCCGGAGATTAAATCTGTTCAGGTTGTAGCACCGAGAGAACAGAGACTTCCTTATTCGGATATGTACAAAGAGATTTTTAAATATTCGATTCCCGTTGTTTTCGTCGGATTGGGGAGTTCCTTATTCCAACTTGTCGATTTGCTGACATTTAACCGTGCGATGATTGCCAGCGGGATATCCGGAGAAATTAGCCAAGCATACTTTACAATGCTCAACTTGTTAACGCAAAAAATTGTTATGATTCCCGTCGTTTTGGCGACAGGCTTTTCGATGGCAATCATTCCGACTGTCACGAAATTTTATACGGAAGGTAATTTGCGGCAAGTACATAGTTCGATGGATAAAACGTACCAAGTGCTGCTGTTTATTACTGTACCGGCAGCGATCGGAATTTCAATTTTAGCGGAAGATTTATACCATTTCTTCTATTCCTACAGTGAAATGGGAACACAAGTATTAAGCCACTACGCACCGCTTGCCATTTTCTTTGCATTATTTACTGTAACAGCCGCGATATTACAAGGGGTCAATTACCAAAAATGGGTCATCTTCAGTTTACTTGTCGGCCTGCTTACGAAAACGATACTAAATATACCGCTTATTCACCTTATGTCGGTTGATGGTGCGATTTTAGCGACAGCACTTGGCTATGGAGCGACAATCGCGATCAATATTTTTGTCATAAAAAAAGTGACAAATTACAATGCGACAGTAGTTTTGCGCCGTATTTTGTTAATTATTATTTTGACAATTGTCATGGCGTTAGCAGTATGGAACACACATATTGTTTTAACAGCGATTGCTCCGGCTTCTACGAAAGTATTAGCGCTTCTATATGCAATCATTTGTGCAGGGGTTGGTGCCATTATTTATGGCGCGATTTCTTATCGACTAGGGTTAGCCCAATTATTATTAGGTGAAAAGTTTACAAAAATTGCACGTAAATTAAGATTAGTAAAATAAAAATGAGGACGTCGTAACGAAGGCGTCCCCTTTTTTCATGGAGGACTATATGCGTTTAGACAAATTACTGGCTAATATGGGCTACGGCTCGCGAAAAGAAGTGAAACTATTATTAAAGCAAAAAGCTGTCACAGTGGATGGTGTTACAGTGAAAGATTCAGCAATGCATGTCAATCCGGAAAAACAAAATGTTTCGGTGTTTGGCGAGCGTGTAGAGTATGTGGAGTTTATTTATTTAATGATGAATAAACCACCGGGTGTCATTTCGGCTACAGAAGACCGTTACGATCAAACGGTCATTGATTTGCTGGATCCGTCCTATCAGCACTTTGAGCCATTCCCTGTAGGCCGGTTGGATAAAGATACAGAAGGGCTGCTGCTCATTACAAATGATGGCAATTTAGCACATAATCTGCTTTCTCCTAAAAAGCATGTTCCGAAATGGTATTACGCCAAAATTGACGGAGTTGTAACGGAAGCCGATATCGAAGCCTTCGCACAAGGTGTAACATTGGAAGATGGTTATCATACAAAGCCTGGAGAATTAAAAATAGTAGTGTCTGGCGAGCAATCGGAAATTGAGCTGATGATCCAAGAAGGGAAATTCCATCAAGTGAAGCGGATGTTTGAGGCGGTAGGCAAGAAGGTTACGTATTTAAAGCGTCTGTCAATGGGAACATTGCAGCTTGATGAACAATTGGCATTAGGTGAATACCGGGAGCTGACAGAACAGGAACTCGATCTGTTGGCGACAAAATAATAAACAAAGGAAAAGCGAATGCCCCGACGAAAAGGCATTCGCTTCTTTTAGTTCTATGTGTCAAGAACTAAGTGAACGCTTGCTGACTCAGCAATGTTCATAATATTTCATGTGTAACTGATCGACACCTTACGTTATGTTGGGACAATTAGTCCTTTCTCACAAAATAAGAATCAGCCGCTTTCAAAATTCTAAGATGTCATTTTTACTTTTTTCTTCGTCGTTGTCCATTTACCCCGACTTGGACTCATTACCAAGTCATTGAAGGCTAACACATTCAAATCTCTTTGAATGGTGCGAGGAGTGATGTTAAACTCTTCGACTAAATCCTGTGTAGTCACTTCTCCTTTATTGAGGATAAACATATACACGTCTTTAATACGATTAAGCATTCTATCAGTAGTTGGCTTCATTTCTAAAAACCACTCCTTCGATCTTAAATTCTCATGGCATAAGACTAGCGGACGACAAAATATGTGCGGAGTGCACTTAGGCTTTAGTAGTTTGCCTTAGACATCCCCTTTTCTGAAAGTTTGGTCAGAATTGATGTTCTGACACATACATTATAGCGGAAAACCAAACAGATTTCCAGAAATGAGAGACGAAAAACACTATTTTTACAGAAAATTCATATATTTAATATTCCTAGAAATAGAGGATGCCGATTAAAGTCAAATGATTATTGTAATTTTAACAAGAAGGAGTACAATAACAATATTATAAAAATGAGGTGTAGTGATGGATTGGTTACAACTGGCTCAGGAAAGAAAAGAAGAGCTTATAAAAGAATTGCAGCAATTGATTCAAATAGAAAGTGTAAAAGATGAAAATAATTTTTCTGATATAATGCCTTTCGGTGCTGGTCCGAAAGCAGCATTGGAATTTATGCTTCAAAAAGGTGTGGAGCAAGGGATGACTACAAAAAACGTGGATCATATGGCCGGCCATATTGAAATGGGCCAAGGTGAAGAACTTGTCGGTGTGCTTTGCCATGTCGATGTTGTACCTGCCGGAGATGTCGCTAGTTGGACATATCCTCCGTTTGAAGGGCAAGTGGCAGACGGAAAATTATTTGGTCGTGGTGCGATTGATGACAAAGGTCCAACAATGGCGGCTTGGCTGGCGATGAAATTGATTCACGATGCGAAAATCCCATTGAAAAAACGAGTACGAATGATAATTGGTACAGATGAAGAAAGCGGTTTCCAATGCGTGACACGCTACTTCGAAAAAGAAGAAATGCCGACAATTGGTTTTGCACCTGATGCAGACTTTCCGCTAATCAACGCTGAGAAAGGTATTGCCCATTTAACGTTTTCCGGTAAAGAAAAACGATCAAGCGATGAGCAATTACTGTCATTCTATGCAGGTAACCGAACAAATATGGTGCCGGATGAAGCAACTGCTACTTTAAAATATGCCGAAAAGAGCACAAATGAGAATTTTCTGAAATATTTAAAAGAAAATGACGTTGAAGGTACTTTCACTAAAAACGATAATGGGATTATAATTGTTTTAAAAGGTAAATCAGCCCATGCAATGGAACCAGAGAAAGGACGAAATGCAGCGGTTTATTTAGCGAAGTTTTTACAAAATGTTGTGACGACAAATCAGAGTAAGTCGTTTGTCGATTTTATTGTCCGTGTTTTTGACAACGATCATTACGGCACAGCATTGGACTTCCAATTTGAAGATGCGATGTCAGGACCGACAACATTAAATCCGGGAATCGTAACTTTTGATGAGCGCGGTTCGTCAATTGAAGTAAGTATGCGCTATTCCGTGACATATCCGTTTGAAGAAAAAATAACGAAAGTACAGGCATTATTACAGCATGAAGCTTTTACGTTAGATGTAGTGAGCAATTCAATCCCGCATTATGTAAGCGAGGAAGATGAATTGATACAAACATTGCTCCAAGTTTATCGCAAATACAGCAATGATTTCTCGAAGCCTCTTTCAACAGGCGGAGGGACATATGCGCGCGTTATGAAAAAAGGGGTCGCATTCGGTATGCTGTTCCCTGGTGAACAGGATGTTGCCCATCAGGCAGATGAATTTGTTGATATTGAAAACTTGATAAAAGCGACTGCCATTTATGCAGAAGCAATTGTAAATTTAGCAACTAACTAATTAAAAGGTGGTATTTGAGATGAGCTTTAGTTTATGGAATGATCAAATTGTACAAAATGAAGAAGTGCTGGTAGACAAGGAAGACCGCGGTTACCAATTCGGTGACGGTGTGTATGAAGTCGTGAAAGTATATAACGGGGAACTTTTCACAGCAACTGAACATATTGACCGTTTTTATGACAGTGCTGAAAAAATCCGCATTACGATTCCTTATACGAAAGATAAATTACACCAATTACTGCATCAACTGGTTGAGGCGAACAACATTGACACAGGTCATGTTTACTTCCAAATTACTCGTGGTGCCGGCCCTCGTAACCACATTTTCCCTGGTGATGATGTGAAACCGGTAATAACAGGGAATGCAAAAGAAAATCCACGCCCATTGGAAAACTTTGAAAAGGGTGTAAAGGCAACATTTGTGGAAGATATTCGCTGGCTGCGTTGTGATATTAAATCATTAAACTTGCTTGGCGCGGTTCTTGCAAAACAAGAAGCATATGAAAAAGGCTGCTATGAAGCGATTTTACACCGTGAAGAGATTGTTACAGAAGGTTCATCTTCAAACATTTACGGTATTAAAGATGGTGTGCTGTACACACACCCGGCCAATAACCTGATTTTAAACGGGATTACACGTCAAGTAATTATTAAATGTGCAGCGGAAATCGGACTTACTGTTAACGAACAGGCAATGACGAAAGAACAGCTGCTTGCAATGGAAGAAGTAATCGTTTCTTCAACGACATCAGAAGTAACACCAGTTATTGAAATTGACGGTACTGTGATCGGCAACGGCACACCAGGTGAATGGACACGTAAATTACAAGCACAATTCGAAACAAAAATTCCAAAAGGGATTAAAGCTTAATCTGGTACGATGTATTATTTTAGAAAGCTAAAATTTAATTTTTAACAAGTTGATTGGAATGGAGGGGAGGCGACTCCAGCGGGAATAGCGCGAGCCTGAGACTACAGGCTCAGGCCGTGCCCGCGGAAAGCGTCCGACCCGGAATGGAAATCAACTCCGATGGTTTGGGAAAGAATTATAATTACACAATTTAATAAAATAGCGCCTTGCTAATCGGCAAGGCGCTATTTTTTTGGGTAGATAACCTGTAAAATGTAATGTAATAAAAAATAGGAATGAACTTAGGGAGTAGATAAAATGGCTCAGTTAATAAAACTTCAAGATTATATTTCACGATATGAAATTGACTTGGCACGCTATCCGACGCAGTTTATTCGCTTAAAACAAAATCAGTGGGAGCGGATAAAGTATCAATGGCAGACTGGAGAAACAATCGAGCGTTGGGAACATATAGAGGAAGAGGTGCAGGAAGAGAAGAAAAAGTCGCTTTTCCAAAAACTTTTCCCTTTTAAAAAAGATGTACCGGAAGAAGAACAAGAAGATATCGAAAAAGTGACCATTTCCAATGAGTGGGCAGCAGAGGGAGATTCGCATCAAGAAGAGGATACAACGCTAAATTTTGAACCGAATCTAGTCTACACACCAAAAACGTTGGAGGAACTAAAAAAAATGTTCATCGATCAGTTTTTTCATTTCCAAATGAAATGGGCGAGTTCGACATTACGTGAAAAATCTTATGTAGATCCAAAATTTATGCGCGATACATTATTGCGTTCCATGCTTCTAACATTACCGGACAATTACTTAGTATTCTATTATCCGATTTTACGAGTGAAAAAAGCGCCGATTGAGTTGGATATTATTATTATGACACCGACAGAATGTCTGTGCATTACGGTTTTGGAACAGGAAAGTCAGGCGGTCTATATCGCAAATAGCGAACGCTTCTGGTTAAAGAAGGACGGGAAAAATGAAAAAAAAGTGTTAAGCCCTTTAATTCAGTTAAACCGGATGGAAAAAGTTGTCGAACAGATTTTTCATCAGAACAATATTGAACTGCCGATCCGTAAAGTGTTGTTAACACGAAACGGCTATATTGATTATCCTGGAACAATGTATGGTATATCATTTGTGGATAAACGGAAATTTCCGGAATGGATGGCACAATTAAAGCATTCTGTTTCACCGATGAAGCATATGCAAATACGAGGTGCACAAGCAATTTTAAATACAGTTCAAACAACATCTTTTCATCGGGATATTTGGAATACGGAAAATAAGGAAGATTGATGAATGGAAGTACATTTTATAATTAATCCTTATGCAGGAAACGGGCAGGGGATTAAGCGTTGGCGTCAGTTTGAACAACAGTTGGCAATCCCGTATAAAAGCCATTTGACAAAATATGAAGGACATACACTGCTGCTGGCCAATGAACTTGCCGGACGAGCGACAAAGGAAAACCCGGTCTGTCTTATTGCTATTGGCGGGGATGGGACGATTCACGAAGTGCTGAATGGCGCAATACATTTTAAAAATGTTTATTTAGGGGCAGTTTCAGCAGGATCGGGTAATGATTTTGCCAGGGGATATCAAGCATTCAAAACGAGCAAACAGGTCGAGCAATTTATAAATACAGTAAATAGCTCCTCTCATGATTGTGGAGTAGTGAAACAAGGCGGAACAACTAAATACTTCATTAATAATTTTGGTGTTGGATTCGATGCATTAGTCGCGGGTATCGCTAACAGGTCCTCGCTGAAAAGGTCGCTTAATAAATGGAAACTGGGAAAGCTGAGCTATCCTTATTACGTCATTCATGCGCTTTTTACATATAAACCGTTTAAGCTCACGATTTCCTGTGAAGGGAAAATTAAGCAATATCAAAATGTATGGTTTGTAACGGCCAGCAACCAGCCTTATTTTGGCGGGGGGATGAAGTTGTCTCCTAATTCTAATACATCCGATGGCCAGTTCGAATTGACAGTCGTCTCCAATTTATCGAAGTGGAAATTATTATTCCTTTTTGGGACTGTATTTTTAGGGAAGCATACTTTGTTGAAGGAAGTCGAGCAGTTTGCAGCAATGGAAGCAAAGTTGATTTTTGATGAACCAGTCATGGCACATGCAGACGGTGAAATACAAAAACTAGCAACCGGTCAAAACAAAATTCAAATAACCGTTCAGAAAAAAGCATGGAATTTAGCAAAATAAAAGCAAAAGATGCTATTTTCCGTTATAATATGAGGCAGCTACACAATAGAAAAGAGGATAAGTAAGTGAGATTAAAGCATAAACCATGGGCAGCGGAATATATTCAACAACATCCTGATGTAATTATTCCAAACCCGGAAGATTATAAAGGCAAATGGAATGAAGCATTCGGCAATGACAACCCGCTACATATCGAAGTTGGTACGGGTAAAGGTCAATTCGTATTAGGAATGGCACTGCAAAATCCTGGTGTTAACTATATTGGGATTGAATTATTTGATAGTGTGATCGTTTGTGCCCTTGAAAAAATTGAAGCAGCGAACAAACCATCCAATTTACGTTTATTAAAAGTTGATGGTGCGAAGCTGGAAGAGTTTTTCGGAAAAGGGGATGTGGACCGTGTATATCTGAACTTCTCGGATCCATGGCCAAAAGTGCGCCATGCAAAACGTCGCCTAACACACGAAGGATTCCTGAAAATTTATGAGAACATTTTAGTTGATAACGGTGAAATCCATTTTAAAACGGATAACCGTGGTCTTTTTGAATATTCACTCGTAAGTATGAACGAGTATGGTATGGCATTAAACTATGTATCGCTGGACTTACATGCCAATATGCCGGAAAATAATATTATGACAGAATACGAGGAGAAATTCTCGAAGCTCGGTCAGCCAATATATCGACTAGAATGCCAATACAAGACGAAATAATTAACGATTTAGGGGGATGGAGAAATGGATCGATTTGAATTTCACAACATGACACTGACATGGTTACATGGGGGTGTCACAGCACTGGATGGCGGGGCTATGTTTGGGGTAGTGCCAAAAGCACTTTGGTCTCGTAAATATCCGGTAAATGAACTGAACCAGATTGAATTAGCATGTGAACCAATCTTAATTCAATACGAGGGGAAAAATTATTTAATCGATTCGGGTGTAGGTGCCGGTAAATTAAATGAAAAGCAGCTTCGCAATTTCGGCGTTTCCGAAGAATCAACAATTGAAAAAAGCTTAGCTGAAGCTGGATTAAAGCCAAGTGATATTGATGCAATTTTAATGACACATCTTCACTTTGATCACGCTGGCGGTTTAACGAAGTGGGAAGGGGACAAGCTTGTTCCGGTTTTCCCGAATGCAGTTATTCACACGACACAAATTGAATGGGATGAGATGTGCAATCCGAATATTCGTTCAAAAAATACGTATTGGAAAGAAAACTGGGAGCCTGTACAGCATTTAGTTTCAACATATGAAGGGGAGCTGGAAGTAGCTCCAGGCTTAAAAATGATCCATACGGGTGGTCATAGTGAAGGGCATGCGATTGTTCGCTTGGAGCAAAATGGGGAAGTGGCGCTACATATGGCGGATATTATGCCGACACATGCCCACCAAAATCCGCTTTGGGTATTGGCGTATGATGATTACCCGATGACAAGCGTATTTGCGAAAGAAAAGTTGATGAAAGAAGCACTTGAAAATGGCTACCGCTTTATTTTCTATCATGATGCGTATTACCGCATGATTCAATGGGATACAACAGGCAAAGAAGTAAAAGACAGCCTGGAACGTTCGAAACCGGCATTGATTAAGTAAAAACGAAAGCACCTGCATAGTTTACGATGCAGGTGCTTTTCTTATCGGTTGTGTACTTTTAGCATAATTGTGTTCACAATGATTAAAGGTAAAGAAAATACTTTGATGTAAAGCAGAAAAAATGCGATGACAAAATCACGTCATCGCATCCTTAACATTATATTTGTTTAATATCTACAATGGCACCGGAACGGGCATCTGCTGCGAACTCGTAGTTCTCAAGCTCGCCGTTAATTGTACGAGAAATACCTCCACGATAGACCGGTGTTTCTGTAAAGCCATTACTGAAGTTTTCAGTTTTCATGTAAATCCAAGAACCATCAATTGGTGCATGCTTTTTAAATTCATCTTTAATGTTGGCTAAAATATGATCTGGATTCGCAAATGGTGCGACACGATTGCTCATTTCTTTAACAATGACAGCTGCTGCTATCCCTGTTACAACCCCTATTGTAAAGTCTTTTAAATTCATTTCAAAATACCTCCTCAAAATAGTGACTACCTATACTTTATCATATTCTGAAAATAGAGTAAAAATAATAGAAGGTTCGAAAGTCGAAATATTGCTTGCAATTTGTGGTATAATGAAGGTAAATCTACATTTAGAGGTGTTGCAGAATGAATCAAGATACACTTGCTCTTTTTAAAACATTAACAGAATTGCCTGGTGCACCAGGGAATGAACGTGCAGTCCGAAATTTTATGCGCTCGGAATTAGCGAAATATTCTGATGAAGTTATTCAGGATAATTTAGGCGGCGTATTCGGCGTGCGTAAAGCTAAAGATGAACAAGCGCCAAAAATTTTAGTCGCTGGCCATATGGATGAAGTCGCGTTTATGGTTACTTCCATTACTGAAAACGGCATGATCCGTTTCCAAACACTTGGCGGCTGGTGGAACCAGGTAATGCTGGCACAACGCGTTACAGTTTATACGAAAGATCGTGAAATTCCGGGTGTTATTGCGTCAATTCCGCCACACTTACTGACTGATGCGGAACGTTCGAAACCGATGGATATAAAAAATATGTTGATCGATATCGGAGCGGATTCAAAAGAAGATGCCCAGAATTTAGGTGTACGACCAGGTCAATCCATTATTCCGGTATGTCCTTTCACACCGATGGCCAACCCGAAAAAAATTATGGCGAAAGCCTGGGATAACCGTTACGGCTGTGGATTAGCGATCGAACTTTTAAAAGAGATTCATGGTCAGGAAGTGAAGAGCCATATTTATTCCGGAGCAAATGTTATGGAAGAGGTCGGTTTACGCGGAGCAGCGGTTTCATCGAATATGATTAAGCCTGATCTGTTTTTTGCATTGGATGCTTCCCCGGCGAACGATACATCGGGTGATAAAAATGAATTCGGTCAACTAGGTAAAGGGACATTACTCCGAATCCTGGACCGTTCAATGGTTACACACCGAGGTATGCGTGAATTTGTGCTGGACACAGCAGAATCAAACAATATTCCATACCAATATTTCGTTTCTCAAGGTGGTACAGATGCAGGACGTGTGCACACACAAAATGACGGAATTCCATCGGCAGTAATCGGGGTTTGCTCACGATATATTCACACTTCTGCTTCGATTATTCATGTAGATGACTATGCAGCGGCGAAAGAACTGCTAGTGAAATTAATCCAAAGTGCAGACCGTTCTACAATCGAATCTATTCGCGCAAACGTATAAAAAAAGTCAATATTATATTATAATACAAGGATGCGAACTTATCGCATTCTTGTTTTTTAGTTGCGGAAATAGGTTTAACGTGTCTTACATAAAAATCGGTAAACCAGTTTTTATTGGTATAGACCGTTTAAAAAATGAACAGCTTGGAGATGAAATAATGAAAGTAGCAGTCGGATCGAAAAATAAAGCAAAATTAGGTGCCGTTGAAGCAATTGTTAAACAGTATTTCCCGAAAGCGGCAATAGAAAATATGGATGTACCTTCTGATGTGTCGATTCAGCCATTCTCAAATGAAGAAACAAGACAGGGTGCAATCAATCGTGCACGTCATACGATGATGCTGACAAATGCTGATATAACATTTGGACTTGAAGGCGGCGTCGATGAAATTGAAGGAACAATGTATTGCTGTAATTGGGGGGCGGCTGTTTTAAAGGATGGCACAGTCATTGCCAGCTCAGGAGCACAATTTGCCTTACCTGAAGAAATTGCACAGGAGCTTCGTATGGGAAAGGAACTTGGACCAGTGATGGACGTCTATACAAATAGCGAAAATATTCGTCATCATCAAGGGGCAGTGGGTATTTTTTCAAATAATCTGATTGACCGAAAAGAAATGTTTGAACACATTGTTAAGTTATTAGTTGGCCAAATACTGTTTAAAATGAATAAAGATCAAAAGGACCAGATATAGAGCACATTTGTTGCATTACGGCTTGAAAAATAATTATGATACGATTGAACGTTTGAAAGAGAGGGAAAACAATGAGTCGTAAATGGATACATGCGTTTTTGCTTACTTCACTTGTTGTTATATTATCAGCATGTAGTCAAACAGTCGAAGAACAGGCACAAGCAGGGATGGAAAATGCTGAAACAATATTTAGCAGCGAACCGAATAAAGCAAACAAAACGATTGGACATATAGAGTTATACTTACCAAAAGGATATAGTATTGAAAAAGGAATCGATGAATTGAATTATACGATTCTGAACGGTAAAGATTCCTATATACTATTCGTCAATCAAAACGAACCGGAAGACAGTCAGTTACAGTATGATCTATTAAAGCAGGAGAATAAAAGTGAAATCGTTGAAGAGAAAACTTTCGATGCGGCTGGCCAATTTGGATTTTCTGCTGTCACAAAATTTCCTGAAGAGAAATATGAGCTGATTGTTAATTTAGGCGGCGTAAAGCTGTCGACTATTTCCGTGGATAAGAAGATTGACGATAAAATCCAGGAAATGATGGAAATTGTAAAAACAGTGAAAGTGATTGATTAGTTGAAGCATTGTACAAGCATTGAGTAAAGTAATCACATGGCTTTTTTGTTACAATAGAAGAAGTAAATGGAACGGTTCACATTTGTGAGCCGTTTTTGATTAGATAAAGGAGTGGTTGAATGGAATCGAAACAGTTAGTAGCTGAACTGAAGACTAAATTAGGTGAGGCAAACTTTACATTCACATTCGATGAAAAGCATGATAAATTACGTCTTGAACATAAAAAAATCGGACGAGGGATGGATATCTCTTTACCCGAAATTTTAACGAAGTACGAAACGAAAAAACAGCAGGCAATTGATGAAGTAATTTATACAATTGAGCAAACGTTTTTAGCGATGCAACGGGAAGAAGAAAAGGGCTTTGGCGGACTTGCTTCTGTTTATCCGATCATCCGCTCAACGTCCTTCCCTAAAAAGTCAAATGATGGACATGCATTTGTCATGACAGATCATACGGCGGAAACACGTATTTATTATGCACTCGATCTAGGCACAACTTATCGTTTAATTGATGAATCAATGTTGCCGAAATTAAACGTAACAGAAGAGCATATACGCGAAGCAGCCCGTTTTTCTGTAAAAAAATTGCCGACTTCTGTAAAACGGGATGAAGTTTCAGGCAATATTTATTACTTTTTAAATCAGAATGACGGTTATGATGCAAGCCGAATACTAAATGAAAGCTTTTTAAAGGAAATGGAAAGCCAAATTGAAGGCGAAATGACGGTATCTGTCCCACACCAGGATGTATTAATTATTGGTGATATTCGGAATGAAGTAGGGTATGATGTATTAGCACAGATGACGATGCATTTCTTTACAGTTGGCGCGGTTCCGATTACGAGCTTGTCATTTGTATATGAAAACGGTCATTTAGAACCGATATTTATTTTAGCGAAAAACAAAGTAAAAAAGGAGCAAGAAGAAAAATGAAAGTAGCTTACAACAAAGCACATGTAGGAGATGTCCTACTAGTTCAATTAGCAATGGAGCCAATCGTAAAAACAGCGATGGATCGCGCTGGCGATGTAGCCATCCTAAAAGAAGAAACAACTAGTGAAGTGAAAGCATTCAACCTTTTTAATGCAAGCAAATATGTAGAACTGGATGTTGCAGGGAATGTAGAAGTAACACCGGAACTTGTAGATAAATTAGAAGCGGCTTTACAAGCAAATGGCGCAGAAATTTCTTTAGAAGTAGATTTTTCTCCAAAATTTGTAGTCGGCTATGTTGAATCAAAAGAAAAGCATCCAAATGCAGATAAACTAAGTGTTTGTAAAGTGAACGTTGGGGATGAAACATTACAAATCGTATGTGGCGCACCGAATGTAGATGCAGGCCAAAAAGTAGTTGTCGCAAAAGTTGGTGCTGTGATGCCTTCTGGTTTGTTGATCAAAGAAGGAAACTTACGTGGTGAGGATTCATTCGGTATGCTTTGCTCTGCACGTGAACTGGCAATTCCAGGCGCACCGGAAGTAAAAGGTATTTTAGTACTGGATGATTCTGCAGAAGTAGGAATCCCATTTGAGGTTTCAACTCGTTAATTAGTACGAAAAGTTAGTATGTTGAGCTGAGTCTCTCATACTAACTTTTTTTTATCCTTAAAAATATCAGCGACAAAGCGCATTTACCCGGCAAATATGATATGCTTTTGAGGTGTATATTATTTATATACTGTATTTAATATAAGAAATAAAGACCGTCTCAAATAGTGGAATTTGTACGGCAATGTTTTTAAGGAAAGAAGTGGTAATTATGAGTTGGATTAAAAATAAATTTAATAAACTATTTAAAATGGATCCAGATGAAGAATATGATGATTATGAAGAGTATTCCCAAATGGATGATATAAACCAATCAAAACAAACTGAGGCACAGCAAAATTATCAGGAAGAAAAAGAAGCACCGAAAAAAGCATTCCGATTCCCTTTAATAGAAGATGATTATGAGGAAACAGCGAATCAAGAAAATGAGCAGAGACAAACGACGCGATTTTATGATGATGACAAGGAAAAATTGACATTACCAAATTATTTGCAAAAGCATACAGTACAGGAAGTATATGATGTCGAAGTATCTGGTATACGAGATTTACTGGAACGCCGCCGTAAAGGGAAAGGTCAAACAAATGTTGTGCACACAAGAGATCCTGTTCGTCGCTTGCCGAATTTAAAGGAAGAGCGGGAAGCAATACGCCATAATAAGCCTGTACGCGCGGAGAGAATGGAAAACAAACAAATTCTAAAACCGATCGAAATTAGGAAACGTTTTATTCCTACCGATGTTCCGTCGCCTGTACACGGATTTAAAAAGCCGTCATCGATTGAAACATTAATCGAAAAACAGCAGGAAGAAAAGCTTAAAAATAAGGAACAGCAACATTCATCAATAATTGAACCTGTGCAGAATGAAACGCCAGAACATTTGGTCGAACCAGTTGCTGTCCCATCACCAGATGAAGATCAACAGACCGTAATAGAGCAGCAGGAACATTTAATACACGAGTCTTCTTTAGCAGTTGAGATTCCACAAACAGAACCAGTTGAAGCAGAACCTGAACTTGAGCATGAAGAAGTGGTTTCAGTCGAAAAGGCTGAACCAGCTGAGGTAGACCAACAACCAATGGAAGAAACGATACTTGAGCAACAGAACGATGCAGTGACTGACATAGGAAATGAACAGGAAGATACTGTAAAAGGTGACACACCTGTTGCAGAAACAATCAATGATGTACAAGTGAAGCATGTGACGATTGAAAACTCGACGATTCACATTGGACAATTGAATGTAGAGCAAATGCCACCATCTGAGGAAGCGACTATCATTGAGCAGAATAAGGAAGAAACGGATATAGTACAGCCGATCAGCACAAGAAGCCGTGTTCCTTTTAATGTGGTAATGCTGAAGTCAGATAAGCAAAAATTAATGACGAAGCAATTTGTCGAGCAGCAACTAAGTCTACAAAGTAAAAAAAATAAAGAAGACGAAGTTAAGCGAGAAGAGAGTGTAAATACGTTTGAAGAGCCAAATGAAGCTTTTACTGAACGAGAAAATTTTGTGCAACATGAAAACGATGTTGAAGTGGAAACTATTTATCAAGATACTCAAACAACTCAGAATGATGCACGGGAAGCACATGAAAATGAAGAAGTCATTACTTTTAACGAGCAAGTCGTAAAGCATGAACCAAACAGTCAGCTTGAAGAGGGAACGATGAGGAATTCTACTTCTACATCAATTGGATTGCTGGAACGTGAATCCGTTGTACCTCCACAAGTAGATGAACTGTTAGAAGTTGCTGCAACTACGGAAGCGATAGTGGAAGAAGTTCCAGAAACATTGGATATTCAAGGAGTACCCGAAATTCAAGAAGTGACCGTACTTCCTTTAGTTAATGAAGAGGAAGATCCGATTGTTGAAGAAACCTCAGACATAAAAGAATCTACTTCACAAGAATTGGCAGTGGATGAAGCGGAAACTTTAATAGAAGCACCTCCAGTTAAAAGAATACCTTATGTAAAACCACCTCTTGAATATTTAGTACCACCGGAGGAAATGGTAGAAGACCGTGACTGGATGGATGAGCAAGGCGAAAATTTAGTGGAAGCACTATCGCATTTCCAGGTTCAGGCACAAATTGAATCGATCGTACAAGGACCGGCTGTTACGCAATTCGAAATTACGGTAGGGCACGGGACGAAAGTAAGTAAAGTCCGCAATTTAACGGATGATATTAAATTGGCATTGGCTGCAAAGGATATTCGTATTGATGCGCCAATTCCGGGGAAACGTTCAATCGGTATTGAAATTCCAAACCGGATTTCGCGTTCGGTCCGTCTTTCTGAAGTGACAGAATCAGCATCGTTTAAAGATTCTGATTCTCCATTAGAGGCGGCACTGGGCTTGGACTTAACAGGGAAGCCTGTAACAATCGACTTACGGAAAATGCCGCATGGTTTAATTGCCGGAGCGACAGGATCGGGTAAATCGGTATGTATTAACTCGATTTTAGTCAGCCTGCTTTATAAAGCAAATCCGAATGAATTAAAGCTGATGCTGATTGACCCGAAAATGGTGGAACTTGCTCCATTTAACCATATTCCGCATTTAGTCAGCCCTGTTATTACAGATGTTAAAGCGGCTACTGCAGCATTAAAGTGGGCAGTAGAAGAAATGGAAAGACGTTATGAATTATTTATGCACAGCGGTGCACGTAAAATAGAAGCATATAATAAAATGTGTGATGCAAATGGTATGTATGCACAGAAGCTACCATACTTATTGATTGTCATCGATGAGTTGGCAGATTTAATGATGATGTCTCCACAAGATGTGGAAGATAGCATTGTGCGAATTACGCAAAAGGCCCGTGCTGCAGGAATTCATTTGATTGTTGCTACACAGCGCCCTTCTGTAGATGTTATTACAGGCCTGATAAAATCAAATATTCCAACGCGTATCGCCTTTTCTGTATCATCGCAAATCGACTCTCGTACAATATTGGATTCGCAGGGCGCAGAACGATTGCTTGGTCGCGGAGATATGCTATATTTAGGAAATGGAATGTCGGCTCCAACCCGTATTCAAGGTACATTTGTTACAGATGACGAAATCGAAGAAATTATCGAGTATGTACGTGAACAAGGAGAGCCACAATATATTTTTAAACAGGAAGAATTATTAAAACGCTCAGAAACAATAGAGGAACAAGATGAGTTGTTTGAAGAGGCATGCCGATTTGTGTTTGAACAAGGCTCAGCATCGACATCACTTTTACAACGCCGTTATCATATTGGCTATAATCGAGCAGCTAGATTAATCGATATGTTAGAGCGACATGGTTATGTTTCAGAACCAAAAGGAAGCAAACCGAGAGATGTATATATTACAGAAGAAGAGCTGTTTGAGCAATTTGGAGGCTAAAGAACTAGGTAATTGGACAAATGAAAAAATTTGAATTGTCGTTCAATTATCGTAACGTGTATTTAGTGCTATAATGTAGGCATACTTTGAAACAATAAAATTGATAATTCAATGGGGTCTTCGTATCCTAGGAGGGTTTTATAAATAATGACACGCTATCATTTTACCGGTATTAAAGGTTCAGGCATGAGTTCCCTGGCGCAAATCCTATTTGATGCAGGAGAACAAGTTCAAGGTTCCGACTATGAAACATATTATTTCACGGAGCAACCATTACGTGACCGAGGAATAGAAATTTTAAATTTTGATGAAAACAATATTAAAGAAGGTTTAATAGTTATTGCAGGGAATGCATTTAATGATGATCATCCAGAATTAGTGCGTGCACGGGAGCTAGGTGTTGAAGTCATTCGCTATCATAAGTTTTTAGGCGAGTACAGCAATCGCTATACTTCAATTGCCATTACAGGTGCGCATGGTAAAACGTCTACGACTGGTTTAATGAGCCATGTTGTAGGCGGTTATATGCCGACATCTTATTTAATCGGTGATGGTACTGGTTCAGGTAAAGAAGATGCTTCCTATTTTGTTATGGAAGCATGTGAATACCGTCGCCACTTTTTAGCGTATCATCCGGATTATGCAATCATGACGAATATCGATTTTGATCACCCGGATTATTTCACGAGCATTGATGATGTATATGATGCTTTCCAACAGCTGGCTTTACAAGTGAATAAAGCAATTATTGCCTGCGGGGATGATGAACAGCTCCAGAAAATTCAAGCCAATGTACCAGTGGTTTATTATGGTTTTGATCCTGCAAATGATTTTTCTGCGCGTAATATTGTTAAAACATCGGAAGGTACGGAATTTGATGTTTATGTACGTAATGAGTTTTACAGTAAATTCTTTATTCCGTTATTCGGTGACCATACGATTTTAAACACGTTGGCGGTAATTTCACTGTGTCATTATGAAGGAGTTCCGGCAAAGCTGATCCAAGAACGCCTAAATACGTATGGCGGGGTAAAACGTCGCTTTACTGAAACGAAAGTTGGCAATGCGATCTTAGTGGATGATTATGCACACCACCCGACAGAAATTGCGGCAACTTTGCAATCAGCTCGACAAAAATATCCTGAGCGTGAAGTTGTAGCGGTATTCCAGCCACATACGTTTACTCGAACTAAAGCATTTTTACAAAACTTTGCGGATAGTTTGAGCGGTGCCGACGCAGCCTATTTATGTGATATTTTTGGTTCTGCACGCGAAAAGCAAGGAGAGCTTACGATTAATGATTTAGCTAACTTAATTGATGGCTGTACTGTTTTAACAATTGAAACAGTAGATCAACTTAAAAAACATGAAAATGCCGTGTTCCTGTTTATGGGAGCGGGAGATGTTCATAAATATCAAGATGCATTTGAAGCAATTTTGAATTAATTGAAAAACAGCTTAACCTGGAAGTAGAAGGATAAGCTGTTTTTCCATACATAAAATGAACTTTAATCAGTAGGGGTTTCTTCATCCCCTATTGATTGTTAGTTTCACCAATCTTGCATTTCCCTAGCCTTTTTACCCTGATAAACACTAGAGGCGGAAGTCTTACTTCACGTTAATGCGGGATAAATGTTGGAACTTCTATTCATTAAGGGTTTTATTCATCAAGAGATTGGGGAATATGAAAGCATGGACAAAATGGTCATTCGCCTTTAGTGAATAAATAAATAACAAATTAGAAGTATTCACGTATGAAAAGCTTGAATTTCATGAGGTTTTAGCGAAAAAAATGCTTTTCTAGGAAAAGGATTGTCGCAATTTTTGTCGAATGTATTAATTGGAACTAGATAGAGGAGGTTATTTTTGATGGAAGTATTACTTTATATTGCGGCATTAGTGGCTGCAATCGGATTTTTAGTCCTATGTGTAAGTATTGGTATGACATTGTTTTCTGTTAAGAATACTTTAAATTCGATTGCGGGAACAGTTGCTGGTATCGAAGGACAAATGGAAGGCATTACACGTGAGACGACGAGCCTGCTTACAAAAACAAACGCATTGGCAGATGATATTTCAGATAAATCGGAGAAGTTAAATTCAGTAATGCATGCTGTAAAAGGTGTTGGCGATTCTGTTAATAACTTGAATTCATCCGTTCAACGCATTACAACATCGATTTCAACAGAAGTGCATAAAAATGAAGATAAAATTGCGCAAGTCGTTCAATGGAGTAATGTAGCGATGGGGATTGCAGATCAATGGCGTCAGCGCAAGCCGATTAATGAAGAAGATGTAATTTATACAAGTACTAAAACAAATGAAACACCACCAAGTTTAGGTGGAAAGTCGAAATTTGGTTTCTTAAAACGTAAGTAATGGGAAAATGACACTCAATCACAAGGGGGATTTTTAAAATGGAAGAAAAACGCGTAAACTATGATTATAACCGATTAAATGATTCGATTTATGATGATGAAAAAATTCATGTAAAGGATTTTGTCATTGGCGCTTTAGTAGGCGGTATTGTCGGTGTAGCGACAGCCTTATTACTCACACCGAAGACAGGCAGTGAAATGCGTAACGATGTAGCAGTACAAGCTGTTACATTAAAGGATAAAGGCATTGAGCTTTCCGGCACGGCAAAGGAAAAGACTGCACAACTTTCATCGCAATTAAAAGAACAATCTTCTTCAATTGTTGAGAAAGTTAAAGCCAAAACAGCAAAACAACCACCTGCTTTCGATGATGGAACAGCTTCATCAGAAGGTGAAGAACCATTGCCATTAGATAAAATGGTAGATGAAGAAGTACTCGCTGCCGAATCTCCGGATCCAGATAGCGTAAATACAGATCCAGATATCGCAGCAAACTCAACTCGTCATTCAGATGTTCAATAAAAAAAGGCTCCCAAATAATTGGGGGCCTTTTTTTTATTAACCAACAATCGGCTGATCGGTTAGATGGATTTCCAGTTGATCGCCACCAAATATTTCAGCATCAAATGAAGAAGGCTGCCCATTCTTTAAAATCGTAAATGACCCCTTAAATGACGCAGGAAGCTGCCAGCTGGAAAATCGAAAGACATCCTGATAAATCCATTTGCTTGACTCTTTTTCGATAATACTAATTGTAGCCCCATTCGGCACTGTTGCTTCACGCTGTACAACTTGACCGTTTACAGAAAACGCTTTCGCTGTTTTTACAAGTTCCACCTGTTCTTGCTGGAACGTAACAATCACCTTTTCTTCCAATAACAAATTCAAATGGGCGGCAATTTGCTCAGCAGTGGGTAAATGACGCTGTTTAAATGTAATATTATCACTATTTTGAACAGGGTAATGCAGTTTCCCGGGCTTACCATTAATGTAAAGCTGAGATGAAAAATCAGGGAAGGATACAGGTTTCCCATCGATATGGACAAAATACGGTTGGAACTGCTGTGCATGTATAGAATAGTTTATTGATTTCAATACATCTTCCACCGTTTCGCTTGTTTCGACGACAATTACATCGCGGTCCTGTAAAAGCGAATCCATTTTTCCGATTTTCCCGTTTACGAATATTTTCGGTCCAATAGTATATTGCGTTTCTTGGATTGTCACAATCTTTACGGAAGCATGATCAATAATTTCCCCTATCGTAACAGATGCGCCTGACCCATCTTTTCCGGGAATCAGTTGTATTTGATCTCCATTTTTAATAAGGGATTTAATTGATGCATGTTCACCATTCAATATGATCTGTGCTGGCTGCCCATGCTCCCCAGGTACGAAAACATTTTGACCGTTCACTGTAATCGACAAACCATGTCCTGGCTTTCCATATAGTTGTTTTGCTCTGACGTTCGCAGCCAAAAAAGCATCCCCGACTGTCATTTCCTTCAACTCAAAGAGGCGTACAACTTGTTCGTTTACTTTAATAGACATGTAATGAATCGGTGATTTTTGTGCGGCAATCGCAATCCCGATCGGTGTCACAAGCTCAGGCGTTGCTGCAATATGTGGTGCGCGTGTTAAATTCTGAATGGCATTCACATCACGTACCGCCACACGGTTAGCCGGTAAATTTAATATTTTTCCGATTTCTTCTGTTAAGTGGGGGGTTAAACTTCCTCCACCTACTAGCATGACCGCTTTTGGAGGCGTGTTGTTGTTTAACCGCAAAATTTCTTCTCCGATGGACTTTGCCAAGTTTTCAATGGCAGGATATATTGCTTTGATCACTTCTTCACGTGGAAAATATTCGTCAAATCCTAAAATATCCTGAATAAGAACTTCATCACTCGTATGTAATTGTCGTTTGGCCATTTCAGCGACCGGAAAATCCAATAAATAATGGTCACTTAAACTTTCCGTAATTTCATCGCCAGCAGTCGGCACCATCCCATATGCTACAACCGTGCTTTTATCTGTAATGGCAATATCCGATGTTCCCGCACCAATATCAACAAGTGCTACATTCAAACGGCGCATTGAAGGAGGGATCAGCACATTTATTGCGGCAATCGGTTCTAAAGTGAGGGCTTCCATTTCCAAATTGGCCCGTTTTAATGCAGCAAGCAATGATTCCACAACAACACGTGGCAGGAAAGTGGCAATCACTTCTACGGATGCTTCCTCACCTTGCTGATCGAGAAGACTTCCAATTTCTTCACCATCCAGACGGAAATACAAAACAGAATAGCCGACACAGTAATAATGATTATTTTTTGTATCTTCCTTATGAAGCAATAATTGTTGCTGGGCCTGTTGTACTGCTTGCAGTTCCAGGCGGTTAATATCTTCTTCCGTAAAGATCGGTCGGTTTTTAATAGAAATGGAAACACTGGCCTGTTCGGTTTTTAATGCCCGTCCTGCTGCTGCAACACTTACTTTTTCCAAAGGTCCATGCGTCTCTTCCAATTCATTCTTAATTTCCTGTATAAGCTCAGCTACGTACAAAACATTATGTATTTGACCATCAACCATTGCCCGTTCTTTATGTTCTCTTACTAAAATATCGGCCACATGATAGGTATCTGCATGTTGCTCTAAAATAATGCCGACAACGGAGCGTGTTCCGATATCAAGTGCGAACAATTTGTTTGCCATATGAAAACGCTTCCTTTCAATTATTATCACAATATACTTTAGCGAGTTGAATCGCTAAATTAAAAAGACGTGACATTCTACAATAGTTTGATTATAATAAGTTTATTACTTAAAAATGTATCATACTTTTTATTTATCTGAAAGTGCCGGATACGCAAAGAAGAGGGGTAGAGGAATATGCATCAACAAGATTTAGAAAGCTTACGCAGCCAGATTGACAGCTTGAACTTAGAAATTTTACGTTTAATTAATGAACGTGCATCAGTAGTAGAAGAAATCGGTAAAATTAAAGAAAAGCAAGGTGTCAATCGCTATGATCCACTTCGTGAGCGTCACATGCTTGACTTAATTAAGGAAAATAATAACGGTCCTTTAAATCAAATGACGGTTGATTATATTTTTAAACAAATCTTCAAAACAGCCCTTAAACAATTAGAAGCAGAAAAGAAAAAGGAATTACTCGTTTCACGTAAAGAAAAGTCAGAAGATACTGTCATTAATGTAAATGGTGAATTAATTGGTACAGGAGCTCCTTCTTTCGTATTTGGACCGTGTGCGGTTGAGTCATATGAGCAAGTTGCTGCAGTTGCTGCAACGATTCAGGAAAAAGGCTTAAAATTAATTCGCGGTGGTGCATACAAACCACGTACATCTCCATATGATTTCCAAGGCTTAGGTCTGGAAGGTCTAAAGATTTTAAAGGATGTTTCTAAAGAGTACGGTTTAGGTGTCATCACAGAAATCGTAACACCTGCTGATTTAGACCATGCATTGGACTACATCGATGTTATTCAAATTGGTGCCCGCAATATGCAAAACTTTGAACTGTTAAAAGCGGCTGGAGCAACAAATAAACCAGTTTTATTAAAACGCGGTTTAGCAGCGACAATCGATGAGTTTATTCATGCAGCAGAATACATTATGTCAAAAGGTAATGAAAACATTATTTTATGTGAACGCGGTATTCGCACATATGAAAAAGCAACTCGTAACACATTGGATATTTCTGCAGTTCCGATTTTAAAACAAGAAACACATTTACCGGTAATGGTGGACGTGACGCACTCTACAGGACGTCGTGATTTATTATTGCCATGTTCAAAAGCGGCAATCGCTATTGGAGCAGATGGAGTAATGGCAGAAGTGCATCCAGATCCATCAGTTGCATTATCGGATCAGCAGCAGCAAATGGATATTCCAACTTTCAATGCTTACTACGAAGAACTTTTAAAATTCATGAAGCAATACGAAGTGTCAAAATAATCATTAAGAAGCCCATGTTGAGTAATTTCAACATGGGCTTTCAATATGTCTGTACATTTTAATTTGACGGAAGTGGTAGAGTGATTTACAATTTTTAACAAGTGCTATCGTTTTGGTAGCATACTTTTTGAATATTTTAAGACAATTGACGAAAAAACCACGTATTCACTGGGTTTTAGATTGAAAATAGAAATGGAAATATTATATGATGAAGCTATACATAACAATTAGTTCTACTAGTCGTTTATAAAAACTTGTATCACTATGATAAAAAGGGGGAGAAACTTTTGACTGTCACAATTTATGATGTTGCACGTGAGGCGAATGTATCAATGGCAACCGTATCTCGCGTAGTAAATGGAAATCAAAATGTTAAGCCTGCGACAAGAAAAAAAGTGTTGGAAGTGATTGAGCGTCTCGAATATCGTCCAAATGCAGTAGCACGTGGCTTAGCAAGTAAAAAAACAACATCAGTAGGAGTCATCATCCCTGATATTTCGAATAATTTAAATGCTGAGCTGGCACGAGGCATTGAAGATATTGCGACAATGTACCGCTATAATATCATTTTAGCAAATTCAGATCAAAATGAAGAAAAAGAGTTGTCTCTGCTTGATACAATGCTAGGAAAACAGGTTGACGGTATTGTCATGATGAGTGAAGAGGTAACAGACAATATTCAACGCGCGGTGGAGGCATGTCCTGTACCGATAGTATTGGCAGGATCGATCAGTTCAACTGAAAAAGTAGCTTCTGTAAACATTGATTATTATAATGCGGCATTTGAAGCTGTAGAAACACTAATTGATAATGGACATACGAGAATTGCCTTTGTCTCTGGTCCGCTACAGTATACAGTGAATGGTCAGCATAAACTTGCAGCCTATAAAGATGCGCTTGAAAAAGCAAACATTGAAATAGATGATGCATTGATTGTTGCTGGAGATGGTTCCTATGATGATGGATTGGAAAGCTGGGAGAATTTAAGTGAACTACAGCAACCGCCTACAGCTATTTTTGTCGGGAATGATGAGCTTGCAATTGGACTAGTACATGGCATTCAAGATAGCGGAAAAAATGTGCCGAATGATGTTGAAATTATCAGCTTCGAAAATTCAAAACTAGCGCGCATGGTACGACCAAAACTTACAAGTGTTGTATTGCCTTTATACGATATTGGAGCTGTCGCAATGCGCTTATTAACGAAGTATATGAACAAAGAGGAAGTTGAACAGCAACATGTCATCTTACCTCATCGCATAGAAAAGCGTGGTTCGAGTAAATAACAAAAGCGCCTGGCAAAAGCTGACAGGCGCTTTGTTTTATTTATAGCCTTATAGTTACTTCAAAGCAAATGTTATGAACGGTTTTTTTCTGTACGAATAATATGTAGTGCTTTTTCAAGCATTCGTATATTTTTTTCCTCAATTTCTGCTTTGCGCGGAATAGGATCATATAAAGGATGAGGATCATTCCATGTCGGGATTAGCGGAACAGGTGATTCCGATTGCCATTTATCAAGCCATTGCTGTGGCAACGGTCCAGTCGGAGCAGGCTGATCGGTCATCTCCGTCCAAATATGTGACCATGCTCGTGGGACGACCCGCCAAATATCATAGCCTCCGCCACCAACTGCAATCCAGCGTCCGCCACAATATTCATGTGCCAATTTATGGGCAAGCTTCGGTATTTCTTTATAAATATTCATTGTGCCGTACAAATGTGTGAGCGGATCAAAATAATGTGCATCTGCACCATTTTGTGTCAAAACGACATCCGGTTTGAAAAATTCAAATACTTCCCGCATTGACTGCTCGTAAATTTCTAAAAAGCTCTCATCTTCTGTAAATGCATCAATCGGGAAGTTAAAAGAAGTCCCGTAACCTTCACCATTCCCGCGCTCTGTTATATTGCCTGTACCCGGAAATAAATAGCGGCCGGTCTCATGGATCGATAATGTACATACATTCGGGTCATCATAAAAGGACCATTGAACGCCGTCTCCATGATGGGCATCAGTATCTACATATAAAACACGCAGTCCGTACTTTTCCTGGATATATTTTATCGCTACACTGCTATCATTATAAATGCAAAAACCGGATGCTTTTCCGCGGAAACCGTGATGGAGACCACCGCCCAAGTTTAATGCATGCTGAGCTTTTCCCTGCAGTACCTGGTCGACCGCCTGTAATGTACCGCCAACTAAAAGCGCGCTTGCTTCGTGCATATTTTTAAAAATGGGGGTATCTTCTGTTCCAATACCATATGGTTCCCCTTGCTGGGCAGTTAACTCGCCATGGCCTGCCTTTTTTACGATCTCTATATACTGCAAATCATGAGCCAGCGCAATTTCTTCATCTGTTGCAATTCGAGCAGGGACGATATCCTCATCTTGAAGTGCACCAATATTTTTCAGTAAATCTATCGTTAAGTGTAATCGCTTATGGTTAAACGGGTGTGTGTCCGAAAATTTGTAAGTGAGTTGTTCTGGTGAATAAATAAATACAGCTTTTTTCATAATGTGACGCCAGGTAAGTTTGGCCACAATACATCGTATCCTTGCTTTCGCAAATCTTCAATAATATGCAGCGGATTGATTACTTGCAGACGGACACTTACAATTCGGGTTTTCACATTTTCACCATCAGGATATACGAGTACACTTAATACATTTGCCTTGTTTTCGTGAAATACTTTTGTAATTTCAAAAAGCATGCCAGGTTTGTCATTTACCCGAATATCAATTTTAGAGCCGGGCTTATGTGCGCCTGTTAATTCGATGTAAGTATATAGTAAATCAGTCGTCGTAACGATGCCGACCAGTTTGCCGGCAGTAACTATAGGTAAACAGCTGATTTTAGCATCATAAAAAGTCATGGCCACTTCTTCAACGAAGTCTAGCGGATGACCGACAATCGGATTTTTAACCATGATTTTCTCGATTGGGGCATCATAAATCGTAGAGTCGGGTTCTTCGCGCAATCGAGAAGGCAAAGCATTTTTCAAGTCATGGTCTGTAATGATTCCCACAACCACATTTTCTTTGTTTACAATTGGCACATGACGGATATTTTCCTCTCGCATAAGGCGCACAGCATCGCGTACCGTGTTTTCAGGCAGGAGTGTATGTATCTCTCTTTGCATGATTTCTTCGACAATCATAGTTCATTCCCCTTTGTGATAAGAATTAATACATGAAACGATTTCTAAAGCGAAGTCTGTCAAATCTCTCCAATGTCTCATTTCCAACACGTGCCCCCACACGCGCCATTAGACAATTGGCAGGATGAGAAGTTATTTCAGGATCATCTGTCGCATAATACTCAAAATTAACTGATGTCATCATTCTCTCCATCATATTCCGATATTCCCAAACAGATAAACCGGTTCCTTTTAAATCCCAATGCCAGTAATATTCAGTTGTAATCACTAAATAATCTTCCATTGCATCATCCATAAATGACACTTCCAATAATTTTTTGCCTGCGCCGGATCCTCTAAAAGCAGGAATGACTTCAATGGCACCTAGCTCAATCATATCTGGAATACGGTCTTCTGACCAGCGTTCCAACGGGTCTGGATAGAGATACGTAACATAGCCGACAATTATATTATCCTGTCGAATGACAATAATGCGTCCTTCTTCCAGTTTAGCAATCCCAACAAGTGCTTCATGCTGCTGATGGGAAGGTCTAAAAGCTTTTAAATCTTCATGTAATGTGTAGGTAGCAAGTTTTTCGGAAGGAACAGGCCCTTCTACTAAAACATTACCATTCCTCGTTTTGAATTCAAGACGATAATAATTTTTCACATGAATCATAATCACACCACCTGCTTTTAATACATCTATTATACTCTATTTCATGCGAAAATACGCTTAAATTCGCGAGATGTCACTAAATTGATTGAAAGTTTTAAATATTTTGCCTATTATAGTATTTTTATTGTAAAATGATTGTAGTTTTTAATGAAAGGGGATTTTTCATGGGGATGAAAACGATGGAAAAGCTAGCAGTTATTCCAGGGGAACATAATTTGAAAAATTATGAGGAAACAGCTGCAAATCATGATTGGCAACATAGTGAACAAGCATTTTCTTGGTTTGAAACGGGGAAAGTCAATATTGCGTATGAGGCAATAGACCGACATGCAACAACACACCGCAAAAACAAAGTGGCTCTTTATTATAATGATGGGAACCGAAAAGAGACATATTCTTTTTATGATATGAAACGTCATTCGAATAAAGCGGCGAATGTGTTGAAAGAAAAGGCGGAATTAAATAAAGGCGACCGTATTTTTATTTTTATGCCTCGTACGCCGGAGCTTTATTTCAGCTTAATTGGTGCATTGAAAATTGGCGCGATAGTTGGTCCGTTATTCGAAGCGTTTATGGAAGGTGCCGTATATGACCGGTTAATGGATAGTGAGGCGAAAGTGATCATTACAACGCCTGCACTGTTGAGCAGAGTGCCGCTGGAAAAGCTGCCGCATTTAAAGACGGTATTTGTAGTCGGGGAAAATATTGAAGAAACGGATAAGATCTTAGATTTTAATAAATACTTTGCAGAGGCATCTCAGGATTTTGACATTGAATGGGTCGATAAGGAAGATGGCTCCATTTTGCATTATACATCCGGATCAACAGGTGCTCCAAAAGGGGTATTGCAAGTCCATTATGCAATGGTTCAGCAATACCAGACAGCACAGTGGGTATTGGATTTAAAGGAAGACGATATTTACTGGTGCACAGCCGATCCCGGATGGGTGACTGGAACAGCTTACGGCATTTTCGGTCCATGGCTAAATGGGGTGACAAATGTCGTTGTAGGGGGGCGCTTCAGTCCACAAGCATGGTATGGGGCAATTGAAGAATATGGCGTCACGGTATGGTATAGTGCGCCAACTGCATTTCGTATGTTGATGGGGGCAGGTCCGAATATTATCGGTAAATATAATCTTTCTACGCTTCGTCATGTTTTATCGGTCGGTGAACCATTAAATCCGGAAGTTGTGAAGTGGGGATTGGAGATTTTGAACCATCGTATTCACGATACATGGTGGATGACGGAAACAGGTGGCCATATGATCTGCAACTACCCATCGATGGAGATTAAGCCAGGCTCAATGGGCAAACCTGTGCCGGGAATTTATGCAACGATTGTAGATGACCAAGGCAATGAAGTGCCGCCGTATACGATGGGGAATTTGGCGATCAAAAAAGGGTGGCCGGCAATGATGCGTCAAATATGGGGAAATCCTGATCGGTATGAATCTTATTTTTTAAAAGGAGAATGGTATGTTTCAGGAGATTCTGCATTTATGGATGAGGAAGGTTATTTCTGGTTCCAAGGTCGTGTAGACGATGTGATTATGACAGCGGGAGAGCGAGTTGGACCATTTGAAGTGGAAAGTAAACTGCTTGAACATCCGGATGTAGTGGAAGCAGGCGTAATTGGAAAACCTGATCCGGTCCGCGGCGAAATTATTAAGGCATTTATATCGTTACGTGAAGGGGTAGAGCCGAGTGAAGTGCTTGAAGTGAATATTCGAGACTTTGTAAAAACAGGGTTATCGGCTCATTCAGCACCACGTGAAATTGAATTCAGAGATAAGTTGCCTAAAACCCGAAGCGGAAAGATTATGCGCCGTGTACTAAAGGCTTGGGAACTTGACTTGCCTGCAGGCGATTTATCAACAATGGAAGAGTAACTTTAAATGGCAGTACTTCTTAAATCGGGGCGCTTACATATGTAGGCGCCTTTTATATTATTGCGGTTATTATTATTGAACGATAATTTAGAATAATCTACAATTATATAAAAATACAGTTGACTAAATAAATATACATACTTATACTTATTTTTATCATTTAGAATTCGTATAAAATTTTCGGCCATACAAATTTGACGAGGTGACAACATGAAAGCAGGTATTATCGGTGCAACAGGGTACGGGGGATTGGAACTATTACGATTTTTGCATAATCATAAAGAAGTAGAAGAAATCGGGTTATTTACATCCTCAGAAGTAGGAACTCAATTTTCGGATAAATTTCCACACTTAACGGATATTTATGATAAACCATTACTTAAATTGGAAGATGATGCATTGGCGGAGTACGATGTCGTTTTCGCAAGTACGCCGTCTGGGGTATCGAGTACGATTTTCCCGTCTTTAGTTGAACGTGGACCAAAGTTAATTGATTTATCGGGGGATTTCAGACTTAAAAATTTAGCAAGTTATGAAACTTGGTATAAAAAAACTCCGGCGCCACAGGAAATAGTGGAGCGAAGTGTATACGGCCTAACGGAGTGGAATGAACGAGCAATTGAAAAGGCTGATTTAATTGCCAACCCTGGCTGTTATCCAACGGCAGTTTTATTATCCATTCTGCCTCTTATAAAAAATCGATTAATTGATCCGAGCTTTTTGGTCATCGATGCAAAAAGTGGTATTTCGGGAGCTGGTAATAAACCTTCACAAGCAACACATTTCAGTGAAGCAAATGAAAGCTTCTCCATATATAAAATTAATGAACACCAGCATATTCCCGAAATCGAACAAGCAATTTCGATGTTTACCGATATTGAAACAACAATAACGTTTAATACTCATCTTGTACCGATGACACGTGGGATTTTAGCAACTTCCTATGCACAAGTGACGGACGGTGTAACACAAAAGCAGTTAGTGGACTGTTTGTCAGAAACGTATAAAAATCACCCATTTGTCCGGGTGATTCAAGAGGCATCCGCTGTAGGAACAAACCGAGTAAAAGGTTCTAACTACTGTGACATATACGTGAAGCTTGATGAAAGAACAAACCGGGCAACGATTATCGGAGTCATCGATAATTTAGTTAAAGGAGCGGCCGGTCAGGCAATTCAGAACATGAACGTCCAATTCGGGCTTCCGCAGCAAACAGGCTTACAACTCGTTCCGTATTTTATTTAACTGATAAAGAAGAGATAGATAGAAATCAACCCCATATTATGACGAGGACTTTAAATTAAGGGAGGGTCACTAGATGACTTCAACAATAGAGATGAAAAAACTATCAAGTAAAAATATCGTGTCACCAAAAGGGTTTACTGCAGCAGGTGTTCATTGTGGGCTTAAACATAAGAAAAAAGATTTAGCAATTTTGGTAAGTGAAGTACCAGCAAGTGTTGCCGGCGTATTCACAACAAATGCAGTCCAGGCAGCACCGTTGAAAGTGACAAAAGAAGTTGTATATGAAACGAAAAAAATGCAGGCGGTAATCGTAAATTCAGGAAATGCCAATGCATGCACAGGCAAACAAGGATTATTGGATGCATATGAAATGCAACTGCTTGCAGCACAAAAGCTTGGCATCGCATCTAGTTTGGTAGGGGTAGCCTCTACAGGTGTCATCGGGGAAATTATGAAGATGGAACCAGTTAAAAAAGGTGTAGAGCTATTAAATCCGGATTCTAAGCTAGAAAGCGGTATTGATTTTTCTCAAGCAATATTAACGACCGATACAGTAATGAAAAACACAACGTATGCAACGATCATAGATGGCAAGGAAGTAATTGTTTCAGGAACAGCAAAAGGCTCTGGCATGATTGAACCGAATATGGCGACAATGCTTGGGTTTATTACAACAGATGCCAATATAGAATCAGAAGAGCTGCAAAAAGCATTATCGAGTGTAACGGATTGCACGTTCAACTCGATTACAGTCGACGGTGATACATCAACAAACGATACGGTTATTGTAATGGCAAATGGCTTAGCAGGAAATGACCCATTATCTCCGGCGCACCCCGACTGGGAAAACTTTTACACAGCACTACGTCTTGTATCAGAAGACTTGGCAAAGTCAATTGCACGTGATGGGGAAGGTGCGACTAAGCTCATCGAAGTAGAAGTGGATGGAGCGGTTTCAGATGAAGAAGCGCGTAAAATCGCAAAAACAGTTGTAGGTTCACCACTTGTGAAAACAGCCGTGTTTGGCTGTGACGCAAACTGGGGTCGTATTATTGCAGCAGTTGGCTATTCTGGAGCTGTAATCGATCCTGATAAAATTACAATTAAAATCGGTGGAGCTACAATGGTGGAAAACGGCGAACCGATTCAATTTTCCGAAGAAGCACTCATCGAAATATTAAAACAGCATGAAGTGAAAATATTTGTGTCACTGGAAGTTGGAAAAGGACACGGATTTGCATGGGGGTGTGACCTGACTTATGACTACGTTCAAATCAACGCATCATACCGCTCGTAAAATGGTCATCAAGCTGGGTGGCAGTACATTAGAAGGTCTTAACGAGGCCTTCTTTCGCAATTTTAAAGCATTGCAGGAACAAGGGATCCAACTCATTATTACACATGGCGGAGGGCCAGCGATTAATCGTGAATTAGCCGCTGCAGGAATTGAGTCCCATACAGTAAACGGACTGCGTGTAACGAGTAAAGAAATAATCGGCATTGTGCAGTCAACATTAATCGGAAAAGTAAATCCTTCACTCGTTCATGAACTTCATTCAGCAAATATTTCTGCCATTGGACTAAATGGTTTTGATGACGGGCTGCTCGAAAGTGAATTTTTAAATTACGAAACTTACGCATATGTAGGAGAAGTGAAGCATGTTAATATAAATATGTTAAATACTTTGACAGAAGCTGGTATTGTACCTGTCGTTGCCTGTATCGGTGCAACGAAGGACGGGCAGGCGCTGAACATTAATGGCGATACAGTTGCGAGTGAAATTGCATTGGCAGTCGGCGCGGATTGTCTCCTGCTTGTGACAGATGTTGCCGGTATTCGCATAAAGGATGAATATCAGACGGAAGTGACACCAAGGTTAATCGAACAATGGATTGACGACGGGCATATTTACGGCGGTATGATTCCGAAAGTACAGGGCGCTCTTAACTGTTTGAAGGCAGGCATTCCTTCTGTACAAATTGTAAATGAAACTTTAACCGGGACGACTATTTTAAGTGAGGAGCTAGTGAAATGAGTGCATTATTCCAAAATTACGCAAGAAGACCTTTCGCTATTGTCGAAGGAAAAGGAACAGAAGTATTTGATACGACAGGGAAACGATATTTAGATTTTACGAGCGGTATTGCCGTATGTAGTTTAGGGCATGCACATCCGTCGATTGTCGAAACCATTCAAAAACAAAGTCAAAAGTTATGGCATATTAGTAACTTATTTGAAAGTCCAGGACAGGAAAAACTTGCTGCATCATTAGTGGAAGATTTGCATCTATCGTATGCATTTTTCTGTAATAGTGGTGCAGAGGCGAACGAAGCGGCTATTAAACTAGTACGTAAGCATACAGGAAAACATAAAATCATTGTTTTTGAACAGAGCTTTCATGGACGTACATTTGGAGCGATGAGTGCAACAGGGCAAGACAAAGTACGTAACGGCTTCGGTCCATTAGTAAGCGAGTTTGTAACTTTGCCGTTTAATGATGTTACAGCATTAAAAGCAGCAGCTGATGCTGATACTGCTGCGATTATGCTGGAAATGATCCAAGGTGAAGGTGGCGTAAATCCCGTAACGGAGGAATTCGCGAAAGCCATTCATGAAATCCAGCAATCATCGGATATTTTAGTCATTGTTGATGAAGTACAAACGGGTATCGGACGTACAGGAACTCGTTTTGCATTTGAACAGACAGTCATCAAACCGGATATTGTTTCAATGGCAAAAGGTCTAGGTGGCGGATTCCCGATTGGGGGGATACTTGGGACAGAAAAGCTCTTTAACACGTTTAGTGCAGGGACACATGGTACGACGTTCGGCGGAAATCCATTGGGCGTTGCCGTTGCGCAAACAGTTATCGATCAAATATTCAATGATGCCTTTTTGGATAATGTGAAACAAAAATCAGCGTACTTTGTAAATAAACTGGAAGAAGCATTTCCGGAAGAAAAATATTCGGTTCAAGGTAAAGGGTTAATGCTCGGGTTAAGTCTCGGTGGCGAAGATGTCGCACCTTATGTTGCCGCATTGGATGAAGCCGGTCTATTAACGGTTGCAGCCGGACCGAAAGTGATTCGTCTATTACCACCTTTAACAGTTAGCGAACAAGAAATTGATGAAGCGGTCAATTTATTAAAAGGTGTATTAAAAGAGGAACAGGTATCAATTTAATTACATTAAAAAATCTCACCAACTATTTAACTAGTTGGTGAGATTTTTTTGTTATTCTCCTGATGGTTCGACAGGATCAACGTCAACTTCAATTTCGTCAAGATCTTCGGGTTCTTCGGGTTCTTCAATTACCTCTCCGGGTACAACATTTTCCTCATCTTCCGTTTCCGGTGGAGCCGTTTCGACAACTTCTCCAACTTCGTTCGAATAGCCTGATTCCAATCCTGTAATATCAACTGCTACGACGATGTAGCGAACACCTGGTGAAACAGATACCCGGTACCCTTCATAAGATTTTAATGAGCGTACGAGCGATCTTCCTTGATCGGTAACACTATAAACACGATAGCCGACGACATCATTTGATGAAGAGGCTGTCCACGAAAGTGAACCGTTTGCCAATGTAGCATAAACAGGTTGCGGTGGTGCACTGTCTGCCGAGAATGGTGCACCGGTTACAACACCTTTACCTGATGTGAATGACAATAATTTCGATGCGTCACCACCCAGTCTGCCTAACATACGGTCAACAAATGCCTGATTTAATCCGAATCCGCTCATTTGGACAAACTCAGTAGGTGTATTCGGTAATGCGGCATATGTGTTGCCGTTAATAACAACCGATGTAGAAGATACAAAGCTGTCATCCGGCTTAGACGGTAAAAATACATTTTTATTAAATAAATCTGACGTAACTAAACCGGCATTGGCACATGAAGTAGAAGGTGCCAGACCTGAAATGCCGCAAAATGATCGTGTTACAACGCCTTCAGGTTTTTTGAAAGTTTCTTTCGTACCGACTAATTCTGGGTCAATGTCATAAAGCGTATTCAGGTAATTAGCCCATAAACGGTTTACACGCTGACTTGGATGCTGGTAACGGTTATTAAATGCATAAAGTGTGCGTGGCTGGTCATAACCTAACCAAACGCCAACAGAAATATTCGGATTGTATCCGACTAGCCAAACATCTTTATGGTCCTGTGTAGTCCCTGTCTTTGCGGCAAAGTCAGATGAGAATTTCAATTGGCTCTTCGCCAATGTTGCGGTACCACCTTGCTTCATAACACCTCGTAGCATATCAGTCATCATATAGGCAGTTTCCGGTGCAAATACATCAACTGGAGCAGCTTCATGTTCATAAACAATATTGCCATCCAGATCTTCAATGCGTTCAATCATGTAGGCATCGTTAAATTGTCCGTTATTTGCAAAGGTTGTATAGGCATTTGTATTTTCTTCGACAGTTGCCCCGTGAGTAATCCCGCCAATAGATGTAGAAAGATTGACATAATCTCCTTCAGTTAACTTTGAGAAGCCCATTTTTTCCAAATAGGTTGCTGGACGACGATCTAAAATTGAATCATACAAACGCAGTACTGCTAAGTTTTGTGATGATGCAACTGCTTGTCGTGCTGGAATAATTCCTAGTTCCTGTGTTGGAATATAGTTGACGGGTTCATAGTTGTCATAACTACGTTTAAATTTCACATCGACTACAGGGCTTCCTGCACCAATGACACCGTAATCAAGCGCTGGTGCATAGGCAAGTAACGGTTTCATCGTTGAACCGTTTGAACGGTAAGCTTGTGTCGCATGATTCAATTGTTCAATTTCATGGTCGCGCCCACCAACAAAACTTAAAATACGGCCTGTTTTGTTTTCAATAACCATACTTCCTGTTTGTACGGGAACATCCACTTCGATTTCTTCGCCTGTTTCAGGATCTTTTCCTTTTTTCTTGTATGTTTGTCCGTATAAAGTGAATTCTTCCGTCACTTTTTTCATGGCATCATACATGTCTTTATTAATCGTTGAGTAAATACGGTAACCGCCTGAACGTATTGTACGGTCTGCCAGTATTGTATATTTTTCATTTAAGTTCTCTTCTTCTTTTAAACGGTCCGGGTCAATGCCGTCTTTTTCGGCAAGTATTTTTGCGAAAATTTCTTTTGAACGCAGCTCAAGCTCTGCTGTTAACCAAGGATATTTTTCTTCCGGACGGATTTCATATCCTTTGAAGTCTTTAGAAATATCATAGGCAATTGCTTCGTCATATTCTTTCTTCGTAATATAGCCTGCTTCCTGCATACGATAAAGAACCGTTTTCATACGGTCAATACCTGGCTGCATCCCTTCTGCACTTTTTTGCTCACCTTTATTTGTAAAAGGCGTATATGTGAAAGGTGCCTGTGGGATACCGGCAATATAAGCTGCCTGCGGTAGATTTAATTTAGATGCGGACACACCAAAAATACCCTGTGCAGCCGTTTCAATTCCGGCAATGTTACGACCTGAAGAATTTCGGCCATACGGGATGATATTTAAATAGGCTTCGAGTATTTCTTCTTTTGTCATAAAATGTTCCAAACGGTACGCAAGTAAAATTTCCTTCGCTTTACGTTCATAAGAAACTTCATTCGTTAATATTTGGTTTTTTATTAATTGCTGTGTTAGGGTAGAGCCACCTGTCTGTGTAGACGAGTTGGATACATCTTGCAGTAATCCACGTATTACCGCTTTCGGCACAATGCCGGTATGCTCACGGAAATATTCATCCTCTGTAGCAAGAACAGCATTAATTAAGGATGGGGATATATTAGCTAGCGATGTTTCACGTCGATCTAAATCAGTTCTGATCTTTCCTATGTAAATATCGTTCGCAAAATAAAGTTCACTTGTTTCTTCATAGCTGAAAATTTGTTCGCGCATCTCTTCTTTCGATCGCAAAGGTTCATCCTTTGTTAATGATGCGAAGTAACCTGCGCCTACACCTCCGACAAACAACAGTGTCGCAGCTATAAAAATAATAGCCAGTAAAGTTAAATTCCAGAATACACCGCCTCCAATTCTGACGAAGCGCATTCTTTCTGAAGAAGCAAGGATTTCGATTTTTTTATTTAATTTTTCGAGCCATTGTTTCACATCATCGACCTCCTAAAATCTTGTTTATTATAGCATATTTGATATATAAACGAATATAAATATTGACATCAACTATTTTCTAGGTAGAATAGAAAATATAAATTTCAGGCAACGAAGAGTTTGCAGTAATAAATGTGTTCCCTGCATAGAGAGCTAGCGGTTGGTGAAAGCTAGACATAGCGCATTTATGAATTACGTACTTGGAGCCTGAACGGATCGTCACGTTATAGACGCTTAAAGTGGAAGAAAGAGATTTAAATTTCTTCAAGCCGGGTGGTACCGCGTTAAATAAAAATTTGACGTCCCTGCATGCATTTGCGTGTAGGGACTTTTTTATTTCCTTACAAGTAAATGACACATCATGTAAAAGGAGAGAAAACAAATGACAAACGAATTACTGCAAGACTTGGAATGGCGCGGATTGTTATACCAGCAAACAGACGCGGAAGGTATGGAAAAGTTATTAAACGAAGAAAAGGTTTCCCTATATGTAGGTGTTGACCCGACAGCGGATTCGATGCATATCGGACATATCGTGCCATTGCTTACGTTACGCCGTTTCCAAAAAGCAGGTCATACACCGATTTTATTAGTTGGTGGAGCTACAGGTACAGTTGGGGATCCATCTGGCCGTTCAGAAGAGCGTCAATTACAGACGATGGACCAGATCGATAAAAATGTGCAGGGACTTAAAAAGCAAATGGAGCGCTTATTCGACTTTTCATCGGATGCTGCAAATGGTGCTGTTCTTGTAAACAATAATGACTGGGTAGGTCCAATGACATTAATCGATTTCCTTCGTGATTACGGGAAACTGATCAATGTAAACTACATCTTAAATAAAGATACAGTAGCGTCACGCCTGGATTCAGGTATTTCATTTACTGAATTTGCTTACACATTAATCCAAGGTATTGACTTCAATCATTTATACGATCATCACAACGTTCGAATTCAAGTAGGTGGTTCGGATCAGTGGGGCAATATTACAACAGGCTTGGAAATGATTCGTAAAACGCATGATGAAAATGCGAAAGCGTTCGGTATTACAATTCCTCTTGTAACAAAAGCGGACGGTACAAAATTCGGTAAAACAGCGGGCGGCGCTGTATGGCTCGATGCTGCGAAAACATCTCCATACGAGTTTTACCAGTTCTGGATCAATACTGCGGATGCAGATGTTGTGAAATACTTAAAAATCTTCACATTCCTGTCACGTGAAGAAATTGAAGGCCTTGCAGTAAGTGTTGAAGAAGAGCCGCATTTACGTAAAGCGCAAAAAGCATTGGCTGAAGAAATGACGCGTCTGATCCACGGCGAGGAAGGTCTGGAAGCCGCAGAGCGTATTACAAAAGCATTATTCTCCGGTGACTTAAAAGCATTGTCAGTAGAGGAAATGAAAGTAGCCTTCTCAGGTGTACCTTCTGTAGAAGTGGCGAAAGAAGACAAAAATATCGTGGAGTTAATCGTAGAAGCAGGAATTTCTTCATCAAAGCGTCAGGCACGTGAAGATGTTACGAACGGTGCAATTAGCGTGAACGGAGAAAAAATTACAGATCTGGAATATGTAATCGATGCGAAAGACCGTTTGGAAGACGCCTTTGCCATTATTCGTCGCGGTAAGAAAAAATACCATATGGTGAAATTTGCTTAATTAATTTAAACGTCTTGGGAAGTAGTTTTCCAGGACGTTTTTTTAAAAGGAATATTTCGTTTCATAAAGAACTATTAGGAGGAGAGGGGTGGAATTATGGAAAATAAATCATATTTAGGAAAAATTGTAATTTCGATTTTTGTCTTACTGACGGTTTGCTTTTTCACTTTCATATTGTTATTTTTTGTAGCATTTAGCGGCAAGATTCATTATATACCGTTAGTAATTTCTGCTGCGGTCATTTTATATATTGGTTTTGTCCTTGTGATTTTTGATGTATTTTACAAAAACAGTAAGCGTATAAAAATCTTTTGGTCAATTGCCGGAATTGTTTTGGTCGTCACCTCGATACAACCAATTTATAAATGGTTCGATGGCAGGGTACCGACTGTTGACGCGGAAGTGAATATTTATCAATATGAGCCATTTACAGATCAGAATAAATTAGTGCAATTGGATAAGAAACCGAGTTTAAAAATAGAGGAACCTTTGCCGAAGATGGATGGTGCAACGGCTTTGTATCCATTGTATGCAGCCACTACAGAGCATCTTTATCCTGAAAGAGAATATAATCCTTACAAGAGTGAAGTGATGGTGAATCAGACGCACGAAGCCTATACGAACCTGATTTTTGGTAATACGGATATGATATTTGTAGCGGGCCCATCCGATTCACAAATTCACCAGGCAGAACAACAGGGGATTAAACTTCATTTGACGCCTATTGGAAAAGAAGCATTTGTCTTTTTCGTGAACAGTAAAAACAAAGTCGATCGTTTATCGCTCGAACAAATTAAGGGAATCTATGCAGGGGAAATTACAAACTGGTCTGAAGTTGGCGGACAAGACGATGCAATCCGTGCATTCCAAAGACCTGAGGACAGCGGATCACAAACAGCATTACAACGGCTTATGGGGGATAAACCGTTAATGGAAGCCCCAACGGAAGATGTAGCGACAGGAATGGGCGGAATTATCAATGAAGTGTCCCAATATAAAAATTATAAAAACGCAATCGGTTATACTTTCCGCTACTATTCAAATGAGATGGTAAAAAATAAAGAAATTAAACTTTTGGAAATCGATGGGGTTGCACCGACAAGAGAAACAATTCGCAACAATGCATATCCAATTGCTTCTGAATTTTATATTGTGACAGCAGGCGAGCCAACAGGAAATGTTAAACAGGTGATTGATTGGGTGCTCTCGGATGAAGGGCAGGCATTAGTGGAAAAGGCGGGCTATGTATCTCTTAAATCTGCCGAATAGTAAAAGATTGGTATGCTACTAAAGAAGCAATAATTTTGTATCACCTTAAAAATATCAGTATAATAGATTGTATACATATTTTTAGGGGGATGTTATTTTGAGTGAGCAATTAACAGGTACAGTCGATGATCGACATGCGATATTAAGCATTGCTGTTAAACCCCGAGATACTATTCGTTATGTGTTAACAACTAAAAAGTTATCTTATTTCATTTTCGTTGGTATTATCGGAGTGTTTGCTAGTAATTTAGTCAGTTTTATCGGTAGTGAATTTACAGGACAATATACGCTGGGAGATATCGTTTATTCAACATTTCTTTTAAGTTTAGTACTATATTTTCTTTCAACAGTTTTATCGGCAGGAGTATTGACACTATCAGCAAAAGCATTCGGTGGTACAGGGAAGTTTAAAGAAATGTTCCGCATGATCAGTGTGACAATGATTCCTTATATTTGGATATTGCCGGTTCTTCTGTTCTGGATGCAATTCGCACCACAGTCATTTTTCTCTATTTCCTATATGGAGACATCACTAGGTGATTTGATTCTACAATTTGTCTGTGGGACTCTGATTATTATTAGCAGTATTTGGACATATGTCATCACAGTTATTGGGATTTCGGAAGTGCACCGTATATCTAAGTGGAAAGCATTTTTTGCTTCGTTTATAGTAATTGCGGTACTAGGAGCAACTTACTTTTTGTTTTAAGCGTATTTAGTATGGATTGTTACGAGTTGAATAGAAAGGATGCTGCCGCTCTATAGCGTACAGCATCTTTTTTTATTGTTAGCGGAATGTAATGTTTGTGTCTATATGTAAGGATGAAAAGTTAATGAAATTCAAAATAAAAAGGGTCACTGGGGGAAGTGACCCTAAGGGCGAGAAGCAGTAATAAGTAGTTGGATTTATTTCTGGCTAGCTATCAGCCTTCTTTGGAATCGGAGTTATTAGTAAGCGAAAGTAGCACCGACAATAATTAAAAGAATGAATAGAACAACAATTAGAACGAATGTTAAGCTGTTACCGCCGCTGTTACCGCCACCACCACAGCCGTAACCACCGTAGTTATTATAGTTTTGATTTTGATATCCTTCATAACCGTAACCCATAATATTCACCCCCTTTCCTCGTTATCCTATTCAATGAAGAAGGGTTGATCACGGGCGATTGAACAATTTTGAAAAAAAATTTGCAGAAAATAAATCTAAATAAAAAAACCACCAAGCACCCGATAAACAGGGCTTGATGGTTTGATTCGAATATATCTGAAGCTCGAAAGATTAACGAGAGTAGAACTCTACGATGAATTGTTCGTTGATTTCAGAAGATAATTCAGAGCGCTCTGGTAAACGTACGAAAGTACCTACTTTAGAGTCTGCATCGAATGATAAATATTCTGGTACGAAGCTGTTTACTTCGATTGATTCAGCAACAACTGAAAGGTTAGCTGATTTCTCACGTAAAGAGATCGTTTGACCTGGTTTTACTGAGTAAGATGGGATGTCAACGCGGTTACCATCAACTAAGATGTGACCGTGGTTAACTAATTGACGAGCTGCACGACGAGTGCGAGCTAAACCTAAACGGTAAACTAGGTTGTCAAGGCGAGTTTCAAGTAAAATCATGAAGTTTTCACCGTGTACACCCTGTAATTTACCAGCACGTAGGTAAGTGTTTTTGAATTGACGTTCAGTCATACCATACATATGACGTAATTTTTGCTTTTCAGTTAATTGTAGACCGTACTCTGATTTTTTACCACGAGAGTTCGGGCCGTGTTGACCTGGTGCGTAAGGGCGTTTTGCGATTTCTTTACCTGTGCCGCTTAATGAAATACCAAGACGACGAGATAGTTTCCAAGATGGACCTGTATAACGAGACATAATTGTGTCTCCTCCTTAAAATTGGTTTTTGTTGTAAAAGAAAAAACCAGTTGTACCCGACATTAAACGGTATTCTATTTTCATGTATCTTCGCCCATGCAGCCGAAAGGGTTACACAATACACCATTCTGTCTACACAGAAGGAATAAAATACTACATTTAAGTTATACAACTACTGCATTCATTTTACACAAAGGCTATTGTATCTTTTTTTTTTCTATCCGTCAACAAAGGTGTTTTACATTTTGAAGATAATATGTAGTAAAGAAAAATAAAAATAATTTATCGTTTTGTGGGTATTTAAGCACAAAAGCGGGTAGTAGATAAGAACGGGAAAATACTTTAATATTCAAAAAACAATTCAAATTGGGGTGTTTACTAGAAAAATATAACAAATTTAAATAGTCAATAAGACATAAAATGTGTATACTTGATGTTAAGTGAAAAGAACCGACATCGCAATAGTAAAAGAAAAGGTGATTTAATGGTGGAAAATCAACAAAAGATTGATCAATTTAAATCGGATATTTTAAGCCTTTGTATGAATAAGAAATTACAACGAAGTAAATTTTATGATTACTTTTTCCTATTAGAAGAAAGCCTAACTAAACACTTTAATATGGAACATTGTTTTTTATTTCATGTAAGCGAAAATAAATTGAAACCGATCGACAACTTAGAATTACTGAATGTTGATGTAGCATTAGATTTAATACAACCCTATTTTAATGGTAACAAAGTTGTGAAGTTACCCGGGTTTTTAAAAGAACAGCCGTATTTTGAAAACCATACGGATGTTATGCCACTTATAATAAATGATAAAATAGAAGCTATTATTATATTTAAATATAATCCTGTCGAGGCACCTATACAAACAGTGCTGACTGAAGAAATAGTAGGGGCGATATCCGCTTCCTATAAATATTTAATCCAAAAATACGAAGTGTATTCGAATGAGCAAAAGTACCGTAAATTATATGGGATGACAGATCTTTTCCATTCAACGATGGACATTGATGTAATTTTGGAAAATGTGCTTATTACAATAGAAGAAAATTTTCCAGGACTTGAAGTAGAGCTGATCTTGTCAAATGACCAAGACCGTCAAACGAGAGTGAAAATAAAGCCTTTTGACTATTTATCAGAGCGGCCTGCAACAATCGAGTCTTTTGTATCGGGAGAATTGAAAGAAGATATAGCCGTTGAACAAAACCATCGATTATTAAATGTGCCTATAAAAGGGAGACAAGCAATATACGGAATTTTACAGGTAAAAGCACCGATCAATTACTCATTCGCGAATTCGGAAAAAGAATTTATCCGGATGCTTGCGCAAGCTTCAGGAAATGCCTTGGAAAACGCAAAACTCTATCATCAATCACATCGTCTCATCACGGATTTACAGTTAATCAATGAAACTTCCCACCGTTTAAATATGAAATTGACGATCAGTGAGATGCTTTTATTTTTACAAAAGCAAATGTTGAAATCTTTTCAGCCTATGGAAATTGGTTTCATGTTTAAAGAAGATGAAAAGTATATCATGACCGAAGCGTGTACAGATCTTTTCGATTATGTAGCGTGCAATGTATATGTCCAACACGTGGAAAAACATTTTCAGACGACACAAGACCCATTGTTTATTGCTGATTTCAGTCGTCTTATTTCAGGAGACATTGAGTATAAGTCGATAATGGCCATTCCAATGATTGTTGAAGAAGATATTATCGGGTTTAGCATTGTATTGCATAAAGAGCCGTATTTCTTCTCCTTTGACAGCTTTAAGCTAATGCAATCGCTTATTCACCATTCGTCATTAGCCATTTCCAATTCTGTTTTACGTGAACAACTTCAGGAGATGGTGGATCGGGACCATTTAACAAAGCTTTATGCAAGAAGTTACTCTGATTCATACGTAGAAAATTCCATTCAAAAGGACGATTCAGGAATGTTCCTTTTAATTGATATCGATAACTTTAAAAAGGTGAATGACACATATGGGCATCAAGTCGGGGATGAAGTAATCGTACAAATTGCTAGGCGACTGCAAAATGAAATAGGGAAAAAGGGCATTTGCTCGCGCTGGGGCGGTGAAGAGCTTGCGATTTATATTCCGAATATTTCAGACAGTGAAGCGATTGGAATTTCGGATTCGATTGTACAAATGGTACCAAGTGTATCAAATCCATCAGTTACGGTTTCTGCGGGTATGATTACATGGCATAAGAGCAGTCGTCCTAATTTCAAAAATATGTTTGCGCAAGCTGATATGGCGTTATATCATGCAAAGCGAAACGGAAAAAACCGCTTATGTGTATATGAAAAACCAATGGAACTGCAATATTAAAGGGAGTACCCGGAATAACTTTTCGGGCACTCCCTTTTTAGTAATTAAATATGTTTTAACAGTACATCCACAAATTTTTCCAAACCATCTTTATCTTTAGCAGTAAAACGTGCTTCAACCGGGCTGTCGATATCTAAAACACCTATAACGACACCATTTTTAATTAATGGAATAACGATTTCCGATTTTGATGCAGCGTCACAAGCAATATGGCCAGGGAAAGCGTGAACATCGTCTACAACCATTGTTTGCTCCATGGCAACCGTTGTACCGCAAACACCGCGCCCGACAGGAATTCGTACACAAGCAGGCAAGCCTTGGAATGGTCCAAGCACTAATTCGCCTTCATTCATTAAATAGAATCCTACCCAGTTAATTTCTTTTAAAAAAGTATTTAATAAAGCTGAAGCGTTACTTAAGTTAGCGATTAAGTTATTTTCCCCTTCAAGCAATGCATCCAGCTGTTTAGATAGCTGTTCGTACTGGTCTGTTATTGAACCGTTATAAGTGATATTTCCAAACATATAATCCTCCAATTAAAAAGTTATTTTTTTCAGAAATGTTTCATAATGCTGATGTAAATCCGCTACCGTATGGGCATCCGAGCCGAAAACAATTGGAATTTGTAAATTAATTGCCTGTTTCACAAATGGATAGGGCGGGTATGTCTCCTTACAATACGGTTTACTTAGGCCAGCACTATTAAAATCAAGCTCATAATGGCTGTTCTGCATCATCTTTAATAGTTCATTTATGTCAGCTGCGTCATCGACCTGCTCATTGTGGGCAAGCTGAAATTTATGAATTAGTGTAGGATGTCCTATACGCTTAGGTTTGTATAAACCTAAATCCGCCAAAATCGACTTTTTCACGGTTTCGTAGTATAGCTTATACATAGGAAGAATGCCGCCAACCTTATTGGCAAATTGTAAATATACTTCTTGTGAAAAGTCAATACATACATATTCGTCTTGGAAATTCAAAAAGTGTACGGATAATATCGCATCATCCAATAATGGGCCGACTTCATTGAGAAATTGTTTTGTTTCATGTTCAAAGCCGACAATATAGTCGACCTCCAGCCCAATATTGATTTTAATTTGTGATTCGTACTGTTCTTTTGCGCACTGCAGTTGTTTAAAGTAATCCATCAAATAAGCAGGGTTCATTCCGCTATCCTTGTCAGGTGTTGGATCGACAAAGTTTTCAGGTAAAGGTGCATGCTCCGTAAATGTGATTTCTTTAAATCCGCTTGTTATCGCTTTTTCGACATATTTTTCTATCGAATCTGTAGAACCATGGGGACAAAAAGGTGTATGTATATGACCGTCTCGTTTCAATTGAATGACCTTCCTTCAAAAATATGGTATTTAAAAGTAAAAAAAGCTGGAAATAGTTAAACAAATATTAGAAAACATGTTATTATAAATAATACGTATATAGCTAAAATATTGATTTTATTTGGGATTAGGGGGCTTACAATGATAAAGTATATCATCATTGTTGTCGTCGTACTATTAGCATTATTAATGGCAGGCTTAGTAGTAAGACGCAAGCATAATGCAGAAATAGGACGATTAGATAAGGAAAAACTACAAATACAACATTACCCGATTTTTGAGGAGCTCGCAAAAGTAAAAGCCCTTAATATGAACGGTCAAACAGAAGAGCTTTTTGAAAACTGGCGTAATCGTTGGTTGGATGTTGTTGATAAGCAAATTCCGAAAATTGACGAATTATTGTTTGATGCGGAAGAATTTGTCGACCGATTTAAATTTAACAAAGCAACACATACAGAACGTGACATCGAGCAAGAGCTTGCAAAATGTGAACAAGTACGTGTGCAGATTATTACAGAGCTGGATGAATTGATTGGCAGTGAAGAGAAAAACCGTATTGAAATCGAGCAGTTGAAAGAATATTACCGTTCTGCACGTAAGACGATTTTGGCACACCAGCATTCATTTGGTCCGGCCTTGGAAGCATTGGAAAAGAAGCTTGAGCAATTTATACCAAAGTTTGAAGAATTCGATGAGTTAACGAAAGACGGCAACTATTTGCAGGCACGTGAAATTGTTCTTCAGTTAAACAGTGAAGCACAGGAGATTTTCAGCTTACTAAATGATGTGCCGACACTGCTTACGGAAATTCAAACAAAAATTCCGACCGCAATTCATGAACTTCGTAATGGGCAGCGTGAAATGGAAGAGCAAAAGTATTATTTACGCCATTTAGAACTGACTGAATATTTGAATGGGCTTGAGAATGAACTGGAAATGTTAAAAGCGGCAATTGCTGAATTAAACTTACCGGCTGTATCACCACGAATTGAAACAATTAATGATGAAATCGACCATTTTTACAATTTGCTAGAAAAAGAAGTAATGGCAAGAAAGTATGTGGAACGCAACTGTTCTGGCATGTACAGTGTGATCAATGATGTAATGCGCCTTACAAAGGACATTAATGATGAAGTCGCGTATGTACAGCATAGCTACCGTTTGCAGGACAGAGAGGCGGAAATTCCTAAAGTGGGCTTAAAGCACTTGGAAGTTCTACAAAGACGCTATGAGTTGTTATCAACTCGTGTTCATGAAGAAAAGTCTGCCTACTCCAGCTTACAGGAAGAGCTAAAAGAAATTACTGATGAGATCGAGCAAATTGCTGAAGAACAGGAAAAGTTCTCTAACAAACTAAAAAATCTCCGTATCGATGAAAATAAAGCAAGAGCTGAATTGGAAACTTTAAAGCGCTTATTGCAAGATACCGAACGCCTGCTTGGACGTGCCAATATTCCTGGAATACCGGAAGAAATGGATGCAAGATTAGAAGAGGCGGCAGAGCAGATTTTTGTTGTTGTTCAAAGCTTACAGGAAGTGCCGTTGAATATTATCCAAGTAAACCAGCATTTACTAAATGCAAAGCAATCGATTGAAGAAACACATGAAAAAGCACAGGAAATGATAGAGAACGTATTAATTATTGAGCGTCTTATTCAGTTTGGAAACCGCTACAGAGCAACTAACCGCCAAGTACATGAAAATTTACTTGAAGCTGAAGACGCATTCAAGAAATTCCGCTACATAAAAGCACTGGAAGATGCAGCAAAAGCGGTTGAAATTATCGATCCTAATGCGATTAAACGTATTGAGGAGCTCGTTCAGGAGCAGCTGCTTACAAAATAATAAGCATAACGGTTACATGTTGATCCATTTAGCGTTATAATAAATAAGCACATTTATGAGGTTGTGTTAATAGTCAATTTGACTATTAACACAACCTCTCTCTTTGGTAAGTGATGATTGCAGGCAACTCTGTAATGTTAATAGATTACGGAAAATTAGTTTTAATAAAGAAGGTTGAGTATAGATGATATATTTAGATAATAGTGCGACAACAAAACCGCACAAAGATGTCTTGGCTACATTTATGTTAGTAAATGAACAATATTACGCCAACCCTGCATCGATTCACCGTGCAGGAGTCGAGTCAAATGCTTTATTAACAAAAGCTCGTGAGCAATTGGCAAATATTCTTCATACAGACGAAAAGAATATTCTATTTACATCCGGAGGTACGGAATCGAATAATGCCGCGCTTTTTGGTCTTGCAAAATCTAGTAATTTTAGAGGCAAGCATATTATTACGACAGAAATAGAACATCCTTCGATATTGGAAGCGGTCAAGCGTTTGGAAGAGGAAGGTTATGAAATTGACTACTTGAAAGTAAACAAATATGGGGTCATTTCTTTAGAGGAATTACAGCAAAAGCTTCGCAAAGATACAATCATCGTGAGCATTATGCATGTAAACAATGAAATTGGAGCTGTTCAGCCAATTAAAGAAGCGGCACAAATCATTCATCGTGCATGCCAGGCAATGTTTCATGTTGATGCGATTCAAAGTTTCGGAAAGCTGCCAGTCTTTTTTGATGGGGAAAATGGTCCCGATGTCATTTCGATTTCAGGACATAAAATTCAAGGTTTAAAAGGGAGTGGCCTGTTGGCATTCCGTAAAAAACCTCAACTGAAAGCATTTATTGTTGGTGGTGGACAAGAGTTCGGATTAAGAAGTGGTACGGTTGCAGTACCGCAAGCTGTTTCATTGGCAAAAGCGGCCCGTTTAGCAGTAGAAGGAATGCCGGGGAATTTTGAGAACTTTAAAAAATGGTCTGCAGATCTCCATCATTTCTTTGAGCAATTTGGTCAGGAAGTATATGTCCTTTCGTCAAAAGATGGTGCACCGCATATTTTATCTTTCAGTGTTAGAGGACTTAAAGGTGAAATTTTAATAAATGCATTACAAAAACGTGATATTATCGTTTCAACATCAAGTGCATGTTCGTCAAAACAAACGAAAACAAGCCATGTTGTGGAAGCATTGAATATCGATAGTCGCTTTAAAAACGGTGTCCTTCGTTTAAGTTTAGGCGCAATTAATACTGACGAAGATATTGCTTCATTCAAAAAGCAATTTACAATCGTAATGAAAGAATTAAAAGGAGAAATAATGCAATGATTTTTAAGGAAATATTAGTTCGCTATGGTGAATTATCAACAAAAGGTCGAAACAAAAAAGATTTTATCAGCCGTTTACGCGATAATGTCCGTTATTCATTTAATGATATTGCACCACTGAAAATTCGTGCAGAGCGTGACCGTATGTTTATTGAAGTTGAAAATAAAGAGAAATTTGATGTACTGATGGATCGTTTACCACATGTTTTCGGTATTCAATCAATCAGCCCTGTCGCTTCTTGTGAAAAAGATTTGGATGTAATGAAAGCTTTAGCCTTTGAAATTTTAGAAGACTATCGTGAAAAAGGTGATTTAACGTTTAAAGTTGAAGTACATCGTACAGATAAAACATTCCCATTAAACACACATGAATTACAGCGTGAAATGGGAGCTACAATTTTACCGAATTTCCCTAACTTTAAAGTACAGGTGAAAAATCCGGATTTCGCATTGCGAATTGAAGTTCGTGAAGATGCAATCTATATGATGGCGCAAGTAATTCAAGGTGCTGGAGGAATGCCGATTGGATCAAATGGACGATCGCTGTTAATGCTTTCAGGCGGTATCGATAGTCCAGTTGCCGGTTACTTAATGATGAAACGTGGCGTTCGACTGGATGCGATTCATTTCTTCAGTCCTCCGTATACAAGCGATAATGCTTTACAGAAAGTTAAAGAGCTTGCAAATGAACTAACAAAATTCGGTGCAAATATTCGCCTGCATGTTATTCCGTTTACAGAACTGCAAGTAGCAGTAAAAGATGCAGTCCCAGACAATATGTCAATGACATCAACACGTCGTATGATGATGAAAGTAGCCGATAAAGTGCGTGAAGAAGTTGGCGCATTAGGTATTGTAACAGGTGAAAGCCTAGGACAAGTCGCTTCACAAACATTGGAAAGCCTAACTGCAATTAATGATGTGACAAAAACACCAATTTTACGTCCGCTAATTTCAGCAGATAAAAATGACATCATCAAAATTGCAAAAGATATTGGCACATACGAAACATCAATCCAGCCATTTGAGGATTGCTGTACAATATTTACACCGTCTAGTCCAAAAACAAAACCGAAATTAGAAAAAGTTCAGCGTTTTGAAAGCTTTACGGAATTCGATGAATTAATTGATCGTGCCGTTAAAAACCGCGAAGTATATCAGTTCCCTCAGAAGGAAGTAAAAGAAGATAAATTCGCGGATTTACTATAATTTTTAGAAACTGATAATGATTTCCTAATGAAACTATAATTTACCTGTGTTTTTTATGTATTAATCTTTCCTCCCGGTGCATTCTAATGTCACAAGGAGGTGAGAGACAGATGGCAAACAACAACAGCTCAAACAAATTACGTGTACCTGGTGCACAACAAGCTTTAGACCAAATGAAATACGAAATCGCACAAGAATTTGGCGTACAATTAGGTCCTGACGCATCATCTCGTGCAAACGGTTCTGTAGGTGGCGAAATTACGAAACGCCTAGTACAGATGGCAGAGCAGCAATTACGCGGCAACCAAAACCAATAATCCGTTTTTAAAAAAGGAGCGCTACTTTTAAAGTAGCGTTTCTTTTATTTTGGTAACAAATATTTTTTGTTATGCAATAAAAAGTGGCGGAATATTTTGATATTAACGAGAAGGATTATTATACTAATAAGGTAAGGCTCATTTTTTTTAACAAAGGGGAGTATTAAAAATGAATGAAAATCAATTAGTTGCACCGGAAATTTATAATATTGTGAATGAATTTGAAAAACACGATAATAAAGAATCGAAAACAGCGTTAATTTTTCAAGAAGAAAATGGACACCAAGAGCGTTATACATACGAAGAGTTACTACAAAGAGCAAATCAGGCAGCGAATGCCTTTTATGCACAAGGACTAAAAAAAGGTGATGTCATTTTAATTATGCTGCCTCGCTGTTTAGAAGCATATGTTTCTTATATTGGGGCATTAAAAGCAGGATTGGTCATTATTCCAAGTTCGGAGTTGCTGCGAGCTAAAGATATTGATTATCGACTAAATCATTCTGAGGCTAAGGCGATTATCGTGATGGAACAATTCGTAAATGAATTTGAACATGTAGAAAATTTAGCGAATGTAGAATGCTTTATTGTCGGAAAAGAAAAAGAAGGATGGACTTCATTAATGGCGCTTGCAGAGCAACAGTCAAACGAGTTCGATTCTGTTGAGACGACAGCACATGATCTTGCTTTTTTAGCCTATACATCAGGCACAACAGGAAATCCTAAAGCTGTAATGCACTCACATGGCTGGGGATATGCACATTTACGTACAACGGCTGCGGAGTGGCTTGGCGTACGTGATGGTGATACGGTATGGGCAACTGCAGCTCCAGGATGGCAAAAATGGATTTGGAGTCCGTTTCTTGCTGTATTAGGCAGTGGCGCAACAGGATTTGTATATAAAGGGAAGTTTGACCCTAAACAGTTTTTACATTTAATAGAGCAGCAACACATCAATGTGCTTTGCTGTACACCGACAGAATATCGAATGATGGCGAAGTTAGATCAGTTAAATACATTTAATTTAACTTCATTGCGCAGCGCTGTCTCGGCAGGTGAGCCATTAAACCGTGAAGTAATTGAAACGTTCGAACGTGAACATCAGTTAACTGTCCGTGATGGCTATGGCCAAACAGAAAATACATTATTGATCGGAACATTGTTAAACATGGAATTGCGTCCCGGCTCCATGGGGAAACCGACTCCGGGAAATATCATTGATTTAATCAATGAAGATGGTGAGCCTGTCCCGGCAGGTGAAGTTGGTGATATCGCAGTACACAAATCGACACCTGCACTATTTAAAGGGTATTATAAAGATCCTGAACGTACAGCGATTCAATATCGCGGGGATTGGTATGTAACAGGCGACCGAGCGATAAAGGATGAAGACGGCTATTTCTGGTTTGAAGGCCGTAATGATGACATTATTATTTCATCAGGTTATACAATTGGGCCGTTTGAAGTTGAGGATGCTTTAACGAAGCACCCTGCTGTACAGGAATGTGCTGTTGTTGCAAGTCCGGATGAAATTCGAGGTAATGTTGTAAAAGCATTTGTCGTCCTTAAAGATGTTACATTAAAAGAAAGCCCAACAATTGTAGAAGATCTGCAAAATCATGTAAAACAGCTGACAGCACCATATAAATATCCTCGAATTATAGAATTTTTAGATGAATTACCTAAAACTATTTCAGGGAAAATCCGTCGTGTTGAATTGCGTGTAAAGTAAGGGAAATACCATTGCTCGACAAATATTTCCCGGGTAATGAATAAAAGGTGGCGAAATTTGCCGCCTTTTTTTCTGCCAGTATTCATGTTTAAACCGAGCTTAATTAATAGAAATGAGGCTTCGCCATTTGATAAAACCTATAGTATGGTTGCTTAATCAAGTGGGATTATGTCAAAATCGCTGTAGGAAATGGTTTTCGATGAAACTTTTTGTAAAATAGTTTCGTACATATATTGAGGAGGCGTGAAAATGAATACAAAACGAGTTGTGGCACTCATTATTGCTGCCGTATTATTATTTTTCTCTATTGGGATCAATACGATTATTTCGATTTTCAAGACCGATTTCTTTACTAGTATCGACAATTTGATGGGTACGGAATCGCTCACATACGAAAGCGTAGTGGAAACGGGAGACTTAACGAATCGAATTGCGCATTTAACGGTAGATGGCGTAATTCAGGATGTAGGAGAACCAAGCATTTGGGAAACGGTTGATTACAACCACCAGCAGTTTATGGAACAATTGGATGCTGTACTGGAAGACGATACAATTAAAGGGGTTGTATTATCTGTAAACACTCCAGGTGGCGGTGTCATTGAATCAGAGGAAATTTACCAAAAACTATTGAAAATAAAAGAGGAAAAACAAATCCCGATTTATGTATCAATGGGATCAATGGCTGCTTCCGGAGGTTATTATATTTCAGCACCAGCAGATAAGATTTTTGCACAACGAGAAACAATTACCGGTTCAATCGGTGTGATTATGCAATCGATTAATTATGGGAAATTAGCCGAAAATTTCGGTGTCGAGTTTGAAACAATCAAATCAGGCGAACATAAAGACATGTTTGGCGGTGTACGACCTTCTACAAAAGAGGAACTTGCGATGCTGCAGGAAATGATTGATGAATCATATGAGCATTTTGTCGATATTATCGAAGCTGGGCGTAATATGTCTGAAGCGCAAGTGAAGAAAGTGGCGGATGGCCGTGTATTAGGCGGTACTCAGGCACTGCGAGCAGGGTTGGTGGATGAAATTGGAAATGAAGAAGCGACAATTAATGCATTGCGTAAAGATTTCGGATTAGAAGATGCAGCGCTGTTTGAATATACAATGGATACGTCAAGCTGGGGTTCTTTATTAGGTGTAAAACTAGGTTCTATGCTACGACCATCTGCTGAGTCTGAAGTATTGTCCAAAATTATTTCAACGACAAATTCACCTCGTATGATGTATTTATATGGTGACTACTAATAGGAGGGATTACGATGACTGACATAATCGAAGTAGTGGATGAAGCATCTGTCGTAAAGCCGCCTTCTATTAAACAAAAAACAGCCGGCTTCTGGATGCGCTTCTGGGCATTCCTGTTGGATTCAATTGTAATAAGTGCTATTATCGGCGTCTCGATTAGGCCGGTATTTGCATTGATGAATTGGAGTGTTGCCAGTGATGTGTGGTACGCGCCGATGACAATTCTTTCGGGAATTATTTTCTACGCTTATTTTGTGCTCATGACAAAATTTTTCAAGCAAACCTTAGGGAAAATGACGTTTGGTATAAAGGTTGAAAAAGATGACGGGGAAGCGCTGGATTGGATGACCGTGCTATTTCGTGAAGGGGTAGGCCGATTTATCAACGGCACATTATTATACTTGCCGTATTTAATCGTAGCCTTTTCACCGAACAATAAAAGTATTGCCGATTATTTTGCGGATACGGTCGTTGTTCATGAAAATATTTATACAAAAGATGTTTGAAAATGAATAGAAGGGGAAATAATTTACTATCGACACCTTCTAAGCAAGAGAAGAGCTGTTTTGTAAGATTCGTCTTATAAAAACAGCTCTTTTCTTTTTCTCTTCTTTATTTAATGAATATAAGCTCAGTTAGTTGCAATTGTTAAATCTTTTTTAGTAATATTAGGGAATATAAAGGAGGCGTTTAATATGGCACAAGTAACATTTAAAAACAGTCCAGTAACACTAATCGGTAATGAGGTAAAAGTTGGTGATCAAGCACCGGACTTTACAGTGGTTGCAAACGATTTATCAGAAGTAACTTTAAAAGATTCTGAAGGTAAAATTCGATTATTCTCAGTTGTTCCTTCATTGGAAACAGGTGTTTGTGATAAGCAAACTCGTACATTTAACGAAGCGGCGGCTAACTTAGGTGACAATGTTGTAATTTATACAGTGTCAATGGATTTACCATTTGCTCAAAAACGTTGGTGTGGAGCTGCGGGTATCGATAATGTTGTAACAGTATCAGACCACCGCGATGCATCATTCGGTGAAGCATATGGCGTACATATGAAAGAATTACGCCTTTTAGCACGTTCAATTTTTGTTGTTGATGAAACTGGCAAAGTTGCTTATGTGGAATATGTTCCAGAAGGTACAGACCACCCGAATTATGATGCTGCGATTGAAGCAGTAAAAGCTCTTGCAAAATAATTTCGTTTTGTACAATTTTGTTGTAAAGTAATTACATGTATAATTAACACCCACTCAATGATTAATGATTGAGTGGGTTGTTCATTTAATGGATATGTCGCAATCAGGCGAAAAATCCAAATGAATGGAATGAGGGAGTTAGTCTAATGGAAAAGTTTGAACAAATATTTAAATATATTAATGACAATGCAGAAAATATTGCAGGGCAGCAAGAGCAGGATTATTTGGAAGCTTTACTGCAAACACTGGAAGATACATTGGACGGGAAATTTGAATGGCAAGTCCAAGGTGCGACGAAGGAAGATATGCGTAAAGCGATTCAAATCGCGATTTTAAAGGGGATGCGTAAAAGTGCCCAGCCGAATCACCAAATGACACCGGATACTCTGGGGCTGATTGTAAGCCACTTTGTAGAGCAGTGCTTTGACCAGGAATTATCGGAACGGACGATTTCAATTGTTGACCCGGCACTCGGTACAGGGAATCTACTCTTTACAGTCATGAATGCATTGGAAGGAAAAGTGACAGCTTCTGGAGTGGAAGTTGATGATTTATTAATTCGACTAGCAGCAGCGACAGGAGACCTGATCCAACAACCTGTTACATTATTCCGTCAAGATGCACTGGAAAAACTATTGGTCGATCCAGTTGATGCGGTGGTTTGCGACTTACCTGTAGGATATTATCCGAATGAAGAAGTAGCACTTGACTATGAATTATGCGCGGCAGAAGGAATGAGCTACGCACACCATCTGTTTATCGAGCAATCTTTAAATTATACAAAAGAAGGTGGCTTTGGATTTTTCCTGATTCCGGCAAATTTATTTGAATCAGATCAGGCAAAACAGCTTCACCAGTATATTAAAGGACATGCATGGATTCAGGCAGTCATCCAATTGCCTGACAACCTGTTCTCATCAAAAACACATGAGAAAAGTATTTTAATTTTACAAAAGCAAAGTGAGCAGTTAAAAGCACCGCGTGAGGTTTTATTGGCAAAAGTACCGAATATGTCAAACCGTGATGCTCTCGCAATGTTCTTCGAAAAAGTAAGCATGTGGAAAGAAAGCAATAATCAGAAACGATAATAATAAATGCCATCGTCTCAAATTGAGAAGATGGCATTTTGTATGTTACTTATTTAAATCACTCTGGTGTACGGATTACTAATACGTCACATGTAGCTGAACGTACGATTGCTTCTGATACAGAACCGATCAGGAAACGTTCAACCGCATTTAAACCAGTTGCGCCACAGATAATTAAATCTGCTTCTACAACATTTGAAAGATCTTTTGTAATAATATTTTTAGGAGAGCCATATTCAATAATCAGATTAACGTTTTCAACGCCTTCTGCTTCAGCTTGCTTTTTGTAGCCGTTTAACAATTCCTCGGAATGTTGCTGAGCACGTTCAGCAATTGAACGGTCATAAGCTTCTATAGCTGCAAAAGAACGTGTATCGATAACATTTACTAGGTTGATTGTTGCACCTTCATTGCGTTTTGCAACATCGATTGATTTACGGAATGCATATTCTGCTTCTTTCGAGCCGTCTACTGCTACTACAATGCTTTTATAATGGTTTGCCATTTTCCATACCTCCTAATTATCTATAACTATATTATACCAAATAATTTTCCAAAGAACATAATTCCTGCGCCAAAAAATAGGTGAAATACAATAACTTCCATGAAATGGTCACAAAGTTTGGATTTATAGTAAAAAATATTTTTACTATTATAAAATATTTTTTTCAGCAATATATTGCCAGTTTCTATACAGGAGTAAGATATGATTAACGATTCATTATTCAGAATAGAATTTACATTCAAAATCCTCTACTAATTTGCGGGTAAAATTGGTAAAATGGATTTGATTTATGTTAATCATATTTCTAAGTGATTGTTAAAGGGAGGAATTATGTTGAAAATAGGGGTACCGAAAGAAATAAAGAACAACGAAAATCGAGTTGCGATGACACCAGCAGGGGTATTGTCATTAATCGCAAATGGTCATGAAGTATATATTGAAACAGGTGCAGGATTAGGATCTGCATTTACGGATCAGGACTATATTGACGCTGGTGCCCATATTGTACAAACAGCGGCCGAAGCATGGGCAGGAGAAATGGTTTTAAAAGTAAAAGAACCTGTACAAAGTGAATACAAGTATTTCCGTGAAGGATTAATACTATTTACGTACTTACATTTAGCTCCGGAGCCTGAATTGACTAAAGCTTTACTTGAAAATCGAGTAATCGGTATTGCCTATGAAACAGTTCAATTACCGAACGGTTCTTTACCATTATTAACACCGATGAGTGAAGTTGCAGGTAAAATGGCAACACAGATCGGCGCACATTATTTAGAAAAGCTGCCAGGCGGTAAAGGCATCTTGCTTGGTGGTGTATCAGGTGTTCCACGCAGTAAAGTAACAGTAATTGGCGGTGGTATTGCGGGAACAAATGCAGCTAAAGTAGCAGTTGGCATGGGAGCGGATGTTACGATTATCGATTTAAATCCAGAACGATTACGCCAACTTGATGATTTATTCGGTCGAGATGTTCAAACATTAATTTCAAATCCTTATAATATTGCAGATGCTGTTCGTTCTGCTGATTTAGTAATTGGCTCAGTGCTGATTCCAGGAGCGAAGGCACCAAAATTGGTTACAGAGGAAATGATTCAATCGATGTCACCTGGATCTGTTGTTGTTGATATTGCAATCGATCAAGGCGGCTGTTTTGCAACATCTGAAAAAGTAACAACACATGACAATCCTACATTTGTTAAATATGGTGTTGTCCACTATACGGTGGCAAATATGCCAGGCGCGGTTCCACGTACGTCGACAATTGCGTTAACAAACAATACAGTTCCTTATGCATTACAAATTGCGAATAAAGGCTTTTTACGTGCATGCCTGGACAACCTAGCATTAAAACGCGGCGTTAATACATTAGACGGTAAAGTTGTATACCGTGCAGTAGCAGACGCGCAAGGGCTGTCATATACAGAAGTAGAAGATGTATTAGGGGCACTGACAGGATTAAATTAATAAGCATTTTACAGCAATAATAAAATCCGCTACGATTGGCAAAACCAAACGTAGCGGATTTTTTATGTGGTCATTTTATTTAACCGAGATTAACTCAGTTGTAATATTACCTTCAAAATCGGTAATGCGGATAATACCGTGATCTTTTGCTAAGTAGATTTTCGAGCCGTTTGGATATTTTAAGACTACTACATTACGGAATGTTCCTGCTTTTGTTTTAACTGTTGCATTTGTGCTTTCAACGTAAACGGGTGTTGTTTCCGTAGTACCGTCATATAAATAATTCGTATCGGTAATTGTTGTTTTTTCTTTCATCGGGTAGCTTAATGAGAAGAAAAATATATCTGAGTAGGCAACTCCTAATGCAAGCTGCTGCTGATCTTCAATATACGTATAGCCGATATAGTCTTCTTCCAACAATTCTACCGAGTTTTCGATCGATTTATTTTTAGAAGCGGTATATGTTTTTTGTCCGCCATCTTCGAACGATGGTTTATACGTATAGCTGCGATTTACTTTTGGCATATAGCCTGTATTCGAGACAGGAGCTTTTTCCTTTACCGTTTTGTTCGGTGATGCACTATTTGAAATGGCTTCATTATTTACCTTACTTGTTTGACTCGCTTCGGCTTCCGTATTCCATTCAATTTGACTTATTGGCAATAGTGTAAGCAAAATTATAAGTAGCGTTGTAAATGACCATTTTTTCATAATGCACCACTTCCTTTCGGTTATTTTTAAGTAATTAATCTTCTATTCCTCATTTTTGCTTTTAGAAAACAAGTTAAAAATTGTAAAGTGGATAATTGGTCGAAACGCCTACCAAAATTTAAAAGCGAGCAGACCTCTGTAAAGGACTGCTCGCTATAGTATATGCAAATTTAATAGTTTCTATACAATTTACTTGTTTAATAATTTACCCCGCATTAACGAGTAGTACGCGAAAGCGTAGCGGTAAAGGGGATGAAGCCCCTACTAATCGAAGTTTAAATTTATAAAATTACAAGTTCTTTTGTGAATGATGTAAGTACTTCCACACCATCATTTGTTACAACGACATCGTCTTCGATACGAACGCCTGCAATATCCGTTTTATAAATGCCAGGTTCAATTGTAAAAACTGTTCCTTCATTTAGAACGAATTCGTTGGCGCCGTTGATCGACGGGAATTCGTGAACTGAAATACCAAGACCGTGGCCTAAACGGTGTGTAAAGTATTGGCCATAGCCTGCATCTGTAATAACATCACGGGCAATTTTATCCAAGTCCATAGCGCGGACTCCTGGTTTAACCGCCTCAATTGCTGCTTCGTTAGCACGGCGAACAGCATTATAAATTTCAATTTGCTCGTCATTTGGCTGACCGAATGCTACCGTTCGCGTAATATCCGAACAATACCCTTCGTAAATAACACCTAGGTCAAATAAGATTAAGTCGCCTTTTTTAATTTTGCGGTTTCCAGGTGTTCCATGAGGAGAAGCTGCTTTTTCTCCAGCCAATACCATTGTTTCGAAACTCATTGCATAGCCTTTTGCTTTAATCGCTGATTCGATTGTATTTAAAATTTCCATTTCTGTTACGCCTTCTGCAATTGCTTCACAGCCAACTTGAATTGCATAGTCCGCTAATTGGGCAGCTTTACGTAATTTTTCAAGTTCCACTTCATCTTTGGAAATACGAAGCGCGTTAATTTTTTCATCAATACTTACAAATTTCAATTGCTCATAACGTTCTTGAATTGCTTCTAAACGTTCAACCGTTAAATGAGATTTCTCGATAGCCAATGTGTCGAAGGCAACGTTGCGAGCCGCGACATTTTTTGCAACAACATCCCAGGCATTTTCTGTATCTTCATGTCCGACAACATCGAAGGTCCATCCTGCAGCTACTGCATCAGGCATTTCCATTTTAGGGCAAATTAAAAACGGCTCCGCGTCCTTAAATACCATAACACCAAGTAAACGTTCATGCGGCTCACTTTTAAAACCGGAAAAGTAAAAGACATTATCAGGTGTTGTAATAAAAGCAGCATCCCAACCATTTTCTTTTAAATGATTTTGTAATTGTTTTAATTTCGACATTGTATAAAACTCCTTTGTTATTCAATTAATGAATTCGCCGTATAAGCATATCAAAAAAAGGAGAATTGTGCATATTTATCGAATGATACAAGGAAGGTTATTTTAGGAGGTATGTTAAATGCAGATTTCATTTCACGGACATTCCGTCGTTAAAATTGTGACAAACGGGACAACGATTTTAATTGATCCTTTCATTAATGGAAATGGACAAACAGATTTAAAGGTTGAAAACGAAAAACCGGATGTCATTTTATTGACGCATGGACATAATGATCATGTTGGTGATACCGTACAATTAGCTAAAGCGCATGATGCACTTGTAGTTGCACCAAATGAGCTTGCAGACTATTTAGGCTGGCAAGGGTGCAAAGTACACAATATGCATATTGGTGGTGCACGCCAATTTGAATTTGGAAAAGTGAAATTTACACAGGCGTTTCATGGTTCGTCATATGTAACGGAAAACAATGAAATTATCTATACGGGAATGCCGGCCGGAATTTTATTTACGGCAGAGGGAAAAACAATTTATCATGCTGGTGATACAGCATTATTTGGAGATATGGAGTTAATTGGGAAACGTCATCCAATTGACATTGCTTTTTTACCGATTGGCGACAACTTTACGATGGGACCTGAAGATGCAGCTTATGCGGTTTCGTTATTAAAACCGAAAATTGTTGTGCCTGTCCACTACAATACATTCCCGCCGATTGAACAAAATCCGGCTGACTTTGCGAATCTTGTTGAAGACGCACAAGTACAAGTATTGCAGCCAGGGGAATATGTGAAATTCTAATTTACTGCTGACGCAATCAATTTGATAATATTTGTGCTAAAAACTCAAACTGCCCACAATATATTTTGTTGGGCAGTTTGTCTTATTTATTTGATGAGCTTTTTCTTACATTTATAAGCAATTATACGGGTATATGTATTGAAAATAGTATAATTGCGCCGTTTAAATATGGTACACTAAAGACATAAATGAATGATGAGAAATAGGTGATGTAATTGTCAACGAAACACGAGAAGATTTTACAATACATTGAATCACTACCAGTTGGCGATAAAATTTCGGTTCGTCAAATTGCAAAGGAAATGCAAGTGAGTGAAGGGACAGCTTACCGAGCGATTAAAGAAGCTGAAAACCGACGTCTTGTAAGCTCAATCGAACGTGTAGGAACGATTCGAATTGAAAAGAAAAAGAAAGAAAATATTGAACGCTTAACATTTGCTGAAATTGTAAATATTATAGATGGTCAAGTATTAGGTGGAAAATCAGGTCTCCATAAAACATTGACGAAATTTGTAATAGGTGCGATGAAGCTTGATGATATGATGCGCTATACAGATGCGGGGAGCCTGCTCATTGTCGGAAACCGTACACAGGCCCATGAATATGCATTGAAAACAGGGGCAGCAGTATTAATTACAGGCGGTTTTGATACAACAGAATCGACTAAAGACTTGGCCGACGAATTGGATTTACCGATTATTTCGACAACGTATGATACATTTACGGTGGCGACGATGATTAACCGTGCCATCTATGACCAATTGATTAAAAAAGACATTTTACTGATCGAAGATGTGTATGTTCCGATGGAAGATACAGCTGTATTAAAAAATAATGATACAATTGCCGATTTCCATAGACAGAACCGTCGTACGACACACGGGGCTTTCCCTGTAGTGACAGGTCAAAACAGACTTGTCGGTATGATTACGAGCAAGGACGTGATCGGGAAAGAAGAGTCAGAGCCTATTGATAAAGTAATGACGAAGAACCCGATTGCTGCTTCAATGAAAACAAGTGTTGCTTCAGCAGGACACCGAATGATTTGGGAAGGAATCGACTTGCTTCCTGTCATTGATGAAGAAGGGCTATTAAAAGGGGTTATCAGTCGTCAGGATGTATTGAAGGCAATTCAATTAGCACAGCGTCAGCCTCAGCATGGCGAAACGATTGATGATCTAGTGAAAAATGAAATGCGTGTCATGGGTGAAGAGGACATTGAAGTTGAATTTACTGTTACACCGCAAATGACAAATCAGTTTGGTGCGATTTCATATGGTGCCTTTACAATCCTATTATCCGAAGTCGGGGCTTTTGCATTGAAGCGTCGTAAGCGCGGGGAAGCGGTAGTTGAAAATATGAACATTTACTTCATCAAGCCCGTACAGATGGAAAGCGTATTAACAGTCCGTCCTAGAATTTTGGACATGTCTCGTAAATTCGTGAAAATGGACTTTGAAGTATACAGCGCGACAAATCTCGTTGGAAAAGCGATGATGACATTCCAGCTATTAGAACGATAAAAAAGGGTCTTGCTGAAAGTAAAACGCTTTCGACAGACCCCGCTCTTTTACCTGTTTAATTCGTATTCTTCCTTTATGTATCGGCCTTCATGCTGCATGCGTTTATAGTTATTGACACCTAAACCTGCACCAACGATAAGGAAAACAGCAGCAACGGCAAACCCTAAAATATCCGGATACAGAATCGTTGCATTAAGACCAAAGAAGATGAGAAATGCGGCAAGCGCAACTCCGGCTTTCGCAGTATACCATTTACGACGAATAGGCAGTGTCGAACGGAACTGCTTTGTTTTAAAATAGAAATAACATACGAGTGACGCTATAATACAGGCAACAAACAGAAAATTTAAATAGACCATAGTGAACCTCCTAATAGCCAAACTACTAAATATTGTAACGATTTTTAATGGAAAATGATATAGGTATTCATTATGGACGAGGAGGAAATGTTTTGAAACGTCAAATTATTGACAAAATTAAACAGTATAAAACAATTATTTTGCATCGCCATGTACGACCGGATCCAGATGCATACGGTTCACAAATAGGTTTGGCTGAGTTAATTCGCACAAATTATCCCGAAAAAGTGGTATACACGGTCGGTGAGCATGACGACTCATTATCTTTCATGGCTTCTCCGCAGCAAATTGAAGATGCGCAGTTTGAAAAGGCACTGATTATTGTGACAGACACAGCGAATACAGAACGTATTGATGATCAGCGCTATGTAAATGGCGACTTTCTAATTAAAATCGACCACCATCCAAATGATGATGCATATGGCGATTTATTATGGGTGGATACGGATGCCAGTTCATGCAGTGAGATGATTTATGAGCTCTATGAAGAAGGCAAAACGTATGCGGATTGGAAAATGTCAGATGAAGCGGCACGCCTGTTATTTTCGGGAATTGTCGGTGATACAGGGCGGTTCTTATATCCGAGTGCGAGCCCGAAAACTTTTGAAACAGCAGGACAACTTGTACAATATAATTTCGACCGTAACGAAGTATTTGATGGAATGTACGAAATGGAACGCAAACTATTAAATCTTCAAGGTTATATATACCAGCATTTTGAAATGGATGAAGACGGGGCGGCCTCGATAAAATTACCTAAAGCTATTTTACAGCAATATGATGCTACACCTTCCGAAACCTCTCTATTAGTCAGCTCATTGGGCAATGTAAAGAATATCCGAGCATGGGTGATGTTCATTGAAGACAATGATGCGATTCGCGTTCGTTTACGTTCGAAAGGTCCTGTTATCAACGGGCTTGCGAAAAAGTATAATGGTGGCGGACATCCATTGGCGTCCGGTGCTACAGCTTACTCTTGGGAAGAGGCAGATCGAGTAATTGAAGATTTGAAAGTCATTTGCAGTGAATATAAATAATATGATGGAGGGATGACGGGTGACTGTATATCCGCAAGTACGGACAAGTGCCGATTTATTGAAAAGTACAATTCGTATAGAAGAGCTCATCCCTTTTTTACATCATCAAAAGGCAAAAAGCTGTGCAATTGTTAATACGAAATTGTACGGACTTTTGCCTTTTTGGTTTGAAATGAAAAGGGCAGGTATTCATCCGGTAGTAGGCTTGACAATTCAGCTTGAATTGACAGAAGAACAATCATTACCGCTTGTTTTATATGCAAAAACAAATGAAGGATATCGTAATTTATTGAAAATTTCCAGCAGTATCGCCATTCGTCCGGAGCAAACGATTCCGTTACGATGGCTGCTTGCATATGGCAAAGGAATTGCTTTTATGATTCCCGCGCTCGAACAGCAGGCAATATGGTTACAGCAAATGGCAGAGCCAGTATTGGCAGAATTCATGAAGGCTTATCCAGATGAAGTGTATATCGGGATTTCCCGTTTATCCGACACAGCTAGTTTGGAGAGTTCGGCAGTCCAGCTCGCTGAAAAAAATGCACTCCCAATTGTTGCTACACATGAAAGTCTGTTTTTTAATGAAGAGGACTTCTTTGCCTATGAAGTGGCACAGGCCATTCATACCGGTGTAAAACTGAATGATGCTGTTCAGAGTAATAAACAGGAAAATCATTTACTGACAGCCGAACAATGGCAGCAAAAATTTCATGATCAGCAACAATGGCTCGTACAATTGGAAAATTTATTATTAAGCTGTCAAATTGAACTAAACACAAATAATGTTTATATGCCGAAGTTTCCGGTTGGAAAAGGGGAGACGGCGGAAAACTTGCTGCAGCAGCAAGTAATGACTGGTTTACAGCGACGTTTAAATACGAATACATTGCCTGGTCATTATGTTGAACGGATGAACTATGAGCTTCATGTTATTCAGTCGATGGGCTACTCAGATTATTTTCTGATTGTTGCCGACTTTATGCAGTTTGCTCGTGAAGCCCAAATACTAACAGGTCCTGGCCGTGGTTCTTCCGCATCTTCACTTGTTGCATTTGCACTCGAGATTACACAGGTAGATCCATTGCAATACGATTTGCTGTTTGAACGTTTTTTAAATCCGGAACGTATTACATTGCCGGATATCGATATCGACTTTTTAGATACGAGACGGCATGAAGTCATTCAGTATGTGGCGAAAAAATACGGCAAACAATATGTCGCGCAAATTATTACGTTCGGTACATTATCAGCCAAGGCGGTTGCCCGAGATGTAGCTCGTATGTTCAATTTTGAAAGTGAAGCATTGGAAATGATTTCAAAGCTTATTCCAAATAAACCTGGCATTACATTGAAGGAAGCATATGCAATGTCGGAAAACTTGAGAGCATGGATTACAGCGGAGCCTATCCGTCAAAAGTGGTTTCAAACATCTCTGCGATTGGAAGGTCTTCCAAGGAATGCGTCAACACACGCAGCGGGGGTTGTATTGAGTCCTGTTCCATTAGTCGATGTAGTGCCAATTGAAGAAGGACATGACGGGATATTTTTAACACAGTGGCCTATGCAAGAAGTGGAGCAAAACGGGCTGTTGAAAATTGACTTTTTAGGGCTCCGAAATTTAACGATTTTAGAGCAAATCCGGAAATCGATTCAGTTTACCCATAATAAACAAATTAATTTTAATCACATTCCGCTCAATGATGAAAAAACATTTGAGCTTTTACAAAATGGCGACACTAATGGCATTTTCCAGCTTGAGTCGGACGGTATGAAAAATGCACTACGTGAAATTAAACCAACCCACTTTTTAGATATTGTTGCGGTCAATGCATTGTATCGACCGGGCCCAATGGAATTTATCCCGATGTACGCAAGAAGAAAGCATAAAAAAGAGCAGGTAATTATGCCTCATCCGCATTTAACACCGATTTTGGAAGAGACATACGGCGTTATTATTTATCAGGAACAAATTATGCGAATTGCAAATGTGATGGCTGGCTTTTCTTTTGGACAGGCTGATTTGCTGCGTCGTGCTGTGAGTAAAAAGAAACGTGACGTGTTGGAGCAGCAGCGAGCTTCTTTCGTAAAAGGAGCCTTAACAAAAGGCTATACACAGCAGGCAGCCGAAGAAGTATATGCATTAATTGTACGTTTTGCTGATTATGGTTTCCCGAAAAGCCATGCCGTTGCCTATAGTGTTATTTCTTATCAAATGGCGTACTTAAAAGCCAATTATCCTGTGAATTTTTATGCTGCCCTTTTGACAAATGCAACAGGCAACCCGGACAAGCTTGCTCAAATTTTAATGGAGGCAAAAGCAAAGGGAATCGAAATTTTACCACCATCGATTAATCGAAGTATGCGTCACTTTAAAGTGGAAAGCGGGAAAATCCGATTTAGTTTGTCAGCCATTAGAGGTGTACCGCAGCCTTTTATGCAAAAACTGTTACTTGCACGTGAAGAAAGACAAAAGCCGTTTGATTCTATTTTTGATTTGGCGGTGACGTTGACGACAGCAAATTTCAACAGGAAAATTATCGAACCGCTCATTAAAGCAGGTGCACTTGATGAATTCGGGAAAGATCGTGCCACACTACTTGCCACTATTGAAGGCGCGCAAAAACAGGCTGATTTTGTACGTCCAGGCGGGGATGACTTGTTTGAAGGGGCATTACTGGCATTTGGCAAACCGAAATATAGTGAAACATCGCCAATACCGGAAAAAATTAAGCTGCAATACGAAAAGGATGTGCTCGGTTTTTATTTATCGGACCATCCAATTGTAAAATTACGAAGTCAATTCCCTGAAGTAACTGCAACTGTTCAAACATTGGCGCAACTTAAAGACAATGCATTTGTAAAAATGATCGGTCAAGTCAGGGAAATGCGCCAGCTCCGCACAAAGCGCGGTGAATTGATGGCATTTGTACAAATGGAAGATGAGTATGGAACAGTATCCTTAACCTTGTTCCCGAAAGAATATGAACAAGTTGTCGGGAAAATCCGAGAAGAAGGATTGCTTTATATAGAGGGCTTTTACGAGCACCGATTTAATAAACAACAAATAAAAGTTAAACAGATTATTATAAAATAAATAGCAATAAAGAGCGCTTTCTAATAGCTTTAGAGGCGCTCTTTTTATATGGGTTCAGCTAAATTTATCGAAAAAACGGAAATCTAGTTATATATTCGCAAATTTTATTATATATAAAATATAAGTTTTACATTTTCTCTTTACAATGAGAAAAACATTTTGTATTCTTACTTTAGTAACTGGTCTGACCACTTTTGTTAATAATAATGGAATGCGTAGGACACGGTGAGGTGAAAAATTTGGAAGATAAGCCCGCAAAAAAGATGTTTATTCAAATTGTTAAGCAATTACACGATTTAATTGAAGAACAAAATATTCAGGAAGGGCAAAAGCTTCCTTCAGAAAGAATGTTAAGCGAGCAGCTACAAGTGGGAAGGTCTTCGGTTCGGGAAGCATTACGCAGTCTGGAGTTACTTGGCTTGATCGAAACAAGGCATGGCGGTGGTACATATTTGTCAAGTATGCAACACCATCAGTTTGTTGAAATTGTCAGCTCTTTTATATTACAGGACGAAAAATCGATCGCGGATGTGCATGCAACAAGACAAATGCTCGAAAAAGAAGCGATTCGAATTATTTGCCAGTCTGACAATTTAAGGGCACTGCCGATTTGGGAGAGCTTTTTTGTAAAGGTAGAACTTGGGCAGGAGTTAAAACGAGAAGACATATTTCGTGAATGTATGATCGTTTCAGGGAACCGCCTCGCATTAAAAATTTGGCTCCAGCTTCTTTCGTTCAGCAATAATCTATCGGCAAATGAAATTACAGAAGAAGAGAAAATGGAATTAAAAATACTGCTTGCTTCATTGCAAATGGGATATATACAAGAAGCAATTGATTCATATGAAAAATGGATGATCATTATTAAAGAATGATTACGTCAATATAAAGGGGGATTACGATGGCAATTCGTGATTTATTTACAATTAGTCGTAAAAAAAATACTGATAATATTACTAGAAAAGAAGATGAAAAATCCTTTCCGGAAGGCATCGTGACAAAATGTCCAAAATGTAAAACGATTCATGTCACAAAAGAACTCGAAAAAAACTTAAAAGTATGCGCGAAATGTCAGCATCATTTTACTTTGACAGCCAATGAAAGAATCGCCTGTTTTTTAGATGAAGGTTCGTTTGTATCAATGGACGATCATCTTCAAACAACAAATCCGTTAAACTTCCCTGCATATGTGGAAAAAGTGGAAGCGGATATTAAGAAAACAGGGTTAAACGAAGCTGTATTAACAGGTGTAGGTGCATTAAAAGGGATGCAGGTTGTTGTAGCGGTAATGGATTCGCATTTCCGTATGGGGTCTATGGGATCAGTTGTTGGTGAAAAAATTACACGCGCTGTAGAAAAGGCGACAGAGCTGAAAGTGCCGTTTATTATCTATACGGCAAGTGGCGGTGCACGTATGCAAGAAGGAGTATTATCATTAATGCAAATGGCAAAAACGAGTGTGGCTCTAAAACGCCATAGCGAGGAAGGCCTACTATATATTTCAATTTTGACGCATCCGACTACAGGTGGTGTATCAGCAAGTTTTGCATCGATCGGTGATTATAATATTGCAGAGCCTCAAAGTCTGATAGGGTTTGCGGGGCGTCGTGTAATAGAACAAACGGTACGTGAAAAGTTACCGGATGATTTCCAGACAGCAGAATTTTTATTAGATCATGGACAGCTTGATGCAATTTTTAACCGAACAGAAATGCGCGACAAAATTGCAACAATTGTTAAATTGCATGTACAAGGAGGCGTATCGCATGTCTAAATTAATGGCATTTGAAGAACCGGTTGTAAAACTTCGTGAAAAAATTGTAGAGTTAAAAACAATTGCCACGGAAGCAGATGTCGATATGACAGGGGAAATTGAAAAGTTGGAAACACGCTTGGAGGAACTTGAAAAAAGCGTATATGCCAATATGGAACCTTGGCACCGTGTACAAGTAGCCCGTCATGCTGATCGTCCGACGACACTGGAATATATTGAACGAATTTTTGAAGATTTTATCGAAGTGCATGGAGATCGTACATTTAAAGATGATGCAGCAATTGTTGGCGGAATTGCATCGTTTAATGGTCAGCCCATAACGATTATTGGACACCAGCGCGGAAAAACGACAAAGGAAAATATTCGCCGGAATTTTGGCATGCCTCATCCGGAAGGTTACCGCAAGGCGTTACGTTTAATGAAACAGGCAGAAAAATTCAAACGCCCAATTATTTGCTTTATAGATACGAAAGGTGCATATCCGGGCAAAGCAGCCGAGGAACGTGGCCAAAGTGAAGCGATTGCGCGTAATTTGTTTGAAATGGCCGGTATTCGGGTACCGATCATTAGCATTGTAATTGGTGAAGGTGGAAGTGGCGGTGCACTTGCACTTGGAGTGGCAAATAAAATTTTGATGCTTGAGAATTCAACGTATTCCGTAATTTCTCCAGAAGGAGCTGCATCAATTTTATGGAAAGATGCAAGCTATGCGAAAGAGGCTGCTGAAGCGATGAAAATAACAGCACTTGATTTAAAGGAGCTTAAAGTAATTGATGGAATTATTCCGGAAGTTGCCGGCGGTGCCCATAAGGATGTTGAGCAGCAGGCGATCTTTATGAAAGAATATCTTACAAACATTCTTAATGACCTAAATAAAGAGAGTGCAGATCAATTAGTTGAAAATCGTTATATGAAATTTAAAAATATTGGACAATATATAGAACAATAAGGTTGTTTTATAACAGTATTGTACTACGAAGAATGCGTGTGAGCGCATTCTTCATTTTTTTCAAAAGCATTTCAATTTGTTTTCTAGAATAGTTACATATGAGCGTGTTTTCTGTTAATGTGGATAGTAACAGCGTAATAGGAGGAAAAGGTCGTATGAAGAAGATTGCGGTTTTAACGAGTGGTGGAGACGCACCTGGAATGAATGCTGTTATTCGTGCAGTCGTTCGTAAAGCGCGTTTTCATAATGTTGATGTTGTCGGTGTATATCATGGTTATGAAGGACTCTATAATGGGAACTTTGAACTTTTAGATATTGGTTCTGTTGGCGATATTATTCAAAGAGGCGGAACGAAACTGTATTCAGCACGTTTCCCTGAATTTAAGCAGGATGATATACAATATAGAGCAATCGAACGCATGAAAGAAGAGGGAATCGAAGGTTTAGTCGTCATTGGCGGAGATGGTACTTATCGTGGAGCAATGCAATTAACTGATAAAGGATTCCCGTGTGTGGGTATTCCCGGTACAATCGACAATGATGTACCCGGTACAGAATATACGATTGGCTTTGATACAGCACTGAATACAGTCGTTGAATCGATCGATAAAATCCGAGATACGGCAACAAGTCATGAAAATACGTTTGTTATTGAAGTAATGGGCCGCGACGCAGGAGACATTGCTCTTTGGGCAGGTTTGGCAGCTGGTGCAGAATCGATTTTAATACCGGAAGAGGCGTATGATCTGGATGATATTGTTACTCGTCTTGAGCGTGGAGTAGCTCGTGGAAAGCGCCACAGTATTATTATTGTAGCTGAAGGTGTAATGAATGGTCATAAACTGGCGAACCTTTTAGAAGAACGCACAGGGATTAAAATTCGGACATCGGTATTAGGTCATATACAACGAGGAGGGTCTCCATCGGCTCGTGACCGCGTTTTAGCAGGAAGATTTGGTGCAAGAGCGGTAGAGCTATTGTTGGAAAACAAAGGTGGTAGAGCAGTTGGCGTGAAAAATCACGCTATAATCGATTATGATTTAAGAAAAGCATTTGAAACTAAGCACCAGGCAGATTTAAGTTTGTATACATTATCAAAAGAGCTTTCAATTTAAAGTGCATAAAAACGGAGATGACAAAACTATGAGAAAAACTAAAATTGTTTGTACTATTGGACCGGCTAGTGAATCACCAGAAATGTTAGAAAAGTTAATTGAGGCAGGGATGAATGTTGCCCGTTTAAACTTCTCACACGGAAATCATGAGGAGCATGCGAATCGTATTGCTGCAATTCGTGATGCAGCAGAACGCATGAAAAAACCGGTTGGAATTTTATTGGACACAAAAGGACCTGAAATCAGAACACACTCAATGGAAAACGGTGAGTTGCATTTAGTAACAGGACAAGTAATCGATATTTCGATGACAGAAGTTTTAGGAAATGAATCACGTTTCTCCATCACATACGATCAGCTGATTGAAGACGTAGATCAAAACGATATAATTTTATTGGATGACGGCTTAATCGAATTGCGTGTACTTGCGAAAGATAGCGAGCAAGGTTTAATTCATACAATCGTTGAAAACGCCGGTATTTTAAAAAATAAAAAAGGTGTGAATGTACCGGGTGTTTCTGTGAAATTACCGGGTATTACTGACAAAGATGCAGCGGATATTTTATTCGGTATTGAGCAAGGGATCGATTTCATCGCGGCTTCATTTGTTCGTACTGCAAAGGATGTACTCGAAATTCGAGAGCTGCTGGAACAAAATAACGGCAGCCACATTCAAATTATCCCTAAAATCGAAAACCAAGAAGGCGTTGACAACATTGATGAAATCATTGAAGTTTCAGACGGTTTAATGGTGGCACGTGGTGACTTAGGTGTAGAGATTCCTGCAGAAGAAGTACCATTAGTACAAAAATCATTAATCCGAAAATGTAACCAAGTCGGCAAGCCTGTTATTACAGCTACACAAATGCTTGACTCCATGCAGCGCAATCCACGTCCAACTCGTGCAGAAGCATCAGACGTTGCAAACGCGATTATGGATGGCACAGATGCAATCATGCTTTCAGGAGAAACAGCAGCAGGTCTTTATCCGGTAGAGTCTGTAGCTACAATGAACAAAATTGCGATTCGTACGGAAAACGCATTGGATTACCGAGCAATTGTATCAAAACGAAGCCGTGAAAAAGAAGCAAATATGACGGAAGCTATTTCACAGGCGGTTGCCTATACTTCAATTAACCTTGGTGTTAAAGCAGTATTAGCTCCAACCGAAAGCGGAAATACTGCAAGAATGATTGCAAAATATCGACCAGGTGTATCAATTATCGCAGTTACAAGTCAGCCTAATGTTGCACAGAAATTGACATTAGTATGGGGCGTTAAACCAATTTTAACGCAGCGTGTTACTACAACGGATGAGATTTTAGAGTTATCAGTTGATGAAGCGCTAAAACATGAATTTGTCAGCCATGGTGATGTAGTTGTTATTACTGCAGGTCTTCCAGTTGGCGAAGCAGGTACAACGAACTTAATGAAAGTACATGTCATCGGTGACTTATTGGCACGTGGACAAGGTATTGGTAAACTGTCAGTTGTTGGTAATGCAATCATCGCCAACAATGCAGCCGAAGCATTGGCTTACGACACAGAAGGAGCAATTATTGTAACAGTAGGCTCTGACCGCGAAATGATGCCGGCAATTGAAAAATGCGCAGGTATTATTACGGAAGAAGGCGGGCTAACATCCCACGCGGCTGTAGTCGGCCTAAGCTTAGGAATTCCTGTTATTGTCGGTGTAAAAGAAGCAACTACTTTAATTCAGCACGGACAGGAAATTACAATGGATGCTGAAACTGGTGTTATTTATAAAGGACATGCCAGCGTTCTTTAAGATTAATAAATGGTGCTGGGACATAAATAGAGGTGCCATGGGATAAGAGAAAAATCTTATTAAGTAACGGATATTTTATAAAATTGATTGGAATGGAGGGGAGGCGACTCCAGCGGGAATAGCGTGACGCCTGAGACTACAGGCTCAGGCCACGCCCGCGGAAAGCGTCCGACCCGGAATGGAAATCAATTTTTAACGCCCAGCAAAAAAATGCTATTTTTCTCTCAGAGAGAAAAATAGCATTTTTGGGTTATGTCTAAGCCTCTTGTTTTTTTGTCATACCCTCTTTTTGAAACTTTTTACTAGCTGTTTCGTATAAAATAGAAGAAGAGGAGGTTCATAAATGAAAAAGATATTATTTGGATTACTGGCACTAGTATTTGCTGAAATTGCGGTATTTATCGTAATTGGAAACGCAATCGGTGTTTTCTATACATTGTTATTAATTATTTTCACATCCATAGCAGGACTGCTAATTGCCAAAAAACGTGGGACAAAATCTATACAGGATATTCAAAAGAGTATGCAGCAAGGTCAGCCTCCTGCAGTACCGGTCATTGAGACTTTTATGATTTTTGTTGGTGGTGTACTTTTGGCGGTACCTGGCTTTATTACGGATATTCTCGGAATATTATTTGTTTCAGGAATTACGCGAAATCTGTTTAAACCGGTCATCTTCTACTATTTACGTAAAAAGATGAAAAGAGGCCAAGTCGTTATTTTGCAAAAATAGCATGTTGTTTTACCTTAATGGCAATCATCAGTAAGATCGGACTAAGGATGATTCCGTAAAAACCAAATAGTAAAACTGAGGCAGCGCTGATTAGAAATGTGTGGATCATACGTAAATGCAACGTATGTGACCAGAGCATGGATTCAGTTAGCTGCCTTATCATTTGTACCATAAAGTACAGAACTAATATGGCAATACCTATCATCGGTTCGTCTACAATAAAATAGTAAATAGAAACTGGAATAAGGAAAATGCCGATTCCTAAAAAAGGCAGGCAATCTGCAAAGGCAATTAAAAAAGCTTTAATTACAAATGCTTCAAACTTTAAAAAATAAAATCCAATACATAGCAGGATAAACGTCAGTGTAAACAATTGCATTTCCACAACGATAAAGCGGCCGATAAGCTCCATACCTTTTTGGAAGTAGCGTGCCCATGTAGTACGATAAGCTTTCGGTATGTAAGCAAAAAACCATAATCGGTTTTTATAGCTCTCCATCAGTGCGAAGTAGAATGTGACAATGAAAATAAAAAACTCAAATATAGATTGAAAACTATTTTTTATAAAATTGATTGTGTAAAACAGCAAGTCCCTTATAAAACTTTGGAGCTTCTCAACAATAAACGGAAGAAGCGGATGTTTCATATAGGTGCTATCCAAAGATAAGAGTGTTGACTGCAGCTGAGGGAGAATGGTGATAAAGCTATGAATAATCAGCATGATCACAGAGACGACAACCGAGAATAAAAATACCGAAAGTATAATGACAACGAGAAAGAATGGTAGTTTAAATTGCTGTTTGAAAAAGAGGAATACGGGAAACAGTAAATAAGCGAAAAATAGACCAAAAATAATAGGAGGAATGAAATAAAAAAGGATAAAATAAAGTAGAAGAACGATAATGTTCCTACTTTTTACTAGCCATTGGTTTGTTTTATTTGTATAATCCATTTAACTCACTCCTAATTAATACCTTTATTAACTCATTACAAATTATAAATTCTCTTTTTTGCGTGAATTCTATCACATATGTGATTTTTTCCTAAAATCCTACTAATTCATTCACAAAGCCGTCAAAATTGATTATAATGAAATTTGTAAGCGATTTACTTATAGGTTCAATTGAGCAGAACGATATGAGTGTGCGACTTTTTAATAGAGTAAAAAGAAAGCACTTACAAAATTAATTTACTAAGTGAAGGAGCGATTTTTTATGTCAGCAACAAAAGGTTTAGAAGGTATCGTAGCAGCAGAATCGAAAATTTCTTCAATTATCGATGATACACTTACATATGTAGGGTATGGCATCGACGACCTAACTAACAATGCGACTTTTGAAGAAGTAGTATTCTTGTTATGGAACACGCGTTTACCAAACGCTGAAGAATTAGCTAACTTAAAAGAAGAATTAGCTAAAAATATGGAAATTCCAGCGGCAATCACAGATTTATTCAAATCTATGCCTTTAAACACAGTGCACCCAATGGCAGCACTACGTACAGCGGTATCAATGTTAGGTGCATTTGACGAAGAAGCAGATGTTATGGAAGCTGAAGCAAATTACCGTAAAGCGATCCGTTTACAAGCAAAAATTGGTACAGTAGTAACTACTTTTGCACGTGTACGTCAAGGTAAAGAACCAGTTGCTCCAAAACCAGAATTAGGTTATGCAGCAAACTTCTTATATATGCTGAAAGGTGAAGAACCAGCAGCAATCGAAATTGAAGCATTCGATAAAGCGTTAATCTTACACGCTGACCATGAATTAAACGCTTCTACATTTACTGCACGTGTATGTGTTGCGACATTATCAGATGTATACTCTGGTGTAACTTCTGCAATCGGCGCATTAAAAGGCCCATTACACGGTGGTGCTAACGAGCAAGTTATGAAAATGTTAACTGAAATCGGATCAATTGATAAAGTTGAATCTTGGGTTCAGAACAAATTAGATAACAAAGAAAAAATCATGGGCTTCGGTCACCGCGTATACCGCAAAGGCGACCCACGTGCACCTCACTTACGTGTAATGTCTGAAAAGCTTACTAAATTAACAGGCAAACCAGAATTATACGATATGTCAGTGAAAATCCATGACATGATTGTTGAGCAAAAGAAATTACCTGCAAACGTAGACTTCTTCTCAGCATCAGTATATGATTCTTTAGGTATCGAGCATGACTTATTCACACCAATCTTCGCAGTATCTCGTACTTCAGGTTGGGTAGCGCACATTTTAGAACAGTATGCAAACAACCGTCTAATCCGTCCACGTGCGGAGTATGTTGGTCCAGATATGCAAAAATACGTTCCAATTAACGAGCGCTAATTAAAAAAGTATGTTAAAATATCTGGGACTGTGATTTGACACAGTCCTAGATTTATGATTATTAGGAGGCAAATTTCCAATGACTAACAAAATCGTAGTAGAGAATGGTAAATTAAACGTTCCAAACAATCCTGTTATTCCTTTCATCGAGGGTGACGGTATCGGTCCAGATATCTGGGCTGCAGCATCTCGCGTAATTGACGCAGCTGTAGAAAAAGCTTATAACGGTGAAAAGAAAATCGAATGGTTAGAAGTATTAGCAGGTGAAAAAGCATTCAACAAAACGGGTGAATGGTTACCAGCTGAAACTTTAGAAAAAATCAACGAATACTTAATCGCTATTAAAGGTCCTTTAACAACTCCAATCGGCGGCGGTATCCGCTCTCTAAACGTAGCATTACGTCAAGAGTTGGATTTATATGTTTGCTTACGTCCAGTACGTCACTTTGACGGTGTTCCTTCACCAGTTAAACGTCCAGAAGATGTTGACATGGTAATCTTCCGTGAAAACACTGAAGATATCTATGCTGGTATCGAGTACAAAGCTGGTTCTGACGAGCAAAAGAAATTATTAAACTTCTTACAAAACGAATTAGGCGTTAACAAAATTCGCTTCCCAGAAACTTCTGGCTTAGGTATTAAACCAGTATCTAAAGAAGGTACTGAACGTTTAGTACGTTCTGCAATCGAGTACGCTATTTCACACAACCGTCCATCAGTAACTTTAGTACACAAAGGTAACATCATGAAATTCACTGAAGGTGGATTCAAACAATGGGGTTACGATGTGGCTGAAGCTGAATTCGGCGACAAAGTATTCACTTGGAACCAATACGATGCAATCAAAGCTGAGCAAGGCGAAGCTGCTGCAAACGAAGCACAATCTAAAGCTGTTGCAGAAGGCAAAATCATCGTAAAAGATTCTATTGCTGATATCTTCTTACAACAAATCTTAACTCGTCCTAACGAGTTCGACGTAGTAGCAACTATGAACTTAAATGGTGACTACATCTCTGACGCATTAGCTGCTCAAGTTGGTGGTATCGGTATCGCTCCAGGTGCTAACATTAACTACTTAACTGGTCACGCTATTTTCGAAGCTACTCACGGTACTGCACCTAAGTATGCTGGTCAAGATAAAGTAAATCCATCTTCAGTATTATTATCAGGCGTATTAATGCTTGAGCACTTAGGATGGCAAGAAGCTGCGGACTTAATTACAAATTCAGTAGAGAAAACAATCTCTTCTAAATATGTAACTTATGACTTCGCACGTTTAATGGACGGCGCTACAGAAGTTAAATGTTCTGAATTCGCTACAAAATTAATCGAAAACTTCTAATTAAAAGTTTAAAAATTTGCCTATATATGTGAAATTATGAACAAATTGTTTAGTAATGAATAATATAGTTATATAATTTTACATAATTGGAAATGGTTAACTTTGAGGTTTGAAATAAATAATAGTAAAAAAGGGAGAAAGCATTATGTTTTCTCTCTTTTTTTTATATAATTTTCATGACACAAATTTATTTACGATGAAGGAGTGGTTCTTGGTGACATTAAAACGTAAAAAAATCTCAGTTATTGGTAGTGGTTTTACAGGGGCAACCGCAGCATTTTTGGCAGCGCAAAAAGAACTAGGTGATGTTGTAATTATTGATCTTCCATCAGCAGAAAATCCTACGAAGGGAAAAGCATTGGATATGTGGGAAGCATCGCCTGTACAAGGCTTTGATTCTTATGTAAAAGGCTCTTCTGATTATGAGGATACCGCAAACTCAGATGTCGTTTTAATAACTGCGGGTGTTGCCCGGAAGCCAGGAATGAGTCGAGATGATTTAGTACAGATTAATCAAGGTGTAATGAAAGCCGTTGCATCAGAAATTGCCCGTACTTCACCCGATGCAACGATTATTGTTCTTACAAATCCAGTTGATGCGATGACTTATACAGTATTTAAAGAATCTGGTTTCCCGAAACATCGGGTAATTGGACAATCGGGTGTGTTGGATACTGCCCGTTTCCGTGCATTTATTGCCGAGGAACTGAAGGTATCGGTAAAAGATATATCTGCACTTGTATTAGGAGGTCACGGTGATACAATGGTGCCTTTAATACGGTATGCTTCGGTAGGAGGCGTTCCTTTACAAAGCTTAATACCTGCTCAACGTTTAGAGGAAATTGTACAGCGTACACGTGTAGGTGGTGGTGAAATCGTGAATTTATTAGGGAATGGCTCGGCTTATTATGCACCGGCTGCGGCAATGGTGGAAATGGCAGAGGCAATTATAAAGGATCAAAAACGAGTCTTACCGGCAATTGCCTATTTAGAAGGTGAATACGGTTATGAGGGGATTTATTTAGGTGTTCCGACATTATTAGGTGCTGGCGGTATCGAGAGAATATTCGAACTTGAGCTTACAGCAGATGAAAAAGCAGCGTTAGATCAATCCGCAGATGCCGTAAAAGATGTAATGAAAGCACTGAAATAAATAAAAAAGGGTTTCGGTTATTACCGAGGCCCTTTTTGGTTTTTCATTTATTGATACACGGGATTCCATTTTAATAATTTCTTCTCTAATAGTTTTGCAATGGAATCTGCAATTTTTCCTAAAATCGCATATAAAATAATTGCCAACACAACAATATCAAGTTGCATATACTCACGGGCATTCATCGACATATAGCCGATTCCCGAACTTGCTGCTACTGTTTCTGCAACAATTAAAGTAAGCCACATAATTCCTAATGAGTAGCGAATACCGACCAAAATCGATGGCATTGCACCTAAAATAATTACTTTAAAAAACAGCTTGTATTTCGAAAGATTATAAATTTTACCCATTTCGATTAACCGTGGATCAACATTGCGGATACCATGGTATGTATTGACATAAATCGGGAAAAATACGCTGATTGCAACTAAGAAAATCTTTCCTTCTTCACCCACACCAAACCAAATAATAACTAAAGGGATGAGCGCCAAATTCGGGATGTTTCGCAGCATTTGAATAGTTGTATCTAAATAACGCTGTGCAAAAGGAACAATTCCATTTAAAATACCGATGACAAAAGCGATACTGCCGCCGATTAGGAACCCAATTAAAGCACGCGTCGTACTAATTTGAAGATGATCAAACAGAACACCGGAAACGGCTTGTTCATAGCCTGCTTTTACTACATCGGAAGGGGCAGGCAAAACTGTGTTGGCCAGAATACCTGTTTTATTCGATACTTCCCATATGATAATAATTAAAATAGGGATGATCCATGGCTCAATCAAATGAATCCATTTTTTCTTCTTCATTTTTCTCACCTCTTATGGTTTCCAAATATGGTTTTCGAGATTTTCTACAAGATTACTTGTTAAGCCAATGTCATATAAATCTTCATTTAGTCTTTGTAAGTCTGCTTGAGCGGCTTCATCTAAATAACTAGCTACAGATGAACGGCGGGCTAAGCTTGTTACCCATATATCTGCGGCAATACCTGTATTCTCTTCAAGAATTTCTGCTGCCTCGCTTGAATCAGTATCAATGGCTTCACCAACTTTAGATAGTTCTTCCACATAGGCAACGACCGCATCCTTATTGGATTCGATGAATTTATCAGATGAATAGTAGAAGCTGCGGTGTTCAACAATGCCTTCTGCTGTAGTTAAGATTTGATTGCCTTTACTTTCGGAAACCGTCATATACGGATCCCAAATTACCCATGCATCCACATCGCCGTTCTCAAAAGCAATATTTGCATCTGCCGGGCTTAAAATAACCGATTCTACATCGTCCAGAGTCAAGTTAACTGTTGCTAGAGCATTAACTAATAAATACTCTGAGATTGAAGCTTTATTGTACGCAATTTTTTTTCCTTTCAATTGTTCGATAGATTGGATAGATCCATCATTTTTTACTAAAATACCTTCCATTTGTGGAGACGATTCTTCACCTGCAATGTATTTGAAATTCATTCCCTTTGATAGTGCCATCATTGATGGTGCATCACTGGCATTAGCAAAATCGATAGCCCCGGAGTTTAATGCTTCAAGAATTGAACTTCCTGTATTAAATTCAGACCATTCCACTGAATAACCTAATTCCTTTAATCGTGATTCCAATTCGCCATTCGATTTTAATAGCAATGTTGTCCCGTTTTTCTGATAGCCAATTCGTACTTTTTTATTTTCTGCATTCGATGATGCGCACCCGACTAAAATAACCGATAAAGTTAAGAGAAAAAAGATGGATAATAGTTTTTTCATTTGTAATACCTCCTAAATAATTGCCTGTAATTCTTTTTGTTTATTCGATGTTTCCGTTTTTGTTTGTTGTCCTAATAAATACTGAAGCAGAATTTCCTCAAGCTTCGCAAATTGTGGATTTGACCGCGTTCTTGGTCGAGGGAGTTTTACCGGCAAATCTAAAGCAACGTTTCCGTCTTCGATTAAAATAATCCGATCTGCCAATGCAATGGCTTCTGCCACATCATGTGTCACGAGCAACGATGTATATTTCTGGTTTAACCACAGCTGTTCAATTAGATTTTGCATTTCAAGTCGAGTCAGCGCATCTAATGCACCAAGCGGTTCATCCAACAATAAAAGTCTTGGCTGTGCACTAAGCGCACGAGCTAATGCAACCCGTTGTTTTTGGCCACCTGACAGTACATGTGGCCACTCTTTTGCGCGGTCTTTTAATCCCACATGTTCAAGTGATTTTAATGCAAGTGGTTGCCAATCCTTTTTCAATTCTGTGCCTACCCCTACATTTTCTAATACAGACAGCCATGGGAGTAAACGATCTTCCTGAAACATGACGCGAACGCCTGAAAAGTCTTCCTGTTGAATACCGTCTTTTAAAGATTCTCCTGCCGTTTTTTGTTCTAAATTTGCAATGATACGGAGAAGCGTACTTTTCCCGCATCCGCTTTTCCCGACGATGGCAACAAATTGTCCAGCGGGGATTGTTAAATTAATATCCTTTAATACTTGTTTTTCACCGAAACTTTTTGTTAAATTTACTAACTCAATATTGATTCCATTTGTCATGGAAGCACCTACTTTCCGTTAAAATACTTAACATATTGAATTACTAGGAATTATAAATAAAAAAATTACACAGGCTATTTAAATAGTGCGCATGAACAATTTTTCTAAATGTTACCATAATAATAAATATTCAGTCAATAGTAAAAATTATTTTACCTATCGAAATAATATGGATTAGATTTCTTCGAATAACAATGAGCATATAGATAGCTGAACAGAGGAATAATTGTACTTTTCAAAAAAAGTTGTTACTATGAAGGTAGTGCTTTATTCAGTACATATTTAAAGAAATAGTTGATAGCCAACCACTGGAAGATTGATTTTGAGATGGGGGTTTCAAATCGATTTTGGAGGAACTTATAATGGTTAAAACGGTTTTAGTAGTAGAAGATGAAATGCCAATTGCAACACTATTAAAATATAACTTGGAACAAGCAGGTTTTGACGTTCTATTGGCGCATGATGGTCAGGCAGGTCTTGATACAGCAGTAGAACAATCACCGGATCTGATTTTATTGGATTTAATGCTGCCAAAACTTGATGGGGTCGAAGTCTGTAAAGAATTACGACGATTGCGTATCAATATACCGATAATTATGTTGACTGCGAGAGACGATGAATTTGATAAAGTATTAGGTCTAGAGCTTGGGGCTGATGATTACATGACAAAGCCATTCAGCCCGCGTGAAGTAATTGCACGAGTGAAGGCTGTGTTGCGACGTTTCTCGGGACCAGTTGTGGAAGAAACAGTCGAATCGAGTGAAGTAGTCTACACATTTGGTAATTTAAAAGTTTTCCCGGAGCGATTTGAAGCATTTATCGATGATGAGTCTTTGGAATTCACGCCAAAAGAATTTGAATTGCTTGTTTACTTGCTTGAAAATAAAAATCGTGTTTTAACACGCGATCAGCTGCTTAGTGCCGTATGGAACTACGATTTTGCCGGGGATACTCGAATTGTAGACGTACATATTAGTCATCTACGGGATAAAATTGAAGAAAATAGTCGTAAACCACTGTATATTAAAACAATCCGTGGTTTAGGTTATAAATTTGAGGAGCCAAAAAAATAATGAACGCAATGAAAAATCGTTTATTTTATTCGTTTATTTTAGTAATTGGATCAAGTTTAGCTGTTCTAGGACTGTTCATAGGGCAGCTTTTTCCATTTTTCGCAGACGAGTTTGTTCATGAAGTGACAAAGGATTCTGAGCAGCAATTGGAGCAAGTGATCGAGCAGGAACAAATAGAACTTACTGAGACACAGAAAGAAGCCATTTTAGGCACTTATGCAATAGATAGACAGGCTGAAGGACTACAAAGTACAAAACAAAAAATATATTTAATCATTGCCGCATTATTATTTGGCGGTCTCATTGTAATGAGTTTTATGGCATATCGGGTTGTGAGCAATTTTATAACACCGATTATTAATATTACAAAAACCGCGAGAGAGCTATCAAAAGGAAATTACCGTGCGCGCGCTTTTGCGAATGGTCCGACTACGATTGTTGAGTTGAGAAATTCCATTAATATTCTGGCGCGCAATTTGCAGGATATTACGAAAACAAGAGCTATTGAGGAAGAGCGATTAAAAACATTAATTGAAAATATGGGCAGTGCCTTAATGATGATTGACCGGGAAGGGAATATTTCGATTGTTAATAAGAAATTCCAAACATTATTTGAGCTGCCTAAAGAGAAGCTCATTGGCAATAATTTTATGATGCTCGGGCTGCCAAAAGAGCTTGAAAAGTTTATTGATCATGTATTTTTAACGGAATTACCATATCGTCAGCAGCTTGAAATGGAAATCGCAAATGAAGTGTATTATGAGCAAGTTTACGGGGCTCCGGTTGTTGGAGAACATGGACGCTGGCTCGGTGTCGTAATTGTAATGCATGATGTGAGTGAACTTGTACGATTGGAGCAGATTCGTAAAGATTTCGTCGCAAACGTATCGCACGAGCTACGTACACCGATTACATCGATCAAAGGATTTTCTGAGACGCTTCTTGACGGAGCGTTTAATGATGAGCAGATGCTGCTTTCCTTTTTAACGATTATTCATGATGAAAGCAATCGCATTCAAGTGCTCGTCAATGATTTGCTCGAGCTATCCAAAATTGAGAGACATGGCTTTACACTCGATGTAGTGCCGACAAAGCTGCAGGATATTTTAGTTCGGGTTGTTGATTTGACAAGCGCGCAATTAGAAAATAAAAATATGCAGTTTGATGTTGAAATAGAGCAGGATGCTGTTATTTTAGGTGATGTAAATCGGCTAATGCAAATATTTACGAATTTGATTAACAATGCGATCGCCTATTCTAAAGAAGAAACAACGGTTACACTGCGTATTAGTGCCAATGACCAATACGGGATATTTGAAGTGAAAGACGAAGGTATCGGTATTGAAAAAGCAGAGATTTCACGTATTTTCGAGCGCTTTTACAGGGTAGATCGGGCACGAAGCCGAAATTCTGGAGGGACTGGCCTTGGTTTGTCCATTGTAAAGCATTTGATTGAAGCACATAACGGGAAAATTATAGTACAAAGTGAAGTTGGTAAAGGTACGAGTATTAAAGTGTACCTGCCATTGAAAGATTGAAGCTTAACAGTATATTTACAAAACATTTAAATAACCTTTATATTGCGGTGTTATAGTTCTTTATAGAAACCCCCGTTTCTAAAAGAAGGTAACGCAAAACATGGAATTGAATATAATAATGAAGAAACTGCGCAGAAAATTGGAAGCTTTCTGTGTAGTTTTTTTATGTCTAAATTTCTGGCCCCTCAATTTGAAAAAATATGAAACTTTTACAAATGGTTACCCGTAGAATAAGAGGAAATTGAAAAGTAAGGAGGCTTTATATGATGAGTGTAAAAAGAACATTAATGTGGGTAGCGCTTATTCTCATGGCTGTCGTAGGTATTATTGTTGTGACGACATCCTGGTATACAGTAGATGAATCGGAACAGGCAGTAGTGATTACATTTGGTCAAGCGGATGAAACAATACAAGATTCAGGACTTCATTTTAAATTACCGTGGCCAATACAGTCTGTAGAAATTTTATCAAAAGAAACGTACAGTTTACAATTCGGCTATAAGCAAAACCCGGACGGTACGGTTGAAGCATTCGATAAAGAAACAAAAATGATTACAGGTGATGAAAATATTGTTTTAACAGATCTTGTTGTTCAATGGCGTATTGTTGAGCCAAAAAAATATTTATTTAGTTCACAGGAGCCGCGAGCGATTTTACATAATGCGACATCCAGTGCGATTCGTTCCATCATAGGCAGCTCAACAATCGATGAGGCATTAACGGATGGTAAAGCGGATATTGAAGCAGAGACACGCGAATTGCTTGTATCGTTAATCGAAAAATATGATATCGGTATTGGGGTTTTAGGAGTAAAGCTGCAAGATGTAGAGGTGCCGAATGCAGAAGTGCGTGCAGCTTTCACAGATGTTACCGATGCACGAGAGACAAAAAATACAAAGATTAACGAAGCGGAAAAATACGAAAACCAGCGAGTAAGTGAAGCGGTTGGTGAAGCAGCTGCAATTCTTTCGAAGGCAGAAGGGGAAAAGGCTTCACGTATCGAGCAAGCTACAGGTGAAGTAGCTTTATTTAACCAGCTTTATGATGAATACCGTCTGAATAAAGATATTACACGTGAACGATTAGTGCTCGAAACATTGGAGGCAGTTTTACCGAATGCCCAAATTTATATTATGAATGATGACGGCAGCGGTACGATGAAGTACTTGCCGATCCAGCCAATGCAAACGACACCTCCTTCTACAGAAGAGAAAAAAGAAGGGAGCAAAAGTGAATGAGTAAAAACAAAAATAACTTTGACGGCGATTTAGATGAGTTTGTGAAAAAACTGTTCGGCAACAAAAAAGGGTCGAAAGAAGTGAAGGAAGTACCGAAAGCAAACGACGCTGAACAACAAGTAAATAGCAGTAATATAAATGGGAAAAAAGCACCAACACCATTAAAGAAAGATAAGAAGCCGATAAATGTAAAACAATGGGTTTCTTCTGCTATTGTATTAACGGTTGTGTTTGCAGCATTAATTGTCGTATTTGCGAATCTGTATATTGTTAAAGAAAATGAATATAAAGTAGTTCGTCAGTTCGGGGAAGTAGTCAAGTATGAAAGTGAACCGGGACTTCATATGAAAATCCCGTTCATTCAAAGTGTGACAACTTTACCAAGCAATTTAATGACACATGATATGACAGAAGAAGAGATCAGTACAAAGGATAAAAAGCGAATTATTATTGATAACTATACTGTTTGGCGTGTAACGGATCCAAAAGCATTAATTTCAAATGCAGGACAGTTGCTCAATGCGGAAAATCGTATGGAGGAGTTCATTTATTCGGCACTTCGTACAGAATTCGGTCAAACGGAATACGGCGATATTATTAATGAAAAGGATTCGAAACGCGGGAACATTAATGACCGTGTTACTCAACGCGTCAATGAATTAATCGATTCAGCCAACTTTGGTATTGAAGTAATTGATGTACGTATTCGCCGTACAGATTTACCTGAGGAAAACGAACAGTCTGTTTATACAAGAATGGTTTCTGAACGTCAATCGATTGCGCAAAAGTATCTGTCAGAAGGGGATGCGGAAAAGCGCAGTAAAGAGGCGAAAACAGACCAGGAAGTTCAAGTGACTCTTGCGAAAGCAAACAAAGAAGCATCTGTCATCCGTGCAGAAGGAGAAGCACAGGCCGCACAAATTTATAATGCTGCCTACTCGAAAGACCCGGAATTCTACAGTTTATTCAGAACGTTAGAATCATATAAGAAAACAATCGGCAATGAGACGATGATTATCATCCCGTCAGACTCGCCATATGCAAAACTGTTATCCGGTCAAATAGATTAAATAATGTAAAAGCCAATTAGAATCAGCCATTCTAATTGGCTTTTCTTTGCATGGGAAAAAACTTCATTAAATTTTCAAATTATATTATTAGAAACTATTATTTTGCTGTTATACTATAGTATAGTTAGTTCATATAGGGGGAGTGGCGAAGTTTGAGTAAAGTAATACAGAATAGTTTAATTGCTTTTATTATGGCAACATCTGTAACGGCGCTTTTTTATCAGTCTAATATTAATTTCGTGAAGGTGGAAATTTTCCATATACCAATTTTATTTATTGTTATTTTAATATTAAGTTTATTTATTGCAGAAGATGTACGGGATTCATTCAAGAAAGTACTATGGTTTGAAAAACGTGAAGATAAGCGTCCGATTTGGCAAGTTGGTATTGGTATGATTTTTTATTTCACACAAATTGGATTTGTAGAAGTATTTGCGCGCGGGTTAATGCCATATGATTTAGGCGGCATGCCGATGTATGTCATCATACCATTTTTAAATGCCTTTTTATTAACGGTAATTTTTGAAGAAGTATTTTATGAAGAAAAACGCGAAGTAGTGAAGAACTTTAAATTTAAAAAGTTAAAATAAAGATTACAGGCTCCTAGCAATAGGGGCCTTTTTGTTTCCTTAAAAAATCTGACGAACACCACATTAAATATTGGCAATTCATGTGAACAATCGCTAAAGTAGAAAGAGAACATATAATCGTACCGAATGTCATTTGCGAATGTTAAATCATCTGCTAAATGAAGTTGGTGCCTCCGGCGGATGTCAAAGAATCGGTTTAAGGTTCCTGAAGAGTTTTGCATGTCCCTTAATGGCTGACTGACCCACATCCTTTGTGCCTAACCCGAATCTGGACGCAATTACGCCAAGGCAAAATTGATATATTATTGGAGGAACTTGCATGACAAAACAAAAATTGCTTTTACTAGATGGAAACTCATTGGCTTATCGTGCCTTTTTTGCATTGCCGCTGCTGACAAATGACAGCGGGATTCATACAAATGCGACTTACGGATTTACAACGATGCTGCAAAAAATTATCGGTGAGGAAAATCCGACACAAATGCTTGTTGCGTTTGATGCCGGCAAAACGACTTTTCGTCATGAATCATTCGGTGAATACAAAGGGGGCCGTCAAAAAACTCCGCCAGAGCTTTCCGAACAATTTCCATATATTCGAAAACTGATTGATGCATACAACATTAAACGCTATGAACTGGAAATGTACGAAGCAGATGACATTATCGGAACGTTAGCAAAACAGGCTGCTGGACAAGGGATCGAAGTTATCGTTGTTTCAGGAGATAAAGATTTAACGCAGCTCGCAACAGAGGATGTCACAGTATATATTACCCGTAAAGGGATTACCGATATCGAAAAATATACACCTGCACATATTGAAGAAAAATATGGACTGACACCGGAGCAAATTATCGATATGAAAGGGCTTATGGGTGATCAATCCGATAATATTCCGGGAGTTCCAGGCGTGGGTGAAAAAACAGCGATTAAATTATTGAAGGAACACGGGACGATTGAAAAATTATATGAAGCGATGGATTCATTGAAAGCTTCGAAAATGAAAGAAAAGCTGGTAGACAATGAAGAAATGGCTCACTTATCAAAAAAGCTTGCGACAATTCATACAGATGCACCACTAACAATTTCACTTGATGATTTAGCATATGCAGGTCCGGATGAGGAAGCACTTCTTAATGTATGGCAAGAGCTTGGCTTTAAATCTTTAATCGAAAAAAGTGATTTTGAAGCAGTAGAAACGGAACAAGCTGAATTAGTATTTGAAAATGTACAGGCTATTACAGGCGACATATTAAAAGAAACGATGGCAATCCACCTCGAGTTGGAAAACGAACATTACCATAGCTGTAATGCCCTCGGTTTAGCCTTGTCAGACGGAGAACGTACGGTTTATACAGCGATTGATAATGTAGTTGATAATGCGGACTTAAAAGCATGGCTGCAAGATGAAACTAAGAAAAAGTATATTGTGGACAGTAAAGCAACACAAGCAATGCTTCATCGTTTAGGGATTGAGCTTAAAGGCGTGGAGTTCGATTTATTATTAGCTTCGTACATTTTAAAGCCGTCGATATCAGGTGATGATGTGGCAACGCTTGCAAAGGAATTCGGTTATCAGGATGTCCAATCCAATGAAGCAATCTACGGAAAAGGGGCGAAGTGGGTTGTTCCAGGTGCGGATCATGTAGCTGAACATGTGAGCCGAAAAGCGGTAGCAGTTTGGAAGCTGCAGCCTTTATTAGAGCAAAAGCTGAAGGAAAATGAACAGTTTGAATTATACAAGGAGCTGGAGCTGCCGCTTGCACATATTTTAGGGGAAATGGAGAGCGAAGGGATAACTGTCAATATTGATACATTACGTCAAATGGGTGATGATTTGAAGGCAAAGCTTGAAGTAATGGAAGCGACAATTTATGAGCTGGCAGGCGAGAAATTCAATATTAATTCACCGAAACAGCTTGGTGTTATCTTATTTGATAAATTAGGCTTACCTGTCATTAAAAAGACAAAGACAGGATATTCAACAGCAGCCGATGTACTGGAGAAGTTACAGTCCGAGCATGACATTGTGAAGCATATTCTTGAGTACCGAACGCTTGCGAAACTGCAGTCAACATATATTGAAGGTTTAATAAAAGAAGTGCATAAAGAAGATTCAAAAGTGCATACTCGATTCCAGCAGGCATTAACTTCAACTGGGCGTTTAAGCTCAACGAACCCAAATTTACAAAATATCCCTATTCGTTTAGAAGAAGGACGCAAAATTCGAAAAGCATTTGTTCCGTCGAAAAATGATTGGATTTTGTTTGCGGCGGACTATTCACAGATTGAGCTGCGCGTATTGGCTCATATGTGCGGAGATGATGCGCTTGTAGAGGCATTCCAGCAAGGGATGGACATCCATACGCGTACGGCGATGGATGTGTTTAATCTTGAGAATCCGGACGAAGTGACAAGTTTAATGCGTCGCACTGCAAAAGCTGTTAACTTTGGTATTGTATACGGGATTAGTGATTACGGCTTATCGCAAAGCCTTGATATTACCCGTAAAGAAGCGGCAATTTTTATCGAAAACTATTTGCAAAGCTTCCCGGGTGTAAAAAACTATATGGATACAAGTATTGAAGAGGCAAAGAAAGCAGGGTTCGTTACAACGATTTTAAATCGCCGCCGCTACTTGCCGGACATTACAAGCTCGAACTTCAATTTAAGAAGTTTTGCAGAGCGTACTGCGATGAATACACCAATTCAAGGAAGTGCAGCGGATATTATTAAAAAAGCAATGATTGATATGAACGCACGCCTTGAACAAGAAGGATTACAGACGAAGTTATTATTACAAGTTCACGATGAGCTTATTTTTGAAGCACCAAAAGAAGAAATTGAAATTTTAGAACGTATCGTACCTGAAGTTATGGAAAATGCAATTAAGTTAAGTGTGCCTTTAAAGGTTGAGTTTTCATATGGTGCTACATGGTACGATGCGAAATAAGGAGTACCATTTATGCCGGAATTACCAGAAGTAGAAGGGGTCGTACGTGATTTACGGCCAATTGTAGAAGGAAAGACGATTGAATCTGTCTCTTTGTCGGATGTTGTTTATACATCACATGAAGCTGGAAAACAGGCGATTGTAAAAAACGCGAAGCCTTCTCAGTTTGAACTATTAGTACGCGATATGAAAATCGATAAATTGGAGCGCAGATCAAAATATATATTCTTTCATCTCAAGAAAGATGCTGAACGTTTTATTTTAGTGAATCATTTAGGGATGAGTGGCGCATGGTTTGTTGTTACTGATGTGCTGGAGATAACGGAAGAAAAATTCCGCAAGCATATTCATGCAATATTCACATTGGCAAGCGGAGAATTGCTTGTCTATGCAGATATCCGCCGATTTGGTGAATTACGGTTTATTAAAGAAATTGCCGATCATCCACCATTGTTAAAAATGGCACCGGAGCCTTTTGATGAAATCGCCTGTGATTTTTTCATCATGCAAAGTGAAAAACCGAAATTCGCGAAAAAACCGATTAAAGAAGTCATCATGGACGGTCAGGTGATTTCTGGTTGCGGGAATATTTATGCAACCGAAGCATTGTTCAAAATGCTTATTCATCCTGGAAAAGCAACGAATGAGTTAAGCCGCGAGCAGAAGACGACGCTCTTTCGTGTGATTTGTGATGTGTTGCAGGAAAGCATAGATTCGGGTGGATCGACAATTTCAGACTATCGCAGTATTAATGGTGGTGCTGGAACAATGCAGCATCGACTGAAAATGTATGGGAAAAAGCAATGTGTTGTATGTGAAACAAATACAGAGTCGCTCGTAATTGCGGGCAGAACATCAACATATTGTCCGCAATGTCAAAAATAAAGGGGAATTGCTGTGATTATTGGTTTAACAGGTAGTATTGCCAGTGGAAAGAGTACAGTTGCTAAAATGATTGAGTCATACGGATTACCAATCGTTGATGCCGATTTAGTGGCGCGGCAAGTAGTCGAGCCTGGTACACCGACATTAAAAAAAATTGCGGAAGCATTTGGACCGGAAGTCATTGCACACGATGGTTCAATGGACCGTGCAAAAGTGGGAAGTATTATTTTTCATGATGAAGAAATGAGGAAAACTTTAAATAGCATCATACATCCGGCTATTCGTGAAGAAATGTTGCGTCAGCGTGATGAATTAATGTCTTATGGAGAAAAAAACATTTTCATGGATATTCCGCTGTTATTTGAAAGCAAGCTGGAACATTTCGTTGAAAAAATCATTGTTGTTTCTGTAAATAAAGAAGTTCAGCTGCAGCGCTTAATGGAACGAAACGGCTTTACGGAAGATGAAGCAAATGCCCGTATTGCCTCACAAATTCCGGTAAAAGAAAAAGAACAGCTAGCTGATGCTGTCATCCATAATAACGGTACGCTGGAGGATACAGCAATTCAGCTTCAAAATATTTTGTATGAATGGAATGTACTGAAGTAAAATATAACCTCAACTAATTTTATTAAAAATTGGGTTGAGGTTTTTATTTTGAGGGTATGTATTATCTGAAAATAACAAATTTAATTTAGTGGATTAAATATGTTCAACTTTTTATAATATGTGTTATACTAATCAACGAATAAACAAAACGAATGAATCGTACTTTTAGGAGGATTTAAATAATATGACAGTTTCTATTGCAATTAATGGTTTTGGCCGCATTGGTCGTATGGTGTTCCGACAAGCAATGATGCGCGGTGACGTGAATATCGTAGCGGTGAATGCAAGCTATCCATCTGAAACGTTAGCACATTTAATTAAGTATGACACAAATCATGGTATGTTCCCGGGGACTGTTGAAGCAGTCGAAGGTGCCTTAATTGTAAACGGCAAACGTGTTGAATTAGTTAGTGAACGCGATCCATTAAAATTACCATGGGCTCAAATGGGTGTAGATATCGTAATCGAAGCTACTGGCAAATTTAATGAACGTGAAAAAGCAGCAAAACATATTGAAGCTGGCGCGAAAAAAGTTATTTTAACTGCTCCTGGTAAAAATGAAGATATTACCGTTGTTTTAGGTGTAAATGATGATAAATTGGATTTATCAAAGCATGATGTTATTTCAAATGCATCTTGTACGACAAACTGTTTAGCTCCTGTAGCAAAAGTATTAAACGATGAGTTCGGTATTGTAAACGGCTTAATGACAACAGTTCACGCTTATACAAACGATCAAAACAACATCGATAACCCTCACAAAGATTTACGTCGTGCGCGTAACTGCGGATCATCAATTATCCCAACTTCAACTGGTGCAGCAAAAGCATTGCGCCTTGTATTACCGGAATTGGATGGGAAAATTCATGGTATGGCATTACGTGTACCAACACCAAACGTTTCTTTAGTTGATTTAGTTGTAGATGTAGAAAAAGACGTTACAGTAGAAGAAGTAAATGCGGCATTTAAGGCGGCAGCTGACGGCAAAATGAACGGTATTTTAAACTTCTCTATGGAGCCATTAGTATCTTCTGACTACAATACAACAACGTACTCATCTACTGTAGACGGCTTAACTACGATTGTATTGGGAGACCGTAAAGTAAAGGTTATCGCATGGTATGATAATGAGTGGGGTTACTCTGCACGCGTAGTAGACTTAACAAAGAAAATTGCAAACGAATTAGCAACAGTAAATGCATAATTTTAATGCTTGTTAAAATGTGATAGATCACTTCGAAAAGGCGTAAATACGTCTGATGTAACAGAAAAACCTTTTGCGGAAAATCAAACCATTTTTGCAAAAGGCTTTTTCTATTGTGTGAAGCACCAATGCACTATATAATTGAATGACTTTCCATTGGAAAATTTCAACGCGCGTGAAGCACTATTTCAAGCGCGTTGTTTTTGTTATAATAGAATAAACTAAACTAACTTTTAGGAGAAATTATTATATGAGATGTCCAGCTTGTCAATACAACGGTACACGCGTTGTAGACTCAAGACCTGTTGATGATAATAAAGAAATTCGCAGACGTCGTGAATGTGAATCTTGTGCTTTTCGCTTTACGACATTTGAAAAAATTGAAGAAACCCCTTTAATCGTAGTGAAAAAGGATAGCTCACGCGAGGAGTTTAGTCGTGAAAAAGTGTTGCGTGGTCTGATCCGCGCATGTGAAAAGCGACCAGTTGCATTAGATCAATTAGAAGAGATTGTCCTATCAATTGAAAAGGAATTACGCCGATTAGGCAATGCGGAAGTACGCTCGGAAGATGTCGGGGAGATGGTGATGGACCGACTTGCAAAAATTGATGAGGTGGCCTATGTGCGCTTCGCCTCTGTTTACCGTCAATTTAAAGATATTACAGTCTTTATCGAGGAACTGAAAGAAATCATGACCCGTCAGTCAAATGACAAATAAGTGTTAGGAGGGATAAATGGTAATGATGAATCAGCTAAATCCATATGACCATTGTGAAATTCATTGCCCTCAAAATATCACTAGTGAGCATCAGCTTGCATTGCAATTATGCTATCAGCCGATTATCGGTGTTGAAGCTACCGCATTATATTTAAAGTTATGGGTTGAAACACAACAACACGAAAAAGCAACTTGTTTTCATAGCAACCTGCTAGATTCATTAAGTTTTAAACCGAAGCAATTACTACAAGCAAGAATTGTATTAGAGGCAATTGGTTTAGTGAAGTCATTTGAAAAAATGATGGATTCATATAAATCAATGAAGTATATTTTATATCCGCCTTTGACTGGCCGCGATTTTTTTGACGATTCGATTCTTTCGGTAGCGCTTTTACGAAAAATCGGTCGTGAACAGTATGAAGCATTGCGAAATAAATTAACGAAACATGATATTTCCTTACATGGATACAAAGATGTGACATGCAGCTTTAACGATGCATTTGTAGCAATAACAGAAACTGAGCTAAAGCAAGTCATGCAGGAAAATACAGGTTCGGTAAATGAACGTTCAAAAATGTCGTACCCGTTTGAGTATGACTTATTTGATTTTAAAAGCTTCATGATGGGCATGAGCCAAAACTTGATTCCAAGTAAATTATTTACACTTGATATTAAAATTGCTATTGCCAAATTAGCTTTCATGTACAATTTCTCTGTAACGGACATGCAAAGAATTGTGTTATTGGCATGGGATACAGATGATGGACTTACGAAAAAAGAGCTGGAAAAACGCTGTGAAGAATATTACCAGTTGAACGTCGGTGTCTCGAAACCGAAACTGATCAAAAAACAGGACATTTTCCGTTCGGTAGAAGTAATGAACACTGCACCTGCAAAAACACAGCGAAATATTAATGATAAAGAAGGTTTAATCGAGTATTTAGAAAAAACCTCACCGATAGAAGTTTTTCAAAAGTTTAATGGTTATTTGCCACCGGAATCCGTTGTAATGGAATTTAACAATTTCATTAGAAAAGGGGTATCTTACGGCACATTGAATGTTTTGATTCATTATATTTCAATGAATGATGAACTGAATTACAATAAAAACTTTATGAAGGTTGTCATGAATAACTGGCTGAAAAAAGGTGCAAAAACAGCTGAAAATACAATGGAAATTGCAAAAGTTGAACATAGCTACCGTGATCGTAAATCGAAAAATTTATCGCAAATTACGGTTACGAATAACGATTTGAATAAAGTTGAAGAAAATAATAACTCGAAAAATGATTCTCCTGAATCAGCGTTAGTTGATTTTAAAAATTCTACGCCTTATCAGTATTTACTTATATTGACTCATGGTGAAGAACCGTTTTCAGGGCATGTGAAAATAGCAGAATCGCTTTACAGTTCTTATGATATACCGATCGAAGTGGCGAACGTCATTATTCGCCATGTTTGGGATTCAACAAAAGGGAACCTACCAGAATCGTTTGTAGAAGCGTTGGCATCTGAAATCAGATACAATCAAATTAAAACAGCAGAGCAAGCATTGGACTATATTGAAAAGCGAAATGAACGCAATCTTATTAAAGTGACAGAAGATTATTTAACGGTAGATGACCAATCAATTCACTATGATAAAACGGTTCCTTATTATTTCTTGAAATCGCTGTATAAAGGGAAAAAGCCGGTAAAATTTATTGTCGATTTAGCGGAGGAACTCGTATTGCAGCAAGGGCTTTCGGTCGGCGCTGTCAACGTGCTGATGGAATATGCCTACAACGAGAGTAACGGGAAACTGACAAAAAACTTTGTGCAGTCAATCGCAGGTAACTGGATGTTAAATCCGCCTGCAAATGCTTTGGAAGCCCTTCGTATTGTTGAAGAAAGCGATGGATCTCAATTGAAGGCTTCTAAAATTACGATGGATACACCGCTTGCATTTAAAGTTACGGTTAAAGATATGTCAAAATGGATTCCGGCTTTCGATGAAACATTGCCATATGATTTCATGAAAAACTTACTTAACGGTAAAGAACCGGTTGAAATGTTAGTGAAGCAAGTGGATGACCTTGTATTAAAACATGGCATTAAAGTTGGTGTTGTCAACGCAATTCTTGAATTTATATTAACGAATAAAACGAGCCGTTTTGGACGTAATCAAATTCAGACGCTGGCACTAAATATGCAGCTGAAAGATATCCTGTTGGCTAAAGATGCACTTGCTTACATTGAAACAAATTATAAAGAAAACAAAGTAGACGTGAAAATTACCGAGCAGGATTTACCGAAATATTATCCGGGGGATTATGTGTTTACGCCTGAATTGGCCCGCTATGAAAAAGCGACGCCTTATCTTTTTACAAAAGAATTAAACGATGGTCATGAACCATTTGCGTATGTTGTCGCAACAGCAGAAAAGTTAATCCTGCATTACAAGATGATCCCGGCTGTCGTCAATTACATGCTAGAGTATGTAATGGAAAAGACAGAAGGTGCATTGCCTGAAAAATATATTAACAGTGTCGCAAATACATGGCGAAACAATAAAATTCAGACGATTACCCAAGCGAAAGTATATACTGAAATGCAAGACAAGAAGAACAAACAACGCGGTGCAAGGAAAGTTGGGGTAGTGCCGGATTGGTTTAAAGAAAAAGATCAGGTACCTGTACAACAAACTAATTCTAGCAATACTCAAAACCCAATTGATTTTGAAGAGCAACGCAAAAAGTTATTAGAGCAATTAAATAGTGATTAAAAAGCAGGTGAGTACGATCGAACCAATAAAAGATTCGCTCAATAAAATTAACATCCCATCATTTGAGCAAAAATATAATGAATTAAAAAACCGGGTGCTTTCACATCCAAGTGTACAACAGTTTATGAATGACCATAATATGACGGAAAACTCGGCTGTTATTCAATATGGAATGACGACACTTTTTGAATTTGTAGAGCAAAAGCACACTTGCTGTGGAGCCGGTTCAACATCGCAGTGTCAAAATTTCTATAAAGGCCATGTTCCGCAATTAATGCTTTCAAATGGTCAGATTAATATTATTTACCGCAAGTGTGAGCAAATGTTAAAAGAAGATGATCAGCGTGAGCTAGCTTCAATGATGAAGACCATGTATATGCCAAAAGATGTCCTGAATGCAGACTTTAATGAAATGGATATGAATGATAACTCCCGTATGGCTGCAACACAGTTTATGGTCGAATTCAGGAAGCAATATCGGGAAACAAAAGAACTTCCTGCAAAAGGGCTGTATTTATACGGAACATTTGGTGTTGGCAAAACCTATATTTTAGGTGCCATCGCAAATGCTTTATCCAAAGAACGGATTCAAACTTTGTTAGTGTATATGCCGGAATTCATCCGAGAATTAAAGTCGTCGGTAACAGAGGGATCGATTGAGCAGAAAATCGATTTTGTAAAAAAAGTGCCGGTACTGATGCTGGATGATGTAGGTTCAGAGCCGATTTCTACATGGACAAGAGATGAAATTATCGGGTCAATCTTGCATTATCGAATGGCGGAAAAATTACCGACGTTTATATCGTCCAACTTCAATTACAAACAATTGGAAGAACAATGGGCGGTAACCGAACATGGGGCAATTGACGAAATGAAATCGGGCCGTATTTTACAACGAGTACAGGCATTAACAACACCGCTTGAAATTACAGGAACAAACCGCAGAAAATAAAATATTGAAAGTTTTATTTTTCAATATTGCATTTCTGCAAAATCGAGCGTATACTTTGTACGTAAATAAACAATAAATGCATTGAAAAGGACAACAAGTTTAACGAACTGGCTTTTAGAGAGGGAAGACACGGCTGCAAGCTTCCTAGCACAAGCGTTTTACTTTACTACCTTCGAGCAGTGACGGGGCCAATCCGTCATCGTTTCTCAGTACGTTAACTGACCGAGAGCTTCTGATTCGTTTTGCGAAGAAGGAAGAAGGGTGGCACCACGAGCATACAGCATCGTCCCTTTGTTGGGACGGTGCTTTTTATTTTGCCTTAATATATTTTGGCTGATAAAAAATATTGGGAGCAAATTAATTTATAGCTATAGATTAGTTAATTGTAGTGTAGGGCGGCGACTCCAGCGGGAATAGCGTGACGCCTGAGACGCTCGTGTAAGGCCACGCCCGCGGAAAGCGTCCGCCCGAAACGGAAATCAACGGATTAGGATGACGACACTTTGCTACTCTCAATTAAATAAAAACCTTATAAGGAGGACAACAACATGTCAGAAATGATCAAATTAACATTCCCGGATGGCGCAGTAAAGGAATTTGCCAAGGGAACATCTACATTAGACGTTGCAGGCTCAATCAGCCCAGGTCTTAAAAAATCAACTTTAGCCGGGAAAATCAACGGCACATTAATCGATGCCAAAACAGGAATCGAACAAGATGGTGCGATCGAAATCATTACTAACAAATCAGACGAAGCGTTAGAAATTCTTCGCCATTCAACTGCCCACTTAACAGCACAGGCAGTAAAACGTCTTTACCCGGATGCAAAATTAGGTATCGGTCCAGTTATCGATTCAGGCTTCTACTATGACATCGATTCACCAACACCGATTACTGCAGAAGATTTACCAGCAATCGAAAAAGAAATGAAAAAAATCATTGCTGAAAACATCGAAATCGAGCGTAAAAACGTTTCTCGTGATGAAGCACAAAAAATATACGAGGAAGTCGGCGACGAATACAAATTAGAACTACTTGAAGCAATACCAGCAGATGACCAAGTATCAATCTATTACCAAGGCGATTTCTTTGACCTTTGCCGTGGTGTACACGTACCATCTACAGGCAAATTAAAAGAGTTCAAATTATTATCATTAGCAGGTGCTTACTGGCGCGGTAACTCAGACAACAAAATGTTACAACGTATTTACGGTACTGCATTCTTCACTAAAGACGAGTTGAAGCACCACCTTCAAATGCTTGAAGAAGCAAAAGAACGTGACCACCGTAAAATCGGTAAAGAATTGGATTTATTCATGACTAGCCAAACAGTTGGTCAAGGTTTACCACTTTGGTTACCAAACGGTGCAACAATCCGCCGTACTATTGAACGTTATATTGTAGATAAAGAATTATCTTTAGGTTACAAACACGTTTACACACCAGTGCTTGGCTCGAAAAAATTATACGAAACATCAGGACACTGGGAGCACTATCAAGAGGGCATGTTCCCGCCAATGGAAATGGACAATGAAACACTTGTTTTACGTCCAATGAACTGTCCTCACCATATGATGGTATTCAAAAACGGTCTGCACTCTTACCGTCACTTACCAATCCGTATCGCAGAACTTGGAACAATGCACCGTTATGAAATGAGTGGTGCCGTATCTGGTCTACAACGAGTACGTGGGATGACTTTAAATGATGCGCACATTTTCGTACGTCCGGATCAAATTAAAGCAGAATTCAAAAAAGTAGTAGAACTGATTTTAGAAGTTTATAAAGACTTTGATCTTAAAGATTTCTCATTCCGTCTTTCTTACCGCGATCCGAACAACACTGAGAAATACTTTGATGACGATCAAATGTGGGAAACTGCACAAGCGATGTTAAAAGAAGCAATGGATGAGCTTGGTTATGATTACTTCATCGCAGAAGATGAAGCAGCATTCTATGGTCCGAAGCTAGACGTTCAAGTAAAAACAGCTATTGGTAAAGAGGAAACATTATCGACTGCACAACTTGACTTCTTATTACCACAACGCTTCGACCTTTCTTACATTGGTGAAGACGGTCAGCCTCAACGCCCAGTTGTTATCCACCGTGGTGTTGTATCGACAATGGAACGTTTCGTAGCATTCTTAATTGAAGAATACAAAGGGGCATTCCCGACTTGGTTGGCGCCAGTGCAAGCAACAATTATTCCTGTATCAAACGCAGTGCACTATGATTATGCACGTGAAGTACAAGAAAAATTAGCTGCAGCTGGTATCCGTGTTGAAATGGATGACCGCGAAGAAAAACTAGGTTATAAAATCCGTGAAGCACAAATGCAAAAAATCCCGTACATGCTTGTACTTGGAGATAAAGAAGTAGCAGAAAATGCGGTAAATATCCGCCGTTACGGTTCGAAGGATTCAGAAACAATCAGCTTTGAACAGTTCCTGGCAGACATTACTGCAGAAGTGAAGAAATAAAATGAAAAGGTGTCCCGCATTTTGCGGGACACCTTTATTATCGTCAATAATGGCAAGCTTCGATATCGATATTAATAACATATTTTACATCGATAAAATGTTGGTCCCTAATTAGATACCACGAATATTTTGAGTGAAACCCGGAAGTGAAAATTAATTTCATTTATTTTTTAAAGTAAATTAATCATATAAAAATGCTTGACGGTAATTGGATCTCATGTTAAGATTATTTAAGTTATGAATACAAAAGTTTGAAAGTAGAGGCTGCCCGCTTCTCACCTGACAAGTGCTTTTATATAAGTTACGTGCAGGTATTAGAAACGTTGAATTGTTTTACGCATGAATGCGTATGCACATATAGCGGGCGGACATCTCAAATGTCCGTCCTTTTTGTTTGTAAAACAAGAAGAACATATGGACATCACGCAGAGTTGTACCGTTCGACAGGGTTATACTTTACACCAACTCATGTATTCGCGACAAACACTTGGAGGTGGATTAATATTAGCAAAGACATGTATGTAAACGAAGGCATCCGCGCGCGAGAACTTCGTCTAATTGATCACAATGGTGATCAGCTTGGTTTAAAAACGCGTACTGAAGCGTTGGAAATTGCCGCTCGTGCTAACTTGGATCTTGTCCTTGTGGCCCCTCAAGCCAAGCCACCAGTCGCTCGTGTCATGGACTATGGTAAATTTAAGTTCGATCAGCAAAAGAAAGACCGTGAAATTCGTAAAAATTCTAAAGTTATCGTGATGAAAGAGGTTCGCTTGAGCCCGACAATCGATGAACATGATTTTCAAACGAAATTACGTAATGCGATTAAGTTCCTTGAAAAAGGAGATAAAGTTAAAGCTTCAATTCGCTTTAAAGGTCGTGCAATCACACACAAAGAAATTGGTCAGCGTGTGCTAGATCGCTTTGCTGAAGCTTGTGCTGAAGTATCTACGGTTGAACAAAAACCGAAGATGGAAGGCCGAAGCATGTTCTTAGTTCTTCAACCGAAGACAGAGAAATAATACGTATGTAGAAACAAGTTTAGGAGGAAATCGACATGCCAAAAATGAAAACTCACCGTGGAGCTGCGAAACGTTTCAAAAAAACAGGTACTGGTAAATTAAAATTTGACCGTGCTTATGGCTCTCACTTATTCGCTAACAAATCAACTAAAGCAAAACGTCACTTACGTAAAGCAAAAGTTGCAACTTCAGGCGATTTCAAACGTATCCGTACATTATTAACTTACATGAAATAATCTTGACCGTTTAAAAGATTATTAATAACAAAAATAAAAATTAGCATTCGAAAGAATTAGCAGGAGGTAATTACTATGCCACGCGTAAAAGGCGGAACAGTAACACGCGCTCGTCGCAAAAAAGTTTTAAAATTAGCTAAAGGTTACTATGGTTCAAAACACACGTTATACAAAGTAGCTAACCAAGCAGTAATGAAATCAGGTCAATATGCATACCGTGACCGTCGTCAAAAGAAACGTGATTTCCGTAAATTATGGATCACTCGTATCAATGCAGCTGCTCGCATGAACGGTTTATCTTACTCTCGTTTAATGCACGGCTTAAAAGTAGCAGGTATCGAAGTTAACCGTAAAATGTTAGCTGACTTAGCTGTAACAGATAGCACAGCATTCGCTCAATTAGCTGAAGAAGCTAAAAAAGCAGTAGCTAAATAATTTTAGTATACAATAAAGGCTGATAGGGATTTGCTCCTTATCAGTCTTTTTTTGACTAGGGGGATTCAGATGGGATTAGCAGCAGTTTCATATGTCGCAGTTGTTTCACTCGTACTATGCGTATATATGTACATAGATAAAGAACGCGCTAAAAAGAAGGAATGGCGTATTTCCGAAAGAACTCTATTAACATTAGGGGTACTTGGTGGCGCACTTGGCGGTGTTTTAGGGATGTATTTATTTCGTCATAAAACGAAGCATAACCAATTTGCATTTGGCTTTCCTTTACTTGGGGCAATTCATATATTTATACTAGTTCAGCTATTTTAATATGATCTTGGAGCATAGACTAAATTTGTCTGTGCTTTTTTTATGCAAAGAAAAAGATTATTCATTTGTTAGTTTAGTAGTTGTAATTTATAATAAATTCAGTAAATTCGAAAGCGGGGAGTAATGAAATGAGTAAATACGAAGAGCAATTATCTTATTTACAGAAGCCGAATGAAGAGGAAATACCGGAAGATATACAGCAACTTTTCGATCAACATGTTGAAAAGCAGCAGGAGCAAAACGGGTTTGTAAATAATTTATTTAAAATTCTTCCATTGAATGCGCTGCAGTATAAAGGATTTTTGGAATTTAAATATTCTCTGTTCAATGAAGAAACAACGTATTTATCATTAGCAGACAAGGAAATGATCGGGCTTGTCGTCTCATCGACAAATAATTGCAGCTATTGCCTTACTTCACATAGTGATGTCCTTCGGGGGCTAACAAAAAATCCGGGATGGGTTGACCAGTTAACATACAATTACCGCTCCGCAAAACTTACGGAAAAGCAGCGTGCGTTATGTGATTATGCATACCGTGTAACAAGGTATCCAAATGAAATAACGACAAAAGAAGTTGATTTACTACGTGAAGCGGGTTTTAATGACCATGAAATTTTGGAAGCCGCACATGTTGCCGGATTCTTCAATTATACTAACCGCTGGGTAAGTACGATTGGAGCAGTTGCAAATCCCGGGCATTACGGACATAATCGGTAAACCGGATGCTGCAGTAAAATGCAGCATCCGGTTCTGTTTTAACTAATAAATAATAGGAGCATCATGACAATGCCAAGTGGAGGAAATAGTCGATATTTTAAACGAGTTTTTGCCTGAAGCCACTCGTTTTCCTGAACTGACATTAGTTGAAAAAAAGGAGCTTGTTTAATTTCGTTTAGAATAGAACTAAGGGCAACGTTTAAACCGATAAAAGAAAATATGAGGACGATCGCTTTTGCCCATATAGGAAGAACGAAGAGAAGGGCAATGACAAGGACAATGAGCTGGACCGGAGATTTCAAGTAATTCAGTTTCCTCAATAATGTTTTGTAAATTAAATTATCGATACGATGGGTACTTAATATTTTCTTTTTCGCTAGTAAAATAAGCGGCTGTTTTGTCTTCGCTGGCATATAATGACGCATTTCCAAGCTAAATTGATACAGGTGCTTCATCCACCCGTAAAAGGCTTCGTATTCCCAGCGGGTTTCGATTGACCAGTAACGATTGCTTAGTACGGTATTTAATAAAAGTAAGTGAGCAGCAAGAAGCAATAGGGAAAATACCCAAAATGGTAAAACGGCAAGTTTAAAAATAATGAGTGCATGAATAATAAATAGTAACGGCCATTTTGTAAACCACTTTTGACATTTATACTGTATAAATATATGGAGTACGCTTATTATATTCAAAGCGAAAAGTACTTCCCAAAATGGTAATACAAGAAAAGGTGAAGTGAGCAATAATAGTATGATAAGAACAAAGTTAAAATATATAAATGAATAACTATAACCAAATAGTTTAATCTGATGAATTTTCCTTACTTGCTGCTTATAAAATAGCAAATCAGCATCGTATACAAAGAGACGTGTGGATGTTTTTACTAGGAAAAAGCTTAATCCAAATAACAGAGTGAGTAAGAAATTTTGCTGAAGTTCGATTACCTGAAAATTAACAGCGAAATCGCGATATAAGAAAAAGCCGATAATGATACTAGGTACTACAAGGTATAGAAGGACTGTCCAATCTGTGATTGATTTAATAAGGTTAAAATTAAATTGATATGAGCGATAAAGGCGTTTTGCAAACATGTTATAACCTGCCTTGAAATTCATAAAAGATATCTAGTAAAGAAATAGGTAGACCAATCATTTGTTGAAGTTCACTCAATGATCCTTTAGCCTGGATTTTTCCTTCGTGGAGGAGAATGTAATGATCACATAGCATTTCAGCCATTTCTAATTGGTGTGTGCAAAGTAAAAAAGCGGCACCTTGTTGTTTACGTTCTTCGATTAAAACGAGCAGTTCCCGCATGGCTCGCGGATCAAGTCCCATGAAGGGTTCATCCAATATGTAAAGTGGTCTTTCAACTAAAAATGCCAATACAAGCATAACTTTTTGCTGCATCCCTTTTGAAAAGTATATCGGCAAATCATCCAGTCGCTGGTCAATTTGAAAGAGTGTGAGTAACTGCTCTGCTTTATCCCAAAGTGTTTTGTCTTTATATTCATCGATTAAAAATTGAAGGTGCTCACGCAGTGTAAAATGTTCGTATAATAATGGTCGTTCAGGTACATAACCGTAGGAGGGGATGGCGATTGTCCCTTCAAAATAAGGAATAACACCAAGCATTGATTGAATTGTAGTACTTTTACCGGCACCGTTTCCCCCAATTAAACCAGTAATAGTTCCAGGCTGCATTGAAAAATCAATTTGCTCAATGCTTGATTGATTTGCAAGATAACCTGCTTTCTTAATATGAATTTCCATAATATTTCACCTCATCCATTTATACGGATATATATGAAAAAGGTTTCAAACATAAAAGCGAACCGTACAATCATACGGTTCGCTGTCCCCAGTTAGTCTTTCATCAGTTTTTCTATCGGATTTTTCCAGTTAATCGAGGCGTTTGGATAATTCATGAGAATCTCGTTTTCTAAATACATAAAATCCTCTTTCGTAAACCCTTGAAGTTTCATCGCATCATGGACAAAGACGAAAATACTTACGACTTCAAATGCATTGTCTGTCGTACCTAAATATTTTTCTCCTTCAAATAATGCCCCCTTATACGATATGAAAAAGTTTTTCCGAATGTTTTTCACATCATCATAAAAATAATATTGTCCATTTTCATAGGCCTCATCCAATTTACGCTTTGGGTCGATTAAGTAGCGTACCCCTCTGTAAAATATGTAAATGATGAGAAGGATGATGGCAATTCGTAACAATAAAGCCATGAAACTTCCTCCTTGCTTACGGTGATTCCCTCCTATACGATTGAGTAGTATAAAAAGTTTCATTTTATTTTGAAAAAGAGGGATGTTTTAATGCAATTTCGTCAATTATTTGAAAAGCAACGGCAGCTAGACCGATTTATTGAAGAAAACCAACAAGTACAAAAAGATGTATTTGCCGAAAAAGGCCTCGCATTATTAGTTGAGCTAAGTGAATTGGCCAATGAAACACGCTGTTTCAAGTTCTGGTCAACGAAGGGGCCATCAAAAAGAGCTGTTCTTTTGGAGGAGTATGTCGACTCGGTCCACTTTATGCTCTCACTAGGAAATATGCGCGGTTTTCTGCTAGAAGAATGGCCCTTTTTAAAGGTTAAGCAAGAGTTAACAGAAACCTTCCTGAATGCGACACAGACTATCCTGACCTTTCTGCAGCACCAAACAGAAGAAAATTACAGGGCGATGTGGGAACAATACAGCATAATTGCCTACAACCTGGATTTTGCAATTGATGATGTTTTGCATGCATATGAATTAAAAAATGAGAAGAATTATGAACGGCAACGAAATGGCTATTAAATTACATAATGCCGAGAAACTATTTCACATTTCGAAATATTGTCGCTATAATAAAGATGAGTAATTATTAGGGGGAAAACCGACATGACAAAGCTTGATGCTACATTACAAATGTTCAAAGATTTAACAGATGCAAACGGTATACCAGGAAATGAACGTGCACCACGTGAGGTGATGAAAAAGTATATCGCACCTTATGCAGATGAGGTGGAAACAGATAACTTAGGAAGTTTAATCGCAAAAAAAGTAGGCGATGAAAACGGTCCGAAAATTATGGTTGCGGGTCACTTGGATGAAGTTGGTTTCATGGTTACACGCATCGATGATAAAGGGTTTGTCTTCTTCCAGACAGTAGGCGGCTGGTGGAGCCAAGTAATGCTTGCACAACGTGTGACAATTACAACACGTAAAGGGGAAGAAATTATTGGTGTGATCGGATCAAAGCCACCACATATTTTACCGGCAGATGTTCGAAACAAAGTAGTCGATATTAAATCTATGTTCGTTGATATCGGTGCCGCATCAAAAGAAGAAGCTATGGAGTGGGGCGTACGTCCAGGCGATATGATTACACCATATTTCGAATTCAATGTAATGAAAAATGAAAAGCATCTATTAGCGAAAGCATGGGATAACCGTATTGGCTGTGCGATTGCGATTGATGTACTGAAAGCATTAAAAGATGAAAAGCATCCGAACATTGTGTATGGTGTCGGGAATGTACAGGAAGAAATCGGCCTTCGCGGTGCGAAAACTTCTACATTTAAAGTACAGCCGGATATCGGTTTTTCTGTAGATGTTGGTGTTGCTGGCGATACGCCGGGCGTGACACCGAAAGAATCGACTTCAAAAATGGGCGCAGGTCCACAAATTGTCGTATATGATGCATCAATGGTATCTCATACAGGTTTACGTGAATTTGTCCTTGATGTAGCTGAAGAAGCGGGCATTCCATACCAGTTCGAAGCAATGGCTGGCGGCGGTACGGATGCAGGAAGTATTCACATTACAGCAAACGGTGTACCATCATTGGCAATCGGTGTTGCAACACGCTATATTCACTCACATGCAGGAATCTTACATCGTGATGATTATGATAATGCGGTTAAATTAATTGTAGAAGTAATTAAACGATTAGACCGTGACACAGTAAATAAAATTACATTTGAATAATACTATAAAAACTTTGGATAGAACCAACGGGGAATTGACGGTTAAATAGTGAACTAGGTAAAAAAGGGGCTGGGACAAAACCCGCCTTAAAATCAAAAGCCGTTCAAATTTTACGAAAGTAAAATTTGAACGGCTTTATTTTGTGTCTACGGCTGCCATTTTGGGATTCTTGAAAGCTAATTTGGGTTTCACGCGGTTTTCGATTCGGGATAATCGAAGGTTAATAATGAAATCGGATTAGCATTAATGGCCAAAAATTTAAGTAAATATGCGGTGAGGGGTTAACTCTTCATCCAATCTTCTCAAATAATAAAACAAAAAGGGAAATTGCACGGTGCAATTTCCCTTTTTGCCTTAACCGATACTAATTATGTCCCAGTCTCTTTTTATTTTGAAATAAACATTCATTTCATTACCCTCCTTTTAATTCCTACTACCAAATTTAGTCCTTTATGAATATTTGCCTAGAATCTGGCAATAATGAATTCATTAATTGGCGACTGTTGAAAGATAGGTGTTCAAAAAATATAATCTTAAGACAAAAGTGGGGGAATATTATGTTTTTTGGAAAAAAGAATAAGAAATCATCACTCAACAAACAAACGGGAGATATAACATCGCCTTTCAATAATAATATGGACGAAAAGCAATCTGTTCAACAAAAGGGTAAAGTAACTCCCAAAACGGAAAATCTGAAACCCATTTCCGATTCTACGGAAGTCTTTATAAAAGAAGTAAAAGATCAGCTTCATTCTCCGGCCGATTTGATAATTCGAAACATGACAGAATCCATTACTATCATTTATATCGATAATTTAGTAAAAGAAGAAATATTGAACGGAAAAATATTACCTGTCCTGCAGGATATTCAAAATGCCACACCTGACAGTATCCATAGTCAGTTGCCCCTCCCTCAAGTAAATGTGGAGGATAGGTTAAATGAGTGTATCAAAACCATGTTAACAGGGGCTGTGATCATTCATGTGGCAGGATATGCAATGGTTACTATGGTCATCATTCCGGCAAGAGAATCGCGCGGTTTGTCTGCACCCGAAAATGAATCTCAAGTAATCGGATCACAAGTTGGGTTTAATGAAAGTCTATCCACAAATATATCGCTTGTTCGACGGTTTATTTTGAGCCCTGATCTTAGTAATGAACAACTGAAAGTCGGGAATCAGACCAATACATCGCTCTCCATACTTTATATAGATGGCGTTGCTTCAGAACAAAATGTAAATACTGTTCGACAAAGAATTCAAACTCTTGATATTGAAGATCTGATCGACAGTGCGGAACTTGCCGAGTTAATTGATGACAGCTCTCTGTCCATTTTTCCGCAAATGTTATTAACGGAGCGCCCTGACCGGTTTTGTGATGGTTTATTGAGCGGGAAAATAGGCGTTCTTGTTGATGGCAGTTCAATGGGGATACTTTGTCCTTACGCATTTATTGAGTTTTTCCAGAGTAGGGAAGATAGGAACTTGCGGTGGCCGATAGCTACCTTTGTCAGATGGTTAAGATTCGTAGCTATTTTTATCTCAATTTTTTTTACCCCACTGTATGTAGCTTCACTAACATTCCATTATGAAGTCATTCCTCAGCCGCTTTTAGTTCCGCTTAGCGAATCTAGAGCTAAAGTGCCGTTTCCGCCTATACTGGAGGCACTTTTCCTGGAATTGATTATGGAATTGCTTCGCGAGGCCGGAGCGCGCCTGCCTACCAAAATAGGCCAGACAATAGGAATTGTAGGGGGGGTTGTACTTGGTACAGCGGCGGTGCAGGCAGGGATAACGAGTAACATTCTCATTATTATTGTCGCATTGTGTGCTCTGTCTTCCTTTATAACTCCGAGTTATATGATGGGAAATGTAATTCGATTGCTGCGCTTTCCAATAATCATTTTAGCCGGGTTTTGGGGGTATTATGGTATAATGCTCGCTTTTTGTATTCTGGTGATTCATCTATTACGACAAACAAGTTTAGGCGCCCCTTATATGGCACCGTTTTATCCACCTAGACTTAAAGATTTGGGCGATAGCCTGGTTCGTCTGCCGTATCCGTTCATTGTACGAAAATCGCCAAACGCAAGAGTGGAGAATCCGGAATATTCCAAAGTGCGTGTAAATCTTAAAGGTGATAAAGAGAAGGGGGAAGAGTGATGGACAAGCTGCAAGTTAATCCTACTCAAACATTCAATGCACCGCTTCTCTTTTTCATCATCTGTTCCACCCAGATTGGTGTAGGAATTCACGGGTTTCAAAGCATCATCTATAGAGATGCAAAACAGGATGCGTGGATTTCTATCATTATCAGTTTCATAGCAGCGCATATAGTCGTTTATATTATCTTTAAAGTTCTGGAATTGTATGAATCAAATGATATTTACGGGGTGAATATAAATTTATTTGGTAAATACTTAGGCAATTTAATTAATTTAACTTATATTGTTTATTGCGGCTTGGCCTATTTCGCGATTATCAAAAATTATTCAGATGTAATAAATACATGGGTATTCCCAAGTTTAAGTGCTTCGTTTATTACAATTACTCTGCTTATCACTGTGAGCTATGCTTTCACGGGAGGATTACGGGTAATAATAGGAGTTTGTTTTTTTAGCTTTTTTTTTAGTCTCTGGATTTTAGTTGTACTGTTATTTCCAATTGAATATTCAAATATAAATTACTTGCTGCCAGTATTGAATAATGATTTTAAAAGTCTATTAAAAGGGGCGTATTCGATGACGCTCACCATTGTAGGTTTTGAAATAATTAATACGATCTATCCCTATGTCAAAGAAAAGAATAAGGCCCAAAAATATGTACATTTAGGATTGATGTGTACATTGGCTATTTATTTATTTGTTATGCTCGTAACATTAACTTTTTTCAGTGGGGAACAGCTCGAGAAATCGATCTGGGCAACATTATCTTTATTCAGCATTGTCCGCCTGCCTTTTCTTGAACGGATTGAACTTATCACTGTCTGTTACTGGATGATGATCATTTTGCCGAATCTTTGTTTTTTTGTATGGTCCGCCTATCGGGGTGTCAGTCGAATGATTAACATAACCGACAAGAAATTTGTTCTTATATTTTCCGTTTTAATATTTATAGGGTCGCTGATAGTGAAAACAAGGATTGAAGTTCATACATTCAACGACTATTTCGGGAATTATGCTTTTTATATTGTATTTATTTATCCTATCTTTATATATTTCATTGCTCTCCTGAACAAAAAAGTCTTTAAAAGAAAGGCTGGAAGGGAATGAAAGCGCTGATTATGTTAAGAATGCTAATTATGCTTTTTGTATGCACAATAGTTCTCGGGGGCTGTGCAGAAGAGAAAATTCTTGAAAGGATAAGTTTAACGACACTTCTGGGCTATGATATAGAAGAAGAGGATAATTTGTCCGTCACAGCCGTCATCCGTCAGATCAATCCGGAATTAGAGAGTAAAATTGAATTGCAGTCAGCCACTGCATCTACAAGTAAGGGAGCCCGTTCAAAAATGGATTTAAAAACATCCAAGAAAATTGGATCAGGACAATTGCGGGTTGTACTGTTCGGTGAGGAGCTGGCAAAATCAGGTTTAGATGATAATATCCATATTTTAAAAATGAATTCTGAAATCAGCAATGCAACATATTTGGCTACTGTAGATGGAGATTTGAAAACATTATTGGAATATAAATATGAAAATATATCGGATATTGGACAACATATATATCAATTAATTCAACATAACATTGAACAACAATACATTATTTCATCGACGCTACATGAAGTCAATAGAGATAAACTTTCTTTTTTGAATAGTTATGCAATGCCAATATTAAAAAGAGAAGAAGAAAATGTTGAAATTTCCGGCATTGCTTTTTTTAATACGGGAAAATTATCCGGAAATCTCCCTGCAGAAGAAGCTATATATATATTAATGGTTCAAGGTAATACTCATAAAGGAGCGTTGGAAATGAAAATACCAGTCACAGCGCTGGAGAAATCCCCCTCGGATTCTTCGAAAGAACTGCCGATAGCCATCGACTCTATTAATTCAAAACGGACTATTGAATTAGTTGATCCGGAAGTTCCAGAATTCAATTTAACGATTCAACTGGAGTGTCGACTATTGGAGGTTGATTCGGATATAAGCATGGATGGAAACGCAATGATTCATAAAGTCGAGAAGGAAATCAACAAGAAAATTGAAAGTGAAATTAAACGACTTATACAATATAGCCATGACATCAATACGGATATATTCCAGTTTGGAGAATATTATAAAGCACAGTACCGAAATGCGAATATCGATAAAGAGGAATGGTATGAAATGTTTTCAAAAATGAAAGTAAACGTTACCGTAAACACTACTATTATTCGGGATGGAGTATTTCAGTAAATTTTAGATCTTGAACGTCGTATTCTCAACTGTAAAAGAAGCTGGAATAAATCAGATTCAGCTTCTTTTTTATATTTAAAATAATGGTTCTTAATGTTCAACAAAATGAGTGAATACAATCCAATCGTTGCACAAGGGTTTATTTACGGTGTGGAATTGTCAGGTGAAATAAATGAAACAACTTTAATTTGTTTTGATAAATCAATTTGGGAAATGTTTTTAGGAGAAAGCATTCATGAAAAGATGAATGAGTTTAGCATTTATCAAACGACGAACTTTACTGTGACTACATTATTTATGGATGAAGTTTGTATTAGTGTATGCAGTGAATATGATGAGAAAATTGAGTGCATCGTATGTTGAAACCTGCTGTACACTCTCCAATACAATAAGCAAAAACCATTAATTTTCCGGTTATCGGGAAAGTTAATGGTTTTTGTTTATTTTACATCATGTAGGGCAGTAAGCTTTGTTTCAATTGAGTTCGTTAAATCAGACGTCGCTTTAGGTACGAAACTTTCCAAAACAGGGTTGATCATCATCCCCATAAAACCGCCAGCAGATAAATCCAGGCTGCCTGTTACTTGAGTGGACTCTTTATTGCCGGTTGCAATGTTAAAGTAGCCGTTCCCGTCAAAGTTGTCGGACAAACCTTTTATGTTAAATTTTACATCAGTCGGTTCAACAGAATCAGTTATATCTACTTGAAGAATAATCTTCTTTTTCGTGAACCCTAAATCTGCAAGTAAAGTCCAAGTGAACTGCGTATCATGTATTGCTTCGTGCTCGATATAACCTGGAATTAATGGTGCCCAATTATTATAGTCCTTTAGAAAATGCCATATTATCTCATTAGATAATGGTAATTCCACTGTGTGGATCGCGTTCGGCATAATGATTCCTCCTAAATCAGTGATAGAGTAAATTATTTCCAAAATGTACTGCTGTAAATAGTATGCTTAAAAATGAATTAGAATTCAATAAAAATTGGATATCTTCTCTAAAAAACATAAAATATATCCTTCAAGTGAATTATTTCATCGTTCATGAATAAGTCTAATTATTGTACAATTTTATTAATTTAAATAATTTATAATAATTCACTTGATTTTATATTTATTCATTTGTATAATAAAACCAACATAAAGCTCACAGAGGTGTGTAATGATGAAATTATTAGAAGAGGTGCAATTAAAGCCTGTTGAAAGTTTACAAGGAAAAGACTTATTAACATTGCTTGACTATACGAGTGAAGAAGTGAAGCAACTGCTTGAACTTGCTACACAGTTGAAAATAATTACAAAAGCGGGCAAATGTCCACGATTATTGGAAGGTAAGACACTTGGCATGATCTTTGAGAAAAGTTCAACGCGTACACGTGTATCATTTGAAGTAGGCATGCAGCAGCTTGGCGGATATGGAATGTATATGAATGCTCGCGATATGCAAATTGGCCGTGGTGAACCAATATCTGATACAGGAAGAGTATTATCAGGTTATTTAGACGGAATCATGATCCGTGCCAACTCCCATACAATGGTTGAAGAATTGGCTGATAACGCCTCGATTCCGGTCATTAATGGGTTAACGGACCTTGATCATCCATGTCAGGCATTAGCTGACCTTGAAACAATTGCCGAAAATAAAGGGGAATTGAAAGGATTAAAAATCGCTTATGTAGGTGATGGCAATAATGTAGCACATGCGCTTATCGCTGCAGCAGCACATGTTGGTATGCATGTAGCAGTTGCAACACCACCAGGATATGAATGTGATAAACGTTTTATTGAAAAAGCACAAATGATCGCTTCTCATAACGGCAGTACTATTGTTGTAACAAATGACCCAGTGGCAGCTGTTACAGATGCAGATGCGGTTTACGCAGATGTATGGACATCAATGGGGCAGGAAGAAGAAACACTAAAGCGACTGAAGGATTTTGAAAAGTATCAGATCAATGATGAATTGGTTGCCCATGCAAAGCCGGATTATATGTTCCTTCATTGTTTACCGGCACATCGAGAGGAAGAAGTTGCGACGTCAGTTATTGACGGCCCAAATTCTTATATATTTGAGCAAGCAGAAAATCGCCTGCATGCCCAAAAAGCAGTTTTAGTATCTTTATTGGCGTAAAATCAGTAACAAGCATTTGGCATTGTACTACGGGTTGTAGTCGCCGCTGCGAACAATGCATTATTTATGGGCAGGAAGGGCAAATAAATAATGTAGTAGTCCAACATGAATAACAATGGGAGACGCTGTGACGATTCATGAAGTACTACAAGTGATGTCTGTATTCAAGATGGAATGCCCCATCACTACATAGAAAAAGCAATCCGGGAGACGCTGGATTGCTTTTTTGTATGGAGTCATAATTGAATGATGGATGGTTATGCTTAATGTTAGCTGACAAACTGCTTTGCCAGTTTTTGCGAAAATTCGCTTCGCTCGCTTTCGCTTGCACCATTCCACCATTTTTCCAGAAATACACCAAGGCCTGGAAGTAAATGCTCCTCACCACGTGCAATGGCATCATTGACGATATCCTGAAATTCAGCGGCATCTGAGCCCGTTACATTGGCAGTAATTGCTTGTCTAATTTGAAAATCCATATGAAACCTCCTTTTCCCATACTTTGTTCAAAATAATAAACTTTATACATGGCATTGCGTTATGGATTACAAAATAATTGTGATAGAATATACAATCGAGTACGTAAAAAAGGACGGGAAATAATGAAAAGAATTGAATCGACACAAAATGCACTAGTGAAGCATTGGAAAAAGCTTGTTACACAACGTAAAGAGCGAGAAAAAACAGGAGAGTATATTGTAGAAGGCTTTCATTTAGTGGAAGAAGCGTTAAAGCATAAAGACCAAATCGTCCAGATTATTGTGCGTGATGGTGTTGATCTACCATTATTATGGGCAATAGATGAAGTAGTATTAGTCCATGTAAATGAGGCAGTATCAAAAGAAATTGCGGAAACTGAAAATTCCCAAGGGGTATTTGCCCATTGTAAGCAGCGCCAAATTTCCGAAGATGAACAATTTGATTGGAAAAAAGTACTATTAGTCGATGCGGTCCAAGATCCGGGAAATATCGGCACGATGATCCGAACGGCAGATGCAGCCGGAATTGATGCAGTTGTGTTAGGGAAAGGCAGTGTCGATGCATTTAATCCAAAATCATTGCGTTCTGCACAAGGCTCCCATTTCCATATTCCTGTTGTACGTGGCGACTTGATGGAATGGATAGAAAACCTGCAGGCTGATGGTATCCGTGTATTTGGCACTTCATTGGAAGAATCGATTTCATACAAAAAAGTGGAACCAAGTGATTCATTTGCTTTAATTGTGGGTAATGAAGGAAGTGGCATCAATCCGCAAATATTGGCAAAAACAGACCAAAACATCATCATTCCTATATTAGGCGGGGCAGAATCACTGAATGTTGCGGTGGCAACAGGAATTTTATTGTATGCATTTGTAAAATAAACAGGAAAACTTAAAGGTGGGATTTTGTAAGTAAGTACTTATAAAATCCTATTTCTTTTAAAATATTAGGTAAAAAGTGGAAATAAAACCCATAAAATGAAACGTATTGAGCTTTCTGATTAGTCCCAAAATATGAACTTTAACGAGTTCATAGAAATGTCATTTTTGAAATGAAGGTAACTTTTAGCTCGAAATCGCTTTATTTTACTGCGTTTGCCGTCATTATTTTAAAATATTAAAAAAGAATTACTCGTAAATTGGGAGAAATAAGGGTTTTTTCCAATTTGATGTTTTGACACTTATTTGATGTTTAACTAAAATCTAAGTAGGTTAGACAGACGCCTTAAGTTATCACAATAAAAAAATAAAATAATGCTTTTTAAAATAGTGTGCAAACTGTTAATTATGGGATTCAATTTAAAGGTTCTAAATGGTGATGGATTGATGGTCTGACTATTTGCCACTATATGCATAGTGTAAATGGTAAAAAGTGAAAATATTCATTCGATGTCGCACTATCGTCATTATTTTATTTTCGCTCTCACATGAAAGCGCTTAAGCAAAATCTAACAAGCTTTATTTAATTGGAAAGGAGTCCAACTATGAAAGTAAATATGAAGGGAACATTACTCTCTTTCATGGGACTAGGTGCTATTCTTTTAGCAGGCTGTAACGATAAGTTAGCAGTTCTTGATCCTAAAGGTCCTCAAGCTCAAAGACAAGCCGATGACACAATGTTATTAATTTACTTAATGTCAGGGATTGTTTTAACAGTATTAGCAATTTTGGTGTTTATGTTATTTAAATACCGTGCATCAAAACAAAGTCCAGATTACGAGCCACCGCATATTCATGGTCACTGGCTTGTAGAAACATTTATGATTGGTATTCCTGTAATCATCGTTATTTTCTTATCATTTGTTTCTGTTAAGAGTAACTACATTGTTGAGAGTGTTCCTCAAGAATATGAGGATCAGGAACCTTTAGTTATTTATGCTTCATCATCTAACTGGAAATGGCACTTCAGCTATCCGGAACAAGATATTGAAACAGTAAACTATCTATACATTCCTGCTGGACGTGCAGTTGAATTTAAACTTTACTCTTATGGTCCAATTACAAGTTTCTGGATTCCACAACTTGGCGGTCAGAAATACGCTATGGCAGACATGGTAACAACATTACACTTAGCTGCAGATAACCCAGGCGAATTCTGGGGACGTAACGCGAACTTCTCAGGTCGTGGTACAGCAGAAAACATTTTTGATGTAACAGCTTTAACTCAAACAGAATTTGATGAATGGGTAACAGAAGTTCATGAAACGGCTGCTCCATTAACAGAAGAGAAGTTTGACGAATTATTAGAGCCAGGTCATCTTGGTAAATCAACTTATACTGGTACACATCTAGAGTTCTCACCAGCTCCGGAACACAACCATGAATCTTCAGACGAAGAAAAAGAAGATGAAGAGGATCATTCTTCACACTAATTTTTGAAAGTAACAACTTTTCGAAAGGAGTACTACTATGTCGGAATTCTTTGCACAGTTTGCAGTTCCACACCCAAGCACATTAATTTATATCGCAATGGCTTCTATAGTTTTAGGGTCAATCGCGTTAGTAGCGATCGTTACTTATTTTAAATTGTGGGGCTACTTATGGCGTGAATGGATTACAACTGTTGACCATAAAAAAATTGGTATCATGTATTTAATCACTGCTTTAGTTATGCTTTTCCGCGGCGGTGTCGATGCCGTAATGATGCGTTTACAGTTAGCTGTTCCAGATAACGGTTTCTTAGACGCTCAGCACTATAACGAAGTATTTACAACTCACGGAGTAGTCATGATTTTATTCATGGCAATGCCATTCATTACGTTCTTCTTTAACTTTTTAGTACCATTACAAATCGGGGCACGTGACGTAGCGTTCCCACGTTTAAACAACTTGGCATTCTGGTTATTCTTCATGGGGATGGGATTATTCAATATCTCATTCATCATCGGTGGATCTCCTGATTCTGGATGGACTTCATATTTCCCGTTAGCGGATAATGAGTTCAGTACATCAGTTGGTACAAACTATTACATGCTTGCACTGCAAATTGCGGGTCTTGGTACGTTAATGACAGGTATTAACTTCATTACGACTATCATGAAAATGCGTGCTCCAGGCATGACATTATTTAAAATGCCAATGTTCACTTGGTCAGCACTTATTGCAAACTTAATTATCGTATTCGCGTTCCCAGTATTAACAGTAGCATTAGCTATGGGTACAATGGACCGTCTATGGGATACTAAATTCTTTGCTATCGGTGACGGTGGTATGGACATGCTTTGGGCCAACCTATTCTGGGTTTGGGGTCACCCTGAAGTATATATCTTAATCTTACCGGCATTCGGTATTTTCTCTGAAGTTATTTCGACTTTCGCACGTCGTAACTTATATGGTTACACATCAATGGTTTGGTCAATGATCTTAATTTCAGTATTCTCGTTCGCTGTATGGACTCACCACTTCTTTACAATGGGTCAAGGTGCATTCACGAACTCGATCTTCTCGATCACAACAATGGCAATTGCGATCCCAACAGGGGTTAAAATTTTCAACTGGTTATTCACACTTTATAAAGGGAAAATTGTTATTACAACACCAATGTTGTATGCATTGCACTTCATTCCTTTATTCACACTTGGTGGTGTTACAGGGGTTATGCTTGCGATGTCAGCAGCTGACTACCAATACCACAACACAATGTTCTTAGTAGCCCACTTCCATAACGTAATCATCCCTGGTGTTGTTTACGCGATGTTAGCTGGTTTAACGTTCTACTGGCCAAAAATGTTCGGTTTCATGTTAAATGAGCGTCTTGGTAAAGCAACTGTTTGGGTAATGTCTACAGGTTTCGTACTATCATTCATTCCAATGTATATCACTGGTTTAGATGGTCAAGCACGTCGTATGTACACATACTCTGATGCTGCAGGTTTCAGTACATTAAACATGGTATCGTTCGTCGGTGCCGGAATTATGTCTATTTCATTCCTAATGCTAGTATGGAACATTTGGTACAGTTTCAAAAACTCTCCACGCGACATCGGTTCAGATCCATGGGATGCACGTGGTCTTGAGTGGGCGACTCATACACCAATTCCACACTATAACTTTGCAATCACTCCAGACGTAACTGATTCAAATTCAGAAGCATTCTGGGATTCTAAGAAAAACGGCACGAAGTTATTCAAAGGTGAAATTCAAGATATTCACATGCCAAATAACTCAGGTCAAACATTTATTTTATCAATATTCTTCTTCATCGGTGGTTTCGCTTTAGTATTCAGCATGTTCACTTTAGCAATCATCAGCTTAATCGGTATTTTAGCTTGCATGGGTTACCGTTCTCTAGAAGACGACCATGGCTACCATATCCATAAAGAAGAAGTAGAATTAATCGAGAAAAAATATGAAAAAGAAGGAGGTGCGAAATAATGGGTAAAGTTAATAACAATGTTCCATTGGAATATTCAACAGAGGAAAATAACCTGAAAATCTTCGGATTCTGGACTTTCCTAGGTGCGGAAATTATGTTATTCGGTACATTATTCGCATCATACTTTGTCCTTTCGGGTCGTACAGGTGACGGTCCAACTGCTGCTGAGATTTTCGAAATTGGTCCAGTATTGGCAGAAACATTTATTCTTTTAACATCAAGTTTTACAATCGGTTTAGCTATTCATGCTATGCGTCTTGGCAGTAAAAAAGCGACATTGTCATTTATGGGTATTACGTTATTACTTGGTGCAGCGTTCATTTCTGTAGAAATTTACGAATTTATACACTATGTACATGTTGGTGCAGGTATTACAACTAGTGCCTTCACATCTGCTTTATTAACAACGTTAGGAACACACGGTCTTCACGTAACGTTTGGTTTATTCTGGGGAATCTTCATTATGATCCAAATTGCCAAGCGCGGACTTAACTCAGTAACAGCAGGGAAAACATTTGTATTCTCACTATACTGGCACTTCCTGGATGTTGTTTGGATCTTCATCTTCAGTTTCATTTACTTGAAAGGAATGATGTAATCTATGGCTAAGTTCTTCCCAATAGGCCAAATTATGGGCTTCGTATTTTCACTGATTTTAACAGTGATTGCAATGCTTGTTTACTTCACAGATATGTCATTCACAACTGGAATGGTTATCCTTTTAGTGACAGCATTCATTCAAGCAGGTTTACAGTTTATTGTCTTCATGCACGCTGGTGAAACAAATGACAAGTGGGCTATCTACTCGAACATCGTATACGGAATCGGTTTAGTAGTATTGACTGTTTTAGGTTCTTTATTAATCCTTCTTTGGGATATGTAATGATGAAAAACGCTCCAGCTAGTTGATAAATGTACGAAAATACATTAAACTAGTTGGAGAATATATTACGAAATGCGTTGACCGGGAAGAGTAGGTATACACCATTTGTTTTAGGGAATGCAAGCCAATGACTGAAAGCTTGCTAACAAATTGTATAGTGAAGTTCACCCCGCGAGCAGCATCCGGGATCCACTTGTGGTGAAAGGATTGCCGGCTAGACATAGTCGTTAGCTCCAATGAAGTGATTGCTTTTTGCAATAACTAGGGTGGTACCGCGAAACTCGTCCTCGTCCCTTTCTTAGGGGGCGAGGATTTTTTATTTTCAAAAATGGTGATTATTATAGTGCGTATATGTAAATTTGTTAAAGCAACGGGTTCAGAGTAAGCACTATTTCGCTATTTTTAATGAGTGGGAATTTGGAGATTTTTGGAGATACTTAGTTGATTGGAATGTAGGCGGCGACTCCTACGGGAACAGCAAATGGCTATTTGCGACGAAAGCGAAAGCGACAGGAGCACCGAGCGGAAGCACCCGGACTGAGCGAAGCGAGGGAGAAGGCTGGAGCCGTGCCCGTGGAAAGCGTCCGCCGGAATGGAAATCAACGGATTGAAGAAACAAACTTTATTCTCTAACTAAATAAGGAGGACTTTGTAAATGGAACAACAATTAAAGCAATTGGAACAAGAAGCATTAGCTAAAATTGCCGATGCAGCTGACTTAAAAGCATTAAATGACGTTCGTGTTGCGTACTTAGGTAAAAAAGGACCGATCACGGATTTATTAAAAGGAATGGGGAAACTTTCTGCAGAAGAACGTCCGAAAATGGGTGCCCTAGTTAACACTGTACGTGAAAATGTAACAGCTGAACTTGAGAAAAAGGTTGCTGTTTTAGAAGAAGCTGCAATTTTAGCGCAGCTTGAAAACGAGTCAATCGATGTGACGTTACCAGGTGCAAAAGTACGTGCAGGAAACCGTCACTTGTTAACACGTGTAATCGAAGAAATCGAAGACCTGTTTTTAGGTATGGGCTATGAAATCGTAGAAGGACCTGAAGTAGAAAAAGACTACTATAACTTTGAAGCAATGAACTTGCCTAAAGGTCACCCGGCCCGTGACATGCAGGATTCATTCTATATTTCAGAAGAAACATTATTGCGTACACATACTTCTCCAGTTCAGGCACGTACAATGGAAGCCAAAAAAGGCGAACCGATTCGTGTGATTTGCCCAGGTAAAGTATTCCGTCGTGACACAGATGATGCGACACACTCTCACCAATTCATGCAAATTGAAGGTCTTGTAATCGGGGAAAATATCCGCATGTCTGACCTAAAAGGAACTCTTGATGCATTGGCCAAGAAAATGTTTGGAGCAGAACGCGAAATCCGCCTTCGACCATCATTCTTCCCATTCACAGAGCCTTCTGTAGAAGTTGACGTATCTTGTCATAAATGTTCAGGTAAAGGCTGTAATGTATGTAAGCAAACTGGCTGGATTGAAATTTTAGGTGCTGGTATGGTACACCCGAACGTACTTGAAATGGCTGGCTACGATTCAACTAAGCTTTCAGGTTTCGCTTTCGGTATCGGTGCAGAACGTATCGCAATGTTAAAATACGGTGTGGATGATATTCGTCATTTCTATACAAATGACACACGCTTCTTATCACAATTCCACCAGGCAGAAGTGTAAGAAGGAGGACAATATAAATGTTAGTTTCATTAAAATGGTTAAGTCAATATGTAGACATTTCTTCATTAGAAGCAAATGTATTAGCAGAAAAAATTACGCGTGCAGGGATTGAAGTAGATGCAGTAATTGACCGTTCACAAGGTATGTCAAATGTAGTTGTTGGTCATGTTGTGTCTAAAGAAAAACACCCGGAAGCTGATAAATTAAATGTATGCCAAGTTGATGTTGGGGAAGAAGAGCTTCAGCAAATCGTATGTGGTGCACCAAACGTCGATGCAGGTCAAAAAGTCATCGTAGCGCGTCCAGGAGCAAAATTACCAGGTGGCATTAAAATTAAAAAGGCAAAATTACGCGGGCAAGAATCAAACGGGATGATTTGTTCACTTCAAGAATTGGGCATTGAAGGCCGTCTTGTACCAAAAGCTTATGCTGAAGGGATTTATGTACTGCCAGCTGATACAACTCCAGGGGCCGATGCATTAGATGTTTTAGGCTTACGTGATACAGTACTTGAGCTTGGTTTAACACCTAACCGTTCGGATGCAATGAGCATGCTTGGCGTTGCCTATGAAGTGGCAGCGATTTTATCTCAAGATGTAAAATTACCGAAAATCGATTATACTGCTTCAGCGGAAAAAGCGGCAGATGTATTAAAATTAACGGTAGAAGATAAAGAAGCAAACCCAATGTACGCAGCGAAGGTTGTAAAAAACATTGAAGTAAAAGAATCGCCATTATGGTTGCAACATGCGCTTATGTCTGCAGGTGTACGTCCACATAATAATGTAGTCGATATTACAAACTACGTATTAATGGAATACGGTCAACCATTACATGCATTTGACTACGATAAATTAGCAACTGGTGAAATCGTTACGCGTATGGCTCGTGATGGCGAAGTGATGACGACGCTTGATGATCAGGAGCGTAAATTAGCAAGCCACAATCTTGTCATTACAAATGGTCAAGAAGCAGAAGCGGTTGCAGGTGTCATGGGCGGTGCTAAATCAGAAGTGTCCAATTCTACTACGACAGTAGTAATCGAATCAGCTTACTTCAACCCGGCATCTGTGCGTCGTACTTCAAAAGAAATCGGCTTACGTTCGGATTCTTCTGCACGTTTTGAAAAAGGTGTAGATCCGAACCGTGTCCTTCCTGCAGCAGAACGTGCAGCACAATTACTTGCTGAATTAGCAGGAGGAGAAGTATTGGAAGGTACAGTGCTAGTAGATGAGCTTGATAAAACGCCAGCTCGTGTTGTAGTATCACCTGACTTTATTAACGGCCGTTTAGGCATGAAAATTTCTTTAGAGGATATGCTTTCTATTTTAGAGCGTTTAAAATTTGATGTGGAAGCGGCAAATGGTTTATTAATTATTGATGCGCCTACAAGACGTCAGGATATTAAAATTCCGGAAGATATCGTTGAAGAAATTGCACGTATGTATGGCTACGATGAGATCCCTGTAAGCCTACCAGCGAGTGAACAAGTTGGCCGGTTAACGCCATATCAAGCAGGACGCCGTATCGTACGCAATGTAATGGAAGGTGCCGGTCTTTATCAAGCGGTAACTTACTCATTAACTTCAGCAGCGCACGCTCAAAAGTTTGCATTAAAAGCTGAGGAGACAACAAAGTTATTAATGCCTATGTCTGAAGAACGCTCTACACTACGCCAAAGCTTAATTCCCCACTTAGTAGAGGCAGCAAGTTATAACGTAGCTCGTCAAGTGGAAACAGTAGCATTATACGAAATCGGATCAGTTTTCCTTGGACAAACAGCTGAGGAACTTCCATTTGAAGAAGAACACTTAGCGCTTGTATTAACAGGTAAATGGATTGATAATACTTGGCAGGGCGAGAAGAAAAATGTTGATTTCTTCGTTGCAAAAGGTATTGTTGAAGCGGTATTTGCTAAATTAGGCTTAACATCTCGCGTAAGCTATGTAAAAGCGCAAGTAGACGGCTTACATCCTGGCCGTACAGCTGATGTATTATTAGATGGCGAAAAAGTGGGTGTCATTGCCCAGCTTCATCCGCAAGAACAAAAAGCATTTGATGTAAAAGAAACATATGTAGCTGAACTGAACTTAAATGCCATTTTAAGTGCAACACAAGAAGAGCTTGTTTATTCTATGATTCCGCGCTTCCCGGCTATGAGTCGTGATATCGCATTAGAATTGGATGTAGCAGCTCCAGCCGGTGAAATTGTGAGCATTATTAAAGGTGCCGGAACTTCTTTACTGAAAGAAGTAAAAGTATTTGATGTTTATGCAGGGGAGAAAATGACGGCTGGTAAAAAATCAGTAGCCTTCTCATTAACATACTTCGACCCAGAGCGAACATTAACAGACGAAGAAGTAGTCGCAGCACATAATAAAGTATTAAAAGCATTGGCAGCAGCTGGTGCAGAAGTACGTTAATTAATGATAACAAAACCCGAATGGTTCAATAAAATGTACCCTTTGTAAAGGACATTGTGAAAAAGCCTAGGCAACTTGTTGAAGCTGCTGTCTGTATTTTGCAGGCGGCAGCTTTTTTAAATTCCATTGACCTCGATAATAATTGTAATACGTCATATAACTCTTAATCTCTCGTTTCACTTCTTCTAACGTCTCACACTCTTTTATCTTGGCTTCATCTTTAAAATGCCCAAAGAATGATTCCTGGGGCGCATTATCCCAACAGTTCCCACGACGTGACATGGACTGACCTAAGCCCAATCGCTTTACCAATGCTTGATAGATCGGGCTTGTATAATGAAAGCCCTGATCCGAGTGAATAAAGGCATCTTTCACTAAATGCTTGTGTTTTTTCAATTTCTTTAATGTATCGAGGGCGATATCCAACGATAAGGAATTTGATACTTCATACGCTAAAATTTCATTCGTTTCAGCGTCTTTAATCGTCGATAAATAAGCACGCTTTCCGTTTCGATACGTTAAATACGTGATATCTGTTAATAACACTTTTCCTGCTACACCTTGTTTGAAGTTCCGTTTTAAGTCGTTTGGGCATGTACGGTGTTCTTTCGTTGCTTTTACCATACGTCGATAAGGATTCGCTTTTCGAATGGGACAAACAATGTCATGCTTCTTCATAATGCGACGAATTCGTTTTAGGTTGTAGATGATACTATATTGATTTTGGAGTGTCATTTTGATTTGGCGTGCTCCCTTTTTGCGTCCTCGGAAATGATAGGCCTTTAAAATGATTTCTTTCACTACTTGATCTGCCGCATCTTGGGTTGCCCGGTTTTGGGCGGATTGTTCACCAAAATAATTGTAATAACCTGAACGGGAAACACCCATCAGTTCACATAAGTAGCTCACCATGCGCTTCAATTTATACTTTTCGATAGCTCCTTGAATTAATTCAAATTTTATTTTCGCTTCAATTGTGATTTCTTCTTCAACATCTGCCTTTCGAGTAGATCCAGCTTTTTTAATAGTTCGTTCTCTGCCTCAAGTAATCGCGTTTTCGCTTCTAATCGTGCATATTTTTCTTCAAGGCTTAATTCACGTTCAAGTTGGCGTCCCGAATTCGTTTTACGTGTATCCTGTAAACCATTTATTCCGGCTTTTCGATAAGCTGCTTGCCAGCGTTTTGCGGAAGAACGAACACGCTCCAAACCGATTAATTCAACGTCCAATCCTGCTTCTTCAAAAATGGCTCTTGGTAATTTCCCCTTTTCATTTTCTGCAATAAAATGACGCTTAAATTCATCTGTATAGGTAATGGCCTTGTCACTGACGGCCTGTACATTCGGATTACATTTTAATTGTGCTTGTTGTTTCTCTGTGAAGTAGATTTTTGTCATTCGATTCCGCTCCAGTATCTTTTTTCTTATTATAATAAAAATACCCTACAAGATAGGCTTTTTTCAAAGTGTCTATCTTATAGGGTACATTTTACAATGACCATTCGGGTTTTTGTTATTGCGGAGATTGTTTGGCAGATTTGAACATTCCATTAGCAGCTCCGATTAAAGCACTTAATGTATGGACAATTCCAAACGTATAAAAATTAAGAAAAACGTGATTCGTATACTCATTTAATAGGGGGAAACGGTAGATTGTGGAACCCGGTGTCTCCGTATCACCGCCGAGGGATGAATACACATTATTTGAAAAATCAATGGCATAATAGATGAATGCCACTAACAGCGCAAATCCAAATACTAAATAAATCATACGCATAAGCTGATCCTTTGCGTTTCTGGCGCTTTCAGTAAAGAAACGAAACGTAATAAATAAACTAAGTATAATAAATGGTGCAACAAGCGCTAAACCAAGAGCACCAAGATTTCCTCCATTTGCAACATCGTCCGGTTTTACTGTAAAAAAGTGCTGAATGATTAATACTCCAAATAAACTAATGCCCATACTTATGAGCCAACTAAGACGCAACATGTGAATCCTCCATTTCTCTTTTCACTATACAGTGTCGTGCATTTCGTTTCAATGGAGGATCTACTATTCATTTAGTGGAAAAGTTCAGTATAATAGAGAAGAATGCAACTTAGGGGAGGTATATTCATGTTAAAAAAAGAAGAAGCAGTATTAGTACTGATTGATATTCAGGGAAAATTGGCGCAAGTTGTTGAGGAAAGCGCACTCGTTGTAGGTAATATTGCCACAATGGTACAAGGGGCAAAATTATTGGAATTACCTATTTTATGGCTTGAGCAATATCCAAAAGGGCTTGGTCCGACAGATGAGCGAGTTGCGGAGCATTTAACAGATGAAAAACCGATTGAAAAAATTACATTCAGTGCTTATGATACTGAGGAATTTGTACAAGCATTACAGCAAACAGGACGCAAGAAGATTTTATTGGCCGGAATTGAAGCCCATATTTGTGTGTATCAAACAGCAGCTCAATTACTGGAAAACGGTTATGAAGTCGAAGTGCTGGCAGACTGTGTGTCTTCACGCACAGCGAGTAATCGAGAGATAGGCATCCAGAAAATGATGCAGCTTGGTGCACGCGTAACTAGTGTGGAAATGGCATTATTCGAAATGCAGCAAGTAGCAAAAGGCGATGCATTTAAAGCAATTAGCAAATTAGTAAAATAAAAATAGGATTGGTTAGCGAAATTGGCCGCTAACCAATTTTTTTATCCCCATTAACGGGGTCCCGTCTCTATGGGGGATGAGGAAAACCCCCACTAATTAAAGTTTCATTTTATTTAAAAAGGGGCAGTTTTTTCAAAGCGATACATACTGGTATTGCAATGATTAGTCCTACTGCATTTTGAACGAGATTTCCTGGAATTGATGCAAGTGGGATAATCCAGTTTCCATAGAGAACACGTTCACAAATATAATAACCTCCAAGCATAAATGGAACCGAGATAACAATAGCTGCTAAGTTATAAATAAAGCTTCCGCCATTTTTCCCATGCATTGTAGCAATTTTTCCTACAATATAGCCTTGCAGACCACGTGTAATGAATGTAAATGGTGCCCACAATGTCCATCCAGATAAAATATCGAACAGTGCCATACCGAATGCTCCGGCCAACGCACCCTTTTTTGGACCAAATAAGATTGCGATAATAAAGAGCATGGCAGACCCTAAATGAACAAGCCCTCCATTTGCAGCAATCGGCAAACGGATATTAATAAAAAATGTTGCTACGAATACAAGTGAAATAAGAAGACTCGTAATAATTAAATCTTTTGTTTTTTCTGATGAAGTAGAAATTGAACGTGATGATTCCATAATAATTGACGCTCCCTTGCTTGAAATTATCTATCATATTAGCAATTTGTTGGCATCAGTAAAAGGTTCAAAAACAAACAATTTAACCAGGTCAGAAGATTTACACAATATTATTTTCGGATATGACGGGGACTGTTCCTCTGACAAACTGACAAATAAAAGCGCAGCAAATTATGAAAACAAATTTGCTGCGCTTTTTAAATAGAGCGGTTATAGTACCAATTCACATTGTCGTTATTTAGTATTAGAATTCATCGTAGAATGTTTTTTTCCATACGTGAAATATACGATTATACCGATAATAAACCAAATTCCGCAAGCGATCCATGTGTGCAAGGAAAGTTGCGTAATCAGAAAAATACAAAGAATAAATGATAAGATTGGTAACACAGGATAAAATGGTACTTTAAATCGATCTTGCGGTAAGTTTTTATTTTTACGTAAATATAAAATGCCAGCAGAAACGAAAATAAATGCGACCAATGTACCCATATTTACAAGTTCCGCCAACAAGTCCAATGGAACAAATCCTGCAAAAAACGAAATAATCAATGTAAACAGCCACGTATTTTTAGCAGGCATTTTGCGCTTTTCACTTAGGTGTGCCAGCATTTTAGGCATTAAGCCGTCACGGGCAAAGGCCATTAATAATCGCGTCCCGCCATACATCATGACTAATATAACGGTCATCATGCCAATGACAGCACCAAGCGATATGATCCCCGCTGCCCATTCCTGGTCGATAACATGCATCGCGTACGATACAGGGTCGGTTACATTGAGGTCAGTATATGGAACAATCCCAGTCAGTACAAGTGAAACTACAATATACAATACTGTACAGACAAGCAGGGAACCGATAATTCCGATTGGCATATTCCGCTGTGGATTTTTTACTTCCGCCGCAGCAGAAGACACGGCATCAAAGCCTAAGTAAGCAAAAAATACGAGTGCAGCACCTGTGAATACACCGCTCATCCCAAATGGCAGGAAGGGTGTCCAGTTATCCGGCTTCACATAAAAGACACCAACTACAATAAACAATAAAATAACGCCGAGTTTAATGGCAACCAATAATGCATTAAAACGAGTTGATTCTTTCATTCCTAATGAAAGTAAAGCACCAATCGCAAAGATAATAAAAATTGCAGGCAAGTTAATATAAGTACCGTTTTCAGGACTGAATGCCCCTGTCAATGCGACCGGTAAATGGATATTTAAACCTTCCAGCAGCGATACGAAATATCCTGACCAGCCTGTTGCCACGGCAGCAGTTGCGAGGCCGTATTCCAATAGTAATGCCCAGCCGACCAGCCATGCAATGATTTCACCAAAGACAATATAGCTATATGAATAGGCACTTCCTGCAACGGGTACAGTAGAAGAAAACTCAGAATAACATAGCGCGGCTAATGCACAAACGACTGCAGCAATCGTAAAGGAGAAGACAATCCCCGGGCCTGCATGGAGAGCAGAGACCGTCCCAGGTAAAATGAAAATGCCTGTACCGACAATGGCACCGACACCTAACATTATCAAATCGAAAGAACCCATTGTTTTAGGCAACTGCATATTTCCGCTTTTAAGTAAAAGGTCATTGATTGGTTTTTTTCTAAATATTTTTTTCATTGATACACCTATTTCTAATTTACAATAATCAAAATTTTATCATTATTTTTGTGGATAATAAACATGTTTATTGAGTTAAAGTGCTAAAGTTTTGGCTTTGTCGAAAAAGGAAGAAATAACTCGAATAAAACAGTGAATAATGTTATTGTTAGTATTTAACAGAAAAAAATACCTACATTTAATAAAACTTATTCCTATAATTGTTTTTAAAAAATTTGTTCAAAATTAGTGAACTATTTGTGGTTTTTATAAAAAGGTATATAATTTCGATATAGTATAAATATAGGAATTTTGCTTATGCATACTGAACACAGCACAAAGGAGTGCAATTAATGGAGAAGAAAATCCAAATTAAGCAGCCTAAATATCAAGTAATAGCAGAAGATATTGCCGCTAAAATTGTTGAAAAAAAATATGTTGTCGGGGAAAAGATTTATGCCCGTTCATCGCTGGCATCTCAATACAGTGTTTCCTCGGAAACAGCTAGACGAGCGATTGCCGTTCTACAGGATTTAAATATAGTAGAAGCGACAAAGGGAAGCGGTGTTGTCATCGTTTCCTATGAAAATGCAGCTAAATACATTCAGCGGTTAACTGGTGTCAAATCAATACGAGATTTACAAAAACAATTAACTGACAGTATTGAACGCCAAATTGATGAGTTGCATCATTTCCAGGATACATTAGGAGAAATGGTCAATCGGACAAGCAGATATCAATCGATTAACCCGTTTGTACCTTTTCAAATTGATATTACCGATAATTGCCCATTCCTATCAAAAAATGTTGGCGAAATCAATTTCTGGCAGGAAACAGGTGCTACAATAATTGGAATCAAAAAAGATCATGAGCTGATTGTTTCGCCTGGGCCATACGCAACATTGTCCGCGGGTGATACATTATTTTTTATAGGTAAAGAAGAATGCTATTCGAATGTAAAACACTTTTTACAGCTGGAAAGTAACAACTTTCAATCTGATTCGATATAGAGTGTCAAATTTTCAACAAAAACAAACTACTCCCTCATTGTATTTCGGGAGTAGTTTTTTCTGTTTAAGGGACTTTATTTCTAGTTGGATGTACATAAAAATCAATTCTCATTTGACAATAGTAACAACGTCTATTAATATAAAAGTTGTTGCTTTTAACAACCCGAGATAAATACAAAGTTGTTACTAGCATGAAATTAATTATTATTAGGAAGTGGATTATGGGGAAAATTAAAATTGACCGAGTCACTAAAGTATTTGGAAAAAATACATCACAGGCATTGAAGCTCGTGAAGCAAGAAAAATCCAAAGAACAGATTTTAAAAGAAACAAATGCTACTGTCGGTGTATATGAAGCAAGTTTGACAATTGAAGAAGGTGAGATTTTCGTAATTATGGGGCTTTCAGGAAGTGGGAAGTCTACATTGATCCGTTTACTCAATCGTCTCATTCAACCAACGAGTGGTGATATTTATATAGATGATCAAAATATTACAAAGCTCAATAAAAAGAGCCTGCAAGTTGTTCGCAGAGAAAAAATGAGCATGGTATTTCAAAACTTCGCATTATTCCCGCAACGTACCATTTTACAAAATGCAGAGTATGGCCTGGAAATCAGAGGCGTTCCGAAAGAGGAAAGACGATTAAAAGCAGAAAAGGCTTTACAGAATGCAGGGTTACTCTCCTATAAAGACCAGTATCCAGATCAATTATCAGGCGGTATGCAGCAGCGTGTAGGGCTTGCACGTGCTTTGGCAAATGATACAGAAATCATATTAATGGATGAAGCTTTTTCTGCTCTTGATCCGCTCATTCGTAAAGAAATGCAAGATGAGCTATTGGAGTTACAAGCTAATTTACAGAAAACAATTGTCTTTATTACACATGATTTAAATGAAGCGCTTCGTATTGGTGATCGTATTGCTATTATGAAGGATGGAAAAATCATGCAGGTAGGAACAGGGGAAGAAATTTTGACAAACCCTGCAAATGAATATGTCCGCTCATTCCTGGAAGATGTGGACCGTTCAAAAGTATTGACAGCGGAAAATGCGATGATTCGTCCAATGACAATCCAAATTGATCATGAAGGGCCAAAAGTTGCGTTGCAGCGTATGAGAGAAGATAAAGTAAGTGTCTTGCTCGCAGTAGATAAAGCCCGAAAATATTTAGGCTATATTACTGCAAATGATGCACTGGAGCTAGCGCAATCCGGTGAAAAATCACTGCAATCAATTTTACGTAACGATATGCCGATTGTTGAACCATCTACAGTCATACAGGATATTTTATCGGTTATTTCCGATTCTCCGACACCATTAGCTGTTGTAGAAGAAGGGAAACTGCGCGGAGTACTAATTCGTGGAGTTGTTTTAGAGTCGTTAGCCTCTGAAAAAAACGGAGGTGTAGACAATGAGTAAACTATTAAATTTAGCGACGCCATTACCAGTGGCGGAAAATGTGGAAAAGCTGATGGATATTGTAACAGATACGTTTTCAGCGCAATTCCGTTTTATTCAAAATAACGGTGAAGATTTGATGGATTTTGTAACATCCACATTAACTGCTATTCCACCATACGTATTTATTTTAATCATTGCCGTGTTAGCGTTTTTCGCAACAGGCAAAAAATTCGGCTTAGCCATCTTTTCAATCATTGGTTTACTATTCATTTTAAACCAAGGTTTATGGGAACAGCTTATGAATACATTTACACTCGTGTTGTTTTCAAGTTTAATCGCAATTGTAATTGGTATACCACTTGGCATCCTCATGTCGAAATCAAAAGTAGTAGAAGAAATTTTGAAACCAATTTTAGACTTTATGCAAACAATGCCAGGGTTCGTATATTTAATCCCAGCCGTTGCATTTTTCGGGATTGGTGTCGTACCAGGTGTATTTGCTTCAGTTATCTTCGCATTACCACCAACTGTACGTTTTACAAATCTCGGTATCCGTCAAGTTCCGACTCATTTAATCGAAGCGGCGGACTCTTATGGTAGTACTTTCACTCAAAAATTAGTAAAAGTAGAATTGCCACTTTCAAAATCTACAATTATGGCCGGTATTAACCAAACGGTACTTTTATCATTATCGATGGTCGTTATTGCGTCAATGATCGGTGCGCCAGGTTTAGGTCGTGAAGTATTATCGGCTCTACAACGAGCACAAATCGGTAATGGATTTGTTGCGGGGATCAGTCTAGTAATCTTCGCTATTATTGTAGACCGTTTAACACAAAGTTTAAATAAACAAAAATCAAATGGGGGAAAGTAAAATGAAAAAATTAAAATGGATGCCTGCAGCAACAGCAATAAGTGCAGCGCTATTATTAGCTGCGTGTGGAGATGACACAACAGAGAAAAAAGAAACGTCATCTAAAGAAGATCTAGGTTCAATCGAATTAGCCTATGTAGAATGGGATTCTGAAGTTGCATCTACGTATGTAGTGGCAGAAGTACTGGAAAGTGTCGGCTATAACGTTGATATTACACCATTGGACAATGCCATCATGTGGGAAGCTGTATCAAAAGGTGAAGCAGATGCGATGGTATCTGGCTGGTTACCTGCTACACATGCTTCACAGTATGAAAAATACGGAGCAGACGTAGAAGATTTAGGACCAAACTTGCAAGGTGCCAAAATCGGTTTAGTTGTACCAAGCTATATGGAAGCAACATCAATTGCTGATTTATCGACAGAAGCGGCATCGACAATTACAGGCATTGAAGCAGGTGCAGGTGTAGTTGCAGCTGCTGAAAGAGCACTTGAAACGTATCCAAACTTGGAATCATGGTCATTACAACCATCATCATCGGGTGCGATGACAGTTGCTTTAGAACAAGCGATTAAAAATGAGGAAGATATCGTTGTGACAGGCTGGAGCCCACACTGGAAATTTGCCAATTATGATTTAAAATATTTGGAAGATCCTGAAGGCGTATTCGGCGGGGAAGAAAGCATTCACACATTTGTGCGTCAAAACTTAGAAAAAGAGTCACCTGATGCATTCAAGATTTTAGATGCCTTTGAATGGACAACAGAAGATATCGAAGAAGTTATGCTGAACATTTACTCAGGAACAAAACCTGAAAAAGCAGCACAACAATGGATTGAAGAAAATCAAGATGTTGTGAACAAGTGGACAGAGGGCATTGAAAAGTAATTTAAAAAAGTTTTAGCTTAAATCAAAAGCGGTGCAAATTTTGAAATCTAAAATTTGCACCGTTTTATTTTTTATAGGAATTAAAAGACTCAATTTCCATTGGAGGGAAATTGAGTCTATATGTTTTTTACTTCGTATAGTTATCGAAATAACCTTGGATGTAGATCATTGGTGTTCCTTTATCGCCTGAACCTGAAGTTAAGTCAGATAATGAACCAATTAAATCTGTCAGCTTACGAGGTGTCGTACCTTGTGCGGCCATGTTGCCAGTTAAATCTTCTTCTTTGTTGTTAATATAGTCTTTGATTGCTTCTTTCAGCTCTTCACCCTGCAAGTTAGCGAAATCGTTATCCGCTAAATATTTCAACTTGATCTCGTTCGGAGTACCGTCAAGACCTGGTGTGTAAGCAGGTGAGACAACAGGATCTGCAAGTTCCCAAATTTGGCCTACTGGATCTTTAAATGCACCATCACCGTAAATCATTACTTCTACAAGTTTCCCAGTAGCAGCCAATATTTTTGCTTGAATGTCATCAACAATTGGTTGACAGTTATCCGGGAATAATTTAATGCCATCTTCTGTCGATTTGTTTGATCCAAGTAATCCATATTTAGAGTTACAGCCAGATCCGTTTACAGATTCAGCTAAAATGTCGTCAAGACCAAAAACTTTTTCTGCACCAGCAGCATTTAGAATACGTTTTGTACGGAAGCGAGAGTGAATATCGCAAGTTAAAATGCTTTTCGTATAATCTAAAATCGTTTTTGCATTGTTCGAGAAGATAACTTCTACTTCCGCGCCTTGTTCAACGATTAATTCTTTATAATATTCGATGTAGTCCACACCTGTAAATGTATGTTTGTTAAAACCGAAGTGACCACGGAATTCAGCTTCTGTCAGTACATCTGTCCATGGATTGATGCCTTTTTCATCTAGCTCATCCAATGATACTAAATGGTTGCCCACCTCATCTGATGGGTAGCTTAACATAAGAACGATTTTCTTCGTACCTGCTGCAATTCCTTTTAAAATGTTAGAGAAGCGGTTACGCGAAAGAATCGGGAAAATAACACCTACTGTATCATCTCCGAATTTGGCTTTTACATCTGATGCGATATCTGAAATTTTAGCGTAGTTTCCTTGTGCACGTGCAACAACAGATTCTGTTACAGTCACAATATCACGATTTTCAATTTCATAGCCTTCTGTCTTTGCAGCATTTAACGCTGTATCAACAACGATTTGAACAATATCGTCACCTTCATTAATAATTGGGCCACGAAGACCTCGTACAACCGTTCCTACTACACGTTCCAAAATAATCTCTCCTTCAATAGCTGTAAGTTATATTTTAATTGCTTTTGCTTACCTTTAAGCAAAACATAAGTAATCTCACAATGTTTACTATAACCTGTTCATGTGATATAAGTAAAATTAATAATTCTAATATCAGATATAAGTGAGGGTTATATGATAATAAAGTTAGAAGCATATCGCATATTCAATGAAGTAAGTCGCAGTAAAAGTTTTTCAAAGGCAGCGAATGCTTTATACATGACACAGCCGGCCGTTAGCCAGTCTATTTCTAAGCTTGAAAAAGAACTTGATACTATTTTATTTAATAGAACACCAAAAGGGGTAACCTTAACAGAAGAAGGTGAATTGTTACACGAATACGTTAATTCTGCTCTTGGTATTTTAGACGCGGGTGAAGAAAAAATGGCCGAATTTAAAAATTTGCGTACAGGCGTTTTACGTATAGGTGTAGGGGATACGATTTCAAGATACTTTTTACTGCCTTATTTAGAGTCATTTCATATTAGGTATCCTGGCATTAAACTAAAGGTTTTAAACGGTACAACGAATGAAATATTGGCTTTTATCAAATCAGGGGAAGCAGACTTGGGCATATGCAACTTACCGATTCAAGATCCCCAGCTTCAAGTTAGCCCCTGTAAGGAAATTCATGATATATTTGTGTGCGGACAAAAATATAAAAACTTATCAAAAAAGCCAATTCGCCTCGATATGCTCATGAAGCTGCCATTAATTTTTTTAGAGAGAAAGGCAAACTCTCGTAATTATGTGGAAAACTATCTAAAAGAACAAGGCTATACGATTTCACCTGAATTCGAATTAGGCTCACATGATTTAGTATTGGAATTTGCAAAAATCAATTTAGGTATCGCAAGTGTAACAAAGGAGTTTGCGACCGATTACTTGGATAAAGGGCTTTTATATGAGATTGAGCTCCAACAGCCAATTCCTAAGCGCAGTTTAGGAATTGTCCATTTAAAAAATGTTTCACTCTCGAAGGCAACAAGGAAATTTATCGCTATTGTTGATCCGGGAATCATTCATTAATAGAAGAAAATGAGGAATAAATATGACAACTAATTTTAACGAATTTCCATTATCACCAGAATTGCAAAATGCACTTAAAGATTTAGATTACAGTATCCCAACTGAAGTTCAGCAAAAAGTATTGCCCCACGCATTAAAAGAACAGGATTTAATTGTGAAAGCACAAACAGGAAGCGGAAAAACTGCAGCATTCGCAATTCCCATTTGCGAAAACATTGAATGGATCGAAAACAAGCCACAAGCGCTCGTATTGACCCCGACACGTGAATTGGCTGTTCAAGTAAAAGAGGAGTTTACCAATATTGGGCGTTATAAACGTATTAAAGCTACTGCACTTTACGGAAAGCAGCCGTTCCGTTATCAACAGGACGAATTAAAGCAAAAAACACATATTGCAGTTGGTACGCCAGGACGTGTGCTGGACCATATCGAAAAGGGAACATTGAAGCTCGATAAAATTCGCTATGTTGTTCTTGATGAAGCAGACGAAATGCTCAACATGGGCTTTATCGAGCAAGTTGAAGCGATATTGGCACATGTAGAACATCGTGAAGTAATGATGCTGTTTTCTGCGACAGTACCAGAATCGATTAAAAAACTGGCTTCCAATTACTTAAATGATCCGGTTGATATCGAAGTACAATCTGAAGAGGCTGCGCCAAAAATTGAACATGCCGTTATTGAAGTGCAGGATGAGGAAAAAACAGCTGCTGTCGAAAAAATTGCAGTTGTGGAAAATCCGGATACGTGCATTATTTTCTGTCGTACAAAAGATCGGGTCGATGCATTGCATGATTATTTGTATGACCGAGAGTACAGTGTCGATAAGCTGCACGGCGGCATGGACCAGTCAACACGTTTACTTGTCATGAACGACTACAAGCGTGGAGATTTCCGTTATTTAGTGGCAACAGATGTTGCAGCACGCGGCATTGATATCGAGAATATTTCGTTAGTGATTAACTATGATTTACCGATGGAAAAAGAAGCGTATGTACATCGTACAGGTCGAACAGGACGTGCCGGCAAGGAAGGAAAAGCTGTTACGTTTGTAACACCATTTGAACATGATTTTCTTGCGGGAATTGAAGAACTGATTGGCTTTACGATTCCGAAGGTGGATTTGCCGACACACGAGGAAGTTGAGGCAAAGGCGGAAGCGTTTGACAAAAAGATGCAGAGCCGACCACAAAAGAAAAAACAAAAGAATGCCAAAGTTGATGCAAATATTACGAAGCTTTATTTTAATGGCGGTAAGAAGAAAAAGCTGCGTGCTGTTGATTTTGTCGGAACAATTGCAAAAATTCCGGGGATGACCGCAGCTGATATCGGCATTATTACGATACTGGATACATCTACATTCGTAGAAATTCTAAATGGAAAAGGAAATCTCGTGTTAAAAGCGATGAAAACAACGCCTATTAAGGGCAAGCAATTAAAAGTGCACATCTCGACGAGCAATAACTAATAAAAAGTCGTATTGAACAGATGACGTTCAATACGACTTTTTTTATTGGTGAGGATCATCAGACACTAATATTAGTTCTGGTCCCCGTTTTTAATGAAGTACCATAATAAATTTGCAAGCTCGACATTTTCACCGGCATGCGGTGTGTTTACAAAAGCTTCACGGAAAGGCTTAAGCATAGTTTCGATAACAGCAAGACGTAACTCTTTACGCTGCAGTTCATCAAGAATACTTTCAGTGAATTGAGTCCCCACCCTATTGTCGGTATCGAGTTTTAACTGGTCAAGGAATCCTTGAACCTTTTCGATTAAATCGTTCTTTGTAATCGACTGGTAAATTTTTTTCTCTTCGACTAGTTGAAGGGCATCCTGTGTAATGAGGATGTCGCCATTTTCCAACATAATAGGATAAATTGCTTTAATGTTGCGTAAGGCAATTTGTAAAACTTTCTTCGGGTCGATTATTTCGCTGTAAAATAAACGGTGGAAATAGGTTAAATGGTGCACCATTGCAAAAAATAAAATGGCAAGTTCAAGAGAATGGGGGCGGACTTTTTCGCCAAAGATATCCGTGAATCGATTGGATACCCACTCAATTTCCAGGAGGCGATAACGTTCCAATAAATCTCGGAGCTCTCTGTCATTCGACTGAAAAATATTCTCGAACACGGATGCTAAGTTTTGTTTTTTATTGATTTGCATAAGAACGAGAATTTGTTCCAATAATAAGTTTTCATCAGTAATATCTTGATTTAGCAACATCTCATGTCGTAATAAGCTCGCTTCATATCGGGTCTGTTCCATAATCGATGTAAAACATTCTACTTTAGATGAAAAATAATTATAAAATGTTCCTTTTGAAATAAGCGCTTTGTCTAAAATGTCTTGTATTGATGTTTCATGAAAGCCTTTTTCGATAAAAAGCTGCAATGCACTATCAAGCACCTGTCTTTTTCGTTGATTCATGAACTTCCTCCATATCAATTAAAACGATTTACTGTGCATATAACGTAATAAAAGTGAATTTTTTTGTACTATATACTCTGAATTGTACTCTCATTCTACTGTTTAAAGCGTGGATTCGCAATGTTTTTAGACTTCGAGTATAAAATTGTTGAATTTATTGGACTCCGAGTATAAAATAGTTCGAGTACAGAAATAGGAAGATTGAAAGATTAAAGAAGGGAAATAAAAATATGGAACAGACAAAAGATGTAAAAACATTTCAGAAACCCCCGTATTTAATGATTGCTGTATTATTTGTCGGGGCGTTTGTAGCATTTTTAAATAATACATTATTAAACGTAGCTTTACCGTCTATTATGACTGCTTTTGATATTAAAGATTATTCAACAGTACAATGGTTAGCGACAGGCTATATGCTTGTAAGCGGGGTATTGGTTCCTACTTCGGCGTATTTAATTACGAAGTTCAGAACAAGACCTTTATTCATTTTATCGATGGCGATTTTCGTTATTGGTACAGCATTGGCCTCATTTGCGCCTAGCTTCAGTTTTTTATTGACAGGTCGTATGATTCAAGCTGCTGGGGCAGCAACGATGGCACCGATTTTAATGAACGTAATGCTGATCAGCTTCCCGGTTGAAAAACGCGGGCAGGCAATGGGGATGTTCGGTTTAGTTATGGTATTGGCACCAGCAATTGGACCAACACTATCAGGGTGGATTGTGGAACATTACGACTGGAGCGTTCTGTTTAAAATGATTCTTCCAATTGCCGTTTTATCACTTTTACTGGCAGTTTGGAAACTGGAAGATGTCCTTCCAAACCGTGATGCTAAAATAGATATACTTTCTATTGTATTGTCTACAATCGGTTTTGGCGGATTATTATACGGCTTCAGTACAGCTAGTTCAGCTGGCTGGTCAGCAGTAGAAGTATGGGGAACGATTACCGTAGGGGCAATTGGCTTAGCCTGGTTTATCATTCGTCAATTCCGCTTGGAACAACCTTTACTGGATTTACGTATTTACACATATCCTTCATACGCACTAGCATCTGTCGTATCGATGGTATTATCTGTAGCGATGTTCTCAGGGATGATTTTAACGCCTGCCTATGTACAGAGTGTTCGAGGAATCGAACCATTTGAAGCAGGATTAATGATGTTGCCAGGTGCAATTGTAATGGGGATTATGTCGCCGATTACAGGGAAATTATTCGACCGATTCGGACCACGTATTTTAGCGGTTGTCGGGTTAACGATTACAACATTAGCAACAATCGGATTAGGATATTTGGAAGTTGATTCAACTTATTTATTTATTATTTCAGTTTATACAATCCGTATGTTAGGTATTTCGATGGTCATGATGCCGATTATGACAAACGGATTAAATGCGTTGCCAAACCGTTTAAATCCGCATGGTACGGCGATGAACAATACAGCTCAGCAAGTAGCAGGGGCAATTGGTACAGCTGTTTTAGTAACAGTTTTCAACTCACACACAAAAACACGTGCAGCTGAAATTGCAGCGGATATGCAAGCGAATGCTTCATCTGCAGTACAGCCGACTGCTGAGCAAATTGCACAAGCCCAAGCACAGGTAATGCAACAGGCAATGCTTGACGGGATTACGTACAGTTTCTTCGTAGCAGCAGCAGTTACAGTCGTAGCTTTAATTTTAGCGCTATTTATTAAGCGTGTAGACATAACGAAACGTGAAGACTTTATGGGAGCAGTACAAGAAAAAAAATAAAATAGTGAAACGGCAGGAGTTTTTGCTCCTGCCGTTTTTTTATTTGTTATACTTGGGTAAAATACTTGGTAAAGTAATTTGTATAAAAAGGAGTTCGAAAAATGATTGAACAATTAGGGCAAGTCATGTTGTATGTAGAAGACCAGGAGCAGTCAAAGAAGTTTTGGACTGAAAAATTAGGATTTACTGTAGTTTCTGACATCGATAACGGCATGCGAATTATTACGATTGCACCAAAAGATGAAGCACAGACAAGTATTGTATTGCATGATAAAAAGAAGATAGAAGAAATGTCGCCAGAATTGAGTTTGTCTACGCCTTCTCTAATGTTTTATGCCCAAAATTTAGAAGAACTGTATGAAGATTTTAAATCAAAAGGAATTACAGTCGGGGAATTCATGAAGATGCCTTTCGGGAAAGTGTTCAACTTTGCTGATGATGAGGAAAATTACTTTGCAATAATGGAAAAATAGCGGAAAAGGAGCTATTGTCAATTATGGCGACAGCTCCTTTTTCTTATTTACCTTCTTTTTTGCAGAAGTTTGCGTGCTTTTTCAGTGTTGGCAAAATGCCATTTTGTCATGGAACGTAGTGTCTCTTCGCCATGCTTTAACCAGATTTTTGCAGCCATTTCATCGACTTTACCGCTTGCTCCTTTTTGAAGAGGGTACCCTGTCACTTTTGCCAGACGATCCATTTCTTTAAGAAATGCATAGCGTGCCAAAATCGAAGCAGTAGCAACAGCTACATGGAGATTTTCGGCTTTTGTCGAGAACAGGACGTTTTGGCGGACAATTTCTTTTTCATTTTTTATATGATTATAGTAAATTCCACGCTCTGCAAATTGGTCGATTAAAATATATTGCGGTGTTTCCGGTGCTATTTTTGTCAATACATGCTTTAAAGCCTGATTGTGCAGCAGCGCTTTTATTTTTCCCTGCGAGTAACCACGTGCCTGGATTTCATTGTATTTATCATTGCGAAGCGTCAATATACTGTAAGCGCAAACCTTCATTAAGTCCGGAGCGATTTGACGCATATAATCATCAGTTAATTGTTTAGAATCCTTCACGCCAAGTTCTTGGACCAGCGCTATTTTATCTGCTGGAACATAGACAGCCGCTACAGTTACAGGGCCAAAGTAATCGCCTGTTCCAGTCTCGTCTGAGCCCAAAACGGATAAGGATGCAAAATTTTCAGGGAGTGTATCTCCTTTAGTGGATACAATTTTAGGAGCTTGAGCACTTGCTTGACCCCAACGTGCTGCTTCACGTTCTGCACCAGCCCCTTGAAACATTACTTTTCCTGATTTATAGGCAGTAATGGCCGTATCGGCAAGTTTTACTGCAAAAATTACGCCGGGAGCCTTCCGTTCAATAAGGGCGTCTTTATAGAAATGTTGAATAGATTGCTGTTGGTCAGCACTGCATAGTAAAACGATATTTGTCATAATCGATCCTTTCAAAAACAATGTATTACTATGTAGTATAGCTTTTACAATAGAAAAGGGAAACTTTCATATTGTATGATTCTTTCACAGGAACATTCGGGACATGGTGTTGCGATAGTGAATTTGGAAATGGTATGATGTACAATAGGAAAATGGCATCGTTATATAATAGAACCAATCAGTTTTGCATTCAATCATTTATTGGGCAAAGAATCGAAAATAGTATTTTCGTTACTGTTCACTTATTTTTTCTGGAGGGATTATTTTGGCTGAGCAAGAAAAGAATCGCATTTCCGTAGAAATATATGGCAATACATATAAAATGGTAGGAACAGAATCATCGGTCCATATGCGTCTTGTTGCTTCATTAGTGGACGACAAAATGCGGGAAATCAGTGCCCATAATCCATCTTTAGATACAGCGAAGCTAGCTGTATTAACAGCCGTTAATTCTGTGCACGACTATCTATTATTAAAAGAGCAATTTGAAAAACTAGAAATACAATTGAAACATTTGAAGGGTTGACATACATGTTGGATTTAATTATTCTCGTAGTCTTTATCATTAGTCTTATAGTTGGAGCGAAACGAGGGTTCGTTGTTCAGCTTATTAATATCGGAAGTTTTATTATTGCCCTCATTGTAGCGATTATTTATTATAAGCCGCTTGCAGAAAAATTTGTATTATGGATTCCGTATCCTGGATTTACAGAAGGCTCAACAGTGACGCTCGTTCTGGATTCACTTGATGTTGACCGTACATTTTATCGCGTCTTTGCGTTTGCCATTATTTTCTTCGCTGTAAAGATTGCCCTCCAAATTGTCGGGTCGATGTTTGATTTTTTAACGTATTTACCTGTATTAAGTTCGCTAAACTATGTATTGGGTGCAGTTCTTGGATTTATCGAAATGTATCTTGTACTCTTTATCGGGCTGTATGTTGTGGCATTACTGCCGGTGGAATCGATTCAAACATTCATCGACAGTTCTATTTTGGCAGGACTCATACTTGAGCATACACCGATTATTACGAGCATGTTCCAAAACTGGTGGTATATTCAAAAAAATTAACTAATTCTCAGCGGGTGTCCTAAATTCGTAAAAGGAGCTTCTAAAGAACCAGCCAACCTAAAAAGCGTGGCATTGAGCGAAAACGGCTGATTTATCCTCACAACGAGGACCTTTAGCCGGAACGGACCCCATGATGCCGAGGCGTAATTGATTTGAAAATCATGCGAATGCTTCTCTCGATTTTCGGGAGGAGCTTTTTTAAAGGAGAGACAATGATGATGAACAAAAAAATTATTATTCGTACATTGGAAAAAATCGCATTATATATGGAGCTGCAGGCAGAAAATCCATTTAAAGTATCCGCCTTTCGAAAAGCGGCAGCGGCTCTCGAAGCAGATGAGCGGAGTCTAAGCGAAATCGATGATATTACAACAATTAAAGGTATCGGTAAAGGAACAGCAGCGGTTATTACAGAGCTCATGGAAATCGGGGAATCAACTGTATTGAAAGAGCTTGAGGCAATCGTACCGAAAGGGCTTGTTCCGTTGATGAAACTACCGGGGTTAGGTGGTAAAAAGCTTGCCAAATTGTATCAGGAACTGAACATAGTTGATGCGGATACATTAAAGGCAGCTTGTGAGGCAGGTCAAGTAAGGGGGCTTGCAGGGTTTGCGGCAAAAACAGAGGAAAAAATTTTGAAAGAGCTTGAAACATTTGGTTCCCGCGCGGAACGTTTACCTATTTGGCAGCTCGAGCCTGTAGTATTGGAGATTAACGAGCTTTTGGCAAGTTTACCTGAAGTGGAGCTGTTTTCGGTTGCAGGGAGCTTCCGACGCGTTGCAGAAACGAGTAAAGATGTTGATTTCATCATAGCAACAAAGGAATATGAAGTTGTACGTGAAGCGATTTTAACGCGACTCGCAATATTAGAAACAGTTGCAGCAGGGGATACAAAAGTGTCTGTCATATTGGACCGTGAAGAACCGGTAAGTGTGGATTTCCGTTTAGTGACTCGAGAAGAATTTGCAACAGCACTTCATCATTTCACTGGATCGAAGGACCATAATGTACGCATGCGTCAGCTTGCTAAATCAATGGGGAAGAAAATCAGTGAATATGGTGTCGAGCAAGAAGACGGTACTGTCGTAACATTTGAGTCAGAAGAAGCGTTTTTTGCTCATTTCAACTTACCATTTATTCCACCGACTGTGCGTGAAAGCGGTAAAGAGCTGGATCGTTTGGACGAGCTAGCTGAGTTAGTAAAGCTGGAAGATATAGTAACGGATCTTCATATGCATACAACTTGGTCTGATGGAGCGCATTCAGTCAGCGAGATGGGGCAAGCTTTAATGGATATCGGATATTCGCATGCAGTCATTACTGATCACTCGCAATATTTAAAAGTAGCGAATGGACTAACACCTGAACGACTTGAACAGCAAAAGCTTGATATTTATGCATTTAACGAAGCAAATCCAAATTTCCGACTATATAGAGGGACAGAAATGGATATCCTTCCTGATGGTACTTTAGACTTTGGGGATGATGTTTTAAAAGAACTGGATTTTGTTATTGCATCCATTCATTCAAGCTTTACACAATCGCAGGACAAAATTATGGCTCGCTTAAAAACAGCGGTTGAAAATCCGTATGTCCATATGATTGCTCATCCGACAGGCCGTATTGTCGGGCAACGCGGAGGCTATGATCCGGATGTGCCGTTATTGATTGAGTGGGCAGCAGCACACGGGAAAATATTGGAACTAAATGCAAATCCGTACCGCCTGGACTTAAGCATCGAATATTTAACGCTGGCAATGGAGAAAAATGTACCAATTGCCATTAATACAGATGCGCATGCAATTGACCAGCTGCGCTTCATGGACATTGGGGTCAAATATGCACAAAAAGCATGGCTGAAAAAAGACCTGATCGTCAACACATGGTCAAAAGATAAATTCGAATCATTTATTTCAAAAAATAAATGATTAAAGAATAGAGAAATTGATTATGAAACGAATTGATTGGAATAGAGGGGAGCGACTCCCGATTTAAGAGTTAGCACTTCTTATAAATCAAGTCGTTGCTTCTGCGGTGATCGCAATAAAATGCCCCAATCCTCGGCGCATAGTAACAAAGACAAGCAGGTTTAACTTTGTTTCTTGATCGTCGGAAAGGGTCCGCCATGGAATTGAAATCAGCTCCATAGTACAGTTTGACTAAAAATAAAGAAAAGTAATAGGAGGTGTTCTCATGATCGAACAACGAGCATTGAAAACACTAGAATTTCATAAAGTACGCGAACAAGTAGCGGCATTTTGTACAAACTCGATCGGGAAACAAGCAATCGAAGAGCTCGTACCGGAAACAGATTACGATACAGTTGTCGAACTACTGGAGGAAATGGACGAAGGACTCGCGATTTTGCGTGTAAAAGGCAATGTGCCGTTGGGTGGCATTTTCGATGTACGTCCACATGCGCGACGCTCGCAAATCGGCGGTATGCTTAGCCCGATGGAATTAATGGAAATCGCGAGCACAATACGAGCAAGCCGAATTTTACGAAATTTCATTGAAGATATCGAATCGGAAAATTCGATTGAAATTCCGCACTTTATCGAGCGTAAAGAACAAATGCCTGTCTTGACAGCACTTCAGCACGAAATTAATGATTGTATCGATGATAATGGTACGGTGCTTGATTCAGCAAGTTCTGCATTACGTTCAATTCGCCAGTCATTGCGTTCAGAAGAATCTAAAGTGCGTCAAAAGCTGGAAAGTCTCACACGTGGTTCAAATGCAACAAAAATGTTGTCTGACGCGATTATTACAATTCGTAATGACCGCTTCGTAATACCTGTTAAACAAGAGTATCGTTCACATTATGGCGGAATCGTCCACGATCAGTCCGCTTCAGGTCAAACATTGTTTATTGAGCCTGATGCAGTCATTCAAGCGAACAATGAAGTACAGCGTCTAAAAGTGAAAGAAAAGGCTGAAATCGAGCGTATTCTATCCGAGCTAACATTAAAGGTACAGGAAGTCGGTCATGAAATATTTGTTCTTGTACAGTTACTTGGAGAACTGGACGTTATTTTAGCAAAAGGGAAATACGGACAGGCAAATAAATGCACAATGCCAAAAATGAATAAAGAAGGTTATACACGACTAGTCCGTGCGCGACACCCCCTATTGCCAATTGACGAAGCAGTTGCCAATACGATTGAATTTGGTAGAGATGTTACAGCAATTGTTATAACTGGACCAAACACAGGCGGTAAAACAGTGACATTGAAAACAGTGGGACTGTGTACAATCATGGCACAGTGCGGACTGCCGGTTCCGGCATTGGATGGTTCGGAATTGGCCGTGTTTGAGCAAATTTTTGCAGATATTGGTGATGAACAGTCAATTGAACAGTCATTATCAACTTTCTCTTCTCATATGGTGAATATAGTAGACATTCTAAGTAAATTTAACGAAAAATCGTTAATTTTATTCGATGAGCTTGGCGCAGGTACCGATCCGCAGGAAGGTGCAGCACTCGCAATTGCTATCTTGGATGAAACAGTCGATCGCGGTGCACGTGTCATGGCAACTTCTCACTATCCGGAGCTGAAGGCATATGGTTATAACCGTCCATCTGTTGTCAACGCGAGTGTAGAGTTCGATATTGAAACACTTAGCCCTACTTATCGATTACTGATCGGGGTGCCAGGTCGCTCGAATGCATTTGAAATTTCTAAACGTCTTGGATTAAGTTCAAATGTAATCGACCATGCAAAATCCTTTACAGGTACTGACCGTCATGAAGTTGAGTCAATGATTGCTTCACTAGAAGAAAGTCGATTACGATCTGAACGTGAAGCAGACGAAGCTCATCTTTTACTGGAAGATGCACAAAAAATCCGGGCAGAGCTGGAAGAACGTCTTCGTATTTATGATGAGAAAAAGGAAAACCTGGAGAAAAAAGCGAAAGATAAGGCTCGTAAAATTGTTGATGACGCGAAGAAAGAAGCGGAAACAATTATTGCAGAGTTGCGCAAAATGAAAGAAAATGCCGCGTTATCGGTGAAAGAGCACGAGTTAATCGATGCGAAGAAGCGTTTAGATAATGCAGCACCGATTGATAATAATAAAGTGCTTCAAAAGGCTGTCGCTGCCCGTGAGCGTAAGCAAAACCTCCAAGTGGGCGATGAAGTAAAAGTATTAAGCTACGGTCAAAAAGGAACACTCTTGCAAAAAGCAGGAAATGAGTGGGTTGTTCAAATCGGTATTTTAAAAATGAAACTGCCCGAATCTGATTTAGAGTATGTGAAACCAGAAAAAGAGCAGGCTACTCGTCCGATGATGAATGTGAAAAATCGCAACAGTGTCGTGAAACTGGAACTTGATTTACGTGGGGAACGATATGAAGAAGCACTTATTCGCACAGAAAAGTATTTAGATGATGCGTTATTAGCGAACTATCCGCGTGTATCGATTATTCACGGTAAAGGGACCGGGGCTTTACGCCAGGGAATTCAAAACTTCCTGAAAAACCATAAGCGGGTCAAATCATACCGTTATGGTGAAGCGGGCGAAGGCGGATTCGGTGTTACAGTCGTAGAACTAAAATAGTTGTTGCTCCTTTTAAATGATGCGCTAATATTAAACATATAAAGAAACTAATTAAAGGGGGTAAAATGGATTGCTAGGATCAGACTTTTGGCACCATCCTCTCGTAGAAACAGCAGGCTATTTTAGTGTGGTAGTCCTTTGCCTATTTGTATCGATGATTTTATTTGAAGTCGTAACAAAGTATAAAAATTGGGATGAAATAAAAAGAGGAAATGTCGCGGTCGCTTTAGCTACTGGAGGAAAAATTTTAGGCGTCTGTAATATTTTCAGATATTCAATTAATCAGCATACATCTTTTATTGAAATGCTCGGTTGGGGTTTGTTTGGTTTTACCTTATTGATTTTTGCATATTTTTTATTTGAGTTTTTAACACCGAAATTTAATGTTGATGAGGAGATTGCTGCTGACAACCGTTCAGTTGGGTTTATCTCATTTACAATTTCCCTCGGTTTGTCATTTGTTATCGGAGCAAGTATTTCATAGGAGCATACACATGGAAACATTATCGAAAATCTTACTCGTCGTCTGTTTCATATTTCTGGCAGTCGGCATTTACTACATGATGACACTCTAAACATAAAAGCAAATGAACTAGCATTGAGTTAGTTCATTTGCTTTTTTTCATTAAATTTTATTTAGGAAAATTATCACCATATACAAAAAATATTCAAACTATTAAAACTTTATTAAAAAAGTATATTTCCATACTAAACGAATAGTCCTATATGTTTTATATTCAATATTACTATAAAACTCAAAATATTTAGCGAGAAAATATCTGCATTATCGAGAATAAAACGTGTGTATCTATGAAAATAGTTTGAAACCATTTCCAATTTTCATTATAATGATGTAAACAAGTAAAGCTTTAGTAAAGGGGAGGAGTTTTATGACAGAAAAGGTTTGGTTGGCAAGCTATCCGAAAGAAGTACCACATTCTATTGAGCTGCCGGAAATTCCTGTGCACCAGTTTTTAACACAAGCATTTGAGTCAATGCCTAATAAGGTTGCTATCCATTTTATGGGGCGCGAGCTTACGTACAAAGAGCTTTATGAATCAGCGTTGAAGTTTGCGAACTACCTGCGTTCTCTAGGGGTGGAGAAGGGGGATCGTGTAGCAATCATGCTGCCGAACTGTCCGCAAGCGGTCATTGCCTATTATGGTACGATGTATGCCGGTGGGGTTGTCGTACAGACGAATCCGCTTTATACCGAGCGGGAGCTGCAATATCAGATGGCAGATTCCGGAGCAAAAGTGATTTTAGTAATGGATATTTTATACCCGAGGGCAATGAAAATATTACATGAGACTAAGATAGAAAATGTCATCGTTTCAGGAATTAAGGACTATTTGCCTTTCCCGAAAAACTTAGTGTATCCGTTCATCCAAAAGAAACAGTACGGCTTTAGTGTAAAAGTGGAACATAGCGGAACGAATCACCTGTTTACAGAAATTATGAAAATGGCCAAAATGGATAAAATCGAACAAGACTTTGATTTTGAAAATGATTTGGCACTATTGCAATACACTGGCGGTACAACAGGTTACCCAAAAGGTGTTATGCTAACACATAAAAACCTCATTGCAAATACGTTGATGTGTGATGCATGGATGTATAAATGTAAAAAAGGTGAAGAAACAATTTTAGGCATACTTCCATTCTTCCATGTATATGGTATGACAACGGTATTAATTTTATCGGTCATGCAGCAAGGCAAGATGGTATTATTACCGAAATTTGATGCTGAGCAAGCATTGAAGACAATTGATAAACAAAAACCAACGTTATTCCCCGGCGCCCCAACAATGTATATTGGTTTGTTGAATCACCCGGATTTAGCAAAATATGATTTGTCGTCAATTAAAGCGTGTTTAAGCGGTTCCGCTGCATTACCTCTGGAAGTACAGGAAAAGTTTGAAGAATTGACAGGCGGTCGTTTAGTAGAAGGATACGGCTTAACAGAAACTTCTCCAGTTACACATGCCAATCCGATTTGGGATCATCGTATCAACGGTTCAATCGGTTTACCATGGCCGAATACAGAAGCGGTTATTTTACGTTCAGGTGAATCGGAAGTATTGCCTGTCGGTGAAATCGGCGAAATAGCGGTAAAAGGACCACAAGTTATGAAGGGTTACTGGAATCGTCCTGAAGAAACAGCAATGACATTTGCAGATGGCTGGTTTTTAACGGGTGATTTAGGTTATATGGACGAAAAGGGTTATTTCTATGTTGTTGATCGAAAAAAAGATATGATAATTGCAGGCGGATTTAATATTTACCCGCGTGAAGTAGAAGAAGTGCTGTATGAGCATGAAGCGGTTCAAGAGTGTATAGTAGCCGGTATACCGGATCCGTATCGTGGAGAAACTGTAAAGGCATACATTGTTCTTAAAGAGGGTAAATCTGTTACAGACAAAGAACTGAATGAGTATTGCCGTAAAAACTTAGCAGCTTATAAAGTGCCGCGTTTCTATGAATTCCGTCAAGAGCTGCCGAAAACAGCAGTAGGAAAAATTTTACGACGTACACTTATTGAAGAAGAGAAACAGAAAATGGCACAACAAGAAGCAAATTAATTAATTGTTTAGCAAACTATTGACAGAATGCAGAACAAATTATAATATGAAAACATGAATGAATGGTCATTCATGTTTTCATATTTTTTTTGGTGGTGATCTGCTTGAAACGAAACAAACCCAAATATATGCAAATAGTAGACGCAGCAGTCATTGCTATCGCTGAAAACGGCTATCATCAAGCCCAAGTTTCAAAAATAGCCAAACAAGCTGGGGTTGCTGATGGTACAATCTATTTATATTTCAAAAACAAAGAAGATATTTTAATTTCTGTATTCCAGGAAAAAATGGGTATTTTCGTAGAGAATTTACAGGCTATAATAAAAAGTGGGGAAACTGCTTCCGATAAGTTATGTAAAATGATTGAAAATCATTTCCGTGTTCTATCAAGTGATCGCTACTTGGCAACTGTAACTCAACTTGAGCTACGGCAATCGAATAAAGAAATTAGACTGAAAATTAATTCTATTCTAAAAGAATACTTAATTTTACTAGATCAAATTTTAATCGAAGGTATGCTAAATGGTGAGTTCAACCAGACGATGGATGTTCGTATTGCGAGACAAATGGTGTTTGGCACAATTGACGAAATTACGACAACTTGGGTAATGAATGAAAATCGATATGATTTATTAGAGCAAGCTCCGAAAGTGAAGCAATTACTGCTAAACGCACTAAAAGCATAAAGGGGATGTAGAGGATGGAGTTTCTAAGTTGGAAAGTAGAAGAAGGGGTCGCAATTGCAACAATTTCAAGACCACCAGCAAATGCACTTTCACAAGGCTTGATCCATGATGTGAATGCACTTTTAGACGCTGTCGAAGAAGATGAAAATGTACGTGTCATCGTCTTGCATGGCGAAGGACGTTTCTTTTCTGCAGGTGCAGATATTAAAGAATTTACGAGCGTACAGTCAGGCGAAGCATTTACAGGATTGGCGAAAAATGGACAAGATGTTTTCGAACGTATTGAAACATTCAGTAAACCGGTTATTGCCGCAATCCACGGTGCAGCATTAGGAGGCGGCTTGGAACTTGCGATGGGATGCCATATGCGCTTTGTAACCGCATCGGCAAAATTAGGCTTACCTGAGCTATCATTAGGCTTAATACCTGGATTTGCAGGAACACAGCGATTACCACGATATGTTGGTGTAGCCAAAGCTGCGGAAATGATGTTTACAAGCGACCCGATTACAGGGGCTGAAGCTGTAGAATGGGGATTAGCAAACCGTGCTTTTCCCGACGAAGAGCTGTTGCCGGAAACATTGAAAATCGCTAGAAAAATTGCGAAGAAATCACCAATTGCTCTTAAAGCAGCAATCCAAATGCTGAATTACTCGAAACCATCATCTTATTACGATGGAGTAAATGCTGAAGCAAACAGTTTCGGTGAGGTATTTGTTTCTGAAGATGCTAAAGAAGGAATCCAAGCATTTATTGAAAAACGTGAGCCAGTATTTACTGGCAAATAAAAAAATGTATTCTTCCCTGTTTTTTCGGGATTAAAATTAAAAAGCTTTTAGGAGGTCTAGATTATGAATATTTTTGTATTAGTAAAACGTACTTTTGACACAGAAGAAAAAATCGTCGTATCCGGCGGTAAAATTCAAGAAGATGGTGCAGAATTCATCATCAACCCATACGATGAGTATGCAATTGAAGAAGCAATTCAAAAGCGCGACGCATTAGGCGGTAAAGTAACAGTTGTGACAATCGGTGGCGAAGATGCAGAAAAGCAGTTACGTACAGCTTTAGCAATGGGTGCCGATGAAGCGGTATTAATTAATACAGAAGATGATTTAGATGAGCTTGACCAATATTCTTCAGCTTATATTTTAGCGGAATATTTAAAAGACAAAGAAGCAGATTTAATTTTAGCAGGAAATGTAGCAATCGATGGTGGTTCAGGACAAGTTGGCCCGCGCTTAGCAGACCTGCTGGGCATTAACTACGTAACAACAATTACTTCATTGGAAATCGACGGCACGAACGTTAAGATTGTACGTGATATCGAAGGGGACGCTGAAGTATTAGAAACATCATTACCATTATTAGTAACAGCTCAACAAGGTTTAAACGAGCCACGTTACCCATCTTTACCAGGTATTATGAAAGCGAAGAAAAAACCGCTTGCAGAACTTGAATTGGATGATTTGGATATCGATGAAGACGATGTTGAAGTAAAAGTAGAAACAGTTGAAATTTACTTACCGCCACAAAAAGCGGCTGGTCGTGTATTAGAAGGCGATCTTTCTGCACAGGTAAAAGAATTAGTAAACTTACTTCATAACGAAGCAAAAGTAGTCTAATAGAAGTCAACTAGAGTACGAAAATTTTTACGAAGATGGTAATGGAGGGATATTCTATGTCAAAGAAAGTTTTAGTGTTAGGTGAAGTTCGCGAAGGGAGCTTACGTAACGTTTCATTCGAAGCAATTGCAGCAGGTTTACAAATCGCTGACGGCGGTGAAGTAGTAGGTTTATTAGTAGGGGATGCAGTAGCTGATTTTACGCAGGAATTAATCGCATATGGAGCGAGCCGCGTTATTACAGTTGAACATCCACACTTGAAAAACTATACATCTGACGGCTACAGCCAAGCAATTTTAGCAGTAGTAGAACAAGAAAATCCAGAAGCAATCGTTTTCGGTCATACTTCTTTAGGTAAAGACTTATCGCCAAAAATTGCTTCACGCCTACAATCTGGCTTAATTTCAGATGTTACGGAAATCCAAGGAGCTGGTGATGATACAGTATTCGTCCGCCCAATCTATTCTGGTAAAGCATTTGAAAAAGTAAAAATCAAAGATGGTATTATTTTTGCGACAATCCGTCCAAACAATATTCCGCCATTAGTAAAAGACGATTCTCGTACTGGTGAAGTAACATCAGTTTCAGTAGATATTACAAATTTACGTACAATCATCAAAGAAGTTGTGCGCAAATCAACTGAAGGTGTAGACCTTTCAGAAGCTAAAGTAGTAGTTGCAGGTGGTCGTGGTGTTAAATCCGGAGAAGGTTTTGAGCCATTAAAAGAGCTTGCTAATTTACTAGGTGGAGCAGTTGGCGCATCTCGTGGTGCATGTGACGCAGAATATTGCGATTACTCATTACAAATCGGCCAAACTGGAAAAGTTGTAACACCTGATCTTTACATCGCTGCAGGTATTTCTGGTGCGATTCAGCATTTAGCTGGTATGTCAAACTCTAAAGTAATCGTTGCGATCAACAAAGATCCAGAAGCAAATATCTTTAAAGTAGCGGACTACGGTATTGTTGGTGACTTATTCGAAGTAGTGCCAATGTTAATCGAAGAGTTTAAAGCGCTTAAAGTAAATGCATAATATTTGATTGAGGCTTCCTTCTTTTGAAGGGAGCTTTTTTTGAAGGAGTTAATGTATATGGTGCGGCAAATGGTGCTAATAACTGTATCAGAAATTCCAGTATAATTTAAAAGTTCTTATGTGTAGTTAATAAAATACAAGTTTTTTAAATATAAGAACCCAAGTTTCCAAAAAAGAATTAACATGTTTAAATTAAGGGGATATGTCTTCAAATAACTAATAAAAACTTTAATAAAAATTTATAAAGCATCAGAAAACAACAGTTAAAATCCGGTGCCTTTATATTCCCAAGCATTTTACTACTGTTTAATTGGGAAAACATGCTATACTACAACCATATGTTATTTAAGGAGGCTATTTAATATGGCAATTGTACACGCGACAGATCAAACATTTCCACAAGAAATTTCAAACGGCACAGTTTTAGTAGACTTTTGGGCTACTTGGTGCGGACCATGTAAAATGATTGCTCCAGTTCTTGAAGAATTAGATACAGAAATCGGTAACGATGTTAAAATCGTAAAAGTGGACGTAGATAACAACCAAGGTACTGCTGCTGATTACCAAATCATGTCAATCCCGTCGTTATTATTATTCGTAGATGGTGAATTAAAAGCAAAAACTGCTGGCTTCATGCCAAAAGAAGCGTTAATCGATTTCGTTAACGACAACAAATAATTATACCATTGGCCATTCAAACGCCAAGGCGCAATTGATATGTCAAAAAGCCGTATGCCGTATAAGGTGTACGGCTTTTTTCTAATACTCCAATCAGTTAAAATAAAAGAAAGGACATATTAAACAGGTGAGAAGATGAATGCAATCATTAAAGCAAAACTAGAAATATTACCGAACGAATCAGGTTGCTATATTATGAAAGACCGTCAAGGTACAATTATATACGTCGGTAAGGCCAAAATATTGAAAAATCGAGTGCGTTCTTACTTTACGGGAAGTCATGACGGCAAAACAGCGAGACTAGTCAGTGAAATTGAAGACTTCGAGTATATTGTGACTTCTAGCGATTTGGAAGCCCTTATTCTGGAACTGAATCTAATTAAGCTGCATGACCCGAAATATAATGTGAAATTAACAGATGATAAAACGTATCCTTATATAAAAATTACGAACGAACGATACCCGCGTATTATTACGACAAGAAAAGTGAAGAAGGATAAAGCAAAATATTTCGGACCGTATCCGAATGCCTATGCAGCAAACGAAACGCGAAAATTACTGGACCGTTTGTATCCACTTCGTAAATGTACACATCTGCCTAATCAAGTATGCTTGTACTATCATTTAGGGCAATGTTTGGCACCGTGTGTAAAGGACATTGAAAAACAAGTGTATGACGAAATGATCGATGAGATTTCAAAGTTTTTAAACGGAGGAGTCGAAGAAATACAGCAAGATCTTCAGCAAAAAATGATCGATGCTGCCGAAAATCTTGAGTTTGAGCGTGCGAAGGAATTCCGTGATTTGATCGCCCATATCGATCAAATTATGGAAAAGCAAAAAATTGTAACAGATGATTTGAGCAACCGAGATGTATTTGGCTATGCAGTGGAAAAAGGCTGGATGTGTGTTCAGGTATTTTTTGTGCGTCAAGGCAAACTCATTGAGCGCGATGTATCGATTTTCCCGATTTATAATGAGCCGGAAGAGGAATTTTTAACATTTGTCGGCCGTTTTTACGAACAGCCGCATCATTTATTACCAAAAGAAATCTTTGTTCCGAAATCGATTGACGTAACGATTTTACAAAAGCTGTTGGATGTTAAAGTAGTGACACCGAAGCGCGGATCAAAAAAAGAGCTTGTTGATCTAGCGATGAAAAATGCAGAAATCGCCATTCACGAGAAGTTCCAGTTAATTGAACGTCAAGAGGAACGGACAGTAGGGGCTTGTGAAGCACTTGCCGAAGCGATGCAAATTCCATTGCCGTTAAGAATTGAAGCATTTGATAATAGTCATATGCATGGAGCTGATCCGGTTTCAGCAATGGTTGTTTTTATAGACGGGAAGCCTGCGAAAAAGGAATACCGGAAATATAAAACAAGAGAAGCGGCTAAACATGATGACTATGGTGCGATGCAGGAAGTTATTCGACGCCGCTATACACGTGTATTGCGGGAAAATCTGCCATTGCCTGATCTGATTCTCATAGACGGAGGAAAAGGGCAAATGGAAGTTGCACGAGAAGTAATTGAAGACGAACTGGGGTTAGTCATTCCAATAGCGGGGCTGGCAAAAGACGAAAAGCACAATACGTCCCAGCTTTTATTTGGTACGCCGCCGGAAGTTGTTCCGTTAAAGCGTACGAGTGACGGTTTTTATTTATTGCAGCGCATTCAAGATGAGGTACACAGATTTGCAATCACATTTTTACGTCAGCAGCATCAGACAAATGCGATTACTTCGGTTCTTGATGGAATTGAAGGTGTAGGTCCGAAGCGAAAGCAGCAACTTATGAAACATTTTGGATCCGTAAAAAAAATTCGCGAGGCAAGCGAGCTGCAACTGCAGGAGTCCGGTGTTCCGGCAAAATTGGCGGAAGTTATTTATCGTCATTTTCATGAAGCACCATTGAATAAAGAATAATGTTATGCTAATATTTAAGACAATTCAATATTTACTAAGATAGAGGTGCAGTATTCAATAGTACATTGCTTGAGGAAGAACAATTCCATTGACAGCAATCGAAAGGGGGTCCTGCCGAAGTGAAGTGCGTATTGTTCGCGTAGTTTGCTGGTTTTGCATTTAAGAGATGTAAAACTGTCAGAGCTTTTTGTTCTGGAGGGCTATCCTGAAAAACTTATAACTATTTATTTGTATTGACGGCGGCTTTCCATGAACATGGAAAGCCGTTTTTTGTTTTCGGTTTTATTCAAGGAGGGGAAAAAATGGAGACAGTTGTAGTAAAGTTTGGTGGTCCGGCACTGACTACACCGGAAAAAATAGTACAGGTAGCTAAAAAAGTGATAAAAGAGCAAGGACGTGGCATAAACTTAGTCGTTGTCGTTTCTTCAATGCCCGCTTTACGACGAGAATTCCGACAATATGCTGCCGAAATTACCGATGAGCCGTCGAAACGGGAAATGGATGCGCTTGTCGCATCAGCAGCACAAATGACAAGTGCAATGCTGGCGATGGCAATTCAGGAGCATGGTGGTAAAGCGGTGTCGCTTGCTGGTTGGCAAACAGGCATTCAAACAAATCAAAAACATGGCAATGCACGGATTGATCATGTAGATAGTAAACGGATTGAGGAATATTTAGCATTAGGAGAAATCGTCGTAGTAGCTGGTTTTCAAGGAGTTACGGGGACAGAGAATATTTCAACATTCGGCAAAGGGGGTTCTGAAACTTCAGCGGTTGCATTGGCGGTTGCTCTTGAAGCAGAGCGTGTCGAGATTTTTTCATCGGTTGAAGGGATTTTCACGGCAGACCCAGAAATTGTTAAAGAATCCAGGAAACTTCCGGAAGTTTCTTATGATGAGATGTTGGAATTTGCAAATTTAGGAGCTAAAATTTTGCACCCACGTGCGGTTGAACTTGCCAAGAAATATAATATACCGCTCATTGTACGCTCTTTCGTACAAGACGTGGAAGGCACTTTTATTAAAGGGGATGTAGACATGGAGAAAAACTTACTTGTACGCGGGGTAGCCTACGAATCGGATATAATTCGTTTGACGATAGGCTATGATTCTTATGAAACCGCGTCATTGGCAGAAGTGTTTAGTGTTTTAGCAGAAAATGATATCAATGTGGATATTATTGTGCAAGCAGTCATTGATGGCGTGAAGCCGACCATTTCCTTTACAATTTCGAAAGATGAGTTTGCGGAAGCTTTACGGGTATTGGAAACTAGTAAACTGTCGCTTGGCTTTAGTTTTGCGGATTTTGAAGTAGGTTTAGCGAAAGTATCTATTATCGGTTCTGCCATGGCATCCAATCCGGGGGTGGCCGCACGCATGTTTGCACGGTTGGGTCGCGAACATATTCCTGTAAAAATGGTCAGTACTTCAGAAATTAAAGTGTCTGTCGTTATCCCACAGGATGAGATGGTTCGTGCTGCGAATGTGTTGCATGAGGAGTTCAATTTGGCGATGAAAGAAGTAACCGCTTCTTAAAGTAATAGCTGGAAATGAGCTGTAATGGCTTATTTCCAGCTTTTTTATTGAGTAAATTTGCTGCTTCAGCAATAATTGATTATGATAAGGTGAAGGCTAAATCTTCTCTTTTAAATCCCATTTTAACGTAAATTTTACGACATGTTTGTCATTATCTTTTTCTTCATAGCATTCCGTCAAATAGCCAAGCTGCTTTTGTTTTTGTTCTGCTAAAAAGCCAGCTTCAAGACGGAAGCAACGTTGTACAATATTGAGTGGCAGTTCTTCTGTCGTCAAAAGTATGTAATGAAGTTCGTCCTTCGTTTCTTTTTCCAGAACTAACTGGCCCCAGCCAGCTTCCATAAAAAATGAAGGCAGTTCATCCATAGAAAACAATGGGAACTTTCTTGCAATTTCTTTACCTGCCCAATATAAAACATCTTCTTCATGCTTACCTAAAATAGAAGGAAGAAGATGGTCACGAATGATTTCGTACCCAAAAGTTGGAATCGTTTTCATTTTGTACCCTTCCATATAAAAAACCTCTTTCATAAATTTTCTTATAATTTTCATTCTTTCATGAAAAAATGAGTTATAAGCAGAAAAAACAGTTCTCAAAACAGCGTAAAACCGTCTTTAAAATGATTATAAAATATCCCGCGTTGCCTTGACGCTAGTATCTGTTGAGAGTACAATGGACATGTCATAATATTGTACCATGATGAAATGCGCAGTCAACATCACAACTTTTACAAATTTGAGACGTTGCGCATGTGTATTTCAAGTACTAAGGGGGGTAACAGTTTTGTCGAAAGATCGTGAATTTTTATGGCGCCGCTTACACTCGTTATTAGGTGTAGTTCCTGTCGGGTTGTTCTTGGTGTTCCACTTATTTCTGAACTTCACTGCAGTTGGCGGTGAAGAAACTTACAATAACGCAACAGGTGTTATGGAATTACTTCCACACTCGTTGTTGTTAGCGATGGAATGGATCATTATCTATATTCCATTAATGTTCCACGGATTCTATGGAGTGTATATTGCATTTACTGCAACTTACAATACTGGACGATTCAGCACATTCCGTAACTGGATGTTTGCATTGCAACGTTTCACAGGTATTTTCCTTGTAATCTTCATTGCGTGGCATATTTTCCAAACACGTATCCAAAAAGCATTCGGTGCTGAAGTTGAATTTAATATGATGGTTGAAATCGTTGACAATCCATTAATGTTAGTATTCTACATCTTAGGTATCGTTTCAGCAGCATTCCACTTAGCGAACGGTTTATGGTCGTTCTTAGTAAGCTGGGGTATTACGCAATCAAACAAATCTCAACGAATCGCAACTTATGTTACGTTGTTAATTTTCGTAGTATTAGCAATCGTTGGTGTTGCAGCTATCTTAGCATTCGTCTAATCACTTAACTTGTTCACTACTACATAGTTAAGATCCTAGATGGAATGAAATATGAGTAAAAGTTTTTAGCAATTAATGAGGAGTGAGAAATAATCATGGCAAAAAGTAAAGTTATCGTCGTTGGTGGCGGTCTTGCTGGCTTAATGGCTACGATTAAAGCAGCTGAAGTTGGTACTGAAGTTGAATTATTCTCGTTGGTTCCAGTTAAACGTTCACACTCTGTATGTGCACAAGGCGGAATTAACGGAGCAGTTAATACAAAAGGTGAAGGGGATTCTCCATGGATCCACCTTGATGATACAGTTTATGGTGGCGACTTCTTAGCGAACCAACCACCAGTTAAAGGTATGTGTGATGCAGCACCTGGTATTATCCACTTAATGGACCGTATGGGTGTAATGTTCAACCGTACTCCAGAAGGTTTACTTGACTTCCGTCGTTTCGGCGGTACGTTAATGCACCGTACAGCATTCTCTGGTGCGACAACTGGTCAACAATTATTATATGCCCTAGATGAGCAAGTTCGTGCACACGAAGTAGCTGGTTTAGTTACGAAATATGAGCACTGGGAATTCCTTGGTGCGGTGCTTGATGACGAAGGCGTTTGCCGCGGTATCGTAGCACAAGATTTACGTTCTGAAGAAATTCGCTCATTCCGTTCTGATGCTGTAATTATGGCAACAGGTGGTCCTGGTATTATCTTCGGTAAAACAACAAACTCAGTAATCAACACTGGTTCTGCAGCATCGATTGTTTATCAACAAGGTGCAACATATTCAAACGGTGAAATGATTCAAATTCACCCAACAGCGATTCCTGGAGACGACAAAAACCGTCTAATGTCTGAATCTGCTCGTGGTGAAGGTGGACGTATCTGGACGTATAAAGACGGTAAGCCTTGGTACTTCTTAGAAGAGAAATATCCTGCTTACGGTAACTTAGTACCACGTGATATCGCAACACGTGAGATTTTTGACGTGTGCGTAAATCAAAAATTGGGTATTAATGGCGAAAACATGGTATACTTAGACTTATCCCATAAAGATCCTCATGAATTAGATATTAAATTAGGTGGTATTATCGAAATCTACGAGAAATTCGTAGGTGATGACCCACGTAAATTACCGATGAAAATCTTCCCAGCGGTACACTATTCAATGGGTGGATTATGGGTTGACTATGACCAAATGACTGAAATCCCTGGTTTATTCGCTGCAGGTGAATGTGACTACTCACAACATGGTGCAAACCGTTTAGGTGCGAACTCATTATTATCAGCGATTTACGGTGGTATGGTTGCTGGTCCAAATGCTGTTAAGTACATTAAAGGACTTAAAAAGCATGCAGAAGATTTACCTGAAGAAATCTACACGCGTCGCGTACAGGAAGAAACAGAGAAATGGGAAGCTATTCTTAATATGGATGGTACAGAAAACGCTTACTTGCTACACAAAGAGCTTGGTGAGTGGATGACTGACAACATGACTGTTGTACGTGTAAACGCAAAATTAGAAGAAACTTATGCGAAATTAACTGAGCTTCAAGAGCGTTGGGAAAACATCAACATTAACGACACACAAAAATGGTCGAATCAAGGTGCTCACTTCACTCGTCAGTTAAAGAACATGCTATATTTAGCTAAAGTTATGACTAAGGGTGCATTATTACGTAACGAATCTCGTGGGGCTCACTTCAAGCCTGAATTCCCAGAACGTGATGATGAAAACTTCTTAAAAACAACTATGGCGAAGTTCGATCCGGCAACGGGCGAACCAATTATTACTTATGCCGAAGTAGACGTTTCGTTAATTCCACCACGTAAACGCGACTACTCAGCGTAGAAGGGGGAACTAAACAGTGGAAACAGTAAATACTGGTAGAACAGTTAAGTTAGAAATCGTTCGTCAAGACAATGAGAATGGTGCTACACGCGTTGAAAAGTTCGAAGTTCCTTACCGTCCTGGTATGAACGTTATCTCTGCTCTAATGCATATTCAAAAATATCCTGTTACTGCTGATGGTCAAAAAACGACTCCAGTATCATGGGATATGAACTGTCTGGAAGAAGTTTGTGGTGCATGTTCAATGGTAATCAATGGACGTCCGCAACAATCTTGTTCAGCATTAGTAGACAAGTTAACTCAACCAATTCGTTTAGAGCCAATGAAAACTTTCCCGGTTATCCGTGACTTACAAGTAGACCGTGAGCGCATGTTTAACGCACTTAAGAAAGTTAAAGCATGGGTACCAATCGATGGTACTTATGATTTAGGTGAAGGTCCTCGTATGCCGGAGCGCAAACGTCAATGGGCTTATGAATTATCAAAATGTATGACTTGTGGTGTATGTATGGAAGCATGTCCAAACGTGTCTGAATCAGCATCATTCATCGGTCCATTTGCTTTATCACAAGTACGTTTATTCAACACACACCCAACTGGTGCAATGAATAAAGACGAGCGTTTAAATGCAATCATGGGCGACGGTGGTCTTGCAAACTGTGGTAACTCTCAAAACTGTGTAGCTGCTTGTCCAAAAGGTATTCCTTTAACAACATCTATTGCTGCACTTAACCGTGAAACAACAGTTCAAATGTTCAAAAACTTCTTCGGTTCTGACCACATGGTTGACTAATCGAATGAATATAATTGACCCTCACTTCGGTGAGGGTCTTTTTGTTTTGATCGCTTTTTGCTTCTGACAAATTATGCTATAATGAATGGGTATTCATTGTCAGGGGATGATGAGCTAATCAAACAAAGGGGGAATTTTTTATGCGAGCTACATATATTCAGGATGCAGCAGAGTGGATGGCAGGGTTTTCATTTTCTACAAAGGTAAAGGTACGATTTTCAGAAACAGATATGTACGGGCATGTAAACAATACAAAAGTATTTGCCTATTTCGAGTATGCACGTATCGAATATTTTAAAGCATTAGGATTTAATTTTACTGCTGGATCGGAAACAGGAAATATGCTCGTTGTGGCAGACATTCAGTGCGATTATTTGAAAGAAGTGTTCTTTGATGAAGAACTTACAATTTTTGTTAAAACAGCATCAATCGGCACGTCTTCAATTGATTTGCATTATTTGGTGAAAAATGAAAAAGATGAAGTATGCTATACGGGGCGCGGAACGCTTGTACAATTGAGCAGTGACACGGGGAAAGGTGTCCCTCTACTGGAAGAGCAAAAAAAATTATTGCTTGGGAAATAGTTAAATGCCCTCACCTGCTTTGTATTTTCGACATAATGTACAAAGAAGAGGATAGGAGGGTGTTGCAAAATGAATCGTCCGCAGCATCGTTCGCTGTTAACAAAAAGAGAACGTGAGATTTTTGAGCTATTAATAAAGGACTATTCAACACGGGAAATATCAACGAAGCTAGGCATTAGTGAAAAAACCGTTCGTAATCATATTTCCAATACGATTCAAAAGCTGGGTGTATCAAGTCGTACGCAAGCGATTCTTGAGCTTTTGAGACTTCAGGAATTGTCAATATACTGATTCGATGCTTGCTATTTTATAAAAAAAACTTCAAAATAGAACTATGAAACGCATCGAGGAGTGAATGGAGTAGATGAAAGATCACAGCACACATAGCTCTGAATCTGTAGCAATCCTGGAAAAAGAACTGAGATATATTTCACACTTAATCAAACAAAAAGGTCGAGAAATTTTAAGCAATTATACGATTACGCCTCCGCAATTTATTGCATTGCAATGGTTGCATGAATCAGGGGATATGACGATCGGTGACTTGTCGACGAAAATGTATTTAGCATTTTCGACAACAACAGATTTAGTGGACCGGATGGAGAAAAATGAATTGGTACAGCGTGTACGTGACGAAAATGATCGACGTGTTGTACGGATTCATCTTTTACCTGAAGGCGAAAGAATTATCGAAGAAGTAATTTTTAAGCGTCAAAATTATTTGCGGGATATTACACAGGAATTTAACGCTGAAGAGTTTGAACAATTATCAAGAACATTACAAAAACTACATTTATTAATGAAATAGGATAGAGGCGGTACAAGTGAATGCCCCAATTGGTGTTATCGATTCCGGAGTTGGCGGATTAACAGTGGCAAAAGCGATTATGGAGCTTTTGCCGAATGAAACAATATATTATATAGGTGATACGGCGCGATGTCCTTACGGGCCACGCACTAAGCAAGAAGTCCGCAATTTTACATGGGAGATGGCAAAAGCGCTCGAAAAGATGAATGTGAAGATGCTTGTCATTGCATGTAATACTGCGACTGCCGTTGCATTGGAAAGTCTGCAAAAACATATGCCATTTCCGGTTTTAGGAGTTATTAATGCAGGGGCACGAGCGGCCATAAAAAAGACAAAGCGCAATGAAGTTGTCGTATTAGCGACAGAAGGCACGATCAAAAGTGGCGCATATGAAGAAGCGGTGAAATCATTGTCGACAAAAGCGAAAATAATTCCACTTGCCTGTCCTACATTTGTGCCACTCGTTGAAAGTGGCGAATACGAAGGCCAATTTTCGTATGATCTCGTTGCGAAAGGGTTAAAGCCGCTTGAAGATGAGCGATTTGATACAGTCATTTTAGGCTGTACACATTATCCTATTTTACAAAAGCAAATTGAGGCAGCAGTAGGCTCACAAGTTCATGTCCTGTCATCTGCCGAAGAAACGGCAAAAGATGTCGAAGCGATTTTAAGCTATACAGGACAATTACGAACAGATGAAGAACCGCCCAAGCATATTCTGCATGCATCTGGTTCCGTGCCGATTTTCCGTTCCATAGCAGAACGTTGGCTGGAAAAAGGTGAATTGGATATACGTAAAATTACATTTGAAAAATAGTTGTTAGCTCAGATTAGGCATTTTGTCTAATTTGAGCTTTTTCCTTCTATGTCTTGCTTTTCTGCTTTAGACACTCCTTAAATTGTGATAAGATAAGTGCGCGAACAAATTGAGGAGGTCACGAATGACTAGACATGACTTACGAGCTGTGAATGAATTACGTCCAGTTCAAATTGATAATAATTATTTAATGCATCCGGAAGGCTCGGTATTAATAACCGTTGGAAATACAAAGGTGATTTGTACTGCAACGATTGAAGAAAAAGTACCTGGTTTTTTACGTGGACAAGGTAAAGGTTGGATTACGGCTGAATATTCCATGCTACCACGCGCTACAGAGCAACGCACACGTCGTGAAAGCTCTGCAGGGAAGGTAAGTGGCCGCACAATGGAAATTCAACGCTTAATCGGCCGTGCATTACGTGCTGTCGTTGATTTAGAAGCTCTTGGCGAAAAAACGGTATGGATTGACTGTGACGTGATTCAGGCAGATGGTGGAACGCGTACGGCATCGATTACAGGTGCATTTGTAGCGATGACACAGGCAATTGCGAAATTAGGCGTTGACAAGCCATTCGTGAAATTTCCAGTAACAGATTATTTAGCTGCAACTAGTGTCGGAAAACTAGAAAATATTGGCGCAGTTTTGGATTTAAACTATGTAGAAGATTCAGCTGCACAAGTCGATATGAACGTTATTATGACAGGTGCCGGCGAATTTGTGGAGTTACAAGGAACAGGCGAAGAAGCGACATTCAGCCGCTCAGAACTCAATGAATTGCTCGATTTAGGAGAAGCCGGGATTGCGCAGCTAATCGAGATGCAGAAAACAGCACTAGGTGACACCGCAAACTTGATCGGAAAGGTGGAAGCATAATGAAACAAGTAGTAATCGCAACAAAGAACAAAGGAAAAGCGAAAGACTTTGAAGCACTATTCGGACCATTCGGCTATGAAGTTGTCACAATGTTTGAGGTTGCTCCAGATGTGGAAATTGAAGAGACAGGTACGACTTTTGAAGAAAACGCAATTTTAAAAGCGGAAACATTAGCGAAGATGCTCGGTCAAATTGTAATTGCTGACGACAGCGGTTTAGCGATCGATGCATTAAATGGTGAGCCTGGAGTGTATTCAGCACGATATGCCGGTGATCATGACGATGAAGCGAATATGGTGAAAGTGCTGGAAAACATGAAGGACGTTCCGGAAGACCAGCGTACAGCCCGTTTCTGCTGTGCATTGGCGATTGCAGGTCCGAATATGGAAACGAAAACGGTATTTGGCACATGTGAAGGCATGATAGCATATGAAAAGAAGGGAACAAACGGATTCGGTTATGACCCGATTTTTTATGTACCTGCATTGGAAAAGCATATGGCTGAGCTGTCTGCCGAAGAAAAAGGTGCCATTTCACACCGAGGCAATGCCATTCGTAAACTGGCATTGCAGTTAGCGGAATTTCTGAAATAACAATTCCGGCAATTGTTGGAAATTGTAAAAATTTGTTTAATAACGATTGAATTTTTATTTCAATGCTGTCACACTAAGAATAGAAATGTAAAGGATGTGGATACGAATGAAGCTATTGATTATGAGTGATACACATGGTGACGAGGAAATCATTGAACGTGTAAAGGGCTACCATCCAGATGCGTATAAAGTGATCCATTGTGGCGATAGTGAATTGCCGTATGCGCATCCTCTTATGCAAGGGATAGAGTGTGTGAAAGGTAATTGTGATCATGACCAGAACTATTTGGAGGAGATGCTGTTTCAGGTAAATGGAGATCGTGTGTATGTGACACACGGGCATTTATACGATGTGAAAAACTCTCCGATGAAACTGATTTACCGCGCAAAGGAAGTCGGCGCACAAATCGTATGTTTTGGTCATTCACATATACTTGGCGCGGAATATATCGATGACATTTTATTTATTAATCCGGGTAGCTTACTGAAGCCTCGACGGATAAAAGAAAAATCATTTGTCACACTTACAACAACTCCAACGCATTTTACATTACAATGTTATGATGATAATAATAATTTGATTGATGAATTATTTTATGAGCGTTAATTATCAAAGTGAAGTCTTGATTTAAAGAGGACTTCACTTTTTTAATGCAGAATTTAGAGAACAGAAAATTATTTTAGTTAAATAATAATTTTTTTGAATTAGGTTGTTGACTTTAAATGAAATGTACCATATAATAAAAAATGTCTTAATTACCAATTGGTGATGAGAAACATGTCTCAGTAGCTCAGCTGGATAGAGCAACGCCCTTTAAGTATATAGGAGCCTTTATACGGAAAATGAACGTATAAAGTGGACGACACCGTATCGGTAAACCCTTAACAGATCATGCTGATGGCAATACCGAGGAAACGAGATCATTTGAATGGCTTTATGCAGGTAAAATGATTGCAGCAATTTAATTGTGAGAGGTTCCGTAGAGACTAAACGTGTCGCACCTGAAATGGTGAAGTTATAGTCCAGACCAACAAATTATACACATGTATAAGTAGTGAAAACTATAGTGGTAAGCTAAGGCGTCGGTCGGGGGTTCGAATCCCTCCTGGGACGTACATAAAACCGTCAAACTTGAATTAAACAAGTTTGATGGTTTTTTTTTGCAAAAAATTAACTAGTAGATTAAAATAAGAACAAATGTTCCTTATGGAGGTGATTGCATGTACTTTCATCATACAAAAACAAAAGGAGATTTAGCGGTATTAAAAAGCCAATTGGATTTATTTGAAAGAGGTTATTTGGTGTTGCTGCCTCAGACTGAGCATGCACCTTTTGATATCGTAGCATACAAAGAACAACAATTTTGGAGAATACAAGTTAAGTATCGCAATATGAAAGAAAACGGAACGATGTATGTAAAGTTTCAACAATGCTACTCGACTAAAAATGGCGTACAAATGAAGGATGTCGATAAATCGCAAATTGACTTTTACTGTGTTTATTGTCCGGAGACGGATCTCTGCTATTATTTTGACCCAAAATTTTTCAATAAATCCGTTACAATTAGATTAAAGGAAACTAAAAATAAACAAACAAAGGGTGTTTATTTAGCGGAGAAATTTTTAGAAATACCTGAAAGAATTTGAGTATTAAACTCGGCTTTGGTTAATTTAAGTAAAGGTAAGTGGTTGAATCGAAATAATTTACTTTTCTTTAAAAACCCATGAAAAATACTTTTGGCACAAGAGGCAGTTTACCGATGCAATCAGCCTTCAATTATGGAAGGCTGAAATTGCTCGTAATTAGTAGTAAAGGACCTTCAAATAAGAAAGCCCGATTTTATTTCAGCTTTATATTTTCTATATACAGATCAACATCTTTCATTAATTGTTTAAATAATATTCTATTTTTCTTTTTAATGTTTATTTTCTTTCTTGCAGCCCTTAAAGAGAATTCTTCATGAACAATACAACTTCTGAGATTCGCCAATAATTTAGTATTATTCTTAAAAATTAAGTTATCACCCAACTGTTCCTCTAAATCAAGAATTATATTGTTATCCGATTTATTTTTATATTTACGTTTGAAAATAACTTTATAAATGTCTTTTAACAGTTGTTCTATTAATGAATATAACTCAACTGTGAGCGTAGCGTATTTACGGTCTCTGCGCCGACCGTAAAATTCCTCCAATTCATAATCGCTTAATAGCTCCAGCCATTTAAAAGTACCAGCTTTATTCGAAGTATTTTTTACAATTTGCTGAAATTCTTTTTCGATTAAACAAAGATCTGCAAATGCATGATCTTTTAATTTTTTGATTTCTTTCTTTTTACTCAACTAAAACACTCCTTCCATCGTTGGCTTTGAAAGCGAAGGGGAAGCTCAATCGCTCATCGCTCCCATTTGCAACAACTCTCTTATATTTCTTACCCGTATTTTTGTAATTTGTAAGCTAAAAAAAGTTACTATGCTCCGATCTATTTTATGTTTCCAGTTGGAAAATGAAAAAAGTTATAAAATGCATAATATTTTCCTTGTTATTTATAATGGATTTTATTGAAATTAGTGAATTAAATGTAAATTAATTTGAATTAAATGGCATTTTTTTAATTAAAATTATGCGTAAATTGTATTGGAATCTACAACTATTCTGTCTATTAACGAATATTTTCTTTATTTATTTAAAAATAGTTCGTGTTTTGTTGACAGTTTAAATAACAGATGTTACTATGAGTTTGTGAAAATTTAATATTATTCTCGTATAATATTGGGGATATGGCCCGAGAGTTTCTACCAAGCTACCATTAATAGCTTGACTACGAGGTTATGTATAGATATAAGGGGATAATCTAATCTTCTATATCCTCTCCACTATGTACATACCTTGTGTCAAGCACCGGTTTAACAAACTCGGTGCTTTTTAATTTTTACAAACTAACAACAAGATAAACAGGAGGAGTAAATTTCAAGATGATAAAAAGTACGAAGAACATAGCGATGTTATTACTTATGGCTTTAATGACTGCTGTTCTAGCAGCATGCGGGAATGATTCAGCTGATGGGAAAGAATCTAATTCTGGTGAAGAAGGGTTGAAAATTGCCATTGTAACAAGTCCTTCAGGCGTAGACGATGGGAACTTTAATGAAGATAACTATAACGGTATTTTAAGCTTTATCGAAAATAATCCTACAGCAACAGTAAAGGCTGTTAAAGAAGAAACGGGTGATCCTGCTGCAGCTGTACAAGCCGTTGCTGATATTGTAGCGGATTATGATGTTATTGTAACACCTGGTTTCCAATTTGCCGGGATTTCTAATATCGCTGTAGAAAATCCGGATAAAATCTTTATTTTAAATGATTCTGAGCCAACTCCAGTAGATGGCCAAACAGATTTCGAAAACATTTATGCGATGAATTTCGCTGAACAAGAAAGTGGTTTCTTTGCTGGCGTAGCTGCAGCACTTGAAACAAAAACTGACAAAGTAGCAGTCGTAAATGGAATTGCTTATCCATCCAATGTAAATTATCAATTTGGCTTTGAATCAGGCGTAAACTACGCGAATAAAGTTTATGGAAAAAATGTAGAACTTATCGAGTTATCTGGTTATGCAGGGACGGATGTAACAGGTGCCGATGTTGGTGGTAACTATGCAGGATCATTTGCAGACGAAGCAACTGGTAAAGTTATCGGGAATGCATTAATCAAACAAGGTGCAGATATTATTTTCGTTGCAGCAGGCGGTACTGGTAATGGCGTATTTACAGCAGTAAAGGAAGCAAAAGACGATGTAAAAGTTATTGGTGTAGATGTTGACCAATTTGACGAAGGGGCAAATGGATCTGAAAATATCGTACTTACATCTGGTGTGAAATTCATGGCTATGAATATTGAAAAGGCGCTAAATTCTGTAGTAGACGGCAGTTTTAAAGGAGGAAATGTAGTTCTCTATGCAGACACAGATTCCACTGGTTTTATTAAAGAAGAAGGTCGTCATCAACTTTCAGAGGATGCACTAACTAAAATGAATGAAGCTTACGAATTAGTGAAAGATGGCACAATTGTACCTGCTTCTAATTTTAATGAACATTCGCCGGAAAAGTTTCCAGGTTTATAAGATGAATTAGAAACAAAATAAAATAGAAGTTTATCATTTCCTAAATGAACGATTAGAGGAATGATGAACTTCTATTATTTTTCCTACTATTGTGATAAAGGAGACCGAACGATGTCTGACTATATTATAGAAATGAAACATATCACTAAGAGATTCCCTGGAATAGTAGCAAATGATGATGTATCCATCGGCATTAAAAAAGGAGAAATCTTTGCTTTACTTGGTGAAAATGGTGCAGGCAAGTCAACATTGATGAGTATGCTAAGTGGCTTGTACGAACCGGATAGTGGAGAGATCCATATTCGGGGAGAAAAAGTTCAAATTAGCTCGCCTAACCATGCAGCAAATCTTAACATCGGAATGGTCCATCAACATTTTAAGTTAGTTGCCGATTATTCGATTACAGAGAATATTATTTTAGGAGTTGAACCAATCAAAAAATTTGCCGGTATCTTTCCGTACGTCGATATTCGAAATGCCAATCGAAAAATTGAGGCACTATCAAAGAATTTTGGTTTAGAGGTGGATCCGACAAAAAAAATAGCAGATTTAACTGTTTCGATGCAGCAACGTGTGGAAATTTTAAAGGTGCTTTACCGTGAAGCAGAAATTCTGATTTTTGACGAACCTACAGCAGTCTTAACACCGCAGGAAATCGATTTTTTACTTGGTATTATAGAAGGTCTGCGAAACAGTGGAAAAACAATCTTATTAATTACACATAAGTTAGATGAAATTAAGAAAATAGCCGATCGTTGCGCGGTATTGAACAAAGGCAAATTAGTGGATGTATTGGATGTAAAAACAACTTCTGTGAATCATATGGCTCAATTAATGGTAGGTAGAGAGGTAAGCTTTAAATCAGAAAAAGTACCTCCGCAATTTAAAGAAGAAGTATTGAAGATAGAACATTTAACCGTGAAAAATGAGGACGGCTTTGAAGTAGTCAAAGATGTTTCCTTTACGATACGCAGTGGAGAAATCTTTGCGATTGCAGGTGTTGCTGATAATGGCCAAGTTGAAATAGCCGATGCGATTGCAGGATTGACGAAAGTCAGTGGAGGTAACATATTACTCAACGGCAAGGACATTACACATGACAGTATAAGGAATAGAACCGAAACTGGAATATCCTATATACCTGAAGATCGACAAAGTTACGGTCTGTTTTTAGATTTTGATCTATCAACAAACTTGGCATTAAAGCAGTATTATAGAGAACCATTTTCTAACAAAGGAATTTTAAATAAACAGGAATTTGATCAATTTGGCAGCCAGTTAATTGATCAATTTGATATTCGAAGTGGACAAGGGAGTAAAACGCAAGTTCGTTCGATGAGTGGCGGTAATCAGCAAAAAGCAATTATTGCTCGTGAGATCGAACTACAATCCCCACTTATGATTTTCGTTCAGCCAACACGGGGAGTAGATATTGGCGCGATTGAAAATATTCATAACATGATTATTGAACAACGGAATCAAGGTAAAGCGATTTTACTCATTTCATTGGAATTGGATGAAATTATGAATGTGGCGGATACGATCGGCGTTATTTTTAATGGCCAGCTTCAAAAAATTGCAAGCAGTGAATCGTTAACTACAAATGAAGTCGGCGAATACATGATGGGGGCAAAGCATGAAAAAAGATAAAAAGAAAACAAGCTTAAGTTATCGTCTGTTTTGGCCAATACGAAATGAGAAATGGCAGCCGATTACAATACCAGTTGCGTCTATATTAATTAGTTTCGTTGCCGCGGCAATTGTCATTCTGTTACTTGGTAAAAATCCGTTACAAGCATTTTATAACTTGTTCCAAGGTGCAGGAATCCTGCCTAAGGAGTCTTATGCTGGCTACAAGAGCATGCTCACTGATTTTTTAAGTTTGCTTAACGCAATGACGCCACTTGTATTTGCAAGTTTGGCGGTTGCTGTCGCATTAAAAGCAGGTCTATTTAATATTGGTGTTTCCGGGCAAATGCTCTTCTCCGGTTTTTTGGCAACGATAATCGTTGGTTACAGTGGATTAGATGCTTTTATTGCTAAACCTCTTGTACTGTTAATCGGAATTGTTGCCGGCGGACTAATGGGAGGATTAGTAGGGTGGCTAAAATACCGATTTAACATTCATGAAGTTGTATCTACAATTATGTTAAATTATATTGCCCAATATGTTATAAGCTTCTTTATTCAACTGTATTATATTGATCCGGTTTCTAGACAATCTCAATATATTTCAGAAGCTGCAAGATTAACGTTAGTAAATGTTGAAATCGCAAACTTGAAAATGGATATCCCATTAGGCTTCCTATTAGCTATTATGGTTGCGATCTTAATAAAATTTATTATGGATAAAACAGTCGTTGGTTTTGAAATTAAAGCAGTTGGTTCCAATCGGAATGCAGCAAAATATACAGGAATTAAAGTCGGGAGAAATATGATCTTAGCGATGATTATTTCAGGAAGTTTGGCTGGGCTTGCAGGTGTAACGTTTTATTTAGGCTACTATTCTTCCATACAGCCAAAAGTATTATCAACGATCGGTTTTGATTCGATTGCGGTTGCACTATTAGGGAACTCTCATCCAATCGGGATTATTTTTTCATCATTCCTCATCTCATCGATTGATCAGGGAAGCACGTATATGAGTTCACAAGCTGGAATCAGACAAGAAATTGCTTCTGTAATTATTGGATTAATCTTGTTATTTAGTGCATGTGGTGTGTACGTGAAACATAAAGTAAGCCGCTTGAAGGACAAAGAAGTGGAACGAAAGGACAGTGAATCATAATGAGTACAATAATTATTGATGGATTATCCTTTGCACTGCCACTTTTTATAATGGCAATAGGTGGAATATTTAGTGAAAAAAGTGGAATAACGAATTTGGCACTTGAAGGCTTTCAAGGTTTCGGGGCATTTGTTGGAGCGCTGTCAGCTGTTTTAATCGCAAATGCTTTAGGTACAGATGTTCAAAACATGTTTTATGTGTCACTTATTTTTGCAATGATTGGTGGAATGAGTTTTTCCGTAATCCATGCAATACTGTGTATTAAGTTTAAGGCAAATCAAGTAATAAGTGGTGTTGTAATAAATATTTTAGCATTAGCTCTAACTGCTTTCCTCACAACGCAAATAAATGCACTTGTTTTTGGAGCAGCTTCGGACAAGTTCCGGTTAGGTGTATCCGAAAGATTTACGATTGAAGGATTAGGTGATATACCTGTGATTGGTGCGATTTTTACCGATGTGTATCCTTTCCAAGTAATTATCGTATTAATTGCTATTTTTGCTTGGTACCTTTTATATAAAACACGCTTCGGTATGCGTCTTAGAGCAAGTGGGGATAATCCTCATGCAGTTGATGCAGCTGGTGTAAATGTATTGAAAGTCCGTTTTTCTGCGGTTTTAATATCCGGTTTATTATCCGGTTTAGCGGGTATGTGTTTTGCCTATTCAATTTCAGCTAACTTTTCTTCAAACATATATATGGGGTATGGGTTCTTAGCAATTGCTGCGTTAATTTTCGGTAACTGGAGAATCCTTCCTACATTAGCTGCTTGTCTTTTATTTGGTTTTGCAAAATCCGGCGGAACATATATTGCGCAAGTGATGGCATTACCTAGTAGTTACACTGATTTGTTTATGATTTTACCGTATGTATTAACTTTATTGTTATTAATCTTCTTTTCTAAATCAAATCGTGCTCCGAGAGCATTAGGTGAAATTTATGATAAAGGTAAAAGGTAATAACTAAGGCAACAATCAAAGCTGCCGTCTGTATTATGCAGGCGGCAGCTTTTTTACATTATAGTAACTAAGCGACATATGTTCAATTTAGGTAGCCATGAATCGTTACTAAATCTTCAACAACTCCACACTCTCTTTTGAATCAAGCTACACAATCATTTCTGCCCAAGCATCTGGCTTCTTCGGCAACATAGCATAGTACGCTTTTAAAATTCCTATTTTATTACATTAATTGATGGTGTGTTTTTCAGTTTATTTCAATCGTATTTCAAAATGTATCCATAAAACACGTATATTGTGAAGATTTTCACTTATACTAACGTGGGAAAATGCTTATGTTATAGGATAAATAAAAGAAACAGATATTTGTGGTAATAAAATGGCGAATCAAGGGTAATTAAAGTTATATGGACATGCATTCAAATAAGAAGCATGGCATCTTGAGGAAACTGCGTTAATTGGAAAGGAAGGTACCTATGAATAAAAAATGGAACAAACAGTTTATTGGTGGCGAATGGAGAGAAGGAAACAGCGAAAGAGTTTACGTTGATCAGAATCCATATAATGAGGAAACGATTGCAGAAATTCGGTTGGCAAATGAAATGGACATAGATGAGGCGTATAAGGCTGCCAAAGACGCACAAGAAGAATGGGCGCAGGTCAATGCCTATCAAAGACAAGCAATCATAGAAAAAGCTGCACAAATTGTAGAACGACGTAGAGAAGAAATCGTGCAGATTTTAGTGGAGGAGAATGGGGCTTCCCATACAAAAGCGAACATTGAAATTAGTGGCGCAATTGGCATTATGAAAGAGTCTGCTACATTTCCTCTCCGGATGCATGGACAAATAATGCCATCCATTATTCCTGGGAAAGAGAACCGGGTTTATCATAATCCTGCTGGGGTAGTGGGGATCATTAGTCCGTTTAATTTCCCGTTTCATTTAACGATGCGTTCCCTTGCTCCTGCTTTGGCAACAGGCAATGGGGCTGTGCTTAAACCTGATCTGCAGACGATGATATCAGGCGGACTCATTCTAGGTGAAATTTTTGAAGAGGCTGGTATCCCTAAAGGATTACTAAATATAACGGTTTGCAGCTCATCAGAAATTAAAGATGCATTTGTTGAACATCCGATTCCTCAAATTATTTCTTTTACCGGTTCTACACAGGTAGGGCGCCATATTGGGGAGCTATGTGGAAGAAACCTGAAACGTGTCGCTCTGGAACTTGGCGGGAACAATGTCATGCTCGTTTTGAAAGATGCTGATGTGCAAAGAGCAGCTGCTTCTGCTGCCTTCGGTAAATTTTTAAACAGCGGGCAAATTTGTATGTCGCTGAATCGGATTGTTGTTGAACGCCCGGTATATGAATCGTTTCTAAAAGCATTTGTGGATAGAGCATCCAAAATTAAATACGGAGATCCAAGAAATGATGATGTGGTTGTCGGTCCGCTTATTAATAATAAACAAATCTCCCGAATTCAACGATTAATCGACCAAAGTATTGAAAAAGGAGCAGAATACGCCCTTCAAGGGGAAGTGAAAGGTAATGTACTAGCTCCAACTATTTTGACGAATGTTACGAATGATATGCCGATAGCTCAGGAAGAAATTTTCGGACCTGCAGTGGGTGTAATCGTTGTAGATAGTGAGGAAGAAGCAATTCGCGTTGCCAATGACAGTGACTATGGATTGAGCGGTGCCGTTCATGCCGGTACAACAGAACATGGTGTCGAAGTGGCAAAACAGATAGTTACAGGAATGATTCATGTTAACGATCAGGGAGTCAATGATGAACCAATCGTTGCCTTTGGCGGAGAGAAAGCTTCAGGTTTAGGCCGATATGGCGGCGAATGGGCAATCCATGAATTTACAACGACAAAATGGATCTCTGTTCAGACAGACCCACGAGAATATCCGTTTTAAAATTTATATCAATAAGAAAAGACCTAATCATAATTATGGGTTAGGTCTTTTTATTTTATAGGTATATAAAAAGCTTTTCGGTTATTGAGTCTTTTGGTTCAGTCTCGACTAAATTTTTTATATAAACATAAATTAATGGAAAATGAAAAAAATTAGGAATTGAGTTGTATTATATAAAAGAGTATTGTTAAGATAGGCTTAATGAAATAGTAGTAAATAAATTCCTGTTTTATTAGTTAATAGGTACAAAGTGAATATATTTTGTTTAAAAGAGTAAATTAATATAAAAGTGAGAAATTTAATTCATAGATATATAGAACCAATTTCTAATCTCGTGTTATAATAGTATGTGGAACATAAGGGCTATTTTGATTGGCAATAAAATTGCGAGGTAAAAAATGAAGAAATCATCATTATTACAAGAAGAAAAAAATTCCACAGTATTGTTTTCATGGTTATTTTATATTGTATTTTTTGTTTATGAAATCTTCTACTATAACCTTTTTCCAGCATTTCCGTGGAATAATGTTGGAGCAAATAGTAGAGTAGTGTACGATTTTATGTATGCTAAATATATTATTATCATTGCGCTTATCCCTTTTTCTATTTATTTAATTAAAAAGGGAAAAGTAGAATTAGTAAAATATATTGTATTTTTTGGTTATTTTTCAACTAATTTAATTTCTGATATATTATATTATAAAGATAGTGCGCTTCCTTACACTAGTGGAAACATGGTAGAACTTGTAATTATACTTTTCTCACCAATCTTTGTGAATAAGAAATTTACATATTATATAACTGGTGGTTTAATATTAAAGTATATTCTGGTTGGATTATTTATACAGGATCCGCTAGTTTTATTTCCGATTAGTATAATGGCTGTATTATCCTTTATTTCCTTCCTCCTCTTACATCGATTTTTAAATTATATTAAAGCATTAAAGTACTCATATGATGAACAATTGGAAGGCGTTGTAAAAGGGGTTATTGCTATACTGGAGTTGAAGGACCCTTATACTCGAGGACATAGTGAACGTGTTGCCGCATATGCGATGAACATGGCAGAAGCAACAGGAAAGTTCAAACCCTCTGAATTAAATAATTTTTATTATGCTTGTCTTTTACATGATATTGGAAAAGTAAATATACCAGATGCTATTTTGACAAAGTCTGGTAGATTGACTGATGATGAATATGATATAATTAAAACACATCCGGTAGTGGGAGCTGAAGCTATACGAGATGTCGATGGGATTGCCGATAATATTGAAGTGATTTACCATCATCATGAAAGATGGGACGGGAAAGGTTATCCGGATGGATTGACTGGCGAAGATATTCCATTTTTAGCCAGAATTACTGCTGTCGCAGATGCTTTTGATGCGATGACTTCATCCCGATCCTATCGTCCAGCACTTCAAATTGAAGAAGCCCATCAACGAATTATTGATGGGCAAGGGAGCCAATTTGACCCGCAACTGATAGAAATATTTAAACAGATATACCCCGAATGGATTAAGATATCTAAAATATATCATAAGGGTATGGATATGAGAGGAGGGCAAAAACGTGAAAATTCGCAAACTTAGTAAAATTAAGGTTACTTGCTGGTGGTGTTGGTATACTCCAAAAGGATGAGTAAGTAAAGCGTTAGGATGCTAGAATTATAGCATCCTATTTTAATTTGTAGAGGAGGCTATACGTTGAAGGTATCCTTGCATTCCAAAATAACGTTATATCCGTTATCCATTCGAAAAGATAAAAAACATTATATTGTAGAAGAGCCGATTTCCGGGGATTTCTTTGAATTGCCTGAGATTGGTGTTGATGCCATCAAACGTATGGAACAAGGTGAGAAACTCGTTTCCATTGAACATGCATTAAAAAATTTATATCCAGATGAAGAAGTGGATATAATTGATTTTGTAGAACAGCTGTTGGAGTTAGGACTTGTTCAAGAAGTAGATGGTGTGCTCGTTAAGAAAGAGCGGTCTAAATCCACATCACGTTCGGGTGGTTTCCTATGGATTCCGCATTCGGTGGGGCGCATATTTTTTAATGGGGTGATGAACAAGATCTACTTGCTTTTGCTCGTAGCGAACATCGTCATGCTCATACTGAATCCGGATTTTTTCCCTCATTATAAAGATATATTTTTGTTTGATTCTATGATGCAAAATATTATGAGTTATTTATTTATATCTTTACTTTTAATTTTAATACATGAATTTGGACATATCCTTGCCATTCGATCACATGACTTGCCGGCTAAATTAAGTATTGGAAATCGGCTGATATTTATTGTTTTTGAAACAGACCTCACTCAAGCTTGGAAGCTCGATCCCAAAAAGAGAAATATACTCTACCTTGCCGGACTGTCCTTTGAGCAAGTAATTCTTTTCCTTTCACTTGGTGCAATGCTTCTTTTTCCGGATGCGGGAATTATAGGAATTCTCGGGATCATCGTTTTGGATATTTTCATTAAATTTATCTATCAATGCTGTTTCTATATGAAAACCGATGTATATTATGTTGTGGAAAATATAACAGGCTGTTATAACTTGATGGAAAACGGCAAAATCTATTTGAACTCCAGATTTAAGAAACGACGAAAAGATGAGGAAATTAATAAAGAAATGTTCCATGGAGAATGGAACTTGATCCGTCTGTATAGTGTGTTTTACATAGTTGGAGTTGTTTTAACATTAATTTTGGCCGTGTTGTATTTTGTACCGCAGCTTTATTATACTTATACTACCATTTATTTAAATCTTCTCGGAACAGGCGATCGTGCCGCGTTTTGGGATGCTATTGCATTTTTGATCATGACAATGCTCATGCTTGTTCTGCTGATGTATGTTGCAAATAAGCAAAGGCATGAGAACAGTTAGCTTATATATTATAAAATGCCTTGCAGGTATGCTCTGCAGGGCATTTTTTATTTTATAAAATAAGTTATTTTCCAAACATATGACATTAAACCTAATCTAAGATAAATAAAATTAATATAATAGGAGTTAAATATTTTACTGTAGGAGTAATTCCCTATTATAATAGAACTAAAATATTCTTCATAAGGGAGCTTCTACAAGATGAAAACTTTTCCGCCTAACAATAGCACGACACAAATTTTAAATGAAACATCTGTATTGACTGCACTTGAATCAAATTTGGCCATGATAGAATTTAACCTAAACAAAGAGGTTATTTGGGTAAATGAAAATTTCGCTAAAACATTAGGATATACAGTAGGTGAAATGAAAAAGATGGTACATAAAGAGTTTTGTACACTTGATTTCAGAAACAGCAGTGCCTATGAAGAATTATGGGATTGTCTTGGTAAAGGGGAAAAGTATCAGGGCAAAATCCAAAGGGTTGGGAAAACGGGGAATCTACTTTGGTTGGAAGCTACCTATATTCCAATTATGGATGACGAAGGGCAAGTAGAAGCTGTACTTAAAATTGCAACTAATATTACAGAGCGGGAAAATAGCACAATAAAAATTACTTCTCAATTAAAGGAAATGCCAACAGAGTTAGTAAATCTTGTTGTTGAAAATTCTATGGAAAAAATACAAGCAATAAAATCATTGGAGCAACAAATTAATTTGATTACTGATACGACTAAAATTATCCGTAATATTTCGATGCAAACGAATGTACTTGCCTTAAATGCTGCAATCGAAGCAGCCCGTGTAGGAGAGCAGGGACGCGGTTTTAAAGTTGTGGCAGATGAAGTTCGGAAATTGGCCAGCAATGTTGATCATGCCATTAAAAATGTGAATACGAACATAGAAAATATTACAAGTGAAGCTTTAAAAGTCAGTAAAATAACAGATGATCTACAAAGAACCGTCTCAGAAACTCAATCAAAGTTTAGTAAGACTATTGAAGAATTTGAAGGGGTTATTAAATAATATTACGACAAAACAAAGACATTCATAATGGGAGAATGTCTTTTTAGTTTTATTTAAAACGTGTATCATCTTTATCATGCCGTTTTATCTAGCGTCTTCCCCGATAAATGCTGTAAATATCTAAAATAATAATCTGAAATTTTAAATTATTTTAAAAACCTACTTGACGAATAAGAATTAAATCGGTACGATACTGTTAATACATTTAAAGTTAAGTAGTTTACTAGGGATTAGATAATTAAACTACTCCTTTAAAGAAAAATTTAATAAAGTGCTGATTAGACAACTAAAGGCGCTAAAAATACATTCCTCTCACCAAACATATTGGAGGAGGCTGTATTTTTAGTGCCTTTTCATTTTAACTTTTGTTAAAAGCGGTTGTCTTGGAAGGAGGAAACTAAACAAAAGAGGGTATCAACAATGTTTGAATAGCACTTGTACGTCAAATAAACGGTTAACTTAAATAAATAATGAAAAGGGAGCGATATATATGGGAAATCCAACAATTCATCCGACAGGAGCGACAGTTTACAATCCAGAGAAGGCGGCAAGCGGTTTTACAATTTTTCAAGCAGCAAATGAGGGAGCATTACTGATTGATATGAACGGGAAAGAAGTTCATTTATGGAAAGGGCTACGCGGCTTCCCGAACAAAGTATTTCCAGGTGGTTTTGTTCTAGGGCATACGTTTAATCGTGATCCGCAGTATGGCTTCCAGGATGAGGGCGATTTAGTCCAGATTGATTTTGAAGGTAATGTTGTATGGAAATTTGACAAACATCAATATATTGAAGATCCCGGCAAGGAAGCAAGATGGTATGCACGAGCACACCACGACTATCAACGTACGGGCAGTCCTGTAGGTTACCCGGCACCAGATCAGGAGCCGCAAACAACAGGCGGCAATACATTGATTTTGGTTCACCGTGATGTAGTCAACGAAAAAATCTCCAAACATCCACTATTGGATGATGCATTCATTGAGGTCGATTGGGAAGGTAATATCGTATGGGAATGGAATGCACATGAGCATTTCGATGAGCTAAACTTTAGTGATGAAGCAAAAAAGGCAATTTACGAGGAGCCGAATCGACGTTTCTTTGGTAATCATTCAGGCGACTGGCTTCACATTAATTCCATTTCATTAGTTGGTCCGAACCGCCATTATGATAATGGAGATGAGCGTTTCCATCCGGACAACATTATTTGGGATGCGCGTGAGGCAAATATTATCGCGATTACAAGCAAAGAGACAGGGGAAATCGTATGGCAACTTGGTCCGGATTATGACACACCGGAGACAAAACATTTAGGATGGATAATCGGACAGCATCATGCACATATCATTCCAAAAGGTTTGCCAGGAGAGGGGAATGTTTTAGTATTTGACAACGGAGGCTGGGGAGGATACGGCGCACCGAATCCAAACTCGGTTGATGGCAATAAAGTGGCAATCCGCGACCATTCCCGCATTTTGGAAATCGATCCGATTACACTTGAAATTGTATGGCAATATACTGGGCTTGAAGCGAAGTATTCAGTACCAACAGATTCCTATAAATTCTACAGTCCTTATATTAGTTCGGCACAGCGTTTGGAAAATGGCAATACGCTTATTACAGAAGGTTCGAATGGCCGAATTTTTGAAGTAACGGCAGACCACGAAATTGTTTGGGAATATATTTCTGCCTATAAAAATGAACGAGGGTCAAATATGGTCTATCGCGCATACCGTGTGCCATACAACTGGGTACCACAATTGGAAACACCGGTTGAAGTAGAGATCAAGCCAATTGATGTGAAAGATTTCCGTGTGCCAAATGCGGCAGAAGGCGGTGCACATTCGGTTGCTGAAATTAAAGAAGCTTTTTCTTATGGTGAAGGTGCGCTTTGCGTTGCTCGTTATGATGAGACAGTGGCGAAGAAAATTACAACTTGAATTTTTGAACATAATTCCTAGTATAAAAATAAAAATAGTTAGTTAGTGGAAAGAGTGAAAATATGAAACTAAAAGGTTCGATACAATTACTGCTCTTATTTGTAATGGTGCTAATATTAGCGGCGTGCGGGAATGATGCAAATTCAGCCAATGCTGATGCCAAAACAATTCGGGCAGCAATCGATACAGCAGCAGGGGGGTCGTTCCAAATCCGGACAGCTGCTGCAAACAATTATTTTGCGGATCGAGAATTGAATGTAGAGCTTTCTAATTTTGCCTACGGAATCGATACTGTGAACGCTGTTTTGACAAAGCAGGCAGATACAGGGTTGGCGGCAGATTATGCATTACTGAACTCGCTAGGTAAAGGTGATTTCGTCGTCGTTTCATCGCTGACAGGGAGCGATGAGCATTTCAACTCTGTCAGTCTGTCTGAAATTCTAGCAGTGAAGGGAATAGAGGTTCCGGCGGATATTAAAGGGAAAAAAATTGGTGTTGCAAAAGGAACGGTATTTGAATACCAATGGGCTAAATACTTGGAGCACTACAGTATTAGCGAGGACGATATTAAATTTATACCGTACAGTACTCCTGATGAAGCAATAGTCGGAATGAAAAAAGGGGATATCGATGTCGTAATTGGATCCGGTGCCTTAATAGAGAAATTCAAAAATATTGATGGAGTACATGAAATTGATCGATTGAGTTCTGTACCTGATTTAAGTGTATCGAGCTATTTAATTGTGGACCGAAAATTTGCAAAAGCAAATTCAGCCGAAATTGGGAAGTTACTTGAAGGTATTGAACAAGGAATTGAATATGTAAAGGGGAACCCGGAAGGTACTGCGGACATCGGCTACAAAGAGCTGAAAATTACAAAAGAAGACATACTGCTTGATTTAAAACGAGTGAACTATACGCTCGGTTTTACGAAAGAAGACTATACACATTTATCCAACATGAAAGCATATTTGCTGGAGCGCGGTATTTTGGATGAAGATTTTAATTTAGATGAAAAGCTGTATCTAGATCCGGCGAAGCAAGTATTGAAAGACAAGGTAACTTACTAACTAAGGGGGAAAAGGCAATGCTGAACACGATAACAGAAGAAGCAATTGTAATTAAGAATGGTGCCAAAACATTTCAGACAGATATTGAAAATCCGACATATGTATTAAAAAATGTAGATTTATCGATAAAAAAGGGCGAGTTTTATGTACTTCTCGGTCCAAGTGGCTGCGGTAAATCAACACTGCTGAATATTATTGCGGGATTTTTGGATTTGTCGGTTGGCGAATTGCACATTGTGACTTCTCGTGAAGAAAACCGAGATGGACGCGGTTTCGTTTTTCAGTCAGCGGATTCAGCATTGTTCCCTTGGTTAACTGTTGAGGAGAATATTTCATTTGGCTTAAAAATGAAGAAGGTGCCTCCAGAAAAGCGAAAGAAGATAGCCAATACTTTCATAAAGCTAACGGGTTTACTTGGCCATGCAAAAAAGTTTCCAGATAATTTGTCAGGCGGGATGAAGCAGCGCGTTCAGCTTGCCCGTGTTTTGGCAAATGAGCCGGAAATCTTATTAATGGATGAGCCGTTTGGGGCACTTGATGCAATGACACGACGAACGATGCAAAATGAGCTCATACGAATTTGGAAAGAAACAAATAAAACCGTTATCTTTGTGACACATGACATTCAGGAAGCGATTCTTTTAGGTCAGAAGATTGGCATAATGTCTGTCGGTCCGAATTCGCGGATCGAGACGGCTTATGACGTAAAGCTGCCTTATCCTCGTGATATAACAAGTATTGATTTTAACAATCATTATAAGCAAGTTCAGACGCATTTTGAGGACTTTTCGATTTAATAAAAGCTTTGTTTAGAATAATAGGAGGCAGGTTATGACGACAATTGAACTGAAAAAAGGACAGCAAGTGGCGCCTGTCGTAAAGGTAAAGAAAAAAAGCAGAATCGGTAAATTGATTTTACAGTCCGGTATGATTGGCTGGTTATTTATTCTGCTTGTATGGCAAATTGCATCGATGTTTTCCGAACCGATGTTTTTGCCAAGCCCCTATTTAACATTGATTGGGGCGATTGAAATTGCCAGTGATGGGACATTGTTTCTCTATATGGGCTACAGTTTTTTACGGGTGCTGGCTGGATGGACACTCGGGTTGTTAATTGCTGTACCATTTGGACTTCTTATTGGAACGAACAAGTTTGTGCGGGCACTGTTTGAACCGGTCATTAACTTTGTGCGCTTCATCCCGCCTCTTGCTTTCATTACTTTATTTATGCTGTGGTTTGGGATTGGCGAACAGTCAAAAGTATTTTTAATTGTCTATGCAACATTTTTTGTCATCACCATTAATACATTAACAGGGGTCCTTTCTATTTCAAATGATAAATTATTATCTGCTAAAAGTATGGGGGCTTCAAAGTTTCAAACGCTTATTTACGTTGTAATTCCGGCCACAATACCGTACATATTTACAGGTGCGAAGCTTGCGATGGGATCGTCGTTCATGGCGATTGTCGGGGCGGAAATGGTTGCGGCAAATGAAGGAATCGGTTTTATGATCTGGAATGCTCGACTATATTTTAAAACAGACTGGATTTTTGTGGGGCTTGTCGTACTAGGATTAATGGGCTTTATTATGGACCGTATTTTCGCATATGCCGGACGCAAGCTGCTTGGTCGTTATAAAGTTGTGTAACAAAAAATAAGCTAAACAAATATGTTTAGCTTATTTTTATGAAAGGCTATTTCTGTTTAACGTAATGAAATAATAATCAATTTGCACTATTAAACTAATTATTCATATTTTTTTACTTGGTTTTATTGATTTGTAGAAAATTTCCATGTATCATATGGTTTATTATACAAATATTGGACTTTTATTTTTAAAAAGGAGAGTAAATTAATGGGGAAAGTATATATTGTTGGGGCAGGGCCTGGTGATGTCGATTTAATCACAGTAAAAGGTTTACGCTGTATACAAGAAGCAGACGTAATTTTATATGACCGGTTAATTAACAATGAGCTGCTATCTTATGCAAAGCGCGGCGCACAGTTGATATTCTGCGGGAAATTGCCGAACCGTCATGCGATGATTCAGGAAAATATTAATCTTTCTTTAGTTCATCATGCTTTACAAGGTAAAACGGTAACCCGATTAAAAGGCGGCGACCCATTCGTTTTTGGACGTGGTGCTGAAGAAGCGGAAGTATTAGCGGAAAATGGCATTCCTTTTGAAATCGTGCCGGGAATTACTTCAGGTATTGCTGCACCAGCCTATGCAGGGATACCGGTTACGCACCGCGATTTAGGCTCCAGTTTTGCGATTGTCACAGGACATATGCGTGAAGGAAAGGATGATTCCATCCAATGGGAGAGTTTGGCAAAAGGTATAGATACGCTAGCTATCTATATGGGGATAGGCAATTTACCATATATTTGCCGGCAACTTTTAACATTTGGACGGGATGCTTCTACACCTGTCGCATTAGTACATATGGGAACTTATGAACAACAGCAGACGATTACAGGGACATTAGGATCGATTGTTGAGATTGCTCAAGTAAACGATGTAAAAAATCCGAGCATGATTATCGTGGGTCAGGTCGTGGCATTACGTAAAAAAATAGCATGGTATGAGCAAACATTACAACAGGATAAAAGAATAAAGGAAAAAATTGTGTAAAGCAGGTGAGTACGATGAGGGCAATTTTGTATGTAGGGCACGGTACACGCTTGAAAAAGGGCGCAGATGAGGCAATACAGTTTCTGGAAACAACAAAATCTTATGTAGAAACTGAAATTCAGGAAACCGCTTTTTTGGAACTAGTCGAGCCTGATATTCTGGAAGGTGTTGCAAAATGTGTCAATCAAGGTGCAACACATATATCGGTTGTCCCGATTTTATTATTAACGGCTCAGCATGCTAATGAAGATATACCAGCTGAAATTAAGATTGCGAAAGAACGTTATCCGCACGTAACCTTTTCAACCGGGCGCCCATTTGGAATTCATCCAGCTTTAATTGAGACGGTTTATGAAAGAATTGTTGAACAGCAGGTGCCGATTAATGCTGACGCAGAAGTTTTATTAATCGGCAGAGGAAGCAGCGATATTGCCGTTGTAAGGGATATGGCGAGAATCAGTGAACAGCTAAAGGAAACTTACGGTTTCCGAGAAGTAAAATCTTGCTTTTTATATGGGGCAGGACCGTCTTTTGATCAGACATTAGTTGAACTGAGATCCAAGCAGACGAAGCAAGTTTTTATTGTACCTTATTTATTGTTTTCGGGACTTTTAAGTGTAGGAATCGAAAAAAGAATTCGGTCGCTTGACCTTGATTCATCTTCCGTAATTTTATGCAACCATTTAGGCTACAACGAAAAAGTTCGGAATGTTTTGCTGGAAAGAGTGCAAGAGGTCATCTGAAAATTAGGAGGCATTTAGTCATGACGAAATCAAATGATATTAACGAAACGATTGAGAAGATTAAAGATACGGTTGCATCAGTGAAATATGGAACAGTGACGTTAGTTATTCAGGACGGTCATGTTGTACAAATTGAAAAAAACGAAAAAATCAGATTGAAATAAAACACGATTCGCGAGGTGGAAGTTTTGACGTTAAATCTGCATAATAGCCCATTTTCCGAGGCACAGACAAAGTTAATCAATGAGCTATATCCAACGTTAACGGACTATCAAAAAGTTTGGTTAAATGGTTATTTAAGTGCAATACAAACAATAGGAGATTCCAATCAGCCGTTTGAAGTAACGGTTACAGAACAAGGGCAAACCGTTTCATTGCTGGAGGCAGTCAAACAGGAGGCAACCATTTTATACGGTTCGCAAACCGGCAATGCACAACAAGTTGCAGGTAAATTGAAAACGGCTTTAGAGTCACAGGGGGTCGAGGTCGTTCTGTCTGCAATGTCTGATTTTAAAACAAATAATCTGAAAAAACAGAAAAATATTTTCATCATAACAAGTACACATGGCGAAGGTGATCCACCGGATAATGCAATCTCCTTCCATAGCTTCCTATATGGAAAGCGAGCACCGAAACTGGAGGAGGTATCTTTTTCCGTTCTCTCGTTAGGCGATAGCTCATATGAATTTTTCTGCAAAACGGGACTTGATTTTGATAAACAACTAGAAAAATTAGGTGGTAAACGGATTGTTCCGCGTGTCGATTGTGACTTGGATTATGATGACCAAGTTTCACAGTGGATTGGGCAGGTCGTGGAAGCAATGGCGCAAAATACGCCGAGCAAACAACTGGAATATCAAAATATACCGGTTGCGGTAGCTGCTGGTGAAAAATCGGCCTATGACAAAAATAATCCTTTTTATGCGGAAGTACTGGAAAGCATCAATTTAAATGGTCGCGGGTCGAATAAGAAGACTCAGCATTTGGAGCTTTCATTGGAAGGATCCGGTTTGACATATGAACCGGGCGATAGCGTCGGCATTCTTCCTGAAAATGATGCAAATTTGGTAACTGCATTACAATTATCGCTTGGCTTTGAAGGCTCGGAAGTAGTGACGGTAAAAAATCATTCTAAATCATTGAATGAAGCACTCACTTTACATTTTGAAATTACTGTACTGACAAAGCCATTACTGCAAAAGCTGGCTGTCTTTTCAGAAAACGATAAGCTTGAGGCATTGCTGGAGGATGATTCAAAGCTAAAGGAATATGTTTATGGACGAGACTTGCTGGATGTTGTGCAAACTTTTGGACCTTTCAACTGGAATGCCCAACAGTTTGTTGATCAGCTCCGTAAAAATCCGGTACGCCTGTATTCCATTGCAAGCAGTCAAAAGGCAAATGAAGAAGAAGTTCATTTAACAATCGGTAAAGTTTTCTATGAAGTAGACGAACGTGAACGTTTAGGCGTTGTGTCTGGGCAAGTGGCAGAGCGAATTGAAATTGGAGATAAGATTCCGGTTTATATTCATAAAAATCCGAATTTCCGTCTGCCGGAAAATGCGCAAACACCAATAATTATGATTGGTGCGGGTACTGGGATTGCTCCTTACCGTTCATTTTTGGAGGAACGTGCTGAAGCAGGCATCGAAAGCAATGCATGGCTGTTCTTCGGAGATCAGCATTTTGTTACAGATTTCTTGTATCAGACTGAGCTGCAGCGCTGGCTGAAAGATGGTACATTGACGAAATTATCTGTAGCCTTTTCACGTGATACAGAACAGAAAGTCTATGTACAGCATCGTCTGCTTGAAAATGCTGAAGAAGTATATCGATGGTTAAATGAAGGTGCGGTCATCTACGTATGTGGTGATGAGAAATATATGGCGCATGATGTGGATCAAACATTGCGCAAAATTGTTGCGGAACAGGGCAGCAAAACGGAAGAAGAAGTTACATTATTTTTTAATGAGCTAAAAAGTCAAAAACGTTATCAGCGAGACGTATATTAAACCATTTTTTTGTTATGGACCGTTAATTTTAATAGAGATAGGAGATAGGCATATGAGTCAGAAAATCGTACTTCCTCCACAGCCGGGTAAACCGAATGATGTCGAACGTATTAAAGACGAAAGTAATTATTTGCGGGGAACTTTAGAAAAAACAATGCAGTATCCAATTAGTTCAGGAATTCCGGATGATGATAACCGTCTCATGAAATTCCATGGAAGCTATTTGCAGGATGATCGGGATTTACGTACAGAACGAGAAAGACAAAAGCTGGAGCCAGCTTACCAATTTATGGCCCGTGTCCGAACTCCGGGTGGTGCCGCAACATCGGAACAATGGCTTGTAATGGATGAGATGGCGGAAAAGTACGGGAATGGGTCACTAAAGCTAACGACTCGTCAGGCATTCCAGGTACATGGCATTCTGAAATGGAATGTCAAAAAGTATATGCAGGAAATTCACGAAGTGCTGCTTGATTGTATCGCGGCATGCGGTGATGTAAACCGTAATGTAATGTGTAATGTAAATCCGAATCAATCGGCATTTCATGAAGAAGTGTATAATTGGTCCGCGAAGTTAAGTGAACATTTATTGCCTCGTACTCGTGCATACCATGAATTATGGCTGGACGGAGAAAAAGTTTATGATGGTATACAGGATACAGAAGTTGAACCGGTTTACGGCGCACTGTATTTGCCACGTAAATTTAAAATCGGTATTGCCGTTCCACCGAGCAATGATATTGATGTATTTTCACAGGATATTGGTTTTATTGCCATTGTCGAGAATGGCGAGCTACTGGGCTTTAATGTCGCGGTCGGCGGCGGGATGGGTATGACGCATGGCGATAAGGAAACATACCCGCAATTAGGCCGTTTAATTGGTTATATTCCAAAGGACCGTCTGCTAGAAACTGCGGAGAAAATCTTAACAATCCAACGTGATTACGGGAATCGGGCAGAACGTAAAAAGGCCCGCTTTAAATATACGGTAGATGCAAAAGGTTTGGATTTTATTAAACAAGAGCTGAATCATCGTTTAGGGTGGGAGCTTGAACAAGTAAGACCGTACACATTCAGTCGTACAGGAGATGAGTACGGATGGATAAAAGGGGAAAATGGGAAATGGCACTTTACGTTATTTATCCAAAATGGACGAATTAAAGATTTTGAAGATTATCAGTTAAAATCGGGCTTGCGTGAAATTGCCAAAGTGCATACAGGGGTGTTTCGTTTAACTCCAAACCAGAACCTTCTGATTGCAGATGTAACGCCACAGAAAAAACCGGTCATTGATAAACTGTTGATGGCTTACAACATAACGGATGGTGCGCATTATTCTGCACTGCGACGCAATTCGATTGCCTGTGTCTCATTGCCGACGTGCGGCCTGGCAATGGCAGAAGCAGAACGTTATTTGCCTTCATTAATTACGAAAATTGATGAAGTACTGGCAGATAACGGGCTGCGTGATACCGAGATCGGTATTCGTATGTCAGGATGTCCGAACGGCTGTTCACGCGCAGCAATGGGCGAGATCGGCTTTATCGGAAAAGGACCCGGCAAGTACAATCTATACTTGGGCGGTGATTTTAAAGGACAGCGCTTAAACAAAATCTACAAAGAAAATATCGGTGAAGAAGAAATCTTAAATACTCTTTCGCCAATTTTTTCTGAATATGCAAAAGAGCGATTCGAAGGTGAACATTTCGGTGACTTTACAATTCGTAAAGGTTATGTAGAAGCAGTAACTGATGGCCGACAATTTCATGGACTGAGCGAAGTGCGAAGTTGACAATGTTACCGATGATGGTCAATATACGAAATAAAAAAGTAATTGTAATAGGAGGCGGAAAAATAGCGGCTAAGAGAATCGAGTCGTTATTACGCTTTCAACCGAATATTACAGTCGTAAGTCCGGTACTTGAGGAACGTTTACATGACCTTGTGAAAAGTGATGTAATCGAGCATATTGCAAGATCCTTTCATAAAAGTGATGTGCAAGGGACGTTTCTCGTCATTGCGGCTACAGATGATACAGCGGTAAATCAACGGGTTAAGGAAAGCTGTCAGACCAATCAGCTGATCAATATTGTCGATGATCCGGCCAATAGCTCGTTTCATTTTCCGGCAATGTATGAGAAAAATGAAATTACGATTGCGGTGACGACGAGCGGTATTAGCCCGATGCTTGCCAAAAATCTCCGTGACGAATTCGCAGCGATTGTTGATGGGATGGATCCGGAATATTTATTGTTTTTAAAAGAAGTCCGGCATCTGGTGAAAGAGGGGCAGTTTACTAAAGAACAGAAGCGTATTCTGTTAAAGGAATGCTTGGAAGAATGGTATCACTCCAATTCTATACAACGGTCAATTTTTATGGAAAAGATTCTTGATTTATACTATCACCCCAAAAAAATAAAAGATAAATTAGGGAGCAGTTACAATTGACTGCTTCTTTTTTATTTCTGTATTTATAGAAAAAACTGGGTAAAGCAGTAGAAATCTAATTATAGAAAAAGACATATTTATTTATGTTAATATTAATGGAAGATAATAAATCTTTACTATAAAAACTTTGAATGTTTCCATAAACTATAACTTCAAACGGATATTCTGGAATGGAGGTAATTTCATGGTGATACCAATGCAGGAATTACAGATATATCAAAATTTTAATGAACTCGCCAGTGATGTATTAGAACTAGCTAAGGAAATTATGCCTGACAAACTGATTTATTTAAGTTCATTCACCGAGAATGAGCAAGTTATTCTTCGGCTTTCAAATGCAGATTCACATATTTTATTGTCTGAAGGAATGGCAGTAAAGCTTAATCAAACGGCTTGTAATCAAATTGATTTTGAAAATAATCAACCGTTAATATATGAAGATATCAGTAAAGAAACGGATTTTGAAGAGCTGAAAAAAATAAGCAAAAAAATTAATATTAATTCCTATTTGGGTATACCAATTTCCCTTACAAATGGGGAAAAGTTTGGCACATTATGTGTGGTACATCATGATGCTGCTCACTTTGATACAAAAAGCATCAGTTTGCTTCAAAAGGTAGCGAAGATGTTTTCATATTATTTAATGTTGGAAAAACTGGCCTATAAAGATTCTTTGACAGGACTTTACAATAGAGAGTTTCTTTTCGCGTTTTTCAAGGAATATTCAGAATTAGGAGGGACTTTATTCTTTCTTGATTTGGATGGGTTTAAAAAGATAAATGATCTGTATGGCCATGATGCAGGGGATCAAATTTTAAAAATTGTATCTTCAAGAATTAAAAAATTTATAAAACATCACGAAAATGTATTTGCAGTGAGGTTGGGAGGAGATGAATTTATTATAAATTTACCTCATATTTCTTCTAAAGAAGAAACTGCCAAACAGGCTGAAATACTTCTTGAGTATCTCAATACATGGGATAACGAATATCAACTTTCCGCAAGTCTTGGCATAGTCCATTATACGGTAGAAGATACATCTGCTCTGGAAACGATTCTAAAACATGCGGACAAAGCTCTATATCAAGCAAAATTGGCGGGTAAGAACACTTATAAATTTTTTGAAGCTTAATGAACTGCACCTCAATTGTCAGAAACATCTCAATTGGAGGTGTATTTTTTTATGACTAAATTCAGTGCAGTGGAAACGCTATCAGTTAATCGAGCTTTATGCTTTGAACTTTTCTATTGAATAATAAAATGTTGATGTAGGTTGAGGGACTGTTTGGTTGTTGCAACTCACACACATCTTTACACAACTCCCAGGAATGAAGTGCATAGTATAACAGAAACCGGCTATAAGAAAGGTGGAAGCTCTTGTATCACCCACAAATGATGTTTCAACCAGTCGCCAGTATACGGGAATTGACTGTTACAGGGAATGGTGAAATTATTGCTCAGCCTGATTATGCGCAAGTGCAAATCGAAGTTCGAACGCAAGGCGAAAATGTCAGCACGATTCAGCGGGAAAATGCGGTTATTATGACTCGTGTGATTGATTCACTAAGGGCTTTAAATATTCCCCAAGAATCCATTCAGACGACTGCTTACAATATCTTTCCAACGTATGATTTCATAGATGGAAGACAGGTGCTAAGGGGCTACGAGGTTCAAAACGCCATAACAGTAAAAATAGCGGATATTGGTCAAGTAGGTACGGTAATTGATACGGCAATTCGAAATGGAGCAAACCATGTATCCGCTATCGAGTTTAAAATAATGGATACAGATGTTTACTATCGTCAGGCACTTCAGTTTGCTCTGATCGATGCCGTGGGGAAAGCAACAGCTATGGCTAAAACGATGCGCGTCACATTACACACGGTGCCGGTGGAAATAATCGAAGAGCAAACGATCGCTCCGATTCCGTACAAAGCGATGCAGTTAAGCAGCCGACAGGTAGTGACACCGATAGAACCTGGAACAATGACAGTAAGCGCATCAGTTCGTGTAAAGTTTAGTTATTAGAAAAATTATATTTCATTCTATAATACTTTAACCGTCCAGAAAAATAGCGGTTAAAGTATTTTTTATTACGGTGATTTTCATCCTAAATTCTCTTCTTTTTATATTCAAGCATGTTTTCTACCTGCCTGTACATAAAGTATCTATGATAAATAGAAATATAAAGAAGGTGCGAATTGAAAAAGAGTATTCAAATTGCAGGGGCGTTTGTCAGTTTAGTTGTCGGTGCAGGTTTTGCTTCAGGACAGGAGATTATGCAGTACTTTACTAGTTTTGGATTAATGAGTGTGTTTGGATGTATTGTAGCGACGATTATTTTTACGATGTTGGGGATGACGCTTGCGCAGATTGGTTCCGATTTACAGACGTCTTCCCATAAGGAAGGTATTCATTTTATCGGTGGACGCTTTTTTGGTCCGGTACTCGACCAGCTAATTTCCTTTGTGCTGTTCGGCATTGCGGTGGTTATGCTGGCTGGAGCAGGCTCTACTTTTAATCAGATGTACAGTGTGGATGCTTCGATAGGAAGCTTGTTTATGGCAATACTTGTTGTAATTACACTGATGCTTAATGCGGAAAGTATCATTAAAATGCTGGCGGCTCTTATGCCATATTTACTCGGAATCATATTTATTCTATTAATTTATTCATTGTTTACGATGGAATATTCAGTGAGCGAGCTGAATGTAATCGCGAAAAGCCAGCCTTCTGCATCACCACATTGGTTTTCCAGCGCCGTTATATATGTTTCTTATAATATTGCGGCAGGTGCGGCAATGCTTATTGTAATGGGGGGAACGGCAACGAATAGAAAGGTTGCTAGAAGAGGCGGCGCGTTAGGAGGCATCATACTAGGGTTACTCATTTTACTAATTAATGTAGCTTTATTTGCCAAAATGGATATTGTGGCCGGGGTCGAAATGCCGACACTGGAACTGGCAAAACAAATTCATCCTACAGTTGGTATCATCATGTCCTTTGTGCTGTTAGCCATGATTTACAGTACCGCTGTAGGAACTCTTTATATACTGGCTGTCCGAATAGTAAAACAGGACCGTTTTGCATTTAAGGTCGTTATCAATCTCCTGTGTATTGTTGGCTTTGCGATTAGCTTAGTCGGTTTTACAACTTTGATCAGTAAGTTGTATGTCATCATGGGGTATTTAGGAATAGTTCTGATTCTTTTTATCATGATTTCAGCATTATTCAAATCGAGTGGTCGGAAGGTAACTTGAATGACGAAAAATTCTATGCTAAAGATTCATCCTTCTTTTTTCATAAAATTCTTCGTCATTCCGCCTATAACGAACTTATCAATTGTTCTCTTCCGCTTCAAGACGCGCAATCGTAGCGCGGATTGACTCAATCTCCAGACGGATTTGCTCCATTTTATCAGTTAAAGTTGAAAAGGTTCTGGAAAATTGAGTATTTTGGATTTCTTCATAGCTAGCGACAATACCGTCGATTCGGATGTCATCGAATCGTGCAGCTAAAGTCCCTTTCCATGTAGCTGAAGTAAGTTCTGGCTTTGTCATAAGATGCTGATTGCTTGAGAACTCACTTTGCTTTCCGGTTAATTGACCATTGCACGTTTGTAAACGGTTCAAATCATTTTGCTTTTTATTTAACAGAGCATACCAGTACGCTAAAGACATTCTATCACCTCTCAATTAATTGGTTTAGTCTTTTGAAATATGGGTACCTATATAGAGTAAATAATTGGTTTTATAGCAAATTGTAGGAACTATTATATAATACCACTTAAATATATCACAAAGAAAATAACATAAAATGATATACTTTGCTTATTTTATTCCAAAAAAATTAGTATAAAATTCCTCTTTTGCTATATTCTTATTGACCTTATTTACGAAGGTTCTATAGAATGATATTGAAAATGAGGATTGTTAAATTTTGTGAATTTGACTGCGGAATTTAATAATGCCAAAAAGGAGAGAACTTCATGTCAGGAATTATTCGTGTTACCCCAGCAGAACTAGAGGCAATGTCGAATCGCTATGGGAGTGAAAGTGCTCAAGTAGAAGAACAAATTTCGCGTTTAGATAACATGATTCAGGAACTGCAGTCAATGTGGGAAGGTGAATCAAGTCGCGCATTCGCGGATCAATATGCAACTTTACGTCCATCAATTCAAGATATGCAACGCCTTTTACAGGATGTTTCAGTTCAACTGAAAAATACTGCACATGCTCTTGCAGATGCAGATCGTCAAATTGCAGGACAAATTCGCGGCTAAATTTCATCGGTGTTTAAGATTCAAAGAGCGTCATATTCGGATGAAGGCGCTCTTTTTGTTTTTGCTGACCGATTTGCCCAAGTTATACGCTATGTTGCAGAAGAATGTGTTGAGGTGAAGGATATGTACATAGAAGTTTCAATAGATTTAAAACAGTATAACGGGGAGTGCTTCGATCTTCGTCTATCAAACTCTTATTCCGTCAAAGAGTTAATTGAAATCGTTTGGCAGGTAAAGTCGATTCCCTATCCACCGAAAGAAGGGTTCTGGGTACGAAATACAAATAAGCAACGAGTTTTATCCGGGAATGACCTCCTGGTGAACAGTGGCATTACAACAGGTGATCGATTAGAAATTTTGTAAGGAGTCATGGAGATGACAGATAAAAAAACATCCTATTTAGAAAAACAGTTAGAGGCGGCCCTCAAGTTTGAACAGGACAAGATTGTATTAAGGTTTCAACGTGAAAAAATTAAATTAGCTAATGAACTGGAAATTACGTTATTGCAAGAAAACAATCCTTTCATTGAGAAAAACATCACGTTAACAGAAGATGAATTAATTTTTACATATAAAAAAGAACCGAACTTTATGACATTCGGTAAATTACGAACATTAGATGAAAGAAGTCGATGGATGTTTGCATCAAAGGTATTAAGGTTTATCATGCTACACCAGTCAAACCGGCTTCATCTCATTGTTTGTCCTGAAAATATTCTCATAGATGAAAGTTTGACTGCTTATTTTCTGCATTATGGAGTAAAAGAGAGTATCCCTCCTTATGAAAGAAATAAGGAACGACTTTGGGCTGAAACAAAAGCAATCATTGCCGCCGCGGTACAGCCAAAATATAAGTTTGACCAATATATTCAGTTCTCCAAGTCAATTGAATTAAGTCCGGTGGCAGTAAAAATAATGGAAGCGAAAGACGAACAAGAACTTTTGACCATCATCCAAGATCAGCTGCAGCTGCTGGAAAAAGAAGCGAAAAAATATACAAAAATTGCAAAAACAAAATGGAATTGGGTGAGGTATAGTCTGATGGGGCTTCTATTAGTGTTATTGCCGTTAGGAATCTATACCGGATACGCAGCTCTCGTAATACAGCCGCAACAAGAAGCGTATGTAGCTGTACAAGCACCGTACATCCAAGGAAATTACAGTGAAATTATCGATCAGCTTGCACAGTATGACGTTGAAAAAATGCCTAACGTGATTCAGTACGAGTTATCGCTTGCCTACATTGTTAATGAAACTTTGACGGAAGAGCAAAAGGAAAACGTCTTAAAGACCATTACACTGCAAACAGATCCGGATTATTTTAAGTACTGGATTTACATTGGCAGGGGACAGGCAGAGGAAGCGTTAACGGTGGCGCGGCAATTGGAAGATTTAGATTTGATTATGCTTGCGCTGTTGCATTATGAAGAATCGATCAAGGCTGACCGAGAATTAGACGGCGAAGAGCGCGAACAGCTGCTTGACAAAGTTCAAACAGAAATAAACGAAGTGACAAAACAGCTTGAAGAATTAAAAGAAGCGCTGGAATCTGAAGATGTGAATACAGATGACGGAAAAGATTCCGTTTCAAAGCAAGAGCAGGAAAAAGCAGAAGAAAAAAATACAGTTCCTGAAAGTACGAACGAAGCAAAAGCGGAGAAGACTGCCCAGCCGGAAAAAACTAAGGAAACGGGAGCCGAATAACTTCAGTTAATGTTCTTCAAACCGAAAATTGTAAAAACACTTTCGAAAAAAACATTACATGATTAGGAAATCCCTAATAGAAGGTGATTTGATGAGTACACTTATATTTTTCTATGACAACTATTATCAGTCCATAGATTTAAATCAACTAAAAAAGAATTCCATTACAGTAGGGAATAATTCATCTGATACTGTAACAATCCAAAGCATTCCATTTACAGATGGCCCGCTCCAGATTACCGAGGATTCCTTTGGTTTTACGGTAAAACAGAATGGAAGCCAGCTTGGAAAAGTGAATCCTAAGCAATTTTTTGAGTGGAAAGACAGTACCGGCAAAAAAATGCTGAAAATCATTCTCTTTCTTTCAAGACCTTCAAGTGAGACGTATTTTGTAGGGAATAGAACGGAAATTTCTCTTTCTACAATAGGCGGTCAGGCAGACGTTGTTTGGCAATCTGAAGCTGAAATCCAGCAGCAGTCTTTTTCACTGCTGAAGGTGGGGCAACAATGGATTGCTGAACTTCCGGAAAATACTATGCTCTACATAAATGGACAAAAAAAGCAGTCAACTAAGGAAATCCAAATCGGAGACTTGATTTTTACACCATTTATTTTCTTTCGTCTAGTGGAAGAGGATGTTCTGGAAGTGACGAGCTTCGAAAAGTTTGAAACAATATTTTCGAGTATCAGCGAACCTGAATCAGAAATGAAAAAGAAATACCCGATATACAGAAGAACGCCAAGAATGGTCTATGAACTACCGAAAGAAAAGGTTTCACTGTCATTTCCTTCACAGGAGAACGACCCGTCAAACCGTGGTTTATGGCTCATCATTTTACCGCCGCTTGTCATGCTGATTGTGATGGGGATTGTAGCGGTTATTCAACCACGCGGCATTTTTATACTGATTACGATGGTAATGTTCGTCATGACGCTCATTACATCAACCGTGCAGTATTTTAAAGACCGTGGCAATGAAAAGCGCAAGAAAGAAAGACGTATTCGTATCTATACGGCCTATTTGGAAAATAAACGGCAAGAGTTGCAACAGCTGTCCGAAAAACAGCGCTTTACAATGGAGTTTCACTTTCCTAAATTTGAGCGTATGAAATATTTGACGAATCAGATTTCCGACCGGATTTGGGAACGTTCCTTGGAAAGTAATGATTTTCTGCAATTACGTTTAGGAACAGGAATCGTTCCTTCTAGCTTTACCATTGCCTTGAACTCGAATGATATGGCCAATCGCGAAATGGACGATCTAATCGAACAATCCCAAAAACTTGAAAAAGTATACAAAGAGATTTCAGATGTCCCTGTTATAGCGAATTTGGCAAAAGGACCGATTGGACTAATCGGGAAAGAGCGAATTGTAAAAAAGGAAATTCACCAAATTATAGGCCAGCTTGCATTTTTCCACAGCTATCATGATTTGCGCTTTGTTTTTATTTTTGATGAAGCCGATTATGAGAACGTTGAATGGATGAAGTGGCTGCCGCATTTCAATATTCCGAATATGTATGCACGCGGGTTCATCTATAACGAGAAAACCCGGGATCAGCTGCTGTCAACGATTTACGAAATGATTCGCGAGCGTGATATTAAGGAGAACAAAGAAAATCTCCGTTTTACTCCGCATCTTGTTTTCATCATTACAAACCAGCAGTTAATCTCTGATCATGTCATTTTGGAATATCTTGAAGGTGATCATAAAGACTTGGACATCTCAGTCATTTTTGCAGCAGATGCAAAGGAAAGTTTGTCGGACAATATTCATACTCTTGTTCGATACTTAAATGATACAGAAGGCGACATATTAATTCAGGATAAAAAAGCGGTAAATATTCCGTTTAAACTTGATTCCCACCGTCAGGATAATAATGAACATTTTGCCCGACTATTAAGGACACTGGATCATCAGACAGGGATGACAAATTCAATTCCTGAAAGTGTAACGTTCCTTGAAATGATGGATGTGAAAGAAGCCGATGAACTTCAAATTGGCGATCGCTGGATGGAAAATGAATCCTCCAAGTCCCTTGCTGTACCAATCGGCCTGAAGGGAAAAGATGATCTTGTGTATCTGAATCTTCATGAGAAAGCACATGGACCTCATGGATTATTAGCCGGTACAACAGGGTCAGGGAAAAGTGAATTTTTGCAGACCTATATTTTATCATTGTCTGTTCATTTTCATCCCCATGAAGTTGCATTCCTGCTGATTGACTATAAAGGCGGAGGGATGGCGCAGCCGTTTAGAACATTACCGCATCTTCTAGGGACCATCACAAATATTGAAGGTAGCGTGAACTTTACGATTCGGGCACTTGCCTCGATCCGCAGTGAACTGAAGCGTCGTCAACGTCTTTTTGACCGCTATAACGTGACCCATATTAATGACTATACAGGATTAGTAAAGCTACAACTTGCTGAAGAACCTCTGCCGCATCTGTTTTTAATTTCGGATGAGTTTGCGGAGCTGAAAAATGAAGAACCTGATTTCATTCGTGAATTGGTGAGCGCGGCTCGTATCGGACGTAGCCTGGGAGTACATCTGATTTTGGCAACACAAAAGCCAGGCGGGGTCATAGATGATCAAATATGGAGTAATGCCCGCTTCAAAGTGGCATTAAAGGTTCAGGATGCAAACGACAGTAAGGAAATTCTTAAAAGCGCCGATGCCGCATCCATCACTGTTACCGGCAGGGGCTACTTGCAAGTTGGCAACAATGAAGTTTACGACTTATTCCAATCAGCATGGAGTGGTGCTCCATATCAATCCGAGCACATTGGCGGGGAAGATGAAGTTGCTATTGTAACAGATTTAGGGTTGATCCCATTATCAAATATAGCCGCAAAAGAAAGTAAACAAAAAGGGCTTTCCGAAATCGAAGCAATCGTAGACAAAATTAAAGAAACCCAGGAAATGTACAACATCGAAAAGCTGAAAAGTCCTTGGCTGCCTCCACTTGCAGAACGATTGCACAAAAACGGCATTACATCAGAAATTCAGGAACATATTGCAATGGCCTTCGTCGATGAACCGGAAAAACAAAGTCAATCGCCATATTATTATCGCGTGATGGAAGACGGGAACTTAGGTATTTTTGGTTCAACTGGTTACGGCAAATCAACTACCGTGCTGACATTATTATTAAATATTGCGGAAAATTACAGTCCTGAGGAAGTCCATTATTACTTGATGGATTTTGGGAACGGTTCATTGCTGCCATTAAAACAACTTCCGCATACAGCTGATTTCTTCTTAATGGAAGAAGGGCGCAAAATGGATAAATTTATGCGAATGGTTCGAGATGAAATTGCAAGAAGAAAACAGCTGCTTCAGCAACTGGAAGTAGGCAATATCAAGCTTTATAACCGCATTGCAGATAAAAAGCTGCCACTTATCTTTGTTGTTGTAGAAAATTTTGATTTCATTAAAGATGAAATGCCGGATATGGAAACATACTTCAACCAATTTGTCCGGGATGGACAGTCTTTAGGCATTTATATGATTTTCACGGCGACCCGTATTTCTTCGATTCGTCAAGCGGTCATGAACAACCTCAAGACGAAAATTGTCCATTATTTAATGGATCATAGTGAAGCCTATACAATCCTCGGGAAAACCGCTTTAGTACCTGAAGCAATACCGGGTCGGGCAATTATTAAAAAAGACGAAGCAAACTTCTCGCAACTTCTGTTGCCGGCAAACGGGGATAATGATTTCGAAGTAATTGAAGGTATTAAAGAAACTGTAAAGATATTAAAAGAAAAGTATAAGGATCATATTGGACCATCACCGATTCCGATGCTTCCAACTAATTTAACCGTGAAACAATTAGCTGAATACAGCGGATTAATGGGTCAGCAGCATTTATATCCGATAGGTCTGGATGAAGAATTTGTTCGACCTGTCGTAGTGAATTTCCTGACGAACAAGCACCTTCTGATTATGGGACAAGCCCAAAAAGGAAAAACAAATGTGCTTAAAGTATTGTTGACGAATGCAGTAGAGAACAACGTCCTGCATATCGGCGTTTTTGATTCGTTTGACAGAAGTCTGGCTATGTTTACCGACAATGAATCGATTTCGTATTTGGAATCTAAAGATGATGTGGAAGAATGGATAACGCAAATAGAAGGGCAGCTTTCAATACGTGAGATGACTTATGCCAATTCGGCGATAGCTGAGCGCAAAACGTTGCAGTTTACACCAATTTTGCTGGTTGTCGATGATTATGCCCGTTTCAATTCGGGCATTGATGCAAAATTGCAGGAACGGATTACAAAGTTGATGAAAAATGCTGGCTATTTAGGGTTCAACTTCATCGCATCAGGAAATTCTACAGATTTAACGAAGGGATACGATGTGTTAACTACGGAAGTGAAGCAAATTCGCCAGGCAGTTCTATTAATGAAAAAATCTGATCAAACATTGTACACGCTTCCTTATGACCGTAAAGAAGAAGAGATACAAGCAGGGTTTGGCTATTATGTCCTAAACAATAAAGAAACGAAAATCCAAATACCACTTTTTGATAGTGAAAGGAAGATCTATTCATGACGGCTCAAAAAAAGCTCATGTTAAAAATCATAATCGTCATGATTTTGATAGTAGGAGCACCTGTCCTTTATTTTATGGCAATCGGAGAAAATCCGTTTTTCGATTCATCGAATGGAACGAAAAAAGTCGCGGTTGTCAATGAAGATACAGGTTCAAAAAAAGAAGAAAGTTCACTGGAATTCGGAAAAGAAGTGCAGCCGATTCTATCGACGGATTCCGAATATGAATGGTCTGTTGTCAGCAGAAGCGCAGCCGAAAAAGGGCTGACAGATCGAGAGTACGATGCGGTCGTATATATCCCTTCGAATTTCTCGGAAAACATCATGACATATGAAGAGCAACAGCCGGTAAAAGCGGAGTTTAAGTATACTGTTTCCGGTCAGCTGAACGCGGCAAACCGTGAAAAAGTATTGCGAGAAATTGACAATGCAACTGCAAGAGTTAACGGGAAAGTCGCAACATTATACTGGAGTTATGTATCTCAGGATTTGGAGAAAGTACGAAATGAATTTGATACGATTCTTCAAAAAGAGATGGAGTTTTTAAATACGATTTCCAACTTTTATCGGCCGAATTTAGCAAGCGTAGTTGGTGATATTGAAAGTCAAAAGAGCCTGCTCGATAATTTGGCTGCCACTGTTAAAGACACTCCGATTGAGGGGAATATCGAAAACGCAGGTGAATTTGAAGGGCTGCTGGCACAATTTGTTACCTATGTGGATACATATCGAGAGTATCACAGTACACAGCCGCAGCTTTTACAACCGTTGCAAAATGCAAATACGGCCTCAATCATCGCGCTGAAAAGTGAGCATGACCCCCGCTATGTGGAAGTAAAATCGTATTTAATGGAGCATAATGAAAAGTTCAATTCCGATGTACAAAAATTGGAGAATCAGCTGGCCAAAAATAAAGATAATGTTAGAAATTTATCGGATGAAGTAGTCGTTCAGCGTAATGAGATTATCAGCCTCCTGAAGCAAGTAGAAGGGGAGCTATTAGTGCAATACGAAAATCAAGTGATTGGTCTAAAGAATCAGCTTGATGCTAGTACCCCTACAGCAGATCCGACAACACAAGCGAAAAATGGTAGCGGCAAAGTTACAGACAATACAAATAACTTTATCGCTACATCAAAAATTATAGCGCTTGATTCGGAACGCGAAAAACTGCTCGGCTTAGTCCAGAACATGAATTCACTGAAACAGGAAGTGGGTGCTACAGCGGTAAATTCGGGCGAAACGACACCGGAAGCCGCAGTTAATGCAAGTGCTACTGCAGCAGTAAACGAAAAGCTTACACAAATTTCATCACAGATGACAACAATTGAAGCAAATATCCAGCATATCCAACAGCAGGAAAAACAATTGCAGGAACAATTTGTACAATCTCAAAGTGAATTGGTTAAAGAGACAGTAGTTGAAAAAAAACCAACCTTCGAAAATGCAACAGCCGTAATCGAAGAAATCGAGCGTAAAGAAGCGGAAATTATGGCGCTGCCTATGATGAATAACGGTAAAATAGAGCGTCTGAAAAATGTTTTCTCGAAATCTATCGGAAGTAACAATACGACTAAGCTGATGGAATATTACGGTGCACTGGCCCAGTATGAAGCGGTCGTGCAAACGAACTTAAGCGAAGAATCCAACTTTAAGGAGATTTCATCGCATGTCAATACGATTTTAGGCATCAATGATCGGGGAACGACTATTTTAGATGAATTGCAAATGGACGTTCCCGCTTCACAAAACCAATTAGCAACTTTGGAAAAAGGAGTTAATTCTTTCTTCCTGACGTATATGGAAAAAGTCGATGCAGACTATGAAGCGATTTCTGCACAGCTGGATGCAATTGAGACAAGTGCGGACAGTATGCAGCAAAGCCTTGATGCCTTTATTGCCGGATCTGAAGAAGTTGCCACGCCGCCAGCTGACGGCAGCAGCCTTGTCACGAATCAGCAAAGCATCAGTCAAAACTTAATGGCGATGAGTAATGCAATGAACAGTATTATGGCAAACCAGGACAACATTATCTCGGTTACAAATGACTTGGAATCAAAAGCGAAGAACGTCAACGCAGATACAGAGGAATTGAATTACAAGTGGAATGAAAATGTGGTGACGACAGAAAAGTACCGGAACGCGATCCATGATGTACTTAACAATGCATTTATCGATGGACAAAGGAACGGCCATATCTACAATCATTTATCAACACCGCTTGCGGCGAAAAGCTTGAATTCTTCCGTGCAGGAAAATAAAATACCGCCCGTAATTGTACTCGTAATTGTTCTGGTCAGCGGACTATTAATCGGCTACTTCTGCTACTATTTAAAAAATAATAAACGAAGTGTGCGCATTGCATTGTTTGCTTTGCTTAATCTGATTGTCGGACTAATTATCAGTATGTACGGAATGGATATTTATTCGTTAAATGAAACGAGCTCGATTGAGTGGACGATATTCACAATTTTATTATTAACAGCAGTTTCCACAATTATTTTTGCCGGCTTTTCAGTGGGCCCGCTAATTGGGTGGTTTGTAACCGTTGCAGTAATTGTATTCTTTGTCACACCAATGCTGACACTTCTGGCTTCCAATATTGATTATGAGGATCCGATGTCGAAGGTGTACTTATCGATTCAATATGGTCCGGAGTCACTGATTATTTCTGCAAGTATTGTGCTTGCACTTCTCATTGGGGTTTTTGCACTTGTACCACTCATTGTAAGCAAAATTAAAAATCGTAAAATCGAACAAGATGAGGAAACGATTTATGAAATGTAGGAAATTAGCAGTTGTTTTTGGATTTGGTATATTAATGGGAGTCGGATTCGAAATTGAATCCGGCTTTCCGTTAAATTTAGAGACAAAGCAAGTGTCTGCAGCTACTGAATTGAATAACCTCAATCCCAATGAATTTAAAGAAAAAGAATTTAAAGACAACAAAGAGTATCTTCATAATGAATCCCTGCTGGACAACCGGAAAAATATCCGGGAGGAGCAAAAACAGTTGAATTTCAAGCCAAAAGTATTAGAACGAAACGAGAAAATAAAGGAAGAGCTTTTTATAAGTGATTTTAAAGAACGGAAAACGATTGCTTACGATTCGATGAAATATGGTCTGTTTTCAAATGAAAGAGAAATAGTGAAAACCAAAATAACCGAATCGATTCCTGATGACGACAGCAAAAGCAATGGGCTGCAGTTTTTCTATATCGGTCTCTTGATAGCTTGTATATTCGTTGTCTTGTTATGGCTAGTCCCGAAAATGGTACAGGGTGATAAAAGCTAACACATAAGAAGCAAACAAACGGAAAGGAGAGAAGGAATATGTCGAATGAAGTGAAAGTTGTATATGCGGATGTTGAAGAACAGCTGGGAGTAATGGAGAATGCTGCGTCAACACTGAAACCTAAAGCAGAATCGCCAATTGAAGGGAATATGTTGGATGTTGTTACAAAATTAAACGAGCTGTCGCTGCAATTGGAACAGGTTTTAACAAGCTACCAGGCTGTGCTGCAAAATAATATTCAAACAACGGAAAATTCTGTGCAATATTTAAAAGAGCAGGATCAGCGGATATCAACAACTATTAACGGTGCCGCTTCTAGTCATGGGAGGCTGATGGAATAATGAAAGTATTGGATGCAGAAAACTTTCATAGCGGTCTTGCGCGCAGTATAACCATGCTGACTAGACTTGATACCGAAATGAAAACAATTGAGACATCGATACAGGGACTTATTCAGCTTGAGGAATCTTTAAAAGGGCAAGGTGGGAATGCAATACGTACATTTTACCGAGATTGCCACATGCCCTTTTTACAATTTTTTTATCTATTTAAAAACAGTTTTCAGGAAGTTCTTCAGCAAACAGAAGCCGCGTTAACCAGCCTCGAACCAGATCAAAGCGGCTATATTCAACAAACATTTCTTGAAACGGGTGTTGAACAAGGTTTGAATAATGCGAAAGAAACTGCGGAGGGCCTAACAACTGAAGCGAATGGAATTATGGACAATGTGGCAGATATTGTTTCATTGCCGAAACTCAATGATTCTGCAGTACAAAGCGAAATCAAGGCTGCCAAAAACCACCGGGATACAACAATTGAAAATTTAATGATGTTTGACAATAGCCAAACAGCTGTGCTTGCAGGAGTGGAAAGCGATCTAGCGGCGATGAGTACTTGGATTAAAGACCTTGAAACGATGATTACAGATGGGTTGACCGATGTGAATTTCCCTGCTGAACATTGGGCGCAATATGCTTCAACGACAGCCCTTCTAACAAATTTAACAAGCCGAACAAATCCAGTCGAAGAAGTGACAGAAGAGCCTGTAGAGGAAAAACCGGGCGATGTCACATCTGCAGACGAAACCGTTATGGGACATAAAGAAGATGTAGGGAATGCAAAGAAATTTAATACCGCGGTCAATGGCGCAGTTGAAAGCTTTGGCATGTTCATGGCAGGGAAAAACGGCGGACTGAAAATGGAGTTGGTGCGTGATGCGAGAACAGGCCGAAATGTATACCGTATGCTTGCCAGTGAACGTGCCCTCCATTATTTACGTGTAACACCGGATGCAAAAGCAATGCGCGAGTTTAATTATAAATTGCCAAAAGGAAATAAAGCATGGAAACCAAAACATTACCAGCAGCAGGCAAATAATCGGGCAACCTTAAAGTTTGCTACGCAAAAAAAGGGACAATCAGGCTGGTCCAAAGTTGGGGAAGCTGCCTTAAAAGAGCATTCATCGCTAAAATACTGGAATGATCAAGCGACCATTGCCGAAAAAGCCAAAACGGTTGGTAAAGCTACTGTAGCAGGTGCGGGTAAGTCATTCAAAGATGCTGTAGATGTAAAAGGGATTTTTACCAATGGGGCTGCAAAAGGATTTACAAAAGCACTTGGCCCTGTATCGGCCGGTCTGAACTACTACAGCAATTACCATAATGCAAAAGATGACGGGCTAACAGGAGCCGAGGCCCATACACGTGCCACAGTGGATACGGCAATCGATACAGCGGTGGGCGGTGCGGTACAAGCTGCAAGTGTTGCATTATTCACAGCCGCTGTTCCAATTCCGGGTGTCGGTACTGCTGTTGGTGTTGCAGTCGGAATCTTCGCCAATACGCTTCTTAACAAAAAAGACAAAAAAACAGGGGAATCGGCCATGGATAAAATTAAAGGCTGGTTCCACTGATGAATATGGAGGTAATCACCGCATGCTAAAAAAACTATCAGAACAAGATTTCGCAGTATTACGAGGACCGCTGGAGTCTGGTAGACAAAGTCCGAATTCGTTGGCATCTGTGCTTGTATTAGGCATTTTCCTGCAGGCACTGTTTTTCTATCTAACTTATAATATTGCAGGTAAATACACAATCTATCCAAATTTCGAATGCATTAAAACAATTCATATGTGGCTTACAGGAATCATTATTTTATTGTCCCTTCTATTCGCTATTCCTGTCGTTTTTAATAAGATGGAGAAGCTGCAGTACTTCCTGTCGATTATTATGACACAAAATTTTTCTGTATTTTTATTCCTTGCCCCGTTATTTCTTTTAGGGGAACAGGACGCTGCAACAGTTGAATCGCTACTAAATTTAACATGGATTACACTTTCAATTGCAGGTGTATTGTTTATTGCTACGTGGATCCGCTTTTATTTACTTCTAAAAAAAGGTCATTACCGTGCAGGGTCAAGAAACGAGGAAATGCGTGGGAAATTTGAAACGAAATCGTATATTCCAATTGCAGTCATCGGCAGTACAGCGCTTGTTTTTCTTATCCAATTTGTCATGAAAACAGGTTCGTCCGATTTATTTGAAACAATCATGCTAGTCTTTTTACCATTCGGTATTTTTTATACACTCATTTTCGTATTGCCGGAGCAGCTTGTTATACTATATTGCAAAATCAGATTTAAAAGCTTCAACTTTGATATAAACGGTTATCTGAACACGGAAAGAGCAGCCAAAAATACTAGAAAAGTAAAACAAAGTTAGGGGGACTCAGTCATATGGAGATTCGCGGATTGCATTTCGATCATTTAATTATGTTTCGTGTGAGAGATCAAAAAGAGAACTGGCTTGAAGGAATAAAAGTAATGGAAGATTTTCCGTTAAATCATGAAGTGTATAAAAATGGGCCGGTGCTTTTCTCGTTTGAAGAAGAGGAAGATGGGGAAGGTTTGTTTACTTATTTTATGCCGATTAATACGGAAATCGAATTTGAAGAAGGGATTACCGATTTCGCCTATTTAAATCAATACCAATTGAATCAATCTCTGTTATTGCGCCATGCACAGGAAGAATTCGATTTCAGGACTGCTTATGAGAAAGTAAAAGCGTATGCAGCAGCAGAAAATCTTTCCGTAGAGGATTCATATATCTGTGTACTGTTAAATGTTTACGGAGAATATATCATTGATTTGTATGTCCCATTGAAAGAATGGAGCGAAGTGCAATGATTATAGAAAACCATCAAATTGCATACAGAAATGTAGCTTCAAAATATTATAATTTTGTCCCGGAAGAAATTGATCTGGCTTTCCAAGATTTTGATCAAATTTTATCGAGTCATGGATACAATACAGCCGATGTCATGTTTTTTTCTATTATCAGTGACCCGACCGCATCCGTTATGACTGCTGAAATTTTCCGGCCGATCGAAGAGAATGAAATTTCGCAAATAAGTTCTGAAGAAGATGTTAATTTCAGAAGCTATTTTTCAATTAATGGCATGCTGATGACGCGGATTACCGATCAATTTGATGAACAATCTCAAGTAAAGTTTTGGGAACTGGCGGAGCACATACAACAACATAATTTCTCGCAGAGCAGCCCTTACTTTGTAGAATACAAACGCAGTCATTCCGGGGCAACATATGTGGAAATGAGTGTCGGAGTAAGGTGAAAAACGGAGGCCAATTCAAACGTAATGAATAAAAAGATGGTGATAAATTGAAGGTATTGGATGTAAATGAGTTTCAGCAAGGACTTGAAAGAACTGTTAATCAGTTAACCCGCCTGGAAAGTGAAATGAAACAAATTGAAAGTGCTGTTCAAGGTCTCACACAATTAGAAGAATCGCTAAAAGGTCAAGGTGGAGAAGCATTACGTGCATATTACGAGAGTTGCCATTTGCCATTCCTCACATTTTTCAATACCTTTAAAAATAGCTTTACTAGTGTTCTTCAAGAGATGAAAACAGCCCTTTCATCGCTTGAACCGGATTCATCAGGCTTTATTCGCCAAGCAGCATTGGAAGGTGAAATCGAGCAAGGCCTTAATCGTGCCAAACAAGTAACAGAAGAGCTGACAGACGAAGCCAATAATATCATGGACCAAGTGTCAGATATCGTGAGCTTGCCAAAATTGGATGATAGTGAAGTCCATCTGGGTGTACATGACGCGAAACGCCATCGGGACGAAACCGTTGAAAAACTCATTGAATTTGACGTATCCCAAACCGATGCATTAACGACAATTCAAACAGACCTGATGCATATGAAAACATGGATTACCAACATAGAAACGATGATGACAGAAGGGGTAACAGATGTTAACTTCCCGGCAGAACAATGGCAGTCATTCGCTAGTCAGAATCCGTTAATGATTGCACTGGCCTATCGTACGCAATCGTTGGATCAAGTGATTAATATGAATCCACTATTTAATCCTGGAGGAATCGGAGGAGCGAATCCATATACTCTCCCTGGTCTTTATCAAAATGGTCAGCAGCCTTTAGTTACTTTCGGTCTCAGCGGTGCGATGGTTTCAACAAATTTCGTTTCATTTATGAAGCAAAAAGAAAAAGAAGTCGCAAAAGAGCTTTCAGCTACAGCCACAACAGTAGATAATGTGAAAGAAGAGGAGAATGGTTTTCTTAATTTCCTCGGAGACGTCGGAAGTGGCGCTACAAAAATCGGAAAAGGTTTGTTGGATTTCTTAATATTGGACGACGTGAACACGCTAGCTGATAAAGATGCATCATTACTAGATAAAGGAATTGCCGTAGCATCCTTCATTCCAGTAGGAAAAGTTTTGAAAATCCCGAAAGCGATTGATAAAATTGTAGATAGTAATGTGGGTGCGGTTGTTAAGAAGGGCATAGATGAAGATACAGTAACATATAGAAGAGTTCAAGGTGGAGAGGGAACTAAATCAAGCCAGCAACGTGTACAAGTAAATGAAAATGGTTCTATTACAATACCTAATAAAGAAGCTGATTTAAATATTAGTATTGATAAAGGAGAGCACGCACATTATTTTAAACATGAAGTAAGAGGTGGAAATGCTGATATTGTAGAATTTGATGTTCCAAAGTGGTTTGATGATTTCTTAAAAGAAAATACAATACCGCAAACTGGATACAAGTCAAATCCATTAAATCAAGGTGGAACAGCTCCTAAACTCGTAGATCCAACAAAGCCAGGCAATTCATTTGAAGTTCCATCGCCTTGGGTGGAGTGGATAGAAGAGCATGCCAAAAATGGACGTATAAATAAATAGACGGAGCTGAAATATATGTTATTAGAGCCTAAAGCACTTGAGAATATTATTGTAGGGGTATTATTTGATAATCGTTTCAAATGGTACATTTCCCCAAAAGATATTTGGTTTTTAGATAGAGAAAAGTTAGAAGAAGCATATAGAAAGAAATTTAAAGAAATGGGACTTGGAAATATGGGTCCTTTTATCGTAGAGGATGATGAGAGGAAAGGTATAGAAATATTGGATGAGGATTCATATGCAGAATTTGCGCCAAGAATTGCCAAGTATGCTGTTTCAACAAAAGAATTAAGAGAAAGCCTTAAGTTAAATTTACTTACTAAAACGAAAGAGGACACTTTTTATAGTTTTATGCCTTCGTTATACGTAAATTTCGATAAAAGAGAACTGTACTCCCTTTATTCAGAACCAGCTTCCTACGAGGATTTTGTACCTGAAAATTGGGCAGGAGGCTACGAAGATTTTTTACCATTCATAGATAAGGCAGAAAAGTACTGGTATGATGAAAATGAGAGTGTTCTATTAAATTTCGAGAATGACGGAGGGAAGAAATGAGCGAAGATAAAATTAGTATAATGTCGGAAACCTTTGAGAATGAAAAAACGGGTGACCAAGTCGAAGGTATTACAATTATAATTGATGGCAAATTAAAAAGTATGCTAGACATAATTATTGACAAAGAAGACGGCTACAATAATTATACAGAATTGGTTAAGGATTTGATGTTTGCTGGAATTAATCAATATGTTGATAAATATAAAAAGTAGAAGCTACCTTAGTAAACACAAATTAGTATAAGTAAAAACAGCCATCTGATATTTTTAATTGTATAAAAAAGCGAATAATTAATAAGACAAGACCTTGAAGGCTAAACCTTTCAAGGTTTTTATATTTTTAATAAGTTTTATGGTTTAACTATTATCCAATATGTTAATCGAAATCTCATGATGGTAATCGTGCTACACGAAACGACATCGGGACGAAACCGTTGAAAAACTCATTGAATTTGACGTATCCCAAACAGATGCATTAACGACAATTCAAACAGACCTGATGCATATGAAAACATGGATTACCAACATAGAAACGATGATGACAGAAGGGGTAACGGATGTTAACTTCCCGGCAGAACAATGGCAGTCATTCGCTAGTCAGAATCCGTTAATGATTGCACTGGCCTATCGTACGCAATCGTTGGATCAAGTGATTAATATGAATCCACTATTTAATCCTGGAGGAATCGGAGGGGCGAATCCATACACACTTTCGGGTCTTTATCTAACCGGTCAACAGCCTTTAGGTACTTTCGGGCTAAGCGGTGCAATGGTTTCAACAAATTTCGTTTCATTTATGAAGCAACAAAATAAAATAGTCGCAAAAGAGCTTTCCACTACAGCCACAACAGTAGATAATGTGAAAGATGAGGGGAATGGTTTTCTTAATTTCCAAGGAGACGTCGGAAGTGGCGCTACCAAAATCGGAAAAGGTTTATTGGATATCTTACTATTGGACGATGTGAACACGCTAGCTGATAAAAATGCTTCGGGCCTTGATAAAGGTATTGCGTTAGCGTCCTTCATCGCAATAGGAAAAGTTTTGAAAATCCCGAAAGCAATTGATAAAATTGTAGATAGTAACGAGGTGAGGTTGTTAGGAAAAATGATGTTGATGAGGTTGTTGGTAAGGGGAAGGGTGATGCTCCAGTTCCTACCAAACCAGGTGGTGGTAGCAATCCTAAAGACTTTGTTAACCCACATTCTGAAAAACATATGTTTGAGCCAAGTAGACCATCTACTCCTAATAGGTCACAATATGGTGAAGATGTGGATGTAGCCAAGTTAAGGCAAGAAACAATGACTAATCCTGATAAAGCTTATTCAAACTGGCCAAATCCTAACAATCTAAATCCAAACAAAATAACTAAGTATTATAAAGAATTTGACGGAAATATCAGTACACCTGATACACCGACAGGGAGTCATAGGGTATTTGAAAATCTTGTTGATCCAACCAGAAGCTCACATTTTCCATATGTTCCAAGAAAATAACTATTAAGTAGGTGAAATACTTGAGTAATATGTTGTATCATGCATATTTACCTGAAAATCATGAACATCATGTTTCGCTGGAAGAAGTCATGAATGGTGGCATTAAATATTCTACTAAGTCTAATAATAGATATAGTAATGGTGGTAGAGTAAAATTTGAGATAACAGAACTATTAAAACCCTCCAATGCTCCTGCCTGGCTTAACTTTAAAGAAGCAATAGGTGTTGATCTAACCAATCGTTTTTCAAATTCTTTTGGCTTTCCTATATTTACGGATAAAATCTTAGTATTTGATGGTGATATTTCCCTTTCAATCTATGACCAAGCATTCTATGAGGATTTGAAAGACTTTGATGAGGAAGCTTTAAATTTTGATACTGGAGAAACTATTGAATATTGGCTAAAACTATATTGGAAAAGTATGATGACACTTGAAGACTATTTAATAAAGAGGTCTTATCCAAAGCCAGAAGTATTAATTTTTGAATCTGTTCCCAAAGAAATTATTCAACTATGTGAAGAATAGACTTGTACACCTTGATTGGCTAATGCCTTTCAAGGTTTCTTTTTATGGAGGGCTGCGTTAGCATCCTTCATCCCAATAGGAAAAGTTTTGAAAATCCCGAAAGTAATTGGTATGAAGCAACGAAATAAAAAAGTCGTAAAAGAGCTTTCATCTACAGTCCCAACAGTAGATGATATGAAAGAAGAGGGGAATGGTTTTCTTAATTTCTTAGGAGATATAGGAAGTGGCGCTACAAAAGTCGAAAAAATTTTTTTCGATTTCTTAAAACTTCTTGGAAAAAGGCTTTAGAATCAGGCAAAACAGTTGAAGTTAAAATTGAACCTATTTATAAAGTTAATTCTTCCCGTCCTTCAAAATTTGAAGTTGAATACAAAATTAATGGCAAGAAGTATGAAGTTAATTTAAGCAATTATAATGGAGGTAGTTAAATTTGGAGACAAAACAGATGGAAGTCATCTACCAAAAGGTAGCTAATATATTAGTTGAGATGATACCAGAAGAATGGGAAAAGATTTTATTATATGCTGAGGTAAGAGAGGGGTTTTCTCAAGTATTTTTTTATTACTATCCAGTAAATCAGGAACAACCGGTATATAGTTTAGATATTGTTGATGTGTTTAATATTGATAAACCTCTGCATAGAAAATTAAAACAAGAACTGTATGACTGTTTTGAAGAACTTTGGAATGAATTTATGGTTCAGGACCAGGAACTATGGACAAGTTTAACATATATTTTGGATAACATGGGGAGAATGAAACTTAATTATGGGTATGATGACATTTCAGAAATTAGTCCAGACGAGAAACAGGATAAATGGGAGGCTGAATATTTAAAGTAATAACAGTAGGTTGATTACTTTAACTTTTTTACTAACTGAGCACTTAATTGTCTGGCACTGGGGACCGTTTTTGAGACAGAAAGAAAACACACTATTTAAACAGCCGTTGCCGGTAATTTACCGGTGACTGGATGTTTAGTTTCGTTTGAATATGGATATTGTTATAATAATCTATATACTCTTCGATGATTCGAGATACACAAGCATTCGTCGTGCTGTGGATTCCATCGAGGTAGAACGTTTCCGAATTTACTGAGGAGTGAAACATTTCGATAGTGGAATTATCAACTGGCGTGCCTTTATGGGACATGCTCATGGTAATTCCTTTTTCTTTGACTTCCTTTTGATACTCATATATGTCAAGTTTATGGGAAATAACAAAAATGGAAAAGCAAAGTTTGAATTCGTAGGTACTAATAATAACGGAGATATTAAGACCTATCAATCTCAGAGTGGCAAAAAGATTTGGAAGACCATTAATGGTGGAAATATTCCAGTGATTAATCCAGCAGATGATGCCAACCTGTCCACATTGTAATTTTATTACTGAAGGATTTGAATCTAGTTCAGAGGTGAAAAAGATTGGAAAATCAAATTGATATATTAAGTAAAGAATATGTTATGGAACATGGGACTAACTTTGACGAAGAGTTATGGTTTACATCCTACAGTGATGAAGTTTTAGATAATCCTGAGGATGAGAATGGGAAACCTTTTACCGGTTTAGCTTATGAATTATACGATAATGGTAACTTGATATACTATACAAATTATGTAAAAGGTTTTATAGAGGGAGAGTTAATAGAGTTTTATAAAAATGGCAATTTAAAATCAGTGAAAAATTTAATTCATGGACAAAGTAATGGTACCGAAAGAATCTGGTATGAAGGTGGAGAATTAAAATTTGAAGGAGAATATAAATTTGGTATAGCTCTTCATTATATAGAATGGGATACTGAAGGTCGTATCATAAAACAAAAACTTTCTCCTACAGAAACAGATTTAAAATTGATTGAATCTTTTTTTTAAAGTGATACTCAATGAAAAAGGTAGATTTAAATAATATGAAATTGATAAATGAATTAACCAATATTCAGAATGAATTGTTACCCAAAGTAAATCTTGAGAATAGCTTTGACGTTAATGAAATCAAAACCATTGCGGGAGTAGATCTAGCTTATTGGGATGTAAATAACACGACGTATGGTACATGCTGTATTGTTATGATTGATTATTCTACAAAGGAAGTTGTCGAAAAAGTATATAGTTATGGAGAAATAAATGTTCCTTATATTTCAGGCTTCCTCGCTTTTCGTGAGTTGCCTTTAGTACTTGAAGCTGCGAAGAAATTATCTAATGAACCTGATTTAAATATGTTTGATGGAAATGGGTATTTACATTATCGTCATATGGGAATTGCTACTCATGCTTCAATGTATTTAAAGAAACCAACAATTGGTGTGGCAAAAAGTTATCTTAAAATCCAAGGTGTAGACTCGATTATGCCAAAAAATATAAAAGGATCTTATACCAATATTGTAATTAATAATGAAATATATGGTCGAACTTTAAGAACAACAGAAAATGTAAAACCCATTTTTATTTCCTGTGGGAACTGGATTGACATAGAAACAAGTACTGAAATTGTTCTGAACTGTATTAATAATATGAGTCGTTTACCTATTCCCGTTAGATTAGCAGATATAGAAACCCATAAAATTAGAAAACAATTAATAGAGAATGATTTGGGAGGATAATCTCTATATACAATAAGACATAATGACTAATAAATAATATTTCAGCTAATAAAGTGTTTTCATAGTAATTAACAAGGAAAACAAATAGATTTTTAAGCACTTGATTGTCTAATTTAGGCGACATGTGCTTTTTTGTTTCCAATATCCCTGGGGAGTGTTAACTTCCAGGTAGAATGCTGGCAATCCTTCTCCCGCCGGAATCCGTTAATGATTGCACTGGCCTATCGTACGCAATCGTTGGATCAAGTGATTAATATGAATCCACTATTTAATCCTGGAGGAATCGGAGGAGCGAATCCATATACTCTCCCTTGTCTTTATCAAAATGGTCAGCAGCCTTTAGTTACTTTCGGTCTCAGCGGTGCGATGGTTTCAACAAATTTCGTTTCATTTATGAAGCAAAAAGAAAAGAAATCGCAAAAAAGCTTTCCGCTACAGCCCCAAAAGTAGATGATGTGAAAGAAGAGGAGAATGGTTTTCTTAATTTCCTAGGAGACGTCGGAAGTGGCGTTACAAAAGTCGGAAAAGGTTTGTTGGATTTCTTAATATTGGACGATGTGAACACGCTAGCTGATAAAGATGCATCATTACTAGATAAAGGAATTGCCGTAGCATCCTTCATTCCAGTAGGAAAAGTTTTGAAAATCCCGAAAGCGATTGATAAAATTGTAGATAGTAATGTGGGTGCGGTTGTTAAGAAGAGTGATGTAGATGAGGTTGTTGGTAAGGGTGCGGGTAAATCCGCAAAGGTAAATCAGACGCAATTAAAGATTATAGATGAAGTAGAAACCGGAAAGAGCTCTTTAAAAACCAACAAACATAAAGGGAATTACGGCGAAATGAAGATGGATATTCATTATGAAAGCAAAGGCTATGACAGGGTAAGTGATGGCAGGGTTACCAGTCTGGATGATAAGATAATTAAAGGCATCGACGGTGTTTATGAAAATTCAAATCCTCCGCCACAATTTATAATTGCAGAAGCGAAATATGGCACCGGTAAATTAGGGAAAACAAATGATGGACCGCAAATGAGTGAAGATTGGATAAACGGTAGTAATAGATTAGAAAGTGCGGTTGGAAAAGAAAAGGCTGATGAAATATTAGAAGCAATGATGTTTGATCCAGATAATGTACAAAGTTCATTAGTACACATAGATAAAGAAGGAAATGTCTTAGAATCAGTCCTTGACTCTGCTGGAAAAGTGAAAAAATAAAGGAGCTACTTATGAGAGATAAATTAAAAGATCGAGAATATTTTGATGGTTATATAGATTATCAAAATCAACGAATAGATAAATTTGAAGGTTTATTAGAACAATTAATAAATGAAAAGGGAACAGAATTTAAGGGAGTTAGAACGGGCAAGTTATCCCTAGTGAATTTTTATCTCGATAAGATGAATGCTTTGTATTCTCTAGGGGCCCCCGTTAAAGAAATAAAGCAGTTATTTCCTAAGATTATTCAGTATTTTACAGATATATGGAATAAAGAAGGCAGTTATTCAAATTTATTAAAGATAATGTCTTTAGCAATTTTATTTAACATTTCTAAAGGTCAGTTAAAAGGTTTATTAGATTTAATAAAAAAAGAACAGTTAAATGATAAATTGATCGATTTTTTAGTGCAGTATATTGATTCAGACTGGGAAAATAACGGATCGGAATACCTGTTTTCAAATCCATATGGATATGTTCAAAATATTATTGAGGCGGAAAATCAAAATACAGCTTTGGAGTTGTTAAAAGTTTATCTGGAAAAAGAATGGTATAAAGGGCACAATGATACAGGATGGTATGAATCGCATAAAGGCAATAAAGATATCTATAGTGGCTATTGGAGCTATGAAAGTGGTGCAGTTGCAAAAATCCTTCGATTAGATGATACGCAATTAAGAGAAGTTCCATACTATCCTTATGATTTGGTTCATTTTGAAGAATGATAATATAAATATAATTCATTAATATAGCACCTTGATTGGCTAATGCCTTTCAAGGTTTCTTTTGTAGAGGGTTACCTAGTACCGTATTTTGAAACAAACAGTGAGTATCTTATATCCGGTTAATAATCACCCACCACATTCATATACTTTCCTATTGATGATTTTATTGAGGGAGGAGCTTTGTGGAGATTTTCGTAAGACCGGGTGATTCCTTTTGGTATTATAGCCAAGTTTTTAATCTTCCTTTTCAGCTGATTCTTGATTCGAATCTGAATGCACAGGCCCTGATGCCCAACCAACCCGTTCAGATTCCCGGTTATGTGACAAGTCAGTATACGGTTCAACGGGGAGATACAATTTGGTCGATTGCACAAAGAATCAATATGCCGATGGATGCGCTTTTTCTGCTCAATCCGGTACTCAATCCATACGTACTTCAGGTCGGTCTACGGTTGCGGTTGCCTGTTCGTGTAACATGGAGAGTTGTGAATGGTGAACAGGATTACGATTATAGGGCAATGGTGCAGGATATTCGGTCATTGCAGGCAATCTATCCGTTTATAGCAAATGAGCCGATTGGCAATTCCGTATTGGAAAAAGAAATTCCGGGGCTCACGATTGGGAACGGGCAGAAACGTGTTCATTTTAATGCTTCTTTTCATGCCAATGAGTGGATTACGACGTCGATTGTCATGACGTTTCTTAATGATTATTTAATTTCGCTAACGAATAATGCTTCAATACGAGGGCTATATACATTGCCATTGTATATTCAAACGAGTTTAAATATTGTGCCAATGGTAAATCCCGACGGAGTAGATTTAGTGCTGAACGGACCTCCGGAAGATGAAACAATTCGTAAAAACGTAATCGAATGGAATAATGGTAGTACAGATTTCTCGGGTTGGAAAGCGAATATTAATGGAGTTGATCTGAACGACCAGTTTCCTGCTGAATGGGAACGGGAAAGAGAAAGAAACCCGAAAACGCCTGGGCCGCGGGATTATGGTGGGCAAAGTCCGCTATCGGAACCGGAATCCATTGCAATGGCCGATTTGACAGTAGAGCGGGATTTTGCTCGGGTTTTGGCTTTCCATACACAAGGTCAAGTTATTTATTGGGGATTCATGGGATTGGAACCTCCTGAAACAGAACAGCTTGTCAATGAATTTGCGAGGGTAAGCGGATATGAGCCTGTGCAGACAATAGAAAGCTATGCGGGTTACAAAGACTGGTTTATTCAAGATTGGCGCCGCCCCGGATTCACCGTTGAACTGGGGCTTGGAACGAATCCTTTACCAATCAGCCAATTCGGTGAAATTTATGAAGAAGCATTAGGGATTTTTTTAAGTGCATTATATATGTAAATAAAGTCCCCCCGTTACGTCCTTAGAGGTAACGGGGGAACTTTTATGAATCCCTCAAGGTTTCATCAATTTCAAGGATGCTTTGCTTTAGCTCATCTAGTTTGGATTTATTCTGCTCGACAATATCCAAATGCTCCTGTCTTTGCTCTGCATTGGCAAGTGCATTTTCGGTACGTTCCATTGAATTAAAAGCATGTTCCACCGCAAATTCCTCCGGGTGGGACATTGCCTGTTTTACTGCACGTTCTGTTCGTTCAACGGAGTTGGATAATAAAGTAATCGGGTGATTTTGTTTCCAGCTAGGTGTACCTGAACTTTTTTTAGCCACTGTTCCTCATCCTTTCTTGCGAAAATTGACTGATTCACACGTTTAGTATTGGTGGATGCAATGATTCCATACGCGGAAGAAATTCGGAATTGTTAGGAAATGTGTCGATATCAATTTTTATCTTTATAGGGAATAACTGCAGCAAGTACAGCCATACTAAAATTGATTCACTTTTAAACATAGGGAGGCGGAACGAATGGATAAGAAGGGTTTCACAGATCCAAAATCTAAGAAGATCCACCAAAACTGGGCGAGCGACAAGCATCAAAAGTCTCAAATCAAAGGGGAAACAGAGGTAACTCTGCATAACCAGATTTTGAGAATTAATGCGAAGGCGAGACAGTTCTAACCTTTGTCTTGAAGTAAATCAGGCCTTCATTCCAGTACATACTGGAATGAAGGCCATTTACATATCAATACATTTTTCTTTTTCCTTTTTTTGCTTGCTGATGGAGCTCGGTTAGTTCATTCGCAATTTCTTCCTTTACTTTGTTTGGTGCAATTTTCATGTTTTTCGGTGTTTGCGGTAATGATTGTTTATTCGTTCCTTTACTTTTACTATCATCTCTGCCCATTTAAATGCTCCTTTCAATATTGGTTCCTTCTTAATATGGCTTTACAACTTTTTTTCATTACAAAAATTGAGGAAGCCTGAAAAAAGCATAAAACCTCCTATCCTGAGCACATTAAGCCAGTAGGAGGTGATGAAATGAGCAAAAACAGTAAAGAAACGATGAATACGCGAACACATAATCCTTTTTCTACCTATAAAGAATTACACCGAAATACAACAAGTCACAACCGGAATCCTGAAGATAATACAGCGGAATTTGCCGAAGAGTTCGATTCGAAATTAAAAAATAAAAATAATAAAACAAACCATGATAAAAACCAGCAATCCAATAAAAAGTAACGGATAAAGAAAAATGAAAAAGCCTCGCTACATAGAATGTACAAGGCTTTTTCTTATATAGCTGGGCAATAGGTAATGCTAGCCCATATAAACACTTTCACATGTTCCTGCTATAGGCTCATAGAAACAATGCTGTTTAAATTGACCTGTAAATGGTTGATCGTACCAAGTAGGAGGACATGGGCCGGATGGGTTAAAATACCAAAGTGCATATTTCGCCGGATGGTCTCGCCAATAGTCCAGCGTCTGTCTTGCTAATCTTCTTTCAGTCTCTCTAGCCCTCTGATAAAACATGTTTCCTTTTTGTACCGCCTCAAAAGAATAGTTATTGCCCTGTACTTGGAAAATAACCTGCTCGATTGTTCTCACATCATTAAAATCCAGGCATGAAGCAACAGCTCGGTTCACAATTACATTTCCGACATACAGCATCCCTTGTTTTCCTTCACCTTCAGCCTCAGCCCGCATCATTCGTGCCATCAAATCCACATCGGAATCCCGGTATTTTACTCTTGGCATTTTTTCACCTCACAACTATAGTATGAAACAGTCAACCTGGTTGCGCATATGAATGAATGAAAATGTATAATATTGTTTTTTGTCATGGTTACTTATATATTTCTAACCTATCTTTCCGCATTAATACGGTATATAGTTCATAAATTAGTACATAGGAAAAGGAGGACGGACAATTCAAATTCATGTAGTACAACCGGGAGAATCATTGTGGGCAATCGCACAGGCTTATGGAACAACGGTGCAGAGTTTAGTGGAAGCCAACCAAATTCCGGAGCCGGCCCGGTTAGTGGTCGGGCAAGCATTGGTCGTTCCATTGAAAGGGCAGTATTATATTGTACAGCCAGGGGATAGTTTATGGTCAATTGGTCAACGTTTTCAGGTGAATTATTTAACGCTCGCACAAGCAAATGGCTTGAATCCAGATGCGTTGCTGATGATTGGCACCTCATTGTATATACCGGAACCAACTAAAAGGTCCGCAGAAATTTTGGCATATGTAGAACCAAGAGGCGATGAAATAAGTGATACGCTGCTCGACCAAGTTCGGGAGGCAAGTCCTTATTTAACGTATTTAGCTATTTTCAGTTTTGAAGCAAGACGGGATGGTTCATTAAAAGCGCCTACAATTAACCCATTACCGGAAATTGCTGAACAAAATAATACAGGAATAGCAATGGCAATCACTAATCTCGAGGATTATCAGTTTAGTGCTGAGCTAGCACGTGATATTTTCCAAAGTGTTGCTGTTCAAAATTTACTGCTGGACAATATCATTGCTGAAGCAAAGCGTATCGGAAATATTTCGGATATTCATTTTGATTTTGAACGGATTGCACGCGATCAGCGGGAAGCTTATAATAATTTCCTCCGAAGAGCTGTCGAGCGTATGCATGCGGAAGGATATACCGTTTCTACCGCATTGGCTCCAAAAACGAGAGCCGATCAGCCAGGGGAATGGTTTATGGGCCATGACTATAAGGCGCACGGCGAAATAGTGGATTTTGTTATGTTGATGACATATGAATGGGGATATTCTGCTGGACCTCCAATGGCCGTCTCACCGCTGCCGCAAGTCGAACAAGTAGTACAGTATGCATTAACAGAAATTCCTGCAAATAAAATTTTACTTGGGCAAAATTTGTATGGTTACGATTGGACATTACCTTTTGTACAAGGAGGAGATTACGCAGAAGCGATAAGCCCGCAACGTGCAATTGAAGTGGCCAAACGCTACAACGCGGCAATCCAATTTGACTATACAGCACAGGCACCCTACTTTAACTATTATGATGAGCAAGGGCGTTCACATATTGTCTGGTTTGAAGATGCGCGTTCGATTCAGGCGAAGTTCGATTTAGTAAAGCGATTAAATTTGCGCGGAGTCGGCTATTGGAAGCTCGGTCTGCCATTCCCGCAAAATTGGCAGCTCATCGGGGCTAATTTTAATGTAGTGAAGAAATAGCAAAAGGAAAGAAAATCAGATGAAAAAACATCTGACTTTTGATTGTCATCTAAATTTAGAAGGAGATTTTATTGAAGCTGATGAAGTATTAGTAGTAGCTGAATAAAAGGGGGATTATAGATGGGGAATATTCCGGAAATTTTACAAAACTTACGTATCCCAGTGATCGGGGCACCATTGTTTATTATTAGCAATCCGAAATTGGTCATTGAACAATGTAAGGCAGGAATAGTCGGGTCAATGCCTGCGTTAAATGCAAGACCGGCAAGCCAGTTGGATGAATGGTTAGCTGAAATTACAGAGGAGTTGGCCAGCTATAATGCCAAAAATCCGGATCAGCCGGCTGCGCCATTTGCCATTAATCAGATTGTTCATAAAACAAATGAACGTCTGGAACAGGATATGGAGCTCTGTGTGAAATATAAAGTTCCGATTATTATTACTTCACTTGGGGCACGTGAAGAAGTGTTTGAGGCAGCACATAGTTATGGAGGTATCGTTTTCCATGATGTCATTAACAATCATTTTGCAAAAAAAGCGATTCAAAAAGGTGCAGACGGCATCATTGCTGTAGCAACAGGCGCAGGCGGTCATGCAGGACAACAGAGTCCATTCGCGCTCGTACAGGAAATTCGTGAATGGTTTGACGGTCCATTAGCTTTATCAGGTTCAATCGCACGAGGGCACTCAGTGTTGGCAGCACAGGCGATGGGGGCTGATTTTGGCTATATCGGCTCACCATTCATCGCGACCGAAGAAGCGTTTGCTCGTCAAGAATATAAACAGATGATTGTTGATAGTACTGCAGAAGATATTGTATACAGCAATTTATTTACAGGAATCCACGGGAATTATTTGAAAGGTTCTATCATGAACGCGGGGATGGACCCGAGTAATTTAAAAGAAAGTGATCCTTCAGCAATGAACTTTAACGATAATACCGCAAAAGCCTGGAAAGATATTTGGGGCAGCGGGCAAGGAATTGGCGCGATTAAAGAGATTACTTCCACAAAACAATATGTCGATAAACTGGCTGAAGAATATGCTCAGGCTTATCATGAACTGACTGGTAAAAGATCGGCAGTAGCCCATTTACAATAGATGTAAGCGCATCATTAGTAACAGAATTTTACTAACGATGCGCTATTTTGGGTATAAGGTATTTAACTATTAATTTCGTAATTTTTTGAATTCACTTGCCCGGTTCGAATTAATTTGTTACACTCTGGGTAATTAAATGCATTTGCGGGGGGACACAGCAGTGTTGAGAAGGTTAAAACCTGACCCTTAGAACCTGACCGTTAATACGGACGTAGGGAGCAAAGTACAAGCTATACATATGTACTTACTTTGGCTCCGCGTATATTTTACGTGGAGTCTTTCTTTTGCAAATACACAAGCATTTGATTTGCGGGGGGACACAGCAGTGTTGAGAAGGTTAAAACCTGACCCTTGGAACCTGGCCGTTAATACGGACGTAGGGAGCAATGAAAAGTGGTACTTACACTTTTTGGGGACGTCTCTCTATATGTTGAGACGTCTTTTTTGTGCTTCCGCCAACAAAAAGGAGGAGTAACAATGGGATTTTGTGAAAAGGTAAGAAAAGAAACGGATTTTTATTGGGAGGCTAGCTTTTATCATCCTTTTGTACAAGGGATTGCAGATGGGAGTCTACCGCTGGAGAAGTTTAAGTTTTATATGCTGCAGGATGCGTATTATTTAAAACATTATACGAAAGTATTAGCTCTTGCAGCTGCAAAAGCGACAACGGATGATGATGTTCAATATTTTCTGCAAACAGCAAAGTTTATCCATGATGCCGAGCTTGAGTTGCATCGTACAACGTTTAAAGAATTAGGTGTGACAGCGGATGATTTGGAACAATTCGAACCAGCACCAGCAGCCTATAACTATGTGAGCCATATGTACAATGCAGTGCATAACGGAGATGTAGCAGAAGCATTTGCGGCAATCCTGCCATGCCCATGGCTGTACCAGGAAATTGGGCAAAGATTAAAAGATGCATGCCCCAATATACCTCTTTATGAACAGTGGATTGCATTATATGCTTCCGAGGAGATGCTTCAAAATATTGAAGTACAAAAATCGATGCTAGATCGATATGCGAAAGAACAACCTGCAAAGCTTAAAGTACTACAGGAGCATTTTAAGAAAAGCTGTTATTACGAATGGATGTTTTGGGAAATGCCTTGGACGAAGCAAAGCTGGGAACAAGGAGTGTATGTAAATGAGTCTGCAAGCAATTTATAATAAACAACCATTAGTTCATTGTATTACCAACTATGTTGTCGCAAATTTTACAGCGAATGGCTTGCTGGCGGTAGGAGCTTCACCAGTAATGGCGGATGCAATAGAAGAAGTGGGTGAAATGGCTGCCCAGGCCAATGCTTTGCTTTTAAATATGGGCACTTTGAATGAACGGACAATAGAGTCGATGAAGAAAGCAGGACTTAGCGCAAACATGCATAATACTCCGGTTGTTCTGGATCCAGTAGGTGTAGGGGCAACGAAGTTTCGAGCTGAGACAGCACAACAATTGCTCGACCTTTTAAAGATTAATGTAATCCGTTGCAATATTGGAGAAATGGCGGCTCTTGCGGGAGTAAATTGGGCGTCTAAAGGTGTGGATAGTGGCAAAGGAGATATCGATGTTGCAGTGACTGCCAAACAGTTGGCTAATAACTATCAATGTATTGTGATCGTAACAGGAGAACAAGATGTTATTACTGATGGGATAAGAGTGGAATTTGTAGAGGGTGGTCATGAAAAGGTGACAAAAATGACGGGGAGTGGCTGCTTGCTTAGTGCCTTTTGTGCAGCGGTGCTTGCAAACAGTAAAGAACCGTTTGATGACTTACTAACGCTACTGAATGAATATAAACAGGTAAGTGCCAATTCTGTTGCAACTATAGGAAATTTCCACTCAAATTTCTTGAATCAACTAGAGAATTTAGCGGAGGGACGAAAATGATTACATGTACGATAGCAGGATCGGATAGCGGTGGCGGTGCCGGGATTCAAGCCGATTTAAAAACGTTTCAGGAACTCCGTGTATTCGGTACATCAGTAATCACCGCATTAACCGCACAAAATACTGAAGGAGTGCATGGAATTTTTCCGACAACGGCTGATTTCGTTCAAGCTCAGCTAAAGGCAGTACTTCAAGATTTCGACGTAAAGGCAATTAAGACAGGGATGCTGTTTAGTGCTGAAATTATCGAAGCCATTGTGACTTTACTAAAAAATACGGATATTCCGCTTATCGTTGATCCGGTCATGATTGCAAAAGGCGGTGCCAGTTTGCTAGAGCAGCAGGCAACAACAGCTCTTAAAGAAAAGTTATTGCCGCTCGCAACCGTTTGTACCCCGAATATACCGGAAGCGGAAATCCTGACAGGCTATAAAATACAAACGGAAAAGGATATCGCATCAGCGGCGCATGATTTATTAAGTCTGGGGCTGAAATGTGTTGTCATTAAGGGTGGTCACTTAAACAGTAAGCATGCGACAGATACGGTTTTCATCCGCGGGGTGCAACCATTTAAAATGAAAACCGAGCGGGTGGATACGAAACATACTCACGGTACAGGATGTACATTTTCTGCAGCGATTACCGCGGAAATGGCAAAAGGCAGATCGATAGAGGCAGCCATAATAGAAGCAAAAAAATATGTGCAGCTTGCAATCCGTCATCCGCTTAATATTGGTCATGGGTTTGGTCCGACAAATCATTTCGCCTATCATGAACAGCGGGGGATGTGCGATGTCCATGTCTTTTGATTTGAATAGATATTTTGTGATGGGAACGGCCAATTGTAAACGCGAACCATTGCTTGTTTTGGAAGAAGCTTTACAGGCAGGCATTACGATGTTCCAACTGCGAGAAAAAGGAAAAAATGCATTAAAAGGCGATGCGTATGCAGAGTTTGCCCGTCAATGCCAAAAGCTGTGCCAAACATATAAAGTGCCGTTTATTATTAATGATGATGTCGAGCTTGCACTAACATTAAATGCAGATGGTATTCATGTAGGGCAGGAAGACACCGGTATTGAACAATTTAGATTCCTTGCAAAAAATAAAATCATCGGTGTATCGGTTCATACGATGGAGCAACTCGAAATGGCCATTGCAAATGGGGCGGATTATGCGGGAATTGGTCCAATTTATGAAACTTCCACAAAAGATGATGCGAGAGCACCAGTAGGGCTGACGTTACTGGAAGAAGCGAAATCTCAGTACACTCAATTCCCTATTGTAGCAATTGGCGGAATCTCTGTTGAAAATAGTTTCATTGTAAGACAAACAGGAGTAAATGGAGTCGCCGTTATTTCGGCAATCAGTCATAGCGATAATATAAAAGAGGCTGTAAATTCACTATAAGTTAAATACTGTCATATAAGTACTATTTTGATTGGAATAACCTGTACCAAATTACTCTTTTCTACTATTCTGGCAATTTAGTATGATAGTTCTGTTATACACTACAGAATATGGGAGTGAAAGAAATGTTGAAAAAACTATCTGCTTCAGCCTTAACGCTAACACTTTTAGCAAGTGGCATGTCAGCAGTTTCAGCGGCACCAGTCTCTACAAATGAAGATATGACACGTGGGGAGTTTGTGATGGCCGTAATCGATGCATTGGGGGTAGAGGTCGGTACTGGTCAGTCTGTAAAATTTCAGGATGTACCTGATTCACTTAAGCCTTATATTGAAAAAGCGGTGGAATTAAAGTTAATTAAAGGAAAAACTCCAACTAAATTTGCACCAGACGAAAAACTGACACGCACACATGCATTCCTTATTGCGGCAAGAGGATTGCAGGATAAGGAAACATATTCTGAAAAGGTATTGGATCAGTTTAAAGACGCAAACAAAATTGGACAAGGCAATCGCCAGGAAATGGCGAAAGCGGTAGCAACAGGATTACTGACAGGCTTTGATGACGGAACGATTCGCCCGAATGATTTTGTAACAAAAGCTCAAATGCAAAAAATTCTTCAGCGCTTTTTGGAAGAATACAGTCCGGTAAAGGCAAATACGACGGTTTCTTTACGTATTTTAGGAACGACGGATATTCACACAAATATTGTAAACTATGATTATTACAAAGATACGCCAACGAACAGTTTAGGTTTGGCAAAAACTGCGCTGCTAATCGAAAAGGCGCGTGAGGAAAATCCAAATGCAGTGCTGTTTGACAATGGAGATGCAATACAAGGAACGCCACTTGGCTCGTATATTCAGTCAGTAACGAAATTGAAAGACGGGGAAGTTCATCCATCGATTGCTGCGATGATCGCACTTGATTATGATGTAGCGACATATGGTAACCACGAGTTTAACTACGGTTTGGAATTTATCGATGAAGTAACGGATGATGCCCCATTCCCGTATGTAAATGCCAATGTGCGTAATGCAACGACAAAGGAATTAATGTATAAGCCATATGTCATGATTGAAAAAGAAGTAGTCGATTCAAACGGTGAAAAAACGTTGATTAATATTGGGGTAACAGGTATTGTGCCACCGCAAATTTTAAAATGGGATAAAGCAAATTTAGAAGGAAAAGTAACAGTCGATGATTCCGTAGAGGCTGTTAAAACAGTCGTTCCGCAAATGAAAGAAGCAGGAGCAGATGTTGTCGTAGTACTTTCACACTCTGGTATGGGAGATGCTACACATGAAAAAGGGGAAGAGGATGTATCGTATTTACTATCTACAATTGAAGATGTGGATGCAATCATTACAGGGCATGCCCATGGCGTATTCCCTGGTAAAGTGGATAGCTCTATAACAAATGTGGATATTGAAAAAGGAACAATGAACGGCAAGCCGATTGTTATGGCCGGTAAATTTGGTAGCCATTTAGGGGTCATTGATCTAGAGCTTGAGAAAAAAGACGATGCATGGGATGTTACAACAGGAACGGGCGCGGTGCGTGAAATCGCAAAAGATAATGATGCTGTCAGCGCTACGGTTGTAGAAAGTGTAAAAGAAGCACATGAAGGAACAATTAAATATGTGCGTCAGGCAGTAGGGACAACGACAGCGAACATTCACAGTTACTTCTCGCAAGTTCAGGATGATCCTTCTATTCAAATTGTAACGAATGCCCAGTCAATCTATGTGAAAGAAAAGTTGAAAGGTACAGCGTATGAAAACCTTCCTGTCCTGTCAGCTGGTGCACCATTCAAAGCCGGAACAAGAAGTGATCCGGAATACTATACATTTGTACCAAAAGGTGAGCTTGCAATTAAAAATGTAGCAGATTTATATTTATATGATAATACACTTGCGATGCTGAAGGTAACAGGTGCAGATGTGAAAGAATGGCTTGAAATGTCTGCAGGACAATTCAATCAAATAGATGCAACAAAATCAGAAGAACAGCAATTAATCAACGCCGAATACCGTTCATACAATTATGATGTTATTGACGGTGTGACATATGAAATTGATGTAACAAAACCGGCAAAATATGATGCAAGTGGAAAAGTTGCAAACGAACAATCATCACGTATTGTCAATCTGCAATATAACGGGAAGCCAATTGATGCAGCACAGGAATTTATCGTAGCGACAAATAACTATCGTGCGAATGGTACATTCCCAGGTGTTCGTAATGCGACAGCGGTTGAAATTTATCCGGATGAAAACCGTCAGGCAATTATCGACTATATTTTAGCCGAAAAAACAATTGATCCGACAGCAGATGGCAACTGGAAGTTCGCTCCGATTCCGGATAGCGTAAATGTTGTATTTGAATCTTCTAAAAAAGCAGTTGATGTATTGGATGAAAACAGCGCTATTAAGTATATTGGAGACGGTACAGACGGCTTTGGCAAGTATGGTTTAAAAACAAAATAATTTTAAAAATGCCTGTAGGCGAAGAATTCTTTTCTTCTGTCTGCAGGTTTTTTTGTTTGTTTTAAATGACTGTCACGAGTAAGAATTAATACCGGTAAGTAACTAATTTTTTTAGAAAACCTTTTGACATAGTAACAACCTGTTGTTAATATTGAGTTGTTACTTTTTAGATAAAAATTTTAAAAGAGGATGAGAAGATGAGCAAAATCAAAACAATGGGTATTACTTTAGGAATGTCTTCCGCACTGCTACTTGCTGCTTGCGGAGATGATACGGAGAATAAAGAAAGTTCGGCCGGAGCGTCGTCTTCTAGTATTGGCGAACAAGTCGATTATACAGTAGTTGCTACTGAACCCGGAGCAGGTTTAACTGGCCTTTCCCATGAAGTAATGGAGCAATATGAGAATCTGGAAGGCTGGACATTACAGGAAAGTTCAACTGCTGGAATGCTGAGTACGTTGGATAAGGCAATACGAAATGAAGAACCGGTTATTGTGACAGGCTGGACACCACACTGGAAATTCTCGGCTTATGATTTAAAAATACTTGAAGATCCTAAAGGTATTTTAGGCGGTGCTGAAAACATTCAAACACTTGCCAGAAAAGGTTTAGAACAAGACTTGCCTGATGTATATACAGTACTTGACCGCTTTTATTGGGAGCCGGAAGATATGGAAAAAGTCATGTATGATGCACAAGAAAATGGTGACTTTGATGTAGCAGCAGCCGATTGGGTTGAAAATAACCAAGATAAAGTTAGTGAATGGACAAAAGATATAGCACAAGGAAATGGCGAAAAGGTAAAAATCATTTCAACACCTTGGGATTCGGAATTTGCTTCAAGTAGCGTAATAAAATTGGTGCTGGAACAATTAGGGTATGAACCTGAAGTAACACCAGTCGATCCGGCCATTATGTTCCAGTCAATCGCAACTGGTGAAGGAGATGTAACGGTAGCACCATGGTTACCAACAACTCACAAAGCATTTTATGATAAGCATAAAGACGATATTGTTGATTTAGGTGAAAATCTAGAAGGAACGCAAAATGGTTTTGTTGTTCCGGCATATGTAGAAATTGATTCGATTGAAGATTTAAAACCGAAAGAATAAATAGAAATATGCTCCGTAAATAGCCTATACGGGGCTTTATTTATTTGTACTTCTAGTTTGACAAAAGTAACAACTTGTAGTTAAAATGGGGTTGTCGCTTTTTTAGGAGTAGATAAATTCAGATTATAGGGGATGAAACATTTGAAACGATTTAAAACTTTAGGTTTAACTATAGGGATGTCTGCAGCATTGTTATTAGCAGCATGCGGGGATGATACAGGCAGCAGTGATAATTCAAACACTGAATCTGCAAGTATAGGTGAACAAGTAGATTATAAAATCATTGGGATAGAACCTGGCGCGGGGATAACAGGTTTGTCACATGATACATTGGAACAATATGAAAATCTGGAAGGCTGGACATTACAGGAAAGTTCAACTGCAGGCATGATCGGGACGTTGGAACAGGCGATTCGCAATGAAGACCCGGTGATTGTAACTGGCTGGACACCCCATTGGATGTTCTCTGCCTATGACTTAAAATTCCTTGAAGATCCTAAAGGAGTTTTAGGAGGAGCAGAAAATATAAATACTGTCGTAAGAAAAGATCTTGAAAAGGATTTACCGGACGTCTACACAGTGCTTGACCGATTCCATTGGGAACCGGAAGATATGGAACAAGTTATGTATGATGCACAAAATGGAGATTTTGAAACAGCTGCTGCCGCCTGGATTGAAAATAACGATGACAAAGTAAGTGAGTGGACGAAGGGTATTGAACAAGGTAACGGAGAAAAAGTGAAACTTGTTTCAGTCCCATGGGATTCAGAAATTGCATCAAGCAGCGTTGTTAAAATAGTGTTGGACAATTTAGGTTATCAAGTAGAAGTAATACCTGTAGACCCTGCGATCATGTTCCAGGCAATTGCAACTGGTGAAGGGGATGCTACTGTGGCTCCATGGTTGCCGACAACTCATCAGGCATTCTATGAAAAACACAAAGACGATATTGTGGACTTAGGCGAAAACTTGGAAGGTACGCAAAATGGCTTCGTCGTACCAGCTTATATGGACATTGATTCAATTGAAGATTTAGAACCGAAAAAATAACGTGTAAAACCCTTTTTATTGGTAAATTTATTTTAATAAAAAGCTATGTGCAGTAGTGGGCAACCATTCTACACATAGCCTTTTTTATGCGATCGTTCGCTGTGGTTCGATGCTTGGTTTACCAAATAAATAACCTTGGAATAACTTATAGCCGATTTGTTTTAGCCACTCAAAGTCTTCCTGAGTTTCTATTCCTTCCGCAAGTGGTGTTGCGCCAATTTCTAGCGCTTTTTTCAAAAACTGTTTGGCGGTATTTTGTTTTTCAAAATCAGTATTTACGCCTTGTACATATTTCATATCAAGCTTCATATAATGCGGCTTTATGTCGCCAAGCATTTCCAGAGTATTATAACCTTCACCTACATCGTCCAATGCATATTGAAAGCCTTTTTTGTTATAGTAATCCAAAATTGATTTTAAATGATTAATATCATCAACTTGCTCTGATTCCACGACTTCAAATACAAATTGATTCGGGTCAATTTCCAGAAGGTTAGCGAGCTTTACCGTTGACTGCAGGCAATATTCAGGAGAATAAATCGACGTAGGAATGAAATTGATAAATGTTTTTTTCTTTAATACAGCAGCATACTTTACGGCAGCCATGCGACATAAACGGTCCAACGCATACAGGCGCCCTCGGGTTTTAGCTGCGGCAAAAATTTCATTTGGAAAAATGAGTGAGCCATCTTCTCGGGTAAAGCGTGATAGCACCTCATAAGCGTAGATTTCATTTCTGCTATTTACAATAGGCTGAGAGTAGCTGACTACTGCATTTCTATGTATGACATCATCAATCCATTGCATTTCCAGAACAGTTTCAATTTCAGCAAGGTGCTCCCAAGGCATTTCATCCAATCTAAAATAAATCAGTTCTGGCTCCATATAGTCTCTACTAAAGTCAAGAAACTCTTTCACGCCGGATTCTTGTATCATTACAATTTGTTCCTTTTTAGTAATTGTTAAATTCCGGCGATTAAAGTGTTCGACAATCATATCCAACATAGCGATATTGTTTTCGCCTTTTAATAAAATCTCAAACTGTAATTCTGACACGACACAATTTCTGCAAGACATGTAAAGTTCCCCCCTTTTAATCTTTATTTAACTGTATAGTATAGAGTTCAAAAATACTATGTAATATTGATTATTTTACTATTAAAATTATGTTTTGTACAACGTTTGTATATTAGTTCTAATTATTTCGCATAAAGTTGACAGTAAATAGTAAATAATGTTATACAATAATTATACAAAGTGTTGGGGTGAGGATAATGGTAATGTGGTGGAAGCAGAAAACATTGGTCGAAAAGGCACATCAAGAGGAGAAAGTGAATGACTTTCATCCTGTAATTGAATTGACAAGCATGCCTGAATTAGCACAGCAGATGAACTTGATTGGTATAGCGGAAGAAAATTTACGGCACATAAAATCATATCAACCAGCAATTGCAGCGGGAGTATCCGAGATTACGGATGTATTTTATGAAAATGTATTAGCCGTACCATCTTTAAAAAAGATAATCGAAGAGCGTACAAAAATTGATCGCTTAAAGAAAACATTGAGTTCTTACATTATTTCCATGTTTGACGGGGTTTTTAATGAAGAAACAATCGAAGCGAAAAGAAAACTCGCCCGCATGCATTTCAAAATCGGGTTGGATCCAAAATGGTATATGGGCACATTTCAAAAGTTGCAGGAAACAATGATTATGCTTATCAGTAAAGACATAGCGGATGTTGCAGGAAGAGAAATTATTCAATTAAATGTGTCAAAACTTATTAACCTTGAGATGCAGATTGTTTTAGAGGAGTATGAAAAGGAAAATTTAAATCTTCGAAAAGAGCAATATAATGTTGTAAAGTTTGAACTGAAGGATAAATTATCCGCCATTATTCAAAACCTTGCAGACTTAACGGAAGAGACGAACCAATCGATTGAACAAGTAAACAGCCATACATTTCAGATAAGTAGTACGATTGAATCTAACGTTAAAATTGTACAGCATATACATACAGATGCAGTGACAGGGAACAGCGAAGTTACAAGGCTGGAGCAGGAAATGCTTGAAATTAGGAATAGTACGGTTGAAATGGGACAACTGATCGGGAATTTAAAAACGTCTTCCGAACAGATTATCGATATTGTGGCCCTTGTTAAAAATATTGCAGACCAAACAAATTTACTTGCATTAAATGCCTCGATTGAAGCAGCAAGAGCGGGGGAACATGGTAAAGGGTTTGCTGTTGTCGCACAGGAAGTACGGAAACTGGCGGAACAATCGAAAAGCTCTGTAGAAAATATAACAAATCTCATCCAGACGTCCACGCTGCTAACGTCGACTGCTGTTCAAATGATTGAAAGGGTTCAGTTGAGGGTGGATTCAGGTTTGGATGTATCGATCAATACCCAAACGATATTTCAGCAAATTTTGAATGCAATCGAACAAAATGAAGCACAAATAAAGGAAGTCGCAATGGATATAACAAATTTGGGCAGTGTCATCGGCAACATCGGTCAAGAAACGAGAGATGTTGCAATTACTGCAGACGAGCTTTACCAAATGACTACCCACCTATAAAGTTTTATTTGAGTATTTTGTAATGAATAATGCTGTGTAAAAGTGCCATCGCTTTTACACAGTTTTTTGTTTTATAAGTCTCTTTTTTTATAAGTGTAATTACAAAATGATTGGGAATAGTAAGGTAGGTGAGAATAAATTAATAAATAGGGAGCCACATTGAAATGAAAATTACTGCAGCTGTAACTGAAGCACAAGGAAAAGATTTCGTCTTGCAGGAAGTAGAACTAGCATCCCCAAAAGCAAATGAAGTGTTGATTAAAATTGTAGCAACAGGTGTTTGTCATACAGACGCGGTAGCACGTGATTTAGCAATTGCTCCGCTTCCAGCTGTTCTTGGACATGAAGGATCTGGAATTGTAGAAGAAGTGGGAGAAGGTGTAACAAGTTTAGAAAAGGGTGACCATGTTGTCATATCGTTTGCACATTGCGGGACGTGTCCGAACTGTTTAACAGGCCATCCAACAGTATGTGATACGTTTAACCCACTCAACTTTGGCGGCGTTCAGGATGATTATACAACACGTCTATCAAAGGATGGTGCCGAGTTAGCAACATTTTTCGGTCAGTCTTCATTCGGAACATATGCAATTGCACATGAGCGAAATGTTGTAAAAGTAGATAAGGATGTTGATTTAGCGTTGCTTGGTCCTCTGGGCTGTGGTATTCAAACAGGTGCCGGGACAGTATTAAATCGACTTCGACCACAATTTGGTTCTACAATTGTCATATACGGATGCGGTGCTGTTGGTTTATCTGCGTTGATGGCAGCAAAAATTGTGGGCTGTAAACATATTATTGCCGTTGACGTCCATGACTCACGACTGGAGTTTGCAAAGGAACTAGGAGCGACACATGTATTAAATGGTCGAAATGTTGATGTCGTTGCCGAGGTTAAAAAGATTACAAACGGCGGTTCAAACTATGCAGTTGAAACGACAGGTGTGCCACAAGTTGTGAAGCAATCCCTTAATGCATTACGTCCATTAGGTACTTGTGCGATTGTAGGGGTGACACCTGAGATGACAATCGATGTCCATAACGATATTATGGCGGAAGGAAAAACAATGGTGGGAGTCATCGAAGGAGATTCGGTACCTCGTGTATTTATTCCGGAATTAGTCAACTATTATAAAGATGGTAAATTCCCGTTTGACCGACTCGTAAAATTTTATGAATTCGAACAAATTAATGAAGCTTTTGAAGACTCTAAAAATGGGACTACTATTAAGCCAATTTTAAAAATCGCGAAATAAATTGACTAAAGCCGAGAATATAGACATTCTCGGCTTTTTGATTATTTTACAGTCAATCTAAATAATCGTGTTTTCGTGCTTCGTCAGCATATTCTTTGGAAATTTGCCCCTGCAGAAAATCGTCCTTGGAAACATGCAATATTTCCAGTGCAGAATACATATCTTCATCATCTTTATCTTTGTATAAATCGTTGTAGTGATCGAAATCTCCTTCAAAATCTGCTGGTGTATCGGAATTTCCATACTGTGCGACGATTTGGAAGGAATCTTCGTTATCTTGAAGCTCATCATCCTTTTCCCGATTTGAAAAGGAGTTGTCGACAGCCGGATGGAGCAATTGTTCTTCAACCGGACGATCTGCTGCAGGTGTTTTTGCATCACTATGCTCAATACAAAAAGCCGTATACGGAATTGCTTGCAGTCGATCATATGGGATTTCTGTTTGGCATTTTGCACAAACTCCATATGTACCGTCATTCATCCGATCAAATGCTGCTTCTATTTGGCCCAATAAGTCATCACTATGCACTTTTAATGCCATATCTTTTTCACGGTCATATAATTCAGTCGCTAAATCCGCGGGATGATTGTCAATAGTTGAGAGCTCATCTGTAGAGTCCCTTAAACTGGCACGTGCAATAAGTTCGTTTTCATTTGTGTTGACATCACCAATTAATTCTCTTTTTTGTTCGATGAGCAGTCGTTTTAATTTAGTAAGTTGTTTTTCACTAAGCATCATAATCAATTCCTTTCAATTTTAGTATGAGCGAAATACCATGAATTATTTCAAAACATCGTGAACTGCTTTCGTATAGTTTCTTTTTAAATTAGAAATACTAATATATAAGGCAAAATTTATGTACACATAAAAATATCCATCCTATAGGAGGAGTCGAAGTTGCTAAATACTGAAAATACACTATCCATTTTCGCATTAGGCGGCATAAATGAAATTGGAAAAAATATGTATGTCATTGAATATGGACAAGAATTAGTTATCGTTGATTGTGGCGGGAAATTTGCGGATCAGAGTTTATTAGGTGTCGATTTAATAATCCCGGATTTAAGCTATTTGGAAGAAAATAAACATAAAATCAAAGCTTTAGTTGTAACGCATGGACATGAAGATCATATTGGCGGAATACCATATTTGTTGAGAAAAATTAATATGCCGATTTATGCATCCAGATTTACCCTTGGGTTAATTGAGCTGAAACTAAAGGAGCACAAATTGCTCCGTAATACAGAATTAATTGAGATTAATGCAGAGTCGAAAATTAATTTTGACCAACTATCGCTCACTTTCTTTAAGACAAGTCATAGTATCCCCGACTGTTTAGGGATTGTTTTTCATACGCCTGAAGGGAAAGTCATTCATACAGGTGACTTTAAATTTGATTTCACACCCGTTAATGATCAACCATCAGATATTCATAAAATGGCAGCACTCGGTACAGAAGGGGTGCTCGCCCTCATATCCGAAAGTACAAACGCCGAACGTCCCGGATTCACACCATCCGAGCAAGTAATTGGAGGTCATTTGGATGAGGAATTTCAAAAAGCGACCGGAAAAATCTTCATTTCTACTTTTGCATCCAATGTAAATCGCATTCAGCAAATCGTCGAAGCAGCTAAAAAGACGAATCGGAAAATTGTTCTTCTAGGTCGCAGCATGGTCAATGTTACGTCGGTTGCGATGCGACTGGGCAACTTGGATATTCCAGGCTGGATGCTTATCGAGCCAAGAGAATTAAAAGAGTTACCGCCGGAACGAGCAGTAATATTATGTACAGGAAGCCAAGGGGAGCCATTAGCTGCGCTTTCCCGTCTCTCAACTGGCCGTAATCGGGATGTTAAAGTTGTGCAAGGCGATACGGTTATTTTCGCAGCTTCACCAATACCTGGAAATGAAAAAGATGTTTCAAAAATTGTTGATAATCTGTTTCAGCTTGGCGCAAAAGTAGTATACGGAAATTCGAGCATTACCGGAATGCACGTATCGGGTCATGGCTATCAAGAAGATTTAAAAATGATGCTGACACTCATGAAGCCAAAATATTTTATTCCCATTCATGGTGAATACCGCATGCTTCATATTCACCGTTCACTGGCAGAAGCGGTTGGTGTGGAAAAAGGGCATACATTTATCCTTAAAAATGGTGAAATTGTTGACATTAAAGGCGGGGAAGCGCGGCAAACACGCGCTATTCCGGCAGGAGATACGTACGTGGATGGTACTGGAAGTGATGAAGTCGGTGAAATTGTATTGCGAGATCGTAAGCAACTATCCGAAGATGGGATGCTTGTGATTGTCGTCACGATCAGTAAATTCGATGGATCCATTATTTCTGGTCCTGACAGCATTTCTCGCGGATTCGTCTATGCGAGAGAATCAGAAGGGTTAATAAATGATATTAACGAAATTGCTCAATCAGCTGTCGAAAACTTTAAAGAAGCCAATCCGTTTGCTATGAAAAAAGCTGTTAAACACGCGGTAGATCAATATATCTTTACATTAAAAATGAAAAAGCCAATGATTTTGCCGATAATAATTGAAATATAAAGTTAAATTATTACAGAAACAGAAAAACGATCTTGAAAGGAAATATTCGCTTTCAAGATCGTTATTTTATTACATGCATTTTAGTCTTTTTTTGTTTGGGCTCACTAAAATTAAGCAGGCTGAAGCTCCGTTTGTTCCAGAAGCTGTTTGTAAACTGCCAAATCTTCTTCATAATTATTAATATATGTGGAAAGACTATGATTTTTTATCATTTCAAATGTATTTTGATCAATGAGTAATAATTTTTCATTTAGGTTTTCTGCGTTAGCCCATGCGGTTTCTTCAAAGGCGATGTTCATTTGATGTTCTTCTATTAACATGCCTAATAAATCAGGATTTTTAAAAATTTCTTTAGTAGAATATTGATCTCTCATATCAAAATAATCGAGGGTTCTAGTTAAAGAAGCATCTAGTGCAGGACGGTCAATAGCGTGACCAAGTTCATGAAGTGTAATGGTTTTTACATAGTGATCAAATGGAATGCTTGGTAATTCGCCAGCTGCTTCCACTAAACGGTTTGCATCAAAACTAACAACATTTGTTATAAAGTTATAGCTCATATTTACTCCGGTATGATCCTCCTCCAACATTATAGGGAGGCCGGTAGCTTTAATAGTGGAATAAATTAATTTATATAAAAATTCGTTTGTATATTGGTTCATGTATACGCTCATTTCCTTTTCAATATATATAATAAATAAGAAAACACAATAAAATGCTCGCTCTAATTTAAGCAAGCATAAAATAATATATAATTGTTATATAATATTTTCAAGTAATTTGTTTGGATATGTATACTGTTCGAGGGGAAATTTGGATAATAGGGTAAAAATCCATACAAATAAGGGTGTTCGCCATTCTTCTAAATGGCAAACACCCTTTATTAATGTAAAGAATTAATATTTACATCATGAATCAACCTATCTTCAAGGTTAATTAAATCATTATGAGTTATTTTTTTTGTTATTATTGTTACTGTTATTGTTTCTACGGCTAGCTTCTCCGCCTTTGCGGCCAGCTTCTTCACGGCTCATTTTGCCGCCATTATTGTTATTACCGTTTTGGTTGTTTCCGCTGCTAGCTTCTCCGCCTTTACGGCCGATTTCTTCATAAAATTCTCTACCATGGTTATTAGATGTAGCTTCTCCGCCTTTACGACCCGCTTCTTGAACCGTCATTTGTCCGTCATTCTGATTCTGATTACGTTTGTTGTTATTAGCCATTTCTTACATCCTCCTAGTGAAAATTTTTTAGCTTATTGCTAAGCTTACTAGTTAAATTCCCATCTCTCGTTATATTAAACATAAATTATATTTCATTTATATTACAAAAAAATGATGTAAAGTTATTAGAATCTGAAGAAGAGGTTCATCATAAAATAGAAGTATTTCAAATGACATAGGCATGTAAATCAATGTAAGGGTGTTTTATTTCAACTATTTCGATAATTTTTACAATTTCTGTAGTTTGGTATGGTAAAATAGCTATTATGCATAATTTTCAGTTAATTTTAAAAATTGTAATATAACAGTTATGGAATTTGTTATTGTTGTATTACAACATAAGAGAGATACATAGGGGGAAAGTTAAATGAATGCGATCACATTAGTAATTGGGGCAATCTGTATTTTAGTAATTGCCTACCGTTTTTACGGAATTTTCTTTACAAAGAAAGTTTTAAAGATTAACGAAGATACACCTACACCTGCAAATGAAAAAAATGACGGGCAAGATTACGTGCCAACAAATCGTTGGGTAGCTTTTGGACATCACTTTGCAGCCATTGCCGCAGCAGGACCGCTAGTTGGACCAATTTTAGCCGCGCAATTCGGTTATTTACCGGGTTATCTTTGGTTATTAATTGGTGCTGTTATTGGGGGCGCCGTACACGATGCAGTTGTATTATTTGCTTCGATGACAAAAGGCGGGAAGTCATTATCAGAAGTTATGCGTGAAGAGCTTGGGCCTGTCGCTGGTTTTTGTACAGGATTAGCGATGCTGTTCATCATTACAATTACAATGGCCGGTTTATCAATGGTTATTTTAGGAGCTTTAGCAGAAAACCCTTGGGGAACATTTGCAGTTGCTGCAACGATTCCGATTGCAATGCTCATGGGTCTTATCAATAAATTCACAGGAAACTTAAAGATTTCAACAATACTTGGGGTCATTCTTCTCGTTGGGGCCGTTTTTTACGGACCGTCTATTCAAGGTACATGGCTAGGAGATGTATTAACATTAGATCGTGAAACTTTATCGATTCTATTGCCGATTTATGCGTTCTTTGCAGCTGCATTGCCAGTTTGGTTCTTACTTGCACCACGTGATTATTTGAGCAGTTTCATGAAGATAGGGGTATTTATTGCTTTAATCATTGGGGTGTTTATTATTAACCCTACAATTCAATTCCCTGCGTTTATTCCTGACTTCCTAGGAGGCGGTCCGATCGTTGCAGGTCCTGTGTGGCCATTCGTTTCGATTACAATTGCATGTGGAGCTATTTCCGGTTTCCATGCATTTGTAGGGTCAGGTACTACGCCGAAAATGTTAAACCGTTGGGATGATATTCGCGTAGTTGGTTTTGGTGCTATGCTCGTAGAATGTGTCGTTGGGGTAATGGCACTGATCGCTGCAACTGTACTGCATCCGGCAGATTACTTTGCGATTAACTCATCACCTGAAGCATTCGCAAAATTGGGAATGACGGTTGTCGATTTACCGGTGCTGTCAGAAGCAATTGGTATGGATCTGGAGGGTCGTACTGGTGGTGCAGTAACACTTGCAGTAGGTATGGCATCCATTTTCTCTGGGGTAGAATGGTTTAGCCATTTAACCTCTTATTTCTATCAATTTGTTATTATGTTTGAAGCTGTATTTATTTTAACTGCAATTGACGCAGGTACACGTACAGCTCGTTACTTAATTCAAGACTTTTTAGGAAATGTTTATAAGCCGCTTAAAAAGACGGATTGGCTCCCAGGCGCAATTGGGGCAAGTGCATTGGCCTGTATCATGTGGGGATACTTATTAAATTCAGGGGATATTGCTTCTGTATGGGCATTATTCGGTGTGTCCAACCAGTTAATGGCCTCCATTGGTCTAGTATGCGGTGTAACATTCGTATTAAAAGTAGCGGATAAGCGTATTTATGCTTTAACTTGCTTTATTCCGTTAGTATATTTATATATTACGGTAAACGTAGCAGGATTCTGGATGGTGAAAAATGTTTACTGGAACGATATGGCTGGTGGCTACAATATTTTAAACGGTATTTTATCGATTATTATGCTGACACTAGGATTGATCATTGTTATTACATCAGTCATAAAATGGCGTGAACTATGGGCACATCCACGTTTTACAAAACAAGCTACTGCTAACTAAAACAATTAAAAAAGAACGGAAAATTAGAGTAACCTCTAAATTTTCCGTTCTTTTTGTGTTGAGTATAAATAATTTAAAAAATCGTCCTTAAAAACAGCGTTTAAAATACACGGTTGCTTTTGCCTTTTTTCCAGCAGCAAATGTTCTTCAGGAAATTGCTGTTCGACATTTAAAGATATGAAAGGAAGTTTTTCCTGCGCTTTTTGAGAACGCAAATTGACTGTACGTGCACCGGCAAATACTACTTCAAGATGTAAATATTCAAATGCTATTTTCAAAAGTTCAATTTTGGAGGCCAGATTATAGCCTTGGCCCCAATAATCCACTGCAATCCAGCTTCCGATATGGCATTGTTTATTGGACTGATCGATAAACATCAATGTCGTAATTCCGATCAATTGGTCCTCTTCATTCAAAATTAAACGGGAAATAGTTTTCCCTTCTGATTCCTCCATTAGAGTATTAATAATAAAGTTTTCCGTATCTTCCACAGATTGTGTCGGAAGTCCGAGTGCATTCTTTACTTCGGGCGCCTGCGATAAACGATGAATTTCTGGTGCATAACGAAGTGCTTGTGGAATTAATGTTACTTTTTTCATTCATATAACCTCACTTTCCGATGAAACGTGCCAAACCTGCGTATGGAACATTGTTTCATTTTACATTATATTCAAAAAATATCCGATTATTTTTTAGAAAATAAAAATAAATTAAAAAATAAGGTTGTTTTATTTAAGTAAGTATAATAATATAACTCATATAATATAAAACCAAGTTGAATAATCGGTATTGGGGTGAAAACTAGTTGTCGACAGTTAAGATTGAAATTAAAGAAGTTTCAAAGTCGTATGGAGAACAAGGTCCGACAGTTTTAAAAGATGTTTCTTTTAATATAAATCATGGTGAAGTCATTGCCATTCTTGGGAAAAGCGGTTGTGGTAAAAGTACATTGTTAAATTGTATCGGTGGCTTTGAAACGATTGATCAAGGACAAATCATGCTTGATGGGACTGCCGTTACAAAACCTAGTAAGCGCTGTATTATGCTTATGCAAAATTACGGGCTGTTGCCATGGCGCTCTGTTCGAAAAAATGTGGAGCTCGGTATTGAAAATTCGAATTTACCGACTGCTGACATTACAAAAAGAGCGGCCCATTATTTACAGATGGTCGGTTTGGAAGACCGTGCTAATGCATTGCCTAGCGAACTTTCAGGTGGTATGCAGCAACGAGTCGCAATTGCCCGTGCGCTAGCCATTCAACCGGAAGTTATTTTAATGGATGAACCGTTTGGAGCGCTTGATACATTTACACGCTATTATTTACAGGATGAATTAAAACAAATTCAGCAACGCGAGAAAATGACAATTGTATTAGTAACCCACGATATTGATGAAGCAATTTATTTAGCAGATCGCATCCTTATTATGAAGCCTAATCCAGGTGAAATTCATAAAGAAGTTGTGCTGAAGTTGCCAAAGGACCGCAATCGTGCTGATGCAGATTTTCAACATTACCGCGAAATCATTTTTAATGAATTCCAATTTACTCATGATAAAGCAGCAATTGAATTTAACATTTAGGAGGATAGTAGATGAAAAAAGTAGCGTTAATGATAACACTGCTGTTCGTCGTATTGTTGACGGCGTGCGGGACGAACGAAACAGGAAGTACTGCAGGTGACGGGGAAAAGCCAACGATTAAAATCGGGTATTTACCGATTACGCACGCGGTTCCGTTATATATGCAAAATGATGAAAAATATGAAGATTATAATTTAGAGCTCGTGAAATTCGGTTCTTGGCCTGAGCTGATGGATGCACTGAATACTGGTGCAATTGATGGGGCATCTGTATTAATCCAATTAGCGATGAATGCAAAGGAAAAAGGCATTGACCTAAAAGCAGTCGCACTTGGTCATCGTGATGGCAATGTATTAATTGGAGGTAAGGATATAAATTCCGTGGAAGAACTGAAAGGGAAATCTTTTGCAATTCCAAGCCGGTTTTCAACACACAATATTTTGTTGTATGAAATGCTGAAAAAGCATGGCATTGCTTACGATGAAGTGGATGTTATCGAATTGCCTCCAGCGGAAATGCCTGCTGCTTTAGCGGAAGGGCGTATTGCTGGTTATGTAGTAGCGGAGCCGTTTGGTGCGATTTCTGTTGCATTGGAAAACGGAAAAGTGCTTTATCAGTCAGAAGAAATTTGGCAAGATTCAATTGATTGCGGCTTAGTATTGCGCGGTCAGTTTATTAAAGATAATAAAGAATTGGCAGGGAAATTTGTCGATGACTATGTAGCAGGCGGAGAGCTAGCACAAGGGAAAGACGATCATATGCATGAAATCGTTGGGCAATATTTAACAGTTGAAAAAAATGTATTGGATATTTCATTAGATTGGATTTCCTACGATAATTTACGCATTGAACAAGACAGCTATACAATTTTACGTGATGCATTACTGGAGATGGGATTATCCGAAAACCCCCCTTCCTATGAAGATTTTGTTGATGCTAGCTTTGTAAATTAGTAGAGGACGGAGGGATATTATGGCAATAGTGAAGAAATTGTCCCCGATTGCACTCGGCTTTCTATTATTACTTGTCGTATGGCAAGCTGCAATCATGATAGGTGGGCACCAGTCGGCACTTTTCCCTCCGCCTTTAAAAGTGGGGGAAGCATTACTGGCGATCATTTCCGATGGTTCGCTGTTTGGACATATACAAATTAGTTTATTTCGATTTTTCACAGGTTACCTGATCGCTGTCGTTGTAGCAATTTTGTTAGGGCTTATTTTAGGAAGGTTACCGGCTGTCTGGAAAGTGCTCGACCCGGTAGTTCAAGTATTGCGGCCGGTTTCGCCGATTGCGTGGTCACCGTTTATCGTTCTATGGTTCGGCATTGGCAATATGCCGGCGATCGTTATTATTTTTATCGCTGCATTTTTCCCGGTGTTATTGTCAACGGTATCCGCGGTAAAAAAAGTTGATAAAACGTATTTACGAATCGCATCAAATTTTGAAATGAGCACTTTTAAGACAATGCGGAAAATTATATTGCCGGCATCATTTCCAATGATCGCCAATGGGCTGCATATGGCATTAGGTTCAGCGTGGATTTTCCTCGTCGCTGGGGAAATGGTCGGGGCGCAATCGGGTTTAGGATTTTTAATTGTCGATGCACGAAATTCCTTAAGTCTAGATTTAGTTATGGCATGCATTGTTGTAATTGGGGTACTTGGTCTTTTACTCGACAAAGGCATTCATTATTTTGAAAGTTGGGTAAACCGCATTTGGGGAGGGGCCAAATAAAACTGCCTAATGAGTTTAGACAGTTTTTAATGGCCGTATATGAATCGTGTCGACGCGTTTGCCTGTTTCAGTAGAATAATAACCGACTTCTACACGCTGTTCATCAGGCCCGACGATTTCTTTATAACAGGTTTCCAGATGATCAGCACCCCATATAATCATGGAGTTGAATACATGCTCAAGGGCTGTCCCTTTTTCGGTTAATGTATAACGGTAGCGTGGGGGATGGGCGGAATATAGCTCACTTTGAACGATCTGTGCTTCTTCCAATTCTTTTAACCTGTTTGACAGAATATTCGCTGATAAACCTGGTAGCTTGAGCTTAATATCATTAAAGTTGGTTTCGCCGATAAGCAGTTCATGAATAATGAGAAGCGTCCAACGATCTCCCAAAATATTTAATGTTTGTGCAATGTTACAGGGTAAGTCATAACGTGTTTTCATGTTTTCGCCTCCTTGATACAAGTATAAACATTAATTTTATTCAATGCGAGTTAATTTTTTTAACCTATAGGAACTATTGAAATGGGTATTCATAGTGCGCTCTAAAGAACGCCTATTTGAATATAGAATAATTTAACATTTACTATTAGGAGGAAAATACAATGAGTTTATATTTAGTAGAATCAACAATTAATGAGGTTTCTTCAAAAGAAGCATTTTCGGAATTAGTCGAAAAAGTGCATGGTACAGAAGGTGTTGGAGTTATCGAAGTACAAGTGGCGAAAGACTTTTCACGTGGTTATTTCATTATTGAAGCAGCAGATGAGGAAGCAGCAAAAACAGCGTTACAAACACAAGGTGTTGCAATTGATCTAGTAAAGGAAGTCCGTTTAATCGGTAAAGAACTTGATGAAGTAAAAGCGGGCGGCGAGCAAGTAAACTACTTAGTAGAATGGGAAATTCCTGCAGAAATTACGATGGAAAAATATTTAGAGCGTAAAAAGAAAAATTCGGTAAAATACGAAGAAGTTCCAGATGTAAAATTCTCTCGTACGTATGTATGTGAAGATATGACAAAATGTTTATGTTTCTATGATGCACCAGACGAAGCGGCTGTAAAACGTGCACGAGAGGCAGTACAAACACCGATCACATCATTAACGGAATTGGCAGACTAAAAGGAAAGGATGCGGGGACAATGGCATTGAACAAAGAATTGTTAGAACGAATCATCGATGAAAAACTGAAGCCCGTAGTGAAGAAGGTCGATGAGCAGGCACATTATGCAGAAGATTATATTTTAGCGCTAAGTGAGGCTGGTTTCTTCCAATCGGCAAATAAGGAGCAATCGACGCTATTACAGGATGAGGCAGCAGTTGTTCGTGAAACGTCAAAGGTTTGTATGACAACAGCGTTTTGTGTTTGGTGCCATTTAGCCGCATTAACTTATTTACGTAATAGTGACAATAAGTATTTAAAGCAAACGATATTACCGGAACTGGAAAGCGGCGTAAAGCTTGGTGCAACAGGATTATCAAATGCGATGAAGTACTATTCCGGATTAGAAAAACTCCATCTGAAGGCAGAAGAGACAGAAGAAGGCTATGTCATTAATGGAACGTTGCCAGCTGTATCCAACTTGGGGAACCGTCATTATTTTGGTGCAGTTGCGACAGTCGACAGTCGTGAAGTTTTGGTGCTTGTACCAACTGATATCGAAGGTCTTGAAATGAACGAACGACTTGGTTTCCTTGGAGTGAATGGCAGCGCGACATATTCATGTAAATTTGATCATGTCGTAATTTCGAAAGACTTTGTCATTTCCGAGGATGCAAAAGAATTTTGCGATATTATTCGCCCTACGTTTATTTATTATCAAGTTCCGCTTGGTGCAGGTGTAATTGCCGCAGCAGTTGAAGGTATTGAAAAAGTAAAGGCTAAGCAAAACGGCTGTAATGATTACTTAAAAGTACAGGCAACCGAACTGCGCGATCAATATGAAAGAATTAATGCAGAGTTGAACAACTTGGCAGGCAATTTGACACTGAAGGGAATTGTAAACATACGTCTCCAAGCTGTGAACGATACATTAGCTGCAGTACAGGCGAATATGATTCACAATGGAGCAGCCGGCTATGTTGCGGGAAGTGTTCCATCCCGCAAATTGCGTGAAGCATACTTCTTTGCCAACTTGACGCCAACAGTCCGACATCTGGAAAAAATTAAATCATCTTTTGCTTGAGTTTAAAAGGGGGCTAACCAATTAGCCCCCTTTTCATATATTTCTCCTTTAATCTCAACACCACTTCTCACCTCATATCGTTAAGTCTTTTTCAATTTTTTCATATTCGCTTCAAGCTAGTAATTCAATGGGTGACATGAGAAAATGGATTAAATAGAAAAAGGGGGAGCGGCATGGATATAAAAATTTCAGAAAAACAAATAAAAAATCTATGCGGAACCGTTTCTTTTAAAAAAGGACAAACTTTTTACCAAACAGGGAAAGTTAATTTCCTGCAATATACAGATGTGTATGGAGAAGCGGTTGTAAACAGTACGGAACAATTCGTTGTCCGGGTAGAAAAAGAGGGAACAGGCCAATTTAAAACATCTTGCAGCTGTCCGACATTGGGTAATTTCAGTAAAAGCTGTCAACATGTTGCGGCAGTTCTTATCGCTATTTTTAATAAAAATAAAGCTCAATCGATGCAAGTTGATGAGAACGCTGGAAATTTAATTTCTGAAAACAGCTTTCTTTCTATTTTTAAACAGGAGACAATACAAACAACAAGACAGCAAAGTCATTTTGAAAAACGGGAAATATTAGAAGTGCAGTTTTTATTAACGCCTGTTCAACTTTCAGAACAAGACCCGTTTTTTAGTATACAACTCCAGATCAATGGAGAACAGATTTTATCAATTCGCGAATTTTTATCACATATAAAAAATAAAAAGTCATATCGGATATCTCAAAATATCACCTATAATTTTGAACAGTTCTGCTTTGAGGAACAGCATGATGCCATTTTACAGCTCCTAATTAAAATTGTTGAAGATGATACACTTTATAGTGACACGCCTGTACAAAATCAGGAGCAGCATCTGCTGATCATTCCACCCTCATCTTGGTTTCTTCTAGCTACATTGATATCGAATACGGAAAATGTTTCGTTATTGTATCAAAATGAAAGCTATAGCGATGTAAAGCTACAAACACAACCTACAGCTCTTCGTTTTTTCATTGAAGCAAAGGGAAAAGATTATCAGGTTTATATAGAAGGAATTAAACGAGTTTTCTTGCTTCCTAATTACCGGGTAGTGCTATTTGATGGAGAAATGACGCAAATGAGTGACGATAGTATGAAGCAGCTTTTCGAGTTAAAGCAAATGCTTCAGCAACAATCCTTATTAACGATTGAGCATTCACACTGGGATTACTTCCAGGAACAGGTGATACCTAAATTGAAAAAAATAGGTATTGTTGAAATGGCTCCAGAGCTTTCAGCAAAACAGATGGAAACGCCATTAGTCGCAAACATTTATTTAGACCGTGTGAAAAACCGCTTCCTTGCAGGGGTGGAATTTCAATACGGGCAATTTGTCATTCAACCATTGGATGATCAGCTTTCTGACGAAGTGTTCATCTTCCGTGATATCGAAAAGGAAGCGGCGGTTTTAGCGTTGATGGATGGAAGCGGTTTTACGAAAACGGATGGCGGCTACTATATGCAAAATGAAGAGCTTGAATACGAGTTTTTATATCACCAGCTTCCGAAGCTCACAAAACTGGCTAACATTTATGCCACAAATTCTGTCAAACTGCGGATAGCGAAAGAAAATAACTTTCCGAAAATCCGGGTGAACGTTCAAAAGGAACGGACAAATTGGCTTGAATTTAAATTTGAAATGGATGGGGTTACGAATAAGCAAATTAAAGAAATTTTAGCGGCCATCAAAGTGAAGCAAAAATATTATCGTTTGCAAGATGGGGCATTGCTTTCGCTGGAGACTAAGGAAATTGAAGAAATTCAGCGCTTTCTTAGAGCAATTCCGGCTCAGGATGATGAATATGAATTAACGTTTAATATGCCAATATTGGATAGTCTACCTTTTTTGGAGCAGTTTGAACAAAGTGAAATATTTGAAGCGGAAGAATCGTTTAAACAGTTTACAGGGCAGTTATTACATCCTGAAACATTGACATTTGAAGTTCCGGAAAGCCTGGAACCGATTCTTCGGGATTACCAGAAACATGGTTTTAACTGGTTGAAATTGCTTTCGAATTATGGATTCGGTGGTGTGCTTGCAGATGATATGGGACTTGGTAAAACAGTACAAAGTATTGCTTTTATCGTATCTGAATTGTCGATCATCCGTGCAAACAAACAACCGGTTTTGATCGTCTGTCCATCGTCGCTTTCATACAATTGGCTGTATGAGTTCATGCAATTTGCACCTGAAGTCGAAGCAATTGTCATTGACGGGGAAGTGTCGGAACGGCGTAATTTGCTTCGTACAATGGAAGAACATGATGTTATCATTACGACCTATCCGTTATTACGTAAAGATAGTGCATTTTATGAACGTCAGCATTTCCATACGGTATTTTTTGATGAAGCGCAGGCATTTAAAAATCCGGTTACACAGACGGCTAGAACAGTAAAAAGAATCAGTGCGACAAATCGCTTTGGTTTAACAGGAACACCGATTGAAAACTCATTATCGGAATTATGGTCGATATACCGTGTCATCTTTCCGCAGCTGTTCCGCGAGCTAGAGGAGTTCCGCTATATGCAGCGGAAAGATATTGCACGCAGAGTACGGCCGTTTCTCCTTCGCCGAATGAAAGAACATGTACTGGGAGAATTGCCTCAAAAAGAGGAAATGATTGAAAAAGCCGAACTGTTACCGGAGCAAAAAGCGTTATATGCAGCCTATTTGGCAAAACTGCGTGTCGATACAATGAAGCATCTGGATAAAGAAACATTCCATAAAAACCGGATTCGTATTTTGGCCGGAATTACGAGACTGCGTCAAATCTGCTGTCATCCGGCACTGTTTGTCGAAGGGTATAAAGGGAGTTCCGCCAAGTTTGAACAGCTGTTCCGACTATTGGAACAATCGAAGGTATCTGGCCGCCGGGTATTAATATTTTCACAGTTTACGCAAATGCTGAAAATGATTGCGACAGAACTTTCCAAGCGCGGGGAACAATATTTTTATCTTGATGGACAAACCCCTTCAGAAGAGCGTATTGCGCTATGCAACTCTTTTAATGATGGCGAGCGTGATATGTTTTTAATTTCTTTGAAAGCAGGCGGCACAGGACTGAATTTAACAGGGGCAGATACCGTCATTTTATATGATTTATGGTGGAATCCGGCAGTAGAGGAACAAGCGGCCGACCGTGCCCATCGTATGGGGCAAAAGGAAGTTGTACAAGTGATTAAACTCATTGCAAATGGTACAATCGAGGAAAAAATGAGTGAACTTCAGCAGAAGAAGAAAATGCTTATTTCGGATATATTGGACGGCGATGAATCGTCGAAGGGAACGTTAACCGAACAGGATATCCGGGAAATTTTAATGATTTAAAAAAGGTTATGAGGACCATTTTGTGCTCCTCATAACCTTTTTTTATTTAACGGGTGTTCGCACAATTAAAACATCGCATGTTGCATGCCGAACGATTGCTTCCGTAGTGGAGCCCATGAGCATCTGCTCGACCGCATTCGAGCCGGTTGCACCACAAATGATAATATCTGCGGGTGCATGCTCTGAAAGCTTTCTTGCTAAGATTGTTTTGGGCGTGCCTTTTGTTAAAATCTTATTGATGGCAGGAATGCCTGCTTCTTTTGCTTCCAATTCATAGCGGTCCAGTAAAACTTCGCCATGTTTGCGAACCAATTCAACCATATTATCATAAAGCATATCAAAAGATGTGGAGAAGCTCGTATCGATTACATGGATAATATGTAAAGTCGAGCCGATATTTCGTTTTGCTATATCAATCGATTTTTTAAAAGCGAGTTCGCTTATTTCTGAACCATCTACTGCAACAACAATATTTTGATAATGATTTGCCATATGAAATTCCTCCTTCATCTATTGAATAAAGTATATCAAATATATGAATCTCGGTATAATGATGACGCCGAGAACATGAGATGAGGAATTCTACTACAATCAACCATTTATTTAATAGGTAGGATTTTCAGGATTTTTTGAATACGATATGCAAAGAATCCTGCGAAAATTGAAAGAATAATATCTTTTGGCATTGGCGGAATCATCCAAAGCCATGCCATTTTAAACGTAAAACCTTCTGGAGCGGATGCCCATAATGTATAGGCAAAATACATCCATGTTGTTCCTATAATATAGTTAACCGCCATTGCTATAAGTGCACCAATAATATAGGCAAGTCGTGTTTGAAACTTTTCGGCAATTTTACCGGCAATATATGCACTTATAATAAATGTTACGATGAAGCCGAAAGTCGGAAGTAGAATCGCCGAAAATCCGCCTGTGAATTTAGAGAACACCGGTGCCCCTGCAAGACCGATAAACATATAAACTGCACAAGCGATGGCTCCTTTTTTAGATCCAAGCACTAAACCTGCTAGTATGGCAAAAAATGCCTGTAATGTTATCGGTACACCACCGACCGTTAGAAAAGGTACAAATGATGTAATATTTGCTCCGATCATAATAAGTGTTGCAAAAAGTGCACTGTAAATTAAATCGATTGTTTTAAAGCTTTGTGTTTTGTGAACAGTCTCCATACATTACTCCCCTTGTTGTTAACTTCTATATTATTTTGGTTAACATAAATATAAATTGAGTTTTGTTTTGTGTCAACTTTTATTTTTAATAGGTTAACATACTAACCGGGCGTAATTTTGGTTAACTTTTATAAAAAAGTTTATAATAAATGCATCTTTGAAAGGAATGAGGCGAAAACAATGACAGATAAAAAGCAGAATTTTGGTTTTCGTTTTAATAACAGTTACTTGGAGTTGCCGCAAACTTTTTATTCCCATGTAACAGCTAATGAAGTGACATCACCTTCAATCGTCATCTTCAATCGTACATTAGCTGAGCAGCTCGGGTTAGATGCTCGGGAATTAAAAGAGCATGGTGCCGCTATTTTGGCAGGACAAGAAATGCCTGATGGCGCAGCGCAAATTGCACAGGCCTATGCAGGACATCAATTCGGGCATTTTAATATGTTAGGTGATGGAAGAGCGTTATTAATCGGAGAACATCTCACGGAAAATGGGAAACGATTTGATCTTCAGTTGAAAGGATCGGGTCTTACACCGTATTCTCGTGGAGGCGATGGACGTGCTGCGCTTGGTCCAATGTTACGCGAATTTATCATCAGTGAGGCAATGCATGCACTTTCAATACCAACAACACGTAGTTTAGCTGTTACGGCAACTGGCGATATCATCTATCGTGAAACAGCTTTGGAAGGCGCTGTTCTAACACGGGTTGCTGCAAGTCACTTACGTGTCGGGACGTTTCAGTATGCGGCTGCATTTGGAGAGGCGGACGACTTAAAAGCTTTGGCTGATTATGCAATTGAGCGCCATTATCCTGAGCTGATGCAATCAGAAAACCGCTATCTTGCCCTGCTCGAAGCGGTAATTGATAGACAAGCTTCCCTTATTGCGAAGTGGCAGAGTGTCGGCTTTATTCATGGTGTAATGAATACTGATAATATGACAATCAGTGGTGAAACAATTGATTACGGGCCATGTGCGTTTATGGATACGTATGACGTGGCAACTGTATTCAGTTCGATTGATCGTCAAGGGCGTTATGCCTACCGCAATCAGCCGCCGATCGCATCATGGAACTTAACGCGTTTCGCTGAAAGTCTGCTCCCGCTGCTTCATGAAAACGAAGAGGAAGCAGTTCAACTTGCACAAACTATTCTAGGTAAATTCCCTTCTATTTATGAAGCTTATTATTATAGTGAAATGCGGGAAAAATTAGGTCTACTTTCGATTGATGATCAGGATGAGAAGCTGATAGATGATCTGCTGAATTTAATGGAAGAACATGAAGCAGACTATACAAACACTTTTCGTACATTGTCGGAAGGTAAGCGACCGGATAATGATTTGTTCCAGTCAGACGCCTTTAAACAGTGGGAAAAAACATGGTTTGAACGGATTGAACAACAAGACACGACGATTGATGAAACAATGCAGGTAATGCAGTCCGTTAATCCGGCCTTTATTCCAAGAAATCATTTTGTGGAACATGCAATCGATCAGTTTGCAGAAGGCGACCCTTCAATGTTTGCTGAAATGCTCCAAGTACTGACAAGCCCGTTTACTGTGCCGGAGCAGTACAAAAAATATACTGAGCCACCGACAGACGAAGAACCACCGTTTGTAAGTTATTGTGGAACTTAAAAAATGAGCACGGTACAACAAAAAGTTGTTGCCGTGCTCGTTTTCACTAACTAAAGAAAACTTTTATGATTTCAGTTCAATGTGGTTTCTAACAATTGGAACGACTTCGGTAGCAAATAAGTTTATACTATTTTTTACAAGTTCAAATGGTTGACCGCCAATATCCGGCTGCGCCAAAAACCGGCTATGCCCGAAGAATTCATATTGTTTAATAATTTTTTCCGCAACCTCTTCAGGACTTCCAACGAATAATGCCATGTTCGGTCCGGTAATTTCGATGAATTGTTCAAAAGATAACTGGAAGCTGAAACTGCCGCGTTGCTGATTTACATACTGCCAATAGTTTTTATAGTAAGGGTAAAATTGCTCCAGTGCCTTTTCAGTTGTTTCAGCAATGAAAAGGTGACCGGTAACTCCAACATTTAATTTTTCAGGATGCTGCTGTCCGGATTTTCGGTAAAGATTCACTAATGGCTGGAACCGATCAAGGGGACCGCCTAATATTGCTAATGCCATCCCAACTCCGACACGTCCTGCTCGAACAGCACTTTCCGGTGTGCCGCCAACACCAACCCAAATAGGAATTTCCTGATTAAAGGGCCTAGGTGCTATTTCCGCATTATTTAAAGCTGGGCGGAATTGACCGCTCCATGTTACGCATTCCTGTGAATTTAATTGTTGAAGTAACAGTAAGTTTTCCTCAAATAATGCGTCATAATCATTTGTTGAATACCCGAAAAGCGGGAAAGATTCGATGAATGCACCACGACCTGCTAAAATTTCGGCTCGTCCGTTGCTTAGTAAATCAAGCGTTGCAAAATCTTCAAAAAGCCGAACAGGATCCACCGTACTTAAAACGGTTGTTGTGCTCGTCAGTTTAATATGTTTTGTCCGTTGAGAAATCGCAGACAAAACAACAGGCGGAGCAGATACGACATAATCAAGACGGTGATGCTCGCCGACACCGAACACATCCAGCCCTAAATTTTCAGTTAAGTCCGCCATCTGTAAAATTTCCTCTAATCGTTGCGAAGGAGAAGGGGCTTTTCCTGTTAAAGGATCAGTGCCAATATCAGCGAGGGTATAGATGCCGAATTCAAATTTCTTCATTTTTAATAGACTCCTTTAGTAAGTTACTAAAAGTAAGTTTATCATATACTCTGTGATATCTATATTAATTAGCTTGATGCAACAAGTCATTCAAAATAGTGGAAGTATACATTAATAATGTCGGAGCACTTCTAACGGTTACGGTACTCCTGAAAACAGAGAAACATCCATTTCCTCACTGGGAAATGGATGTTTTTGTTACCCTTTATTATTAATTAAGATAAACGGTTACGGTAGTCTTCGTATTGGAAAGTACGGATTACTTTCACACCATCTTGTTCATTGTAAGTGCAAATACTTGGTAAATTTACACCGTTGAACATATGCGTTTTTACCATTGTATAATGGGCCATATCCGTAAAGACGAGTTTGTCGCCTGCTTGTAGCGGCTCATCGAAAGAATAGTCTCCGATAATGTCGCCTGCTAAGCAAGTCATCCCACCTAAACGATATGTGTAGGCTTTCTCGTTTGGCTGACCCGAACCAATAATATGCGCACGGTAAGGCATTTCAAGTGTATCCGGCATATGGCAAGTAGCTGAAGAGTCGACAATCGCAAGCTCCATACCGTTTTGTACGATATCAAGCACTGTTGCCACTAAATATCCTGTATTAAGCGCAATTGCTTCACCTGGCTCTAAAATCACTTTTACGCCATATGTTTCCTGAATGCGGTTGATTAAGCTGACTAATAGTTCGACATCATAACCTGGCTTCGTAATATGGTGTCCGCCGCCAAAGTTGATCCACTTCATTTGATGCAAGTATTCGCCATATTTCTCTTCAAAGTGTACTAAAATACGCTCCAAAACCTCGGCACCCTGCTCACACATTGCATGGAAGTGAATGCCTTCAACACCGTCAAGTTCATCCGGACGGAATGACTCCACCGGAATACCTAAACGCGAGTTAATATAGCATGGGTCATACAAAGGTGTTTCCACTTCTGAATATCCTGGATTTACACGTAAACCGATTGAAATATTTTTCTCGTGATTTAACACTTTGTCTTTGTATTTATTTAACTGATCAAATGAGTTAAATACAATATGGTCGACATAAGTTAAATATTCATCGATTTCATGCTCTGCATAAGCAGGAGCATACGCGTGTACTTCCTTGCCGAATTCTTCAAAGCCAAGACGTGCTTCAAATAGTGAAGAAGATGTAATCCCCGCTAAATAATTGCGCGCCATCGGGAATGTTGACCACATAGAAAACCCTTTAAGTGCAAGTAAAATATCACAATTCGTACGATCTTGTACGGATTTTAACAGTTTTAAATTGCGCTCAAGTAATCGCTCGTCCACTACGAAGGCGGGAGATGGTGCTTTTGACCAGTCAATGCCTGTTTCTTTTTCAAGAGCAGCTGCCATCACAGATTTTTTCGTGTTTTTAATTTCTGCCATTATGCTTTTTCTCCAGCAGAAGTGAATTCCAAGTCGATTAATTCAGGGTTTTCTGTTTCGTGCCATGGTAATCCCCATTTATTTAAAGCATCCATGAATGGGTCCGGATTGAAGTCTTCTACATTCCATACACCTGGTTTTTGCCATTCGCCGTTCATTACAAGCATAGCGCCGATCATTGCCGGTACACCAGTTGTGTAAGAAATCGCCTGTGAGCCAACTTCTCTGTAGCATTCTTGGTGATCACATACATTGTATACATAGTAAGTTTTTTCTTTACCGTCTTTCATACCGCGAACGATACAGCCGATGTTTGTTTTACCTTTTGTAAGTGGACCTAATGTAGCTGGGTCTGGTAAAACAGCTTTTAAAAACTGGATTGGCTGAATCATTTGTCCTTGGAATTCGATTGGCTCGATTGAAGTCATACCTACATTTTCAAGAACGTTTAAATGTGTTAAGTATTTTTCGCCAAACGTCATCCAGAAGCGGATTTGTTTTAAACCTTTAATGTTTTTCGCTAAAGATTCCAGTTCTTCATGGTATAGAAGGTAGCAATCTTTTTCACCGATTTCCGGTAAGTTATAAACTGTTTTATATTCTAAAGGCTCCGTTTCAACCCACTCGCCATCTTTCCAGAAACGACCGTTCGCAGTAATTTCGCGAATGTTGATTTCAGGGTTGAAGTTTGTTGCGAATGGAAGTCCGTGGTCTCCACCGTTTGCATCAACGATATCGATGTAATGAATTTCATCGAAATGATGCTTTTGTGCATGCGCTGTGAATACGCCTGTTACACCTGGGTCAAAACCTGAACCTAGAAGCGCAGTAATACCTGCTTCTTCAAAACGCTCTTTATACGCCCATTGCCATTTATATTCGAATTTAGCAGTATCTAAAGGCTCGTAGTTCGCTGTATCTACATAGTGAGTCTTCGTTGCCAAACATGCATCCATAATAGTTAAGTCTTGATATGGTAAAGCTACATTGATCACCACATCTGGATTAAATCCATTGATTAGGTCAATTAGTTCCTCAGTGTTATCCGCATCCACCTGTGCTGTGTGAATAATCGTTTTTCCACCATCTAATTTTTCTTTTAAAGCATCACATTTTGATTTTGTTCGACTTGCGATCATAATCTCTTCGAATACTTCTGAGTTTTGTACACATTTATGTACGACAACGCTAGCTACACCGCCAGCTCCAATAATCAATGCTTTACCCAATTTCTTGTCACGCTCCAAATCTATAATTTTTTGGTTTCATTTTTGAAACAAGATTGATTATATAGAATAGTACGGTAGTTAGCAATTATGTTCTCATATTTTTTTTGTAGAATTAAGAGAAAATAAAAACATAATCTATTATCATTACTTTATAAAAAAGAAAAAGCCCAGTGAGAAGTTATGTCCACTGGGCAGGCATTTCTATTTAACTGTTTGTTTTTGTAAAAATGTATCACGATTCGTTACTGCATCAACGGCTTCGTAGATTGTACTTTCAAAGTGATTAACTTGAAGGGAAGTGACACCTTGAATTGTCGTTCCTCCAGGTGAACATACTTGATCGATTAATGCCCATGGGTGAGAATCGGATTGTAATACCATTTGCGCACTGCCTAATACAGAGCTTGCCGCAATTTGAAGTGCCATATCTTTGGGCATCCCTTCACGAACTGCTGCACGGGCCAATGAGTCGATATAGAGGTAAGTAAAGGCAGGAGAAGCACAACCAATTGTTGTAAAGATTGAAAATAGGTTTTCAGGAAGCTCGACAATTGTTCCGACAGTAGCAAAAAGCTTCTCAATGATTGCTTTTTGACCTGCACTAGCTTTCTGAGTTGAATAACAACTTGTCGATGCCCCGATTGTTGCGTTAATATTCGGCATAACCCGGAAAATAGATGTTTCGTTTCCAAGTTCCTCATGTAAATAATCGAGTGATTTTCCGGCGGCGATTGAAATGACGATGTGTTTATTCGTTAGATGTTTTTTAATTGTAGGTAAAACATCTTCGAACATTTGAGGTTTTACAGCGATGACAATTACGTCTACTTGTTCCATTATCTGTTCAATTGTATCGGCTGCCTGAATGCCGTATTTATTTACAAGGTCTTCGGTTTTTTCACGACTCCGATTCATCCCGTATACATCGGCAGCATTAAATTGCTGGCTTGTAATCATGCCGTGAATAATCGCGCCAGCCATGTTTCCAAGTCCGATAAATCCAAATTTCATCTATAAATCCTTCTTTCAAATAATTTAATTATATCTTTTACGTAAAATGTACATAGCGCTTAGTATACCGCACTGGCCGTTCAATGCAAACAGAACGACTTTTTTCAAATACAAGATAACCTTCCTTTTGTTGCTATTAACAATAAATTAGGTTAATTACAATTAAGAACGGGAATATTGAGTGAAAAGGGTCACGATTTCAGATTAAATCATGCATTCATATAATTATTGTTGGAATGAATAAACAACGTTAAAATAAATGCAATGGACGAAGAGTGCAACTGCATTACTTTGTCGCCGATGGAGTGATTAAATGAAAGAAAATAAAAAAAATAAAGATCATGGAAAAGTAATTTTATTTCCGGGGATGATGGATCGTTTATTTAATGAAGCAAAATACTTGGCAGAAAATAACCAGTACAAAGAAGCAAATGAGCTATTTGAGCAAGCTTTGTTACTAGGTGAGGGAGATGAAGTGTCACTTAGTATATTTGCATACTCATTATATGAAGAAAAAAATTACGAACGAGCAAAACAAGTTTGTGAGGAATTGCTTGCGATAGGTCCAAACATGTACTTTGAAGTGATGGAACTGTACTTAACGACCTGCATGCAATTACGTCAATTTAAACAAGTTGAAAAAATCATTGAATCATTGTTTGACGAACAGTTAATCCCTGAATATGAAGCGGAAAAATTCGAACGCTTAAAAAATTTGAATGCCCATATTGCGGAAAACCAGGAATCCCATTTTCAAGCAACAATTATTGAAGATAACGAACCTGAAGAATTTACGGCAACAGAATTTTCTGTAATGTCAGCACAACAGCAAATGATGCTGATTCATGAACTTACGGAAAAGAATATCCGTCCCTATTCCGGTGAATTGAAAGCACTCATTGAAAACGAAACAATCCAACCCTTTATAAAAAGCTTACTGCTCATTCTGCTTGTTGAACAGGAAATCAATATGACAGTCACTGTAACAAAACTAGGTCAGTCCAAAGAATTAAACCCGGTGAATTTTCCGTTGCCGACGAAGCTGCCTCAATATACGGAAATTACGGGATTTATAACGGAACAACTGGCACAGGAGCCGTCTACTTTAGAGTTTGCTTTACACTTAATCGACAAACATGCAATCGTACTTTACCCGTTTGAATGGGCCGGATATTCCAGTGAAGAAGTTGCTGCAGGCTATATTTATTATGTGAAATTAATGTTCGGTGAAGAGAGAGAAATGAATGGTGGAATAGTTACTTTTTTACAAAACATAGAAAAAATGTCGGATTTGCAAGAGTAGTGAAAAAAGTTGAAACATTGAGCATCTATGTTATACTAAAATGGTTGTCAAACAATATATATGACGAGTTTGTTTATTCAAACGAATGTTAACTTTGGAGGTAATATATATGTCAGTAAAATGGGAAAAACAAGAAGGTAACGAAGGTTTATTAACGGTTACTGTAGAAGCTGCAGAAGTTGATAAAGCTTTAGACCAAGCTTTCAAAAAAGTAGTAAAACAAATTAACGTACCAGGTTTCCGTAAAGGAAAAATGCCTCGTAACGTATTTGAAAAAATGTACGGTGTAGAAGCTCTATACCAAGATGCTCTAGAAATCGTTATCAATTCTTCATACCCAGTTGCTTTAGACGAAGCTGGTATTGAGCCAGTTGACTACCCAGAAATCGCGGGTACTGAGAATTTCGCTAAAGGTACTGACTTCACATACACTGCAACAGTAACTGTGAAACCAGAACCAAAATTAGGTGAATATAAAGGTTTAGAAGTAACAAAACAATCTGCTGAAGTAACAGACGAAGAAGTTCAATCTTTAATCGACGCTCAATTAGCTAAAAAAGCTGAATTAGAAATTAAAGAAGATGAAGCAATCGTTGAAGGCGACACAGCTGTAATCGATTTTGAAGGTTTTGTTGGTGAAGAAGCATTCGAAGGCGGTAAAGGTGAAGACTACGCATTAGAAATCGGTTCTGGTTCTTTCATTCCAGGTTTCGAAGAGCAATTAGTAGGTGCTAAAACTGGTGAAACGAAAGATGTAGTAGTTACTTTCCCAGAAGAATACCATGCTGCTGAATTAGCTGGCAAAGAAGCGAAATTCGTTGTAACAGTTAAAGAAGTTAAAACAAAAGTATTACCAGACTTAACGGATGAGTTCGCTAAAGAAATCGATCCAGAAGTTGAAACTGTAGAAGCATTACGCACTAAATTAAAAGAAACTACTTTAGCTAACAAAGAAGCAGATGTAGAAGCTTCTTTACGCGACGAGTTAGTTGAAAAAGCGGCTGCTAATGCAGAAGTTGAAATTCCACAAGGAATGATCAACACTGAAGTTGACCGCATGGTTCAAGAGTTCGGCCAACGTTTACAAATGCAAGGTATGAACTTAGACCTTTACTACCAATTCTCAGGTCAAAACGAAGAAGCATTACGCACTCAAATGGCTGAAGAAGCTGTAAACCGTGTACGTGTATCTTTAGTTTTAGAAGCAATTGGTCAAGCTGAAAACATTGAAGTATCTGAAGAAGATATCAATACAGAAGTAGAAAAAATGGCTGCTCAATTCGGTATGTCAAACGATCAAATTTTAACTGCTTTAGGTGGAACTCAAGTTCTTGAGAACGATATCCGCACTCAAAAAACAGTTGAATTCCTAGTTGAAAACGCTAAAATTTCTAACTAATTATTTGTTTTGAATAATCGATTTGAATTCAATCCTGTACTGATTCATGACCATGGTGAAGCATGAATCAGTGCCGACAAGTACCGGTTTACTCCTGGGCTACCGTCTAACATAAAGATAAAACTAGTACGGATTGAGTAAAATGAGATTTTGACAAGGTACGGTATTCCCGTGCCTTGTTTTCTACCTTTGAATACATACATATAATAGTTGGTTCATTTGAATATTTAATGATAAAAAGTTACAATATAAAGTGAAACTTAAATCAGTGGGGGTTCTTTATCTCCCACTGATTGTTAGTTGAACCAATCGGGCTTTTACGGGTAGTTGATTTCCCGCCTTTCCTTTTCGCTGTACTTTAGTCGAAAGGCGGGTGTCTTACTACCCGTTAATGCGGGATAATTTCATTAACTATTGAACAGCCAGCAAAGTTTAATAGGACATAAAATAAGCTAGTAACAACGCGCAATCAATTTATTTGATAAAACAATTAGAATCTTGTAAGATTGTTGCTTGAATAGGGGTGAACCAAATTGTTTAAATTTAATGATGAAAAAGGCAATTTAAAATGCTCTTTTTGTGGTAAACCACAAGAACAAGTTCGTAAACTGGTTGCAGGACCAGGCGTATATATTTGTGATGAGTGTATCGAACTATGCTCGGAGATCGTAGTGGAAGAGTTAGGGATCGAAGAGGAAATCGAGTTCAATGAAATTCCAAAACCTAAAGAGATTTTAAATATTTTAGGTGAATATGTAATCGGACAAGAACGTGCAAAAAAAGCATTGGCAGTTGCTGTATATAATCACTATAAACGTATTAATTCGAATTCAAAAATTGACGATGTTGAATTGTCGAAATCGAATATCGTATTAATTGGACCAACTGGTAGCGGTAAAACTTTACTTGCTCAAACGTTGGCGCGTATTTTAAATGTACCATTCGCAATTGCTGACGCGACAAGCTTAACTGAAGCAGGTTATGTTGGTGAGGACGTTGAAAATATCCTTTTAAAGCTAATCCAGGCTGCAGATTATGATATAGAACGTGCAGAAAAGGGTATCATTTATATTGATGAGATTGACAAGGTTGCTCGTAAATCTGAAAATCCTTCAATTACACGTGACGTATCAGGCGAAGGTGTACAACAAGCATTACTGAAAATTTTAGAAGGTACAGTTGCAAGTGTTCCCCCACAAGGCGGACGTAAGCATCCACACCAGGAGTTCCTTCAAATCGATACATCGAATATCCTGTTTATCGTAGGTGGAGCATTTGATGGAATCGAAACAATTATTAAACGTCGTCAAGGCGAAAAAGTAATTGGCTTTGCTTCAACACAAAATAAAGGAATCGATGAAGATGCTTCAATCATGTCACAGTTAATTCCTGAAGACTTGTTGAAATTCGGTTTAATTCCTGAATTTATCGGACGTTTACCGGTATTGGCTACATTAGAGCAGTTAAATGTAGATGCATTAGTACAAATTTTAACTGAGCCTAAAAACGCTTTAGCAAAACAATACCAAAAAATGTTGGAGCTTGATGATGTTGAACTGGAATTTGAAGACGATGCACTTGTCGAAATTGCTAAATTAGCAATTGAACGCAAAACTGGTGCCCGTGGTCTACGTTCAATCATTGAAGCGACAATGCTTGATGTAATGTTTGAATTGCCTTCACGTGAAGATATTAAAAAATGTATCATCACAGCTGAAACAATTCGTGACAAAGCAGATCCAAAGTTAATTTTGGATGATGGTTCTGAATTGAAAAAAGACGACAACAAAAAAACTTCAGCTTAATTATTAGCTGAATGAATTCCAACTATGTAGCTGACTTAGACTTCTCAAGCAAGTCCAAAGTCAGCTTTTTCTTACAAAAAGCATATACATAAGGTTTCGGATATTTAGCCGGATGTCTCAGGTTTTGAAGCGTTAAAAATGGTTTTCTCCAGTATTTTGAGTACCTGAACTCGGAAAAATCTGGACACAGTAACGCTTAGGCGTAATTGACAAGGAACTAACACATACTTATATTGCGGGTTTTTTTAAAGATTTGGATGGAGGTGAATACCCGCGTGACGAAAAAATTAACTAATATGCCAGTTTTACCGTTAAGAGGACTTCTTGTATACCCAACGATGGTTTTACATATTGATGTGGGTCGAGAACGTTCAATTGCTGCACTAGAACATGCGATGCTTGAAGATAGCACAATCTTTTTAGTAACCCAAAAAGATTTACGTGTTGATTCACCGGGAAAAGCAGATCTTTATAAAATGGGGACATTAGCGAAGGTAAAACAAATGCTGAAGCTTCCAAATGGAACATTACGTATTCTGGTTGAAGGTTTAAACCGTGCGGAAATGGTCAGCTATGAAGATTCCGGGAAATTTACAACTGCAGATTTGGAACTATTTGAAGATGAGCTGCACAAAGATGCAGAAACGGAAGCTTTAATGCGTACTGTGCTATCGTATTTTGAAAAATATGCAAAATCTTCAAACAAAATTACGACAGAAACAATCGAATTGGTGCTTGATATTGAAGAACCTGGTCGATTAGCAGATGTTATTGCTTCTCATTTGCCTTTCAAAATTAATGAAAAGCAAGAAGTGCTCGATATTACGAACATTAAAAAGCGTTTAGATCACTTAATGATTCGTTTGCATGACGAGCAGGAGATCTTAAATCTCGAGAAAAAAATCAGTACAAAAGTGAAACAAGCGATGGAGCGTACACAGAAAGAGTATTATCTGCGTGAGCAAATGAAAGCAATCCAAACAGAACTTGGTGATCGCGAAGGAAAAACGGGTGAAATTGCCGAACTTCGCAAAAAAATCGATAGTGCCGGAATGCCGGAGTCAACACAAAAAGTAGCGTTAAAAGAACTTGACCGCTACGAAAAGTTACCTGCTGCAAGTGCAGAGAGTGGTGTCATCCGTAATTATCTGGAATGGCTTGTATCGATTCCTTGGACGGAAAAAACGGAAGACCGTATTGATATTGCCTATGCAGAAGAAATTTTAAATCGCGATCATGATGGCTTAGAAAAAGTGAAAGAGCGCGTTTTAGAATATTTATCAGTACGTCAATTAATGAATTCATTGCGCGGTCCGATTTTATGTTTGGCCGGACCTCCGGGCGTAGGTAAAACGAGTTTAGCGCGTTCCATTGCGGAAAGCCTTGACCGTAAATTTGTCCGTGTATCACTTGGCGGTGTGCGTGATGAATCTGAAATTCGTGGTCACCGTCGTACGTATGTCGGCGCAATGCCGGGACGTATCATTCAAGGGATGAAAAAAGCAGGCACGACAAATCCTGTATTCTTACTTGATGAAATCGATAAAATGTCAAATGACTTCCGTGGAGACCCATCTGCTGCAATGCTGGAAGTATTGGATCCCGAGCAAAATAATACATTCAGTGACCACTTTATTGAAGAACCGTACAATTTGCAAGATGTCCTATTTATTGCAACAGCAAATGATTTAAGTACAATTCCTGCACCATTATTGGATCGTATGGAAATCATTAATATTGCAGGTTATACAGAATTCGAAAAAGTAGAAATTACTAAGAACCATTTGATTCCGAAACAGATGAAGGAACATGGTTTGAAGAAGACACAAATGGCAATGAAAGACGAAGCGATTACGGATTTAATTCGTTACTATACACGTGAAGCTGGTGTTCGTGGGTTGGAACGTCAAGTTGCGACTGTTTGCCGTAAAGCTGCGAAAAAAATCGTATCTGGTGAAAAGAAAAAAGTAACGGTCAACTCCAAAGTACTAGTGGATATGCTTGGGAAACACCGCTTCCGCTATGGACAAGCTGAATTGGAAAACCAAGTGGGTGTCGCTACTGGACTTGCCTATACAACAGTCGGTGGTGATACATTACAAATCGAGGTTTCATTAACACCTGGTAAAGGTAAATTAATTTTAACAGGGAAGCTTGGCGATGTAATGAAGGAATCAGCACAAATTGCGCTTTCATTCGTCCGCACATTAACAAGTGATTTAGGAGTAGATGCTGATTATTTCGATCAGCACGATATTCATGTCCACGTTCCGGAAGGCGCTGTACCAAAAGATGGTCCATCAGCAGGTATTACGATGACGACTGCTATTGTGTCCGCAATAACTGGAAAAGCAATTAAACGCGAAATTGGAATGACTGGAGAAGTAACATTACGGGGTCGTGTACTGCCAATCGGCGGCTTAAAAGAGAAATCACTAAGTGCCCACCGTGCAGGATTAACGACGATTATCATTCCGCAAGACAATGAACGTGATATTGATGATATTCCTGAAACAATTCGTGAGCAACTCACATTTAAACTAGTTTCACAAGCGGAAGAAGTTCTTGCGCTCGCACTAGATGGAGGTTTTAATAAGTAATGAAAGTCCATAACGTAGAAATGATCGGCAGTTTTGTCCGACCAGAACAGTTCCCGGAAGACGGGCTACCTGAATTCGCTTTAGCGGGTCGTTCAAATGTCGGCAAATCTTCGTTTATCAATCGTATGATTGGCCGTAAAGCAATGGCACGTATTTCGTCAAAACCTGGTAAAACACAACAACTGAACTTCTATAAAATTGAAGAACAGCTTTATTATGTTGACGTACCAGGATACGGCTATGCAAAAGTTTCAAAATCAGAACGTGCAGCATGGGGAAGAATGATTGAGCAGTACTTTATGGGTCGTGAGCAGTTAAGAGCGGTTGTCTTAATTGTTGATATTCGCCATAACCCGACTTCAGATGACTGCATGATGTATGATTTTTTAAAGCATTATAATATCCCGGTAATAGTTGTCGCAACTAAGGCTGATAAAATTCCGAAGGGAAAATGGGATAAGCATAAAAAGATTGTCCGGGAAACACTACAAATGGAAAAGCAAGATCCATTAATCGTGTTTTCTTCTGAAAAAGGTCTTGGTCTAGAACAGGCTTGGGCAGAAATTGAATCACGCATGTAAACAATGCAACCTCGAAATTCTTTCGGGGTTGTTTTTTATTTTGGCCAATTTACTCTCGGAAATTATAATAATTACTTGATATTCATAGTATTTAGCCGATAAAGGTAAATAGGAGGTGTACATTTGGATATTGCTGCATTAGCGATGTCGGTGAAACATAACGAATTGATGCAAAATGTTTCATTGACCATGACGAAAAAAGCGATGGATTTTCAGCAAGATAATGCGAAACAAATAGTCGAAGTGATCAATGCATCACACCCCATATTAGGTAAAACAATCGATATTTACGTATAAATAATTTCGACAATCAATGCCAATAGTCGGCAATTTTGTTACACTAAAATAGGCCTTGTAACAATATTTGGTATTAACTACAAATATTCCAGGCGTTTACTATGGATTGAAAAAGTTACTGAAAGAAGGAGGCAGGAAAATTGCTTAAAAAATTCATTACCGTATTGATAGCAATTACAATTGCTTTAGCGATCTTACCAATAGTGCAAAAAGCTGAAGCAGCATCGAATACATATACATTTATGAAATCGAATTATAATGAAACCGAAGATAAGAAGGGAAATGTCACACGAACATTAAAAAGTGTCACATTAAAAAATAGTGCAGGCAAAACTGCAACATTTAACCTTGCTAATACTAGTAAATACTATATTAATAGTACGCTGACAACGATAGATGGATTTAAAGCAGGCATGAGTGTCACGATAAAAGTAAACTTGGGCAAAATTACGGAAATGCGTGGCTCTACAAATGTAGAAGGCGGTTCAATCGTCGAAAACAGCAAACAAGTAACCGGTGTTGTCACACAAATTGATCCGAACGGTTTGCAGCTACGTGTAAAAATCGACGGTTCCTCAACTAAAAATTATTCAGTGACAAACAATACGGAAGTTTTCAAAGGAAACTCATCTGTAGATTTAAGCACACTTTATGTTGGAGACCGTGTCCGTCTAAAATTTGCAACAGCCAATACTTCCCGTATAGCTGAAATTACAATTATGAGCACAGCTAATATGGTAGCGGAATTATATAAAGCAGATTTAAATACAGTTAATACAAACAAAAATACGCTAAATGTTAAAAATGCGCATCCTTTACTAAATTGGCGCTTTGGAACAGTAAAAACGAAAACACAAGCAACATTTAATTTTACGAACAGTACAAGCATTTACGTAGGAAATAAAAAAATCTCAAAAAGCCAATTAAAAAAATATAATAATAGCGAGCTTTATTTTGTAACAAAAACTCAGTTCAGCAAAGAAGTAATCGATAAAATTATCGTATTAGCTAAAAATGAGCGTACATTCTATCAACCTATTACAAGTGTCAATCTTGGTGTGAACACACTGCAACTTAAAAATTCATTAAAATTAAATTATCATAACGGTTCAATTTTGATTCGCAATGGCCGTTTAGTAGAACCTGAAGGACTTATAGCCCTTGATTTAGCGCAAAATCCAATATCGACAACGGCATTTGTATTAACAGATGGGGCGATTAAGAGTGATTATGCCCATATCGTCAATATAACAAATGATGGTTATTTAGCTCCGAATCTATCAAAATACAAACTTTACTTTGGTCGAATTAATGTGGCGGATCTAGATGCATATGAAGTGGAGTTATCAGACTTACAACGTTTCGATAATCATTTCTGGAATACGGAAAATTCCATTGCATCATTTGCTTACAGTAATTCAACAATCGCTTCAGAACTGGATGGAACAAAGCAATTCAAAGTCATCCCGGAACTGGATCTCGATTTGTATGATAATTACACAAATTCACCAAATCCATATTACGGATACTTCTTTGTAAATGATGGTCATATTGAGGGCATTCATTTTGTGCCAAATGAAAAACTGGCTACGTTAACATTAACTGGCCGTGTAAGTTCGATTAATTTCAATACGAAAAAGATATCGGTTGTTAACAGCAGCCAGTGGAACAAAGACGGTCACTGGAGTTACCGATTCGGTTCACTTTCGCTCGACCTATCAAAAGCAATGGTTATTAAAGATGGGGAAGTAATCGACATATCTGATATTAAAAAAGCAGATCATGTTACAGCGATTGCACGTTCAACATCGGAAGTTTATGTATTATTAGTAAACTAATTAAAAAGGCATGCAGGACCGGTTTCTCGCATGCCATTTCATAATAAGTGAATCATAAAGAAATGAGGGACAAATTTGTGAGAAAGAAACTTTGCTTCACCTTCCTAGTGGCATGCTCATTTTTTCTGTTGCTGCTCCCTTCATCAAGTTCTGCACAATCTATTGATCTAACAGGCGGCATAAAAAACGAATATGAGTATGAAGAATACTTTTTCTTAACAGGAAAGCCGATTAAATTTACAGGGACAAATAAAAATATAACGATATCAGCGAGGGAATCTAAAGGCAAGTTAACCGAAACATATAAGTTTACGTTGGCAGGGCCAAGTGGGGAAAAGCTAACACGGAATTTTACGTATACATACGATGTCACAAACTATGACCAAGTTGGGCAAAGTTCGGCAACGGGTGAAGTTACAAAATTTACTGAAAAAATTACGGTTGGTGACAGAACCTTTACATTGGCCGATTACCAGCTTTCTAAAAGTACGATTACAGACAAGCGTCCGGCATCCGACTATTATTCAGGAAATGCGATTGCACGTAAAACATATACCGAAACGACAGGACGTAGCAAAGATGCCGTTACAAAAACAATTACGGTACATGTAGATAGCCGCAATGAAGGATATGAAAACTTCTGGGGGGCTACTGAAACACAAATTACGGATTTCGAGATTGAGTTTGATGACGGGACGATTGGTACAGTGAAAAACAAAGTATCAACATCCAAGTCACGAACATTGGAATATAACGAAAATGATGCATCGTTATCTAGTTTTAACGGTAACTATAAAACGATAAGCTCTGCTGATTCATTATCGGAATATGAATACGACTTGCCTGCTAGTGAAGGAACAGTCGCAAGCAACATCGACTATATGCCAAAGCTTGAAATGCTGAAAATTCCAAAATTCCGAGATTTATCTTCGAACTGGGCACGCGTGCAAATTGAGAAACTGTATTCACTGGGCATATTAGATGATCAATCGAACTTCTACTCACCCAATACACCTGTTCAGCGCTATGATTTTGCAATTGCCATTGGTAAAGCAATCGATCTGCGTGTATTGGAAGAAACGAACCGCAAAAAGACACAGCCATCTATTTTTAAAGACGTGAAACGTACAGTAAAAGATTACAATTACTTAGTGGCAACGGTTGATAAAGGCGTTATTAAAGGGAAAACACCAACAACATTTGACCCGGATGGTTTTTTAACACGTCAGCAGGCAGCGACAATTTTAGTACGCGCACTTGGGCTGGAAGGTAAAGCACCTGAGCCTGGCTATACTACAGACTATAAAGATGATTACAAAATTACGGATTATGCACGCGATGCAATTTATGTCGCAACACAGTTAGGGTTAATGTCAGGAAGCGAAGGGTATTTCAATCCGAAAGCTACATTAACACGTGCACAATCTTCTGCAATCATTGAACGATTTTTACGTTATTTAGAAACAGATTTAAAAGAAAATTACCGAGACAATATTCTGTTCTTTAACTAAGGGGTTGCAAACATGAGTAAAACAAAGAAACTAATGGCCATGCTGCTCTGTTGTCTTCTAGTGTTCTCCGTAGTATTTCCGTTCGGTGCTACGGAAACGGAAGCTGCAAGTAAGCAAATTTCGGATATATCGAAAAAAAATTCGAAGTATAAAGCAGCCAAATGGACAATAGATAATGATTATTTACAGTTGTATAAAGGAAACAAATTCCAGTCCGGAACACTCGTAATGGAATGGCAAATGCTGCAGTTTTTGGCGAAGATGGACAAAAACTATCATTTCAGTACAAATGATAAAGATATGCTCTATGAATATTATGGCGACTTGAATATTCCGTTATATGGTGTAAATAATAAATCAAAACGCAATGCCAATATTTCACGCGGACATTTTGCGCGTCTTTATGCGGCGGTAAATGGTCTTGATTTATCCGAGATTCAGGCGGTCAGATATTTGTATATGAACGAAATTACGACAGGTACAACAGGAAAGCAAACATACGAGGACTATAAGCCGACACGCAATATTAATCGCGGTGATATGGCAGTCTTCATGTACCGAATCAATCAGCAAGGGAAACTGGCAATTGAAGGTCTGGCAAGTACACCTGCTGGCAAAGATAATAATAAAATTACATTACCGGTAAACTTTGTTGAGAGTAAAAACGGCACTGTTACAATACCGACAACACCAGGTGAAAATACGGATGATAAAACGACACGTCCGGATGTTTATAAAGCAGTTAAAAAAATAAATGTAGAAAACGAGGAACTTACAGCAAACGGTGTTGATTCCACATTAATCACAATTGATCTGCGAGATAGCTACGGCAATGACATTTCATATGATGAATCATTGGCATTTAAAGTAACTTCAAAAGCAGGGGCAAAAGTTTCCGAAACGAATACAAGTACAAGCGGTCAATCCACAACGGTCTATACCGATGGACCACAGCTTAGCGTATATGTAACGGCACCAGCTTTAACGAAGTCAATCGTGGATACAATTCGCTTTGAGATGATTAATCCATCAGAAAAGTATTACACATACAAAAATCAGGTGATTGAAGCGTCTGTGCGCTATGTGCCAAAAGCAGAACTTCGTATTTCTTACGAAGTGTACGATCCGGAACAGACAGAGTGGAATGGCGGAACGGTTGACCCTGGCGTTAGACCTTTACCGGCATTACCTCAAGGTGTTGTAGGGACAACGACAGTACCATTTACACAAAACGGGGTAATAACAATCTCAAACTACGATCCGGATTTAAAAGTGATGACAGGGTCTAAATGGGAAAGCTATACAACTGCTGACGGAAAACTGACACAAGGCCAGGTTACTTCCAAGGAAATTCAATACGGGAATGCAGATTTGAAGCTGGAAGGTCAAATTATATCGGTTTGGCTGTTTGAACAAATTCTTGACTATATGATTGAAGGTCCAAAAGAGGAATCTTCTTGGGGCGGTCTCGGCAATGCTAAAGTAATGTACACGGTCAACAATGAGGGACGCGCGACATATGATTTGCAAGGTGTCATGAGTGAAGAAGATACGGAAGCATTCGATTCAATGCTCCATGCGGTCATTATTTATTTAACAGATAAATTTTTACCGAATGCAGACCAGGTAACATTAGCACATGAAGAGTCGGTAGAGGTCATTAAGGCGATGTATGATCGTTTAGGCCAAATCGACAAAAACTTACTGCGAAAAGATTATGCGGATATAATCGGGAAGCTCGAAGGTGCCGTTGCAAAAATTAAGGTTTTGCTTGCAGGTAAAGAGTTGCAGCAGCGTCCGGAAGGCATGGACCGATATACAAAAGTAATCGTCAACCTTGTCGCACCAGGCGGGGTTATTATTACCGATTATAAAGGCACGGTGGAAGTAACTTTCAACGGCAAAACACGTGTCGTATCATTCGATACAAATACGAAAGACTATAATAACGGCACAGGCAGCCGCGGATCCGCGGTAGTTTACTTTGATGATATTTTATACGGTAAAGCGCAAGTAAAGGCGCGGTTGATCGATTTGGATCCACGTTACGATAAGGTCGTTCAAAGCCTGAAAAATACAACGGTCTCTGAACAAATCTTTGCCAACCCGCGTTATGAAAACAATTTATGTTCCGTTGAATCGGAAGTTATGTTTGTTGTAGACCACTCTGGTTCGATGAAAGCGCGCGATGCGAAAAATTATACAGCGAATAAAGTGAAGCAAACGATTAAACAAATCGGGGCAAACCCTAGTCATGTATATCGCTTTAATAATCGTCCAAATCACGAAGCAACAGACAAAGCGGATATTGTTTCAAGTATCGATAGTTTGTTAACGTATAAAAATGAAAACCGATCGACAAATATTGTGAAAGCCCTTGAAACAGCAATCGGTAATTTCACGACAAACCAGTATACGAGCAAAGCTATTGTACTAGTTACAGACGGTTATTCGAACAGCAATGGACTCGAACAGGTGCTGAGAGATGCAAAACAAAAAGGAATTGCAATTCACACTGTCTCGGTTGGGTCATATAAAACAGTAAATGAGAAACTACTGAAAGATATTTCGTCCGAAACAAATGGCACATATCAAAATATTACATCGATTGAAAACTTGCACAGCTCTTTGCAAGCAATCATTACGACAATTTTATGTAAAACACCTGTTATGAGTAATAGTTGTCTAGTAGGGGATACAATCTTTAACAATACAGATGTTCGTATCGAAACATCAAAAGTAACAATCCTGGCAGATGTAAATACAGGATGTGACAATGTAAAAGGTGTTCGCGTTGTCTTCGTTTCACCGAGTGGGGATGTTAAATACGACTTGCCTGCACGAGGTTCTTCTCGTTATATGCATCGACCGAACCTTTATGAGTTCCCGGAATTTGATTTATATGTAGAGGTTGAATTCCAGGCAATTGATGCAACAGGCAACATTATTGGGACTAAAATTCATAATATGTGACAAAATAGAGGCTCACTTATAAAGTGAGCTTCTTTTTTAGTTTGAATGATTGAAATCTGTGTCGAACTTTGTTAAACTTACATTAGAATAATTCTAATTTAACAATTCCCGATTCATTTTGGAATAGACTTCATCTTGCTCTCTTTGGGACAAGATGTATTTTTCTGAAGTTAGGGTATATATACAAAGGTTCAGTTATCCACTGACAATTTAAAAGGTGTTTTTGGATTTAATTAAGTAGGTTTAGTATATACTTTCATGTCATGTTCACAAACTAAACTAGAATCATGCTGCAATTATGTTACAATAAAATCTATGAATTAGAACGTGTGAGGTGTGGGGATTCATGCATACATTAGTAGTAGGCCTGAATTATAAAACAGCGCCAGTAGAAATTCGTGAAAAGCTCTCGTTTATCGAATCGGATCTTCCGAATGCTATGGAAGCGCTACAAAAGCAAAAAAGCATATTGGAAAATGTAATCATCTCTACTTGTAACCGTACAGAAATTTATGCGGTTGTTGATCAATTACACACTGGTCGCTATTATATTAAACAATTTTTGGCGAACTGGTTTAACATACCGATGGAACAGTTCGAGGATCACTTATTCATCCGTGAAGAAGATGATTCATTGAACCATTTATTCCGTGTAACGGCTGGTATTGATTCAATGGTGCTTGGAGAAACGCAAATTTTAGGACAAGTAAAGAAAAGTTTTTTACAAGGTCAGGAAATTGGTACAACTGGTACAGTTTACAACCAACTATTTAAACAGGCAGTAACATTTGCAAAACGTGCCCATAGTGAAACAGCGATTGGGGAAAATGCTGTTTCTGTTTCTTATGCTGCCGTAGAGCTTGCCAAAAAAATCTTTGGTTCCTTGAAAGATAAGCATGTAGCCATTTTAGGTGCCGGTAAAATGGGTGAACTAGCAATTCAAAACCTATACGGAAATGGTGTAGGGAAAGTAACGGTTATTAACCGTACATTTGAAAAAGCTCAAAACTTGGCATCGAAATTTGATGGAGATGCGAAAGCAATGAATGAACTTCAATGTACGCTGCTGGAAGCTGATATTTTAATCAGTTCAACTGGGGCAACAGATTATGTCATCGATTATGACTTAATGAAAGATGTAGCGAAATTCCGTAAAGGCGATCCGTTATTTATGGTCGATATTGCGGTACCGCGTGATTTAGATCCGCGTATTGGCGATGTGTCCAATGTATTTCTGTACGATATTGATGACCTTCAAGGAATTGTACAAGCAAACTTGGCTGAACGTGAACGTGCGGCAAATGAAATTACAGCGATGATTCAAGAGGAAATTATTCAATTTAAAGATTGGTTTAATACACTTGGTGTTGTTCCTGTTATTTCGGCTTTACGCAAAAAAGCGGCATCTATTCAAGAAGAAACAATGCTGAGTATCGAAAACAAAATGCCGAATTTAACGGAGCGCGAACGCAAAATTTTAAACAAGCATACAAAATCGATTATTAACCAGCTATTGAAAACGCCGATTTTACAAGCAAAAGAACTTGCAAACGAGAAAAATGCGGAAGCACAGCTTGCATTATTCCAGCAAATCTTCGGCATCGAAGACGAAGTGCAGCATGAAGTACAGCAATTACGCCCGGAAGTGAAAAGAAGTGAAACAGCAAAAGAGGTAACCTTAAAACCAGGGTTATCCTATTAATTGAACAATAGCCAATAGACATTGAGCCTTATTGAAGCACTTTATTCAAATAAAACATAAGCGTTTTCGTATCTATATGGTAAAATTATAGATAGCGAAAGCGCTTTTTTTAGTAAGTTTCCATCAGGAGAAGGGTGCATATGACAGAAATGGTAATGACAAGATTATATGAGCTCATGATCATTCTCTATGGGCTCTGTATCGTACTATATTTCACAGACTATCTTTATAAAAATATAAAAATCAGACGCGTAGCTTTTTGGTTTGTTTCGATCGTTTGGGTGCTGCAAACTTTATTTATCGTCTTGTTTATCATTGAAACGAAAAGATTTCCGATTTTATCGTTATATGAAGGGGTATTCTTTTATGCATGGCTCTTAACGACACTTTCAATCATCCTTCATTGCATTGTACGTGTAGATTTGCCGGTGTTTTTTATTAATGTATTGAGCTTTGTGTTTATGACAATCCATTTATTTGCCCCTCAAACGAACAATCAGATTGTCAGTGATTCATTAGTTTCGGAAATGCTGCTAATCCATATTAGTTTTGCGATTGTGTCATACGCAGCTTTTTCTGTTGCGTTTGTCTTCTCGCTGCTATATTTAATTTTATATCGCATATTAAAACGAAAAAAGCTTACTAATTTATGGTCACGTTTGCCAAGTTTACAGCAAATGGTGAAGTGGATTAATTTATCAACCATTATTGGTATTCCATTGCTATTAATAAGTTTAATTTTAGGGTTAGAATGGGCATTTTTAACATTAGAGAATGTTTCAATTTTCGATGTGAAAATATTAGGTTCGTTTATCGTATCGATAGTTTACTTAATTATTTTCTTGCTGCATCAGAGAGGGAAATTAATTGGCATGGTATATGCTAAAGTGCATGTTTATTTATTTTTACTCGTAGTCATTAATTTCTTCCTCGGCAGCAAATTATCAAATTTCCATCTGTGGGTTTAGCAGAATAGAAAGGTCGGAGTAACGTGAGAAAAATTATTGTAGGATCCCGAAAAAGTAAATTAGCATTAACACAAACAAACTGGTTTATTAATGAGCTAAAAGAGGCTGGCGTACCATTTGATTTTGAAGTTAAGGAAATTGTAACAAAAGGCGACCGCATTTTAGATGTACAGCTTTCTAAAGTTGGCGGTAAAGGTCTATTCGTTAAAGAAATCGAGCAAGCTCTATATGATAAAGAAATCGATTTTGCCGTGCACTCGATGAAAGATATGCCTGCCGTATTGCCGGAAGGGTTGATCATTGGCTGTATCCCTCCACGAGAAGATGCGCGCGATGCCTTTATTTCAAATGGTCATGTGAAATTTGCTGATCTGCCAAAAGGGGCAATCGTTGGAACGAGTTCATTACGTCGTAGCGCACAATTATTACAAGCACGTCCAGATCTTGAAATTAAGTGGATTCGCGGAAATGTCGATACACGTCTAAAAAAACTGGAAACTGAAGATTTTGATGCGATTATTTTAGCCGCAGCAGGCTTGAAACGACTTGGCTGGAGCGATGAAGTCGTTACGGAATATTTAGATACAGATATTTGCCTTCCAGCAGTTGCACAAGGTTCATTAGGGATTGAGTGCCGTGCGGATGATACGGAGCTGCTTGAACAACTGACAAAATTAACGGATGCCACAACATGGGCTACAGCACATGCCGAGCGTTCGTTCTTAGCTGCAATGGATGGCGGCTGCCAAGTCCCGATTGCCGGTTATGCAACAGTAGAAGGTGACACAATTACTTTAACTGGTCTCGTGGCAGCACCGGATGCTTCTGTAACGTATAAAGAAACGTTGACAGGTACAGATGCGGATGCGGTTGGTAAAGCAGTTGCCGCAAAATTAACAGAGCAAGGTGCCTTTGACTTAATTCAAAAAGTAAAGGCTGAGCTAGATGCCGAGTAATGCACTCTTAGGAAAAACATTGATTATTACAGGGTCGGCCGTTGTAAGAACTGTAGAGCAATTGATTGAGCAACATCACGGGAAAGTTTATAATTATCCATTAATCGAAACAGTAGAAAAGATTTCTAAGGAAGATAAATTCTATCTTCAGGAATTACAGGCCTATCATTGGCTCATTTTTACGAGTCAAAATGCGGTGAAAAGCTTTGTCGATAAATGTATACGGCATGAACAGACGATTCCTGCAACAATGAAAATTGCAGCTGTCGGTGAAAAGACAGCTGCTTTATTAAAGGAGCACGGCTATAACATTCATTTTATGCCAACTGTTTACAGTGCTGATGTATTTGTGAAGGAATTTTCAATGATGCCAGGAGAACGTGCATTATTTATACGCGGATCGAAGGCGAAAAAAACGATACACGAAGGTACCGGAGCAGATGAATGGACCGTTTATGAAACACGTCCGTGCAGTATATATTTTGCGCAGTTAACACAGTGCCTGCTGACCGAAAAACAACCGATTGTAATATTCGCCAGCCCTTCTGCGGTTGATATTTATGCTGAGCATATTGTGCCGCATGTAGCTTGGCGAAATGTGAAATTTGCATCGATTGGTCATGTAACAACAGCGGCCCTTGAAAAGCATGGGGTACAGCCAATGGTGCAACCGAAAATCTATACGATGCAAGCTGTAATTGAACAGCTCATCCTGGAGGAACAGACAAAATGACAGAACTATATTTCCAGCGTCACCGTCGCTTACGTCAAAATGCAGCGATGCGTGCACTCGTAAAAGAAACATACCTACAAAAAGAAGACCTTATTTATCCGTTGTTTATTATTGAAGGTGAAAATATTAAAAACCCTGTAAGTTCAATGCCGGGCGTGTTCCAGTTATCATTAGATAATTTGGCTGCTGAAATGGATGAAATTGTAGATTTAGGCATTCGTGCGGTATTACTGTTCGGAATTCCTGAAGAAAAGGATGCAGTCGGCACTGGTGCTTTCCATGATCACGGGATTGTACAGAAGGCGACGCGCTTAATTAAAGAGCGTCATCCAGAGATTCTAGTCGTAGCAGATACTTGCTTATGTGAATTTACGGACCACGGTCATTGTGGTGTCATTGAAGGCGAACAAGTTTTAAATGATCCATCACTTGATGTGTTGGCACGTACAGCAGTTTCTCAAGCAAAAGCCGGTGCTGATATTATTGCTCCGTCAAACATGATGGACGGCTTTGTAACGGCAATTCGTGCAGGTTTGGATGCAGCAGGCTTCCAGCATATTCCGATTATGTCGTATGCGGTGAAATACGCTTCAAGCTATTACGGACCATTCCGTGAAGCAGCGGAAGGGGCACCACAATTCGGTGACCGTAAAACGTATCAAATGGATCCTTCCAATCGAATGGAAGCGATTCGTGAAGCAACTTCCGACGTTGAAGAAGGTGCAGATTTCCTAATCGTGAAACCGGCATTAGCATATTTGGATATTATCCGTGATGTGAAAAACAGCTTCCCGCTGCCTGTTGTGGCGTATAATGTTTCAGGCGAATATTCAATGGTAAAAGCAGCTGCACAAAATGGCTGGATTGATGAAAAAGCGGTTGTACTAGAAACATTATTAGGTATGAAACGTGCAGGTTCGGATTTAATCATTACTTATCATGCAAAAGACGTCTGTCGATGGTTGGAGGAAAAATAATATGCGTAGTTATGAAAAGTCAAAAGCAGCATTCACAGAAGCGGTTGATTTAATGCCAGGAGGAGTAAACTCTCCTGTACGTGCATTTAAATCAGTAAACTTGGATCCGATATTTATGGATTCGGGCAAAGGTGCAGTTATTAAAGATATCGATGGCAATGAATATATTGACTATGTCCTATCGTGGGGTCCGTTAATTCTAGGACATGCACACCCGGAAGTTGTTTCGGCTATTCAGGATCAGGCAGCTAAAGGCGCATCATTTGGTGCACCAACTGTTTCCGAAAACAAATTGGCGAAACTTGTAATGGACCGTTTGCCCTCAATGGAAATGATTCGTTTCGTATCATCAGGAACAGAAGCAACAATGTCTGCACTTCGCTTAGCGCGTGGATTTACAGGACGCGATAAAATTTTAAAATTTGAAGGTTCATATCACGGTCATGGGGATTCGCTGCTTATTAAAGCGGGTTCGGGTGTTGCGACGCTTGGTTTACCTGACTCACCTGGTGTTCCGGCTGATATTGCCAAAAATACACTAACGGTTGCATACAATGACTTGGAATCAGCAAAATTAGTATTCGAAAAATTCGGCGCTGATTTGGCGGCAGTTATTTTAGAACCGGTTGCAGGCAATATGGGTGTTGTTCCACCACAGCCAGGTTTCCTGGAAGGGTTGCGTAAGCTGACAGAAGAAAATGGAACGGTTTTAATTTTCGATGAAGTAATGACAGGCTTCCGTGTAGACTATGGCTGTGCCCAGGAATATTACGGAATTACACCTGACCTTACTTGTTTAGGGAAAGTAATCGGCGGAGGTTTACCGGTTGGTGCATTTGGCGGAAAGCGTGAAATTATGGAGAAAATCGCTCCGGCAGGCCCGATTTATCAAGCAGGCACATTATCAGGTAATCCACTTGCTATGACAGCCGGCTATGAAACATTAAGCCGCTTAAACAAAGACTCTTATGAATACTTCCGCAAGCTAGGAGACCAGTTGGAAGAAGGTTTCCGTGCAGCAGCTACGAAATACAATATTCCACATACAGTGAATCGCGCAGGGTCGATGATTGGTTTCTTCTTTACTAACGAAGATGTAATTGATTTTGATTCGGCAAAAAGTTCGGATTTAGAGCTATTTGCTGAATACTTTAAACTGATGGCTGAAGAAGGAATTTTCTTGCCGCCTTCACAATTTGAAGGACTATTTATTTCAACAGCGCATACGGAAGAACAAATCGCAAAAACAGTTCAGGCATTCCATAATGTCTTTGAAAAATTAGCACGATAAATAAATCATAAATTCCCTTTCTATGCATAATGTAAGCGTAGGGAGGGGATTTTTTATGCAACAGTGGGAAATGAAAGAGACATTTACATTTCCAAAGCAATTAGGAAATGTTCAAGAGAATTCTAAAATAGTAGTAGAACCGAAATGGCATGAAGAAATTAATGAAGATTCCGTCGTAGTAAGAGGAATTTATGTAGTAAAAGGAAATATTCAATTTGATCATGTAGCACGCGAGGATGAAACGGAGGAAGGTATCTATATCGAGCATATGGATATTGAAAAAGATCATGGTTATTTCGAATATGCCCTGCCTTTTTCAGTAGATTTTCCAAACGATGATATTGAATCTGTCTCACTTCGCATAAATGACATAAAAGTAGAACCAAATAATGGCTACTGCTCATGCAGCTGGGCTGTCCATTGTGATGTGGAAAAGAAAGTACAAGCAATAGCTGAAGTTGAGAAGCCCGCACCAGTTGAAGAAATCGTTTTGGAGCAAAAGCCTGTAGAAGAAGTACAACCCCGACTTCAAGCGGAAAAAGAAGTAGAAGCAGAAGTAGAGGTAGAATCAACGCAGCTGGCCCAAACCGTTCCACATGAGCTTGACTTCCTGGAACAGTTGGCCGATGCGTATAGCCGTGTACAAATACAAATAAAAAAATAAATAAATGTTCCGTAAGAATTGAAGCTTACGGAACATTTTTTTGTTAAATGAAATCTGTGAGCAATAAGTAAGTAAATAAAATTAGAAGGGCCAGCAATAATATATCACCCGTTGTCGGAAGCAAGACCGTTCGGATCGCCTGAAAAATCGTAATCGGCAAAATACAATGGCGCATAAAGAAACGGAATTTTCTCAGCCATGGAGGCAATAAATATGGATTGTAGTTTTTTCGCAATGTCCAGACTCCTTTTGCATAGTATATGTGAAGAGAACGGATAACGTGTTAAAGTATATTCCCCATTCGTGCTTGATATTTCATTAAAAACAGCTTAAAATAAAGTGCAACTATATAATTGAAGCGAAGATTAGGAAGAGTACGTATGAGATTGATGGCAAGAGAGGAAACGGTAGCTGAAAAGTTTCTCCATCAACCATGCAGAAGGTAGCCTAGGAGCTGACTTAGTGAACTAACAGTAGCTAGGATCCGGTTAAACACCGTTATCGAATGAAGTGCCGAAAAGCTTAAGGAAATTATGCGAGCGCATGACGGGGAAATGTTGAAAAGAAGCATTTGCCAGTCAAGTAACGACGAAGCAACGACAATGAACAAATAGTTCGTGAGGATTGCTGAGTGGAGACGAAGAATGCGAACGATTGACTTAAGCCCCTCGGAAATAAAGGTGGTACCGCGAATTAACTCCCTCGTCCTTTTTTAAGACGAAGGGAGTTTTTTTATGTCCAATTATTATAAAGTGACAAAGGAGAGATTCATTATGACGGAAATAACAATGCCAACAAAATACGATCCGCAGCAAACTGAAGCCGGCCGCTATGAATGGTGGTTAAAAGGCAAATTTTTCGAAGCAGATCCAACAAGCGATAAGGAACCATACTCTATCGTTATCCCACCGCCAAACGTAACAGGTAAGCTGCACCTTGGCCACGCTTGGGATACAACATTGCAAGATATTTTAATTCGTATGAAACGCATGCAAGGATATGACGCACTATGGTTGCCGGGTATGGACCACGCGGGTATTGCGACACAGGCGAAAGTAGAAGAAAAACTGCGCGGTGAAGGTATTACCCGCTATGATCTTGGCCGTGAAAAGTTCCTTGAAAAAACATGGGAATGGAAAGAGGAATACGCTTCTCACATCCGTGCACAATGGTCGAAACTAGGTTTAGGCTTAGACTATTCAAAAGAGCGTTTTACACTTGATGAAGGCCTATCGGATGCTGTAAAAGAAGTATTCGTTAAATTATACGAAAAAGGCTATATTTACCGTGGTGAGCGTATTATTAACTGGGACCCAGCTGCTAAAACAGCCCTTTCAGACATCGAAGTAATTCACAAAGAAGTAGAAGGCGCATTCTACCATATGGAATACCCTCTTGCTGATGGTTCAGGTAAACTACGCGTTGCAACAACTCGTCCGGAGACAATGCTAGGTGACTCTGGTGTAGCTGTACACCCTGAAGATGAGCGCTATGCACACTTAGTAGGGAAAACTGTCATTTTACCTATCGTAGGTCGCGAAATTCCAATTGTTGCAGATGACTATGTAGATATGGAATTCGGTACAGGTGTTGTAAAAATGACACCAGCACATGACCCGAACGACTTTGAAGTTGGTAATCGTCATAACTTAGAACGTATTTTAGTAATGAACGAAGATGGTACAATGAATGACTTAGCTGGTAAATATGCGGGTATGGATCGTTTCGAATGCCGTAAGCAAATTGTTGCGGATTTACAAGAGGCAGGCGTATTAATAGAAATCGAGCCACATGTACACCAAGTAGGCCACTCAGAGCGTACGAATGCTGTTGTAGAACCATACCTTTCTAAGCAGTGGTTCGTAAAAATGGCTCCACTAGCTGAAGAAGCATTAAAAATGCAAGCAGATGAAAATGAAAAAGTAAACTTCGTACCAAATCGTTTTGAAAACACATATAACCGCTGGATGGAAAATATCCATGACTGGTGTATTTCACGTCAATTATGGTGGGGTCATCAAATTCCAGCTTGGTACAACAAAGAAACAGGCGAGCTTTATGTAGGAAAAGAAGCACCTGAAGATGCTGAGAATTGGACACAGGACGAAGATGTTCTTGATACGTGGTTCTCATCTGCTTTATGGCCGTTTTCTACAATGGATTGGCCAAATGAAGAATCTGAAATGTTCAAGCGCTACTACCCGACAAATACGTTGGTAACGGGCTATGATATCATCTTCTTCTGGGTAAGTCGCATGATTTTCCAAGGGAAAGAATTTACAGGCGAGCGTCCATTTAAAGACGTTTTAATCCATGGTTTAGTTCGTGATGCTGAAGGACGCAAAATGTCTAAATCTCTTGGGAACGGGGTTGACCCGATGGATGTAATCGACCAATATGGTGCGGATTCATTGCGTTACTTCCTTGCAACAGGTTCATCTCCAGGTCAAGATTTACGTTACTCTACAGAAAAAGTAGAATCTACATGGAACTTCGTAAATAAAATCTGGAATGCTTCTCGTTTTGCATTGATGAACATGGAAGGCCTAACATTTGAACAAATCGATTTAACAGGCAACCTTTCTACAGCGGATAAATGGATTCTTTCACGCTTGAACGAAACGATTGACCGTGTAACAACTTTATCTGATAAATACGAGTTCGGTGAAGTAGGCCGTGAACTTTACAACTTTATCTGGGATGACTTCTGTTCGTGGTATATCGAAATGGCGAAATTGCCGTTGTATGGTGAAGATGAAGCAGCTAAATTAACGACACGTTCAGTTCTTGCGTACGTTTTAGACAATACGATGCGTTTACTGCACCCATTTATGCCATTCGTAACAGAAGAAATTTGGCAGCACTTGCCACATGAAGGTGAGTCTATTACGGTAGCTGCATGGCCGACTGTAAACCCAGCATTCAACTTTACGGCAGAAGCAGGCGATATGCAGCTGTTAATGGATATTATCCGTTCAGTACGTAATATTCGTGCAGAAGTGAATACACCAATGAGCAAAAAAGTACCGATGACGATTTCAGCAAAAGATGAACAAACATCGGCAGTGCTTGAAGTGAACAAAGGCTATATTGAAAAATTCTGTAACCCGGATGGCTTAACAATCGGGGCGAATCTTGAAGCACCAGCACAAGCAATGTCAGCAGTAGTTTCAGGCGCAGAAATCTTCATGCCACTTGCAGGCTTAATCAATATTGAAGAAGAAATCGCACGTCTTGAAAAAGAACTCGACAAATGGGCTAAAGAAGTAAAATTAGTTTCTGGAAAGTTATCAAATGAACGATTCGTTTCAAAAGCACCGGAAGCATTAGTAGCAACAGAGCGCGAAAAACTGGCGGATTATGAAGCAAAATACGCAACAGTTGAAAAACGCATTGCAGAACTGAAAAACATGTAATGCCAAAGAGAGGTACCGTATAATGGTACCTCTTTCTTTTAATTCAGCTATAATAAAATATATTACATATTAGCCGTATTAGGGAGAGAACATAATGTTTCAATCGATGGAGCAGTGCACAAATTTTATTTTTAAGTTAAAAGCAAGCCAATATAAAGGCGAACCATTACAGTCGGCGAAGATTATCCTGGATGCACTTGGCAATCCGGAACAAAAAACGAAATTCATTCATTTTGCAGGTTCCAATGGAAAAGGTTCAACATTGAATGCAACGCGTGAGATTTTAATCGAGCATGGCTTAACGGTCGGTGCCTTCATATCTCCGCACCTAGAGCGTGCGAATGAACGGGTGACGATCAATAAACAGCAAATTTCCGATGAGGACTTTTTACGTATTGCAAACGAGATTGCGGAAGTTGTTGAAAATAAATTGGACGGAAAGTTTCCAAGCTTTTTTGAGTTCATGACATTACTTGCCCTAAAATACTTTTCGGAGCGATCATTGGATATCGCTTTGCTTGAAACCGGTATTGGCGGACGTTTGGACTCGACAAATGTTGTGACCCCGGAAGTGAGTGTTATTACTACGATATCGCTTGAACATACAGATATGCTAGGGGAAACGTATGCGGAAATTGCCGCAGAAAAAGCCGGAATTATTAAGCAAGGTAAGCCGGTCGTTGTCGGAGTAGAAAATCTGGAAGCGCTAGCGGTAATTCAACAAACCGCAGCACAACAGCATGCACCGATTTATACGATAAGCGAACACTTTTATGTAGAGAATCAAAAAGGTGCTTTTTTTGACTACAGAGGCAATATCAGCATTGACAAGATTGAACTTGCGATGGCAGGGGAACATCAAAAGGCGAATGCCGCGCTTGCCATTACGGCAGCCGATTTATTCCTTACATCGTTTGATGCAAAAAAAGTAAAACTGGCCTTGCAGCATGCAAAGTGGGAAGGGCGTTTTGAACGGGTACGCCACAATGTCATTTTAGACGGTGCCCATAATTCGGAAGGGACGACTGCCCTCATTAAAACTTTGAAAGATACCGCGCCGAAGCATAAAGTGAAGTTTGTCTATGCTGCATTACAGGACAAGGATCATGCAGTAAGTATAAAGTTAATGGATGATGTCGCATCTGAAATGCACTTCACACAAATTGATCTGCCGCGTGCAGCAACAGCGAAGCAGTTATTTGAACAAAGTACACATTCAAAAAAGTTTATGCATTCAAACTGGCAGGTGCTAATTGAAAAAGAAATGAATCATTTGGCTGAAGACGAGCTGCTCGTTATTACCGGCTCTTTGTATTTTATCGCTGAAGTGCGCAGTCTGTTTATAGAAAGAGAGTGGATTTCATGATTCCATTACTGGAAGTATATAAAGAGCGTTGGCAAGTGAAAAGTGAACAAGCGATCAAGCCGGGTTTGGAGGCAATTGAATTCGCGCTCCGTAAGTTAGGTGAGCCACAAAAACAACTGAATGTCGTTCATCTAGCGGGAACGAACGGAAAAGGTTCAACATTGGCTTTCATTGAAGGGATGGCACGGGAATACGGGTTATCGGTCGGGAAATTCATGTCACCTTGCATTGTGGATGTTCATGACCAAATACAGGTTGATGGCCGTCCAATCACGAATGAACAGATGGATCGGATGTTTCAGCAATTGGCGAAAGCGGGGCTTAGCGGAAAACTAACGGACTTTGAACTGTTGACGGCAGTTGCGCTTTTATATTTTGCTGAGCAAAGTCCGGACTTAGTATTAATCGAAGCAGGCATGGGCGGCAGAGAAGACAGTACAAATGTTGTGACACCGATTGTTTCGGTAGTACCGAGTATTGCTTTGGAACATACGAATTTTTTGGGCAATACATTAACGAGTATCGCGTATCATAAAGCCGGTATATTGAAAGAAAACCGTCCTGCTGTCATTGGGGATATGACAGAAGAGGTTACGGAAGTTTTCGAAAAAGAAGCCATTCAAAAAAATGTGCTATTATCCAAGTTTGGAAAGGATTTTTTCGTTACAAAACTTGATGGGACAGAAACGTATGAGTACCCATTACAGCAAATTACTATTTCCGATTTACAGCGTCAGCTATTGGGGAAACATCAAGGGCATAATATGGTATTGGCCATTACTGCTTTTCTGGAAGTTATAAAGAAATTCGAACTGCTGCTAGATGTTCAAAAAATCCGCAATGGTGTGAACAATGCAACACTTGCCGGGCGCTTTGAACAAATTCGCCCCAATCTTTATTTTGACGGAGCGCATAATCCTGCAAGCATTCAGTCATTGGTTGATACGGTTAAAGAGAATTTTCCGAATAAGCGAATTGAATTTATTATCGGGCTACTGGCGGACAAGGATATCAAAACAATTCTGCAGTTATTGGAAGAAGTCGGTGATGCTTTTTATTTCGCCAATATTCATAATAAACGTGCAATGCAGGCAATGACTCTTTACGAACTTAGTCAAGCGAAGGAAAAACAAATAATAGATGATGTAAACGAATTTTTACAAGGTTTAGTAAAAGGTGACACGGTTCGAATTGTAACCGGCTCACTTTATTTACTAAGTGAAATTCGACGAAATATGCACTAATGCAGCTGGAGAAACGGTTCCTACAGGAAAAGCACGATGCCTGTGACTCCAAGGTCACGAGTGCCCGTGGAAAGCGTCCAAACTGATTTGAAAAGCAAATTAATAGAACCAAACGGACTTCAATTGCAAATAATGAGGAATAATAGCGAAAACTTTTTATAGGGAGGCGACAGCAGTCTCCTCTTTTTTTATCGCTATTTTGCTATTATTGTATGAAAAAGAGATGGAGCTGTGGCAACGATGAAAGCTTTAAGGAATAATGCCATTTTTCAAGCAATGTTCATTGGAAGTATTACAGGGCTTGCTGGCGTCATACTATTTGTTTTTATTCTGCAACTACCGACGACAACCGAAGAAGCTGCAGAAACAATCCCGACAGTTCAAACACCTGAGGAGCAGCAAGTACAGCAACAGTATTTTGCGTTGCAGCATGGTGTTTTTTCAAATTTTGATAGTGCAGCACAATTTTTAGGCACTTATCCTACGCTAAATAAGGCAGCAGTTGTTAAAGTGGACGAGCAGTATTTTGTCTGGTCCCGACTGGACACAGAAAAAGTCGAAACAGCATTAACGATTGTACCGACCGGATTTTATAAAAAAATTACGATTATGAGCAGCTGTCCTAATCCTGCAGAATTTCAGCTGCCGGTCACATTGAAAGATTCGAAAATGTTCTCATTGGAAGATACAGAAGCAATTGACAAACAACAAGTACCAAAAGACTGGACGGCACTTATGACGGAAGTTTCTAAGCTTTCCACGAATCCGAATGTTGTTCGTCTGCATATGTTTATAAATTATTTTGAGAGTTTGGATTGCTTGAAAGTAACATTTTAATCGATGTAAACATACAGAAATCTTGTTTTTGTATATTTGCAACTAGAGTTGGCTGTTGTCCAAATTTCCTTTTCTCGGTTACTATAGTGGATAGGAGGATTGGAAATGAATTTTACTACAAATGAACAACTAATATTAGCTTCTGCTTCACCAAGGAGAAAGGAACTGCTTCAAATGCTGAATATCCCGTTTACCATTGTGACGAGCGATGTTGTTGAAACAAGCGTAACAGTCGATACGGCTCGTGAATATGTGACAGAAGTGGCATTGTTGAAAGCACGTGATGTGGCCAAGAAATGTCAGGGGAAATGTATTATCGGAGCGGATACAATTGTTGTGTTTAATAATCAAATACTGCACAAGCCTGTTTCGGAGGAAGAAGCCATAGAGCATCTAACAAAGCTTGCCGGGAATCGCCATGAAGTAATGACTGCTGTAGCCCTTATTTTGGCTGACGGAACAGAGCATACTTTTGTAGAAGTAACATCCGTACTATTTAAAGAAATTTCTCCGCAATTGATCAAGGCCTATGTTCAGACAGGAGATCCATTCGATAAAGCAGGCGGATACGGAATTCAAACGAGTGGCGCCATGCTCGTTGACCGTATTGAAGGGGACTACAATAATGTCGTCGGTTTACCGATTGCTACATTAGTTCAAAAATTGCTTACATTACAACTACTAAAACTACCATTTTAGGAGTGATGTAAATGACGGTCCAACCGTTATTGAATATGAAAATCCATGATGTTCATGAATCAGACCGCCCGCGTGAACGCCTCATCCGCCAAGGAGCAAAGAGTCTGTCAAATCAGGAACTGATCGCCATCTTGCTCGGGACCGGGACAAAAAGAGAGTCTGTGTTGACCGTAGCTAACCGGGTACTGATCAACTTCGAAAAATTGCATAATTTAAAGCATGCAACACTGGAGGAAATAACAGAGATAAAAGGAATTGGAGAAGCAAAAGCGGTTTTACTGCTCGCTGCGATTGAACTGGGAAGACGACTTGCGTCGAGAGATTTAGAAGAACGCTTTACTATTCGATCTCCGGAAGATGCAGCCACCTTTTTAATGCAGGATATGACGTCCTTACAGCAGGAACATTTTGTCTGTCTCTTTCTCAACGTAAAAAATCAGGTGCTTCATAAGCAAACAATCTTTGTTGGCAGCTTGAATGCCAGCATCGTCCACCCTCGGGAAATATTCCGCGAAGCTGTAAAACGTTCCGCTGCTTCTATAATCTGTTCCCACAACCATCCAAGCGGCATCCCGACACCAAGTCCGGAAGATATTGATGTCACAACAAGACTTTATGAAGCAGGTAAAATAGTCGGGGTGGACTTGCTCGACCATGTTATCATCGGTGATCATCAGTTTATAAGCATGAAAGAAAAGGGATATTTCTAATTCTAAGGAATCCTAAGCAACTGGACAAACGTATTAAAGCGTTTGTCTTTTTATTTTGCAGTTATTTAATCACGAATTAACAGGTAGTAAGACGAAATCAGAATACTGTAAAAACCCAATGGATCCCTAAGTGCTGTCACAGGATGGGACGGTTTTAGATTGTATTCCCTCTAATTCAGGGAGGTAGAAAACCCCCACTGATAGAAGTTTCAAATTATTACATTGCGATAACAATTATTACGGATTTAAAAATTCGTCGACAATTTTCGCAATTGCAACTTTTATTTGTTATATTCGTCATAAGCATGTGGCGATTTTGTTAAATCTTACATATTAATTTTATTTGTTTCGTAACGGAAATAGAAATACAATAGTAAAGTAGTGTTGTAGAAAAAAACATTCGACAAAAGTCGCGATTCGGTGCTTGTAACACTATAATTTTTTGATGTAATTCGTTATAATAGAGCGTATGATTTTGCTAGCATCATAAATTAGAAATCGTTTTAATAAGAAAGGGAGTACTTAATTTGTTTGGATTAGGGAATAAAGATGTCGGGATTGATCTTGGCACAGCTAATACATTAGTATTTGTAAAAGGTAAAGGAATTGTATTACGTGAACCATCAGTAGTAGCGAAAAATACAAAAACTGGCGATATTGTAGCAGTCGGAAACGACGCAAAAAATATGATCGGTCGTACACCGGGTTCAATCGTGGCAATCCGCCCGATGAAAGATGGCGTTATTGCTGATTTCGAAATTACAACAGCAATGATCCAATATTATTTAAAAGAAGCAATGAAAGCATCGGGTTCTAACTGGAAGAAACCGAATGTCATGATTTGTGTGCCATATGGTATTACTTCGGTTGAGCAACGTGCTGTTATTGATGCAAGTCGTCAAGCGGGTGCAAAAGAAGCATTTACAATTGAAGAACCATTTGCTGCAGCAATCGGGGCAAACTTGCCGGTATGGGAGCCAACAGGTTCGATGGTAGTTGATATCGGTGGAGGTACAACAGAAGTAGCTGTTATTTCTCTAGGCGGTATTGTAACAAGTGAATCAGTACGTGTCGGTGGTGATGCAATGGATCAGTCCATTATCGCCTACATCCGTAAAACATATAACTTAACAATTGGTGAGCGTACAGCAGAAAGCATCAAAGTAGAAATCGGTACAGCACTTGCTGAAGGACCTGCTGAAACGATGGAAATTCGCGGACGCGACTTGTTAACGGGTTTACCAAAAACAATTGAAATTACATCAGATGAAATTTCAAAATCTTTACATGAAGCGATTGTTGTTATTTTAGATGGTGTTAAGAAAACATTGGAACAAACACCACCTGAATTATCTGCAGACGTAATGGAGCGTGGTATTGTTTTAACAGGCGGTGGCGCATTATTACGTAATTTAGATAAAGTAATCAGTGATGAAACAAAAATGCCTGTATTTATTGCTGAAGATCCGCTGGATTGTGTTGCAATCGGAACGGGTAAAGCATTGGACAACATCGCTTTAATTCGCGCACAACAACTGAAGTAAGGAGGACTGGCAGTGCCACATTTTTCTAATAAAAAGTTAATTGTCCTATTAGTAAGCGTGATTTTTCTAGTGGCATTGATTGGTTTCTCTTTACGTGATCGTCATAACGCAACATTACCCGAGAAAATTATTAAAGATACAGTTGGCTTTGCACAATCCCTTGTCGCAAAGCCGGCTAATTACATAACAGGTATTTTTAGCAATATTGATTCGCTGTTAAATACGTATGAAGAGAACCAGCGCTTAAAAATGCGTCTAGAAGACTTTGCCGTGCTAAAGGCAGAAGTGAGTACTTTAAAGGCCGAAAATTCTTCATTGCGTGAACTCGCATCAATCGAGGAAAGTTTGCGTGATTTCGACCCAATTCAGGCGACGGTCATCGCGAGAAACCCTGATCAGTGGGAAGAAAAAATTATTTTAAACAAAGGAACAGCACATGGAGTTGAAAAAAACATGGCTGTAATGACTTCTCGAGGGCTAGTTGGTAAAATAGTCATCGCAACACCTTATACTTCAGAAGTGGAACTGCTTTATACGAATAATGAAAACTATCGTGTGTCAGCGGTTGTACATGATGAAAAGAATAAGGAAATTCATGGTTTAGTAGAAGGTTATGACGTTGAGCGTAACGAATTACTATTAAAGCGTATCGATTCTAAAGTGGAACTTAAAGAAGGCGGTAAAGTATTGTCTTCCGGACTAGGGGGAATCTTCCCGAAAGGTATCTTAATCGGTGAGATTACAGAAGTGACAACTGATGACTTCGGTTTAACGAAAATGGCCTATGTCAAACCAGCAGCAGATTTTTCAATGATCGAGCATGTTATTATTGCTAAGCGCAAAACAATTTCGGTAGATGGTTCTGATGGCGGCAGTACAAATGAAGATTTAGTAAATGGACCGGCCGATGAAAATGAGGGGGATAAGTAATGCTCGCTCGATTTTTAATTGGCTTCGTTGCTGTCTTGCTGTTTTTACTTGAATCCGAGTTTGCCGTATTCTCCCCATTGCAGTTGGGTGAAGGAATCTATTATTTGATTCCGCGTTTTTTAATTTTATATTTAATTTTTCTGTCCATTTATTACAGCCGAAAAAAAGCCATGATTTATGGTCTTATTTTTGGACTTTGTTTTGATGTGTTTTATATTAATATTATTGGTCTTTATACGGTTTTATATCCTGCTATCTGTTATATAGCGGCATGGTGTGTAAAACGTGTTCATCCACATCTAGTATTTTCTACGATTTTGGCATTATTGCTGATGATTGTTTTCGAATTTGTTGTATATGAATTTTTCTATATGCTCCAATTTACAACGATGGCGCTTCAGCCGTTCCTAGTGAATCGGTTAGTTCCGACAACAATTGGTAATCTATTATTTTTGATAATGCTTGCATGGGCGTTTAAATATTGTCTTAACGCTCGTGTATTTCAACGGGCACAATAGCATTTTAAAAAAACGAAAAGAAACAAAGCGGATCCATAATCCGGTTGTTTTCTTTTCGTTATTATGTAGCGCGAGGTGACTTGAAAAAGCTATGAAAAAACAACTTATCCATATTAAAGGAACAAAAGATGGGTTAGTACTTCGTTTGGATGACCAATGTTCTTTTACAGAGTTGGTAGAAGAACTTGGAAAAAAAGTTACAGACGGCCATCTTGATGGTAAAATAGATGTACAATTACACTTAGGTAAACGTTACTGTACGCAAGAGCAAAAAGACCAGCTTACGGAAATTGTGGAAAGGCAGCAAAAGCTATGTGTGAAGAAAATTCAAAGTGATGTTATTACATTAGAAGAAAGCCATAAACTGCTTGAGACTAGTCGCTTTGAAACATATGTAGGAATTGTGCGTTCCGGACAAACGATTCGTGTTACTGGTGATATTCTTGTGTTAGGTGATGTCAATCCAAACGGGCGTATTGAGGCAGGGGGTAATGTACATATTGCGGGTAAGTTAAAAGGCATTGTGCATGCAGGCATGGATGGCAATGAACAAGCAATTGTATCCGCGTCACATTTTGAACCAACACATATATTGATTGGGAATTATGTGGAAGTAATGACGAACGAGTCGCAATATATATTAGACAATACCGATCAGATTTTTGCCTATCTTGGAGAAAATAATGTAATAGCATATGATAGAATCCAGGAAATAAGAAATGTACGACCGAATTTATCAACATTCAAAGGAGGAAGCTAAATGAGTGATGAAGAATTATTATTCTCTAAGAATACTGATGAAACTGGAGCTCAAAAAGCTACCTTATATAAGGAAGGGGCCGCTAATGTGGGAGAAGCAATCGTTATAACTTCAGGAAAAGGTGGAGTAGGAAAAACTACTACGACTGCAAACCTAGGAACGGCATTGGCACTTCAAGGTAAGAAAGTTTGTCTAGTCGATACGGATATCGGACTGCGTAATTTAGACGTTATATTAGGTTTGGAAAATCGGATCATTTATGATTTAGTGGACGTCATTGAGGGCCGCTGCAAAACGCATCAGGCATTAGTAAAGGACAAACGTGTAGATGAACGTCTATACTTGATGCCTGCTGCCCAAAATACAGACAAGAACGCGATTAACCCTGAACAGATGAAAGCTTTGATCGATGAGTTGAAGCGTGAGTTTGACTATATTTTAATTGATTGTCCGGCCGGTATTGAGCAAGGCTATCGCAATGCGGTCGCTGGTGCAGATCGTGCCATTGTTGTGACAACACCTGAAATTTCAGCAGTAAGAGATGCGGATCGTATTATCGGATTGCTGGAACAGGAACCAATCGAACCGCCTAAGCTTATTATTAACCGAATCCGTAAGAGCTTGATGAATAATGGAGATGCGATGGATATTACAGAAGTAACAACGCATTTATCGATTGATTTATTGGGAATCATTGTCGATAGTGAAGATGTTATCAGTTCATCCAATAAAGGTGAACCAATTGTCATGAATCCGAATAACAAAGCATCATTGGGATACCGTAATATCGCACGCCGTATATTAGGGGACTCTGTGCCGTTAATGTCCTTGGAAGATGATCAGCCAAAAGGCGTTTTTGCAAAAATAAAAGCATTATTTAAATAAGAAGTAAGCTGTATGGAATGTAATCTACTATTCTGTACAGCTTTTTTTCTATGTACAGGCTTTCCTGAATTGTATTGTTGTTCCTGACATATACTAGTGCAAAAAGAGGGATGGTGAGCTTGAAAAAATGGCAGTGGCTCATCGCGAGTATTGTCTTTGTTGTTATTTATAGCTGTAATTATTATGGGGATATCGCTACAAAACGTGTCATTCATTCGGTTGTCTATAGTTCGGATGATTTAGTCATGATGCGAAAAGCGGTGGTGAATATGTTGTCTAATGAAGACCAGCAGCTCCCTGTTAGTGCAGATGTATCGATTAGTCAATTACAGCTCTTTGAGACGATTGATCGTTTTAATGACGGATATTTACTCGTGTATGATGAACCGTTCGTATTAAATGCATTGTATGATGGGATGATTGTGTTTACGGGCCATACAAAATATAACGGGAAAACGGTCTCGGTTGTTTATGATACAGGGGATACGGTTACGTTTGGTTTTGTGGACGACTTCTATGTATTGCCTTATACAACGGTAACAAAAGGTGCAGTTGTCGCTACGAAAAAAAGCGGGGAACTCTATATTCAGATTGAACGTAACGGGGAAATTTTAAATATGGAAGAAACGATTCGCTGGCTAAAGGAACAGCCGATTTAGATGAAAATTACGATTCATCCATTATTTTTGTTACTGCTCTTATCAATCGTATTATATGGTGATATTGCTTTATACAGTGTTATTATTGTTTCGTTATTATTTCATGAATTAGGTCATTTTATCGCTGCAAAGCTTGTCGGAGCCAAGATAACGCAATGTAAAATCGTTCCTTACGGCGGGGAGATGACGATTAAGGATGAATTGCAGTTATCCTATCAGCAACTGATCATTATCGCTATTGGAGGACCGGTTGCAACATGTCTCGGAATTTTTATCAGTTTATTCCTGCCCGATATGCTCAGTGCGAGATTAATAGAAGTTCAGTTCTTTATTCTAGCTATTAACCTCATCCCCATTTGGCCTCTGGATGGTGGAAGAATACTATGTTACAGCATTTTGAAATGGCGGCCGTTTTCTAAAATTTTCGAATTTTATTTAACGGCTTCTTTTTATTTACTTACGGTAACAATTATCGTACTATTATATTTATTGCCGCAGACATTGTCTTTAGCAATTATAAGCCTCTTTTTATGGAGCAAAGTAATTGGAGATTGGAAATATCGAAAATACCGTTCTGCTTTTGAGAAAATAGTTATGAAGCGGTTGACTTGATAATTCTGATGTGGTAGTATTTTAATGTTATTGTTTGTAGCACCCGTGCTACTGCAACCGCGCTGAACAGGTTTAAGTACCTTTATAGGTCACCTGCAATTCCGGGCGAGTCTGAGTCTAAGAGGAGGTGCATTTTAATGTACGCAATTATCGAAACTGGTGGTAAACAAATCAAAGTTGAAGCAGGTCAAGAAATCTATGTTGAAAAACTAGGTGTGGCTGCTGACGAAATCGTTACTTTTGACAAAGTTTTATTCGTAGGTGGAGAAACAGTTAAAGTTGGAGCTCCAACAGTTGCTGGCGCTACTGTAACAGCTAAAGTTGTTAAAGAAGGTAAGCAAAAGAAAATTACTGTTTTCAAACTTAAAGCGAAAAAGAACTACCGTCGTAAGCAAGGTCACCGTCAACCTTACACAAAATTAGTAGTTGAAGCTATCAACGCTTAATAAGTAGGTGATGGATATGATTACAGTAACTATTTATAGTGATGAAAATCGTAAATCGTATGGATTTGAAATTTCAGGACATGCTCTATCGGATATCTATGGTCGAGATTTAGTTTGTGCTGGTGCTTCTGCTGTTGCCTTTGGTGCAGTGAATGCAATCCCGCAAATTACAGGAATTACTCCTGAAATCGAACAAGGTGCTGAAGGCGGTTACTTAAAAGTAACTGTTCCACAAGCTGAACTGAATGATGAAACAGACGCTAAATTACAAGTTATTCTGAACACAATGGTGACACAGTTCTATACAATGACTGCGAGCTATTCAGAATATATCGAATTGAAATATAAAATGATCTAGGAGGTGGAACAGAATGTTATTATTAACTTTAGATCTTCAATTCTTCGCATCTAAAAAAGGTGTAGGTTCTACTAAAAACGGACGTGACTCTGAGTCTAAACGCCTTGGTGCTAAACGCGCTGATGGTCAATTTGTTACTGGTGGTTCAATTCTTTACCGTCAACGCGGTACAAAAATTTACCCAGGTACAAACGTAGGCCGCGGTGGTGACGATACATTATTCGCAAAAGTTGACGGCGTTGTTAAATTTGAACGCTATGGTCGCGACAAGAAAAAAGTATCTGTATACCCTACAGCTCAAGAAGCATAATTCTTGCAATGAAAGGACTGCATTTATTGCAGTCCTTTTTTAAGTTTTTGCACAAAAATGAAGAGATGCCTTTATAAATGGATGGTTGAAATTTTCTTAAGTATTGAATATGGCATGAGTATGAAGTATGGAAGGAAAATTGATGAAAAACTTGTTATACTAATAATACTGTAATACGGAGTGTGTAAAATGACCGTTTCAAAATTAACTGTAAGTGAAGCATTACGCTTTGCGAATCACGACTATTTGAATCAGCTTCATTTAATCCAGATGAACTTAGATTTAGGACGAGTGGACGAGGCCAAAAAGGTAATTTTTGACCAGTCTGAACATTGTAAAATGCTTTCGAACATCAATCGACTTCAATTAACGGAAACAGTGGAATGGCTTCATACCCTGAGTTGGCGTTATCCGGCTTTACAACTAAGCATGACAAGTAATGTAAACGCGCCAATACAAAGCAAGTACGATGAAGCGATTGTTCAATACTTGGAAAACACAATTATTCATGTTTACGACAAGCTTGATCCATATGAAGAGCATCAATTACTGTTAAACATCGAAACATATGAAGAGAAATGGAATATTTCATTTCATTTAAAGGGAAAATGGGAACAGTCGCCATTTTCAATAGAACAGAATATTTTTAATGTGGAAACATATGAACAAACGAATACAAGTTGGAAATATGTTCTTCACATATGAGGAGTGAAAGAAATGTTTGTCGATCACGTAAAGATTTATGTTAAAGGTGGAGACGGCGGGGATGGAATGGTTGCCTTCCGTCGTGAAAAATATGTACCGAATGGTGGTCCTGCAGGTGGAGACGGAGCACGAGGCGGTAACGTTATATTTGAAGTAGAAGAAGGTTTACGTACGCTAATGGATTTCCGTTACAAACGTCACTTCAAAGCTGAACGTGGAGAGCACGGAATGAGTAAAGGGATGCACGGTCGTCGTGCAGAAGATTTAATCGTAAAAGTGCCACCAGGAACAGTTGTGATGAATGCTGAAACAAAAACAGTCATTGCCGATTTAGTTGAACATGGTCAACAAGCTGTAATTGCTAAAGCAGGCCGTGGCGGACGTGGTAACTGCCGTTTTGCGACACCTTCTAACCCAGCACCAGAATTAGCCGAAAAAGGCGAACCAGGTCAAGAGCTGGAAGTAATTTTAGAATTGAAAGTATTGGCGGATGTTGGATTAGTTGGTTTCCCTTCTGTTGGTAAATCAACATTACTTTCTGTTGTTTCTTCTGCAAAACCTAAAATCGGCGCTTATCACTTTACGACAATCGTACCGAACTTAGGTATGGTGGAAACTGATGATGGCCGTTCATTCGCAATGGCAGATTTACCTGGTCTAATCGAGGGTGCGCACCAAGGTGTCGGATTAGGAATGCAGTTCCTGCGTCACATTGAGCGTACACGTGTAATCGTACACGTAATCGATATGTCCGGTATGGAAGGCCGCGAACCTTATGATGATTATGTAACAATCAACAACGAGCTTGAACAATATAACTTACGATTACTTGAGCGTCCTCAAATTGTCGTTGCAAACAAAATGGATATGCCGAATGCCGAAGAAAACTTGAAAGAGTTTAAAAAGAAAGTGGGAGAAGATGTAAAGGTCTTCCCGGTTTCAGCGGTTTCTCGTCAAGGGTTAAAGCCATTACTATTTGAAATTGCAGATCTTTTAGAAGTGACACCGGAGTTCTTATTACACGATGTACTTGAAGAAGAATCAGATGCAGTCGTAATGTACAAGCATGAAGGCCAAGGCGGCGACTTCGAAATTTCACGTGATGACGATGGTGCATATGTTCTTTCAGGATACACAATCGAACGCCTATTCAAAATGACGGACTTCAGCCGTGAAGACGGTATTCGACGCTTTGCTCGCCAATTACGTGCGATGGGTGTCGATGAAGAGTTACGTAAACGCGGTGCCCAAAACGGCGATACTGTACGTTTAATGGAATTCGAATTTGACTTTGTCGACTAATTAAGTGGGGGATGACGATGAAAAACGTAGCAAATCAGCGATATTATTTAGTGCGTGAAGATGTCCTGACAGATGCGATGCAAAAAACATTGGAAGCAAAACAATTATTGCAAAAAGGATCTGTTTCATCTATATGGGATGCGGTAAAAGAAGTGGATTTATCTCGTAGCGCATTTTATAAATATCGTGATGCAGTTTTTCCTTTCCATTCGATTGTGCAAGAGCGTATTTTAACAGTTTTCATTCAATTACAAGATCGAAAAGGTACACTTGCCAAATTACTCGAAACTGTATCTGATGCACATTGCAATGTTCTGACGATTCATCAGACGATTCCGATTCAAGGACGTGCCAATGTGACGCTTTCTTTAGATGTTACAAGCATGTCTTATGAGCTGGATGAACTTATTCGCAGCTTAAATCAACTTGAATTTATCGAATCTGCTGAAGTAATCAGTTCTGGCGCATTTTAACTTTCCTTTGAAGAGCAATGTTGTTTAACAGAAAAAGTGAGATGTTCCGGTGCAAATACATCAGGATATAATAAATAAAAATGCTGTCCAATGTGTTTTAGGGCATTTTGGACAGCTTTTCTTATAGGATGAATTTCCAGAAAATTTAGAACTTATGATCGAGGTGCTTATTGATGTCAGAAAAAAATTGGGAAAAAAGAGTTGCTTACCTAGGTCCGGAAGCATCATTTACATATTTAGCAACAAAGGGACTATTTCCGCATGATTGGCATATTCCGTACAAGTCGATTCCGGAATGCATTGAAGCGGTATCGGAAGGGAAAGTTGAGCTGGCGGTAGTCCCGGTGGAAAATGCACTGGAAGGTTCTGTTCCGCTAACAATTGACTACTTGTACCATGAATCCGAGCTTTTCGTTACAGCTGAAGTGATGTCGAAAATTCAGCAGCATTTATTAGTGAATAAAAAGTTTGCGGAAAATAAAGAGGCAATCGAGGAGATTTATTCACATCCGCATGCTTTAGCACAGTGCCATAAATATTTATATTATAATCATGGAGGGGTAAGACAGACATCGTATTCTTCAACTGCTGCCGCAGCAGAGCTTGTATCCCAAACTGAAGACCGCTGTATTGCTGCCGTTGCGAACTTTTCTGCCGCTGAAAAATATAATTTACATATACTCGAACACAATATCCATGATTTCCATTTTAATCATACGCGCTTCTTCGTTTTATCGAAGCAAAATATAAAGCATGGTTTAGTACCGTTGCAGGCACAACCGAAAACTACGTTTATGCTTACATTACCGACAGATGTATCTGGTGCGCTTCATCAAGTACTTTCGGTATTTGCATGGCGTAAACTGAACTTGAGTAAGATTGAATCACGACCACTTAAAACAGGACTGGGGAATTATTTCTTCATTACTGATATACTAGCAGATGAAGAGGAACCGATGATGAAAGGTGCAGTGGAAGAACTGATTGCACTAGGCTGCAAAGTGAAGTCACTCGGTACATATTATACATACGTCACACCAGAGTGAGGTGAAGAGCATGAAGCGAATCCTATTATTTGATGGAGAGTGCAATTTCTGTGATGCAAGTGTCCAGTTTATTATTAAACGTGACCCGAAAGCATTGTTTCAGTTTGCGTCGCTGCAAAGTGAAGTTGGAAGGGCATTGTTAAAAGAGTATGATGTGCCGGAAAACACAGATAGTATTGTGTTTATAGAAGACGACCAGCATTTTACGGAATCGACGGCCGCACTTAAAATTACACGAAACTTATCAGGTTTGTGGAAGCTGTTTTACGTATTTGTGGTTGTACCAAAACCAGTTCGTGATCTTGTGTATCGCTGGATTGCCAAAAATCGCTACAAATGGTTCGGAAAAAAACAGGAATGTATGTTACCGTCACCGGAACAGCGAAAACGATTTTTATAAAATGTACAGGTGCACTCTGCTTCATGCGGAGTGCTTTTTTTGTTCGGATTTTTATGAGAACAGTGGGGTGCGGTTATTAGAAGAAATGTGGCTTTTATTAGGAAATACAATGAGTTTATTAAATTCTAAAAGTGTAGGGTTGAAAAAGAATATACATGACGTACATATTAGAACATTGCTGTGGGATATTAGAAAATATCATTAGGATATTTGAAAATCCAGCTGCGATATTAGAAAAAAGTAAACCATTATTAGAACATCGAAACGATATTTTAGAAAATCGACAATTTATTAGAAAATAAAAATTTTTATTAGAAGTTCTGTAATTATATTAGAATTTTCCTTATGAAAATCAAACTTTCCTAAAACGAGGCTCGTCTAATTGATGAAAGGAGGTATTTAGGTGGAAAGTTATTTAATAAATGATACCGCTAATTTATCAAATGAAATGATTATAGATGAATTAATGCAACAGTACGGGGAAGAGATATTAAAGCTTGTTATGCAATATGTACATAATCATTCGGTTGCCGAGGATCTGACGCAGGAAATTTTCGTGAAATGCTACAAGGCACTCCCTTCTTTTCAATATGGTTCATCGTTAAAAACATGGCTTTGGCGTATTGCAATTAATCATTCAAAAGATTATTTGAAAAGCTGGTATGCCAAAAATGTCGAAGCAAAAGATGATGAAGTTTTTATGAAAGTAGAAAGCGGTATGTCCGTTGAACAAGAAGTCATACAGCAGCAGGAAGATAATAACTTAGTCAAGGCGGTCATGGCACTGCCAGTCAAATATCGTGAAGTTATTTACTTGTGCTATTACGAAGATCAAACGATGAAGGAAATGTCCGAAGTACTGCAAATTAGTGAAAACACGGTGAAAACAAGGCTTAGAAAAGGAAAGCAGCTATTAAAAAAACATCTGGAGCGTGAAGAGAATGGATGATCGTTTAAAAAATTTTAAAAAAGCGATGGATCGCACCGCATTTTCCAGCACAAAGTTCACAGAGCAGCATAAAGAAAATGTCCAACGACAGTTAAACATCGATGAGTTGAAAAGGGTAATTTTGTCACTTTTAATTGAAGCAAAGTCCGGTATTGAAATTACGCAATTACTGCATGTAAGGGGAATACAGGATGTAATCAATAATGAGGGAATCATCTATTCAATTCTTCATGAACAGGAAAGGAATGGGTTTGTGCTCGCAAACTGGACGGACGGCATTAAGCGGTATGAGTTAACGAAGACCGGAAAAAAACAATTACAGCAAGAGAGACAAATCAAACTGACATTGAAGGAGCGTCTGTTGGGGGTGCGTATGCATGCAGAGTGAACGTTTTTTAAATAAAGTAACAGCCTTTATTCGTTCAAAAGAAGCTCAGGTACATGTATATGATGAATTAAAGCACCATATAGAACATTCGAAAAATGCCTGGTTAAAAAAAGGGTATACACCCGATGAAGCGGAACGAAAAGCAATTGATGAAATGGGCTCACCATCCGCACTCGGAAAATCGATGGACAAGATTCACCGGCCCAAAGTCGATTGGCTGCTGATTAGTTTAGTTGCTATTCTATTAGGGGCCAGCTTTATCCCGATTTTAACATTTGATAGTACTGTTATTTTTGGGGCAGACATGACTAATTATTTTATTCGAAACAAATGGCTACACCTTCTTTGTGCCCTCCTATTGATTACAGCACTGATGTATATCGATTATCGGAAGCTGGAGCGTTTCAGTCTAGCTATATATTTGGGTGCCCTTATTTTGTTAATGATATTAAATTATTTTCCGACAGCTATGGTTTCCGGGCAAAGCTATTTAATGGTAGGGCCGATACAGATTCAGGCTTGGACCGTTTTACCATTGCTGCTCATTGCTTGGGCAGGCTTTTTTACACAGAAGAAATTTAAAAGTTGGCAGTTAATCATCTTATTTGTTTTGCCGTTATGGTTTATTTTATGTGCGCCAAACCTGACAGCAGCCCTTATTTATGCAGGGGTCGTTACTATTTTGTTTTATTTAAGTGACTACTCGCTAAAATCGAAAATTTTGACAAGTATAACAGTGATTGGCTTAATCGCTAGTGCGGTGTTTCTGATGACTCCGCAGCTGCACCATTACCAGCTTGTACGTATCTATGCTTTTCTGAATCCGGAAAGCTATGCGACACAGGAAGGCTATATTTATTTGGCAATCAAAAATGCATTAAATGAAGCTGGGTGGTTTGGGGCAGAGACGATCCGATATATTCCGGAAGGGCATACAGATTTTGCTTTAGTACAGCTTATCCAGGAATTTGGTTACATTGCAGGAATTGCTGTCGTAACGGTATTATTCGCCATCGCAATTCGTATACTTTGGGAAGCAAAACAATTAACCCGTTCATATGGCAAAATGCTTGTAATCGGAGCAGTATCTTTTTATTGCATGCAGTTTGGATATTCTGTGGCAATGATTCTTGGTTGGTTGCCGATTATCGGATTATCGCTTCCTTTTATAAGTTACGGTTTTACATCCCTCCTAATAAACTCGTTTGTCATTGGGATTGCACTAAGCGTGTATCGCCGGAAAACATTCATAGGGAGTGGAGCGCAGCAGAACTAATCATAAAAAAACAGCTTATTCATGTGACAGGGTGTCTTTTGAATAAGCTGTTTTATCTTAGTTTTCAATCAAGAACCCGCGCTGACGTAATTTCTCTTCTGCCAGATTCAAGCTTTCTTCAGAAGTCGAGCTAATGACATGTAAGTGTGTACCGTCCGTTAATGCAGAAAGATAAAGGGCATTAGTTTCTTGGACGCGTTTTACAAAATGCTCCACTTCCAAGCGGTTTGATACCATAATCGAAGCGGTAATTTCTCCGTATACCGGATGCTCGACTATAACGCTTTCGACCATAACACCACAGTCGACCAATATGAAAAGTTCTTCTTTTGCCTCATTTGGATTGTGCATACATACAATTTTACGTTGAAGGCGTGTTTGCTGGACATTGTGCATATAAATATACCCTTGGCTTGTTGCTACAATCGGTTCATTTCGTGCTTTCAATAAATTCATATCATTGACGATGACTTGTCTTGAAACATTTGTACGCTTCGCCAAATCTGTACCTGTCATTGGCTGTTCAGCCGTTTTTAACAATGCAAGCAGTTCCAAACGCCGTTCTTCACCTAATAATTTTTTCAATATATTCACCTCAATTAGCATACCAGTTCCTTTTCATCTTATCATATTTACCGCTTGCTAAGCGTGAACATTGTGGCAATAGCACAATTTGTGCATATGCTATTACGAGAAAAGGAGGAAAGAAGTGCGCGTTCATATTGTTCAAAAGGGAGACACTTTGTGGAAAATCGCGAAGCAATACGCGGTTGGCTTTGATGAATTAAAGCGATTAAATGCCCATTTAGCAAACCCTGATTATATTGTTCCGGGGATGGAAATTTATTTACCGGACACGACAGCGAAAAAAGAAATGCGGCAACCTGTGAAGGAACAGCCGAAATCTGTTAAAGAGCAGCCGGTACAAATGCCTGCACCAGCTCCAGCACCGAAGAAAGAGCATATCGTTAAGCCGGCACCAGTGCCTGTACCAACACCGGCACCTATGCCGATGCCACAGCCGCAAAAGCCGATTTGGCAAGGGGATATTTATTTCCAGCCACCGGCACCACAGCCGATGCCGATGCCAATGCCAATGCCAAACTGGCAAACACATGTACATGTTCAGCCGACATTTGAAAATACGGTGACAGCACCACAACCAATGCCATTGCCACAGCAACCGGTTATTCAACAACCTCCGCAGCAACCACAGCAACCGATTTTTATCGAACAACCACACTATATTCAGCCGATGCCGATGCCGATGCCAATGCCAATGCCGATGCCGCAAATGCCTGTGTGTCCAACATGTCACCACATGCCAATGCCAATGCCGATGCCACAAATGCCTGTATGTTCAAAATGTCATCAAATGGCCATGGAATCTCCGATGCACATGCAATCAATGCATCCAATGCCGATGCCTCAAATGCATGGATGTTCAAAATGTAACCAAATGGCAATGGAATCCCCGATGCAAATGCAACCAAATATGTACATGGAGCCAATGCCGATGTCGATGCCGATGCAAATGCAAATGCAGCCGATTTTTAATGATGAGTCTTCATTAAAGAAAGATCATTGCCATGATAAAGATCACCTAGTGCACCAGTATTATGAAGAAATTGACCACATGATGCGTCAACCAAACCCTTGTTACCCACACATGATGCCATATCAAGAAAATTCAATGCAGCACATGATGCCATATCCAGCAAATACGATGCCCCAAATGCACCAAATGCCACATCCGCCTAAGTCATGTCAATAGTAATTAAAGAGAATTGCTGGAAGTGGGATACACATAAAGGGTCCTTTTTTATGAAGTACTATGAGAATGGTTTTGTGGCGCAGAAAGTTAAAGCGATTCATCGAGAGCTTGAAAATATACAATTTCCATATCATATACCACTTGTAGAAAATGAAGAGCCGCATATATTAAAGCAGTTTTGGTTTGAAGGGAAAAGTGCGGAGTATAAACGGTTTGAACATCAGCAGCTTTCCCTGCATGCAATCGAAAAACTGCATGAAACATGTGAAGTCATTCCTTGGGCGGAAACAGGCATCTTGTCCACATATCGATTAGAGGAGAAGTGGAAGAGGAGATTTGAGCGTTTTATCCATCATGAAAGAGAACTAAGACGTTTATTAAAAAGCAATTATGATATTTTAGTCAACCATGCTTCCTATGCCTTAGGTTTAATGGCTCAAATAACAGTTCCGAGTGAAAAGCAAACGATTTTACATGGGGATGTTGTTCATCATAATGTGATGCTACGTGGAGAAGACGTGAAACTTATTGATTTTGATTTAGCTTCTTTAGGGGAAGCCTCAGATGAAATTATTTTATGGCTTCATCGCGTATTGCCGCATGTTCAGTATGAAATACAACCGCTTGTAAATGACCACCATTATTTGCATAAAGCGCAGGAAAAGCTTCATTATCTGTTTTTCCCGAATGAAATATTAAGGGAATGTCTGTTTTATCTGAAACTCAGCGACCGTCAAAAGCTTTCCTGCTATCCGTTTATTCAATCGATTGTTTATGACTGGATGAAAAATTACGATTCTTTTGCAAGACAGATCGATACATTGCAAAATTAATTGGCAGTTTATAATCGATGTTAGATGGAGAAGAATATGATAAACTATTAAAGGCTGTCTTAAAGGACGGTCTTTTCTTTTTGAACCAACATACGTTCGGTAATTCACAACTCTTATGCTATAATAGAGCGAGAAATGTGAGGGATAAAACGATGTATGATTATTTAAAAGGACAGGTTACAAGGGTTACACCCGAGTATATTGTATTAGAGCAACAAGGCATTGGCTGGATGCTGTATACGCCAAATCCATTTGCATTCCGTACATCTGCAAGCGAACAGCAAATATATGTATCCTTGCAAGTGCGTGAAGATGCCCAAAATTTATACGGGTTCAATAGTTTGGAGCAGCGTGAATTATTTAAAAAGCTAATTCAAGTATCGGGCATTGGTCCAAAAGGCGCGCTTGCTATTTTAGCTAGCGGTAATCCGACTTCAGTCATTCAGGCAATTGAAATGGAAGATGAAGCATTTTTAATCCGTTTCCCGGGCGTCGGGAAAAAAACAGCACGTCAAATGATTCTCGATCTAAAAGGGAAGCTGGACATGCTACTTGATCACGTCGAGTTACCAAGTGCAGAAAATGAGCTGCCATTGTTTGGAGTGAATCCGAATGAACATGAATTGCAGGAAGCGATGCTGGCACTTGTCGCATTAGGCTATTCAGAAAAGGAATTAGACAAAATCAGACCGCAATTAAGTGAAGACGATAAGTTAACGACGACAGACGCCTATATTAAACAGGCATTGAAGCTGTTGTTGAAATTGAAATAAAAAGGAGTGAGAAGCATGTCAGACCGTGTACTTTCTGGTGAAGCAACAGATGCCGAGCAGCAGTTTGAGCTTTCTTTAAGACCGCAACGTTTAGCGCAATACATAGGCCAAGATAAAGTGAAAGAAAACCTGAAAATATTTATCGAAGCCGCTAAGCTACGTCAGGAAAGTCTTGACCATGTTCTCCTTTATGGTCCACCTGGTTTAGGGAAAACGACGTTAGCGATTGTCATAGCGAACGAGATGGATGTAAATGTAAAGATGACGAGCGGTCCTGCGATTGAGCGACCTGGTGATTTAGCAGCGATTTTAAGCTCTCTTGAAGCAGGGGATGTGCTTTTTATCGATGAAATCCATCGCCTGCCAAGAGCGATTGAAGAAGTGCTTTATTCTGCGATGGAAGATTTCTGTCTGGATATTGTAGTCGGAAAAGGTCCTGAAGCCCGTTCGATCCGATTGGAGTTGCCGCCATTTACACTCGTTGGTGCAACAACGAGAGCAGGTGCTTTATCTGCACCGCTTCGTGACCGTTTTGGTGTTTTATCGCGACTGGAATATTATGATGAGCAGTCATTAGCCGAAATTGTTATCCGTTCCGGTGAATTGTTTGGTGTTGCGCTGGATAAGCATGCGGCATTTGAAATTGCCCGCAGATCCCGAGGGACACCTCGTATCGCAAATCGATTGTTAAAACGTGTCCGTGACTATGCACAAGTATTGGCAGATGGCATTGTTTCCACAAATTTGGCGGAACAGGCGCTCGAACTGCTGCAAGTTGATCCACGAGGACTTGATCATATCGATCATAAATTGATGCAGTCAATGATTGAACGATTTGGCGGAGGTCCTGTCGGATTGGATGCATTAGCGGCATCGATCGGAGAAGAGCGTATTACGATTGAAGATGTATATGAACCATATTTATTGCAAATCGGATTTATTCAACGAACACCACGCGGCCGAATCGCGACAAATCTTTGTTACGACCATTTCGGTTATCCGCAGACACAAAAAGAATAGAAGGAAGTTTTGAACGTGAAAGTAGAAGATTTTGATTTTTATTTACCAGAGGAATTAATTGCCCAAACACCATTATTGGATCGTACAGCGAGTCGTTTAATGGTAGTAAATCCGAACTCATTGGAAGTCGAGCATCACACATTCGGTCATATTTTAGAGGAGTTAAATGCAGGGGATTGCCTTGTACTAAATGATACGCGTGTATTACCTGCACGCTTAATGGGTGTCAAAGCAGATACTGGCGCGAACATTGAATTGTTGCTGTTAAAACAGACAAATGACGATGAGTGGGAGACGTTAGTAAAACCTGCAAAACGTGTTAAAACAGGCACAGTCGTTACATTTGGTGATGGGTTGTTGACTGCGACTTGCACAGGTGAACTGGATCACGGTGGCCGTACTTTTAAATTTACATATGACGGGATTTTTTATGAAATTTTAGACCAACTGGGTGAAATGCCATTACCGCCATATATTCGTGAAAAGTTGGAAGACCAAGATCGTTATCAAACGGTTTATGCGAAAGAGCGTGGTTCTGCAGCAGCACCAACAGCTGGCCTTCATTTTACACAGCCATTACTTGAAGCAATTAAAGCAAAGGGTGTTGAAGTCGTATTTATTACACTGCATGTGGGACTTGGTACATTCCGACCTGTCAGTGTGGATTCGATTGAGGACCATGATATGCACTCTGAATTTTACAGTGTGTCAGAAGAGGCAGCGGCTGTAATTGAACGTGTCAAACAAGCTGGAGGCGAAGTTATTTCGGTAGGGACAACTTCAACCCGTACTCTTGAAACAGTTGCATCGAAAAATGACGGTAAAATTGTCGCTTCTCATGGTTGGACAAATATTTTCATTTATCCGGGCTATGAATATAAAGCAATCGACGGCCTGATTACAAACTTCCATTTACCGAAGTCAACATTAGTGATGCTTGTCAGCGCACTCGCTTCGAAAGAAACAATTATGAACGCTTATGAACAAGCCGTTAAAGAAAAATACCGTTTCTTCAGCTTTGGCGATGCCATGTTTATCCGTCCGGCTAAGTAATTTGCAATTAAACAAAAACCTATATACAATAATAATTTGTGCAACACCTACTAAACTTAGTAGGTGTTTTCATTCGAAGTACTGTATTTACTTTAGAAACGAGAGGATTTTTTTATATGACTGAAACAACAAAACAACCACCAATTCGTTATGAATTGATTAAAACATGTGCACAGACAGGTGCGCGTTTAGGTATTGTCCATACACCACACGGTTCCTTTGAAACACCAACATTTATGCCAGTTGGTACACAAGCGACAGTAAAAGCAATGAGCCCTGAAGAATTAAAAGAAATGAATGCAGGTATTATTCTATCTAACACATATCACCTATGGTTGCGTCCAGGGAATGATATCGTGAAAGAAGCAGGTGGACTGCATAAATTCATGAACTGGGATCGTCCAATTCTAACTGATTCAGGCGGTTTCCAAGTGTTCTCATTATCTAAGTTCCGTAAAATCGAAGAAGAAGGCGTTTATTTCCGAAACCATTTAAATGGCGACAAGCTGTTTTTATCACCGGAAAAAGCGATGGAAATCCAAAACGACTTAGGTTCTGATATTATGATGGCATTTGATGAATGTCCGCCTTTCCCGGCAACATACGAATACATGGAAGCATCTGTTGACCGCACAACACGTTGGGCAAAACGCTGTAAAGAAGCACATCAACGCCCGGAAGAGCAAGGGCTGTTCGGTATTATTCAAGGCGGGGAATATGAAGAGCTGCGCCGTAAATCGGCTGAAGCATTAGTAGAGCTCGATTTTCCTGGTTATGCAATCGGCGGTTTATCGGTTGGTGAGCCGAAAGATATTATGAATAAAGTTTTGGACTTTACTGCACCAATGATGCCGGCAGATAAACCACGCTATTTAATGGGTGTCGGTTCACCGGACTCGTTAATCGATGGAGCAATGCGCGGCATCGATATGTTCGACTGTGTATTACCAACACGTATTGCACGTAACGGTACATTGATGACATCTGAAGGACGTATGGTCATCAAAAATGCGAAATATGCAAAAGACTTTACACCAATCGATGAAAATTGCGATTGCTACACATGTAAAAACTATACACGCGCGTATGTGCGTCATTTATTGCGTACAGAAGAAACGTTCGGTTTACGTTTAACGTCATACCATAACTTACGCTTCCTTATTAAATTAATGGAAGATGTACGCCAGGCAATCCGCGAAGACCGTTTAGGCGATTTCAAAGAAGAGTTCTTTGAGAAGTACGGTTACAATAAACCGAATGCTAAAAATTTCTAAAAATATGTTCGAAATTCGAAATTCAATATAATTTTTTTGAGAAAAAAAAGAGTTTTTTGCGCAAAAACCTGCAATTCTATACTATACTAGGTAAGTGAGAAAGAGATAGAGAAAGGGGGCAATTTGAAAATGGAAGGTTTAGTACAATTTTTACCGATTATCGTAATGTTTGTTGCGATGTGGTTCATTTTAATTCGTCCGGCACAAAAACGTCAAAAAGCAACTGCTACAATGCAAAACAGCTTAAAACGTGGTGATAAAGTAGTTACTGTAGGTGGCTTACACGGAGAAGTAGATGCAATTGAAGATACGACTGTCTATTTATTAGTTGACGGAAATACACGTTTAAAATTCGAACGCCAAGCAATTGGCCGTATAGAATCGGTTTAAACGTTACATAAAAAAGCTTGTGGAGTTTAATTTTCCACAAGCTTTTTTGTATTTTTCATGCAATTTCGAACAAGCTATTGTATGAGAGGTGAATCAATTGGAAGATTATACATTAATTATATTTCGAACAATTGTTTTATATATTATATTACTAGTTGTTTTCCGCCTTATGGGCAAGCGTGAAGTTGGTGAGCTCAGTATTGTGGATTTGGCAATATTCGTGTTAATGGGTGAAATTGCTGCGATTGCATTGGACGATTATGATCGGCAGTTTTTCAAAGCCGTTTTGCCTATTATTTTATTGTTTCTGATTCAATACTTAAACTCCTGGCTCATATTAAAAAATAAAAAACTGCGCGACTTTATTGAAGGCGATCCGTCGCTTGTTATCCGCGACGGATATATTTGTGAAGCGGAAATGAAAAAGCAGCGCTATAATCTCGATGATTTACTCCAGCAATTACGTGAACAGGGAGTATGCTCTGTGCAGGATGTTGCCTATGCTTTTTTGGAGCAATCCGGAAAGCTATCGATTTACCAAAAAGATCAGGGCGGATTTATTTTACCTCTCATTTTGGATGGCTATGTTGATAAAAGACATTTAAAAATTATTGGTAAAGATGAAAAATGGCTCGTTCATGAATTATTGGTAAACGGTTATCCCAATATACGCGATATATTCTACTGCAGTTATGAAGACGGAAAGTGGTTTGTCCAATTACGAGCGCGAAAATATTGAACGAAGATAATGGAAATCGTTAAAACGGATTTGTTTTGTAATGAACAGTAACAGCAAGACAAACCCAATCGTAATTGCAACGCTTACGATAAGCGGCATTCCGGCAGCAATGATCGGCTGTACAAAACAAGTAAGGATGAAAATACCATATGGCAGAACGAAGAAGCGGAAACCTACATTAATCTTTTTCTGCTGTCTAATAGAAGCGATGTGTAAGAAGGACGTAATTAATACGCCAAAGCCTATAGCGATAATCGCGCCTTTTTCCTGAATGGCGGGTTGTGAGGCAAGGAAAAACAGTAAAAATAGTTTCCCTATTCCTCCATAGATGGAATTCATCATGGCAGCCTGTGCTTCATCTAGTGCTTGTAAGATGGAATGAAGCGGACTCTGTATATAATAAAAATAAAAAATAGGAGCCAATATTTTCATATAGCCACGATTTTCCTCAAGATGGAACAGTACCATAGTCAACTCATCGCCGTGTATGAAAAACACAGTAGCGGCCATACAGCCAATTAAAGAAGATAGTCGTAATGAATGTGTAATGCGTTTATTCAGCAACGGGTAATTATTGCTGGCTAGTGCGCTACTAACGGCAGGAATGAGTACAATTGCCAATGCAGCAGGAATGAAAGCCGGAAACAAGAGTAATGGTATATGCACACCTGAGATGATACCGTACAATGTAGTTGCCGCGCCTGCAGCCAATCCTGAAACCGTCAGTGCTTTTAAGAAAATGATTGGTTCCAAAAACCATGTAAAGGTACCAAACAATTTACTGCCCGCTGAAGGCAGTGCAATATTAAAAATCGGCTTTGTAAAGGAAGTGCCTGTTGAACCCTTTTTGAACATTCTACTCGAGCGTTTATAAAAGATCGCTAAAAACAGTAATGAAAAAACTTCACCAATTGCTGTTATTCCCATAGCGGCTGCTGCCGTCAATGCAGGCGACTCTGAAATGAAGTACGGCAATAATACGACAATAAGACCAATTCGTACAAGCTGCTCAAGAAGCTGTGCCCATGCAGTTGGTGCAATTTTCGCTAAACCTTGTAAATATGCTTTTATTAAGCTTGAAAAAATAACGATCGGAATTGTGAAAAGGCTAATATAAAGAGTGAAAATAAGGTTTTCATTATGTAAAAGCACTTTTGCGATATACGGAATAGCAAAATAAATGAATGGGCTAAATAAAATAATTGATATGGCCGAAATTTTGATTGCAGTTTTCATTACCGATGTGACATGTTCCGTTTTCCGTTTCGCGTGGTATTCAGCAATCAGCTTAGAGATGGCAATCGGAATACCTAATTGAATTAGCGAGATGAAAAATATAAATGTCGGGTAAGCCGTCATATAGAGTCCGACCGCTTCCTCCCCGGCAATACGCATAAACTGCATTCTGTACATAAACCCGAGACATTTTGAAATAAATATGACAAACATTAAAAATAATGTTCCTTTTAGAAATGAGCCCAAATAACTTCTACTTTCTCCCTTCTCAATTTAATTTCATTCATATACAATAAAGTATGCAGTAGTAATCGCAGTTAAAACCTAAGTTCAGGAGTGATCGACATGCAAATTCCATTTTTCGGCCTTTACGAGAAGGTACAGCTTATATTGACGAACAAAATCGAGGAATTTCATTACTATGGATATGATTCGATAACAGAACAAGATTTATGGAAATATTGCATCGATAAGGTGTGGCGCAAAAGAGATGTGCAAAATATGCGATTGCATGAGCTGACAGCCGGCATTTTCGGTGCAACTGCTTCGGAAGTGTTAAGCTATATGCAAATAAAGGATTTTAAGCGCAATGAATTGAACTTAAAGCTTTCCAATGAAGAGCTGCAAGGTTTGTTCCATCCGCTTAAAGAGTAGGGAAAAATAAGAATAATATAATAAATTATCTAGTAATAATTTGACAGTTTCCATAAGCTGTTTCATAATGAGAGTGTTGTGCTTTTCAAACTATCGGATTGTTATTTTTGAAAAGTGATTCAGAAAATTATTGAAATGAATACATAGTTTGTGGAAGGTAATTTTTACGTTTTACATCACACCGCGTTTCGTGTGATATTGAGGAGGATTTTTTAATGAAATTAGCAAACCGTATCATTACGTTCGTTCTTGTCGTAGCATTGCTATTTACAGGGATGGGCACAACGGTAGAGAAGGTTTTAAACGATGTAAAACTTGGATTGGACCTTCAAGGTGGATTTGAAGTACTTTATGAAGTGGAATCACTTGTTGATGGACAAAAGATTACCCAAGATGTATTGGCAGATACGACTACGGCATTAGATAATCGTATTAATGAATTCGGGGTTAGTGAGCCAAGCATTCAAATTGAAGGGGAAGACCGTATTCGTGTACAGCTTGCAGGTTTAGCAGATCAGGATTCTGCTCGAGAGCTATTATCGAGTACAGCGAATTTAACTTTCCGTGATGTAAATGATAATATTTTACTCGATGGGACAGATTTAAAGGAAGGTGGCGCATCGCCTTCATTTGATCAGCAAAACCAGCCAATTGTAACTTTAACATTGAAAGATGCGGCGAAATTCGCAGAAGTAACGCAAAAAGTCATGAGCATGGGCGCACCGAATAACTTATTAGTTGTTTGGCTGGACTTTGAAGAGGGCGTAGATTCTTACGCTGAAGAAAGCAAAAAGCCACCCGAAGAGCAAAAATTTGTTTCTGCAGCCTCTGTTACTCAAGTATTAAATACAACAGATGTTATGATTTCTGGTAACTTCACAGTAGATGAAACGAAAAACTTTGCATCTATACTTAATGCAGGTTCATTACCTGTTAAGTTAACGGAGATTTATTCAACATCGGTTGGGGCACAATTCGGTGAAGATGCTTTAAATGATACAGTATTCGCAGGAGTAGTCGGCGTACTGTTAATCTTCCTGTTCATGCTGTTTTACTATCGTTTACCAGGGTTTATCTCAATTATTACTTTATCGGTATTCACATATTTAGTGTTAATCGTCTTTAACGGTATTAATGCTGTATTAACATTACCGGGTATTGCCGCGATCGTATTAGGGATCGGGATGGCCGTTGATGCTAACATCTTAACTGCCGAGCGTATTCGTGAAGAACTACGTGTTGGCCATTCTGTAAAAGATGCATTCAAATTAGGTTCAAAACAATCACTATCAGCAATCATTGATGCGCAATTGACAACTCTACTTGCTGCTGTCGTATTATTCTACTACGGGACAAGTTCTGTTAAAGGTTTCGCAACAACATTAATTATTTCGATTTTACTATCATTTGTAACAGCTGTATGGGGTTCCCGTATATTGCAGGGTCTTCTTGTAAACAGCGGCTACTTCAATAATCCGGCATGGTTCGGAATTAGCAGATCGAAACAGCATTCACTTGATGAAGGAATCACTTCATTGGATTTAACAACGAAATTTGATAAATTGGACTTCGTTGGAAACCGTAAAAAGTTCTATGCGATATCTACAATCATTTTAGTTGCAGGTATTGTTGTGCTAGGTGTATTCAAACTGAATTTAGGGATCGATTTCTCAAGTGGTACACGTGTAGAGATTAAATCGGATACAGCGCTGGCACAAGAAGAAGTGAAGGATTATCTGGATGAAATCGGTTTTGCTAACGAGGATGTTGTTATTTCAGGCGATAATCAAACAATCGCCGTAATGCGATATAAAGATGACTTCTCTCAACAACAAGTACTTGATTTTAAAGAGCAGGTAAATGAAAAATACGGGCATGAGCCAAGCTTAAGTACAGTATCTGATACAGTAGGGAAAGAACTGGCGAAAAATGCGATGTATGCATTGGCACTGGCGGCACTTGGTATCATTATCTATGTAGCAGTACGCTTTGAATGGCGTATGGGTCTAGGGGCGATTGTTTCATTACTGCATGATGTATTCTTTATTATCGTGATTTTCAGTATACTGCGTCTAGAAGTAGATATTACGTTTATCGCTGCGGTATTAACAATTGTCGGTTATTCGATTAACGATACAATTGTCACGTTTGACCGAATCCGCGAAAATATTGACCGTCACGAAAAAATTACGACGAAAGAAGAGCTGGCACTGATTGTCAACAAATCACTTCGTCAAACGATGGGACGCTCTGTTAATACAGTATTGACGGTTATTATTGTAGTTATTGCACTTATTTTCCTAGGTGCTCCATCAATTCAAAACTTCTCAATCGCTCTATTAATCGGGTTAGTTACAGGGATTTACTCTTCAATCTGTATCGCGGCACAAGTTTGGTATTCACTGAAATGCCGTGAAATGGACAAAAAAGGTACTTCTGTTGTGAAAAAAGAGAAAAAACAATGGGGTTCAGACGAGCCACAAGTATAAGTATATGAACCGCGTAATTGCTTTCGGGCAAATTGCGCGGTTTTTGTTTACCCACACTGAAAAAAAGGAATAAATTTTTAAACTAAGACGTGAGAGGAGGTTCATTATGAAAATTCAATGGACAATGGTAGTTGGACTTATTTTTGCTATTATTATTGCCATTTTTGCTACAGTTAATGTGGATAGCGTACAGGTTAATTATGTCTTTGGAGAAGCACGCTGGCCATTGATATTAGTTATTTTAGGGTCAGTATTAATCGGTTTTATCATCAGTTTTTGTTTTTCGGCATTCCGTATGTACGGATGGAAAAGGCAGACGAAAGCAGTTCGAAAAGATCTTGAAGCAGCACAAGTACTGATTAATGAAAAAGATGCAGAGATTATCCGACTGAAAAACGAGCTTCGGGAACAGGGTGCTTCCGCATTTATAACTGAAGAAATTTCGGGTGGCGATAAAATTCAGAAAGAGTAGATAATATGTGATGCTGATCTATAGCAGCTATTTGAAACGTGAACATCGTTCCAAATAGCTTTTTTATTGTTTAATAGATTCATTTAAGAAAACGTATGGTCATTTAACTAGCAGACTTATTAAATTTTCGTATCAATATTTCTGGTAATATCAGAAGAAACTTTGGGAAACATGATAGATTTCCGTTATAATGAACTGCGTGAGGAAGTGAATATATATGATACAGTCACAAAAAGTATGGACAATAACAAAGCAAGATGAGCAGCTAGTAAAACAATTCAGTGAACAGCTGAATATTTCAACGATTGCAGCAAAAATTTTAATTGCACGTGGTTGCACATCGATAGAAGAGGCAAAACCATTACTGAAAATTGATGAAACCCAGTATCATGATCCATTTTTAATGGCTGGAATGGAAGACGCAGTTATGCGCATCGAACAGGCATTGGATAATGGAGAAAAGATTCTGGTATATGGCGATTACGACGCGGACGGTATTACAAGTACAACTGTGCTGCTAAATGCTTTACTTGATCTTGGGGCAGATGTCAGTTTTGTCATTCCGGATCGGTTTATTCATGGATATGGACCGAATGAAGAACTTTTCAAAAAAGCTTATGAAGATGGCGTAAATTTAATTATTACGGTCGATAATGGGATAAGCGGGATTGAACAAGTAAAAATGGCAAGAGAGCTTGGTATGGGTGTGATTATTACCGATCACCATGAAGCGGGTGATATTTTACCGGATGCCAACGTCATCATCCATCCGCGTGTGCCAGAAGGTCATTATCCGTTTGGAGAACTGGCAGGGGTAGGGGTAGCCTTTAAATTGGCACATGCATTGTACGGCGAGTTGCCTGATCATCTATTTGAATATGTGGCAGTGGGGACGATTGCCGATTTAGTGCCGCTCGTTGGCGAAAATCGCTATTTAGTACAGCGCGGTTTACAGGCGTTAAAGCAGTCTCCAAATCCTTGGGTAAAGGCCATTTGCGATGCATCAGGGGCAAACAAGAAAGACATCAATGAAGAAACTGTTGGCTTTTATTTTGGTCCCCGCCTGAATGCAATCGGACGACTAGGCAGTGCCGAACCGGGAGTACACTTTTTAATGAGCGAAGACCCGCTTCAGGCAAATACACTGGCTACCCAATTGAATGATAAAAATACTGAACGGAAAAAAATTGTGGAAGACATTACAAATGAAGCAATGGCTATGATTGAAGATGATACTTCATTAAAAGATTCCCTTGTTCTAGTCGTAGCAGGGGAAGGCTGGAATCCAGGTGTTGTTGGAATCGTTGCATCGCGATTAGTCGAAAAATATTACCGTCCGACAATCGTTCTTTCCCTTAATCATGAAAAAGGGATTGCAAAGGGTTCTGCAAGAAGTATTGAAGGGTTCCATCTGTTCAATGAGTTGGCAAAAAACCGTGATATTTTACCACATTTCGGCGGCCACCCAATGGCAGCTGGGATGACGTTACCGATTGAACATGTGGCATCATTACGTACCCGGTTAAACGAACAGGCCAAACTTTGTTTAACAGAAGAGCAGCTTGTGCAAAACATGCAAATTGATGTTCCGATAGAGCTAAGTGAAATTACCGTTGAGGCGATTGAAGAACTGCGGCAATTGGCTCCATTTGGTACAGAATTTCCGAAGCCGGTTTTTGGGATTCAGGATGTAAAAGTAAAATCGATGCGCAAAATCGGTTCCGGTGAAAATCATCTGAAAATGGAACTGGAAGATCCGTATCGTACACTTGATGCAATTGGGTTCAATAAAGGTTTTTTACATGATGAAATTTCATATGGTGTTGCATTATCATTGGTTGGTGATTTGCAAATCAATGAATGGCAGGGGAATAAAAAACCGCAATTCATGATTCAGGATGTTCGGGTCAATGAATGGCAGCTGTACGATTACCGTGGGAAAAGCAAGACCGCAAACTGGCTTGCTAAAATTCATGTGGAAAAAACTGATTTTATTGCTTTTTCCCAACAGACAAAACTGCACTTTGAACAGGAAATTCCGAAAGAAATTATTAATTTCACAATTGAAACAGAAACCGATAATCTGCACAAAAATATCGTATTGCTCGATTTGCCGGAAAATGTAGCCGCATTGGAAAAATTACTGCAAGACGTTCAAATTGAACGAATCTATGCACATTTATATACAGACCAATCAGCGTATTTTAATGGTATGCCGACAAGGGAACACTTTAAATGGTATTATGGATTCCTGAAAAAACGTCCGGCTTTTAACTTGAAAGAACATATTCGACAATTATCCGAACATATCGGACTAAATATAGAAGTAATTAAATTTATGACAAAAGTGTTTTTTGAGCTAGGATTTGTTACAATAGAGAATGGTTTGACGACAGTAAACGAAAATGCACCGAAAAAAGCATTATCCGAAGCAACGTCATATAAATTGCGTTCACAACAAATCGAACTTGAGCAAAAGCTGGTATATGCCACATACAGCGAACTCAAGCAATGGTTTAATGAACGATTGAGTTCTTGAGGAGGACATAGGAAGAATGGATTTAAAACAATACGTAACAACAGTTGAAAATTGGCCGAAAGAGGGCATCAGCTTTAAAGATATTACAACAATTATGGATAATGGTCCTGCATATAAATATGCGACTGATGAAATTGTAAAATATGCGAAGGAAGTTGGCGCTGAAATCATCGTAGGTCCGGAAGCACGCGGATTTATTATTGGTTGTCCTGTAGCCTATGCATTGGAAATCGGTTTCGCACCAGTTCGTAAACCAGGAAAACTTCCACGTGAAGTCATCTCTGCAGATTATGGTTTGGAATATGGTACAGACACATTAACAATGCATAAAGATGCTGTGAAGCCTGGTCAAAAAGTTTTAATCTGTGATGATTTGCTCGCAACAGGCGGTACAGTTGAAGCAACAGTTCGCTTAATCGAACAATTAGGCGGCGAAGTAGTAGGTGCAGCATTCATTATCGAACTTACAGAATTGAATGGCCGTAACAAAATCAACAATATTCCAATTAAAACTTTAATTCAATATTAATTCACTGAACTATCCTGCAAAAACTTTGCGGGATAGTTTTTTTCAATGAGTTCTATACTAGAAGCTGTTCAATAATTCTACAAATTTCGACTTTCTGCAAAACTAAATGCCCACGTGCCTTTACATTTAGTAGATATCTTTTATACAATTGAACTTATACTTAAAGCGAAAATAGAAAGAACAGGTGGACTCATAATGGCGAAAGAACAAATATTGGCGCCCGAAGATGTTTTCGAGCTCGTCAAATCTTATATGAACGAAGAACATGTTACCTTTGTTGTTAAAGCATATGAGGTAGCGAAAGAAGCACATAAAGAGCAATTCCGCAGTTCAGGAGAACCATATATTATTCACCCGGTACAAGTGGCGGGTATTTTGGCTGAGCTGCAGATGGATCCTGAAACAGTGGCAGCAGGATTTTTGCATGATGTCGTGGAAGACACGGAAGTGACACGCGAAGATCTAGTAAACGAGTTTAGTGAAGAAGTAGCCAAGCTTGTGGACGGGGTAACGAAGCTTGGGAAAATTAAATACATGTCAAAAGAAGAGCAGCAGGCTGAAAACCACCGAAAAATGTTCGTCGCAATGGCTCAGGATATCCGGGTGATTTTAATTAAGCTGGCAGACCGTCTACACAATATGCGGACATTAAAGCATTTGCCTGCTGAAAAACAACGCCGCATTTCACAGGAAACACTTGAAATTTTCGCACCATTAGCACACCGATTAGGAATTTCGAAAGTGAAGTGGGAGCTGGAGGATACGGCATTACGCTATTTAAATCCGCAGCAGTACTACCGGATCGTCAGCTTGATGAAGAAAAAGCGTGATGAACGGGAAGCTTATTTGGATAACGTGATGGACGAAATCAATTCCCAGCTGAAAGAAGTGGAAATTGAAGCGGATATCTTTGGGCGTCCGAAACATTTATACAGCATATACCGCAAAATGGTCCTTCAAAAAAAGCAGTTTAATGAAATTTATGATTTACTGGCTGTACGTATTTTAGTCGATAGTATTAAAGATTGCTACGCGGTAATCGGGATTATCCATACATTATGGAAGCCGATGCCGGGACGTTTTAAAGATTATATTGCGATGCCAAAGCAAAATCTTTACCAATCCCTACATACAACTGTCATCGGACCATATGGGGATCCGCTTGAGGTGCAGATCCGTACGAAGGAAATGCATAAAATAGCGGAGTTTGGTATCGCCGCACACTGGGCTTATAAAGAAGGCAAAACCGTTGAACAAAATGCTGAAACAATTGATCAAAAGCTGACTTGGTTCCGTGAAATTCTGGAGTTCCAAAATGAATCGTCGAATGCAGCAGAATTTATGGAATCGCTGAAATTCGATTTATTCTCAGACATGGTATATGTATTCTCGCCAAAAGGGGACGTAATTGAGCTTCCGTCTGGTTCTGTGCCGATCGACTTTGCTTACCGCGTTCACTCGGAAGTCGGGAATAAAACAATTGGTGCAAAAGTAAACGGTAAAATGGTACCGCTTGATACGCCTTTAAAAACTGGGGATATTGTAGAAGTTTTAACATCGAAACAATCATTCGGCCCGAGCCGAGACTGGATCAAGATTGCACAAAGTTCTCAGGCGAAAAACAAAATCAAGCAATTTTTCAAAAAGCATGTGCGTGAAGAAAGTGTTGTTAAAGGGAAAGAACTCGTTGAAAAAGAAATTAAGGCTCAGGAGTTTGATATGAAGGAAGTCTTAACAACCGAAAATATTAAACGAGTTATTGAAAAATTCAACTATACACATGAAGATGATTTATATGCAGCTGTAGGCGTAGGCGGAATAACGGCTCAGCAGATCGTCAATCGTCTGGCAGAAAAAATGCGCAAAGAGCGTGAACAGGAAGAAGCGCTCGAAAAAATCGTTAAAAGCATGAATAACCCGACACCGAAAAAACGGACGGAATCAGGTGTTATAGTTAAAGGAATCGATAATTTATTAATTCGTTTATCACGTTGCTGTACTCCGGTACCAGGTGATGATATTGTCGGCTTTATTACGAAAGGTCGTGGTGTTTCAGTACACCGTGCAGATTGTCCGAACATCCAGGATGATGGAAACCTGGAGCGTCTAATTGAAGTAGAATGGGAAAATGACGGCACACAAATCCGGAAAGACTACCCAGTAGATATCGAGATTTCTGCATTCGACCGTCCAGGAATTTTAAATGATGTTATGCATGCTGTCAGTGAAGCGAAAACCAATATATTGGCAGTTACGGGCCGTGCGGATCGTGAAAAAATTGCCACGATTCATTTAACGATTGCCATCACCAATATTTCAGGACTGCATCGTGTTGTCGAAAAAATTAAACAGCTACCGGATATTTATTCGGTTCAGCGTGTAATTAATTAATCAATAGATAGTAGGGGAAAAGATGCGCGTAATATTACAACGTTCAAAACAGGCATCTGTTACAGTCGATGGACAAGTAACAGGTGCTATTCAAAAAGGCTATGTACTGCTAGTAGGCATTACACATAGTGATACAGAAGAGGATATCGCATATGTAGCGAAAAAAATTACCGACTTGCGTATTTGGGAAGATGAGGACGGCAAGATGAATCGTTCCATTGCTGAAGCAGGCGGCGACATTTTATCAATCTCCCAATTTACACTATATGCCGATACTCGAAAAGGGAAGCGACCAAGTTTTGTTGAAGCGGCAAGACCGGAACAAGCAAAGCCGTTATGGGAAGCATTTAACGAACAATTAAAGGCAAACGGTTTACATGTTGAAACAGGTATTTTTGGTGCAATGATGGATGTCGCGCTTATTAATGATGGTCCTGTAACAATCACGATTGAGTCTAAAGGTAAATAATCGATGAACGGATCACTCCTTTTTCGCATATTGTACAGTATGCATACAAAGGAGTGATTTTTTGGTTCAAATGAACGCATATCCGAACGCGTACTGGCTTGAAGCGATCCAAAATTATTTAGGCCAAATGGTTGCCGTCCAGCAAGAAGGGAATCGTGTTCAGCAAGGGATATTGGCAGCAATCTGTCCGGACTATATTGTACTTGATGTTTGCCAGACACCGTTCTATATTCGTATCGATAAAATAGTCTCGATCATGCCTTTTTTAAAAAAATAAAATGAATGAGGTCTACGCACTCCATAATCGTCATAAGCTTACAATGACAATTAGGGGGTGCTTTATTGTTTCAACGCGTCAATCGATTACTTATTGATTTACCACAGGTTGAATATGGTGACGCAAATGCTGCAAGTGCAGTACAGGAATTACTAGGCGGTAAGTTTGGCGAAATGTCGACTTTGAATAACTATATGTATCAGTCATTCAATTTCCGTGGTAAAAAGAAATTAAAACCATTTTATGATTTAGTTGCGAGTATTACAGCAGAAGAGTTTGGACATGTGGAGCTCGTAGCGACGACAATCAATTTACTAAGTAAAGATACGACGTTTTCCGGAAACCCGAATCTGGCACCGATGATGAACGCCAAAAATATGCGCAATACGCAAAGCTTTATCGCTTCTGCACAGACAGCTTTACCTGTTGATTCGATGGGTAAGCCATGGAATGGGGAATATGTGTTTACGAGCGGGAATTTAGTGCTCGATTTACTGCATAATTTCTTCTTAGAGTGTGGCGCGCGGACACATAAAATGCGGGTATATGAGATGACGGATCATCCGACAGCCCGTGAAATGATCGGCTATTTACTGGTGCGTGGCGGGACACATGTTGTTGCCTATGCAAAAGCACTGGAAATGGCGACAGGTGTGGATGTAACTCGGATGCTTCCAATCCCTAGCCTTGACAATCATGTATTTGACCACGCAAGAAAATACGAAGAACGTGGTTATGGAAATGTATTGTTTACGTGGAATTACGTAGGGGATTACCAGGATATTAATAAAATATGGAAAGGGACACATCCGACAACGAATGCACCGCTCATTGTTGAAGAGGGCACGCCAAAAGGTGCAAAAATGCCGGATTTAGATGAATTGCCGGAAGAGTTTGCACCGGGTATCGGTCCGGAAGAGTTCCAGATGATCGCGAAACGTCTTATGTTTAATATGTAATACAAACACCCATTTTTCTCTGAGAGAAAAATGGGTGTTTGCTGTTTAAAATATCCGTTTCTTACCGTATTCATTGAAAAATCTTTATCTTTTTAGGCTATTCAATACCTTCGCAATAGTTCACTACTGTTTGGAAGTCGAGGTCACCGCCGAAAATAGAAAGGGCGCTGCCGATTGTAACATGCAATTTTCCATTTGAAAGTGATTCGAACTTTTTCAGATCGTCAATTGAACGCACACCGCCAGCATACGTTGTCGGAATCGATGTCCATTCTGCCAAGTCACGTACTAAATCCTCCTGCATGCCACTGCGTTTTCCCTCTACATCAACCGCGTGGATGAGCAGCTCGTCACAATATTCTTCGATTACTTTTATTGACTGCGCATTAACTTCAAAGTCGCTGAATTTTGTCCATTTGTCAGTTACAACATACCATTTACCGTCACGTTTCCGACAGCTCAGATCCAGGACAAGTTTTTCTTTACCGATTTTTTTTACTAATTGTTCCAGCCGGTCCATATCAAGCTGGCCGTCATGGAAAATATATGATGTCACAATTACATGTGAAGCACCAGCATTAATATATTTTTGTGCATTGTCGGCCGTAATACCGCCGCCTATTTGAAGACCGTTCGGGTAAGTTTGTAAAGCAGAAATTGCCGCTTCTTCATTGCCGGGACCAAGCATGATGACATGTCCGCCCGTCAGTTTGTTTTGCAGAAATAATGAAGCGTAATAAGAGGCGCCTTGGTCAGAAGTGAAATTTTCAACCACTTCTTTATTTTCGTAGCCAAGGGTGCTTCCGACAATTTGCTTTACTTTTCCATCGTGTAAGTCAATACAAGGTCTAAAATTCATGTTCGTCACTACTTTCTCTAACATTCTATTATCATCATAACATTTTAGTGTACTAAATTAATAGAAAAATCAGACGTAATGGCTTCTTTGCATTATTGTAGGACATGCTTTAATCGGTATGATAAAATGGGCTTACAATTTATTAGAAAGCGTGGCATGGAAATGGCGGAAAATCTAAATTTGTTTGACGTAAATAAGCTCTTTATTTTAGGTCGACCGATTGTAACAATTTTTCATAATGCAACGAATATGTACTCCATTGTTCGTGTCAAAATTCAAGAAACAAACATTCAGTATGACGAAAAAGAAATCATCATTGTTGGCTACTTTCCGCAATTAGTCAATGATGAACAATACCGCTTTACAGGGCAGTTAAAAAGTCATCCGAAATACGGGATGCAATTTCAAATTGATACATTTGAAAAAGAAGTGCCGACAACCGAGCAAGGAATCGTCCATTATTTATCAAGTGATCTATTTTCAGGTGTGGGCAGAAAAACGGCAGAGACAATTGTAGAAAAGCTCGGTATGGATGCTCTTACGAAAATACTGGAAGATCCGTCAGCACTTGATGCTGTTCCCCGGTTATCTGCTGAAAAAAAATTACATATTCGCCAAACGATCGAGGAAAACCTTGGACTGGAACGAGTGATGGTGCGGCTGAATGATTGGGGCTTTGGGCCACAGCTTGGGATGAAAATTTACCAGGCTTATCGGGAAGAAACAATTCAGTTACTGACAGAAAACCCTTACCGTTTAATCGAGGAAGTGGAAGGGGTCGGTTTTATACGTGCCGATGAACTTGGTGCGAAGCTCGGTATTACGGGAAATCACCCGGATCGAATAAAGGCTGCCATTTTCCATGTACTGACAAATGCCGCATTATCAGAAGGGCATGTTTATTTGGATGCGGAAATGGTGCTTCCAATGGTTAAAGATATGCTTGAACAAAGTCAGCGCATCGAAATCCCGTATGAAGCGATTTCGAAAGCGGCAATCGATATGCGTGAGGAATCGAAAATTTGCGGTGAGGAAACACGCATGTACTTACCGTCACTCTATTTTAGTGAAGTGGGTATTGCAAGTAAGATCAATGAACTGAAAGAAAAAAACAAAACAGCTGAAAGTTTTACGAAAGATGAAATCCGAAAAGCAATTGGCGATATTGAAGAACAATATGATGTGACGTATGCGCCAACACAGGCACAGGCGATTGAAACGGCAATCAATTCTGCCGTCATGATTTTAACAGGAGGACCCGGCACGGGAAAAACAACCGTTGTACGAGGTTTGGTGGAAGTATATGCGGAACTTCACGGGTTATCATTAAATCCAAAAACATATGCTGAAAAAGAGGAACCGTTTCCCATTGTCCTTGCAGCCCCAACAGGACGTGCAGCGAAAAGACTGGCGGAATCGACTGGCTTACCTGCTATGACAATACACAGGCTGTTAGGCTTTAATGGTCAGGAAAAGGATGAAGAAACAGAGCGTGAAGTCGTAGGTCGTCTCATTATTATCGATGAGATGTCGATGGTTGATACATGGCTGGCACATCAACTGTTAAAAGCATTGCATGAAGATGTTCAAGTCGTTTTTGTAGGGGATCAAGATCAGTTACCGCCTGTCGGTCCTGGGCAAGTCTTAAAGGATTTGCTTGCATCCAAACAAATTCCGACTGTCGAATTAACAGATATATACCGTCAAGCGGAAGGGTCTACAATTATCGAGATGGCCCACCAAATCAAAAAAGGCAAAGTTCCGGATACGTTGACTGCAAAAACAACGGACCGCTCGTTTATACAAGCTGGAGCCGCACAAGTAACGAGTGTTGTCACACAGATTGTAAAAGGTGCACTTGCGAAGGGACAGGCAATTCGAGATATTCAAGTATTGGCGCCAATGTACAAAGGACCTGCAGGCATCGATAATTTAAATAAAGAAATCCAGCAGCTCGTCAATCCGAATGATGGGACGAGAAAAGAACTTGTTTTTGGTGATACGATTTATCGTATAGGGGACAAAGTGCTGCAGCTAGTGAATCAGCCGGATAATAATGTATTCAACGGGGATATGGGAGAAGTAATTTCCATCATCCGTGCAAAGGAAACAGTGGAAAAGCAGGATTTGCTTATCGTCAGCTATGATGGGATCGAAGTAACATATCAGCGTGCTGATTTAAATCAGATTACATTGGCCTATTGCTGTTCGATCCATAAATCGCAAGGCTCTGAATTTCAAACGGTTATTATGCCGATTGTTCGCGGCTATTCGAAAATGCTTCGAAGAAATTTACTGTATACGGGTATTACACGTGCTAAAAACTTTTTAATATTATGTGGTGAGCCGGATGTACTGGCGAGCGGTTTAGCAAAAACAGATGATTTAACACGCTTAACAACATTGAAGGCACGTTTAAATTCAGAATTTGTTGCTGAAGAAAAGATGGAAGCGACACCGGAATTGGAAGAGAAAAAGGCGTCTGTAAGTGAAGTGAAACAAATTCCTTCATCAGAGCAGCTGGGTCTCTTGAATGTTTCGGCTTCACATAAGATCGGGGAATCCCTGCCAAATCACTTAACGGCAGAAACAGCACCATATATTCACCCATTAATTGGTATGGCAAATATATCGCCGTACGACTTCAATGAAGAATAGAACTAGCCATTTTCGTTCATGTTTGAATGGGAATGGCTAGTTTTTTTATTGCTCATGAAATGTACTATTTTGGACAAATTTATTAAATGATGTGTTTATGTTCAAAGGTAGAGGGAAAATGTTTTAAATATAATAAAAGTTTGAATCAAAACGGGGCATAATAAAAAAATGATAACTTTTTGCGGAAAAAATCAGAACTTTTGAAAGAAACTATTAATTAATATTATTTGTGTGGATATGTTAGTATGAAAAAAACTTATATGACGTCCGAAGTTTGATGTCAAATATTACAAAATGAAAAGGTTTTCAAAACTAAAAAAGAAGGTGCACATACATGGATTTCGTATGGGGAATCATAGGTATTCTGGGAATCGTACTGATTGCCATCGGGTTATCGAATAACCGTAAAGCAATTCAATGGAGAATTATTATTTCAGGATTAGTTGTCCAGTTGATTTTTGCATTTATCGTATTAAAGTGGTCTTTTGGCCGCGAGAAGCTTATGCAACTTTCTGAAGGGGTTCAGAAGCTGATTAGTTATGCCAATGAAGGGATTAACTTCGTATTCGGCGGTTTAGCAAATCCGGATAATGTCGGATTTGTATTCGCGATGAGCGTATTAACAATTATTATTTTCTTCTCATCTTTAATCTCTGTCCTTTACTACTTAGGAATTATGCAATTTGTCATTAAGATTATTGGTGGTTTCTTATCAAAAGTATTAGGTACAACAAAAGCGGAATCAGTAAATGCTGCTGCCAATATTTTCGTTGGCCAAACAGAAGCACCGCTTGTAATTCGTCCGTTCTTAAATAAAATGACGAAATCGCAAATGTTCGCTGTTATGACAGGTGGACTTGCATCGGTTTCAGGTTCGGTACTAATAGGTTATTCATTATTAGGTGTTCCACTAGAATACTTACTGGCAGCAAGTTTCATGGCTGCTCCAGCTGGACTAGTAATGGCAAAATTAATGATTCCTGAAACAGAAGAAGTAAATGAAGATGACTTTAAATTAGAACGTAATTCTGAAGCTACAAATGTTATTGATGCAGCTGCAGTAGGTGCATCTGACGGATTGAAATTAGCTGTAAACGTTGGGGCAATGCTATTAAGTTTTATCGCATTAATTGCCTTATTAAACGGTATTTTAGGTGGAATTACAGGATTATTCGGTTTTGATAATGTAACACTTGAAGGTATTTTAGGTTATGTATTTGCGCCGTTAGCATTTTTAATCGGTGTTCCTTGGGATGAAGCAGTACGTGCAGGTTCATTTATCGGTCAAAAATTAATTTTAAATGAATTTGTTGCCTACTCTAACTTCGGTCCAGTTATCGGCGAACTTTCTGACAAAACAGCCATTATTATTTCGTTTGCACTTTGTGGTTTTGCAAACTTAAGCTCAATGGGTATTTTAATCGGTGGTTTAGGTGGTATGGCACCGGATAAACGTCCAATGATTGCACAGCTTGCTATTAGAGCGGTTGCTGCAGGTACATTAGCATCATTATTATCAGCTGCAATTGCTGGTATGTTTATTTAATATATTTCAGAGACTGTGCTAAAAATAATTTAGCGCAGTCTTTTTTTAATACGTAATTTCTGATGCAAGTTTTTCTAGTTCAGTCCGATTCGTCAGAACATACCCGCGATTTTGTTTCGTTATATAGCCGGCTTCGCTAAATTGTGCAAGGACAAATAGCAAGTGGCGATATGATACGCCTAAGTAATCACATACTTCAGAATGTTTTTCTTTATAGAATTGTTGATCTGATGATAGTAGAATAAATGAGGCTAATCGGTTTTCCAACGGATAGGCCTGGTTTTGTGTATATTTTGCTGTTGCTGTAGTTGCTTTGTGACTTAAAAAAAGACAGAGCATTTTCAGAAACACAGGATCTACCAATAATTTTTCCTTCACTTCCTGAATCGAAATCGCAAAACATACTGACTTTGATAAAGTTTGAATGCCTTTTGAATAGCGTTCAGCATTTAACAACTCCATTTCGCCCATGAATGTTGGGGCTGTAATAAAATCGATGAGCGAAATTTTCCCATTTTTATGGGTAATATATAATTTAGCTTTCCCTTCAACCATGTAATACAAATAGTCAGGGATGGAATGCTCGTGGAAAATAAATTCGCCTTTATCGAATTCATACACATGGATAAATGGAACAATATCAAACGAAAAATATTGGGAAATCGGGTATTGTTCGATATATGAGAGACTTTCATCTATTGGTAACTTTCTCAATTATAGAGCAACTCCTTCCAGTAAAATATGAGATTTCTCACATTATTGTAGTATTTCTCATGTTAATATTCAACTTAATAAAAATGAAAAAGGATGAAGACTATGAATAATCAGCGTTGGCTCGCGAAAAACTTCTTTATGTTCTTTATTACATGGGGGATTTTCCTGCCATATTGGACGGGTTGGCTTATTAACGATAAAGGGCTTACGGTTTCGGAAGCGAGCATAATAATGGGCTTTGGACTGGTTGCACGGGCCATCTCAACGATGTTTATTTTCCCGTTTGTTTCTAAAGTGATGAGCAACAAAAATGTGCTGATCTTTTTTACTGCAAGTTCATTAGTTGTGACACTGCTATACATACCGATTAATTCATTTGGCGGCCTGTTTTTAATGACATTGCTGTTCAGCGCCTTTTACCCGGCATTACTACCGGCTGTTGAGAGCAGTGCTTCCACATTAATGCAACATGGATCCATCCATTATGGAAAAGCACGTTCATTTGGATCTTTCGGGTTTGTTGTCGCTGTATTGATCATTAGTATGATTAGCGGGATGTACGGGGAGCAAATGATTTTATGGATGATGATTGTAGGATTGGCCGCATTACTCATCATTCAATTTATGCCTGCACCTCAAGTATTAAGTTTAGTGCCGGTAAAAGAAAATGGAAAAACGCTCTCAATGAAAGGGCTATTTAAAGTAAAAAGCTTCATCATCGTATTGTTTGTTGTTATTTTGCTTCAGGGGGCACACGCATCTTACTATAACTACGGCTATATTTATTTACAGGAGCTGAATGTCAATCCGTTTTATATCGGAATGATTTTAAATGTCGCAGTAATATTTGAAATCCTTTATTTTTATAAGGCAGATACATTTTTGACAAAGTGGAAGCCTTCTTCGTTAATGCTCGTTGCTGCAATTGGCTCGAGTGTTCGTTGGATACTAGTTTACGCATTTCCGAATATGCCGATGTTTATCTTATCTCAGGCACTACACGCTCTGTCATTTGCGATGGCGCATTATGCCTTTATCCGCTATATTTCCAAAGCTTTACCGCAAGAGCAAATCCCAAATGCACAGGGGATTTATTCTGCACTTGCAATGAGTTTAAGTGCAGCGATTCTTACACTTTTAGGTGGTGCACTTTATGAAATTGAGCCAGGTTTGGCGTTCTTAGGAATGATTATATGTACAGTGCCTGCAATCCTTTTAATTTTACTGACGAAAAAACGTTTTAATTATTAAGGAATGCCGATTGACAGCACGATGTCTATTTTTTATAATGAAGAGCATAATAAAATGAAAACGATGATGGAACAAGTACGTATGGACTTCGTGAGCAGAAAGAGATTTCCCGGCTGAAAAAATCTCCCCGAATAAATACTGAAAGCTACTCCAGAGTGCAGCTAACCACTGCCGTTTGCTTACGTTACAAGCACTTGAGATATAATGCATGCGCGTTATAAATTAGGGTGGTACCACGAGATAATAGTCTTCGTCCCTTTACCGGGATGGAGGCTTTTTTTGTTTTCATTTTGCGGAACATAAAAATTTCCGGTAAATGAAGCGCTTATATGCGTGAAGGTGTAATTAATCTGTACCACAATTCATCGACTTCAATAAATTTTAGGAGGAAAAATCATGACAACAAAAACTATGACAGGTTCTGAAATTCGTCGTCTTTATTTGAATTTCTTTAAAGAAAAAGGGCATCATATTGAACCATCAGCACCATTAGTGCCAATTAATGACCCATCGCTTTTATGGATCAACTCAGGTGTGGCAACATTAAAGCCGTATTTTGACGGACGTATCATTCCAGATAACCCGCGCATTACAAACGCACAAAAATCGATTCGTACGAACGACATCGAAAACGTAGGGAAAACAGCGCGCCACCACACATTCTTTGAAATGTTAGGGAACTTCTCTATTGGGGATTACTTTAAAAAAGAATCAATTCATTACGCTTGGGAGTTTTTAACGGATCCAAAATGGATGGGCTTCGATCCTGAAAAGTTATCGGTAACTATCCACCCGGAAGATCAGGAAGCTTATGACGTATGGCATAATGAAATCGGAATTCCGAAAGAGCGCTTAATCCGATTGGAAGGCAACTTTTGGGATATCGGGGAAGGTCCATCAGGTCCAAACTCTGAAATCTTCTATGACCGCGGTGAAGAGTACGGCGTTGGTGCACCGGAAGAAGAAATGTACACAGGCGGGGAAAACGAGCGCTATCTTGAAATTTGGAACCTAGTATTTTCTCAATTCAACCATAATCCGGACGGCACTTATACGCCACTTCCAAAGCAAAACATCGATACAGGTATGGGTCTTGAGCGTATCGTTTCTGTTGTACAAAATGTACCAACAAACTTTGATACAGATCTTTTCATGCCAATCATTGAAAAAACAGAAACGTTCGCAAACCGTAGTTACAAACGTCCGCATGAAGTGGATTTAAAAGAAATTTTCGGATCGACTGAAGATGTGAATACACCATTTAAAGTAATTGCCGACCATATCCGTACAGTAGCATTTGCTATTGGGGATGGTGCATTACCATCAAATGAAGGCCGCGGCTATGTATTGCGTCGTCTATTACGTCGTGCTGTTCGATATGCGAAAAAAATCGGCATCGAAAAACCGTTTATGTTTGAATTAGTGCCGACTGTCGGAGAGATTATGCATGATTTTTATCCGCAAGTAAAAGAAAAAGAAGCATTTATTCAACGTGTGATTAAAAATGAAGAAGTGCGTTTCCATGAAACACTTGATGGCGGATTAGCAATTTTCAACGAAGTTGCAGAAAGCCAAAAAGCTAAAGGTGAAACAGTTATCCCGGGTGCTGATGCATTCCGTTTGTATGATACATTCGGTTTCCCGATTGAATTAACGGAAGAGTACGCAGAAGAAGTTGGCATGACAGTTGACCAAGAAGGTTTTGAAGCTTCTATGGAACAACAGCGTGAACGTGCGCGTAATGCACGTGCTGACGTTGATTCAATGCAAGTGCAAAACGAAGTTCTGTCGAATTTAACACAGCAATCTACATTTATTTATGATGCATTGGAAGCTTCTGCAAAAGTTTCTGCAATTGTTGTTAACGGTCAAGAAACTTCAACAGCTTCCGAAGGTGAAGAAGCGTTGGTTATTCTATCTGAAACACCGTTCTATGCTGAAATGGGTGGACAAATTGCCGATACAGGTATCATTGAAGCAGACGGATTCACGGCCATTGTAAAAGATGTTCAAAAAGCACCAAACGGCCAGCCATTACACACAGTTGTAGTGGAATCGGGTGAAATGAATGTCGGCGATATCGCTACTGCAAAAGTTGAAGAATCAAAACGTAAATTAATCCTTAAAAACCATACTGCAACACACTTAATGCACCGTGCATTAAAAGATGTATTAGGTGACCATGTAGCACAAGCAGGTTCTTATGTAGGACCAGATCGTTTGCGCTTTGACTTCTCTCACTTTGGTGCTGCAACAAAAGAAGAGCTTGCACAAGTTGAACGTGCAGTGAACGAAAAAATTTGGGAAGATATCGAAGTCGTGATTCAGGAAATGGATATTGATTCTGCAAAAGCAATGGGTGCAATGGCACTGTTCGGTGAGAAGTATGGGGATGTTGTCCGTGTAGTAGCTGTTTCGGATTATTCGATCGAACTTTGCGGTGGACTGCATGTAAGCCGTTCATCTGAAATCGGCATTTTCAAAATCGTATCCGAAAGCGGAATCGGTGCAGGTACACGCCGAATTGAGGCTGTTACAGGAAAAGCGGCATATGAAGCGATTAAAGAAGAAGAAGCAATTTTAAATGAAGCGGCAGGCCTTTTAAAATCGAATGCAAAAGACGTGGCAACTCGTGTTGCAACACTTCAAGCAGATTACAAAGAACTGCAACGCGAAAATGATTCATTGTCACAAAAAATCGCAAATGCACAAGCTGGCGCAGTATTGGATGCTGCACAAAAAATTGGTGATGTAACAGTACTTGCAACTCGTATAGAAGCAAAAGACAATAATCAATTACGCCAGATGATGGATGATTTAAAAGAAAAAATGGAATCAGCTGTAATTGTTCTTGGAGCAGTCGATGGCGATAAAGTCATGTTATGCGCGGGTGTAACGAAGGATATCGTTGGTGGAAACTATCACGCTGGAAACATTGTGAAGCAAGTTGCAGAAGCTTGCGGCGGTAAAGGCGGCGGTCGTCCGGATATGGCGATGGCCGGTGCGAAAGATGCTTCTAAATTGGAAGATGCGTTGAATGCTGTTTACGAACATGTAAAATCTTTCTAAACATCTAAATTTTACTACTGGCATATTTGAAGTGCTTGCAGGAATAAGTTATAATGATATAAATGGAGATGGGAGATAGTGCTCCATCTCCCTATTGCTGAAAGCGAGGTGCTGGTCTTGAGTTCTTTCGATAAAACAATGAAATTCAGTTTTCCAGAAGAATCCATGGAACAAGAAGTAAAGCAAGTGATGCTGAAGGTGTATACGGCTTTAGAGGAAAAAGGGTATAATCCAACAAATCAAATTGTGGGTTATTTATTATCTGGCGACCCGGCATACATCCCTCGCCACCAGGACGCACGTAATTTAATCCGCAAGCTTGAACGTGACGAGATTTTAGAGGAACTCGTTAGATTTTATATTAGAAAGAATACTGAGGCGGATAAATGAGAATTATGGGTTTAGACGTCGGCTCGAAAACAGTCGGCGTTGCAATTAGCGATGCGCTAGGGTGGACAGCGCAAGGAATCGAAACGATAAAAATCGATGAAGCGGCAGGCGAATTTGGTATTGAACGTATTAATGAGCTTGTAAAGGAACACAATGTAACAGAATTTGTTGTAGGCTACCCCAAAAACATGAATAATACAATCGGTCCCCGCGGGGAAGCTTCCGAAAGCTATAAAAAGTTGCTGGAAGATACATTTGGTTTTCCTGTTAAACTTTGGGACGAGCGTATGACAACAATGGCTGCTGAGCGAATGCTGATCGAAGCAGATGTAAGCCGTAAAAAGCGAAAGCAAGTTATTGATAAAATGGCTGCTGTCATGATTTTACAAGGTTATTTAGATAGTAAAAACTAAAGTTGCTTTATATGAGGCATTTTTGTACTTATCCGAAAAGGCTTTATGTATAATGAATTGAGCAGCAACAGGCACCAATGCCTAAATATTATGAAGAGGTGACGATCATGTCAGAACAACAAAATCACATTACAGTAGTCGATGAAAACGGCAACGAACAACTTTGCGAAATTTTACACACTTTCGATTCAGAAGAGTTCGGTAAATCATACGTATTATATTCTCTAGTAGGTGCAGAAGAAGATGAAGACGGCGCAGTTGAAATCTTTGCCTCTGCATTTGTTCCTGCTGAAAACGGTGAAGATGGCGAATTAACGCCGATTGAAACAGAAGCAGAATGGGATTTAATCGAAGAAGTATTAAACCAAATCGAAGACGAATTAGGCGAAGAAGAATAATTCATTTGACACGATAAAAACAGAGTGGGTGTTGAGCCTACTCTGTTTTATTCATTCATTGGGAGGAAATAGTATGGAAGAAAATATTTTTATATTGCAAAAAGAAGACGGTGGGGAGCAACAATGCCGCGTTGTTTTTACATTTGATTCAGAAGAGCATTCTTATGTGTTATTCTCATTAATCGGTGATGAAGAAGCCGGTATTTCTGCACTTCGCTATGTACTTGACGAAAATGGCGAAATGAGCGGCTTTTCGGATATTGAAACAGATGACGAATGGGCGATGGTTGAAGAGGTTATGAATACGGTGCTAGCGGAGTTTGGCGCAGATCAGACAAATTACTTCACGATCACGAATGACGATGACGAAGAAGTTATGTGCCAAATATTGCACCGCTTCGAAAGCAACGGCAAAAATTACTTATTCTATGCCATTATGGAAGACGATGAGCCTGTTCTTGAAGAAGTATTCGCTTCTGCCTATATCGCTGGCGACAACGGTGAAGTAGCGGACTTGCTGCCTATCGAAACAGACGAAGAGTGGGAAATGGTAGAGCAAGTATTAAATTCATTAGCACAAAACTAATTTCAAGTACCTTACTGACGATATATACGGCAGTAAGGTTTTTTTATTGTTCAAAATTAGACAAAAACGAACATTTTCTATTATAAAACGTCGCAAATAGTGAGAATTTGCATACCTTTCGTCGCTCGATATTGTGTCGAAAGAGATTTTTATGTATCATTATGAAAGAGAAAAAGGGGGGGCTCCCGTGCTGGACGAAAATAAAAAGCAAGAAATGTTCAATAAAATGAAAGAGCGTAAAGGAGAAGTTAAAACTGTGCGTAAAATTGTGGGAATCATCGCGCTTGTCGCTCTTCTGATTATCGCCATCGTCGGTTTAGCAGGATATAGCTATGTGACATCGGCATTGAAACCAACGGACCCGGAATCGAACGAAAAAGTTGAAGTCGAAATTCCGATGGGGTCAGGTATTACATTAATATCAACTATTTTAGAAGATAAGGGCATTGTAAAGAATGCGCAGATTTTTAAATATTACACTAAATTTAAAAATGAATCGGAATTCCAAGCAGGCAGTTATGCTTTGACGAAATCCATGACACTCGACGAAATTATTGAAAGCTTAAAGACAGGTCGTGTGTATCGCGAGCCTGTATTTACAATGACAGTGCCAGAAGGGTTAACGCTAGAGCAAGTAGCTGATATTGTACAGAAAAATACTTCTCACAAAGCAGAGGACTTCATGAAAAAAGTGACGGATGCCGCTTATGTGGAGCAATTGATCACTGAGTATCCTGATTTATTGTCAGAGGCCATTTTAAAGGAAAATATTCGTCATCCATTAGAAGGTTATTTATATCCGGCAACATATCCATTCTTTGAGGAAAATCCATCAATCGAGGAAATTATCGATACAATGCTTACTGCAATGAATACGATTGTTTCCGAGTATACACCGGTATTGGAAGAACGTGAAACATCTGTTCATGAACTATTGACATTTGCATCACTGCTTGAAGAAGAGGCAACTGCCCAAACGGACCGTGAAACAATTGCAAGTGTATTCTATAACCGTATAGAAATTGATATGCCTTTACAGACAGACCCAACCGTACTGTATGCATTAGGCTCTCATAAAGACCGCGTGCTGTATGAAGATTTGGAAGTGGACAACCCGTATAATACGTATCAAAATGTTGGATTACCGCCTGGACCAATAGCAGGAGCCGGTAAAACATCGATTGAAGCGGCACTGAACCCTTCGCAAACGGATTATTTATACTTCCTGGCAGATAAAGAAGGCATAAATCATTTTGCTAAAACGTATGATGAACATTTATCGAACATCGAAAAATACTTACGCTAAAAAAGTTTAATGGATGAAAAGGAATCGAATGGCTTGAAATTTCCGTTTTACGATGGAATTCAGTAAATTGTTCGCATTCCTTTTCTTTTCATGCTATTATAAATTGTGATTTTTTGTCCTTATATAACAATTTTGTAGGCGCAAACATCTTCGTTTCGTCTTTTTTCTTGTGAATGAAAGATGAGCGCAAACAACCAGGTAAAGGGAGAATGACGAATGGAATTATCAGACGCTTATATTGCTTCCTTCATTCCTGAACGTGATGAATTACTAATGGAAATGGAACGCTTCGCAGAACAGAATCATGTCCCGATTATGCAGCTTGCCGGGATTGAGTCACTAAATCAAATTTTACGCATTCAAAACCCGAAATCGATTTTGGAAATTGGTACGGCAATTGGTTATTCTGCTATACGAATGGCGCAAGCGCTGCCAAACTGTCATATTGTGACGATAGAACGTGATGTGTCGCGGGTTCAGTATGCCAAGGAATTCATTGCAAGGTCAGAGGTGGCAAACCGCATACAAGTAATTGAGGGCGATGCGTTAGAGGTAGACATGGAAACACTTCCATCTACTTTTGATGCTGTTTTTATTGATGCGGCAAAAGGGCAATACATGAAGTTTTTCGAAAAATACGCATCACTCGTTCCACCGGGTGGCGTTTTATACATCGACAATATGTATATGCACGGACTATCGGATTTAGATATAAAAGAAGTACCTAGAAGAAAAAGAACGATGATTCGCAACTTAAAAACATTTTCAGACTGGATTATGGCACATCCGGATTATTCGAGTGCCTTTTTCCCTGTCGGTGATGGTTTGTTAATTTGTTTGAAGAGGTGATTAGTGTGAAAAAACCAGAATTATTAGTAACACCACAATCCATTGAGCATATTACAGCACTGCTTGAGGCAGGTGCAGATGCTTTTGTGATCGGTGAACAAAAATTTGGCTTACGTTTGGCTGGAGACTTTACGGTAGCACAGGTGGAAGAAGCAACAAAGCTGATTCACGCTGCAGGTAAGAAGGTTTATGTAGCAGTCAATGCCTTATTCCACAACGATCGTTTAGATGCGTTGGATGTATATTTAGTGGAGATGCAGCGTATTGGGGTAGATGCATTATTATTCGGAGACCCAGCCGTAATTATCGCTGTGCGTGAAAACAATGTAACCATTCCGTTACATTGGAATCCGGAAACGACAGCAACAAACTTCTTCCAAGTGAACTATTGGGGTGAACGCGGAAGTGAGCGTGCTGTACTGGCACGTGAACTTTCAGTGGATGAAGTTATTGAAATTAAAGAAAATACAAAGCATGAAATCGAAGTGCAAGTCCATGGCATGACTTGTATGTTCCAATCTAAGCGCGCACTTTTAGGGAACTATTTCCTTTACCGTGACGAAGCGATGGAAATTGAAAATCGAAAAGAAAACAAAAATATGTTCCTTCACGATAAGGAGCGCAAAAATAAATATCCGATCTATGAGGATATGAATGGCACACATATTTTCTCACCGAATGATATGTGCATTATCGAGGAGTTAAATGAATTATTTGAAGCGGGCATCGATTCATTTAAAATCGATGGTGTCCTTCAAACATTTGATTATACGGTGACAGTTACAAAACTTTACCGTCAAGCGATTGATACGTATTTTGAGCAAGGTGAAGATGCGTACGATGACATTAAATCTGAACTATTTGAGCAAATCGAAGCAATTCAGCCAGCGTTACGTCCACTGGATACTGGCTTCATCTACAAGGAAACAGTTTACTAGGAAGGAGAACGAACGCAGTATGCTACAATTAATTCAAAATGAAAGAATCCGTGAAACAATTAACGGGAAAACAGTAATTACGAAAAAACCAGAGCTTTTAGCACCAGCAGGAAGCCTGGAAAAATTAAAAGTAGCCGTACACTACGGTGCCGACGCTGTATTTATCGGTGGCCAGGAATTTGGTTTACGTTCAAACGCAGGGAACTTCACGATTGAAGAAATGAAGGAAGGCGTTGAATTTGCAAACAAATACGGTGCCGTTGTATATGTAACAACGAATATTTTCGCTCATAATGAAAACATGGACGGGCTGGAAGAATATTTGCAAGCAATCGAGGGAGCAGGCGTAAAAGGAATTATCGTTGCAGACCCGTTAATTATTGCAACTTGTAAAAAATGTGCACCTTCTCTAGAAATCCACCTTTCTACACAACAGTCTTTATCTAACTGGAAAGCGGTAAAGTACTGGAAAGAAGAAGGGTTGGAGCGTGTTGTTTTGGCACGTGAAGTAGGCGGAGAAGAAATGCGTAAAATGAAAGAAGAGGTAGACATTGAAATCGAAGCATTCGTGCACGGTGCAATGTGTATCGCTTATTCAGGGCGCTGTACGCTTTCAAACCATATGACGGCACGTGATTCAAACCGTGGCGGCTGCTGTCAGTCTTGCCGTTGGGATTATGACTTATATGAAAATAATGACGGTGAAGAAGTGGCATTGTTTAACGAAGGCGAAGCACCGTTTGCAATGAGCCCGAAAGACCTGAAATTAATCGAATCCATTCCACACATGATTGAGTTAGGTATTGACTCATTAAAAGTGGAAGGCCGTATGAAATCGATTCACTATATCGCTACAGTTATTTCTGTTTATCGTAAAGTAATTGATGCATACTGTGCAGACCCGGAAAACTTTACATTTGAAAAAGAATGGCTGGAAGAATTGGCGCGCTGTGCAAACCGTGCAACTGCTTCGTCATTCTTTGAAGGTGAGCCAAGCTATAAGCAACAAATGTTTGGTTTCCATTCACATAAAATGAAGTGGGATTTTGCTGGTTTTGTAATGGATTATGATGCCGACACTCAAATGGTTACATTGGAACAACGTAACTATTTCAAGACAGGCGATACGGTTGAATTTTTCGGCCCTAATATGGATACATTCAAAATGACGGTTGGCCAGCTTTGGGACAAAGACGGCAATGAACTAGATGTTGCCCGCCACCCGCTACAAATCGTTAAATTTAAAGTTGATCGCTCATTATCACATTTTGATATGATGCGAAAGGAGAATAATTAAATGTCAAACCGTCCAGTTGTAATCGGTATTGCCGGTGGTTCATGCTCAGGTAAAACTAGCGTGACACGTTCTATATATGATGTTTTTCGTGAACATTCAGTAGTTGTAATCGAACAAGATTATTATTATAAAGACCAAAGCCATATGACGTTTGAACAGCGTCTGGAAACGAACTATGATCATCCGCTGGCATTTGACAATAATTTGCTGATTGAGCATATTCATCGTTTACTTGCCTATGAATCAGTGGAAAAACCGGTCTATGATTATGTACAGCATACACGTTCAGATGAAGTCATTCATGTGGAACCAAAAGATGTAATCATCGTTGAAGGAATTTTAGTGCTGGAGGACGAGCGTCTTCGTGATTTAATGGATATTAAATTATTTGTGGATACGGACTCTGATTTACGTATTATCCGACGCATTCAACGCGATATTAAAGAACGCGGTCGCACAGCTGATTCGGTAATCGAACAGTATTTAACTGCAGTGCGTCCAATGCACAATATGTTTATTGAACCTACTAAGCGATATGCAGATGTAATCATCCCTGAAGGCGGGGAAAATAACGTTGCAATTGACTTAATGGTAACGAAAATAAAAACAATTCTTGAAACTGAATCGAACTTGTAATATGATGATGTAGTATTTACAATAATTACATTTTAAATTGATAGAACAACATAAATAATTAATCATAAAATTCGGCTGCCCGTATTACGGTGTAAACTTCTTCTAAAAGAAGGGATTTACACATACCGTAAACTAGTAGTCGGGTTTTCTGTTATTTATGAACAAAATACGTGAAAATAACATTTAAATTTATACGTATTTTTTAGAAATAGAAATAGAAAACGCAAAAAGTAAACGTTTTCAAGTTAATACTAAGGAGTGGGAATAATGTCAAACGAAAAACAATATCCAATGACACTTGATGGAAAACAAAAATTAGAAGATGAATTAAACACATTAAAAACAGTAAAGCGTCCGGAAGTAGTAGAGCGCATTAAAGTAGCTCGCAGCTTCGGTGACCTTTCTGAGAACTCTGAATACGATTCAGCAAAAGAAGAGCAAGGATTTGTGGAAGGTCGTATTTCTTTGATTGAACAAATGCTGCGTAATGCTGTTATTATTACTGAGGACGAAACATCAAATACAATTTCTTTAGGTAAAACAGTTACATTTGATGAACTGATCAACGGTAAACGTGCAAACTTCGAAGAATCATACACAATTGTTGGTTCAGCTGAAGCCGATCCGATGGAAGGTAAAATTTCAAATGATTCTCCAATTGCTAAAGCATTGATGGGCAAGCATGTGGATGATGTTGTAAAACTGACAACACCAGGCGGAGAAATGGAAGTTATTATTTTAGAAGTAAAATAATTATTGGAGCAGTTAGCATAAATTGCTAGCTGCTTTTCTTTTGTTAAGTACTGGAAGACTTTTCAGTGTTTAATTTCCGTGCAACCTTTGATGTTCTAATGCTAAAATAGGTTTGCATAGGAGGAATTGAAATGGAACGAAAAAGACGATTTCAAACACGACAACAGTATGCTGAACAAAAATCAAAACAGACGAAATTTCAGAAAGCGGATAAAAGGTTAAATTACTTAATCGCCGTAGTAGCTGTATTAATTGTGGCAACATTAATTTTTATTATTACGCAAGAGCCAAGCCCCAAAAACGAAGCCGAAAAACAAGATTCACCGGCGGAAGTAGCTACAGATGTTCCGGAAGATGATGCTGGGCAGGAGACGGAAGATAATGAAACAGAAACCAATGTCCCGGAAGAAGCAGAAGAGGAAGAAAACTCTTCAGATGAAACAGAACAGCCGACTTCTGAATCGGGTAATATGGTAAGTCCTTCCGATGATCCGGCAGTAAAAGAAGTGATTACAAATCCGAATTGGCCGGCCTATCCGACGGCACAAACTGGTGAACATGTGTCAACATATGAAAAAGGGCATATTGATTACGAAGAAAAACTTAAAGCAATATTTAGTGTCATCGATTTACAGCAGGAAAACAGTATCGTGCTGCGGGTGAATAATAACGGTAGCGCGGAAAATGCAATTGCCGTTGTCACATCGATGGATAAAGAACAGAAATACCGTGTAAGTATTGAATGGGTCGACAATGAAGGCTGGAAACCGATTCAAGTGGAAGTTTTATCAACACTGGAAGGTTCACAATAACGCGTTTAGTGAGCAAGTTTAATTGGAGGAATGAATAAATGACAATAGCAGTAATCGGCGCAATGGAGCAGGAAGTAGAATTATTACGAGGCGCACTACAAAATACGAAAACGGAAACAATCGCAAACAGTGAATACACAACAGGTACATATGAAGGCAAGGAAGTGGTACTTTTAAAAAGCGGTATCGGTAAAGTGAATGCGGCAATGTCTACGACAATTTTATTGGAGAAGTTTAATCCGAAAGTTGTCATCAATACAGGATCTGCAGGCGGTTTTGATGCAGCATTAAAAGTTGGGGATATTGTTATTTCGGATGAAGTGCGTCACCATGATGTAGATGTAACAGCTTTTGGCTATGAGATCGGTCAAATGGCAGGGATGCCGGCAGCATATAAATCGGACGAAAATTTAATGGAAGTGGCAAGACAGGCAGTAAAAGAAGTGGGAGAGCATAATTACAGCGTAGGTCTAATTTGTTCAGGCGATGTCTTTATGAGCAATCCTGAGCGTGTTGAAGCAGTACGAAAAGATTTCCCTACAATGAAAGCCGTGGAAATGGAAGCGGCGGCTGTAGCGCAAGTATGCCATCAATTCAATACACCGTTTGTAGTCATTCGTGCACTATCAGACATTGCAGGACAAGAATCAAGCATGTCATTTGATGAGTTTTTACCTGTTGCAGCAAAACACTCAACAGAAATCGTATTAAACGCTATTACAAAATTATAATTCGGATCAAAACGATAAATGCCCAATCACAAAAAAGATTGGGCATTTTTTTGTCATGTTTAAATTTAATGATTGTTGGAAAATAACTTCCTTTGTAAAGGTTAAGCTTATTCTTTCTCTCCATGCTTAAACTGCTGGTAAAGCTTAATAAGTGCCCGTTTTTCAATGCGTGAAACATAGCTGCGAGAAATATTGAGTCTTTTAGCAATTTCTTTTTGGGTATGCGGATCGAAGTTTTGGAGCCCATATCGGTAGGAAATAATTTCGAGCTCACGCGGATCTAATGTATCTAAATAGCGATACAGTTGGGCAAAATCTTCCTGTCGTTCAATTTTTTCGATTGTTGAAGGTTCGTCAAGCTGCAGTAAATCACGGATTTGAAGAGACTGCCCATCTTTATCGATACCAATCGGCTCAAATAACGAGACATCCTTTTGCACTTTTTTTTGTGCACGAAGATGCATCAGAATTTCATTTTCGATACATCGGGCGGCATATGTGGCGAGACGTGTCTTTTTTTCTGGTGTGAAGCTGCTCACGGCTTTCATAAGACCAATCGTGCCAATTGAAATATAATCATCAAGCAAATCGTGTGAAGGATGGAATTTTTTTACGACATGTGCAACTAAACGCATGTTTCGCTCAATTAATTCAACACGAGCGCTTTCATCCCCCTTTATAAAACGATTGATGACTTCCTCTTCTTCCTCGCGTGATAACGGTTTATAAAACGTCTGCCCTTTTAAATAGCCTAATAATGCGGGAAGCTCAAGCCAAAGTTGAACCAATGCTGTCACAAAACCGCTCAAGCAATTAACATCCTTTCATCTTTTCGACAGTATATGATGAATTTTGCGCAGAAATGAAAAAAAGTGTAAGAGCGATATTTTGCTCTTACACTTTTTTCAATGTAAACGTACTTACCATTAATAATGCTAATACCGGAAAAAGAATAAAATAAAATGTTTCAGATAACGTATTTGTAAAGAAATATGAAATAGTTAGTAACGTACCTGCCGCTGTAATTGGCAGGCCTACGAAATAGCCTGTTGAATCCATTACATTGAATCGAGCTAAACGTAACGCACCGGCAGCGATGAATAACACGGGCATCATCATTCCTGTAAACCCTGCATTCATTAATGCCATTTCATACATTAAAAGGGCAGGTGCCACACCGAAGGAAATAATGTCTGCCATTGAATCAAGCTGTTTTCCCAATTCGGACTCCTGATTAAATTTACGGGCAACTTTACCATCATACCGATCTAAAAAAGCAGCGATAAAAATTAATAATACACTATAGCTATGATACTCATTCAATGTAGCCATAATTGCAGCTCCACCAAATGACATATTTGTAATTGTAATAATATTAGCAGCATTTGCTTTTATTTTTTTAAATGTTGAATCGACTTTTTGAAGTAGAAACATTGGAAAACACTCCCTTGCACATCGGCTATATTCTATTATACTTGTTCTATTAAAAAAAGGTAATAGTTAATTCATATTAAGACCTATCTTTGTATGGCCAGTCATTATATAATTTACTTTTATCCCGTTCACTTTATCAATACTTAATTAAAACCGGAGGACCTAGAATGAAGGAAAAATTATACCGGAATATGATAGAACTATCAAATGGTAAAATCTCTTCGAAAATTTTACAACAGATTGCTCAATCCCGTTTAAGTAAAAATTTTATTCGTAGCTATAGTCAAATATACGGAATTAACATACAAGAAGTTTCAAAATCTCCAAAAGAATTTACGAGCCTGCATGATTTTTTTGTTCGTCAGTTGAAAGAAGAAGTGCGTCCGGTAGATGTTCGCGCGGATATATTTGCGAGTCCTGTTGATGCGAAAATAGAAGCTTTCGGCAATATTGAAGATCAGGAAATGTTTACTGTGAAAAATAAGCCGTATTCTTTAATTGATTTAATGGGAAATGAAACACAGGCAAAGAGGTATAATAATGGCAAATATATTGTTTTTTACTTGAGTCCTGCAGATTATCACCGTATTCATAGTCCGATTGATGGTGTTGTTACGCGACAATACATACTTGGGCAAAAGTCTTATCCTGTTAACCAGATGGGCTTACAATACGGGAAAAAACCGATCAGTCATAATTATCGTATGATTAGCGAAATTAACTATGAAAAAGATCATTATACAGCATTCATTAAAGTAGGAGCGACATTTGTGAATTCAATCGAACTTACGAACACATCCACACAGTGGAAAAAAGGCGAAGAAGTTGGCTATTTTGCTTTTGGCTCAACTGTTGTAATGTTATTCGAACAAAATACAATTGAATTTACGGAGAATGTAACAAATGGGGCGAAGATAAAAATGGGAGAAGCCTTTGCTACTATGGTATAATGAATAAATAAATTTTGAGTTAGGGGTTACGGCTTTGTACAACTTTTTATTACCAGATGAATTTATTCGCAGTGTATATGAAATTACACCGGAAAAATTAAAGGATTTAGGCATTAAAGGGATCATAACAGATTTAGATAATACGCTTGTTGAATGGGACCGTGCTGATGCAACGGAAGAGCTTGTACAATGGTTTGAAATGATGCGTGAAGCAGGCATAAAAATTATCATTGCCTCAAACAACCATGAAGCACGGGTGCGCCAGTTTGCAGAACCGCATGGCATACCGTTTATTTTTCGTGCAAAAAAACCATTAGGTGCAGCATATTATGCGGCCCTTGTTCAGCTGCGTCTACGTCGCCATGAAGTTGCGATGCTGGGAGATCAGCTATTAACAGATGTGATGGGTGCAAAACGTCAAAAACTTTATACGTTTTTAGTTCGTCCTGTTGCTGACTCTGATGGACTCGTTACAAAATTTAACCGCTTCGTCGAACGTCGTGTATATAACGATTTAAAGCGAAAAGGAAAGTATCCTTGGGAAGACTAAAAACGACCCAAGTTTTTTTTGCATGAATGTGCAATAGTAGTTAGGAGGAAATAGTGAATGAATGAAATGCCACAATGTATTGGCTGTGGAACAGTGATTCAAACTGAAGATAAAAATGGATTAGGGTATGCACCTGCATCCTCGCTGGAAAAGGAAATGATTATTTGTCAACGTTGTTTCCGTTTAAAAAACTATAATGAAATCCAACCTGTTAGTTTAACGGATGATGATTTTTTACGTATTTTAAACGGCCTTGGACAACAGCAGGGTCTAATCGTAAAAATCGTGGATATATTCGATTTTAACGGCAGCTGGCTACCAGGTTTACACCGATTCGTTGGAAATAATCCCGTTCTTTTAGTAGCAAATAAAGCAGACCTTTTACCTAAATCGGTAAAAGAAAAGAAAGTAATTAACTGGTTAAAACGTGAAGCGAAAGCACTTGGTTTGAAGCCTGTTGATGTGAAGCTTGTTTCGGCACATAAAGGATTAGGCATGCAGGAAGTCGTTGAAGCAATTGAAGAATACCGTAATGGCAAAGATGTATATGTTGTAGGTTGTACAAATGTCGGCAAATCGACGTTTATCAACCGGATTATTAAGCAAGCTACAGGTGAAGGAGAAATTATTACAACTTCTCATTTCCCGGGAACTACGCTTGATATGATTGGCATTCCGCTAGATGACGGATCATCTTTATATGATACACCTGGTATTATTAATCATCACCAAATGGCACACCATATCGATTCAAGTGAATTAAAATATATTATGCCGAAAAAAGAAATTAAACCAAAAGTGTACCAGCAAAATGCTGGACAAACCCTATTTATCGGTGCTCTTGCCCGTTTTGATTTTATTCAAGGCGAGCGTTCGGCATTTACTGTCCATGTGGCAAATGACTTACCGATTCACCGTACGAAGCTGGAACGTGCGGATCAATTATATGAAGAGCACAAAGGTGAGTTACTGGCACCTCCAACATCTAAACATATCGATCAATTACCGCCATTAGTGCGTCACGAGTTTTCGATTAAAGAACCGAAAACAGATGTAGTCATCTCAGGGCTAGGCTGGGTTACTGTGCAGCATGCCAATGTTGTCGTAGCAGCACACGCACCAAAAGGCGTAGAAGTATTCATTCGCCCGTCACTGATTTAACTGAACGGTCTCTTCATCAGTAGGAGCAAGTGTTACTTTGTAGTGAATGAATGGTAGTAGGAAAGAGGGAAATGTCGATGAAAAAGTGGTTTGCGGTTATTGGGGATCCGATTGCACAGTCAAAATCTCCAGAAATGCATAATGCATGGTATGAAGAGGGAAATGTGGATGCAACGTATATTCCGATACACGTGAAGCCAGAACATCTACAACAAGCTGTTGCATCATTCAAACTGTTAGGGACAAGCGGCTGGAATGTAACGATTCCGCATAAACAAACGATCATTCCGTTCCTGGATGAGCTCGACGAACTTGCGGAAAAAATGGGTGCCGTCAACACGGTCGTGCGCACTGCAGAAGGTATATTAAAAGGCTATAATACTGACGGTCCTGGTTTTGTAAGATCACTTGAGCATGCGATCGGTACAATAAAGCGGGACGCACCGATTTTACTAATCGGAGCAGGTGGCGCAGCCCGTGGTATTGCATTTGCTCTACAGCTTACAGGTTATAAAAATATAACTATTGCCAACCGAACAGTTGAAAATGCACAGCGGATCATTGACGACATGCATGCCGGCAAAGCTGTTTCTATGCAAGAAGCAGAACGAAGCCTGGCTAATTTTGAAATTTTTATTCAAACAACACCAGCAGGGATGACAACAGGCGACTTTGCATTACCATTTTCGCTTGAAAAGTTCCCGGCAGGCGCAATTGCTGCAGATATTGTGTATAATCCATTAATGACGCCATTTTTGCAAGCGGCTGAGCAAAAAGGTGCGATAATTATCAATGGGTTAGGCATGTTCGTGCATCAAGGTGCGATAGCCTACGAACACTGGTTAGGTCATTATCCAAATACAAATGCAATGATTGCCCGTTTAACGGCGCAATTAGGAGGAAATTATGTTAACAGGTAAACAAAAACGTTTTTTACGTGCTGAGGCACATCACTTAGATCCAATTTTCCAAGTTGGGAAAGGTGGCGTAAATGATGCAATGATTGCACAATTACGCGATGTATTGGAAGCACGCGAACTTATTAAAGTACGCATTTTAGACAACTGTGAAGAAGACAAAAATGTCGTGGCGGAAGAACTGGCTGCCGGTACTCGTGCAGAGCTCGTTCAACTGATCGGTTTGACAGTTGTATTATATAAAGAATCACGCAACAATAAAAAAATCGTATTACCTAAAGTAGCTACGAAATAAGGTGAAGTGTAATGAAGAAAGTCGGTCTTTTTGGCGGAACCTTTAATCCACCGCATATCGGACATTTAATGATGGCCAATGAAGTGTATGCAGCGCTTGGTTTGTCGGAAGTACGCTTCATGCCGAATGCAAAACCGCCTCATAAGGATTTGTCCCGCTCGGCAACAAATGCACAGCGTCTGCGGATGGTTGAACTGGCGATCGAGGACATTCCATATTTTCATGTGGAAACATATGAACTTGAGCGCGGAGGGGTATCCTATACAATCGATACAATGAAAGCATTGTGCGAAAGAGAACCACAAACACAGTTTTATTTTATTATCGGCGGGGACATGATCGATTCTTTGCATACATGGCACCGTATCGATGAGTTAATGGAACTTGTCACATTTGTTGGAGTAAAGCGCCCTGGCAGTGAAGCAAAATCAACCTATGATGTGTGTATGGTGGAAGCTCCGCAAATTGACCTTTCTTCAACATATATTCGAAATCGATTACAGCAAACAGAGGCACCTTTACAGTTTTTATTGCCTGCTGCAGTTGAACAGTATATTCGAAAGGAAGGTTTGTATGGAACGTCAAACGATGTTGGCAGCGATTAAAGAGCGAATGCCCGAAAAGCGGTATATTCATACGATTGGTGTAATGGAAACAGCGATCCGTTTAGCTCACCAATACGATGAGAATCCCAAAAAAGCAGAGATTGCGGCAATTTTCCATGATATCGCCAAATATGCGGATGTTGCCTGGATGAAGCAAGTTGTAACCGATAAGCAGTTGGATGCACGCCTGCTTGACTGGGATGCAGAAATATTGCATGGTCCGGTCGGTGCCTGGATTGTCGAGACGGAATTCCAAATTAATGATGAAGCCATTTTAAATGCAATTCGTTACCATACTACCGGACGTGCGAATATGACAAATTTTGAGAAAATTATTTATGTAGCAGATATGATTGAACCAAATCGTAAATTTCTCGGTGTAGAGGAACTAAGAACATTGGCAGACATCAGTTTAGAGGATGCATTCCGGGCATGTGTGACCCATACGCTCAGTTTTTTAGTTTCGTCACAGCAGGCGATTTACCCTGTTTCAATTGAATGCTACAACAGCTTAATAAGAGAGGAATAAACATACATGAATGAAACGTTATTAAATATTACGTACAAAGCAATCGATGACAAGCGAGGAGAGGATATCGTTGCATTGAATATGCAGGGGATTTCACTTTTAGCTGATTATTTCATCATTGCGGAAGGTAGCTCAGAGCGCCAAGTACAGGCAATTGCACGTGAAATTAAAGAAAAAGCAGAAGAAGCGGGTTACACAGTTCGTAAACTTGAAGGCTTTGACACAGCACGCTGGATTTTAGTCGATATGGGTGATGTTGTTGCACATATTTTCCATAAAGATGAGCGTGCCTATTACAACCTAGAGCGCCTATGGGGAGATGCACCACAACTAGACGCGCCACAAATGGACAATGAATAGTTATGAGCGTTTTGCAGAAGTTTATGATGAATTGATGACCGATATCCCGTACACGGAATATGTGGAATGGATTCAGACATATGCACCTGCACAGAACTATAAAAATCTGCTCGATATTGGCTGTGGTACAGGAACACTTGCATTAATGTTGCATAAAGCCGGTTACGCTGTATCAGGGATTGATTTATCGGAAGAAATGCTATCCATTGCCAGTGCCCGTATGGATGCTGAGAAAGTTACAATGCCTCTTTTTGCTATGTCAATGGACGAGCTGGAAGGCTTCAGCGACTTGGATGTTGCCATTATTCCGATTGACTCGATCAACTATGTAAAAGAGCATCACAATGTAATGGAAACATTGAAGCGGATATTTGACAGTCTTCGTGAAGGCGGACAGCTATTCTTTGATGTACATTCATTATTTAAGATGGACGATATTTTTCTGGATGGTCCTTTTACGTTTGATGACGGGGAAATTTCTTATGTTTGGCATACTGAACCGGGTGAAGAACCGCATTCCGTGTATCATCAGATGACGTTTTTTGTATTAACAGAAAGCGGACTGTATGAACGTTTTGACGAGGAACATTATCAGCGCACATTTGCATATGGGCAATATGTGAAATGGCTGAAAGAAATTGGTTTTTCTCATGTTGAAGTGACGGCAGACTGGACGACAGCACAACCGACTGATGAAAGCGAACGAATTTTTATTCGGGCGGTTAAATAAAATAGTAGAAAAAGTAAGTTTCGGCAGTTTTGATTGAAATACCTTTTCATAAAGAAGTGGAATTTGTATAGTGGAGATAAGCTCCATATATAAAACCTTCTTTATGAAAGGGTGTTTTTTATTTTGCAGCCATTTCTGGAGAAGTATAAAAAGCAAATTGCCCTACTGGGCGGAGTAGTTGCAGCCATTTTGATTTACTTATTAGTCTTTGATGATTCCTCTAACCGTGCTACGATCGAAACAATTGACCAAATGACACTTGCTGCAAGTGATGAACCTTCCACAATATCGGAAACGGAAATCGAAACTGAATCTAAGCCAATAGTGGTGGATGTAAAAGGCGCGATAATATATCCGGGTGTGTACACATTATCCGAAGAACAACGGATTGTCGATGCTGTTGAAGCGGCAGGAGGATACACGGACGATGCCAATCCGGTGCTCATTAACCATGCTCAAAAGCTTCACGATGAAATGGTAATCTATATACCGAAAATAGGGGAAGAACCTGAAGAGTTAATGGAACAGATGATACAGGCGAGTCCGGCAACCGGTTCCGGTAGTGGAAGTTCCAACGGGAAAATTAATATAAATAAAGCATCTGAAGGGGAATTGACTCAGCTGCCAGGAATTGGCCCAGCCAAGGCGGCTGCGATTATTCAGCATCGGTCCGAACAAGGAAATTTTCAAATCATTGAAGACTTAAAAAATGTCACGGGAATCGGTGATAAGACATTTGAACAGTTAAAAGACTTAATTGATGTAAAATAAAGTGAAACTTCACTCAGTGGGGACGTTCTTTCCCCGCGGATTAGAAGGAACACAAGCTAAAACCGTCACGTCCTGTGACAACGCTTGTGTGACCAACATCATGTTGGCCCGAACCAATCGGGCTTTTACGGGTAGTTTTGTCTCTGCCGCTACGCTTTCGAGACAGATAAATTACTACCCGTTAATGCGGGATAAAGTGAAATTTCTGAACAAACCTGCATTGCGAATGACAGGAACTACGTTTAAACTGATAGGTGACAAAACATTTGGGGGTTATCATATGGAGCGAATTACTTGGGATCAATTTTTTATGGCGCAAAGTCATTTACTCGCATTAAGAAGCACATGCAGTCGTCTTGCAGTTGGTGCGACAATTGTACGGGAGAAGCGCATCATTGCCGGCGGATATAATGGATCCATTTCAGGTGACGAACACTGTATCGAAGAAGGTTGCTATGTTGTGGACAACCATTGTGTCCGCACAGTGCATGCTGAAACAAATGCATTACTGCAATGTGCAAAATATGGTACGCCAGCAAATGGTGCGGATCTTTATGTCACACATTTCCCATGCCTGCCATGTACGAAGACAATTATTCAGGCCGGAATTAAAAATGTGTATTATGCAAAAGATTATAAAAATAATAATTATGCAATGGAATTGTTCAAAAAAGCTAACGTCCATGTTGCACATATTCCATTTGATGAAGCAAAAATTGACTTTCTGCAAGATGAAAAGTTCGCACTAACCGCTGAAATGCTCGAAAAACTACGTGAGTTAGGCGCAAGCCGCGATCAATTGCTCCCATTAGAGGAGAAGATGCATGCTTTATTTGGTAAACTTATTCAGGCATAACTGGATTTTTTACGCCTTTTCGATTTGTATTAGTGCACTTGCTGCATTTGAATCGGGAAGGCTTCTTTTCCTGCTTGCTTTTTTGTTATTATTTAGTCATTATAAACGACTGTTAAACATTCATCTGTTGCTTATTTTAATTGTTGGGATTGGGAGTTACAGCTATTTCTCCTATGAGGCCAATAAGCTTTCATTGCCGGTTGAGCTTCCCGCATTGTTGACATGGACTGATGAGTACAATATAAATGGTGTGATGCTGCGAGGATTCATGATTAATGAATCGGGTGAGAAAGTATATGTTACCTATGAATTGAGAAATGAAAAAGAAAAACATCGCTTTGAGGCACAGCAGCTCGCTGGTACAAGTTTTATTGTAACCGGGAAGCAAGTATCCCCATCAATCCCTGCACACCGCTATGGCTTTTCTATGGCCCGCTATTTGCAAAGCAGAAATGCAAGAGGAATCATCGAAATTCAACAGCTTCAATATTCCCATCAAAAAAAATCCATCATGCAGCCTATTTTTGAACAGCGCTTTCAGTTAAAGCGCCACATTGTCGAAACTTTCCCGCCGTCGCTTGCAGCAGAGGCACAAGCTCTATTGATTGGTTTCCAGGAAAATGTCGATGACCAATTAAATCGCGCCTATCAAAAGCTTGGGATTACCCATTTATTCGCGATTTCGGGTTTGCATGTCGCACTTGTCTCATTCCTGTTTTTTCAGTTGTGGCTTCGCTTGAGGATTCGTAGAGAAATCGCTACAATTTTGCTGCTTATTTTATTGCCGTTATATGCAGTTTTAGCAGGAGGAGCACCGTCTATCTGGCGTGCGGTCAGCGTCGTGGAATTAATCATGCTTGCGCAGTATTTTCGCTGGAAAATACCGATGGATGATGCACTGTCAATTAGCTTTATTATGTTTGTATTACTGGAGCCTGGTGCGGTTTTTCAAGTCGGCTTTCAGCTATCGTATTTGGCTACTTACAGCTTAGTATATTCCGGCCGTATTTTAGCGCGCTATTCTAATTTTTGGGTACAATCTTTTTATATTACTTTTGTTTGTCAAATCCTCGTTTACCCTTTGTTACTACACCATTTTTATGAAATCAGCCTTTCCTCTTTTATCGCCAATATTTTTTTCGTCCCTCTATTTTCCTTTATTATTTTGCCAATCAATTTATTTGCTCTTGTACTGACTTTTTTGCCATTCCCGCTTGACTCCTTCCTGTTTTATATTTATGAGCCCTTGCGTACAGCGCTGACAAATTTCATTCTTTATATTCAGCAGCCGATTGTTCAAATGTGGAACCCTGGTAAACCTTCAATTATGTGGCTGATCCTTTTATATAGTTCTGTTTTTTTTCGCTTTTTATTTGCTCGATCAGCATGCTCCGTTAAAAAAGGTCTTCATTGCTTTAATACTGCCTGCCTTTATATTTCATGTACAGCCACTTTTGCATAGTGATCTGAAAATTGCTTTTGTCAATGTCGGTCAAGGGGACTGCATTGTTATTGAGTTACCACGCAGAAAATCGGTGATCGTTATAGATGCAGGGGGCTTATTACGATTTGAACAGGAAGAATGGAAGGAGCGCAAAACCGTATATGAAGTAGGGCGTCAAGTTGTTGTTCCCTATTTGAAAGGTCGAGGGATGCAAACAATCGACACATTTGTGCTGTCACATGCGGATGCCGATCATGTAGAGGGGGCTGAAGAGGTGTTGCGGGAAATCCTTGTAAAGGAGGTTCATGTGACACCAGGCTCGATCGCTAAGCCGGTTATGAATGATTTTTTGTATGAGCTAGAGAAAACAAATACAAAACTGATCGAGAAAATGGCTGGTCATAAGTGGCAAATCGGACAAACTGCTTTTGAATATTTATGGCCGCTGGAAATTGAATATGAAGGAAATAATGATTCCCTCGTTCTTTTCGTAAAGCATAATGCATTTCGCGCATTGTTTACAGGGGATTTGGAGCAGGAAGGCGAGAAGGAGCTGATTAAGCTTTATGAAGAGAAATTGCGAAATATCGATTTGTTAAAAGGTGGGCATCATGGCAGTAAAACATCTAGCATCGAGGAATTTGTCACAGTAACAAACCCTAAATTTGCCGTGTTTATGGCAGGAGAAAATAACAGATACAATCATCCGCATATTGATGTTGTTAATCGGTTTGAAGCGAAAAATATCCCATACGCAACAACTGGATTAGATGGTACGGTAGAAGTCTCCATCTCTGAGAATCAAATATATATAGAAAAATCGAATGCTCTTTTCAGGAAATAAAAAAGTGGGATGATTTCTCATGTTAATAAGAAATCATTCCACTACTAAGGAATTACAGACGTGTAGCTGCTTCTACGATTATTGCAATAATAAACAATACGATGAAGAATCCGCCACCGATGGCGAAACCGTAACCGGCATCTGGGAAGTCATTGCTTTTCATCGCGCGGCCACGACCTTCAAATGGGTTTTCAGCTACATAGTTTGGATCTTGATGTCCTGCCATAAGTATCCCTCCTAATCTTCAATAATTATAGAATATTCTAACTGAAAATGCTATATGAAATGCTAATTATTCCTTTTATTGGTTTAGTATATCGTTGAGATTTTCAATAAATATCCATAAATTAATTGAGAGGAGATAGAAAGGATATTTTTTTCATGGCATATTGAGATAAGAAACTGGACATCCTCAATAACGTAAAAAATGGTATACTTAGAACTACGAAAGTAAAGGAGGTTCCCAGTATGATAACAAAAGTATGGCAAGATTTTAAAAAGGGGAATTTCGCACCGGTTTACTTGCTTGTAGGAGAAGAATCCTATTTTGTAGATGAAACAATTAAGCAGTTGAAGGCGGCTCTTCAAAAAAATGAAGAAGCGGAAATCATGACCTTTGACTTAAATGAACAGCCGATTGATTATGTTATTGATGAAGCGGATACGATTCCGTTTTTTTCGGAACGTAAATTAATAATAGCTAAAAATGCATCATTTTTAAAAGCGACTGAAAAGGGCAAAGAAAAGATTGACCATGATTTAAAGCGCCTTGAAAGCTGGCTGCAACATCCTACTGATACAGCCATTACCGTATTTATCGCGCCGTACGAAAAGTTGGATGAGCGTAAAAAAGTAACGAAGCTTATGAAAGAAAAATGTACAGTGCTTATAGCGGAAACACCTCAAAACAACGACTTGAATGTATGGGTAAAAAATGAAGCACAGCAGCATGGGAAAGCAATTAAAGATGAAGCAGTCGGTAAGCTTCTTGAAATGGTTGGTCCCAATATGCTCCAGCTTCAGATGGAAATAGAAAAGATGGCCTTGTATTTAGGTGAGGATCATGAAATTACACGTGAACTTGTAGAGGATTTAGTAGCAAAAACGCTTGAGCATGATGCATTTAAAATGCTGAATGCCTATTTGGAGCATAATCAAGAAGAAGCGCTCAAAATATATCATGATCTATTACGACAAAAAGAAGAACCAATCAAACTTGTAGGTCTCTTAGCAAATAATATCCGGACGATGACTAATATTTTCTATTTGCAAAAAAAGGGGTACCATCAGCAACAGATTGCAAAGCAGCTTAAAATTCATCCATACCGAGTGCAGATTATTTCAGGTCAAAGAAACCGACCATCCGACCAGCGTTTACTGCAAGCACTCTATAGTCTGGCGGAAGTAGACCTCCAGTTGAAAACAACAGGCGGAAATCGTGAGCGTCATCTTGAGCTGTTTTTAATGAAGAAACTATAGAAATTATTATATTCTAGAAAACAACGAAAAAAGCCAACTGTGCGGATGCACAGTTGGCTTTATAAGTTTACAATTAAGCTTTTTTCGCTAAACGAGACTTTTTACGAGAAGCCGCGTTTTTGTGAATAAGACCTTTAGAAGCAGCTTTATCTAATGCTTTAGAAGCAGCAACTACTAATTCTTGTGTGTTTTCAGCACCTGTTGCGATCGCTTGCTCAGCTTTTTTAACTGTAGTACGCATTGCAGATTTTGCTTGTGCGTTAGCAGCGTTAGCTTTTTCGTTAACTTTTACACGTTTGATAGCAGATTTAATGTTTGGCATTTCTTTCACCTCCTAGATTTAGGTACGAGATGAGTATTTTCTCACTTATTCATGTGTCAATACAACAAAAATCATTCTACCAAAGGATTGAAAGAATTGCAATACATAAATGCAAAGAATATTTACTTGACAGTTTGAACAAACTGAATTGTGGAGGTGCATTATGAAAAAAATTGATTGGAATCGAACAGATTTAATTGATGAAACAGCAGAAGTTGTCCAACATCAAACGAAACAACAAAAGGAAACATTGGAACATGAACGTGGCATTCACATGGAAGAATCCCAACAAAATCGTGTCAAAATCACAAAAGTTGAAGTGAATGCTACTGGGGAAGAAAGAATAAGTAAAAAGCAAGGGACGTATATAACGTTGTCGATCCCTACATTAACTTCGGAAGACCGACATGGATTTGAGCAAATGCAGGAATCTTTAATCCATTACCTGCATGATCTGCACAAGGATGTCAAGATTACGGCGGATTCAAAAATTCTAGTGATCGGTTTAGGAAACAAGACGATTACCCCAGATGCGATTGGCCCTTATACAATCGATGCGATGCATAAAAAACAATCGGAACTGGATTCCCCGAAGTTTATTTTGTATGCACCAGGTGTTACAGGGCAGACAGGATTTGAGACGAGCGATTATATTCATGCATTGGCAGAAAAAATTAAACCTGCACTTGTTATTATCGTCGATGCGCTTGCAACAAGCGGAAGTGCCCGCTTATGCCGGACAATCCAACTGACAGATACCGGCATACATCCAGGTGGAGGTGTCGGCAACCATCGCAAGGAAATTTCAAAGGAAATGCTCGGCGTACCGGTAACAGCGATCGGAGTTCCGACAGTTGTGGAAGCACCAATTTTAATAGCCGATGCAATAGATGTAGCATTCAGGTCGATTGCGGCTAAAATACAGGAAAGAGACAAACCTTCAGGCAAGCTCTCAGTTACAAGCTGGACACCTGTAAACGAGGAAGTCGATTTAACGAAAGTTGAGCCGATTTTCGGTCAGTGGGCAACATGGCCGACAGAAGATCGACGACAATTATTTGAAGAAGTATTCAGTACCCATCCGGAGCGGTTGATGGTTACTCCGAAAGAGGTTGACTTCTGGCTGAGTCAATATGCATTTTTACTAGGCGAAGGCTTGTTTAAATGGCTTGAAGAAAAACAAAAAGCCGGTAATTAACCGGCAATTTATTTTCTGAACAATAAAAGCTAGTTATACGTTCTAAGTTTTACTCTTCTCCCATATTGTATTGGAGAAAGGGTGATGTGTTTGCGGAAACTAAAACGCTTCTCATTATTGTTCTTATTTTTATTTTCACTGCCTATCATTATTGGGCAATTCCCTTTTCCAAATAATGAAATGACTACACAAAAAAGTAAAAGTGAACGTCCCCACGTTGTTTATGCGGCGGCAGAGCCAATTGTGACAGTACCTGAAGAACCGAAAATTGATCCATTCAATGTACTGTTGATGTTCACACATTCACACGAATCCTATAAGCCAATCGTCAAAAAAACAAAAGGGATGCAGGCAGTTTATGATGAAGAAATGAATATCTTTTCACTACAAGAAATGATGCAGCATTATCTTGAATTAAACGGTTTAACACCACATATTGTAGATTTTGATGTTATGACCGAAATGAAACAGGTTGATGCAACATTTCACCAAGCGTACAAAGTGGCTCGACCTGTATTGGCACAGTATTTGGAAGAAAACGAATATGAACTTGTAATCGATTTTCACCGGGATTCAGCCCCTAAAAAAGTAACGACACTTACAGCAAATAATGAACAATATGCAAAAATTGCTTTTGTTGTCGGCGCGGAACATCCTGCATATGAAGCGAATTTAGCTTATGCAACAATGCTGAGTGAGCAAGTGAACAGCATTGTGCCTGGCATTTCACGAGGAATTATTAAAAAGTCTGGTACTGGTGTAGATGGTGTTTATAATCAAGATCTTGCAACAAATGTATTGCTGATTGAATTTGGGGGTATCGACAACACCGAAGAAGAACTTCAACGAACGATGGCGGTTTTAGCACAGGCGATTCGGGTTGCTTTCGTTGAATCAGCAGTTTAAGTATTAATTGATTTACAAATAGCAGGCGGGTAGTGTGAGACACGTAGAGCAATTTCAGCACGGCTACTCGCTCAAATATGAAAAACCGTATTTCGCTATAGTTTAGTGCGAAATACGGTTTTCCTATTGTAGGTGAAGGTTCGCTGTTGTCGTTTTACTACAATTCATAGTATAATTTAAAATACGTTATGCCTCTATGTTCCATTACTTAAAATTGGTGGGAGATAGAGGCTGTATTTTAGTAGAAAAGTAAATGGATGAATAACCTACATATGTAGTGACACCAACCCTAAATGGGCTCAGGTGTTTTTTCTAATTAGGAGAGGAATAATACATGAACCGAGAACAACGTTTAAAACGACAAGAGAATATCCGAAATTTCTCGATTATTGCACATATTGACCACGGAAAATCAACTCTTGCGGACCGTTTATTGGAAACGACGCAAACCGTTACACAACGCGAAATGAAATCGCAGCTGCTGGATTCTATGGATCTTGAGCGTGAACGCGGAATTACAATTAAATTAAATGCCGTACAATTGAAATATAATGCTAAAAATGGCGAAATCTATACATTCCATCTGATCGATACACCGGGTCACGTCGATTTCACATATGAAGTATCACGTTCATTAGCGGCATGTGAAGGTGCCATTCTAGTAGTAGATGCTGCACAGGGAATTGAAGCACAAACGCTGGCTAACGTATATTTGGCATTGGACAATGATCTGGAAATCTTACCGGTAATCAACAAAATCGACTTACCTGCTGCAGATCCGGAGCGTGTTCGCGCTGAAGTGGAAGATGTGATTGGGCTGGACGCTTCTGAAGCAGTACTTGCATCAGCAAAAGCAGGAATTGGGATCCAGGATATTTTGGAGCAGATCGTTGAAAAAGTACCTGCCCCACAAGGTGATCCAGATGCCCCATTACAAGCACTGATTTTCGACTCTGTATATGATGCATATAAGGGTGTTATCATTTCAATCCGTATTGTAAATGGTACGGTTAAAGCCGGAGATAAAATTAAAATGATGGCAACAGGTGCAGAATTTGAAGTAATTGAAGTAGGGATTCATACACCAAAATCGGTACCACAAGCTGAATTGACAGTTGGTGATGTAGGGTATTTGACAGCATCAATTAAAAATGTTCAGGACACACGTGTAGGTGATACAGTAACTTTTGCAGGCAGCCATGCTGCGACAGAGCCGCTTCCAGGTTACCGTAAACTAAATCCGATGGTGTATTGCGGTCTTTATCCAATTGACACAGCAAAATACAACGATTTACGTGAAGCACTTGAAAAACTGGAATTAAATGACTCTGCGTTACAATATGAGGCAGAAACTTCTCAGGCATTAGGATTCGGTTTCCGATGCGGATTCTTAGGACTATTGCACATGGAAATTATTCAGGAACGTATTGAGCGTGAATTCAACATTGATTTAATCACGACTGCGCCTTCTGTAATTTATGAAGTGACAAAAACGGATGGTTCGGTATTGAAAGTGGATAATCCGTCAATGATGCCGGATCCGCAAAAAATCGACCGCATTGAAGAGCCGTACGTAAAAGCGACAATCATGGTACCAAATGATTACGTAGGTGCTGTTATGGAGCTTTGCCAGAAGAAACGCGGTAACTTCTCAGGGATGGATTACATCGATGACACACGTGTGAAAATCGTTTATGAAATGCCTTTAGCTGAAATTGTTTACGATTTCTTTGATTTCTTAAAATCAAATACGAAAGGCTATGCGTCATTCGATTATGAATTAATCGGATACCAGCCTTCTAAGTTAAGCAAAATGGATATTCTGCTAAACGGAGAACAGGTAGATGCATTAAGCTTCATCGTACACAAAGACTTTGCGTATGAACGCGGAAAAGTAATCGTTGAAAAATTAAAAGAGCTGATTCCGCGTCAACAATTCGAAGTACCGGTGCAAGCTGCGATCGGTCAAAAAATTATTGCCCGCTCGACAATTAAATCAATGGGTAAAAACGTACTTGCTAAATGTTACGGCGGTGACATTTCACGTAAACGTAAATTACTTGAAAAGCAAAAAGCGGGTAAAAAACGTATGAAGCAAGTAGGTTCAGTAGAGGTTCCTCAGGAAGCATTTATGGCTGTACTGAAAATGGATGATAGTAAATAGTATTTGTAAAAGGCAGATAGAGCAATCTTTCTGCCTTTTATTTTTAGAGGATAGTTTACTGAAATGTTTTTTAAAAATGAGGTAGAAAATATGACCGATATTTTAAATTTTTTGCATTATAAAAATGAAAAACTGGAAAGTGAATTGAATAAATTGTTTGAACGTGCCAATTCGCCTGTAAGCCGGGTAGATGCTCTGCTGGAAAATAAAGCATTGCAACTGGAAGACCACAAGCTGTTTTTGGCGTTTTTAGCATATTTAGCGCAGCAAAACATTGAAGCAAAACGTTTATTTCAAGATGTTCTGCGCTTGCCAAAGCATCAATTTGAATCGGAATATGAAATGAATTGGGCACAGGTAATCAAATTGAGTGTCACATTTTTTACAATTTTACGTGATAATGACCTGAATAGTTACAAACAATTTATCGACTAGCTTGTAACAAACAGCAACAGTTCGCTATAATGATGAAATGAGTAAAGGTAATAAATGATAGGGGGGCAAGTAGTCGATGAATGAAGAACAACGACTAGCTAGTCAGCAGATTAAACAACCTAAGGAAGAAAAAGACTATAGTAAATATTTTGAGAAAGTATTTACGGCTCCTTCACTAAAAGACGCGAAAAAGCGCGGTAAAGAAGAAGTAAAATATCATAAAGATTTTGATATCGAAGAAAAATATTTAGGAATGGGACAGGATCGTAAGTTTTATATTCGAACATACGGCTGTCAAATGAATGAGCATGACACAGAAGTAATGGCTGGTATTTTCATGCAGCTTGGCTATACACCGACTGAAATGATTGAAGAAGCGGATGTTGTTTTACTAAACACGTGCGCCATTCGTGAAAATGCGGAAAATAAAGTATTCGGTGAGCTAGGCTTCCTGTTAAAATATAAACGTAAAAATCCGGAAATGCTGATTGGTGTTTGCGGATGTATGTCGCAAGAAGAATCTGTCGTGAACAAAATATTAAAACAGTATCAGCATGTTGATATGGTGTTCGGGACACATAATATCCACCGATTACCGAATATTTTACACGATGCTTATATGTCAAAGGAAATGGTTGTCGAAGTTTGGTCAAAAGAAGGCGATGTCATTGAAAACCTTCCGAAAAAACGTATTGGCTCGATTAAAGCATGGGTGAATATTATGTACGGCTGCGACAAGTTCTGTACATATTGTATCGTTCCGTATACACGAGGCAAGGAACGTTCTCGCCGCCCGGAAGAAATTATTCAGGAAGTGCGTGAATTGGCTGCACAAGGCTATAAAGAAATTATGCTTTTAGGCCAAAATGTCAATGCGTACGGCAAAGACTTTGATGATATTGAATACCGACTAGGTGATTTAATGGATGAGCTCCGTAAAATCGATATTCCGCGTATTCGCTTTACGACAAGTCATCCGCGCGACTTTGATGATCATTTAATCGAAGTATTGGCAAAAGGCGGTAATCTTGTTGACCATATCCACTTACCGGTCCAGTCCGGTTCAAACGAAATATTAAAAATTATGGCCCGTAAATACACACGTGAGCATTTCCTGCAATTAGTCGATAAAATTAAAGCGGCAATTCCGGGTGTAACATTAACAACAGATATCATTGTAGGCTATCCGAATGAAACGGAAGAGCAATTCCAGGAAACGCTTGATTTATATCGTCAAGTCGGCTTTGATATGGCGTTCACGTATATTTACTCGCCTCGTGAAGGAACACCGGCTGCAAAAATGGTCGATAATGTAACAGAGGAAGAAAAGAAAGACCGTCTGCACCGTTTAAATGCGGTTGTCTCTGAGTATTCTGCAAAAGCGCTCAAAGGTTTGGAAGGTCAAACAGTTGAAGTTTTAGTTGAAGGCAGCAGTAAAAGACGCGATGATGTGTTAGCTGGCTATACGCGCAAAAACCGTCTTGTTAACTTTAAGGCAGATCCAAAATTTATTGGTAAGCTTGTAAATGTAAAAATTTTAGAAGCAAAATCTTACTCTTTAATGGGTGAGTTTGTAGAAGAAGTGACAAAAGAGGGGGAGTTCGTAAAATGACAACAAAATTGTATACAAAAGATGAGATTGTAGAAAAAGCAAAAGAAATTGCCCATATGATTGCGAATACTGAAGAAGTAGAATTTTTCAAAAAAGCGGAAGAACAAATTAATGAAAATCAATTTGTCCGCGAAAAGATCGCTTCTTTAAAAGCATTGCAAAAGCAGGCGGTTAACTTTCAGCACTTAGGGAAAGAAAAAGCGCTTAATATGATTGAAGGTAAAATTACGGGAATTGAAACTGAAATCGATGAATTACCAGTCGTTCAACAATTTAAGCAATCACAGACAGAAGTAAATGAACTGTTACAATTAGTATCAAATGCCATTGCGAATAATGTTACAGATGAAGTTATTGCTTCTACAGGCGGCGATGTACTAAAAGGCGAAACAGGATCAAAAGTACGTAATAGTACACCAGGCTCATGTTCTTAAAATAATTATTAAAGATATCCCACGTGGATATCTTTTTTTATGTAGAGTTAATATTCTAAAAGTTTAGCAATATGTGACAATAAATATGTCGATATTCCTACTGTTTTTTGTTATGATTTAAGTTAGTTAGAACTATATAGGAAGGACTTTACTAATGAACGAATTTGATAATCTAAGTGTAAGTGATGAAGGATTGTACGATTGGTTATGTCAGATGGCTCGGCAGATTGATTTGGCAGTAGCAATTATTAACCCGAATAAAGGGTATACAATTGAATTTGTAAACCAGATCTTTACGCAAACAACAGGGTACAGGGAAGATGATGTGCTCGGGTCAACGCTTTCTTTACTACAGGGACCTCTTACTGACATGTTAAATGAGAATTCGATTCAGGAAAGTATTGAAAATGGACTGACATTTAAAACATCATCCTTTCATTACCGGAAAGATGGATATGCATTTTGGAACGAAGTCAGGCATTTACCAATGTTTAATCAGCAAGGAATACTCCAATATTGTGTGATCATAATGAAAGATGTAACGGACTCCATGAACATAGAGTCGTTGATTGAGCTGGAACGTGAAGTCTACTTTAGTCTGGAAACAGGGCATCCACTTGAAAATGTATTACGTAATATTTGCAAATCGGTTGAAATAACTTTCGGAAAGAAATGCCATTGTTCCATCGTCCTTGTTGATGAAAATGACCGGATGATTAATATTTACGGTGAAATGTGGAAAGATTTGAAGGAGCTCGATGAGAAAGTTTTATTGATGGATATGAAAGACAATAGGAAAATAAATAAACCGCTCATTTTAAAAGACTTAGAGCAATCGATTTATCATGAAGCATATAGACCGATTATCGATAAATATCGTATAGTTTCAATGTGGAGTCAGCCAATTTTAAATTCAGAAGAAAAAACGATCGGTTTATTTACAATGTACTTTGAACAACGGGCAGAACCAAAAACGATTGAAATAAAATTCATGAACCGAATCGCACCGATTGTTACACTCGCATTAAAATATTTTGACCAAAAAAGTGCGATTCACCGTCTTGCTTTTTGTGATGTTGCATCCGGATTAAATAATTATGAACGCTTTAAAATCATTTTAAATGATTTTACTGCAAATCAGTCGATGGGGCATTTATATATTATTGAACCGGGAGAATATCAAAATATTATTGATTTGTATGACCGGCAAGGCGGGGATGAAGTGCTGCGTCAGCTAGCAAATCGAATACAGAATATCCCATCATTCGCAGACTCGATCATTGCGAGGTATACCCATTCAGCGATTATTGTAGCGACACGTTTATCATTACGGGAAATGAAGATTCCACCCATTGTAGCTGAACAGTTTTTATCAGAGCCATATTATATTGATGGAAAAGAAGTATACTTAACATTAAAAATAGGAACTTCATCTTTTAGTTCCCGTATTAATTACATAGAAGCAGTCCGCCAGGCGGATATTGCGTTATCAAGTGCACTTAAAGTAACGGGCACTGTTATTAAAAATTTTAATATGAGTTTAATTGAATCTGTAGAACAAGAAATGAATGTACTGGCCCATTTTGCTCGCGGTCTAAAAAATAGTGAATTTTTTCCGATGCTCCAGCCGAAAGTGAACTTGATGACAGGGGAAATTGAAAGTTTTGAAGCTTTGGCACGTTGGAATTCGAAGGATTTAGGTGTTGTCTCACCGACGTTATTTATTCCGGTTGCAGAAAATACCGGTAATATTTATAAAGTAGACCTCGAAATTTTCAAGAAGGTGCTTCTATGGCAAAAACAGCGACACGATGCGGGATTGAAATTGTATCAAGTATCGATCAATATTTCACCAAGCCATTTTTATAATCCGGCATTTGTAGAAAGTTCCATTGCCCTTATAGAAAGCTATAAAATAGATCCGAAATTTATAAAATTTGAAATAACCGAAAGTGTCGAACTGGAAAATGTCATAAGAGCAAAAAAAATAATCGACGAGTTGCAACAGCTGGGGATTGAAACATCGATTGATGACTTTGGTGTTGGTTATTCATCACTCAGCTATTTGCAGGAACTGCCATTTAAAGAAATCAAAATTGATAAAAGTTTTGTCGATAACTTAGCGAATCCACGGATGAATGCCGTTATTAAAACCATTATTCAGCTTTCGGATAACTTGAATATGGTATCTGTAGCAGAAGGAATCGAAACAGAAGAACAGCATCTTGAGCTAAAGCGATTAGGCTGTCAGGTTGGGCAAGGATACTATTATTATAAACCAATGTTAATTGAACAAATTAATGAACTGTTAAATCAGCAGTTAAAAGCTTCATTCAGCAAATGAAGCTTTCAATAAAATAAAAGATGGGCTAAATAAGACAGCACTATGTAGGCCTTATCCCGCTTCCCGACATAACTGCACCGAGGTATAATTGAGTGAAGCAATAGCAAAAGCGCTACTACAACAAAGGTTTGTAGTAGTTTTTTTTTTCTAAAAACTCATTTCACCCTTTAGGCACCTGTCGCATACAATAAGTCGAGTTAGTTGAAGAAAGGAGAGATGTTCGGTGAAGCGTTTACGTCAAATTGTGACGAAAGCAGTTATTGCAAAAGGGAAGAAGCGTACCGAATGTGTAGAAACGCTCTGTCCACCGAATGCGCCAACGAGCATATTAGGTTGTTGGGTAATTAACCATCAATACCAGGCGAAACGTAATGGTAAATTTGTTGAGGTGACGGGGAAATTCGAGGTGAATGTTTGGTACGCATATAACAATCATTCAAAAACGGCAGTGCATACAGAGACAATTTCCTATAAGGACCGTGTCAAACTGTCATTCCGTGATGGAGATGAAGTCGATTCAAATGATGTAAAAGTCCGTGTATTACAAGCGCCGAATTGTATTGAGGCAGTGATTACTAAGCAAGGCGACAAAATCCAAGTAACGGTCGAGCGTGAATTTTTAGTGGAGATAATTGGGGAAACGACAGTTGTGATTAATGTACACCCACTGGATTATGAAGATGAATGGTCATATGAAGAAAGTTCACAGCAGCCATCCAGCACTTCTTCATCATCATCCTCGTCATCCTCGTCATCGTCTTCATCGTCCGACTCGGGCGGAAAAGATTATGGCAAAGATTATGACTCCTCATCATTTTCGTGAAAACGTCTATTTTTTAACAGCAAATTTAAAGTCGTAAAAAACTGCAAAAGTCTATCGTAAACAGAGTGGAATTGTTTGAAGATTACTTTCAGACAATTCCTTTTCTTTTCGTTTGCAAGGCAAAATGCGAGTCAAATGGTATAATACTTGTACAAGTTTTAGCAAGTGAGGGAAATAAACATGACTACATATACACCGATGATGCAACAATATCTACTCGTAAAACAAGATTACAAGGATGCTTTTTTATTTTACCGTTTAGGCGATTTTTATGAACTGTTTTTTGATGATGCCATTAAAGCGTCACAGCTTCTGGAAATTACACTAACAGCGCGCTCTGGCAATACCGATAATCCGATTCCGATGTGTGGGGTACCGCATCATTCTGCACAAGGCTATATCGAAACACTTGTCTCAAAAGGTTTTAAAGTGGCGGTATGCGAACAGACGGAAGACCCAAAGCATGCAAAAGGTGTTGTGAAACGTGAAGTAGTACAAGTAATTACTCCAGGTACGATTACAGAGGGGAAAGCACTTGACGGGAAATCCAATCATTTCATCGCAGCAGCTGAAAGTAATGAAAATGATGAAATGGTATTTGCCTATTTGGATGTATCGACAGGCGAAGCCAATTGTTCTGTTATTGAAGGAAGTGCAAAACAATTAATTCAGCAAGTACAAGCATATGCAATAAAAGAATTGATCGTAAACGAGCAGCTGCAGTTACTGCTTGCAGATTATGCGGAAGCAGGTGGTATCGTTCTGTCGCTTGAAACAGAAGAAATGGATCCGGTAAAAGCAAATCAGTATGTCGCTCATTTGCCGGTTCAGCTGCAAGGCGTGGCAAAGCGATTATTACAATATGTGGAACGTACACAAATGCGTTCGTTATCACATATTCAGCCGTTTACCTATACTGAGGCACATAACTTCCTTCGCATCGATACGAATTCCAAACGTAATTTAGAGTTGATTCAATCGATACGCGGAGGTGATTCTAAAGGTACATTGCTGTGGCTTTTGGATGAAACGGTAACGGCGATGGGAGGCCGAAAACTGAAACAGTGGATGCACCAGCCGCTTGCAAAGAAAAATGCAATTGAAGCACGCCAGGCGATTGTTACAGAATTGCTGGAAGATTTCTTTTTGCGGGATGAATTAACGTCATTGCTGAAAAATGTATATGATCTAGAGCGTTTAGCAGGGCGAGTTGCATTTGGTTCTGTTGGGGGACGTGATCTGGCACAGCTGCGTGAATCATTACGCCAAGTACCGATGATTCAGCAAAAGCTTGTAAACTGCGGATTGGAAAAATGTACAGCACTAGGACAAAAGCTTGACGTATGCGCCGATATTGAACAATTGCTGGCAGAGGCGATTACCGATCAACCGCCAATTTCAATCAAAGAAGGCGATGTCATTCGCGATGGCTACAATGCACAGCTCGATGAATATCGTGATGCCTCCCGAAACGGGAAAGACTGGATTGCCCAGCTTGAGCAAAAAGAACGTGAACTGACAGGAATTAAAAATTTAAAAATAGGCTATAACCGTGTATTTGGCTATTATATCGAAATTACAAAATCCCATTTGAATAATACAGACCTGGCACGCTTTGAACGAAAACAAACATTGGCGAATGCCGAGCGTTTTATTACAGAAGAATTAAAAGAAAAAGAAGCACTAATTTTGAATGCCGAAGAGCAGAGTCTTGCGCTGGAATATGATTTATTTGTAGCATTGCGTGAACAGTTAAAAGGGTATATTCCCCGTGTACAGGCATTGGCTGCCCAAATTAGTGAGCTTGATGTACTGATGAGCTTTGCGATGGTAACGGACAAATACCGTTTTACAAAGCCGGTATTCCATGACGGACGTGCTTTGAAAATTATTGAAGGAAGACATCCGGTTGTTGAGAAAATGCTCAATAAGCAAAGTTATGTACCGAATGATTGTGTGCTGACAAATGATAAAAACATGATGCTGATTACTGGTCCGAACATGTCGGGTAAAAGTACGTATATGCGCCAAGTAGCACTCATCGTCGTATTGGCACAAATGGGTTGCTATGTGCCGGCTGATGAAGCAATACTTCCGATTACTGATCAGATTTTCACGCGTATCGGTGCAGCAGATGACTTAGCGGCAGGTCAATCGACATTTATGGTAGAGATGCTTGAATCACAGCATGCCATTACACATGCCACTAAAAACAGTCTGCTGCTGTTTGATGAAATCGGACGCGGTACATCAACATATGACGGGATGAGTCTGGCACAGGCGATGATGGAGTATATTCATGATGAAATCGGGGCAAACACATTATTTTCTACCCACTATCATGAACTGACGGATTTGGAAAATGAGCTTTCACGTCTGCAAAATGTTCATGTCAGTGCAACCGAACAAGATGGCCGGGTTGTATTTTTGCATAAAGTGAAAAAAGGTGCCGCAGATAAAAGTTACGGTGTCCATGTGGCGGAGCTGGCAGAAATGCCTGAAACGATTTTACAACGTGCTCGCGTATTACTGGAGCAATTTGAGGCTGCGAATGAAGAAAAGCCGCAAGCGATCAATTATAAACAAGAACCACCTCAAAATCCGCAAATACCGGAACAGGTGATGGAGAACGACCAGCAGCTTTCATTGTTTACAATAGAGGAAGAACCAGCAATCGCACCGGAACAACAAGAAGTGCTTGATGCATTGGCAAAGCTGAATGTGATGGGCACAACACCGATGCAGGCAATGACATTACTATATGAACTGCAGCAAAAATTACTAGGCAATCAATAAAGGAGGGAACGGCTTTGGGAAAAATTCAAATAATGGATGAGTGGCTATCGAATAAAATTGCAGCCGGTGAAGTAGTTGAACGCCCTTCATCTGTCGTGAAAGAGCTAGTTGAAAATGCAATCGATGCGGGCAGTACGTCAATCGAAATTTTCCTGGAAGAAGCGGGCCTTCATTCGATACAAGTCATTGATAACGGAAGCGGGATGGACGAGGAAGATGCTCTTAAATCCTTTTCCCGCCATGCTACATCAAAAATAGAAAAAGAACAGGATCTGTTCCGTATTCGGACACTCGGTTTCCGCGGGGAAGCATTGGCATCGATTGCTTCGGTTTCCAAGTTATCATTACGCACTTCGGACGGGAATGGAGGTGTGCACCTGTATATGGAAGGCGGTCATTTGAAGGAACACCAGCCGACCGCACTGCGCAGGGGAACAGATATTACTGTTGCACAGCTATTCTTTAATACACCGGCACGCCTGAAATATTTAAAAACGATTCAAACTGAGCTTGGACATACAATCGATTTTGTTAACCGGATTGCGCTAGGCTATCCGACGATTGCGGTTAAACTTGTGCATAATGGGCAAACATTATTGCAAACGAACGGCCGCGGCCAGGTGCAGCAAGTATTGGCGGCAATATACGGTGCACACAATGCGAAGAAAATGCTGCCGTTTGAAGGGGAAAATCAAGATTATAAAATACATGGTTTTGCAAGTTTACCTGAAGTTACGCGTGCTTCGAAAAATTATATGTCACTTTTCGTCAATGGGCGCTGGGTCAAACATTTCGTGATTCAGAAGGCAATCATAGATGCATATCATACGTATTTACCGATTGAGCGTTTCCCAATCGTACTTTTGTATGTCGAGGGAGATCCGCAATTAACAGATGTCAATGTCCATCCGGCGAAGCATCAGGTACGCTTAAGTAAAGAGCCGGAACTGCTGAAGCTTATTGAAGATACGATCCGTTCAGCGATTCGGGAGATTATCCGTATTCCGCTCGCTGAAAAAAAGGAAAAACCAATTCGAACGCCAACTGAACAGATGAATATTTGGAATCCGGCACCTGCAATGCAGCCGACATTTAATGAGGATAAGTTATCGACAATTGTTGAGCGATTATCAAGTGAAGCATCCATTGTAAAAGAGCCGTATGCGCCGGTCCCGACACAACAACAGGTCGTGCCTGCAGCTCCACCCGAGCCGGAAAGCAGCGAACAGCATTCTACGGAAGACTTCCATGAAGTTCCGACTATTGAAGAGGAAATGTACCTGGAAGAGTCACCAATGAAAGAAGTCGAATCGAAAAGGCATTTTCCACAAGTTGAAATTGTCGGACAGATTCACGGAACGTATATTGTAGCCCAAATGGAAGACGGATTTTATTTAATCGATCAGCATGCAGCACAGGAACGAATTAAGTATGAATATTTCCGAGATAAAGTCGGAGAAGTGAATGCAAACGAACGCCAGACTCTCCTCATGCCCTTAACATTCCATTATGCGGCTGATGAGGCATTACGTCTAAAAGAATCCAAGGAGGCACTTGAAGAAGTAGGGGTTTTCTTGGAGGAATTCGGTCTTTCTTCATTTGTTGTAAGGGAATACCCGACTTGGTTCCCGAAAGGCGAAGAACAGGAAATTATAGAGGAACTAATAGAGCAAGTGCTAAGCGCACGGAAAACCGATATAAAAAAATTGCGTGAAGATGCGGCCATTATGATGAGCTGCAAAAAGTCGATTAAAGCGAATCATTATTTAAATAAAGAACAGATGGAAAGACTGATTAATGACTTACGAAATGCTGACAATCCGTTTACATGTCCGCATGGGCGACCTGTATTGATTCATTTTACGTCGTATGAAGTGGAAAAAATGTTTAAACGGGTAATGTAATTCATACAGTGAAACTTCAATAAGTGGGGAATCTCTTCACTCCCACTCATTAGAGGGAACATAAGCTAAAACCGTCACGTTTTGTGACAACGCTTGTGTGACCAACATTGTGTCGGCCCGAACCAATCGGGTTTTTACGGGTAGTCTTGCCTCTGCCACTAAGCTTTCGAGGCAGATAAATTACTACTAGTTAATGCGGGATAAACGAGGGGATGGTTTTATGGAGCAACGGTCATTTTTTGTCACAATGTCAGACGGGCATGATATCTTTGTCCGTACATATACACCAAGTAAAAAGCGTATAGGGCATATTCATATTTTGCACGGGATGTCGGAACATAGTGGTCGATATGAAAATTTCGCGGAGAAGCTATGTGATGAAGGGTATTTTGTAACAGCGCATGATCATCGCGGTCATGGTTTTACAGCGCAAAAAAACGGCATATTTGGTTATTTCGGACCTGAAAAGGGATTTGAGCTTGTTGTAGATGATGTTGTAGAAGTGCTTTCCTTTTTGAAGAAAGAAACGGCAGAACGGGCTATTATATTCGGTCACAGTATGGGCTCTTTTATAGCACGACGTTTTATCCAACAGCATAGTGATAAAATAGAACGGCTGATTTTATCGGGTACGGGTTCACCGACATTGCTTCATAAGGCAGGGCATATTATAGCGAAGCAGCTGGTAAACCTGCAGGGAGCAAAAATTCAAAGTGATCTTATGAATGATCTTAGTTTTAGCAGTTTCAATCGTAAAATTAAAAATCCGAAAACAAATTTTGACTGGCTTACAACCGATGAAGAGGAAGTACAAAAATATATTGATGATCCATTGTGCGGTGTGATCCCGACGAATCAATTTTTCGTTGATTTAACGGGAGGCATGTTGAAGCTCGAAAATGACCGTGCAAATGCGCGAATACGACCTGATTTAAAAATACTTGTAGTAAACGGCACATATGATCCGATTGCCGGGCCTGAAGCAGAAGGGGCATTTCATGTTGGTAAACTGTTTGCACGTGCGGGTGTAGAACATGTAAAGGTGCATATATTTGAAGGGATGCGGCATGAAATTTTAAACGAAAAAAAGAAAGAACAAGTAAAAGAAATAATTGTACGGTGGTTAAAAGATGAATAAAAAAATCGATGTCGTGGCCATTATCGGTCCTACAGCATCCGGAAAAACAGCGCTGAGTATCCGCTTGGCAAAAGAGATTGACGGTGAAATTATTAACGGAGATTCTATGCAGATCTACCGCCATATGGATATCGGTACGGCCAAAATTACCGAAGCCGAAATGGAAGGGGTTCCGCATCACCTGCTTGATATTAAAGAACCGACAGAAGGCTTTTCGGTTGCAGAATATCAACAGCTTGTCCGCGGTAAAATTGAAGAGATTCAAGCTCGGGGGAAAATGCCGATTATTGTTGGGGGAACGGGGTTATATGTACAATCTGTCCTATATGATTTTCAATTTGCCAAACAAGAGGTCGATGAAACAGCTCGCGAAAATTATTATAGAGAACTTGAAGTGTTAGGGCCACAAGCGATGCATGCGAAACTTGTTCAAATGGACCCAGCAGCGGCGGCGTCCATTCATCCGAACAATACAAGACGTGTTATTCGGGCAATGGAAATGGCAGAACTTGCAGGGGTCTCTCGAGCAGAAGAGCAATTCAATCGAGGGGACATACCGTTATATAACCATGTAATAATCGGGTTGGATATGGATCGCGAAAAACTTTATGAAAGAATTAACTTACGTGTCGATTTAATGATGGAAGCGGGTCTTGTCGAAGAAGTCCGCGCGCTATATGAAGCGGGAATCCGCGATGTCCAGGCGATTAAAGCGATCGGCTATAAAGAGCTGTATGCCCATTTTGATGGACTAGTTTCACTTGAAGAAGCAGTGGAACAGATTAAACAAAATTCCCGTCGCTATGCGAAACGCCAACTTACCTATTTCCGAAATAAAATGGAAATTGCGTGGATCGGAAATGATTGGAGTAAAATAAAAAGTTTATTTGAAATTCATTAAATTTAAAGGGAAATTTTGTACGCATAACGAATAGGTAACTATTGCATGTATTTTAAGGTAAGGGAGATTGAACGACGATGAAATCGATAAATTTGCAAGATACTTTTTTAAACAATTTACGTAAAAATAATGTTTTTGTAACGGTATTTCTGTTAAATGGCTTCCAATTAAAAGGACTTATAAAATCATATGATAACTTTACCGTACTATTGGAATCGGAAGGAAAACAGCAGCTTATTTACAAGCATGCAATTTCTACTTTTGTACCGTCCAAAAATGTAGCGTTAACGGAAGAAGAGTAACAACCTAGCCAAACTTGTAGCGAATTTTGATCTGATTGATTATAATGACTAAGATGCTATAAGTATTGGAGGATTTTTGATGAAAACGATGACAACAGATGAACTGATCAACTTACTCGATGCAAATGAAGATTTAAATGTAATCGATGTTCGTGAAGATTTTGAAGTGGAACACGGAATGATTCCAGGTGCTGTACATATTCCACTTGGCTCAATCCCGGAACGTACTAATGAACTAGACAATTCAAAATCCTACATCGTCGTATGTAAAGGCGGGGTACGCAGTGCAAATGCTTGCGAATATCTGGCAGAGCAAGGTTTTGATGTAACGAATTTAGATGGCGGAATGATGGCCTATGATGGAGAATTAGAATTTAAATAATTTCCAAAAGAAAGGGAGTGCCGATTGATTCGGCACTCCCTTTAGTTATCCTACTTTGTATAATAAATTTTCTTTGATGGCAGGCTCCAGCCTTTAGTGTATGAACATATCCGCAGGACAGTAATGGAAACAAATAAAAAGTATAAAAACAAATCCCCCTTAAAAATTTCAAGGCCGATTAAGAAACCTGCACTGGCCGCCCAAACGGCATAAATTTCGTGACGCAGTATAATGGGTCTTCTACCGGCAAGCAAGTCCCGAACCACCCCCCCGCCTGCACCTGTTAAAACGGCAGCTACAATTACTGCTACAATCGGTAACTCCAGGTGGACAGCATGCATTGCACCTTGAATGGCAAAGGCGGATAATCCGATTGCGTCGGTAACGTATCCCCATCGACTCCACTGTTTAAATAAATGATGCGGAATTAAAAAGAAAATCGTAATCGCAAGAAGCGCGAATTGAAACATAAGCTCCTGGTTCCATAATGTCGAAACCGGCAGGCCGATTAATATATTACGGATAGCCCCGCCGCCAAAAGCTGTAACGATACCTAATATGTACACCCCAAATAAATCATACTCTTCTTCCATTGCCACAATTGCCCCGGAAATGGCAAAGGCAACCGTTCCGATCAAACTAAATACATCCCACGCCATAAACATCTCTCCCTTAATGTCCTTTCGACCATGACGATAGCAGTTTTTCAAACATTCGTCAAAACTATTTTTTTTCATGTATAATGGATACAGTTTGAACAGAATGGAGCAGGAATTATGGCATTTCAATCAATATTATTAGCTGAAACATTAACGCTTGCAGCACAAGTGGAAGAAAAAGTCCGCACTTATCATCAGGAAGTCGATGAACGTGCATTTTATAATCAACAAAAGGTACTGGCAGCTTTTCGAAATAATCAGGTAAGTGACTTTCATCTTCATCCTTCAACAGGGTATGGATATGATGATGAGGGCCGAGATAATTTAGAGCGTGTATATGCGCAAACTTTTGGGGCAGAGGCGGCCATCGTACGTCCTCAGATCATTTCGGGTACACATGCGATCACAATAAGTTTATTCGGTGTATTACGACCGGGTGATGAATTGGTTTATATTACAGGCAAACCGTACGATACACTACAATCAATCGTTGATGGTGGCGAAAAGGATACAGGTTCCTTGAAAGACTATAAGATTGGCTATTCTCATGTAGATTTAATCGACAATAAGAAAATCGATTGGGAAGGTGTAAAAAAGGCAGTAAACGAAAATACGAAAATGATTGCGATACAGCGTTCCAAAGGCTATGCAACACGTCCATCATTTACGATTGAACAAATTTCCGAAATGGTTGTGAAAATACGGGCAATCGCACCGAATGCCATTATTTTTGTAGATAACTGCTACGGTGAATTTGTGGAATTACTTGAACCGACAGAAGTTGGCGTTGACTTAATGGCCGGTTCATTAATTAAAAATCCTGGAGGGGGCTTTGCAAAAATCGGTGGATATATTGCAGGTCGCGCAGATTTAGTTGAAAAATGTGCATACCGTATGACATCACCGGGAATTGGAGCTGAGGCAGGCGCTTCATTAAATACGTTAGCAGACTTTTACCAAGGTTTCTTCATGGCACCGCATATTGTTGCACAAAGTTTAAAAGGTGCAATTTTTACATCCGCAATGCTTGAGGAAATCGGTATGACAACATCTCCCCATTATACTGATGTTCGTACGGATCTCATTCAATCCGTTTCATTCCAAACGGCGGAACAGATGGTAGCTTTCTGTCGTGAAATTCAGGCTGCTTCACCTATTAATGCCCATTTTGCGCCGGAGCCTGCCTATATGCCTGGATACGAAGATGATGTCATTATGGCGGCAGGTACATTTGTTCAAGGATCAAGTATTGAATTAACGGCAGACGGTCCAATCCGCCCTCCTTATACAGCCTTCATCCAAGGTGGTTTAACATATGAACATGTAAAATATGCTATTTGTTCTGCTGTCCAAAAGCTAAAGTGATATTTAGGGATCGTCCATTTAATGGGCGATTTTTCTATATGCGTAAAATTCGCTATATTCTGTTTACTTTTCGCTCATTTAAAAAAGTAATGTCAGTTTTTCTAACATACATTTGACAATGTAAATTACAAGTCGTAATATAGCGATAAGGGAGGTGAATTAAATTGAGTAGTGAAATTCGACGTTCAATGCCACTATTATCGATAAGTATCGTCATGCAATTGACGGATCTGACAGCAAGACAAATCCGTTATTATGAAGAGCATGATTTAATTCAGCCGCACCGTACAGAAGGAAATCGACGCATGTTTTCTTTAAATGATGTCGACACTTTATTGGAAATCAAAGATATGCTTGAACAGGGCATCAATATGGCAGGGATCAAAAAAGTATTTGCTTTGAAAAATGATCCGGCAGCACAGCAAGCGAGCAAAGAAATTTCCGATTCGGACTTACGCAAAATTTTACGTGAAGAAATGCGCCAGGCACAACGCATGCAAAAAACATCTATTCGACAAGGGGATTTATCGCGCTTTTACCAATAGCGTGTAAATTATAAAAGATCGAGTAAAATCGGTACTGAACAAATTTAGGAGTGTGGAATTTAGTGGGCAAATATACAAAAGACGATATTAAACGTCTAGTAGAAGAAGAACAAGTAAAATTCATTCGTTTACAGTTTACAGATATTTTAGGGACAATTAAAAACGTAGAAATTCCTGTAAGCCAACTAGATAAAGCATTGGACAATAAAATGATGTTTGATGGTTCATCAATTGAAGGTTTCGTACGTATTGAAGAATCGGATATGTACTTGTATCCGGATTATGATTCATTCATGATTTTCCCATGGACAGCTGAAAAAGGGAAGGTAGCACGTTTCATCTGTGATATTTACAATCCTAACGGTACACCATTTGCAGGTGATCCACGTAACAACCTGAAACGAGTATTGAAGGAAATGAAAGAACTAGGATTCACAGATTTCAACTTAGGACCAGAACCGGAGTTTTTCCTGTTTAAACTGGATGCAAAAGGCGAGCCAAGCTTGGAAGTAAATGACCACGGCGGCTATTTCGACTTGGCACCGACAGATTTAGGTGAAAACTGCCGTCGCGATATCGTATTGGAATTGGAAGAAATGGGCTTTGAAATTGAAGCTTCTCACCATGAAGTTGCACCGGGTCAACATGAGATTGACTTTAAATATGCGGATGCTATTACTGCATGCGACAACATCCAAACTTTTAAATTAGTTGTTAAGACAATTGCACGTAAGCACGGTTTACATGCGACATTCATGCCAAAACCTTTATTCGGTGAAGCTGGATCGGGAATGCACTTTAACGTTTCTTTATTTAAAGGAAAAGAAAATGCATTTTATGATGAGTCTACTGAATTAGGGCTTTCTGAAACAGCGATGCAATTCATGGCAGGTGTGCTTGACCATGTTCAAGGTTTTACTGCAATTACAAATCCGACAGTAAACTCTTATAAACGTTTAGTACCAGGTTATGAAGCTCCATGTTACGTAGCATGGTCTGCGCAAAACCGTTCACCGTTAATCCGTATTCCTTCTTCTCGTGGCGTATCAACACGTGTAGAAGTTCGTTCAGTGGACCCATCAGCAAATCCATATTTAGCGATGGCGGTAATTTTAGAGGCGGGTCTTGAAGGGATCCGCAAAAAAACAACACCACCACCAGCAATTAACCGAAACATTTATGTAATGAGCGAAGAAGAGCGTAAAGCTAACGGCATCGATAATCTGCCTGCAGCTTTAGATGATGCATTAGCATTACTAGCAAAAGATGAAGTGGTTCAAAGAGCATTAGGCAACCATATCTATGCGAACTTTAAAGAAGCAAAAGAAATTGAGTTCGATATGTACCGTTCAACTGTTCACCAGTGGGAACGCGACCAATATATGAAAATGTACTAAGAAGAAAGGGCTGGGGCTAAAATTCCAGCTCTTTTTTTTGCACTTTTTTTGCATAGTCGTATTCAATTTTAACCAAAATAACTGTTGTAATTTATTCGTATAATATAAAAGAAACCGGCAATATAAATTGCCGGTTCAATAATGCATTATTTATTGCCGTTTTGGAAACGGTTTTTACCGTAAGAGCCGGAAGCTTGCTGTTTTTTAGCTTCAGCTTGCTGGTTCTGCTGTTTCACATGGTTAACATCTGTTTCCATGCCAAACTCAGCGTTCATTGAAGTGAGTTTTTTCTGTAAACCACTGTTTGTAAATACACCAGAAGCTTGTTGCTTTTTAGCTTCAGCTTGCTGGTTTTGCTGTTTCACCTGGTTAACGTTTGTTTCCATGCCAAACTCAGCATTCATTGAATTCGGTTTCTTCTGCAAACCGCTATTTGCAAAAGCACCAGAAGCTTGTTGCTTTTTAGCTTCAGCTTTTTGGTTTTGCTGCATTACTTGGTTAACATCCGTTTCCATTCCGAATTCGGCGTTATTCTTGTTATTGATGTTTTTATTTTTTGACATCAAAATCACCTCCTGACATTATTCTGTTCAGAGGTTGCTTTATTATTCGGTTAAATCAATTGCCAATTTTTTAAAAATTTTAAATGTGCGATCACCAATGCTTCAGTACCTTGGAATGATAAGTATATAAATCGTATAATAAGAAGGATTAAAATTTACCGATTGAACAAAAGGAGGCTATTATGAAACTTGATACAATGATGCAAGAATTAGAGGCATTGGGTAAAGAGCGTACAAAAAAGATTTATATGTCCAATGGAGCAAAGGAACCGTTATTCGGTGTAACGACTGGCTCGATGAAACCGTATGTAAAACAAATAAAAATAAATCAGGAGCTGGCTGAACAGCTTTATGCGACAGGCAACTATGATGCAATGTATTTTGCCGGGGTTATTGCGGATCCGAAAGCAATGACTGAAGAAGATTACGACCGCTGGATTGAACAAGCCTATTTTTATATGATTTCCGATTATGTTGTTGCAGTGACTTTGGCTGAATCCGATATTGCGCAAGAAGTAAGCGATAAATGGATTGCAAGTGGTGAGGAACTAAAAATGTCGGCAGGTTGGCATTGTTACTGCTGGCTGCTCGGCAATCGTAAAGATGAAGAATTTTCAAAAGAAAAATTATTGGGTATGCTTGAGTATGTAAAACAAAATATCCGTCAAGCACCACCACGTACACAAGTAGCAATGAATAACTTTGTCATGACAGTAGGTGTTTCATTTAAACCTCTACATGAAGAGGCTGTGCAATTCGCTAAGGAAATCGGGCCAATTGAAACGAAACGTGAAGGGAAAAAGCCGGGTTTGCTGCACGCTTTTGCTGAAATTGAAAAACAGGTGGAAAAAGGACGAATCGGCTTTAAACGTAAATATGTACGCTGTTAATTGTAAAGAGTTATACCTTGTTTTTTTGCCATACAATTGTATAAACTAAAATTAGGAAATTTCAAGGAGGCTATTACATGAAAAAAAGCATTGCCATCGATATGGACCAGGTGCTGGCTGACTTTTATTCGAAATTATGTGTTACATATAACGAGAATTTCGGGACAAATTTTACCGATGAAGAATTTCTTCTGACGACACAGCGCGATTTACCTAGAGAAGATGCGAAAAAATTATTTGCTCTATTAAATGAGCCCGGCTATTTCAGAGATTTAAAAGTACTGGATGAAGATGCAATTGATGTCATTCGAGAGCTGCAGGAGCATTATGAGATTTATATTGCGACAGCTGCCATGGATGTACCCGGGTCATTTACAGCGAAGTACGATTGGTTAATGGAGTATTTACCATTTATTAAAACACAGAACATAGTGTTTTGTGGAAATAAAGCGGTAATACATACTGATTATTTAATTGACGATAGCCCACGTCAACTCAAGTCATTTAAAGGAACAAGTATATTGTATTCGATGCCGTACAATCGATCAGAAGAAGGTTTCATGCGTGTTAACAACTGGAAAGAAATTAAACAGTATTTTATAAAACAACTGGAAATTGTTTAAAAGGGAAAGGGTTGCAATCAGGCAATCCTTTTATATTTTTGTAGTAACTTGGCTTAACGAAATAGTATAATTTAAATAATTGGAATTATCTTTAAATTATAAGGGGATAGAATGAATGAAACCGATTATTGGATTAACAATGTATGATTTTGACAAGAAATTGGATATAAACAACGCATATTTGACGTCGATAGAACTAGCGGGGGGTATACCAATTTGTATACCGAATGCTACGGAAGAAAACGTAGAAGCAGTATTAAATTTAGTTGATGGCCTCGTATTAATTGGTGGAGCGGATATCGATCCATTATTGTTTAATGAGGAACCGCACCGTCATATCGGTAGTGTTGTTAGAAAGCGTGATGACAGCGATCTTTTATTAATGAAGGCAGCCTTTAAAAGACAAATGCCTGTTCTAGGTATTTGCCGTGGACAACAAATTATGAATGTTGCATTCGGAGGTACGATAATTCAGGATATACCATCACAGGTGGAGAATACAATCTTACATAAACAACCTTCAAAGCGTGGAGAATTGGCACATACCGTTGAAGTGAAGACACCGAAATTTAAGGAGATTTTTATAGAAGAAACATTCCGTGTTAACACATTTCACCATCAATCTGTAGGAAAGTTAGGGGAAGGACTTCTTGTTTCGGCAGTTGCGAAAGACGGCATTATTGAAGGAATTGAACACGAATCCCATCCGTATTGTGTGGCGGTACAATGGCACCCGGAAGAATTGGCGCCAAACGGGGATGTTTATGCACAGCGCTTATTTAAAAGTTTTATAGAAGCATGCCATAAGTAATAAAAGGCTCAGTCGTTTACGGCTGAGTTTTTTTATTTCATCAAAAAACTTGCCGATTCTATTAGAATGGCAAGCTTCTGATTAATGAATATTTCGATAGAGGCCGACTACTTTACCTAAAATAGAAACTTGATTGACAATGATCGGCTCCATTGAACTGTTCTCAGGCTGTAAGCGGAAATGAGTTTTTTCTTTGTAAAAGCGTTTGACTGTCGCTTCATCATCTTCCGTCATTGCTACAACAATCTCTCCATTGTTCGCGGTAGACGTTTTTTTGACGATTACATAATCCCCATTTAAAATTCCGGCTTCAATCATGGATTCACCCATAATTTCAAGCATAAATAGTTCTTCTTCCGGTGAGCCGTAAGCATCCGGCAACGGGAAATATTCCTGAATATCCTCGATTGCGGAAATAGGCAGACCAGCTGTAACTTTACCGATTAACGGAACATGGATGACACCTTGTTTGGTGATGTTCATCTCTTCCTGGTCCAATATTTCAATGGCACGCGGTTTAGTAGGGTCACGACGGATAAGCCCTTTACTTTCTAAACGAGCTAAATGCCCGTGGACAGTTGAACTGGAAGCTAAACCTACCGCTTCTCCAATTTCGCGTACTGATGGCGGATAGCCTTTAGAACGAACTTCCTCTTTTATAAAAGTTAGAATAGCCTGCTGCCGCTTTGAAATTTTTTGTGTCAACTAACTCACCTCTTTATCATGCTATTTTTCTTAAAGTAAGTATAGCAGTATGCGAACACGAATGCAAACATAAGTTCGAAAAAACGGTTGACAAAAACATATGTTCGTATTATTATGAGAACAAATATTCCGAACATATATTCGAAAGAGGGTTTTACAAATGAAAAAAACTAAACTAAATGGCTTTACATCAATGTTTCTACTATTCTCTGTACTTATGATTGCTTTATTCATGATGCAGGACGATAAAATAGAATTATACGAACACGTTAGCATAGAGCATGGCGATACTTTATGGTCGTTGGCAGAACAATATCGTGGTAAAATGGCTAAGCATGATTGGATCGATGAAGTGAAAAAGGAAAACGGATTGCTGGATGAAAAAGTTGTTTTAGGACAAGTACTGGTTGTACCTGTAGAAAAAGATTCACAATACATTGCCCAACTGAATGAATCCACTGATATGCAATCGATTAAAGTAGTGAGAGGGAACAATGATAAAAACTAAAGCAGTAATTTATTGCCGTGTCAGTACGGATAAAAATACACAGGAAACGTCACTAGTACGTCAGCAAGAAGAGCTGACAAAGTATGCGAAAACATTCGGCTATAATGATGTGGAGATTTTCATGGATCAGCATAGCGGATATGATGTGGACCGAGATGGACTGCTCGATATGCTTGACTATATGAAAGAAGACGGCGTCAAAGCGTTATTTGTACAGGACGAAACACGGTTAGGGCGCGGTAATGCACGTATGGCAGTACTTCACCTATTGCAAAAATATGAAGCGACAGTGTATACATTGAATGATGCAGGTCCTGTCGTATTAAACGAAATGGATACAATGCTGCTCGAAATTTTAGCAATTGTCGAAGAATATCAGCGTCGTATGCATAATGCGAAAATCCGCCGGGGAATGCGTCGTGCTGTAGAAAATGGCTACCAGCCCCAAAACAATTTAAAAAACCGCGGTAATATTGAAGGGCGTGAACGTAAAGAAGTGCCTGTTGAAGAAATCGTCCAGCTACGCCAGAAAGGCTTAACATTTGCAGAAATTGCTACGACATTGTCTGGTTTGGGCATTTCCATCAGTAAAGCGACCGTACATAGAAGATATATTGAATATATGGAGCGACTTGAAGAGTAAACACTTGTCTTCAAGTCGTTTTTTTTATACCTTTGTAGTAGGTAGGAAGAAAGGTGAGATTCAAATGTTATCAAAAGAGAAAATAGCTCGAATTAATGAGCTTTCTAAATTAGCGAAAGAAGGTAAATTGACGGAAGAGCAAGCGAAGGAACGCACTGCGCTGCGCAAAGAGTATTTAGATACATTCCGTTCCACAATGCGCGATACAATCGAGCATGTGAAAGTAATTGATGAAGAGGGCAATGATGTGACACCTGAAAAATTAAAACAAATAAAATCACAGAAGAAATTCTTAAACTAATAACATTTCATTAATATGTCACATTTAATATTAAGTATGACATATTTTAGATGACGTTTTTAGAAATTATTGTTTTCTTGTGAAAATTTGTCTACACTATAAAAGGTATAAATATCGTACGAGGAAAGGATGTCACATAATGACACAACAGATGGATCAGTTAGCAATTAACGCAATCCGTACATTATCAATCGACGCAATTGAAAAAGCAAATTCTGGTCACCCAGGTTTACCAATGGGTGCTGCACCTATGGCCTATACATTGTGGACTAAGCAATTACGCCATAACCCACAAAATCCTAATTGGTATAATCGCGACCGTTTTGTATTATCAGCTGGACATGGTTCCATGCTTTTATATAGTTTATTACATTTGGGTGGCTATGGTTTAGAGATGGAAGAAATCAAAAACTTCCGTCAGTGGAATTCAAAAACACCGGGACATCCTGAATATGGTCATACAGTTGGTGTAGAAGCGACAACTGGTCCATTAGGTCAAGGTATTGCCATGTCAGTAGGTATGGCTATGGCTGAACGTCACTTGGCAGCAACATACAACAAGCCAGGCAAAGAGATTGTTGACCACTATACGTTTGCACTATGCGGTGACGGAGATTTAATGGAAGGTGTTGCTGCAGAAGCAATTTCTCTTGCAGGTCACTTGAAATTGGATAAATTAATTGTACTTTATGATTCAAATGACATTTCACTTGATGGTGATTTAGAAAAGTCATTCTCGGAAAACATCCAAAAACGTTTCGAATCTTACGGCTGGAACTATTTAAAAGTTACAGACGGTACAGATATCGTGGAAATTAATTCAGCAATCGAAAAAGCGAAACAAAACACTGGCGGCCCAACTGTAATCGAAGTGAAAACTGTCATCGGTTTTGGTTCTCCTAACAAATCTGGTAAAGCAGATTCACACGGTGCACCACTAGGATTTGATGAAGTTGCTTTAACAAAAGCTGCATATGCATGGGAACATGAGCCATTCGCTGTCCCTTCGGAAGTGTATGATACATTTAAAGCAGCAAGCGAAGTACAAGGCGTACAAGCAGAAGCAGCATGGAATGAACTATTCGAAAGCTATAAAACTGAATACCCGGAACTGGCTGCCCAATTTGTAAATGCAATGGAAAACAAATTACCGGAGAACTTTGCTTCTGAATTACCTGTCTATGAAGCAGGAACAGCAGTAGCTACACGTTCATCATCTGGTGATGCAATCAATGCCATTGCAAAAACTACGCCATCATTCTTCGGCGGTTCTGCTGACTTGGCAGGCTCAAACAAAACAACAATTAAAGGCGCTGGCGATTTCTTTGCTGAAACTCCGGAAGGCCGTAACATCTGGTTTGGTGTTCGTGAATTTGCAATGGGTGCTGCGCTGAACGGTATGGCATTACATGGCGGTTTAAATGTATTTGGCGGTACTTTCTTCGTATTCTCTGACTATGTACGACCAGCAATTCGATTATCTGCATTAATGGGATTACCTGTAACATATGTATTTACACATGACTCAATTGCAGTAGGTGAAGACGGTCCGACACATGAGCCAATCGAGCATTTAGCATCATTAAGAGCGATGCCGAATCTTTCGGTTATCCGTCCTGCAGATGCAAATGAATCTGTAGCAGCATGGAAATTAGCTGTAGAAAGCAAATCAAACCCAACTGTATTAGTATTATCCCGTCAAAACTTGCCGGTGTTGGATGTTGCAAAAGAGACAGTATACGAGGGTGTTGAAAAAGGTGCCTATGTTGTTTCAGCTTCATCTAAAGAAACTCCGGATGCCTTGTTAATTGCTACGGGTTCTGAAGTAGGCTTGGCAGTGGAAGCGAAAAAAGCATTACTGGCAGAAGGGATTGACGCATCTGTTGTGTCAATGCCATCAATGGACCGCTTTGAAAAGCAGTCGAAGGAATACAAAGAATCTGTATTACCAAAAGCTGTAACGAAACGTTTAGCAATTGAAATGGGTGCATCACTTGGCTGGCATAAATATGTTGGCTTTGAAGGGGATGTATTGGCAATTGATAAATTTGGTGCATCGGCTCCAGAGAAAATTGTGTTAAAAGAATACGGCTTCACAGTAGAAAATGTAGTTGCGAAAGTAAAAGCACTTTAATTCGAAGCTCAAAATGTCACTTGTCTACTATGGCAAGTGGCGTTTTTTCTTTTCACTATAAATCTGAAATCCAATATAATGATTAAAGTAACAAGAAAAAAGCTTTGGCAAAAAGACCAGATTCATATACAATATGCCATACATATAGTTGGAAGGCGTGCGATTTTACTGAAGGAATGGTACGATAATAAAGAATTACGGAAGAATCAGATGAAGGATGTGGATGAATGATGACAGCAGAAAACAAGCAAAAGGAAATTACTACATATATCGAGCAGACACTTTATTTTCTATCGAATAAAGCGGACCTAGAAAAATTCGAAACGATGCTTCAAAAAAATATCGATGAAAAACGAGCTTCTTCCACTTCAACGACTGATTTTTATGATCGCTTAATGTTAAATATCGCGTATTACGTGGAAAATAAAATGGCATGGACTGATCTTGTCCGGGAAACATTAAGTACAGGAAAAGTGCCGACCGTTTCTTATATTGAAAACGAACTAATGGCGCAGCAAATGCAAATCCGTAACAGTGTCGGAGAGAAAATGGATGATTACAAAAAAGCATTCCATCAGCAATATGAAGCATTAAAGGTAGAAGATGAAGATGTGATTTACGATTATGCGTATGCATCTGTGGAACATGCGTACCGGATTGATTTTTTAACGGTTGCCTGTGCCAAAAATGCAACAATTTTAACAGAAGGCGATATTGAGGAAACAATCAAATTGCTGGATGGCTATATGGCTTATTACACGGACCAGCTTGTCAATAAAATGACGCTTTCTTAAAAGGAGATATAAAATGAATACACCATTTATTTATTTACACAAAGCACCTAAAGTTGAGGCAGATAAGCAACCTGCGATTTTCTTGCTGCATGGATTAGGGAGCGATGAAAACGATTTACTCCAACTTGTTGATTCGTTTTCAACACATTGTCATATTTTTAGCTTGCAAGGGCCGATAAAACATCGCCCTGGCTATGCTTTTTATACATTTGAAGAAGAAGGTAAGCCAAATCGTGCAATTTTTGATAAAGTGCTGAAAGGAATTGAATCCTTTATTAAGGAAGCAATTTGGGAATTCAATTTAGATGAACAGCAAATTTATGTTGTTGGCTTTAACCAGGGGGCAGCGATGGCACAGTCACTTGCAATGGTGATGGGCAATGCCATTCGTGGAACAGCAGCATTGAGCGGATATTTACCGGAATTCGCTGCACTTGAATATAGTAAAAAAACGATGGATAAATCAAAAATCTTTATATCTCACGGAGAATATGATTATGATTATCCGATTGAATGGGCAGAGCATGCCATTCGTTTTTTCAATGACTATGATACAGATGTTACATTTCGAACATATCCGGTAGGCCATGGGGTGAGCGAACAAAATCTACATGATTTAATCGCATTCTTATCGAAAGATTTACCGAACAATTTAAACTAAAGAAACAGCTGACGGAAAGTGAATTACTTCTCGTCAGCTGTTTTTTGTGTGTCCAGTAATTGTTCTGCTTCGGTAATGGACATCGGTTTATAAAAATAATAGCCTTGACCAGCAGGGCAGCCGAGTTGTTGAAGCATTGCCAGCTGTTCTTCTGTTTCAATACCTTCAGCAATGGGACGCATTTCAATATTTTTAGCCAATTGGATGATTGTTTGTACGATTGCATACATTCCAGGTTCATTCATTGAACTGACGAAGCTGCGGTCAATTTTAATTTCTGAAAAGGGCAATTGTGGTAAATAGCTTAATGATGAAAAGCCAATTCCAAAGTCATCAATCGAACATTCGATGCCCATTAGTCTTAGTTGATTCAAAATCTCTTTTGCTTTTTTAAAATCTACCAATTCAATGCTTTCGGTTACTTCCAGTTTAATATAATGTGGAGGCACATTATATTGGTAGAATATATTTCTTATATTCTCCAGGAAATCCGGGTCGTAAAAATGGTCCGGCGAAATATTGAGCGCAATCGGTAAAATCTTTTTATTTTCATTCATACGATTTTCAAGCCAGATAAGGATCTGTTTGAAATTCAGTAAATCAATCGCTTTAATTTTTCCGGTTTGTTCTGCGATCGGGATGTATTTTACCGGCGAAATAAACCCGAGTTTGCTTGAATTCCAGCGAGATAGTGCTTCAAAACCTTCCACTTCGATTGTTTGGAAGTTAATTTTAGGCTGCAAATAAACTTCGAACTCTTCATGTTGAAGCCCATAAGCCAATTGATTGAGGATATCCATTTCTTCAGTCAGTTGTTTAGTACTATTATCTTCATATATAGAATAGCTCGTCCCAGTACGCTTCTGTGCATTGGATAAGGCAATATCCGCCTGATGTATGCTCTGTTCGACTGTCATTGACTGATTAAAGATTGTATAACCGATTTTTAATGTTATATAGATTTCTTCTCCGTCGATTTTATAAGGCATTTGTGTCAAAGACTCGAGATGCTGATTATAGGCAAGGAAACAATCACTTTCGTTTACTTTTCCTAAAATGAGCGAATTTGAAAAACGTGAAATGAGTGCATCACCTTTTGGGAAGTAAACTTGCATACGATCTGCCACTTGACGTAGTATATCGGCTCCAGCATTCCTTCCGTATAAATCAACGACCTTATTAAACTCAGTAGGATGGAGGATGGCGACCATTCCTGAGCGACCGGCATTAATTAATTCTGATAATTCAGACTTAAAATAATGGAGGTTTGGTAAATTTGTTTCAACATCAAAAAAGGCAAGTCTGCTAAGCTCGATTTTTTGTTCAGCATATTTAATGGCTAATTGAATTAGCAGGGCCAATCGGTTTAAATAATTGATATCGATTTGCTTTAACTCCGTTGCATCTTGATTGAACAGGGTCAAAATGCCGCTTACTTCATTTTGAGGTGTTAATATAGGCTTTGTCCATGAGCCTTGAACATGGTTAAGATTCCAATAGTTAAAAAGTGCTTTATGCTGGTCTTTGTCTGCAAAGTCCTTTAAATAAACGGCATTCGAATTCAGACCGGTATTAGGCGAAATTTCCAATATATCGAGTTCATTAATAATCGGCAATGGCAATGAATGTGTGCCTAACGATTTGACTTCACAATTTTCATTGAAAATATGAATGGCACAATACACATCGCGAATATAGAAAAGTTCAATTTTCTCCGTAATTAAATTTAAAATCGATTGCAGATTGTCTTCATGATCGATTGCTTCATACACTTCATGCTCCAATTTATAAACCATTTTATTTAACTCTGCTTCTGTTGTATCTTCACATGTTATTAAAATATATTGAATGACATTGTCTTCATTTCGAATCGGATGAAGGGTAATCGAATTCCAAAAAGCGGAACCTTCTTTCATATAATGCAAAATCGTAAATTTTTTTGCTACGCCTGATTTTAAATGTAAATTTAATTCTTCGATTGATGTTTGATTCGTTCTATGACCATTGAAAATGTTGATATTTTGATGGAGCAATTCATTCATTTTAAATGAGGTCAGTTTTAAAAAATGTGAATTAGCATGTAAAATAGGTAAATTTTCATCCTTTACATCAATGATGAGCGATCCTTTCGAAAGCTGGTTACTTAAGGTTTTTAACCAATTAAATAAGCGGTCTTTTGATAGGGGTATAAATTGATCTATGGTCATTCTAACTTCCCCTTTAAAAAGTAATGTGTATTTTAACTAAAGTATATCAAAATTCCTATAAATTTAAAGTGATATTATATTAATATAAAAATATTCCTTTTAATTGATTCTAAAGTACTTGGTGGGAAAGTAGAGTTTATTAACTATTTTAACGCAAAAAAAAGAAACTAGTAAATAAGAAATTTACTAGTTTCGGTCGGTAAACATTATTTTCGGTATTCATCGATTTTTGTTGTAATTTTATCTTTGACATCAGCAACTCTTTCCTGAGTTTCGCCTTTTAGCTGATCGCGCTGACCTTCTACTTGTAAAGATGGATCATTTGTATTTTTACCGATTTCTTCTTTTACTTCACCTTTAATCTTATTTCCTGCACCTTTTAGTTTATCTGTAAATCCATTTGACATACTATGACCTCCTCAAAGTTTAGATATTATTTATATTCCCTCATGTATTATTATTAAACAAATTGCATAGAAAGTTTGAATGAAAACAAACTAAAGGCATTTAAGGTATGTAGGTTTTATAAAAGTGATGAAGTATTTCCTGACCGTCTTCGTTTACAAGTGTCTGTCCATTCATATGCATGGATACTTTTGTTTTGGATTCATCCATTTTGTCATTTTTAAATGAAAGAATGACTTCTACTTGGCCATTTTCTTTTAAGAGTTCTTTTTGGCTAGCAGTAAATGAATGTGTGGCAAATAAGCCGTTATCTTGCCAAGTACCTGTAATTTTTAACTGCGATGTTTCACTGTTATCGTCATAATCCCATTGCACATCGCGTAATATAGTCTTAAATAAATCGTTAATAGTAAAAGTTTGATTGTCGAATTCAATTTCAGTTGCTCGAATGGAATGGACATCGATTGAAATCGCTGAAGCTGCTTCATTTGCTTTTGTATTAATACCTGCCGCCGCCTCTTTCATGTCCGCTACCGTATCACCACATCCAGCCATTAAAATTGTAGTTAATAGTACTAAACTAAAGCTTCTCATTAGTTTCCCTCCAATGCTGTCATTTCATTCATCTTACTAAATTGTGATGAAAGATTCGCCCGGATTTTTAAACAGATTGTGAAAAAAATGTAACAGATTATAAACAGTCGAATATTCCGAGATGGTTTGCATTGATTCGTCATGAATAACGTTCGCCACTCTGGGCATGATTAGAAAAGATATGAATTGCATGGCGCTGAATAGTCCATCATCTAAATAATCGAAAGTGAGTGATCTTAATGCGGATTAATGATGAATTACTAGACAAACTGGGAATTTACTTTGTTTATCATGAAGTGTATAACAAATATGGTATTACTTTTGAAAGCTTTGTGGATCGTTGGACAAGAGGGATTTTGGAAATTTAATTTTGTGAAATAAAGCAACTCAAACCCTTTCACACGAAGGAAAGATACGACCTAATCGTGAGCGTGTCTTTCTTTTTTCTGTTTTCTTTTTGGAAAAAGTTGTTTACGATAAATCTATCTACAGTAGTTACTAAAGGAGAACAAACAATGAAAGTACGTGAAATGGGGATAACAATTGGGCAATTGCCTCCAGGGGATAAAAACTGCATTACAGATATTGAAGGTGTGAGTGTCGGGCATGTAACTTTGAATTATCCGTTAAATGATTCAGGTGATGTGGCCTGTACTGGTGTAACAGCTATTTTACCGCATCGCGGCAATCTTTTCCGTGAAAAGGTGACAGCTGCCAGCTATATACTAAACGGTTTCGGGAAAACAACTGGTCTCGTTCAAGTAGATGAACTTGGTGTAATTGAGTCGCCAATCATGCTCACCAATACATTCGGTGTGCCAAATGTAGCACAGGGGACACTTCAATATATACTTGAACAAAACGAAGAGATAGGAATTTCGACGGGGACAGTCAATATAATTGTCGGGGAATGTAATGATAGTCATTTAAATTCCATCCGCCATTTTCCGGTTAAAGCTGAGCATGCAATTGAAGCAATACAGCAAGCTAAAACAGATGAAATAGAAGAGGGCGCTGTCGGAGCAGGAAGAGGTATGGTTTGCTTTGGCTATAAAGGCGGGATTGGTAGCTCTTCCCGCATTGTTGAAGATCAGGCAGGTCAAAAATATACGGTCGGGTGCCTTGTATTGAGTAACTTTGGAAAGGCGAGTGAATTTTTAACAGACCGATATAAGGTTACTGCTGAAAATAGGGAATCGACAATTAGTCCGACAGACGGCTCTATTATGATCGTAATGGCGACAGATGCCCCATTAAGTAGCCGCCAGTTGAAACGAGTTATAAAGCGTTGCGGGATAGGGTTAGGGAGAACCGGCAGCCACTTTTCCCATGGAAGCGGAGATATTGTAATTGGCTTTACAACAGCCCGCACAGTGCAGCATCAATTTGAGGGAGAACAGGAAAGTCGCCGCCAGTTAAGAGAAGATCATGACATAATGAACACATTATTTATGGCAGCTGCCGAAGCGACAGAAGAAGCGATCCTCAATTCTTTGTCACAAGCTACAACTACAATTGGGCGAAATAATCATACAGTCCAAAGCTATAATTTTGTCGAATAATGTATTTTTTCGTTAGGTAAACTTAATAGCTCGATTTAGTCTTTTATATAGCTCCTATGTAGAAGGCTTTTTTTCTTTTGAAAATATAATATCTATTGGGATAATATGATTTAAATAATTAACAAATAGTGTGATTTATCAAAGGCTTTCGCGTTTAGAATATTTATTTTTTTATTTTGAAAACTATTAGAAAAAACTTCCACAATCGAAATAAGTATGGTATTTTATAGATTATAAATAAAAGACAGAAAAATCTAAATCTTTAAAAATATTATTCTACACTGATGAATTTAATGATAAATGGAAGGGGTATCTAAATAAATGAAAGTATATATAAGTGCGGATATCGAGGGGATTACGGGCACAACGGTTTGGAGTGAAACCGAACTTAACGCTCCGGATTATGCACAGTTTCAAAAACAGATGACAAAAGAAGTGCTGGCGGCAATCGAAGGTGCATTTGCAGGCGGTGCCACAGAAATTTTACTGAAAGATGCACATGACTCCGGTCGAAATATTCTTATTGAAAACTTGCCAGAAAACGTAAAAATCATACGCGGTTGGACGCAAGAGCCGATGTGCATGGTAGCGGGACTGGACAGCAGTTTTGACCGTGCGATTTTTATTGGTTATCACAGTGAAGGCGGCAGTGAGAAGAACCCGCTTGCACATACACTGAGCTTATTGGCAGATGTCAAAATAAACGGGGAATATGCAAGTGAATTTTTAATCAATACATATGCAGCTGCACTGCATGATGTGCCGATTGCTTTTGTTAGCGGGGATCAGGCATTAACGGAGCATATCGCCCGTTACAATGACCAAATTGTCACATTCGCGACAAAAGAAGGAGTCGGTCATGCAACAATTAATGTAAGTCCGCAAACGACATTGAAACAGACGAAATATCTTGTAGAACAATCAATGAAGATTGACCGAACAAAGCTTCAAATTGAATTGCCGAAGCATTTTACCGTAGAAATTATTTATAAGGATCATATTAAAGCATACCGGAATTCGTTTTATCCGGGCGCGACATTTAAGCCGCATAATACAGTCCAGTTCAAAACAACCGATTATTTCGAGGTGTTGAGACTGTTACAATTTTTAACATAAAGCAGGTGAATTTATGAAGATATCAAAGGTTGAGGTGGGGCTGGTCGAGGCACCACTGATTACCCCGTTTAAAACAGCACTTCGCACAGTACATAGTATTCGAAATATCGTCGTCTTTATTTATACCGACAATGGTCTAATCGGTATCGGGGAAGCAGCGCCGACACATGTCATTACCGGAGAGACTATTTCCTCGATCCGCTATGCAATAGAAGAAGTCATTGCGCCAGCTATTATTGGAATTGAAATTGATGAAATTGCGCTGCTATCCCAACGAGTCGATGCATGTCTTTATCACAATACGAGCGCTAAAGCGGCGGTGGAAATTGCACTATATGATCTCTGGGCAAAACAGTACAATGCCCCGCTTTATAAATTGCTTGGAGGCTACCGAAAAAATATTACTACGGACATCACCATTAGTGTGAATGACACGGATGAAATGGTGAAGGACAGTATAGCAGCTGTTAAACGCGGATTTTCCATTTTAAAAGTTAAAGTCGGCAAAACCCCGGCTGAAGATGTGGAACGTGTTCTGGCAATTAGAAAAGCAGTTGGTCCAGAAATTACGTTAAGAGTTGATGCCAACCAAGGATGGACAGCAAAAGAAGCTGTAAAAATCATTAGTCAGCTTGAAGATAAAGGGGCAGCTATTGAGCTCGTTGAACAGCCTGTACATTACAGCGATGTGAAGGGCATGCAGTATGTTACGAGCAATACGTATACAAATATTTTGGCGGACGAAAGTGTATTTTCTCCAAAGCAAGCGATCGAGGTCATTGAAAAGCGGGCCACGGATTTAATAAATATTAAGCTGATGAAAACGGGGGGTATTTCAAAAGCACAACAAATTAACCAGATTGCAGAGGCAAATGGTGTCGCTTGTATGATTGGTTGTATGCTTGAAACAAAAATTAGTGTCAGTGCAGCTGCGCATTTTGCAGCAGCGAACAAAAATGTCACAATGGTCGATTTAGATGGACCAAGTTTGTGCAGTGAAGATCCAATTGAAGGGGGGCCGATTTTCGAAGGGGAGAATATACAGATGACCGATGCTCCCGGTATCGGGTTATTAATAGAGGCTTACTTAGCCAGATAGAAAAGAGAAATGGGGGAAATGAGTTGAAGAAATCTTTATTAGCGTTACTGTGTATGTTTGTGCTTGTATTAGCAGCTTGTGGGGATTCATCCGATTCTGGTGAAACATCAGAATATCGAACAGTGTATTCCGGAGAAATTAAGACACTGAATTATTTAAAAACAGCAGAAACAAATGAATTTGCATTATCTGCAAACTTAGTAGAAGGTCTAATAGAATATGACCAATATGGAGTAGTTAAGCCTGGATTAGCCGAAAGCTGGGAATCCAATGAAGACGCGACTGTATGGACATTCAAACTTCGTGATGATGTAAAGTGGGTAGACCATGAAGGAAAAGATGTAGAGAATGTTATTGCACAGGACTTTGTAGATGGTTTGAATTATGTGCTTGATGCGAAAAACGAATCTTCGACAGCGTGGATTGCAACAGTCGTGAAAAACGGCGATGCCTTCTACAACGGCGAAGTAACGGATTTTTCACAAGTAGGTATTAAAGCAATCGATGAAACGACACTTGAATACACATTGGAAGCGCCGACACCATACTTTTTATCGATGCTGAACTATGTATGTTTCTTCCCTGTGAATGGGGAGTTCTTAGCTGAAAAAGGTGATGCTTTCGGAACGACTCGTGAGAATATTTTATATAATGGCGCATATATTTTAGATAAATTCGAACCTCAGAATGAGCGTGTACTTGTGAAAAACGACGCTTACTGGGATAAAGAAACAGTGAAAATCGATCGTATTCGCTATAAATACAATAAGGAAGCGGCAACTGTTGCACCTGAACTGTTCCTACGCGATGAGATTGATGGGGCATTAATACCGACATCCATTTTGGATGAATGGTTAAACAGTGACGACAAAAAAGATTTAGTACGCCAAAATACTAATAACTTCTACACATACTTCTATGCATTAAACTTTGATCCGCAATATGATGCAGAGTATGAGCCTGAAAACTGGAAAGTAGCAGTAAATAATAAAGATTTCCGTAAATCGCTTTATCATGCATTTGACCGTGTATCAGCGATGTTAACGATCGAGCCTTACAATCCACAAGACTTATTGTCAAATACAATTACACCAAAGAACTTTGTGGATGTGGAAGGTGTAGATTACACAATGCTTGAGCCACTAAAAGCAATTACAGAAACAGATTCATTCAACAAAGATTTAGCTCTAGAGCATAAAGAGGCGGCATTGGCAGCATTGGCTGGTAAAGCAACATTCCCTGTAAAGGTATTATTACCTTACAACTCTGGTTCACCAGAATGGGCAAACCGCTCACAAGTAGTGGAACAGCAGCTTGAAAACCTTTTAGGTGCTGATTACATCGATGTGGAACTATATGCAGGTCCTGCGACAGGATTCCTTGGTGAAGTACGTCGCCCTGGTAAGTTCTCAATGATCGAAGCAAACTGGGGTCCTGATTTTGCTGACCCGTCAACGTATACAGATCCATTTACAGAAGGCGGAACATATAACAAGCCGGAAATGGCAGAAGGTTATAACAGTGAATATAACAAGCTGGTTGAAGCTGCAAAAGCAGAAGTAGATCCGGCAGTTCGTTATGAGCTATTTGCAAAGGCAGAGGCATTTTTAATTGAGGAAGCATTTGTTATTCCGTACGCTGTAGGCGGCGGAGGTTACACTGCTTCAAAGTTAAATCCATTTGAATCACAATATTCGCCATTTGGTGTTACATCCGAGAAGTTTAAAGGTCAGTCTATCCTAGAAAAGCCAATGAGTAATGAAGAATTTAAGTCTGCTAAAGAGGCATGGGAAAAAGAACGTGCGGAAGCTTTAGCAAACACTTCTAATTAATACGTAGGCATTTTAAATGGAGTTAGATTAGGAGATGACAGGATGTTTCTGCATCTCCTTTCTACTTTTATGCCTCATTTTTGGAGGTGTCACGGATTCAATAAGTATTGGGCGCTAGCGACAAACCGATCCGGACGTCAATACGCCGAGGAATTGATTACTGAGGAGGGAACGTGTTTGGTAAAGTATATTGCGAAACGATTCGCGCAATCCATATTGACGTTATTCATCATCATTACAATAGTTTTCTCCCTGTTACGATTAATGCCTGACGAAGGCTATCTAGGCGCAGCAGCAGAAAAAATGTCGCCTGAACAACAGGAAATCTATTTAACAAATCTTGGCTTACGGGATCCGTTATTAGTCCAATTAAAAAACTTCTACGTTGACCTTATTCAAGGCGACTTAGGGAAATCGATTACATACCGTACAGATGTACCAGTACTTGACATTATTCAAGATAAAATGATGTATTCCATTTTGTTTGGATTAGGGGCTGTAGCACTCTCATTATTAGTTGGGGTACCGTTGGGCATTTTAATGGCCCAGTTTAAAGGGCGCTGGCTCGACCGGCTCGGCACAGGCTATATTGTTATTGTTGTAGCAGTACCGGCGATGGTGTATTTCCTCATGATTCAAATGTATATTTCAGAATGGTTCAACTTGCCGATGCTGTTTGATGAATACAATCCACGGAGTTTTATTTTACCGTTAATCTGTTTGGCGCTTGGTCCGATTGCGTCATATGCAATGTGGATGCGACGCTATATGGTGGATGAGCTGAACAAGGATTATATTAAGCTGGCACGGGCAAAAGGTGTGACAGAGCGTACGATTATGTTCCGCCATGTGATGAGAAATGCCTTTATACCAATGGCTCAATATTTACCGGCAACAATTTTATTTACGATTACCGGTTCGATTTATATTGAATCATTATTTTCGATTCCAGGTATGGGTGGATTGCTTGTAGATGCGATTCAGCGCCAGGACAACAATGTCGTACAAGGTTTAGTGCTTGTATTTTCTTCACTAGGGATTATTGGATTAATTTTAGGGGACTTACTGATGGCAATTGTTGACCCTCGAATTAAACTAGGGAAAGGGGACAGTGTACGCTAATGGGAATTTTCACGAAGGAGATTCAGAATATTTCGGAAAAATCAACAGAACAGCTGCATGATCAGATGTTTGACTTTGCCGCTGTCGATGATGCAAAAGCGGAAGAAACAGCTTATTCCAATTATTCTTATTGGCGTTCGACCTTCCGCTCCTTTAGTAAAAATAAAATTGCTGTTTTTTTGCTTGTATTTGTCATCGTATTGATCGCATTTACATTCGTCCAACCTTATTTACCAGATCAAAAATCACCGACTCAAATTTATTTGAATCCGGACACTGGAATGCAGGACCGGAATGTTGCTCCAAATGATGAATATATTTTTGGGACAAACTCCATCGGTCAGGATTTATGGTCCCGAATTTGGGAAGGGACAAGGACATCCTTATTTATCGGTTTTGCTGTAGCGATTATTGAAGTGCTGATCGGTTTTACAGTTGGTGCGTTATGGGGCTATTCCCGAAAACTCGAGGCGCCGATCACCCAGCTTTACAATATCGTGGATAATATTCCGACAACGATTGTGCTGATCTTAATGGCGTATATTTTGCGACCTGGCGTATCGACGATCATTATTGCCATGTGTATAACCGGTTGGGTTGAAATGGCTCGCTTCCTGCGAAACCAGATTGTCATACTGCGTGACCGGGAGTACAATCTGGCTTCTAAAACATTAGGAACACCCGGCTATAAAATTATACTGAAAAATCTGCTCCCATATTTAATTTCGGTCATTATGCTGCGAATGAGTTTAGCAGTGCCAGCAGCAATTGGTGCGGAAGTATTTTTAACTTATATCGGCCTTGGATTGCCGGTAAGTGAGCCATCATTAGGAAATCTGATCAATGAAGGAAGAGTATTGATGATGTCACCGGATTTACGCTATCAGCTAATTTTCCCAAGTATCGTGCTGAGTGTCATAACGATTGCCTTTTATATTATCGGGAATGCTTTTGCGGATGCGGCAGATCCGAAAAATCACGTTTAAAGAGGAGGGCGTTATATGGAACAGGAAAAGATATTATCCATCGAAAATCTAGTCATAAAATTTAAACTGCGTGGACAAACATTGACGGCTATCCGTGATATTTCGCTCGATTTATATAAAGGGGAAAGTCTTGCAATCGTAGGGGAATCAGGTTCAGGAAAATCGGTATTAGTAAAATCAATTATGGGTCTGCTTGATAAAAACGGCTATATTGCAGATGGACAAATTCACTTTGACGGCCATGATTTATCGAAATTTAAAACAGAGGCGGATTGGCTGAAAGTTCGCGGCAAAAAAATCGCAATGGTTACACAAGACCCGATGACCTCCCTTAATCCGCTGAAAACTATCGGAAAACAAATTGAGGAAAGCGTTGTGCTGCATCAAGGGTTAAAAGGAAATGATGCATATGAAAAAACATTACAGCTGTTGCGTGATGTAGGAATTCATGATGTTGCACGCCGCTATAAGCAATACCCGCATGAATTTTCCGGCGGGATGCGTCAGCGCATTGTGATAGCGATCGCTGTTGCCTGCAACCCGCAAATTTTGATATGTGATGAGCCGACAACTGCACTCGATGTAACGATCCAGGCACAAATATTGCAGCTGTTAACCAATTTACAGGAGAAATATTTGCTGTCGACAATATATATTACCCATGATTTGGGAGTTGTTGCAAAAGTCGCGGACCGGATTGCAGTTATGTATGCCGGGGATATTATTGAAGTTGGACAAACTGAGGAAGTATTTTTCGATGCAAAACATCCGTATACATGGGCTTTAATTTCTTCACTCCCTCAATTGGGAAATAAGGGCGAGGAATTATATTCAATCAAAGGAACACCGCCGAATTTATTTAAAGAAATCAAGGGCGATGCGTTTGCGCCGAGGAATCAATATGCACTGAAAATCGACTTTGTAGAACGTCCGCCTTTTTTCAAAGTGACGGATACCCATTATGCACGCACATGGCTCCTTGATCCAAAAGCACCGAAAGTAGAACCCCCTGAAGTGTTGCAAGCATTTTTTGCAGAAGGGAGACAATATGCAAATGACTAAAAACAGTAAAGAAAAACTCATTGAAGTGAAAAATATTGATATCGTTTTTGGACAAGGAAAAAAGCAGTTCAAAGCAGTAGATGATGTGAGCTTCGATATATATAAAGGTGAAACATTTGGGCTTGTTGGAGAATCCGGTTCAGGAAAAACAACGATCGGACGTGCGATTATGCGCATTAATCCGATAACAAACGGAGAAATTCTGTTCCATGGAAAACCGATCAATGGTCGTATTACCAGCGATTGGGATCATGAAATTACCCAAAAGATTCAAATGATTTTCCAGGACCCCGGTGCTTCTTTAAATGAGCGGGCAAAGGTTGACTATATTGTTTCGGAAGGCCTGATTAATAATAAAAGGTACGGCAATGAACAGGAGCGGATCGATAAAGTAAAAAAAGCATTACTGGAAGTCGGACTGCTGCCGGAATTTGCCTCACGTTTCCCGCATGAGTTTTCTGGAGGACAGCGTCAACGGATTGGTATTGCCAGAGCGCTCGTCATGGAACCGGAATTTATCGTAGCGGATGAACCGATATCTGCACTGGACGTTTCGATTCGTGCTCAAGTATTGAACTTATTGTCCAGCTTACAGGAACATCGTGAGTTGACCTATTTATTTATCGCTCATGACCTGTCAATTGTCCGCTTTATTACAGATCGTACGGCGGTCATTTATAAAGGGAAAATCGTTGAACTGGGTGAAACGGAAAAGCTGTTCAACAATCCGCTGCATCCATATACGAAAGCATTGCTGTCAGCCGTTCCGGAACCGAATCCGCTAAAGGAACGAAGAAAAAAGCTGCAAGTATATGATCCGACTGTCCATCAGTATGAAATGGACCCACCTGAATTTGTTGAAATTGAAGAGGGACATTTCGTATTGGCCAATCAAGAAGAGCAGGCACAGTATCGGGCGGTGCTTGCCGGAAGTGGAGTGTAGACGATGGCAATGATAATTCCGAAGTCACTGAAAAAAGGCGATACGGTAGCATTAATCAGTGCATCCGGAGCAACACCGGAACACCGTATCGAACGTGCAATCCAGGCAGTGGAGAAGTTGGGTTTCCGTGTAGTAGTAGGAGAAACGTGCAGAGCGCGACACGGTTATTTTGGAGGCAGTGATAATCTGCGTGCAAAAGAACTGAATGACATGTTCCGCAACCCTGAAATAGACGGTATTTTTTGTATTCGCGGGGGCTATGGAGCGACAAGGATTTTACCGATGCTTGATCTGGAAATGATTAAAGAAAACCCGAAAGTATTTGCAGGCTACAGTGATGTTACAGCACTGCATATTGTATTCAATCAACACTGTGGATTTGTAACGTACCATACACCGATGCCGTCAACAGAATTTATTCGTCCTGAAATGGATGACTATACATGGACGTATTTTATCAACAGTGTCACCAATACCGGATGGAGTGATTATTTCCTGGAAAATGCGGAAGGCCAGAATATGAACACCGTTGTTCCTGGTATGGCTACTGGTGAATTAGTGGGAGGCAATTTAACACTTGTCAACGCATCTCTGGGGACACCATACGAGATCGATCTGAACGGGAAAATTCTATTTTTGGAAGACATAGATGAGAATGTACAACGGATCGACCGAATGCTTACACAGCTTGCATTGTCAGGGAAACTCCAGCAGCTGTCAGGTATTTTGCTGGGTGGTTGGACGGATTGTGGGCCAATGGATATAAATAATGAAGAAAATAATTTAAGTTTGGATGCTGTATTTGAAGAAATTTTAGTGCCATTGAATATTCCCATAATAAAAGATGTAACATGTGGTCATGTGCTGCCGACGATGTCATTGCCGCTTGGTAAAACCGTAACGATCGATGCAACGAATAGATCGATTCAGGTTGTAGGTTAGTCCGATGCATAAACAACTTGATCGCATCATTGCACAATGCCCGTATAAAGTCCATGTCATTGTCGAAGACTACAAAACGAACGAAATCGTCTGGAAAAATCGGGCTGAGGAAATCTTCAGCAGTGCAAGTATAATCAAAGTGCCGATTCTCATTGCTATATTAGCTCATTTGCAAAAAACGAACGGCAGTTTAAATCAGGTTTTCAAAATTGCGCCGGAAAACATGGTCGATTTCAGTGTCATTACAGAGCAGAAGCAAATACGAGCTACACTGCATGAACTGTTACTTTGGATGACGATTACAAGTGACAACACAGCAACAAACGTATGTATCGATCTATTAGGCATGGACGCATTCAATGACTATTTTAATGAAATCGGCTTACATAATACTCGGGTCCAGCGGAAGATGATGGATTTTGAACGTCAAAAGCTCGGCTTTGATAATGTAACAACAGCACAGGATATGCAGCAGCTTTTCCGGAAAATTTATAGAGGTACGCTTCTTACAAGTGAATGGAATGCAGTTGCACTTGATATATTAAGCAGACAGCGCAGTCACGAATCACTCAAACGCTATATCGCAGATGATGTGAAGATGGCCCATAAAACAGGCGGTCTCGATACTGTGGATCATGACACAGGAATTGTATTTTTAGAAGTTCGCGATTATTTTATCGGGGTATTCATTACAGAAGTGACCGATAATGATAAAGCGAGACAAACGATTGGTGCTATTTCTAAAATTGTCTATGAGCATTTTACAAAACAGGAGGAGGGAACCGATTGAATGCCGTAGTGAAAACAAAAATTGCGAGTTTACATGCAGAACCTGACACGCATTCTGAATTAATCGATGAGGTGTTGTATGGGATGCCGGTCGAGGTACAGGAAGAAATTGATGAAACTTGGGTCAAAATCCTTACTTTTTACCGTTACGAAGGCTATACATTAAAATCCAACTTGCATATTGGAAGTGAACCTACTGTAAACTGGGTATATGAAGCGAATGATGTCGTTATTCAAAGCTTTGCCGATGTTCTTGCAGCCCCTAAAATACAAAGTGAAAACATCATGACATTGACGCGGGGTGCTTTTATAAAAGTTGTACTGGAAGCAGGACTTGATACAGCTTGGGCAAAAGTGCAGCTTGTTACAGGGGAAGAAGGGTATGTACGGTCAGCCTGGATCCAGGATCGAGTTAAAGTATATACGGCAAATGAAGCTTTATTTCGCAAGCAAGTTGTGGAAACGGCTTTTCGCTATATGGGAACTCCATACCGCTGGGGCGGTAAAACACCTTTAGGCATTGACTGTTCAGGACTTGTTTCGATGGCCTATATGCTGAATGGCGTCTATATTTTCCGAGATGCGAAAATAGTGGAAGGTTTCCCGTTAAGAAAGATAGAACGCGAAAATTTAAAGCCGGGGGATCTAATTTTCTTCCCTGGCCATGTAGCGATGTATATTGGTAATAATGAGTATATCCATTCGTCGCTAGGAGGAAACGAAGTCAATGTAAACAGCCTGAGCTTGCAGCATGAAAATTACCGCGAAGACTTGGCGACAACAATTACGGAATATGGCAGTATTTTTTAATACAAAATTAAAGGGTCCACCCAGCATAATTATTGCTGAGTTGACCCTTTTGGTTATTGTAGAATTGGTTTTGTACAACTAAAAGTTTTTAAGAATCCAATCGTTTGCTTCTACCCAATTACTAACGCGAATGACGTTATTCGGAACCGACATTTGATTGTACGGTGTATCAAATAAAATGACAGGAATTTTAAGCTCTTCGGCAATTTCCACTGCATTATCATGTTTGTCTTCGAAAAAAGCTTCTACTCCATGCTTTTTTGCGATGGCAATTTTGTTATGACTGCCGATACATTCGATATGGTCATAAGGTACTTTAAATTGATCAAACCAGTTTTTTGTAATATCGAAAACATTTTCTCCACGCGCAGAAATATAATAAAGCTCATACTGGTTTTGCCATGCTGTTAAAATGCGATGTGCATCTGCAGCAAGCTCACTTACTTCATACATTCGTGGCTCATTTTCTTTAAACCAGGCCTGAAACTGTGCGCGGTCTACAGGGTGTGGAAAGCCACTTAAAAAATCATATTCCGTTACATCTTGTAGCGTCATATTAATATTGTATTGTTTATTAATATGTGGAATTAATGTAGCAGGACATGTGACAGTCCCATCAATATCAATGCCGAACCGATGTTTTAAGTTTGTCATTTCCATTACCTCATTTCTTTACACGCTTGCATTTATTTCTGCTTCGCGCTTTGCAACCATTTCAGCAGCTAATTTATCGATTTCTTTCTTCAGTTCTTCCACCATTGTTTCTTCAGGAACTTTACGAACTGTTTTACCTTTCATGAATAACAGCCCTTCGCCACGTGCACCGGCAATACCGATATCCGCTTCACGTGCTTCTCCAGGACCGTTTACCGCACAGCCTAAAACGGCTACTTTTAACGGAACATTCAGTTTAGAAATATATTCTTCTACTTCGTTGGCAATCGAAATTAAATCAATTTCAATACGGCCGCAAGTCGGACATGAAATTAATGTCGCCATGTTTGATGCCAAGCCAAATGATTTTAATAATTCACGAGCTACTTTAATTTCTTCCACTGGATCTGCAGATAATGAAATACGTAATGTATTCCCGATCCCTTTAGATAAAATCGCACCTAAACCGGCAGCTGATTTAACAGTACCGGCAAATAATGTACCTGATTCTGTAATTCCTAAATGCAGTGGATAATTGAATGCTTGTGCAGCTTTCTCATATGCTTCAATAGCCAAATTTACGTCCGATGCTTTCATCGAAACAATAATGTCATGGAAATCCAAGTCTTCTAAAATTTTAATGTGGTGCAATGCAGATTCTACCATTCCATCTGCAGTAGGGTAGCCGTATTTTTCGAGGATATGGCGCTCTAAAGAACCAGCGTTAACACCGATACGAATCGGAATACCTTTTGCTTTTGCGGCATTTACAACTGCCTCTACTTTTTCGCGGCGCCCGATGTTACCCGGGTTGATACGTACTTTATCGATGCCACCTTCAATGGCTTTTAGTGCTAATTTGTAATCAAAGTGAATATCCGCTACTAATGGGATATTAATTTGTTTTTTTATTTCAGGTATTGCATTTGCAGCACGCTCATCCGGTACTGCAATACGTACGATCTGACAACCTGCCTCTTCTAAACGTTTAATTTCGGCAACTGTTGCTTCTACATCATGTGTTTTCGTCGTACACATACTTTGGATTACGACTTCGTTATTACCACCAATTGTTAAGTTACCGACACGCACAGGACGTGTTTTCGTACGGTGAACGATTTCACTCATGAAAAATTCTCTCCTTTTCAGGCTTTTAATGTGGTTATATCACCTATATAGATATAACGATATGTAAGCCGTCACTGTTCCTTATTTTATCAGTGTATGAAAAGAAGAACAAGGAAGAAACATTATGAATTCAATTTAGACAATTTTCCTTCACGTTCGAGATGATTGGGATGAGGACAGTATCTCCTGGTACAAGTGGCTGTAAATTCAAATGCGGGTTAAGTTGATAAAATTGGGCAAGTCTTTCAGGAAAAGTGGTTTTAATAGGCGAGGGAGTTGCTGAGAATAGGCTGTAAATTGTATCGTCCTGCTGGATTTTTACGACTACATAGCTTTCTTTTTCCGCTTCCTCACATGATTGAGGAGCAGCATAAAAGGATGCTAATGGGAGCGTACCTTCCTGTAAATCTACTTTAATGACAAACGCAAACAACAAAAGCACAATGGAAGCTATTAAAAAGCGCAATAAAATCCTCCTTATCTCTCTACAATTTAACTCGTTAATAGATTGTTAAACTATATGATTCATAAGGAGAATTTATTATTTTTGTACGGGATATTTTGTTAAGGCAACGATTATAAAGAGCATCGTAATAAAAATACTGCTAAGCGTGACTACAGTTTGAGAGAGGATAAACAGATTTCCGAACATCGTTAGAAATGTTCCCCATGTACTTGCAAAAACAGCTGTTCGCCATACTTGCCGATATTCACCGCGCCGTCTCATCGGCCTAACGAAAAACAAACCTGCAAGTGCATATAAACTTACCTTAATAAAATAGATCGCCGTATTTAGTACGAATAAAAATACAATGGCAATCGGGTAAACAATCCATTGAATATTTTGTGCATACTGTTCAATTTCCGAATAACCGAAAATTTCGGCTGTCCCTGTATTGATAAATTGGCCGAATGAAAAAGCGGTAATAAGGGTAATCATTAAAAAGGCATACTGCATCACTTTTCCAATTGATAGAATTCGATAGGCGCCCAGTTTTTTAGGGCTTGTTAAACTATGTATAAGTAACTGCATATGTGAAATTTTCATTGTTGGTTGCTCCTTTACAAAGGTAGTGTAACATGAAAAAAATTCGATTTGAACTCGGAATAGAAAATTGAATCTTTTCTTTGTTTATTACGTATAATCTGTGAACACATATAAGAAGAAAATTTGAAAGGATGTGAAATGGTTGGACATTATTGCATGGACACTTATTATTGCGCTGTTTATTATCGCGTTTATCGGTTTAGTATATCCAATTATCCCATCTGTCTTATTTTTGTTGGGCGGGTTTATCGTTTATGGGCTATTTTACAGTTTTACCGAATTGCCGTGGTGGTTCTGGTTAATTGAGTTATTATTTGTTGCACTGTTATTTGCGGCAGACACGATCTCGAACCTAATTGGAGTGAAAAAATTCGGCGGATCAAAAGCAGGGATGTGGGGAAGTACGATTGGTTTATTGATCGGGCCATTTGTTATACCGTTTGCCGGAATTATCGCAGGGCCCTTTATCGGTGCGATCATTGGCGAGTTAATTGTGACACGAAGCAATCTACAGCAGGCGATTAAAGTTGGCGTTGGTTCTGTTGTCGGATTTTTAACATCGGTGGTAACGAAAGGTATTATTCAAGTCATTATGATTGTCTTGTTTTTTATTGCTATTTAGTTTCTTTTATTAATTGAAGTAGATTTAATTGATGGGGAGCAAATATTTGTAAAATCGATCGGATATCGCTTACACTAGTAGAGGAAAGATTACAAACACAGGTGAGACGAGTAATCCACAGCCTTTCCGTCAAAAGACTGAAATGCAAATATTACTGTTTTTTTCATTGAATGAGCAATCATTTTTTGATAACCTAGTACTGTAATCAACATTAATTACTTGTTCCAGGGAGGAATATTATCATGGCATTCAAATTACCAGAATTAACTTACGCTTACGACGCATTGGAACCACATATCGATGCAAAAACAATGGAAATTCACCATTCTAAACACCACAATACTTACGTAACAAACTTAAACGCAGCAGTAGAAGGTACTGAATACGCTGACAAAGACATCAACGAGTTAATCGCTAACATCGATGCTTTACCAGCTGACAAACAAACTGCTGTACGTAACAACGGTGGCGGACATGCTAACCACACATTATTCTGGGAATTAATCGCTCCAGGCGGTTCTAACACTCCAGTAGGTGAAGTAGCTGCTGCAATCGATGCAAAATTCGGTTCATTCGACGCTTTCAAAGAAGAATTTGCAAAAGCTGCAACAACTCGTTTCGGTTCAGGTTGGGCTTGGTTAATCGTTGATGGTGACGGTGTAGCTGTTACTTCAACTCCAAACCAAGACTCTCCAGTAATGGAAGGTAAAACACCAATTCTAGGCTTAGACGTTTGGGAGCACGCTTACTACTTAAACTACCAAAACCGTCGTCCAGACTACATCGGTGCATTCTGGAACGTAGTGAACTGGGACGTAGTAGAAGCTAAATACCAAGCTGCAAAATAATATGCGAAGAAGTAGCTATATACTAAACGGACAACCAGTTTGCGACGAAAGCGAAGCGACAGGAGCACTTCTGGGACGTAGTAGAAGCTAAGTTCCAAGCTGCAAAATAATTAAATTTGCACATTCAAATTTAATTATTTCTGTACCGAAAGCGAAGCGGCAGGTACAAAATATTTTAAACGTAAAACGCATGAGAAGTTCATTACTTCCATGCGTTTTTTTATGTATTTTTTTACAGTTATCTGCTACGCTCAAAATAGTAAATAGAATTGGGGTGCGACAGTGGATGATTGATGAATTTATTGCACAAATTGATGAGAAGTGGCACGGTGCTTTTATCAAATTAATGGAGGCGATTGATGAGAACTTGCCGCCAGGGTTTGAAAAGTCAATTGATAGGAATATGATCGCATATAATGTACCATTAACTACCTATCCAAAGGGGTATCATGTAACACCGAACACGCCCTTACCGTTTTTGGCCCTTGCTCCACAAAAGCGCCATATTGGCCTTTATCATATGGGCATCTACAGTAATCCTGAACTTCTCAAATGGTTTCAGGAAGCCTATGCCGAAGCGGTTCCGACAAAACTAAATATGGGGAAAAGCTGTATTCGCTGGACCTCGACAAAACATATCCCCTATGAACTGATCGGGGAACTGAGCAAAAAAATGTCGGTAGAGCAGTGGATTGCTGCCTATGAAAATGAAATACAGAGATAAATAAAGAAGGACAAACGAGCGGACATTTCCTTGATCGTCCTGTCTTATTGCTCGACATCTTGCATGGTTCCAGTGAATGGAACAAGATGCAGGTAGTCCAGCTTAATAATTGTATTTTCTAAAAGGCTTTGTACCTTCGGTTGCAGAGCTTTTTTTTATATTTTATTCTTCCTTATATAGTCGTAAGTACACCTAAACTAAGCTACTTGTGAATAAAGTAAAGAGAGGTGAGGAATAAATGAGCATGACGTACAAAAATATACTAGTTGCCGTGGATGAAACGAATGAGTCGCTGATTGCTTTTAGAAGAGCTGTGCAAGTGGCACTGGGTAATGTCGGAAGTAAGCTGTATATTGTTCATGTAATTGATACCCGTTCCTTTGCATTTTCAGAAGGCTATAACTTTGATATGGCGGAAAAAATTACGAATAATAAAAAGGATTTGTTAGATAGTTATGAAAAAAAAGCGCAGCAGTCAGGCTTGGTAAATATAAAAAAACTTATTGAATACGGAACGCCTAAGCACGTCATTGCACGTGATATCCCTCAGCAGGAAAAAATTGATTTAATTATTTGCGGTGTAACCGGAAAAGGGGAATTAGCCCGCCTTTTCCTTGGATCTGTATCGGAAGGGATATTAAGAAATGCCCGCTGTGACGTTCTTGTTGTAAGAAATTCCTAAAAAGTTGACGAAGCTCCACGTAATTTTCGTGAAGCTTCTTTTTTGTGAAACTTTATAAAAGTACAGCCGTCTAAAAGATGAATAATAAAAATCTGAACTCTTTTTTCATGGAGTTTTCAGTGTTATACTAAAAGCTATGACTATACATTCATGTACACGATACATAAAGTAAGGAAGGGGAAGAGTTCTTTGCGCAAAATTACGCAAAATCGTCAGCAAAATCCGAAGGCAAAGCAACGGGCAAGTTTAACTTTTCGGATGAATATCCTTTTCTTTTCAATATTTGTTTTGTTCTCAGTACTAATATTTCGTCTAGGATATATACAAATTGTAAAAGGTGAAGATTATGTGCGTGCATTAGAGCGTACAGAGGAAGTGCGGGTAAATACTAGTGTGCCCCGTGGCCGTATTTTTGACCGTTATGGTCGTATTTTAGTTGATAATCAGCCTGAAAATGCGATTACGTATACAAAAATGCAAACAACAAAATCCGCTGAAATGCTTGAAATTGCAGAAAAACTTGCAAATCTCATCGAGCAGCCGACAGAAAAAGTAACACAGCGCGATAAATTAGATTTCTGGATTTTACGGAATCCGGAAAAAGCAAAAGAAAAAGTAACACAAAAGGAAATGACGAAATTCCAACTTGAAAATGAAGAATTAGAAACGAAGGAAATCAATAAAGAGTATGATCGACGGATTCGGGATCGGATTACAGATGAAGAACTGGAACAGCTTACCGACTTTGACCTGGAAGTTCTCGCGATTTATCGTGAAATGATGACGGGCTATAATTTATCACCGCAAATTATTAAAGGTGAGAATGTTACACCGGAAGAATTTGCTCGCGTTTCAGAACAATTGGCGGATCTGCCTGGTGTGAATACGACAACCGATTGGAAACGCGTACGATTATCACCATTAGCGATTTTAGGTCGAACAACGGTACCAAGCAAAGGTGTACCAAAATCGAAACTGGACTTTTATTTAGCACGTGATTATTCTCGGAACGACCGTGTTGGGGAAAGTTATTTTGAAGCAGAGTATGAAGAAATTTTGCAAGGTGAAAAATCAGTCGTTAAAAACATAACGAATAAAAAGGGCCAAGTAGTTGAAACGATGACGACTTTCGCAGGGGAGCCCGGCAAAGATTTAGTAACAACAATCGATGTGGAACTGCAGCAAAAAGCTGATGAAATTTTGGAGAAGTATTTATTGGAATTAAAAGCTAAAGGTGGTTCTCAATTATTGGACCGCGGATTTTTAGTTGCAATGAGTCCAAAAACCGGAGAGCTATTATCTGTAGTCGGCAAGAAAATAGAAAAAGATAAAGACACTGGCAAACCTTATATTGTTGACTATTCTTACGGTACATTCACTTCAGCATATGAAGCAGGGTCAACTGTAAAAGCAGCAACCGTTTTAATGGGCTACAATGAGGGAGTTATTAAACCGGGGACGGTTATGCTCGATTCACCAATGCGAATCGGGAATATTACACTGAATACTTTATTCAATAAGACTGGTAGTGTCATGCTGGATGATTTAACGGCATTGGAACGTTCATCAAACGTCTATATGTTCAAAATTGCGATGGGTATTGGCGGCCGTACGTATTCACCAGGAATGCGCTTTAGTTTAGCTTCGGGTACATTGCAAACAATGCGAAATGAGTATGCTCAGTTTGGACTAGGTGTGCCAACGGGGATCGACCTTCCTGGGGAATCGACAGGCTATCAGGCAGACCCGGATACCGATGTAAAACTATTAAACTTGGCGATCGGCCAGTTTGATACGTATACAACGATGCAATTGGCACAATATATTTCAACGATTGCAAACGGTGGTTACCGTATTCAACCACGCATGTTAAAAGAAATACGCAACCCTTCTAAAGATGGCGAGTATTTAGGGCAAGTTGTGGAAGAAGTAGCACCTAAAATTTTAAACAAAATCGAAAACAGCCAAGGAGAAATTGAACATGTACAAGAAGGTCTGCGCCGAGTTTACTTCGGGGCAAATGGTTCTGCCCGCCGTCAGTTTGAAACAGCAGATTATACAGCTGCTGGTAAAACGGGTACAGCCGAGGTAGTTTACTATGGACCGCAGCGTGATAAATGGAAAACTAACACGATCAATATTGTCCATGTAGGCTACGCACCATATGATGATCCTGAAATTGCTTATGCAGTCATTTTTCCATGGGCAACAACGAACTTTACAAATAACTATTTACCACAGGCGAATTTGACAGCACGTGAATTAGTAGATTCCTATTTTGAACTGAAAAATAAATATGCAGAAGAGGGCTTATCTACAAGTAAAGTAGAAAAACCGATCATCAAGCATTCAGATGAAAAGCTGGATGAGGATGAAGAGGTTGAAACTGTAAATGAATAAAATTATGATCCCGTAGTTTCTGACTACGGGATTTTTTTTAGGAGAAGATTTAATGAGAAAGAAGATAATACATATTGTTGTGATCATCGGTGCCCTAAGTAATGCAGCGATTCTAGCATCCATGGATTTGCCGGCATGGCTCATTATTTTAATGTCGGTAATCTATATTGTTATTTTTGAAGGGCTCCTGCTTGTACTGGAGCCCCGTTTAGTCCGTGCCGAACGCGAGCGGAATGTTAAAGCCTATCCTTTTTTACGAGAATTGGTTGACGCAAAAAAAGCGACGGTTACAATGCGCGACGGTTCGGTGTTATATAATGCTACGTTCGAAGGCTATGCCCATCCAAAAGATGCGAAAACCATTTTACTTTATGTACATAAAGTAAAGACGAAAAAGGAAAAAGCAGCCTATAAGGAACATCCTATTAAACTTATTAACATTAAAAGCGTAAAAAAGATTCAATAAGAAGAAAATGAGACAATTTGCCGGGAAATCCTGTAAATTGTCTTTTTTATTTACAAAGCTTTACATTCAATTAACTGCGGAATTATATAAGCTTAACAATTTGTGACTATAGTTGGAATTGTAAGAAAAACATCTATTAAACAAGCGGAGGAATTACAAATGAAAAAGTGGCAGTACTTAACATCAACAGCTTTACTAGGTTCAGCAATTCTTTTAGGAGCATGTGGTGGAGAAGAAAATAATGATGAAACATCAACATCTGCACAAACAAACACTGAACAAGCTGAAACTGGCAGCGCACAATTGACAGGTAACGTAGTAGGCGATGGTTCGTCAACAGTTGCTCCAATTACAGAAGCATTAGTTGAAGAATACGCGGGCGTACAAAAAGATGTACGCGTAGCAGTTGGTGTATCTGGTACAGGCGGCGGATTCGAAAAATTCATCAATGGTGAAACGGATTTCTCAAACGCTTCTCGTCCAATCAAAGATACTGAAATGGAAGAGCTTAAAAACGCAGGAGTAGAATATACAGAATTTGAACTTGCTTACGACGGTTTATCGGTAGTTGTACACCCTGAAAATACTTGGGCAAAAGATTTAACAGTTGACCAATTAAAGAAGATTTGGATTGAAGATGGTTCTACGAAAAAATGGTCTGATATTGATCCTTCATGGCCGGATGAAGAAATTGTATTCTACTCACCAGGTTCTGACTCAGGTACGTATGATTACTTTGATGAAGTCATTTTAGACGGTGAAGACATTGTTAAAACAGCAACATTATCTGAAGATGACAATGTGTTAGTACAAGGTGTAACAGCAGATAAAAATGCAATCGGCTATTTCGGATACGCATACTACCTGGAAAATAAAGATAAATTACAAGTTGTAACTGTTGACGGTGTGGAACCGACAAACGAAACAATCGAATCAGGTGAATATTCACCATTATCACGACCACTTTTCGTTTATGTGAAAAACAGTGCACTTAAAGACAATGAAGCTACATATGACTTCATGAAATTTACACTTGAAAATGCTGGTGAAATGGCAGAAGTAGTAGGGTATGTGAGCTTACCAGATGAAAAGTATGAAGAAGCTCTAAAAGAGTTAGAAGGATTAAAATAATTACGATGTTTAATAGTGTGGGGTGGCTCTCATGCCTCCCCACACGTTTTTTAATGATGAAAATTGACCGATTATTTATATAGATGACTGGAAGGAGTTTTCGCACATGGCTCTTAAACAACAGGAGCAAGTAAGTGTCCAACAATTAATCGAGCGTTCGCGCAATCGCAAAGGAAAGAAAGTAATCGAAAAGTTAGTACCAATCGGGTTATTTTTAGCAGCAACAATTTCGGTTCTTACGACGTTTGGGATTGTATTTACACTAATATTTGAGACATTTGAATTCTTCACGCGAGTGTCGATTACCGATTATTTATTTGGTACAGAATGGCTGCCATTCTCAGGTAAGGAGCCATTGTATGGAGTATTACCATTAATATTCGGGACATTTAAAATAACACTGATTGCTATTATTGTAGCGGTACCATTCGGTTTGGGCGCTGCCATTTATTTAAGTGAATATGCATCAGAACGTGTACGAAAAATTATTAAACCGATTTTAGAAGTACTGGCAGGTGTACCAACAATTGTTTACGGGTTTTTTGCCTTAACATTTATTACACCCATTTTACAGGCCATTATTCCCGATTTGAAAATATTTAATGCAATAAGCCCCGGAATTGTTGTCGGAATCATGATACTGCCAATGATCACATCCATGTCCGAAGATGCAATGAGCTCTGTTCCAAGTTCGATTCGTGAAGGTGCGTTAGGGTTAGGGGCGACAAAATTCGAAGTAGCAGTTAAGGTTGTGCTGCCAGCCGCATTATCAGGTATTGTCGCTTCTGTCGTATTAGGTATTTCCCGGGCAATAGGGGAGACGATGATTGTTTCACTGGCAGGCGGATCTACACCAAAATTCGACTTTGGCTTTACTGATTCGATTCAAACAATGACTGCTTATATCGTGCAAGTAACGACAGGTGATGCCGGTTACGGTACAACTATTTACTACTCAATTTACGCAGTAGGGTTTACATTGTTTATTTTCACTTTAGCAATGAACTTGCTTGCAACCTACATTTCAAAACGCTTCCGAGAGGAGTATTAATATGCGCTATATACAAGAAGATTTAGTGATGAAGCGGATGAATAAACGCCTCAATTCGAATAAAATGTGGAAAATAATTTTCATTATTGCTACAAGTTTTGCCCTTGTTTCTTTAGGTATGTTACTATACCGAATTTTGTCGCAAGGAATTGGTTTTTTAGATATGAATTTCATTACAAACTTCGCGTCACGTATTCCCGAAAATGCAGGGATTAAAGCAGCACTAGTCGGATCATTATGGCTGATGAGCGTTGTTGCCCCTGTCTCGATTATTTTAGGGGTAAGTACAGCGTTGTATTTAGAGGAATATGCAAAGCAAAACAAATTAAATGATTTTATCCGCATAAATATTTCTAACTTGGCAGGGGTTCCTTCAATAGTTTTCGGTTTACTCGGATTAACAATTTTCGTCCGACTGTTTGGATTTGAAAAAAGTATTTTGGCAGCCGGACTGACGATGAGTCTACTCATATTGCCTGTTATTATTGTTGCGGCTCAAGAAGCGATCCGCTCGGTACCAAATGAACAGCGCGAAGCTTCATACGGAATGGGCGCTACGAAATGGCAAACGATTGTTCGGGTCGTACTGCCGGCAGCTATTCCGGGAATTTTAACAGGTAGTATTTTAGCGTTATCTCGAGCAATTGGTGAAACAGCACCATTAGTAGTAATCGGTATTCCAGTCATTCTGCAGTTTTTACCAACAGGATATCTCGATACATTTACCGCATTGCCGATGCAGATTTTCGACTGGGCAAAACGTCCGCAAGAAGCGTTCCAGTATGTGGCTTCAGCAGGAATTATCGTATTAATGATTTTCTTATTAACGATGAATTCCATTGCAATCTTTATTCGAAATAAATTCCAAAAACGTTATTAGGAGTGAAATGGAATGGTTCAAGTATTAACGAAAAATAATGTGCGTCAATCTGCAATGGGAATCGAACAGAATCAAGCGAATGTCATGCAGTCCAATAATTTTAATTTATGGTATGGGGATCACCATGCTTTAAAAGATATCAACTTAGACATGAAGGAAAACGAAGTAACGGCAATTATCGGTCCTTCCGGCTGCGGGAAATCGACATATATAAAAGCATTAAACCGTATGGTAGAACTTGTGCCAATCGTACGGACATCAGGAGAAATCAATTATCGCGGCCGTAATATTTTTTCAAACGGCTATGAAGTGGAAGAACTGCGCACGAAGGTCGGCATGGTGTTTCAAAAACCGAATCCGTTTCCAAAATCGATTTATGATAATATCGCATACGGACCACGAATACATGGAATTAAAAATAAGAAAATCCTGGATGAAATTGTGGAAAAGTCACTGCGAGGTGCAGCCATCTGGGATGAGGTAAAAGACCGTTTAAATCAAAATGCCTATGGGTTATCAGGCGGTCAGCAGCAGCGTATTTGTATCGCACGCTGTTTGGCAATCGAACCGGATGTCATTTTAATGGATGAGCCGACTTCAGCGCTTGACCCAATTTCAACATTAAAAGTTGAAGAGCTTGTACAACAGATGAAAGAACAATATTCAATCGTCATTGTGACACATAATATGCAGCAGGCTGCACGTATTTCCGACAAAACGGCCTTCTTCCTGAACGGGGAAGTAGTAGAGTTTGATAAGACAGATATCATTTTCTCGACACCGTCAGATCAGCGCACCGAAGACTATATTTCCGGTCGATTTGGATAATGAGAAAAGGAGAATGATAACGATGATTCGGGAGCGTTTTGAACATGATCTAATAGCGGTACAGCAAGATTTAATGGAACTGTGTGATTTAAGTATTCATTCATTGCAGGAGTCTTTTAAAGCTTTTTTAAAAAAGGATATTGATTTGGCGCTTCAAGTTATAGAAACCGATCCGAAGATTAATCGGTTGGAGGAAATAATCAATGACCGTGTCATTTTACTCATTGCAAAACAACAGCCTGTTGCGACAGATTTACGCCGTTTAATTGTTGTGATTAAAGCAGCAACGGATATGGAACGCATAGGTGATCATGCGGTCAATATCGCAAAGGAAACAATTCGAATCGGAAAAACACCATTTGTCACGAGCGTGGAGCCGATTGAGGAAATGTTCCATAAAACAATTTTAATGCTGCGCCAAATTGTCGACGCCTTTTTAGAGGAGAATACAACTAAGGCAAAAGAAATTGCAAAACTGGATGATGAGGTCGACGAATTAACAGGCAATATACTGAGTAACTTAATGAAGTTGTCTGTTTCCAATGAGCAAGTGGCACAAGTGACGAGTTTATCATACGTATGCCGCTGTATCGAACGTTCGGCAGACCACGCAACAAATATAGCCGAGCATTTATTCTACCTTGTAAAAGGGAAGCATTATGAATTGAATAATTAAATGTAAAAAGTATAGTGAGGAGACTTTCTATACTTTTTTTCTTTAATCAAACAAATTTGTTCATGAATAATTTATGTAATGAAAGGGTACATGGTACAATGAAGGTAATTCAAATAAGTCATGTACTTATTTAAATGTAAAGGGGTAGACAGCATGTTAAAAACAATTGTATTTGACCAATTAAAGCAAGCGATGAAAAACAAAGATGTATTGGCTAAAGGGGTATTAACTTTAGTGAAGTCCGCTTTGGATTCTGCAGAAAAGGAAAAAGGTGCGGAATTGACGCCACAGGAAGAAATTGCTGTCATTAATCGTGAAATTAAGCAGACAAACCAGTCACTAGAAGGTGCAAAGCAAGCAGACCGTCCAGATTTAATCGAAAAAGAGGAAGCAAAATTAGTCATTTTAAAAAGCTTCTTACCAAAACAGTTAACAGAGGAAGAAATTTCAGCTGAGCTTCAGGCAGCTGGTATTACTTCAGGCATGAATATGGGGGATGCAATGAAAATTGCAAAGCCTTTACTTGATGGAAAAGCAGACGGAGCGACAATTTCAAAAGTTGTCAAAATGCTCATTTCCTAAAATGAAAATAAGCATTGTCAAGTAACAGAAAAGGAGGTGTGCCGCAATTAATTGACGGTCACGTCCTTTTCGCTATATTTTTCTAAAATTATAACGCTTACACTACAAAAAGGAATTAGGATAGGGAGGATTAAAATGACCTTACATGAACAAATTGAACTGTATGTACCTTACAATGAACAGGAAGCAAAAGATCGAGACATCATTTTACGTGCAATGGCTAGTTTATCGGATGTCCTGACAAGAAATAATGAAGTTCTGCATTTTACTGCTTCAGCTTTTGTATTCAATCCAGACCGCACCCGTGTACTGATGGCTCATCATAATATTTATAATTCATGGGGCTGGATGGGCGGTCATGCAGACGGCGATCCTGATTTATTTAATGTAGCGAAAAAAGAGCTGATGGAAGAAGCAGGTCTTACAGAAGCAAAAGCAATACAGGACGATATTATTTCGCTTGACATCCTGCCGGTTATCGGTCATATGAAAAACGGAAAATATGTTGCAGCACATTTACATTTTAATGTGACTTATATATTTGAAGTGGAAGATGAAGCGACATTTAAAGCGAAGCTTGATGAAAACAGTGAAGTCGGTTGGATCGCAATGGACGAAGTTGCCGAAAAATGTACGGAAGCGCATATGATTCCAATCTATGAGAAAATTATAGAGAAGGTAAAAAAAATCGGCTGTTAAACGATAGGCTGAAATGGATAACATTTTTACTAAAGACTGATTTTTTCCATACGGAGATTTTCTGGATTCAACTCGCTGATATACAGAAAAACACAAACGAATGCTGAAATTGAAATAATTTCACAAAATTAAACAACCGTGTGCTAAAATAACGTTGTATAAACAAAAGGGAGGCTATTTTCAAATGGCGAAAAAAGTAAAAGAATATAAAATTAACCCAGATCGAGTGGAAGAAGCATTATTAGTACAAAACCGTATGCTTCTTGAATTATTGGTTCAAGTTTTAGATGAGCAACTAGTAATTGAACGTCCAATTTTACACGAACGTTTAGGAAACCTAATCGAGCTTTCAGACAACGATCGTGATTTAAAAGATACTTTACACGGTTTAACTCAAAAATTATAATTACATACATTTATGTGTGGTGCGGTATCCTAGTGATACCGCTTTTTTTTGCAGAAAAAAACGATTATAAAGTTAGTTATTCGCCCACAGTTTAAATTACTACTTTTTAATTTTAATCTTCGCTATACTATCGGTATTGATTTGAAAACAGATGGAGGGTTTTACATGACAAATGAATATAAGACTGTATTAACAGATGAAATTCTTCATTTTTTATATCGTAATGCATCTTTTCAAGCTTTAGAAGAAAATGAGCAGCAACAGTTTTTGGAGAAATTCGGTAAACAACCATTATTCATAGAGGTTATCGAAATTGCAATTGCACTTGAAGAAATGATTGCAGAAGTGGAAGCAACGATGCCGAAAATACAGGATAAAGATTATTTATTCCCGATTGAGCAACAAAAGCAATTACTGAAAGATCGGACTGTTATTGATGGCAATGTACTGTATGTGCCGTTTGAAGAGATGAAAAATCTTTATTCGCCCATGATAGTCATCCTACAGCAATCTGACGCAATGCAGGGGGTTGAAGCCTTTACAAAAGGGACCATTTTACCGCTATTTAATTTATGTGCTGTCCAAAAGCGTGATTTAATCATACTTCCGTTTAGTAATAAACCGGCACAACCGCTTCTTTTTAAAAATGGAACACTTGAAATTGAAATGTTCGATCAATTTCTGCAGCACTTTTTAACTGGAGACGCTCAAATTATGCCGGCTATAGACAAGGCGATTGAACTTTTTACCCAAGACAACATTGGCCATCAGCGGGATCTTATGATTATTACGGATAATCAATTTAGCGATTTCCATAAACTGAATCAAGAAGTTGCTGCCGGAAAAATGCAGGAATTTGAGATCGATCTCGCGGTCATCGCGATGAGCGAAACCGACTTTGAAAAACAGCCGATTTCCTTTGCAGACAAAGTATTTTTTGCCAACGATTAATGAAACGAATCCGTTTTGGGTTCGTTTTTAATTTGCCCAATTTTGTTACACACAAGGAATTTTAAAAGGGGATGCGGAATAATTAAAATAAGGATACATAAATAGAGAGAAATGGAGTGTTTCGTTCGATGTATACAGCCTATTGTAGAACCGTCCAAAGTTCAATGCGTGTCGGTATGAAGCTTATGAACTGGAGAAAGCCAGAATTACTCCAAGGGGAAAACAGCCTTGAAAAATTGCCGGACCTTGTGAAAAGTTTAGATTTAAATATGCTTTTAGTGATTACAGATGAAGGAATTCACAAACTTGGGCTTATGGATAAGTTATTGGAGGGCTTACAGGAGCAAAATATTGCATTTGTTGTCTATAGTAAAACGGTTCCAAACCCAACTTTCACAAATATTGAAGAAGCGTTGGAACTGTATAATGTGAATAATTGTGATGGCATTATAGCATTTGGCGGCGGGTCACCGATGGATTGTGCTAAGGCAGTTGCGGCAAGGATAGCACGCCCCGATAAATCGCTGGTTGATTTAAAGGGATTATTCAAAGTAAGAAAAGAAATGCCGCCGTTTTTTGCGATTCCGACAACGGCCGGAACGGGAAGCGAAGGGACGATAGCCGCAGTCGTATCAAATAGTGAAACACATGAGAAATTCGCTATTATGGATCCGGTGCTTGTCCCGCATTACGCTGTACTAGATCCGGTATTAACGATTAATTTGCCTCCGCATATTACATCTACGACGGGAATGGACGCTTTGACACATGCCGTGGAAGCCTATATTGGAAAAAGTAATACAGAGGAGACGAGAAAATATGCCCGTGAGGCGGTTATACTTATTTTTAAGTATTTAGAGCGCGCCTATGTTGAGGGAACAGATATGAAAGCAAGGACGGAAATGCAGCGTGCGTCCTATTTGGCCGGACTTGCATTTACCCGGGCATATGTAGGCTATGTTCATGCCATTGCTCATACACTCGGTGGTTTCTATCAAGTTCCGCACGGATTTGCCAATGCGATTATCCTGCCGCATGTCCTGCGATTTTACGGCGAAAGCGCTGCTAAGCCATTAGCAGAACTGGCGACGATTGTAGGAATCGGGAAAATAACAGACAGCGATGAAAAAAAGGCAAAGTTATTTATTGAAGCGATTGAAGCGTTAAATGAAAAGATGAACATACCTCGAAAAATAACAGGAATCATTAACCGTGATGTGCCATTAATGGTAGAGCGCGCTATACAAGAAGCGAACCCGCTGTACCCGGTACCGCGCATTGTGAATAAAGATGAAATGTTTTATTTATATCAAGTCATTCAGGAATAATGGATAAGGAAAACGAGGTATAAAAAGAGGGTGAATCATAAATAGAAGTACCGTTAGAAAAAGAAGAAACCTTTATTAAGTAACGGATATTTTATAAAAATTGATTGGAATGGAGGGGAGGCGACTCCAGCGGGAATAGCGTGACGCCTGAGACTAGGAACAAAAGCTAAGAACGCCACGTCCTGTGGCAACGCTTTTGTGACCAACATCCTGTTGGCCTCACGCCCGCGGAAAGCGTCCGACCTGGAATGGAAATCAATTTTTAACGCTCAGCAAAAAAATGCTATTTTTCTCTGAGAGAAAAATAGCATTTTTGGGTTATGATCCAGCGTATTTAAAAATGGTAATAATTTATTCAAGCTGGTCGTCGAAATAGTTTAATAACCCTTGATAGATGCCCAGTGTTGCTTGTTCCCGGTAATAATCTGTAGTAATTGCCCGTTCTTCAGAAGGATTACTTAAATAACCGAGCTCAAGCAATATAGCATTTTGACGGTTTTCGCGTAGCACTAAATAGTTTCCGAAGCGCGGTCCACGGTCCTTCAAGTTAACTTTTGATGCCAAGCCTTCATGAACATATTCGGCAAGCTTTTGCTGGTAACCATTCGTATAATAGGTCGTAAAGCCGCTCACTGAACTATCTTCATTTGCGTCATAGTGAATACTGATAAACGCATCGGCACTTGCCTGATGCGACACTGCTACACGCTTTCGCAAGTCGACAAATATATCAGATTCCCGTGTCATGACAACATTTGCACCGGCAGCCTGTAATTTGGAACGGAGCATTTCTGCTGTAATAATATTAATATCTTTTTCGTCGGTTCCACGAACGCCGGTAGTACCACGGTCATTACCGCCATGACCGGCATCCAGCACGATTGTTAAGCCTTTTAATGTACCCTGTTTACGCTCGGCTACTTGACTTGTATTGTTTTGGGATGTAGTTCCCTGTGAATTGTTTTTACTTACAACCCAGTTTGCGACATACGCAGTCTGTTGATCTTTTACTGCGATTTTAAACCAGTCGCCTTCACTTTCCACTATCGGATATGTATGACCAGCATCTGCGATAACGACTACATTTGAAGAAGTAGAAGGGGATTCCCTTAAGTTTGTCCCGTTATAAATAATCGTGACAAAGTTTTTCGCTTCTTCTTTCTCAGATGAATGATTTTGTTTCAATTGTTTTGTGAAAGTTCCGTAAAAGCTGTAAATCCAACCCTTTTTGCCTTTTTCATATTCAATCTCGACCCAATTATGATCGCGGCTAAGCACTTTAAACTGTTGGCCCTCCGATGCAAGTCCTAATTTTTTTGCTGTTAAATCAGGTTTTTTTCGGATGTTTACGGCACTTACATTAACGGTAAATGTATTCGGATCAATTTGCTCTATAGGTTCATTTGATTGTTCCTGTTGCACATTATCAGTTGGAGTTTCCGGTGTTTCCGACTTTGCATCTTTTACTGTGACATATTCTGCGAATACCCAACCTGTCATTTCCCCGAACTGAATTTGAATCCAATCCTGTTCCTGTTGTAAAAATTTACTTTCCGTCCCGGAAGAGATTTTCGTCAGCACAGATGCGGATAATGATGGCGCTACGCGAACATTTAAAGAGTCCACTTGAGAAATGACCGTTTTGTCTGATGAAGAGTCTTTTTGCACATTTGCTGTTTTCACAAGCCATGCCGCAACCCAACCTTCTTGTTGTCCGACCTGAACATGGTGCCAATCACCTTGTTTTTCAATCGAAATCATCTCAGTTCCTTCTTTTAACGTATCGATGATCGGATAAGAAAGACCGGGACCTTCACGTAAATATAAAATTTCCGCGTTTACATACAACGGTTCCCCGTTGGCATAAGCAGGGCGAGCGGAAAAATTATACGGAATTACCGCTGTGAACAATAATAAAATTGATAAACCAACTATTATTTTATTTTTTTTCATAGTTTCCTCCTTTTAAAATTATTTTGTTTAATGACCCTTTCACTATATCCCCCTATATTATAAAAGTATTTATGACAAAAAATATAGCGTTTTTTTGAAAATGGTTGACAACTTGTCATGACATCATTAAGATTAGTGTTAATTTAACAAAAGTAACATTGCCAATGACCAAACAAGTAGCGGTTGCCAATGCTGAAAAGAGAGGGAAAGACATAGGCTGTAATCTTTCCTGCAGTATGTAACATGTGAACAACAGTTGAGAGGCGTTTCCTCGAAAAATTTTTTCTAGTAGGGGAAGACGGAATCGGCCGTTATCCGAATTCGAGAGGATGTAGAGATACATCAATTAGGGTGGAACCGCGGAAGAATTTACAAGCTTTCGTCCCTTGCAGTTTTTGCAAGGGACGAAAGCTTTTTTTATTTTCTTCTTACTTCAGCTCGCAATGCGTTTGGTCAATTAAGAGAGGAGTGCTTTTATGAATTTTAAAGTACCAAAAGGAACACAGGATATTTTACCGGGTCAATCCGAAAAATGGCAGTATGTAGAACGTGTCATCCGTGATTTATGTGAAAAATATCGCTATAACGAAATTCGCACACCAATGTTTGAATCAACAGAACTGTTTCAACGCGGTGTAGGCGATACAACGGATATCGTACAAAAAGAAATGTATACATTTACGGACAAAGGAAATCGTTCGTTAACATTACGTCCAGAAGGAACAGCTTCAGCGGTACGTGCATACGTGGAGCATAAAATGTTCGGTCAGGCAGATCAACCTGTCAAACTTTATTATACAGGTCCAATGTTCCGTTATGAACGTCAACAGGCAGGACGCTATCGCCAATTCGTACAGTTTGGTGTAGAAGCAATCGGCTCAGCTGATCCGGCAATTGATGCGGAAGTAATGGCACTTGCAATGGATGTCTATACAACACTTGGTTTGTCCGATTTAAAATTAGTCATTAATTCATTAGGTGACAAAGATACTCGTGATGCGCACCGCAGTGCGTTAATTGAGCATTTCACTCCGGTTGTTGGGGAGCTTTGCAGTGATTGTCAAAGCCGTCTGGAGAAAAATCCTTTACGTATTTTAGATTGTAAAGTAGATGCTAAACACCCGGCAATGGCTATTGCACCGGCTTTAACAAATTATTTGACGGATTCTTCTGCAGAATACTTCACGAAAGTAAAACAATATTTGGATGTACTGGGCATTTCCTATGAAGTGGATCCTAACTTAGTACGTGGTCTTGATTACTATAATCATACGGCGTTTGAAATTATGATTACCGGTGAAGGGTTCGGTTCAATTACGACACTTTGCGGTGGCGGGCGCTATAACGGTTTAGTTGAAGATATTGGCGGACCGGAATCACCAGGTATCGGTTTTGCCCTGTCAATTGAACGATTATTATTAGCGCTTGAAGCAAAAAACATCGAGCTTGCAACGGGAAATAATCTGGAAATGTATGTTGTGGCAATGGGTGAAGAAGCTAAACTCAAAGCAGTGGAACTTGTAAGTTCGTTCCGCGCAAAAGGCATTTCAGCAGATATGGATTATTTGGACCGGAAAATGAAAGCGCAAATGAAAGCTGCCGACCGTGCGAATGCGAAATTTGTCATTGTATTAGGTGAGTCAGAATTAGAAGAGCAAGCAGTAAACGTCAAAACAATGGAAACAGGCGATCAGACAAAAGTGGAATTCGGTCAGCTTGTCCAATACGTTTTAGAAAACAAATAGTTGGAGGAATAACAATGGCGCAAAGAACACATGCATGTGGCTTAGTAACAGCTGCAGAAGCGGGACAGGAAGTTGTATTAAAAGGTTGGGTACAAAAACGTCGTGATTTAGGCGGATTAATTTTCGTGGATATGCGTGACCGTGAAGGGATCGTACAGGTAGTTTTCGGTGATCAAGCGAAAGACGCTTTAGAACTTGCCAATAAAATTCGTAATGAATTTGTTATTGAAGTAAAAGGTACAGTAGTTTTACGTGATGCTTCCCAAATTAACAAAAATATGAAGACAGGCGAAATCGAAGTGGTGGCTTCTGAACTGACGATTATAAATGAAGCAAAAAACCCGCCATTCGCAATCGATAACAATGCGGAAGTTTCGGAAGAGTTACGTTTGAAATACCGCTATTTGGATTTACGTCGCCCTGTAATGTATGACACATTTAAGATGCGCTCTGATGTAACACGTACAATCCGCAATTTCTTACAAAACGAAGGCTTCCTGGAAGTGGAAACACCAATTTTAACGAAATCAACACCAGAAGGAGCACGTGACTATTTAGTTCCATCTCGTGTACATGATGGTGAATTTTATGCATTACCGCAATCACCACAGTTATTTAAACAGCTATTAATGGTAGGTGGCTTTGAGAAGTACTTCCAAATTGCTCGTTGCTTCCGCGATGAAGATTTGCGTGCAGACCGTCAGCCGGAATTTACACAAGTCGACATCGAAACTTCATTCTTATCAATGGATGAAATTATTGAAATGAACGAACGTCTTCTTACTCAAGTTATGAAAGATGTAAAAGGCATTGATGTCGTTACACCATTCCCGCGCATGAGCTATAAAGAAGCAATGGATCGTTTCGGTTCAGATAAACCAGATGTTCGTTTCGGACTGGAATTAAAACAGCTTTCAGACATCGTAAAAGAATCCGCATTCGGTGTATTTGCTAACGCAGTGGCAAATGGCGGTGAAGTGAAGGCAATCAATGTAAAAGGCGCAGCAGCAAACTATTCACGCAAAGATATTGATGCATTAGGCGAGTTTGCAGGCCGTTACGGGGCAAAAGGGTTAGCATGGTTAAAAGTGACAGAAGAAGGCTTGAATGGCCCGATTGCGAAGTTCTTTGAAGGCGAAGCAGCTGACACAATCATCCAAGCAACAGAAGCACAGGCTGGTGACTTATTATTATTCGTTGCAGACAAATCTTCTGTAGTTGCAGACGCACTTGGCGCATTACGTTTAAAATTAGGAAAAGAACTAGGCTTAATCGATGAGTCGAAATTCGAATTTTTATGGATTGTTGATTGGCCATTATTCGAATACGATGAGGCGGAAGGTCGTTACTATGCGGCCCACCATCCATTCACTCGCCCATTTGATGAAGATTTAGAGTTAATGAATACAAACCCTAAAGAAGTTCGTGCACAGGCATATGATATCGTATTAAACGGTTATGAGCTTGGCGGCGGATCACTACGTATTTATGAGCCAGATTTACAAGCAAAAATGTTTGAACTGCTTGGATTTACTGAAGAAGAAGCGCGTGCACAGTTCGGCTTCTTACTTGAAGCATTTGACTACGGCGTTCCTCCACATGGTGGTTTGGCGATGGGACTTGACCGATTAGTAATGCTTCTTGCTGGCCGTACAAACTTACGTGATACAATTGCATTCCCTAAAACGGCAACAGCTAGCTGTTTATTAACAGATGCACCATCACAAGTTTCAGATGCACAGCTTGAAGAGTTAAGCTTACGTATCGCAGCGACAGCAAAAAAATAAATGTTAAGGTACTTCTTCTCACGGGAAGAAGTACCTTTTTTTATAAAGTAAATTGGAACCATATTATTCTAAAAAATTAGTACAATTTTAATAATTTATAAGAATGGAATGTTTTCGATTGAATAATCAGAATATTGGTGTTAATATAACACTAATACGAATCCTGATGTGTTCGTCGCTATATTTGTTACTAAACACTTTTGACCGAACAATAAATCGTTGGGAGCTACTATTACCGTAGAAGCAAACATGCCCCATTTGGAGCGGGAAGTTTAACGCTGCGATTAGTGCACCCCCTTGCTATAGACGCGGGATCAAAACGATGTTGTAGCAAGACGGCATTTTTGGGATTCGTCCATTTCTAATTTTACTCTTCTACTTTTATGTAGAAGAGTATTTTTATTTTGTTATAATAACTGGAATTGGAGCATTCTGAAATGATATTATGGAAAATGCTGCTTTCTGTCATTAGATTGTTGCTTGCATCTCGTATATGATGTCGTTATAATGCCTAGTAGAATGATAAAGATTGAGGGGTAAAATTAGATGTTACATCAATTTTCACGAAACGAGTTAGCTATTGGAACAGAAGGGTTAGAAAAGCTGAAAGAAACGACAGTCGCAATTTTAGGTGTAGGCGGTGTAGGCTCGTTTGCGGCAGAAGCATGTGCACGCAGCGGGATTGGCCGTATCATATTAGTAGATAAAGATAATGTGGATATTACGAATGTCAATCGTCAATTAGTTGCATATCTATCAACAGTTGGAAAATCAAAGTCTGCTATTATGAAAGAACGGATTGCAGATATTAACCCGGAGTGTGAAGTAATTGATATGCATATGTTTTATACAGAAGAAACGTATGAACAGTTTTTCGCACAAGGAATTGATTATGTAATCGATGCATCCGATACAGTTATGTACAAAATCCATATTATGAAAGAATGTTTAAAACGCAACATTCCAATTATCTCAAGCATGGGTGCTGCCAATAAAATGGATCCTACACGATTCCAAATTGCCGATATTTCAAAAACGCATACAGATCCACTGGCAAAAGTAATCCGTACAAAACTGCGTAAAGAAGGCATTAAAAAAGGTGTAACTGTTGTATTTTCAGACGAATCCCCAATTGTCGTACGTCCAGACGTTGCACAATATGTAGGAAAGCCTGAAGCGGAAATCCGCAAAGCACAATTACCACCTTCATCAAATGCATTCGTACCATCTGTTGCCGGATTAATTGCAGCAAGCTGGGTTATTAATACGATTTTAAAAGATATCGAAATTAAACGTGTTCAAGGGTAATTCGTAAACTTCCATAAATGAAAGGATGTGTAAAAGGGATTTCGAAACCTTTTAACACATCTTTTTTATTGAGGAATTGTTAAATGATATTTACTGATTTAAACGTTGTTTTTACATCTGAAACGTCATTAGACAATTAATGAATCATCAAATTTATCTTTCCGTTAATCAAATTATTGCGTATTAAATTACATACTTATATTAGTTTATACAAAAATTTCCTCATAAAGTGGTTTTGTTATGAATGGTTATTCATTAAATGGAATACAATATTATTGTGATAAAACAATAAAAATGTTTAAGAAATGGAGCTTAAGAAATGATCATACAACAATTGGAATACCGGGGTTTGAATTTACATGATGTGGTCGGCTCAGTGGAAATTGCAATTGATGCCGATTTAAATACGATTCACATTTATGACACCGATCATATTGTTGAACCTGAATATGATTTTTTAACGAAAAACTTCAAGCTAAGTGAAGGTTTCTGGAAAATGGCGAATCTAATAAAAGAAAAGCAATTATTTCTGAGCAATGATGAAAAAAATTTAGATGTATGGATTGATTCATTTAATTGGTTTTTTTACAGTTCAGGCCCTTCCGTTAAAATCTATAAACTGGGTGAGATGGTTGTATATAAAAACGACAGTGAGAATATAAAGAAGTTATTGTATGAAAAGTACTTTTCCCGTTTGACGGGTGAATCTTTAAATGGCAAATGACATAATATTCTATTAAGAGAATAATTATGGCAAAAATATGGCAGGATTTTAATGATTTTTTCGTTTTTTAAGAAAAATTCCTTTTTTTTGCTATAGTTAGAGTGTATTGATAATATGCATGGGGATGCAAGGAGGAACGATAGAATGACAATCGAAATGAAAAATGATTTATTGAATTTGCCGAGTCTACAGTTGAAGATGGATACAATCGTTTTTGAAAATATCGATACAAAACCAAATTGGTCGAAAGCTTTTGAGCAACTTGATGGATTATTGCACAAAGTAGCGAATAATTTTAATTTTTTCATTGCTAAAAATGACGGGGAACTGCCATCAAGCACTACTTATTGGACGCTTTATATGGATATTGCTTCAAAACTTTTATACTTTACCGGTTTAGCGCATGCCAACTTAATTGCGGAAGATGATATGGATGCACGTGCACATGTGAGTAAGTTTTATGAGTTAAGTGCGAGCTGTATTCCAAACGCGCATACTGAAAATAATGAAGAATTGCTTTCGGAGATTCAAAAGAGTATTTACCAGTTAAGCGGTGAAGAAGTTAAGCTGACTGTTGCCGACAATGTGGAGCAGTGTATTAAAGCATTTAAGAAATTTGCAGAGTCATACGAAAAGTAAAATATAAAAGAGTCATTTTCATTGATTTGAAAATGACTCTTTTTGTATTCGTTATAAATTGTCTTTTATTTCTTAAAGGATTTTAGCTTCTCATATATAGCGGCCATTCTTTTTTCTTCACCTGCTATTACGGGCTTATAAAATTCGGTACCTGCCAATTCATCCGGTAAATATTGCTGTTGCACCCAGCCACCAAATGTTCCAAGAGGGGAATCGTGAGGGTATTTGTAACCGACATGACCGAGTTCTGCCGCACCCGCATAATGAGCATCTTTTAGATGGTTCGGTATATCACCGGTTTTCCCTTCATGAATTGCTGCAATCGCTGAATCCAATGCTTTATAGGCTGAATTCGATTTGTCCGATAAACACATTTCAACGACAGCGGTTGCAAGTGGTATGCGTGCTTCCGGCAACCCGAGTTTCACGGCAGCTTCCGTCGCTGCCTGCACATGTGCTCCGACACTAGGATTCGCAAGTCCGATATCTTCATAGGCCATGACGAGCAGTCGTCGACATACTGCAACTAAGTCCCCATTTTCGAGTAAATGAGCCAAATAATAGAGCGCAGCATTTGGATCGCTGCCTCGTACCGATTTTTGAAGGGCAGACAATAAGTTATAGAAATGAGAGCCCCCTTTATCCCCAAAAACCCCAATTCTTTTTGCAAGTGCGTCGATCGCATTATCGTTGATAATAGTTACTCCGTCTTTTTCATCTGAAGCATAATAGACCGATTCCAAAAGGGTTAATGCTTTTCTGGCATCTCCGTTGGAAGCATTGGCAATTTTTTCGATTTGCTGTTCGGTTATATCAATTTTTAAATGTCCAAGTCCACGTTCTTTATCTACCAATGCCTGATTGAGTAGTTGAATGATATCATCGCCTGTTAAGCGTTCCAATTGTAATATTTCCCCGCAGCGCGAACGGATGGCAGGGTTTACATCATGGAACGGGTTTTCCGTTGTTGCCCCGATTAAGACGATTGAACCGTTTTCCACATGCGGCAGCAATGTATCTTGCTGAAGTTTGTTGAAGCGGTGGATTTCATCTAAAAATAAGAGGACTTTACCGCTCATACGCGCGTCCATCACGATTTGCTCAATATCTTTCTTCCCAGCATGTGTTGCGTTCAATGCAAAGAACGGAATTTTCGAACTCCCGGCAATGGCGTTGGCAATCGATGTTTTTCCAACTCCCGGAGGTCCGTATAGCAACATCGAAGGTACATGTCCTTTTTCGATCATTCTAAACAATGGTGTTGCTGATCCAATAATATGCTGTTGCCCGACAATTTCATGAATTGTACGAGGTCTCATTTTATAGGCGAGCGGTTCATTTTGCATAATTTTTCGCTCCTTTTCTTTTCAGTTAAATAAATTGGTTATTGTTAATTATCATAAAGTATTTCCGAGTGGTTTAAAAGGAGTTGTGTTATAATGAATAATATTATAGGACTAGAAAATAAGAGGTGTAACGATGAAAATATCGACTAAAGGGCGTTACGGTTTAACGATTATGATTGAATTGGCAAAGCATTATGGCGAAGGACCGATTCCGTTGCGACAAATTGCTGCGGATAAAGATTTATCTGAAGCGTATTTAGAGCAATTAGTGTCTCCACTCCGCAATGCAGGCCTAGTAAAAAGTGTTCGTGGTGCATACGGCGGCTATATGTTGGCACATAAACCTAATGAAATTTCGGCTGCTGATGTCATCCGCGTATTGGAAGGACCGATCCAGCCGGTTGAAGGAATTGAAAACGAGGAAGCGCCACAGCGTGAACTGTGGATGCGTATTCGGGATGCAGTAAAAAATGTATTGGATACAACGACGATTGATGATTTGGCAAAATATACGAATAATGAAGTATCTGACGGTTACATGTTTTACATTTAGTGTTATTTAAAGGAGTTAGTTAGTTTGAAAAATTCAATTTATCTTGATCATGCCGCTACTTCGCCAATTGCATCGGAAGTAATTGATGTAATGGCACGTGCAATGGCAGAGGAAAGCGGTAATGCATCAAGTATTCATACAGTTGGACGCAGTGCACGTAAAGCACTGGATGAATCTCGGGCTAGTTTGGCAGCCAAATTAAATGCGAAGCCCTCTGAAATTATTTTTACAAGCGGAGGAACAGAAGCCGATAATATGGCCATCTTTGGAACAGCGTATGCGCGCCAAAAAGAAGGTAAACATATTATCACAACAGCAATTGAACACCATGCCGTTTTACATGCGTGTGAAAAGCTTGAAAAAGAAGGTTTCACGGTGACGTATTTACCAGTTGATCAAACGGGACGTATCCGCGCTGAACAGGTAAAAGAGGCTTTACGTGATGATACGATTTTAGTGACGATTATGTATGGTAACAATGAAGTCGGCACAATCCAGCCCGTCGCAGAAATTGGTGCGATAGTAAAAGAACATACCGCAACATTTCATACAGATGCTGTACAAGCATTTGGACTGGAAAAAATGGATGTTGAAGCACTTCACGTTGACTTACTAAGTGTTTCGGCGCATAAAATTAACGGTCCCAAAGGAATCGGCTTTTTATATGCAAAAACAGGAGTCAAACTGACAAATATCCTTTATGGTGGCTCACAGGAGAAAAAACGCCGTGCAGGTACCGAAAATGTCCCGGCTGTGATCGCTTTTGCAAAAGCAGCCGAATTAGCAGGACAGTCTTCACAACAGCGTATGGAGCAGTATAATGGTTTCAAAAATATTTTAATCGAACAGTTCCAGCAGGCGAATATTGATTTTCATCTGAATGGTCATCAAACGAGCGTTTTACCGCATGTATTGAATGTGACTTTCCCCGGGACGGATGTTGAATCATTTTTAATCAATTTGGATATGGCCGGCGTACTCGTATCTAGCGGTTCTGCTTGTACAGCAGGTTCGATTGATCCGTCCCATGTACTTGTTGCAATGTATGGACAGAACGCCCCTGAGCTTCGTAGTTCCATTCGTTTCAGTTTTGGGTTAGGATTAACAGATGAGTTAGTGCGAGAAGCAGGTAAGCGTACTGCTGAAATTGTGAAACGTCTAACTTCGTAAATTTATAAGAAAGACTTCGCGCCTTTTACGCGATTTGTCTAAGAAAAGGTGAATAGTAAATGGTAGAAACAAGAGATCCATCTCAAATTCGAGTAGTTATTGGAATGAGTGGAGGCGTTGATTCATCAGTAGCCGCTTATTTATTAAAACAGCAAGGCTATGATGTAATCGGTATTTTTATGAAAAACTGGGATGATACAGATGAATTCGGTGTATGTACAGCGACAGAAGATTATGATGATGTCATCGCAGTATGCAACCAAATCGGCATTCCGTATTATGCAGTTAACTTTGAAAAACAGTATTGGGACAAAGTGTTTACGTACTTCCTCGAAGAATATAAAGCAGGCCGTACACCGAATCCTGATGTGATGTGCAACAAAGAAATTAAATTCAAAGCCTTCCTGGAGCATGCACTGGCACTTGGCGCGGACTATTTAGCGACAGGCCACTATGCACGTGTAGCGCATGACGAGAATGGTGTGAAAATGCTTCGCGGCATTGATAATAATAAAGACCAAACGTATTTCCTGAATCAGTTAACTTCAGAACAGCTTGAAAAGGTCATGTTCCCAATTGGTCATTTACCGAAGCCTGAAGTGCGTAAAATTGCGGAAGAAGCAGGTTTGGCAACAGCGAAGAAAAAAGATTCAACTGGGATCTGTTTCATCGGTGAACGTAATTTCAAAGAATTTTTAAGCCAGTATCTACCTGCACAGCCGGGCAATATGGAAACATTTGATGGTGAGGTAAAAGGTACGCACGACGGCTTAATGTACTATACATTAGGGCAACGTCACGGCCTAGGGATCGGCGGAGACGGCGAACCTTGGTTTGTTGTCGGTAAAGATCTAACACGTAACGTATTATATGTTGGCCAAGGTTTCCATCACGATGCATTGTATTCGGATGCGTTGACAGCGGTAAAAATGAGCTTTACAGGTGAAGCCAAAACGGGCACATTTAATTGCACGGCTAAATTCCGCTATCGTCAGGAAGACTCGCCGGTAACCGTGACTATGCGTGAAGACGGTACAGCATATATTGAATTTGCCGAACCAGTTCGAGCGATTACACCGGGACAAGCGGTTGTATTATATGATGGTGAAGAATGCCTAGGTGGCGGTACAATCGATGGCGTATTTAAAAATAGTGAAAAATTAACATATGTAGGGTAATAGACGATAGACGTTCATTAAAAATGAGCGTCTATACATATTTATAGAGGTGACATAATGGATACAAACTATAATGAAATCGGGATTAAAGCATTCCAGGAAAAGCGTTATGAAGAAGCTGCACAAGCTTTTACACAGGCAATTGAAGCACAGCCGAACGATGCGATCGGCTATGTGAACTTCGGTACATTGCTTGCGGCAATGGGGGATATTGAACGTGCTGAACGTTTTTTCCAAAAGGCGATTACAGTAGACGAAAAAGCTGCTACAGCGTATTACGGATTGGCAAATTTATACTACGAAGCTGAGCGCTATACTGAAGCAGCAAAACTATATCAAAAATCGATCGATTACGGAATCGAAGGGGCAGATGCCTATTATATGCTGGCTAAATCTTTTGAGCGGGAACAGCAATTCAAGTTGGCCCTGCCATTTATGCAGCGTGCGGCAGAGCTTGCGCCAAAAGATCTGCAAATTCGTTTAGCATACGGAATTTTGCTCTGCTCTTTGGAAATGTTCGATTTTGCAAAGCCGGAGCTGGAATTTGTTATTGAAGAAGACTGGAATAATGCAGATGCGCATTATAATTTAGGCGTATTATACGCGGTAGCTACAACAGATACCGATAAAGCAAAGTATCATTTGAAACAGGCTTATACATTGCAGCCTGAATTTGAACAAGCTAAGTATTTATATGATATGATTTGCCAACGTTCGAACTAAATTTAACATTTTCTCCCGAAAAGATGAAAAGTGATGTGCTGGAAAAGAAGTTTCCAGCACATCACTTTTTTTAATAAAATGATAACGAAATGAAATACTTCACAGCTATAAGTTTATGATATGATGGATGAAACTGACAGTTATTTGAGGTGGGATATTTTACATGGACGCTAAAATAGATGTAGCAGATTGCATGTTTTTAATTTCTGATGAAAAAATGTGCCAATTTCAACAATTGATAGATGAACTTGACTTGTTCACGTTAATACTACCTTTCAGTGAGGATTCATACCAGCGTTCTATCATAATATTTGATATTTGGTATTTACTGAATACAGAAGAGGCTGACCGTATTGCTCATCCCGAAAACATTATGATTTATCCAATGCGGAATTATTTACTAGATAGAATTAAAAACTTTCAAATAAAACGTTATATTCAGCTTGCGTTATATGAGAACGATAAACTGGCATTTATCTGTGCGATATATATTTATTTGAAACTCGATCAGTTTGTTTTAGAGAAAATGAAGAAAAATGAAGAAATTGCGATAAACTTTCTAGCCCTTAGAGAATTCAAAGATAAAAGTTTACGACCTTACTATGATTCGAAATATATAGAAGTTGAAAATTACCCGAAACAACTGGCGTTATTGCAAAGTACGGTAGTAAAAGAATTGCAGGAAATTATGGAGGAACATGAACAGCCACTCAAACTTATATTTGAACAAGCAATTGATGAGGCAAGTGAAATTTATGAAGCTGTATTTGGATTGATAAATGATTGGGGTGGGCGAGTATCATGAAAATTTTAAACCAAATCGAACATTTACGTAATTCATTTATAGAGCTGAAATATATGGAAGTGATTCAGTTTAGCACAATTACATTGCCGACTACTCTCGAAGAAAAGAGATATGATGAAGCTCTTATATGTTATGAATATTTGGCCTCAGCATATTTTGAAATAGGCAGCTATCGAAATTTTCACGCGGTCATGGATGATTATGAAAAGCTTTGCTTAACATATGGAAACAATGAGAATAAGATGATCTACTACTACTTATACAGTCTCGAACATATCTTTACAAAACATCATGATGAATCAATTGAAGCAGCAAAAAAATCGCTTGAATATGCCCACTTTTTACAGAACGATGAACTTGTCGTTATCAACTATTTCAATTTGGCGGCACAGTACCGTTATATAAATGACCAGGAAAAAGCAACGATCGCCATTCGTTTGGCGGAATTTTATAAACAAAAACTAACTTCAATCAATGCGACGATCGTCCGAGGTTATTTTGGGGCACTCTATTATTATGCATCAGCAAATAATGACGTGGAATTTAATCGGATAAAGCATGGCATTTTACAACAGCTCACAGGTAAACATCCTTACTATGAGGGAAGTCTGCTTTTTGCGGAAGCGATTTTAAACTATAATTCTGGGCAAAGACAAGAAAGTCTGAAATTATTTGAGCAGGCATTTTTACAGTTGGAAAAACAGCGTAACTTTGTATTATTGTCGGTAGTTGAAAGGTATCTGGAGCGTTTTGGCCTAATGAAGCATTTCCGATATAGGGAGGAAATGCAGCAGCTGATTGAAACGAACAAAAGAGAGCCGGAAAATATACGCAAAATACGGAATATACATGATGATTTATTTTTTGAAGAAGAAACGACCGCGCTTAAAATCAAATATCCTCATGTTGTTTCAAAAGAGAGTACGATCCAATATGTAAAACAGGCACTTACAAATAATGAGGCGCTATACTGTATTCATTGGTGCTTTATAACGGACAAAATTGAAGAGTTGTTCGGCAGTTTATTCACAGAGCAGTTGTTATTTACATTATTTGAATCAATTTATTCGAATATTTTTGAACATAATGCAAAAGTGAATGTATTAACAAAAAATACAGGGGAAGCCTTTATCCAAAATATTTCCGAAGCGGACTTTTTTAAATTGTTGATGAAACTGGAGGAGAAACTTCAAATGAGTGTTGTTCATTCGACATCAGGAGTCGTAGAAATTCCGATTCATTTTGGGTTTATCCATTCAGATCAACTTCCACAAGAAGAATTATCGTATGAACAATTAGCCGCCTTTGCCGATGCGAGTCTGTACTATGCAAAATCACATGGGCAACTTTATATTTACAGTTAATTTAAAATAGTTTGTAAAACTCAGGCTGAAACGATACAATAGCAAGTATAGTAAAAGCGATGATGAAAAAAGAGTAGTAAAGCAGCGTTTTATAGAGAGCTGACGGTTGGTGGAAGTCGGTAAACGTACTTTATGAATGGACTTTCTAGCTGCACAGAGGAAATGCTGTGCCGTAGCGCTCACGTTACGAGTTTTGAGTGGACTAATTAATTTAGTCAATAAAGGTGGCACCACGGCTCTTTCGTCCTTTAAATACGAAAGGGCCTTTTTGTGTTCACAAAAAAGAAAAGCTGAGGAGAGATGAGTATGGCAGTAAAGACAGATAAGTATGTAATGAAGCAGGTAAATGGCGATACGTACACGCCAATTTCGATTTTTGAATCGATAGTTGGAACGAAAAAAGTATTATTCGAATCCAATGCAAAATTTAAGCAAAACGGGCGCTATTCCTTCATCGCCTTTAATCCCGTTGGTGAACTGAAAGGGAATGCGGAATCGGGTTCTTATTCTATCCATTATCAGGAGCTGACGGCAGAGCAGAAACCAGTATTAACTTTGTTGAGGGAGCTATTGCCAATTCAAAATGAAGAAGCTCCATTCGCCTTTTTTGGCGGGGCAATCGGTTATTTTGGTTATGAAACAGCATATCATTTTGAACAAATTGGGGAAATTGTAGGTGATGTATACAATATGCCGGATGTTCATGTTTATTTTTATGAAACATTCATCGTCATCGATCATCTGCTACAGCAAGTATCCATTGTAGCAATGGATCTGTTTCAGGTGGGGCATTCGATGGAGTTCATGCAACAAAAAGTGGATGATATCGAACAAATGATGATGTCATCTGTATCATATAAGCACACAGCAGAAATCGATGTACAGTTCGCACCGACAATTAAAAAAGACCGCTTTATTGAAATGGTTGAAACTGCAAAGCAGCATATACGTAATGGCGACATTTTCCAAGTTGTTTTGTCACAAACATTTGAAGCTGATTACCGTGAAAATGCATTGACGCTTTACCGCAAACTACGGACGTCAAATGCCTCGCCGTATATGTTCTTTATGGAATTTGGGGATTATACGGTTCTTGGCACATCACCGGAAAGTCTCGTGAAAGTTCAAAAAGGGCTTGTCACAACAAATCCAATTGCCGGTACAAAGCCACGTGGACAAAATGCACAGGAAGATGAAGCAATCGCAAATGCATTGCTGCAAGACGAAAAGGAAATAGCCGAGCATAAAATGCTTGTTGATTTAGGACGAAATGACGTTGGCCGGGTAGCGCAGGTTGGAACAGTAGCTGTTACAAAATATATGGAAATAGAAAAATATAAATATGTGATGCATATCGTTTCTGAAGTAACAGGTAAATTACGGGACGATGCCCACTTAGTCGATGTCATTGCATCAAGCCTGCCTGCAGGTACTGTATCAGGTGCGCCGAAAATTCGAGCGATGCAAATTATTAATGAGCTGGAAAAGAGAAAGCGCGGAATTTATGCGGGTGCTATTGGATATTTATCGACTTCGGGGGATATGGATTTAGCCCTTGCAATCCGTACAATGATAATAAAAGATGAGAAAGCTTATGTTCAGGCAGGTGCAGGGATTGTTTATGATTCTGTCCCTGAATTGGAATATGAAGAAACGTTAAATAAAGCAAAAGCATTGCTGGAGGTGCGGAAATGATTTTACTGATTGATAATTACGATTCATTTACGTATAATCTGTATCACCAAATTGCACAGTTTGGAGAAGACATAAAAATTATTCGAAATGATGCCATCACGGTTGAGGAAATCCGCGCATTGCAGCCGAAAGCAATAGTTATTTCTCCAGGACCCGGGGAACCGAAAGACGCAGGGATTGTCATTGCAATGATCCGCGATCTTTACAAAGAGATTCCGATATTGGGAATCTGCCTCGGCCATCAATCGATTGGCGAAGCGTTTGGTGCAACGGTGAGCCGTGCCAAAAATATTATGCATGGGAAAACGAGCCTGCTGCAGTTTGAAAAAACGGGTTTGTTTGCACAATTTGAACGAGAAGTAGAAGTGATGCGATATCATTCGCTAATCATTGAAAAACAAACATTGCACGAAGATTTCCACATTGTCGCTACAAGCGCAGATGATGGGGAAATAATGGCCATTCAACATAAGCAATATCCGGTATATGGACTGCAATTCCACCCTGAGTCAATCGGAACAGAACTTGGTAAGGACATGATTAGCATGTTCTTAAAGAAGGTAGAAGTATTAGCATGATTCCAAAAGATAAACATGATATTGCAGCAGTAGAGAAACTGGGGACAATGGAAGTAGAATCGGTCATTCCATTATTGCCGCAGCTGCTTGAATGGGTGCAAGATATGAACTGGCCGATCGCTGAGCCAATGGTAGAACTGCTGCTTCATTATCCCAACGAACTAACACCACTTGTTGAAGAGGTGCTGCTTGGAGATGATGATATGTGGATTTACTGGTGTCTTGTGGAGATTGTACCGAAGCTGCCATTTTATTCGAAGCTCGTTTTGGCAAATGCTGTGGAACAAATTGCCACAATGGAGAAAACACCTTTTACTGAAGATAATATTGAAGCTGCAAAAGAAGCTTTATTAAGTTTTCAACCATAAAAGATTCGCCTAATCGTTCATTGGTTAGGCGTTTTTTTAGTGAATTCACATAGAAATGCGTCCAAATTTTAATGAATTCCGTCTATAAGGGTGAAAGGAGGGCGGCTAGTGGAAATTGAGAAGCTAATTGATACATACAGTGACTATTTGTACCGCATTGCTTTTATCTATACAAAGGATCGTTTAGCAGCTGAAGAAGTTGTTCAAGACGTATTTGTAAACTATTATCATAAATCCGATCAGTTTGAACAGAAAGCATCGATTAAAACATATTTAGTGAAAATGACGATTAATCGCAGCTATGATTATTTACGAAGCTGGAAAAATAAGAAGTTCTTTATTGCTCAGTTTTTTCAGCAATATGAAAAAGGTGCAGAACAAATCTATGTCGAGAAGGAATTACAGGGTGAAATAACCGCTGCTGTACTTTCGTTACCGGTTAAAGATCGGGAAGTATTATTACTCTATTATTATGAGGAGATGACTGTTTTTGAAATCGCCGAGTTATTAGAGTTGGCAGTATCGACTGTAAAATCGCGATTGCAGCGGGCAAGAGTAAAATTAAAGCCAAAATTAAGCGTGGGGGTGATGGATGATGATTAAGGAGAAGTGGCAGCAAGAATTAAGTAGAGTGCAATTAACGGAACAACAGAAGATAAATTTAATGCAAACGATCGATCATTCCAAACGCCCGAAACGTCATAAGAACTGGACGATTGTGATTGCTCCAATTTTTGTATTTACGGCACTGTTTTTCTTATATTTGATGACGAATGATCCGTTCGTTTCACCTCTTAATCAAGCATCAGATCCTGTAACGGAGAGTTATGAAAACGAACATTTAGCTGAAGTTATAAGAAGAGGCAAACATGTGGCCATCATTAGTTTACTGCTAATTCTCAACGGTGTGCTTGCCACAATTGTTTTCTTTACGATGAAGCGATGGCAAAAACCGAAAATACGCAAACTTCGTGAAACAGTTTATAGATGGCGCTATTCGCTTATTTTTCTCTCACCATTTATTATTTCTGGAATCGGGAGCACAATCCATATATTTGAAGTGGATATGCAGTGGCTGAGATTTAGTATTTTCATGCTTATAAATATTTTGCAAATTGTACTTTTATTTTACTTTGCCCGCAATAGAACAGGGAAGGTATGCTGTCCGCATTGCGGTTATTCGTATTCTGAAAAAGAGCAGAGAAAAATGGTATGTAAGTTTCAATTGGAATTGCGTTGCCCTTCCTGTAAACAAAAACTGTTTTATTCTAAAAAATACCGTCAAATAATTGGGGGCTTATCGATGCTTACTACGCCAACGATTATTTTTTCTTCTTCGTTTGGGTTACCGATTTCATTAACTATTCTAAGTCTGGCTTTTTATGTCCCGGCGATGTTTTTCATCGTTATGCCATTGTATTTGGAACTAACAGAGGAAGAGGAATTCTTATTTTAAAAAGAGCAGCCGAATATAATGTTCGGCTGCTTTCTTCTATTATATATAAGTGACCCTTAAAGTAGTTTTGCAATATCGTTTTCTGCTTTTGTCGGTGAATCTTGTGGTGCATAACGTTTAATGACATTCCCATCACGGTCGACTAAAAACTTCGTGAAATTCCACTTTACCGATTGTCCTAAAAGACCTTTTGCTTCGGAAGATAAATGTTTAAATAATGGATGGGCTTCTGTACCGTTCACTTTTACCATTTCGTGCATCGGGAACGTTACACCGTAATCCAAGCGGCAAAATTCGGCAGCTTCCTCACCGGAAGACAACTCCTGTTTAAATTGGTCGGAAGGGAAGCCGAGTACGACAAATCCTTCTTCCTTATATTTTTCGTATAATTCTTCCAGCTGTGTAAACTGATTTGTAAATCCGCACTTGCTTGCGGTGTTGACAATCATCATTACTTGGCCTTTATATCGATCTAATTCATATTGCTCGCCTTTTTCTGTCTTAACAGGAATATCGTAAATATTCATGCTTTCGTTCCTCCTCGAAACTACTAATATAATGATTTGTAATTTTATCGTACTTGAAATAAAGCGCACATGTAAAATAATTGCTATCATCAAAACACAAAAATAAAATATGACTCTTGTCGAAATAATGACGGCCACCGAACTTATCTATTCAAATATGACATGTGTCACTGTGCCATTATTGTGATTGCGCTTACATTTTTGGTTGGCATAAAAATTTTACATCAGGGAGTTTTACAATGAACAAAAAAATTGCATGGATTACAGATACGGCAGCATTATTACCAGAACGTTTTATTCAAGAACACTCAATTCATGTGCTTGCATTGAACATCGTTTTTGAGGAAGGTGCTCTTCGTGAAACAGTGGACATGACGCACGATGAATTTTACGATAAATTAAGAAATTCACCAAAACATCCGAAAACATCTCAGCCAGCATTCGGCGAACATGTGGCATTGTATGAAAAACTAAAAGATCAAGGGTATGACTGTGCCATTGCCATTCATACTTCAGAACAACTATCAGGAACAGTATTAAGTGCTCCAATGGCTGCAGAACAGGCAGGTTTCAAAAGCTATGTCATTGACGCAAAAATTGGTTCATATCCAATGCAAGTGATGCTGGCTCTCGGGATAGAGCTTGAAAATCAAGGACATGCACCAGAAGAAATCGTTGAGAAAATTGAAGCAATGCGTGGTAAGGCGGAACTTGCTTTCATCCCTGCTAGCTTGGAGCAATTGCATAAAAGTGGACGTGTATCAGGAATGGCCATGTTCCTTAGTAATTTACTGAATATTAAACTCGTAATTGAATACAATAAAGAAGGCGGCGTTGAGGTAACGAAAAAAGTACGCGCTGATAATCGCGCCAAAAAAGCGGTCATCGAAAAACTTGAACGTGCCATTTTAAAGTCACCTGTAAAGGAAGTAGCAATTATTCACTGTAATAATGAAGCAGGGGCTATCGAGTGGAAAAAAGAGTTGTTGAGGGCTTTTCCATCAATTCAATTTACTCCAACACCGCTTTCTGCCTGTGTAGGTGTCCATGCGGGTGAAGGAACATTAGGTTTGACATGGATACGAGAATAAAAAAATGCAGGGCCACTTTCTAGAGGCTCTGCATTTTTTCGTATTTAGATTGATAGTAATGTATGAAGCCTGCAAAAGTAAATGTAAGGACGAGTGCCGATCCGATGAAAAGGACAATGCCTGTCCATCCGTAGTGCATCCAAAAAATACCGCCTACTGTCCCTCCGATACTTGACCCCATATAATAGGCAAACAAATATAATGAAGATGCCTGAGCTTTGTCGATTTTGGCTAAAAAACTGACCCAGCCGCTTGCAATGGAGTGGGCGCCAAAAAATCCGAAAGTGAAAATAATGAGTCCGCCTACTTTCAACGGCAAACTTATAGGAAAAGTGAGCATAACGCCAACGAACATAATGACAATGCCGCTATATAGAACATTTTGCCGTCCATATTGATCAGACAAATTTCCAAACCATGTAGAGCTCCACGTACCGACTAAATAAACAACAAATAACCAACTTACAAATGTCATACTTAAATTATAGGGAGGCTCGACCAGTTTGAAGCCGATATAATTGTACATTGTCACAAAGCTGCCCATTAAAGTAAATCCAATCCCGAACAATAAAACAAGCCTTCTATCTTTTATATGCTGGAATAGTGTTTTAGTCAGCAATCGGAATTGTAATGGGCGTGGAGTAAAGTGTTTCGATTCGGGTAGTGCCCATACGAAGTAGCAGCTGATGATAATGCTTAAAACCCCAAGTACAATCATCCCCATCTGCCAGCTGAACAAATCACTCATCGTACCGATTATTATACGCCCCGATAAACCTCCAATCGCATTTCCACTTATGTAAAGACCCATTGCCACGCCTAAGCTGGAAGGATCCATTTCTTCTCCTAAATAAGCCATCCCAATGGCAGGAACCCCGGCAAATACAAAACCTTGAATCATACGCAATGCGAGAATCGTCTCAAAATTGGGAGCAAATGCTAAAGCGAGTGTTAAAAAGGAAGCCGCAAAAATCGAAGCAGTCATCAATTTTTTTCGCCCCCAAGCTTCCGACAATGAACCGAATAGTAACAGGCTAAATGCCAAAATGGATGTAGCAGCAGATAATGATAAACTGGCTACTGCAGGGGATACATTGTAATCATTGGAAAACTGGGGCATTAACGGCTGCGTAATATATAGGTTGGCAAAAGTAATAAAACCTGCAGCAAATAACGCGATATTGGTCATTGTAAAAGCTTTTGTTCCTTTTTTTATATAGTCCATATAATCCCTTCAATCATGAATACTTTTGAATAATCGATAGTTTGGAAGAAGAATTGTATGATACGATTTGTAGTTATTCGGTCGGTTGCCCTGTTAACACTTGGGCAATTTCCTCGATTGTCATATCAGAGCGGAGATCAAATGCACCTTTTTGAATAGAACGTGCAAATTCCGGTTTTGACAAATAAAGTTCAAGTTCACGACCATTTGCTACAATGCCTAAGTCTTCTGCCTGCTGGCCAATTGTATAAATTGAAACATTTTCATAAATATAAATTGTCGCTTCAACAACACCTGAATCAGTTTCTTTTTTTGTAACAGAAGTGTTCTCAGCGGTTGCACTATTCGTTTGCTTGTCCACTTTTGATGGATCGGCGGATACCGGATTTTGCTCCTTTAACTGTTTTGAAAGTTCAGCAATTTGTTTTTCATAGTCTTTTACTTGCTTCTCATAAGCGGCGATCTCTTTCTCATTGGAATCAGAAGGGAGCTGGTCAAACAATGCCATGCACGCACCTGCCACAAAAAGACCGATACCAAATGCTCGCAACGATGATTTCATTGTTGACCTCCATTTGCTATAATCGAATGGATTTGAGCATGTGATAATGTGGAGCGTTTACTGATCTCCTCAATCGATAGACCTTGACTATTGAGAGCGAGCACTTGGCTAACTAGAATGCCGTTAATAGGCTTCGTGCTTTTTGGCGGATTAACTTTAGGAGCCGTTCCATTGCTTTGAGCCGCTTTCACTTGTGCTGCCACTTGCTGAAAAGATGAAAACGCTGCTTGCTGCTCTGAGTTTTGTTGGACAGAAGAAGGTTTTCTTACTTGAAAATTAGGTTCTACAAGCAGTTCCTCTTCCAATGCTTTTACGCGTCGTTTTAAAGCATTCGTTTCTTGATAAATATTGATCGATAAATCTTCTACATCTTTTTCAACACGTGCTGATTTATCTTTAAATAATAGGGATATAATAATGACAGCAATACCGGCAATCATTAATATTGAAGAAAGTCCCATATGAAATCCTCCATTTCATTTAATCTATTTCTTAGTTTAGTCAGGAAACAAGCAATTTTTATAATAGGAAATGCGTTTTCCTACTGCAGATTCCCTTTATTTTAACATAGTAAAACTTATTAAGAAATCATACTAGATTTTTTGAAACAATGTGTTATAATAGGTAAGTCGTATAAATCATGCTCAAATAAATTTATTCTTAATTTAGAGTGGGAGGGTTAATGATGCGCGTAAACATTACTTTAGCTTGCACAGACTGCGGCGAACGTAACTACATTTCAAAAAAGAACAAGCGTAACAATCCAGAGCGTCTTGAACTTAAAAAATATTGCTCTCGCGAGAAGAAGTACACTCTTCACCGTGAAACAAAGTAATAATCGCTCATTTAGCCAAAACCACTCGTTGGTTTTGGCTTTTTACTTGCTACCCTCTTAAATTTTACTATGATGATTCAACAAATTTGATTTATGATAGTAATGTTTAACTTAAAACAGCTTTATTGAAAGTAGGGATTTGTTTGGAGAAAAGAGACTATCGTATAAAAGTGCAGGAAAAATTGTCCAAAATGAACGATCAGGCATATCGTGAACGTTCATTGGAAATTGCTCAGCAATTAGTACAAGAACCATCTATTCAAAAAGCAAATATTATCGCAATTACATTATCAAACCAGCCGGAAGTGGATACGACGTTTATTATTGAGGAATTATGGAAATTAAATAAATATATTGCAGTTCCGAAATGTAATCCTAAAGATCGCTCGATGCAGTTTTACAAAATTAACAGTTTTGATGAAACCGAACGAGCTTATAAAAATATATTAGAACCGATACCTGAACGAACGGAACTGGTCGAAAAAGAACAAATTGATGTAATGATTGTACCAGGGGTAGTATTCGATCGTCATGGGTACCGTATTGGATTTGGCGGGGGCTATTATGACCGCTATTTAGTCGGGTTTAAAGGGATGCGGATATCGTTGGCGTTTGAGGAGCAGCTGTTGAACGAAATACCGAGAGAATCACATGATCTTCCGGTACATATACTACTTACAGACAAAAATCGCATAATCTGCGAATAAATGGTGGGGGAACGAGAATGAAGTCAATGTTGGATGTGCTTGGCATCTTAAAACAATACGGCATTTACATTTATACAAAGGACCGTATTGGAGATTTGTACTTAATGGAAGACGAAATTAAGGAATTATATAAATCTAAATTTATCGAGACGAAAGATTTTCAAATGGCCTTGTTAATCTTGCGCCAGGAAGAGCAAAGGCTTAAAGCAGGAAAATAACTGGAATTTAACGTATAATAGTAAAGGTCGGATAAAGGGTTACTTGTTTACTTAGGGTTTTGGACTTTTTGATGAACATACCCTGAGTGTTACAGCGGGAATAAACCGCTGTTTTCATATTTAACGAAACCTTTTCGAAGTTAATACGTACTAAATAATAGTGCTATTTTATGAATGTAATCTGTTTAAACGAAATAATGTTGCGGATTTGTTTGAAAAGCTTTAACATAGATTTTGTTTGAATAAGGAATTTACACAAATAAAACAATGTATTTAAAAAAAATCGAATATGTAAAGAGAGGATGTATAGGATATGAAAGATTTTAAATGGCCTAAACATTCGATATTAGCGATTGCCGTAATAGCAACCTGGATTAAAACTGTAATTGTTTATGAAACTAGCTTTGATATGAAGATAGAAAATGCAATGCAATTGTTAATTTTGATTATCAATCCATTAAGCTTCTTATTGTTCTTCTATGGATTGTCATTGTTCTTGAAATCACAAAAAGCACGAAATCGCTATATTGTTGGCAGTAGTATTTTACTGTCCTTCGTAGTATACGGAAATGTTGCCTTTTACCGTTTCTATAATGACTTTGTAACATTGCCTGTTTTGTTCCAAACGAGCAATTTTGGAGAGTTGGGAACATCAGCAGCAGCTATTATTAGCTGGATGGACATATTTTACTTTGTCGATGTTTTACTGATTATTATTGCTGTGAAGTTTTTACCGAAAGCGGATGAGCAGTTACTGCCTATACGTAAAGATGCGCGTAAAGCTTACTTTGTCATGACGGCAGCTATTTTGTTTTTAAACTTAGGCTTAGCTGAAACAGAACGTCCGCAATTATTGACACGAGCATTTGATCGTGAACTGTTAGTGAAAAATATCGGAACGTACAACTATCATCTATACGATGTTTATGTTCAGTCGAAATCTTCAGCACAGCGTGCATTGGCTGACGGGAGTGAGCTTGTTGAAGTAAGCAACTATGTTCGTGCTAACCAGGCGGAACCTAATGTTGAAATGTTCGGCAAGTATGAAGGCCGAAATGTAATTGCCGTATCACTGGAATCATTGCAGTCTTTTGTTATTAACGAAGAAATGAATGGGGAAGTGGTGACACCTTTCCTGAATTCATTAACAAACGATAAGGATACGTATTACTTCAGCGACTTTTACCACCAAACGGGATTAGGGAAAACTTCGGATTCTGAGTTTATTTTCGAAAACTCATTGTATGGTTTAGGTCGAGGGGCAGTATTCTTTACGCATGGTGAAAATACGTATAATTCCTTTGCAGAGCGATTAGGGGAGAATGGGTATTTTACAAATGTTATGCATGCGAACAATAAATCATTCTGGAATCGTGACATGATTTACAAATCATTCAAACTAGATCAGTTTTATGATCTCGAATCTTACAATGTAACAGAGGAAACATCTGTAAACTGGGGATTAAAGGATATTCCTTTCTTTGAACAATCTGCAGCATTGATGAAAGAAATGCCACAGCCGTTTTACAGCCGTTTAATTACATTAACAAACCACTATCCGTTCTATTTGGATCCGGAAGATATAATGATTCCGGAATACGATTCAAATTCAGGAACTTTAAATCGTTATTTCCAAACAGTTCGCTACTTGGATGAATCGGTGAAGGAATTCTTTGATGATTTAAAGGAACAGGGCTTATATGAAAATTCAATTATTGTGATGTACGGAGACCACTATGGGATTTCCGAAAACCATAATAAAGCAATGGCAAAATATTTAAACAAAGAAGAAATTACACCATATGACAGTGCACTTTTACAGGCTGTCCCATTATATATTCACATCCCTGGTTCGAATGATGGACAAGTGATGGATAATGTAGCGGGTCAGTTGGATATTCGTCCTACATTACTGCACCTGTTAGGGATTGAGACTTCAAAAGATATGCAATTAGGTGCTGATCTGTTCTCAGAAGAGCATGAGGATTTCGTTATCTTCCGTGATGGTCGCTTTGTAACAGATAAATATGTATATGCAGGTGAAGTATGCTACGACCGGGAGTCGGGAGAAGCAATTGATACGGAAGCGTGTCAGCCATTTATTGAACGTGCAACGCAAGAATTAGAATACTCGGATCAAATTATTAATGGTGACCTGTTGCGTTTCTATGATACAGAAACAGGAAATCTGCTGATTGATACGAATTATAAATAATGAAAGCTGCCCCGGAGAAATTCGGGAGCAGCTTTTTTTTTTCATATAAAAAACGTATTGCTAGTGTAGCAATACGTTTTTTGGTTGCAATTAGTGGGTTGGTGGATAGCCTTGATTTAAAACCGTCATAATGACGAACCAACCGAAAACACCTGCAGCTAAAGCGTTAAAAGCAGCAGCTAAAAGGTTTTTCTCTTTGATTGATTGGAATATGCCAATTACGCCAAAAATTGCAACTAAACCAAAAATAACCATTAATAAGTTCATAAAAAATTGACACTCCTTTCAACATTCCAAAAAATGTCTCAACAATATTCCTCTTTTATTGTAAAGGTTTCCAAATCGTTTGTCGAGAACTAAAAGTGGCGTTTGTTTGAACGATAACTTTCTCTATCAGAACGATTGAAAAAATGTATAATGGAAACTGAGGTGATAATCCATGTTAAATGTTAGAAAATATAGTCTTGGACCGATACAAACTAATTGCTATATTGTAAGCAATAAAGAAAAAGACTGTTTAATTTTTGATCCAGGTGAAGAAGGGGCACGTATTGTAAACGAATTACGTAAAAATGGCTTGAATCCATTAGCGATTTTATTAACCCATACCCATTTTGATCATATCGGTGGAGTGGATGCGGTACGGGCAATATATAATATTCCGCTGTATGTACATGAAAAAGAAGTGGAATGGCTTGCTGATCCAATGAAAAATGGTTCGGGCAAATATGCGGAATTGCCAAATTATATTGTTAAAAAACCCGATGGAGAACATATTATCCGAAAAGAAGGAGAAATGACTATCGGTGCGTTTACCTTTACGGTAGCCCATACACCAGGACATTCTCCGGGAAGTGTATCCTTTATTTTCAAAGATGATACTTTTGCGATTGTAGGCGATACATTATTTGAACAAAGCATTGGACGTACTGATTTGATCGGTGGTTCCATGAATGTCTTGCTAAAATCGATTCACGATAAGCTTTTATCATTACCGGAAGATACAATTATTTATCCGGGGCATGGTGATTATACGACACCAGCTGCTGAAATGGATTCCAACCCGTTTTTAAATGGCTTTTAATTATCCCTATGTAAATGAAAAAACGACCGCTCTCGATTGAAGAGCGTGTCGTTTTTTAATGTCCGCCACCTGGAGTGTGTATGAATGTAGTGTAATAGGTGAAACCGGCGAAGAAAACAGTTAAGTATGCGCCAAAAATGTACATGTACATGCGTTCTGAAAGATTTAAGAAGCCTAATAATAAAAATAAACCTGTATTACCTACGAATAATAGCGAAACCTCGTTCATACCTCCAAGGTAGAACATAACGGCAAAAATAGCAGTCCAGAATGCCATAACTTTATACATATTGCTCATGAAATATCCCTCCTTTTCTAAAAAAATAGAATAGTCTCTCATTCATTATAAATCAAGTTTCTGGATAATGTAAACTGCGAGATATGGAAGAGTTGTGACAAATGAATAATTTTCCCATTAATTGTGAACGGAAATTTTGTATTTACAGAAGTCACAGTCATGTACCATACTTTCTATTTTTGTAATTTCATGACTTTCAAACAGTGTATCAACTTGTCCATACAAAAAGGATTCATGGAGTTGGCATACAATTTCTCCGTAGTTCGTTAACTGTTCCTGGAAGGGACAGTTGAAAAGTGAGAATATAATGGATTTGGATTGATTATCTTCAATAACTTCCGGTATATAACCTATTAATGTCGCACTTTTAGTTAACATGGCCAATTTCTCATCAAATGTATAGGGAGATTTTCGTTTATGTGAATTCATTTGTTCAAGCATCGATTGTTTCCCGTCACGGTAACTGATTTCCTGTGCTTTACTCAGAGCATCTTCACCAAGCTCGCGAATAAGTTCAAGTGACCATTTAACTAATGAAGATGGCTCGCGTCGAGGAATACTTAAATTGATTCCTTCTTGCTTTGCTTTATATACTCTTCCAGGTCGGCCGCCTTTTCCGGTTTTTAAATGTTCTGATGTTATGGCACCGATTTCTGCAAGTTTCGTTAAATGCAGGCGTGCTACATTAGAGTGGATTTTAAATTGATCTGCAATATCTTGAACGGATAAAAATTGCTTTTGCTGCAACATAAATTCATAAATGGAAAACCGGGTTTCATCGGCAAAAGTGCTAGAAATTTTAATCGGATGAATCATATATAAACCCCCAATACGGTAAAAATTTAAAATTTAAAAATGCTAGCTTAACTAATATTCTACATGAATTATTAGTGAATTTGTTGATATAGAAAGAAAATTCCTATTAAAAAGAAATTTTATCTGTTTTTATATAAAATACTAGACAATCCATTTATAATGGAGTCATCTTAAATAAAGGGGTGATTTCGATTAAACCATTATCAATCATTGAACAAAAATGTTTGGAGCTTTTATCTAATGCAGCGCAGCTTAATGTGACCGACATCCATTTACTCCCCAGAGAAGGGTGCTATGATTTATTAATGAGAAAATACGGCCGTTTTGAAAAGGAAGATGAACTTCCTATAGAGCTCGCTACCCGTATGATTTCCTATTTTAAATTTCTTTCTTCGCTTGATATTAGTGAAAAGAGAAAGCCTCAGAGTGGTTCCTTCCAAAAATTTATTGACCAGTCCATGTATGCGTTCCGTATTTCCACATTACCTTCCAGCTTCTTTAAAGAAAGTTTAGCCGTTCGAATATTACGTCAAAATTATACCGTCCCCTTACAGACTTTATGTCATTTCCAGGAAAGTGTTGAACAGCTGTATCAATTGGCCAGTCTTGAAAGCGGGTTAATCTTGATTAGCGGTGCGACCGGAACCGGCAAAACGACAACGTTATATTCACTGCTCCAATATTGTTCACAGCATTTATCCCGTCACGTCATATCATTGGAGGATCCAGTGGAAAGCAGACAAGAGCAGCTATTGCAAATACAAGTGAATGAGCGAGCCGGAATGACGTATTCAGCAGGTTTAAAAGCAATTTTAAGGCATTCTCCCGAAGTGATTATGTTAGGGGAGATTCGGGACAGGGAAACGGCAAAGGTTGCCATAGAAGCAGCGTTCTCCGGACACCTCGTCATATCAACGATACATGCAAAGGATACGGTGAACTGTATTTACCGGCTTCATGATCTATCGGTTTCACTTGAGGAGATGCGGCAGATGCTTAGAGCGGTTGTTTCACAGCGGCTAATCGAAACGGAGGTTAACGGCTATAGAGCGATTTTCGAATTTTTAACTGACGATCAATTACAGCTTGCCTTTAAATCAATAATCCAAGATAGATCATTTACATTACCGTTTGATCAAACATTGGCAGGTCAAATGGCAAAGCTTCTAGGAGATTACTATGAATATACCGCTCCTTAAAAATACCGCAACTGCTGCTTTATTTAAAAAACCTGTCATTAAGTCCTCAGAGCTCCCTACATTACTCCAACGAATTTCCACACTGTTAAATGAAGGCTATACATTTGCCCATAGTATCGAAATGCTGTTGCCCTATCATGTAAAACAATATGAGCCCCTCCAACAGGAAATATCGAATATATTGCGTGGGGGTGGTAGTGTAACACAAGTTTTTCAGCTACTTTCTCTTGATACACAATATTTAGTATCTATTGAGTTGGCGGAAGTGACGGGCAAACTAAGCGAAGCGATTGGTCTTGTCGCAAAACAGCTCGTTTTTCAACAGCAGGCGAAAATGAAACTAATAAAAGTGATATCATATCCGCTCATTTTATTTACATTTTTAATTATATTGTTTTTAGCCTTTCGAACATACTTTCTGCCAAATATGTCTTCTGTTATTACATCCCGCGTCCATAGCGAATCGTCCGCAAGCATTCAGTGGTCGACGTTTTTCCTCCATATGCCAGACTACATTATTGCAGTTGGAATTGTTCTGGTCATTGTTCTTTCCATTTTTGTTTATTATATCCGTAAGAAGCGAATCGATTTACAGCTTCATTTACTGTTTAAGCTCCCTTTAATCGGCCTTTTTTGGCGACTTTTTCTGACGAGACAGTTTGCTCGCCATTTAGGCAATTTATTATTAGCTGGCTTCTCACTCCAAAAGGCATTCGATCATTTAAAATCCCAACAGCACCAAAAGCAGATTGCCTATATTGCTGGTTCACTTCAAGAACGCATTCTTATTGGCGATTCATTGGAGCGGACGGTGGAAGTCGTCGGCTACTTTTATCCGAAGTTTGAGCACTTTATTGCACATGGTGAGGCGAGCGGCTTATTAGGACGGGAGCTTATTTTATATTGTGAGCTTTTGGATGAAAAGCTACAGAAGATAATTGAACGAATACTGGTAATTATTCAGCCGCTGCTTTTTGTGATCATTGCCATTTGTGTTATTGCTGCCTATTTGAGTATTTTAATTCCGATGTATGATGTCATTGATTTTATATAAGAAGGGGTGGAACAGATGAAGAATGAAAAAGGATTTACGCTAGTAGAAATGCTTGTTGTTTTATTAATCATCTCCATTTTAATATTAGTCACAATTCCAAACGTTTCAAAGCACTTTGCATCAATTGATGAAAAAGGGTGTGATGCTTATATTTTGATGCTTCAAGGACAGGTAGAGGCTTATAAACTGAATCATAATGAATATCCGTCTTCGGTCACAGATCTAATTGAAGAGGATTATATTGTGGAAGAAGATTTAAGATGTCCGAATAATACTGAAATTAAAATTGTGGATGGAAAAGTCGTTGGACCGGCGAACAGCGAAACGTAACGATGATGCAGAAAGTTAAATCACTGTTAACAGATGAAAAAGGTTTTACATTACTGGAAATGCTTATCGTTCTCTTTATTTTTTTAGTCGTCAATTCAGCGATTCTGTATTTTTCACAAAAGCCGTTAATGGATTATACAGAAAAACAGGTGATTAGCCAAAACGAGATGTTAATACGCATGACACAATTACTATCCATTGAGACCGGAACCTACCATAGCTTTGAAATTATTAATTGTCACCGGATTCAAGTAAGAGAGCGCAATACTTCTACGATTGTTTTCGATCAAAGAATAGCGCGGCCACTAGATATGTATTTAACTACTCCGAATAACCGGCTGATATTTAATACAAGAGGAAATGTCCAGGCGTTTGGACGACTGACATATCATTTTGAGAATATAAGCCATCAATATTCTATTAATATCGGGAAAGCCAGAATTTTGGAAAAGGAGGTTTTTCATGAACCAGGAAGGACTAACTCTTGTAGAAACACTATTAGCAGTCGTCATTTTATTTTTCCTCTCGTCGACAATGATACCGCTCACGTTTAATATGAAACAGCAAATTGCCATACAAAAAATACAAGCCCATGCAGCGGAAGTGGCTTATATAGGAGCGATGAAGTATAAAAGGTATGGTCAATCAGCCGGTACACAACAAATTGATGGCATGCAGTTTCAATGGAATTACGACGGACACCGAATATGCGTCCGTTATGACAACAATGAAAAAGAAGAGGAACTTTGTGTATGAATTTCAAGCAAACATTAAGTGAGCGGGGGTTTACACTACTGGAAAGCTTGTTTCAGTTAACCGTGTTTGTGCTTTTTACCGCAATTAGCCTGCTTATCCTCATATGGGTTCGGGATCTTCAACAGCTTAAGAAGATGAAAGATGAGGTGAACTGGGAAATGTTCGTTTATGATCTTCATCAATACAATATGAATTCCGCATCTGGTAGGGTACTCAATTCTAATATGCTGCAACTGGAAATGTTAAATGATCCCGAGGAGCGGTTGTTTGTCTTTGATAAATCAGAAGAGCATTTGCGTAAAAGGTCGAATAAAGGGGGAAATGAGATTATGCTGCCTTTTGTTAAGGAATGGGAACTGACGATTGTTGAAAATGAAGTGAATATGAGGGTAGTGATGAAAAATGGAACAAAGCGAGAAAGAGATCTCGTATTGCCATTGCCTCCAGAATGAGAAGGGTGCATTATTTTTACTGGCTGTATTTTTATTGTTCATCGTTTCTGGTGCTGCTGTTTTCTATACAAATGCATATTTTGCGCAAATAAAAGTATATAATTCATTGGAATCTATTTACGTTCGTGCTACGATAAATATACTAAATTTACCTTAAAGTTCGACTTCTTTTTGCAAAGTCGAAAAAATGTCACATCATGCGGTTTTGTTTGATACAAAAATATTTGTGTTAAAACGCAAAATGGAAACGAAAGAATAGGTAGAGGTGTAATTGATAAAGTAGTCCGTAATTAGAAGAAGGTGAACAGCATGCGTAAAATTTATTTAGTAGGATTTATGGGTTGCGGAAAAAGTGCGATTGGTAGACGTTTAAGTTTTTTCTTGAAAATGCCGTATTACGATATGGATCACGAAATTGTACGTCAGCAGGGTATGACAATTCCTGAAATTTTTGAGAAATACGGCGAAGCACACTTCCGAAAAATCGAGACGGAATTTTTAAAGAATTTTCGTGATGAAGCATGCATTATCGCTACAGGCGGTGGGGTAGCCGTCAATGAAGAAAACAGGAGAATTATGCGCCAGACAGGGCTCGTATTTTTTCTTGATGCTAAATTTGAAGATATTTATATGCGGATTCGGAATGATAAAAACCGTCCTATTGTTCAATCGTCATCGGAACAAGAATTGGAAAATCTGTATCACCAACGCAGAAGGAGTTATCGACTAGCTGGCCATATACAAGTACTCACAGCCGGAAGAACATTAAGACAAATTGTCGAGTACATCGGGTTTCAAGTGAAACGTCTTAAAGGCGAATGATTTTTCTATAATTAAACTTAATGTTCGTATTTTGAATAAAAATAAAAAAAGATTGCGTTTGCATTATATTCAATGTTAGGATATTGCTAAGAAGAGCAATAACATGAAGTAAATAATCTAACGCGGATGATGATACGGGGAGAGAACGTGATGTCACGTCGCCGAAGGAGCAAATAGCTAAGCTATGAATCTCTCAGGCAAAAAGACTCGTATTGGACGCAACTCTGGAGAGTGCTGTAATAGCTATTGTTACAAACAGCCACCAAAGGGGAAAGCCTAAATTGTGATAGAGGATCAAATTCAGGTGTAACTTTCAGGTGCCAGGACAGAGAATCTCGCTAAAGGGGATTCGTCTGTCTTTTTTTGTGGATAAATCGGCTTTTAATATTCTGATGATTCTAATAAAAAGATAGATTTACACTTTTGATAGGTGTAATGTTGCTTTCCCCTTTGCATTGCAAAACGAACATACATAATTAAAGGAGGAAATGAACATGACAAATGAATTAAAGCGCACACCACTTTTTGACGAATATGCAAAGTATGGTGGAAAAACAGTTGATTTTGGCGGCTGGGAGTTACCAGTACAATTTTCTTCGATCAAAGAGGAGCATGATGCGGTACGTAACCGCGCAGGACTTTTTGATGTATCCCATATGGGGGAAATTATTGTAGAAGGCCCGGATGCACTTGTTTATTTACAAAAGATGCTTTCCAATGATATTTCGAAAATTGCAATTGGCGGCGCGCAATATAGTGCACTTTGCTATGAAGATGGCGGTGTTGTTGACGATTTACTGACATACCGTTTGGAAGATAATCGCTATTTACTATGTGTCAATGCAGCGAATATTGAAAAGGACTTCGAATGGTTACAGCAGCATGTCGAAGGGGATGTCAAAGTGGCAAATTTGTCAGATGACTACGCTCAAATCGCTTTGCAAGGACCTTTATCTCAGGAAGTTCTGCAAACATTAACAGCAACAGACTTAACGGCAATCAAATATTTTAAATTCCAGGACAATGTTGAAGTAGGCGGACATTCGGTTCTTGTCTCGCGCTCAGGTTATACGGGAGAAGACGGATTTGAAATTTATGGTGCTCCAGCAGCGATTGTTGACTTGTGGAACAAAATTTTGGAAGCAGGAAAAGACCAAGGTGTAGTAGCAGCCGGTTTAGGCGCTCGTGATACACTTCGCTTTGAAGCTTGCCTGCCATTATATGGCCAAGAGATTTCAAAAGAAATTTCACCACTTGAAGCAGGGATTGGCTTTGCCGTGAAATTGGCGAAAGATCCGCTCTTTATCGGTCAGCAAGCATTAATTGCCCAAAATGAAAATGGCCTAACACGTAAATCTGTAGGTATCGAAATGATTGATAAAGGTATTCCCCGCCATGGCTATAAAGTATTTAAAGATGGTGAAGAGATTGGTTTTGTAACTACAGGAACTCAGTCACCAATGACAAAGCGCAATATTGGTTTAGCTTTAATTGACGCAAAATTCACGGAAGTTGGAACTGAATTAGAAATCGAAGTACGAAAAAATAGAGCAAAAGCAGTTGTAGTAGAAACACCATTTTACAAGCGTGCAAAATAAAGTGAAACTTCAATCTACCCGTTAATTGCGGGATAAAAATTTTGAAAAGAGGGTTAACAATGAAACATCGTTATTTACCAATGACGGAACAAGATAAACAAGAAATGTTAGACCGTATCGGGGTTGCGACAATTGATGAACTTTTCGAGGATATTCCTGAAAAAGTTCGCTTCCAAGGAAGCTACAATATTAAACCTGCAAAGTCTGAAGCCGCTTTAATGAAAGAACTGGCACAACTTGCTTCAAAAAATAAAGATACAGCAAGTAATGTCTCATTTTTAGGTGCAGGAGTCTACAATCACTATAAACCGGTAATTGTCGATCACGTTATTTCACGTTCAGAGTTTTATACAGCCTACACACCTTATCAGCCGGAAATTTCTCAAGGTGAACTTCAAGCTATTTTTGAATTCCAAACGATGATTGCGGAACTGACAGGTATGGATATTGCAAACTCTTCTATGTACGATGGCGGTACGGCATTGGCAGAAGCAGGTATGCTTGCTGCAGGGCATACACGTCGCGGTAAATTACTCGTTTCAGGAACTGTCCATCCAGAATATCACGATGTTGTGAAAATGTATGCAACAGGACAATCAATTGAAGTTGTTACTATTCCTGCAAAAGACGGTGTGACAGACATCGAAGCATTAAAAGGCTTAATCGATGATCAAACAGCCGGTGTTATTGTTCAATATCCAAACTTCTTTGGTCAAATTGAAAACTTACAGCCGCTTGCAGACATTACACACGATGCAAAAGGATTGTTTATCGTATCTGCTAACCCGTTAGCTCTTGGCGTATTAACACCTCCAGGAAAATTAGGTGCCGATATTACAGTTGGGGATGCACAAGTATTCGGAATTGCTGAAGCGTTCGGTGGTCCACACTGTGGCTATTTCGCGGTAACGAATAAATTAATGCGTAAAGTACCTGGCCGTCTTGTTGGGGAAACAGTAGACCAAGAGGGTCGCCGTGGTTATGTATTAACATTACAAGCGCGTGAGCAGCACATCCGTCGCGACAAAGCGACATCTAATATTTGTTCTAACCAGGCATTACTTGCACTTGCTTCTTCAGTAGCAATGACAGCTCTTGGCAAACAAGGTATGCAGGAAATGGCAAAACAAAATATCGTGAAGACACGCTTTGCTAAAAATGCCTTTGAAGCAGCTGGTTTTGAAGTTGTTTATCAAGGCGCACACTTCAACGAAATCGTCGTTAAGACAAATCATAATGTGACAGAGCTAAACAAAGCATTAATCGAAAAAGGCATTATCGGCGGTTTTGACTTAGGTCGTGTTTATCCTGAATTAGAAAATCATGCACTCATTGCTGTTACGGAAATCCGTACAAAAGAAGAAATCGAGCAATTAGTTGCAGAAATGGGGGCTTACAATGCATAACGAAAACCAATCACTCATTTTCGAAATTACAAAACCAGGTCGTGTCGGCTACAACTTAGAGCCATTGGATGTTCCTGATTTTGATCTTGAAGAACTGCTTCCAAAAGAGTTAGTACGTCAAGAAGCGGCTGAACTGCCGGAAGTTGCAGAATTAGATATTATGCGTCACTATACAGCACTTTCACGCCGTAACCATGGTGTAGACTCAGGGTTCTACCCGCTTGGTTCATGTACGATGAAATACAATCCGAAAATTAATGAAACGGTTGCACGCTACGCTGGTTTTGCCAATGTTCACCCATTACAGGATGAGTCAACAGTACAAGGTGCAATGGAATTATTATATGATCTTCAAACATCCCTTCAGGAGATTACAGGTATGGATGAAGTAACATTACAGCCAGCAGCAGGCGCACATGGGGAATGGACAGCATTAATGATGATCCGTGCATTCCATGAGGCAAATGGTGAAGGTCACCGTAACAAAGTAATCGTACCGGATTCGGCGCACGGTACAAACCCGGCTTCTGCTACAGTTGCAGGCTTTGAAACAATCACAATTAAATCAGGTGATGACGGCTTAGTGGATCTTGAAGATTTACGCCGTGTTGTCGGTCCGGATACAGCAGCATTAATGCTGACAAACCCGAACACTTTAGGTTTATTTGAAGAAAACATTTTAGAAATGGCTGAAATCGTACACGGTGTCGGCGGTAAGGTTTACTATGACGGCGCAAACTTAAACGCTGTTATGAGTAAAGCACGTCCTGGCGATATGGGCTTTGACTGTGTTCACCTAAACTTACACAAAACATTTACAGGTCCACACGGTGGCGGTGGTCCGGGTTCAGGTCCTGTAGGAGTAAAAGCGGATTTAATTCCATTCCTGCCGAAGCCGGTGCTAGTGAAAAAAGAGGATGGCACGTTCCACTTCGACTATAACCGTCCACAATCAATCGGTCGTGTGAAACCATACTACGGAAACTTCGGCATTAATGTCCGTGCATATACGTATATCCGTTCAATGGGTCCAGATGGCTTAAAGGCTGTAACAGAATATGCTGTATTAAATGCAAACTATATGATGCGCCGCTTGGAAGAGCACTTTGATTTACCGTATGACCGTCACTGTAAGCACGAATTCGTGTTATCAGGCCGTCGTCAGAAAAAATTAGGTGTTCGTACATTGGATATCGCAAAACGCCTTCTTGACTTTGGCTACCATCCACCAACAGTTTACTTCCCGTTAAACGTGGAAGAGGGGATTATGATCGAGCCAACAGAAACAGAATCGAAAGAAACATTGGATGCATTCTGTGATGCAATGATTCAAATTGCTCAAGAAACAATCGATAACCCATCGATCGTTCAAGAAGCACCGCATACTACAGTAATCAGCCGTTTAGACGAAACACGTGCTGCCCGTACACCGGTGTTACGTTATACTAAAAAAGAAGAAGTCACAATTTCATAAATTGTGACAAAAAAGGTCAGAGCTGTTTTCTGGCCTTTTTTCTTTGAATAAGGTTAGACTTCTAACGTGTCAGTATATAATAGAAGAAACTACTGAAAAACAGACAATTATGAACGATACTGCCGGTGAGTGAAAATTAAAAAGCCCTCTACACTGTAGAGAACTTTTAAGATTAGTTTTTCGATTTAACTTTACCTGTCCAAGTTTTGAATCCGCCTTGTAACTGATACAGTTGGCTATAGCCTTTTTTCTTTAATGTCAGCGCTGCTCGTGCACTACGGCCAGAGTTTTGGCAGTAAAGGTATACAGGCAGGTCTGGTCGGATTTCTTTATGACGTGTATTAAGCTGCGTCATCGGAATGTTTCGTGCACCTAAAATATGTCCTGCTTCAAATTCTTTAGGTTCGCGTAAATCGATTAATTGGGCTTTACGGTAGCCTTCGATAAATTGCTCCTGTGTTAAATTTGTAACGGATTTTTTTAAGCGCATAGAGTTGATTACTACGTAAGCAACGATGACTACTAAAATTATTAGTATCGTATATAAAATTGTCACTGCGATATTGCCCCTTTCTTTCTGTACTTACTATTATAAGAGATGAACTAGAGTTAGTCGAGCGAGTTTGTTAAAATGAATTGGTGGAGGCGAGAAATTGTGAAAAAACAATGGTATTTTATAAATTCGGGGCCATGCAGCCCAGCCTATAACATGGCATTAGATGAAGCGTTACTAGATTGGCATAGCCAAGGGGAAATCCCGCCGGTTATTCGTTTTTACGAGTGGAATCCTGCAACATTATCAATCGGTTATTTTCAGCAAGTACATAAAGATATTAATTTAGAAGCCGTAAAAAAGCAAAATTTAGGTTTCATTCGTCGTCCTACAGGCGGACGTGCTGTTTTACATGACCAGGAGCTTACATATTCGGTGATTGTGACAGAGAGCTACCCGAATATGCCTGAGACTGTTACAGAGGCGTACCGTGTCATTAGCGAAGGAATTTTACAAGGGTTCCGTCTATTAGGGTTGGACGCTTATTTTAGTGTGCCGGAGACGAAAGAACAACTGGATGATTTAAAGAAACCGAAAAGCGCGGTTTGTTTTGATGCACCAAGCTGGTATGAGCTAGTAGTTGAAGGAAAAAAAGTAGCGGGCAGTGCACAAACACGTCAAAAAGGCGTAATTTTGCAGCATGGAGCCATTTTATTGGACCTGAACGAAGAGCTGCTGCTTTCAGTGTTTAATTTTGCTACAGCCGAAGCTAAAGAAAAAATGCGGAAAAAATTACCCGAGAAAGCCGTTGCGATGAATCAGTTTGTCGATACGCCATTTACAATCGAGCAATGTGTGAATGCATTTTCTAAAGGGTTTGAGATAGCTTTGGATATAGAACTGATTCCTTATGAATTAACGGAGCAGCAAACACAATATGTAGAACAATTAATGCAAAATAAATATTTAACAGATGAATGGAATTTCAAAAAATAGATTGCGAACGTGTGTTTTGATTTTTTATAAAAAAATTTTTATACCCAAAACGTTGGTATAGGTGGATTTAACAAAAACTAAAAAAAATCAACCCCTTGTTTGAAAAAAAGATTTATTGTAATCTTTTTTAAGTGTAATTATATAACCCAACATATAGAATGGTATTTAAGAAATAAGCACAATATATGGTATAAAATGTGTTTAGTTTACATTCGTGAAGGGAATCTTAAAATTATTAAATCGTCCAAAGGGGGGCTTACGCGGTGGCAAGTGTTTTAGAACAATCCATCCAAGTCAATCAATTAAATCAAGATATTGAGCAATTTCCTCAAGTGCACCCGATTACACCGGATATGCATATTACGCATAAAGGTGTATCACGTCTTGTTATGATTGACCGTTATTCTTTTAAAGATACGGAAAAGAAAACATTAAAAACGGGGGATTTTGTTGTTTTGACAGTGAAACAAGATCCGAAATTCCCGGCGCGTGGACTTGGCATTATTCATTCGATTAATCCGGAAAAGAATACCGCTCTTATTAAAATTGATGAAGATTACCGTCATGTATTGGAAGGCGAAGAACAAGAGACGGGTATTATTGAACGTTCATTGGATATTATTGAAAAGCCGCTCGAAATTTTTTATGAGCAAATTGCAAAACGTAATGCAACAGGCTTAGCTTCAGTTGAGAAAACAGAAGAAAAGCGCAAAGAATGGTTCGGAAAGTTTTATGAAGAGCTGGTGTCAATGAATTTTATCCCTGCAGGCCGTGTAATTTATGGGGCAGGTTCGGAAACAGAAGTAACTTTCTTCAACTGTTATGTAATGCCATTTGTCGCTGATTCGCGTGAAGGCATCAGTGATCACCGTAAGCAGGTAATGGAAATTATGAGCCGCGGCGGTGGAGTTGGGACGAACGGATCGACACTTCGCCCGCGCAACACATTGGCGCGCGGTGTAAACGGTAAATCAAGCGGATCTGTAAGCTGGCTTGACGATATTGCCAAGCTGACACATCTTGTTGAACAAGGTGGGAGTCGCCGAGGTGCTCAAATGATTATGCTGGCAGATTGGCATCCGGATATTGTGGAATTTATCATTTCAAAAATGCAAAATCCGCGTATTCTCCGTTACTTAATCGAGAATACAGAAGATGAATCAATTATTCGTCTAGCAAAAGAAAAATTGAAATTCAAGCCTTTAACACAGCAGGAAGATGCGATGTATCAAGGCATTGTGAACTATAAAAATATTGAAGGTTTTGGCGGATTTAACGAAGCGATTATTCGTGACGCTGAAACGAAGCTACGCGATGGCGGAACGTACTCAGTCCATAATCCGGATTTCTTAACAGGTGCAAATATTTCAGTTACATTAACGAAAGAGTTTATGAATGCTGTGGAAAACGATGAGGACTTCGAATTACGCTTCCCGGATGTAGAAAACTACACACCTGCACAAATGCTGGATTACAACGAGAAATGGCATGAAGTCGGTGACGTTCGTGAATGGGAGAAACTTGGTTACCCAGTTCGAACGTATCGCATAATTAAAGCAAAAGAACTGTGGAATTTAATCAACGTCTGCGCGACATATGCAGCAGAACCGGGTATTTTCTTCATTGATAACGCAAATGATATGACAAACGCAAAAGCGTACGGTCAGAAAGTTGTTGCGACAAATCCGTGTGGTGGAGTTCGCCTCACGTTAAACATCGCGGGATGAAGCGGGAAGGCTGAAATGCTAATCCGAACCGAAGACGAATTGTAAAATGTTCGTCAGGGGCAACGCATAGATAGTGAACCTCATCATTTGAGAATATAATCTATCCACGAGACCGCGACATTGCACTAAATTAAATCTTTTGACTCAAATATATTTATGAGGTGAAGTTATGGCTAATAGAGGCTATGCTGGATTTTATAAAAATATATATTTGAGAAGTTCCTATGAATATGCTTATGCAAAATATCTTGATTTTTATAAAATAAAATGGGAATTTGAAATACAAGTATTTAATTTAGGATATAAACTTTATAAACCAGATTTTTTTATCTTAAATCCAAATAATTCAATAAAGAAAATAGTGGAAATAAAATCGAGAAATAAAAATGCAATTGAACAGGCAAAAACTGACTTGAAAATTATTAGTGAACAGTATGGCTACGATGTTGATGTAATCTCATATAAAGAACTTTTAGAACTGTATAAACCCTTACCTTTTTCTCTTAACTCAGTCATTACAGAATGGATCAACTCAGATCATACAACTATTAATAAAGCTGCATTTGGAGCTTTAAATGGACATTATCAGATGAAGCACAATGATTCTACTAAGAAGAAGATTGGAGCACATACCAAGTTGTTGTGGGAAACTGATAGTATCTCAAAACTGAAAATGATTGAAGGTTTGAAAAAAAGTGGTATGAAAAAAGGATTTATTAAAGTTCGAAGGGTTGAAAGAGAATGCTTACATTGTAACAAACCATTTATTGCACTTGAAACATCAATACAAAAATATTGCAGTAGAACATGTTCAGGATCTGTAGCAATTAAATTAGCAACAGTAGCATCAATAAACAAGCAGTTATTATTGCATCAAGAAATTAAAAAGTATGTTATTGCCTGGACAATTGAAAATAATGAAATTGTTGAAAAAGCACCTTTTAATAAAATTAAGCCAACGATAGATCCACTACTAAGAGAAATTGAATTAAAATATGGGATTAAAGATTTAAGAATTATTTCTAAAGCTATTTTTGGAAAAGATTGCGGTAGAAAAGAGTTACTTAAGTTTATGAAGAGTATTTGCAATGAAAATGTATGCTGAACTTGCACGAATGACAAGTGTAAGAACCTTAGGATAAAAAGCCTAGGGGTTAACAAAAATTTGGAACAACCATTAGCACCATATTCCGTTTGTAACTTGGCTGCCGTTAACTTGGCGAAGTTTGCAAACAAAGAAACGAAAACAGTTGATTTTGATGCATTGCGCAAAACGGTCAAAGTTGGCGTACGTATGCAGGATAATGTTATAGATGCAACACCGTACTTCCTGGAAGAGAACAAAAAGCAGGCACTTGGTGAACGTCGAGTTGGGCTGGGTGTAATGGGCCTTGCCGATCTATTGATTTACTGTGAAAAAGAGTACGGTTCTGAAGAAGGTAATGCGCTAGTCGATGAAATCTTCAAGACAATTGCGGTTGCAGCGTATGAAGAGTCGGTTGAACTGGCTACAGAGCGCGGCAGCTTCCCATTCCTTGAAGGACAGACAGAAGCAGAAACAGCACGTTTGCGTGAAGCATTTATTAACACAGGCTTCATGAAAAAAATGCCACAGGATATTCGCGAAAATATTGTGGCAAACGGTATTCGTAATTCGCATTTATTGACGGTGGCGCCAACTGGATCTACAGGTACAATGGTCGGAGTTGCAACAGGGCTTGAACCTTACTTCAGCTTCACTTACTACCGTTCAGGTCGTCTAGGGAAGTTTATTGAAGTAAAAGCTGAAATCGTAAAAGAATATTTAGATGCCAACCCGGGTGTGGATGAAAATAACTTACCGGACTGGTTCAAATCTTCAATGGAGCTTTCTGCGGAAGCCCATGCAGATGTTCAATGTATTATTCAAAACTGGATTGATTCATCTATTTCCAAAACAGTAAATGCGCCAAAAGGCTATGGAGTAGAGCAAGTGCAAAAAGTGTACGAGCGTCTATACCGCGGCGGTGCAAAAGGTGGTACGGTGTATGTTGACGGTTCCCGTGATACACAAGTATTAACTTTAAAAGCTGAAGAGGCAAATTCAGATGAGCAATTAGAGTTTGAAGAGTTCAAACAAATGGAAGACCAAGTGAAGCGTCAAGTTGTGCTAGTGGATACAATTAAACCATTAACAGATACAGACGTGACAATTGGTTCGGAAGTTGGCAATACATGCCCGGTTTGCCGTCAAGGTACGGTAGAAGAAATGGGCGGGTGTAACACATGTACAAACTGTGGTGCACAGCTGAAATGCGGTTTATAAAATAAAAAAACGCAACTCATATAATATGGGTTGCGTTTTTGCTTTTTGGAAAAGTTGACGATCTTCCCTTTATTTAAAAATGCAGTCGTCCGGTAGCAGGATGTACTAATGGCCATGCACGTACGTCAATTTTTTTTGAAAAATGCAGGATCGGCTGATCACTTTCCACAACAATCCCTTGCTTGGACAGCGTTGTATTAAGGGTAATCTCGCCTTCTGCTTCTTGTAAAATCCAAGGGTGGTGCAAAATATCACAGCGTACCGGGAGACCTGAAGCATTTAATGTGTAGAAGCAGTAACGCTCAGTCATCCATTCCTCAAAGGAGCCTTTTACCGCAATAAATGGTGCGGAAACGGGTTTATAGCTGCCCGCGAATACAATGTCTGATCGATTTCGCCTTTTGCTTTCAAACAGTACTGTATCACCAAAGTTTTTAATATCCATCTTTGCATAGTGATACGGTAAATGGAAAAATGTGCGGGCACCTTTTACAGCCGGCCAATTATCCGCATCCAAACTGAAAAAGTATACGCCGGGCTTTCCATCAATCGTCACATAGGTACGCACATTCAGTTCCGGAAATTCAGCGGTACCGGGAATTGGCGGCAACCCTCGAAACCTCACACCTGACATACGAAAAGGGACAACCCCAACCCAGCACACACCTTCATAAGTATCTACTTCCAGCGATTCTGGAACTAACTTCCGTAAAACCTCGTATTTCACCGGATAATGGGCGAATAACAGATCGCTCCATGTTTGCTTCATTCCCCACGGTAAATTTGGCAGCGGCCAAGGGCGATGGCTGTCATCCCATTTGTTTTCTTGTATGTTTGGGAGTTCCTCCATAGCAAGTCACTTCTTTCACATCAATCGTATTTTATATAATTTCCTTCATTTTGACTTATAAACGTTCGCGGATTTGTTTTTTCCGCATCCATTGAGTAGCAACCCATTTTTCGCCTTGTATTACTGGCTCACCAGAATGAAGGGTAAGTTCATTTAATTTTTGATCATTGTAGAAATATTCAAAGTAAACCGCTGTACCTTTCTTTGGTACATTTACAATACCTAAATTCGGAAACGTAGTAACGCCTCCTTCTTCCACATCATTTAAGTAGACTACTAACGTGCTAATGCGATTATTACTGCTCGAAGGGTGATTCGGTCCAAAAAAATCAAAATGTGGTTTAAATTCCTGACCCGGTTCATAATGTAAAACTTGTAGACCCTCAGCATGTTCGATTGGAAGGTGCATCAGGCTGCTAATCCGTTTTTCAATTTCGGAAATAAGCGGATTTTCATTTTCCTCAAAAAACATACCACTGCTCGTACGAATTGAACTTATCTCTTTTTTTGCTAATTTGGATCTTTCCAAACGCGAAGAAGCACAATCGATTAAATTCTGGCATTCCTCATCACTTAAAACATTTAAAAACTTTACAATGAGCGGTTCTTCATGCAGAACTTCTGCTGTTATCGTTCGATTGTCAATTGAATAAACAGATTGAATAGGTAAAATGGAAACTTCTGTTGTCATATGTTATATCCTTCCGCAATGGCTTCTAAGTTAGTACAAAAACACTCTCACCCTTATATGATGAAAAGAATGTATTTCTACTCCGATACATATTATACCATTTAATTCAATTTAATGGTATTTAAGTAGCAGGAATATATTAAAAAAATTTTATGCCTGATCCCTAAGTTCTAGTATTTGTGAAAAATTAAAATAGCAGTTAAGAAGGATAAGAAAAAATTATTGAATTACATAAATAACCTATCATTTTATTTATGTCATAATTGAAGTAAGATAATGGAAGAAGAGGAAGAAATGGAGGAAAGCAAATGATTGTTGGATTACATCATGCACAAATAACAATTCCACCAGGTACTGAGGAAGCAGGGAAAGAGTTTTACTGCAAAGTATTAGGTCTAAATGAAATTTCAAAACCTTCTGCACTACAAGGGCGAGGTGGCTTTTGGCTGCAAGTAGGGAATCAGGAAGTACATGTAGGGACAGAAGAAGGCTTTAATCGGCTTACAACTAAAGCACATCTTGCCTACGAAGTTGAAGCTATTTCTTATTGGAAAAAAATATTGATGGAACATGATATTGAGATCTTGGATTCAGTACCTATTCCTCATTATGAACGGTTTGAATTTAGAGACCCTTTCGGAAATAGAGTGGAGATGATCCAACCGATTTAATCGATTGCAGGTTCACTCTTGTTTATCCGCATCACTTTTTGATAATAGTTCAATGATTTCGTTATTCTGCGTTCGTATATCTTTTAAAATCCTCTCAATCGCCAAAGCGGTAAATGTAATGATGACTAAAAGTGCAAAGCTGAAAAAGCCCATTTAAAATCTCTCCATTCTGATTCATATTTCATCTATTATACTAATCTTGAAAAGAATAGTTAATTATTTCTAATAAGCTCCGCCTAATTAATGATGGTAAATTTATCGGAAATCGCGTATCATTGTAAGGTAGTTTTAAACTATCAGGTATATCCTGCAAATATATTGAATGATAGGTGAAAAAAATGAATTATCAAGTACTATTGTATTATCATTACACAACGATTGAAGATCCAGCTGCTTTTTCAGAAGAGCATTTAGCTGCATGTAAGGAAATTGGTTTAAAAGGACGTATTTTAGTAGCCCATGAAGGGATTAACGGTACGGTATCAGGTACGATTGAGCAAACACAAAACTATATCGATATGATGGAAGCACATCCATTGTTTAAGGGGATTGTTTTCAAAATTGATCCAGCGGAAGGCCATGCGTTCAAAAAAATGCATGTACGTCCACGCCCGGAGCTTGTAAACTTAGGTCTGGAAGAAGATGTGAATCCGCATGAATTAACGGGCCGCTATTTATCACCGGAACAATTCCTGGAAGAAATGCAAGATGAAAACACAGTCGTACTAGATGTGCGAAACACATATGAATATGATGTCGGTCACTTCCGTGGCGCAATTCGTCCAGAAGTAAAGAACTTCCGTGATACTCCGCAATGGGTACGTGACAACCGTGAATTATTCGAAGGTAAAAACGTTTTAACTTATTGTACAGGCGGAATTCGCTGTGAGAAATTTTCTGGTTGGATGAAGCGTGAAGGTTTTGGAGAGGTTGGTCAATTGCACGGAGGCGTTGCAACATACGGTAAAGACCCAGTTGCTAAAGGTCAGCTTTGGGATGGTCAAATGTATGTATTCGATGAGCGTCTGACAGTGCCGATTAACCAGGTGGAACATGTTATTGTTGGGCGTGATCACTTTGATGGGACACCATGTGAACGCTACATTAATTGTGCTAACCCTGAATGTAATGAGCAAATCATTGCATCAGAGGAAAACGAAGCGAAGCATTTAGGTGGCTGTACAATCGAATGTACAAAACATGAACGTAATCGCTATATCGTCCGTCATAACTTAACGGAAGAGCAAGTACAACAAGCGATTGAATTATTAGAAGCTGAAGCGACAGTATAATAAATTTTTTAATGCATCTCTTAATAGAGATGCATTTTTCTTTTTTGTAAACAAAACAACCTTTTGTAAATGCAATGTAAATAGATTTTTCTAAATATTCATCATAAATTGTCTGTTTTCTGTAATTCTTACATGATTCATTAAGCCTTTGAACATAATATTGACATATTTCATTTTCCTTCATTGATAATTATTTAAATCCTCATAAAAAATCCCTCTCGTTTGTTAATAAATCTCATAAATATTTACAAATTGACTGTTTTATTTTAAATTTTCTGATTTTACTGATTGATTTTACATAATAAAAAGACGTGTTCTTCATAATTTACATAAGGTTTACATGTTTAATACATGACATTAATTTTATGTATGTATTGTTAAAGCAGGTAGAAAACATTCATGTTGATGGAGGATTGAAGTATGTTCAAAAAAACATTTTACTTCATTGGGTTAACAATTCTAATGGTAGTATTAGCAGCTTGCAGTAATGAAGATTCTACGGAGTCCTCTTCAGGCGGCGGAGACTTAGTAACAATTTCAGGTTCTACATCAGTTGGACCTTTAGCAGAGAAATTAGCAGCAAAATATGAAGAAACAGAAGACGTTAAAATTGAAATAAATCAAATCGGTTCATCGGCAGGGATTACAAATGCAATCAATGATGTATCACAAATCGGAATGTCATCGCGTGATCTGAAGCAGGAAGAAATCGACTCCGGTATTCAGGAGCTGGTCATTGCGTATGACGGGATTGTGGTTGTTACCCACCCATCAAATCCGGTTAAAGATTTAACGATGGAACAAGTGAAGCAAATTTTTACTGGCGAAATTACCAACTGGAAAGAAGTTGGCGGAAAAGATATGGAAATCGTAGTTGTATCACGTGAGGACGGATCTGGTTCGCGTGATGCCTTCCAGGAAATCGTCGGCTATGAATCTGGACAACTGATTCGCAATGCGATTGTTGCAAGCGGGAACGGAAATATTAAAACAACAGTTGCGATGAACAAACATGCTGTAGGATTCATCTCATTTGAGTATATTGATGAAACTGTTTCAGCGATGGACATTAATGGCGTTAAGGCAGAAGCAGGCAATGTATTGGATGGTAACTATAAATTATCTCGTCCATTCTTATTCGTTTATAAAGAGAGTGTACCGGAGGCGGCAACGAAGTTTATGGATTTCATTTTAACTGCAGAAGGACAAGAGATTGTGGAAGCCGCTGGAGCGATTCCATTAACGAAATAATCAGTGCTGGAGGATAAATTTGTGAACACACAAAACAGAAACGAAGTAGAACAGCAAATAAGTAAAGGCAATAAGCGAAAATACTTTTTAGAAAGCTTATCATCGAAAATATTTTTAGCATGTGCGCTTCTTTCAGTAGTGAGCTTACTACTAATTGTAGGATTCGTATTTTATAAAGGTGCAAACCCATTCGTAACTGGCGGTTATAGCTTCTTCGACTTCCTATTTGGCAGCGACTGGGTACCATCAGAAGATAAATTCGGTATTTTCCCGATGATCGTTGCGTCAATTTATGCAACGATCGGAGCACTTGTTATCGGGGTACCAATCGGATTATTAACAGCAATTTTCCTGGCGGAAATTGCTCCGAAATCAGTAGCCAAAATCGTATCACCGGCAATTCAGCTTTTGGCTGGTATTCCGTCAGTATTATACGGTGTATTCGGTTTAGCGATTATCGTTCCATTTTTACAGGATAATTTAGGATTAGCTCGTGGACAAAGTTTAATTGCTGTTATTTTAGTACTGGCAATTATGATGTTACCGACAATTGTAACAGTTGCTGAAACAGCGATTCGTGCAGTGCCGAAAACATATCGTGAAGGTTCACTTGCTCTAGGCGTTTCACAAATCGGGACAATCTTTAAAGTCGTTGTACCGGCTGCAAAGTCAGGTATTATGGCAGCGATTGTTCTTGGATTGGGCCGTGCATTAGGTGAAACGATGGCTGTAATTTTAGTAGCGGGGAACTCGCTGGTCATCCCGACGAGCCTGACAGACAGTGTACGTCCATTGACGACAAACATCGCGCTTGAAATGGGTTATGCAGCGGGAACACATCAGGAAATGCTGTTTGCAACAGGGATTGTATTATTCTCATTCATCTTAATATTAAACTTTGTATTAGCACGCATTACAGCGAAGGGAGCTCAGTAACATGCGACAATTTAAAGACAATATGTATCGCGGCTTACTTTGGAGTTCCGCATTCGTATCAGTAGCCGTATTAGTTGTAATCGTTGGCTATATTTTCTATAAAGGTTTTTCTTATATCAGTTTTGATTTTATATTTGGTGATTATTCGCCAACAGGTGGCGGCGGAATATTCCCGATGATCGTCACAACGATTTTAACGATTGTCATTTCACTGTTAATCGCAACACCAATCGGAATTTTGGCGGCCGTTTACTTACACGAGTATGCCAAACAAGGACGTCTTGTACGTATCATCCGTTATGCGACAGAAAGTTTAACAGGAATTCCATCGATTATTTACGGTTTATTCGGTGCTGTGTTCTTCGTAGTAATCTTAAAGTTGGGAATGTCGATTATCGCTGCATCATTAACATTAACGATTATCGTATTACCGGTCATTATTCGTACAACAGAAGAAGCTTTGAAAACAGTGCCGGCAACATATCGTGAAGGTTCACTGGCATTAGGAACAACAAAACTGCAAACGTTAATAAAAGTTATTTTGCCAAGTGCAATGCCTGGAATTTTATCAGGAATCATTTTATCAATCGGCCGTATTGTCGGTGAATCGGCAGCCATTTTCCTGACTGCAGGTACCGTGGCGGCAATGCCATCAAGTATTTTCTCATCTGCCCGTACATTAACGGTTCACTCCTATTTAGTAACACAGGAAGCAGGCGATATCGGACTTGCAGCGGCAATCGGAATTGTATTGATCGTCATTATTTTAGTATTGAATTTAACGGCAACATATATCTCGAAGAAATTAAACAAAGCGGACTATTAAAAGGAGCGAAACCTATATGACTATGACTATTTCGGAAGCATCAATTTTTAAAACAACAACGACTTCTACGGGCGCTTTACCAACAAAAATTAAAGTAAATGATTTAAACCTGTTCTATGGTGAAAAACAAGCGTTATTCAATGTAAATCTGGACATTAAAGAAAAAGAAGTAACGGCATTAATCGGTCCATCAGGCTGCGGTAAATCAACATTTTTACGTACATTAAACCGCATGAACGATCTGATCGATGGTGTACGCGTAATCGGAAACATTCATATTGATGGCGAAAATGTTTATGAATCAAGCGATGTCATCAAGCTCCGTACAAGAGTCGGCATGGTATTCCAAAAGTCAAATCTTTTCCCGATGAGCATCTATGACAATGTTGCCTATGGTCCACGTATGCAGGGGATTAAAAGCAAAAAGCTCCTAAATGAAATTGTTGAAGAATCTTTACGCGGTGCAGCGATTTGGGATGAAGTAAAAGACCGTCTGAAGTCATCGGCATTAGGTCTTTCCGGTGGTCAGCAACAGCGTATTTGTATCGCACGTGCCATCGCAATGAAGCCGGACGTCATTTTAATGGATGAGCCGACTTCGGCACTTGACCCGATTTCCACATTAAAAGTAGAAGAACTCATTACACAAATGAAAAAAGACTATACAATTGTCATCGTAACGCACAACATGCAGCAAGCAGCACGTATTAGTGATAAGACAGCATTCTTCTTAAATGGGGAAGTAATCGAATATGATGATACAAATGTTATTTTCTCAACACCAAAAGATGAGCGTACAGAAGACTACGTAACAGGACGATTCGGATAAAAGGGGGATTTTGGAATGATTCGCGAAAATTTCGAAAAGAACATGCTTGAACTGCAGGACAAAATGGGTGAAATGGTCGACATGACGGTTGTTGCAATGGAAAAGGCATTTAAAGCACTTCAGGAACAGGATATGGTGTTGGCACTGGATGTCATTGAAGAGGACAACTATATTGATGACCTGGAAAATGAAATTAATCAAATGGCAATTTGGCTGATGGCGAAAGAGCAGCCGGTAGCCCGCGACATGCGCCGAATTATCAGTGTTATTAAAATGTCTTCGGATATTGAACGTATTGCAGACTTTGCTGTAAATACAGCAAAAGCAACGATTCGTATTAGCAAAGAAAAAACGATTTTAGAAAAAACTTCATTAGTCGAAATGAAAAATGTAGCAATGGATATGCTGAAAAAATCAATGAAGGCATTTATCGATGCGGATATCGCATTAGCAAAAAAAGTTGGAGAGCTTGATGATATCGTAGATCGCAATAATCATGAAAACTATGCGCTTTTAACTGAGTATTTGAAAGAGTGCCCTCAAGAGATTGAGCAAACATTGCAATTGTTGTTCATAAACCGCTTTGTCGAACGTGCAGCAGACCATATAACTAATATGGCGGAGTCAACAGCTTACTTTATTAAAGGGCAGCTATTTGATTTAAATTAACTTCCTTCAACAGATTTTATGCTTAGGTGAAGCAGTAAGCACAGAGTGCATTTATATATAGATAGAGGTTAACATAATTTTTGGTCAATTTTCATCGGGTATTCAAAGGCCTGCTGAAAGAAGTTAATGCCTCCGGCGGCTGTCATAGATTCGGTAAGAAATTCTTTGCGCGAACGCAAACCGAATCTGGACACAATTACGCCGAGGCGTAATTGATTAGAGAAGCGGGGAATCATTAATGACGAAAAAAATATTAGTCGTTGAAGATGACGAAAATTTAGTGAATTTACTGCATATTTATTTAGTAAAGGACGGCTATGAAGTCCAATGTGTACGATCGGGAAAAGAGGCACTGGCTGCTATTCAATCATTCGAACCGGATGCGATGCTGCTCGATTGGATGCTTCCGGATATGGAAGGAATTGAGATTTGCCGTCAAGTCCGCTTCGATCATGACTTTCCGATTATCATGATCAGTGCGCGTACGGATGAATTGGATATTGTACTGGCGCTTGAAATGGGGGCGACAGAATATATCCGAAAGCCGTTTGGATTCCGTGAAATGCTTACACGCTTAAGAATCCATTTAAAACGATACGAAAGGGAATTACAGCAGCAAGAGCGTATTTCCCAAATGTTGATCGGTCCGTTCCGTGTAGATTTAATTATGTTCAAAGTGTACAAAGATGAAGTGGAAATTCCTTTAACAAAACGTGAATTTAAACTGCTGCTTCATTTATTGGAGCAACCGGGCAGTATTAAATCACGTGAAGAGATTATTAATATACTGGACTTTACAAAAGGGGATCGTCGTACAGTAGATGTACATATTCGTAGGCTTCGCGAAAAAATTGAAGAACAGCCGAGCTCACCGAAGTGGATCAAAACAAAAAGCGGGTTAGGTTATTATTTCAACTTTCCTTCACAGGAAGTGACGTACAGTTCATAGGTAAAAAACATTTTGGAGCGATCAATTGTTTCAAGATGTTTTTTTTATGTTGGAAATTACATCATTTCTTTTACAAATGCAACAGCAACGGCTTATACTTAAAAAAGTAGATGGATGAGGAGGTCTGAATATGTCTGAACAAAATGAGAAAAAGAAATTAAGCCTGCAGGAACTAGTGAAGCAACAGCTGGAAGCAAAGAAAAACAATGCAGCTGGCAACAAAGGTAACTTAAAAGGTGATACATCAACGAAAAAGATGAAAAGTCAACAAACAAAGAAAACGAGCAATACCCGTCGTAAAATGGGCGTGTAATGGTGAGGGCAAAGACCGAAGCAAACGAAAATTTGCTTCGGTTCTTTTTGGTATTTTATTTTTAAAAAATGATTTCAGATTTATAAGCAACAGTATAATCATCCCTAACATGTAAATGTTGGGGTTTTTTATATTATGATGTAAAAGTGATTCCAAATCATTCGTTAATCGTCTTTAAGAAGTAAGGAGGCTGATAGGTTGAGACGGGAAATTTTTGAAGCGCATTACGACGCTGTTTATAAATACATACGTTATTTAACAAATGATACGGATTTAACGCATGATTTACTGCAAGAGACCTTTTATCGCTTTTATCAAAAAAATTATTCCGAACATGCACGGACTTATTTATTGAAAATCGCCAGAAACCTTGTTTATGACCATTATCGAAGGAAAAAAATTATTGGATTTTTTCAATTGAAATCGGAGCCAGTTGCAGCGGGGGAATTGCCGGAAGCAGTAATCGAGCGAAATGCGGACAATGAAAAACTGTATGCCGCACTCCAGCAAATTAAATGGAATTACCGTGAAGTGATTGTGCTGCGCTACATAGAAGAATATTCGGTAAAAGAAACAGCAATGATTTTGACCTGCAGTGAAGTAAAGGTGAAAAATAATACGGCACGCGGCTTGAAGGCATTACGGGAACTGTTAGGAGGGGAAGACGATGTTTGAAAACGAAAAGTTAAATGATCTTAAAAAAATTTATATCGATCCGGAAAAAAAGCAAGAGGACTTCAATAAAATTCAGCAGCGCCTCAACAATAAACCTTTTAACTGGCAAATCCCGGCAGTAATCATAGGGATTGCGTGCATCACGCTGTTTTTAGTCGGTACATTTCCACAAAAGCAGCAAATCACTTCTGATGATATGGATAGTAGTGCATTACAAGCGGTTTATTTTATGCAATGGGAAGGGAATCCAGAGTCCATCTTTCAAGCTGGTGTGAGAAAAGTAAAAAATGAAGAAACATTAAAAGAAATTGAAACAGCGCTGCAACAGTTTCAGCAAACTGATATTAAAATAGAAGACCCATATATTCAACAAAGCTACAGGCTAAGCTTTAAAGATGATCAGGTGATGCGTATACAGGAATACCCCGGAAGCGAAGTAACGTATTATCGTAATGTCGATACAGGGGAAATATATTTATTAAGTGAAAATTCATTGCAGGAAATTATCAATTTACATGAACCGGCCGATCGAACATTATCTTTAATTATTGGCATAGTATTCCTGACGTTGGCAATGATTGCGACGAGTAAGGTGAAAAAAAAGATGCGTGACCCGGATGATCCGAAACGTTACATTCCGATGCATTCTACCTATTGGCAAAGCGTCGTGGAAATTATGACATTATTAATCCTGATCTTACTTATTTCTGCATCACAACTACATCTGTTTGTGCTCATCTCGTTTTTGTTGCTGACAGCACTTATTAATATTCTATTAGAAGTAAAGAACGGCAAAAATAAATGGCGCATATTCCAGTTTGTATTGGTGAAAGTATATGCAGGTGTTTATATTTATATATTTTTATGGCCCTTAATTTAAGTACATCGAAGTTATGGATACCAATTTTAGATTGTTTAATTTTAGTACCTTTCAGAATACTTTGACAACAATTGCTATCCCTCGTACGATATTAATAAGTTACTAGAAGGGGTGGTAGTATGACGACGATTGAAAAAGCAAGACAACTCGATGAATTGGATGGATTACAGAAATATGCAGCAGAGTTTTATAAAAAAGAAGGACAGATTTACTTGGACGGCAATTCGCTCGGGTTATTGTCAAAGAGGGCGGAGCGGTCGGTGCATACACTGCTTAATTCATGGAAGGATTATGGCATTGACGGATGGACAAATGGGGAACATCCTTGGTTTTATTTATCCGAAAAGCTGGCGGCAATGTGCGCACCATTGATTGGCGCAAAAAGTGAAGAGGTAATTCTGACTGGTTCCACAACAACAAACTTGCACCAGCTATTGGCTACGTTCTTCAAACCAACTGCGTCACGCTATAAAATATTGGCTGACGAACTGAACTTCCCGTCGGACTTGTATGCGATTGCCAGCCAAATTGCTTTGCACAATTTGCCTGAGAGCAGTATGAAGCTGGTGAAAAGTGAAGACGGGCAAACGATTACGACAGAAGCCATCATCGAAGCGATGTCAGAGGATGTGGCGGTTGCGGTTCTGCCTGCTGTCTTATACCGCAGTGGCCAAGTGTTGGATTTGCAGGCAATTACGGAAGCCGCACATGAACACGGCATATTGGTTGGATTTGATCTATGCCATTCGATTGGTTCCGTTCCGCACCATCTTCATGAAATTGGCGCGGACTTTGCGTTTTGGTGCAATTATAAGCATTTAAATGGTGGTCCGGGCTCAGTAGCAGGATTGTACGTTCATGAGAAACATTTTGGAACAGCACCCGGATTGGCCGGGTGGTTTGGCTCAGCAAAGGAAAAGCAGTTTGATTTAGATGTAACAATTACCGCTGCACCGCATGCCGGGGCTTATCAGATCGGTACACCGCATATATTGAGTCTGGCCCCGATTGAAGGCGCACTTTCACTGTTTGAAGAAGCAGGAATTGAAGCGATTCGTGAAAAATCACTCGCCCTAACACAATTTATGATGGATTGTATTGAGCAAGAATTGCCGAACACATTTACATTTGGAAATCCGCTTGACGAGACACGTGGCGGCCATCTGTTTTTAGTGCAAGACGAGGCGGCAAGAATCTGCAAAGCATTAAAAGAATATGGCGTTGTACCGGATTTCCGTGCACCGAACGGCATCCGCCTGGCACCGGTTGCGCTGTATAATTCCTTTGAGGAGGTATGGCATTCAGTGCAAATATTAAAAGATATTGTCACAAACAAAACTTATGAGAAGTACGAAAATAAACGAGATATCATTGCATAAGGAGTGATTCAGTGGATAAACGTTCAATTTCGGATTTGCAGCACAAGCTAAAAGATGAAAAAGGGATTCATACAGATTTCCGTGAAGATATGACATACAGCGATTATTTAAGTCTGGCCCCACTTTTAAACAGTCAAAACCGTCTTTCCGACCATCATGATGAAATGCTTTTTATAATTATTCATCAAGTGAGCGAACTTTGGATGAAGCTGATCATTCATGAAATGCGCGGTGCGATTCGTGCGATTCAGCAAGGAGAGATGCAGCCAGCATTTAAGATGCTTGCACGTGTTTCGAAAATCCAAATGCAGATCATACAGGCGTGGGATGTATTGGCAACGATGACGCCGGCCGAATATTTGCAGTTTCGTGATGAACTGGGGAAAGCATCGGGATTCCAAAGCTATCAGTACCGCTTAATCGAATTTGCACTCGGCTATAAAACACCGTATATACTCAAAATCTATGAAAAGGAACCGGACATTCTTGAAGTCCTTAAAGAGGCGTATGATGCGCCAAGTATATATGATGTGGCGATTCAGGCATTGGCAAAAGCAGGATTGCCAATAACTGAAGCTTTGCTAAACCGTGATTTTTCGGTAGTATATAGTGGTGACGATACTGTTGCCGCCGCATGGAAAACCGTCTATGAAAATATCGATACGTACTGGGATTTATATCAGCTTGGTGAAAAGCTCATCGATATTGAAGATTCCTTGCAGCAGTGGCGTTTCCGTCATATGAAGACGGTCGAGCGCATTATTGGCTTTAAAGTGGGGACAGGTGGCTCATCAGGGGTCAATTATTTGCGAAAAGTGCTCGATCACCGCTATTTCCCGGAGCTCTGGGATTTGCGGACAGCTTTATAGCTTAGTTTAGACAGATGAGTGGAGTGAGACAGATGGAGAAGAGTAAAGGACAGTGGTCAAGTAAATTAGGATTTGTTTTAGCGTCAGCTGGTGCAGCGATTGGGCTCGGAGCAATATGGAAAATGCCATATGTAGCCGGTCAAAGTGGAGGTGGCGCATTCTTCCTGATTTTTGTGCTGCTGACATTAATTATCGGGCTGCCAATGCTTTTATCGGAATATATTATCGGGCGTGCCACACAAAAAGAGGCAGTTACTGCCTATAAAGTATTGGCTCCGAATACGAAGGCCTGGGCTTGGATTGGCAAGCTCGGCATCATTGGCTGCTTCTTATTATTATCGTTTTACAGTGTAGTTGGCGGCTGGATTTTTGTTTACAGCGGGGTTTCGGTAGCCGGAAATGTAATTGCACCAGCTATGGAACCAGGGGCATTTTTCGGACAAGTGACAGGTACACCTTGGATTGCTTTACTCGGTTTGGGATTATTTACATTGGCCAATGTAGTGATCATTGCACTTGGTGTTCAAAACGGGATTGAAAAGGCAAATAAATTCATGATGCCGTTACTGTTTATTATGTTCTTTATTTTAGTTGTAAGAGCCGTAACATTGGACGGAGCAATGGAAGGAATTAAATTTTTCCTGTATCCGGACTTTTCGAATATTACCGGTGAATCAATATTATATGCGTTAGGGCAGTCATTTTTTGCACTGGCTGTTGGATTCTCATGTTTAGTTACATATAGTTCTTATTTAAAGAAAGATGTGAGCTTACCGAATTCAGCAGGTTCTGTTGTAGGACTGAGTATTTTTGTATCCCTCTTGGCGGGCTTAGCGATTTTCCCGGTTGTATTTGCATTTGATATGGAAGTGGCAAGCGGACCGCCATTACTGTTTATGGTATTGCCTGCAGCGTTCTCGCAAATGCCGTTTGGCGAACTGTTTTTAGCGTTGTTTTTAATTCTGTTTTTATTTGCGACATTAACGTCATCGTTTAGTATGTATGAAATTATCGTTGCTGCCATTATTGAAAAATGGAACATTAGCCGCGCGAAAATTACAATCATCATCGGTATCCTTGTGTTTATCGCTTCGATTCCTTCAACATTAACGTACAGTTCATTAGGAGATGTTTCGATTTTTGGACGCAATATCTTTGATTTCACCGACTTTCTAGTGTCGAATATCATTTTACCGATCGGCAACTTGCTTATTGCGATATTTATTATGCATATTATGGATAAAAACCTCGTAAAAAGCGAGCTGTTGCAAGGAAGTAAAATGGGTGAAGGCTTTTACAAAACATATCGCTTTTTAATGACCTTCGTTGTACCGACAGTCATTGTCGTTGTGCTTGCATATTTAGTCATTCAATATTAGGGGTGAAGCCATGTGGATTGATATTACACAAACGATGCAAAACGGGATGCCGAACTGGCCGGGGGATACACCGTTTTCTTTTGAAGTAGGATATACGAAACAACAGACGGGCTCTGTCAATATCGGACGGATGACGACTTCGCTGCACACCGGTACACACGCAGATGCACCGTTTCATTTTAACAGTGAAGCTGAAACGATCGAGCAATTGGATGTAAATGTGTATATCGGCGACTGCGTGATTGTGGATTGCATTGGGCAGGAAAGGGTTACAGCTCAATCGCTGGAACCCGTTGATTTCCGTAGTGCAAAGCGTGTACTGCTTAAAACAATTGAACAGCCGAGTGCAGCATTTCCGCAAACTATTCCGGTTATTCATCCGAATGTAGCGCCATTTTTAAAGGAGCGCGGAGTAATATTGCTTGGCATAGACAATCCTTCCGTTGATCCATTGGACAGCAAGGAAGTATTGGCTCATCACAAGTTGTACGAACATGGCATTCATATTCTCGAAGGACTCGATTTAGGGCATGTTCAGCAAGGCCTTTATGAATTGATTGCATTGCCGCTTAAAATAGCAGGTGCTGACGGTGCACCTGTTCGTGCGGTCGTTCGAAAAAAGTTGATAGAGTGAAATAATAACAAGAAGCTTACGATTTTATATCGTGGGCTTCTTTTGTAATAAAAATAAATTTCTTCGCGTTAAAAAAGTCCATTGAATAGTTTGAACTTGAGTTGTAATATATTCCTACAAAGTATTTTATTTGTAATCCAAAATTCCTAGGAGGGAAAAGCTTGAAGAAACGCAACGAAAAGGTTAATTGGATTCATCAATTAAATCTGTTTATTACGATTGGACTGGCTATTTTAATTGTTTCACCGCTTGTGATTGCAAACGGTTTTAGTAATTCAGTTCCATATTTAATTGCAGGAACCGGAGTTATCTTATTATCGACGGTCAATTATTTCTTGAATATTTCTAATTTTGCCAAAGGATTAATTTTTGTACTGATTCCTGCATCTGTCGTATTTTTATTGTTCTATCTTGATGGGTATACAATCAATAAACATTATATGTTGTTTGTCACATTTATTATGGGAGCAATGTATTTTAATGAACGGTTGATTAAGACATTTTTACTGATTGTCAGTATCTTTTATGTTTTCTTATACATAGCAGTGCCGGAAAATTTATTAGGGGTAAATGCCAATCTGGCCGTATTCATTACAGTATTTGTGAGTATGACCGGTTGTAACTATTTGCTTTACAGATTGACACAATGGGGCAACAAACTCGTGAAGGATGCCCAGGAAAAAGAGCGGGTAGCAAAAGAACTGTTGGAAAATTTAACATCAGTATTAAATAAAATCGATGAAGGTTCAATCCAGCTTGCACAAAATATTACACATGTAAATGAAAATGTGGGGACATTAAATGTTGCGAGCGAAACAATTTTACAGTCATCGAATCAAATGGCAGCAGCCATTCATAATGAAGCTGAAATGATTCAGCAAATTAATGAACAAATCATTTTATCTCATGAAAATATGGTAAAAACGAAAGAGTCTTCTAAATCGACTGTAAAGGATTCGAATGAAGTGCAGGAAGCGATTGAACGGAGCTGGAAGCAGGTGCGCATGGTTACAGCTGATATGGCAACATTAAGCGACTCCATTGATTTAACGACAACGACAATTGACAATATGCAAGAGAGCCTTGCAAATGTAAACAATCTGCTAAATGGTATTAAAGCGATAGCGGATCAGACGAATTTACTGTCTTTAAATGCTTCAATAGAAGCAGCACGGGCAGGGGAGCATGGGAAAGGATTTGCCGTTGTTGCAGAAGAAGTGAAAAAACTTGCGGAAGAAAGTGCAAAAATCGCAACGAGTATTACCGTTGTTACACAGCAGTTGCTTGAGCGAGCAACAACTGCCCAGTTAAAAGCTTATGAAGGAAAAGAAGCAGTTCATTCAAGTGTTGGCACATTAAACGAAATTACCGGTTCATTTGATGGAATTAAACTATCATTTAATGATATACAAGGGAAGCTTCATCAAAACATGTCGACAATTACACATACAAACGAGCTTGTTGAAAAAATAATGAATCAAATTGAAAATATGTCCGCTATTTCTGAAGAAAATGCTGCAATGACTGAAGAAATCGCAAGTTCAATAAATGAAGAGCATATCATGATGAAATCGATTGCGGATGCCAGTAAGGAACTTCAGCAGCTACATAGTGAATTAGCGGAAATTACAAAACGCCAATAATAGTAAACCGCACATAAAAAGGAAGTGTCCAAAATTACCGGACACTTCCCTTTTTAGTTATTCTACTTCGATTGCAATACTGTCTGTCACATCACCGTTGCTAAAGCGCGCCATACTGGAAATGATATACGTACCTTTTTCCAGTGGGGCATTAAAACGTGTCGATGTGGCAATTTCTTTATAATCATAATCATCAATCCATTGTTGAATGGAAACACTCGTTACATTTTGACTATATTGAAATTCCATTACTTCCCCTGGCTGTACTTTTACGTAAGGGGTTTTTTGTGCAATTATAATTTCATGCGGGGCAGCCGTATCAACACACTCTGCTTCACCTGCAGAATGCCAGCAATAGCTACCGCGAACTGTTTCAATCACCTGTTCATTCGTTACTGCTGTTACGTCAGGTATTACCGTTACTTCATTTTGTGCCATAAAATAGCGGCCAATAATAACAAGGATAATGATAGCAATAATAAGAAATAAACGATTTACATTTTTCATCAGAATGTCTCACCTCAATGTGTTGTATAGGTACTTTGTTGTTTTCGAAAAACGAAATCTATCCCAATCAGCACCGCCAAATACAGTATAAGTCCAACAGCCGCCCAATAGTTATGTTCACTCAAAATACCTGCAACAAGTAAAAGGAAGGTTACACCAAATAACCCTACATAAATTCTTTTTGTAATCGTAAATTGGTTTTTGCTCCCGATGATAAACAGAATGCTATGTAGTAAAAAAAGGATAATCCATTCCCATTGTATTAATGGTTCGATATGAATTACTAAATTCATAATACAAAAACCGATCCCTGCAAGTACCGCATCTTTTGCTTTTCCATAATAAAAACAAAGAAATAGAAGTACACCGACTGTGAAACTAATCGTATATAAATCAGGAAGAGACAAGTAGAAAATCGAATTAATATCGAGCAAAGCCACAATTGTTGCTAATGTAATGACAATCGGTCTTAAGCTGATCTTGAAAATCAGCAAAACAAATAAAACAAAAAAAGCAAATGTGAGCAGCGCTAAAGCCAGCTCCAGATGTTCTATGCGTTGAGAAACGACATAAATTGAATGGGTGGATAAAGCAAACAGAAAAAAGAGTAGGATGCTTTTCGAATCATTGTTCATAAACTTTCCTCAGTTCCGAATAAGTTTGAAGAGAGGGCATAAAGAATAAAAACTATGCAAATCGCGAAGGAATTTGCATAGTTTTTATAAAAAAAGTGGAATTAGTAAAACTAGACATGCCTCTATCTACATCTTACTAAAATTTGAAATATAAGTCTATTTAAAATTTTCCTGCTATGTGATAATGAGGTTGCGCAAAATAGTCATAACGTTATGGTGAAACGAGGAAAAGAATGAAGCAAAATATTTATGATAATGACTTGTTTTTCAAAGGATATGAAGAAATTCGAAATCGGAAATTTAATTATAACAATTTGCTGGAGCGGCCCAATTTTATAGCACTAATGCCGGATATAAAAGGGAAAGTCTTATTGGATTTAGGCTGTGGAAAAGGGGAGTTTGCAAATGACTGTGTTGTAAACGGGGCACAGTATGTTGATGCAATCGATATTTCAGGTAACATGATTGCCGCAGCAAAAAAGCGCTATAAAAGTAATCGTCTTCACTTTCAACAAATCTCAATTGAAGATATAATCTTGCAGGAATCGAATTATCATCTTATAACAAGCGCATTGGCACTTCATTATGTAGCGGATTTTGAAGGGGTCATTGAAAAGGTAACCAGAGCATTGTGTCCAGAAGGAATTTTCCTTTTCTCCACCGAGCACCCGATTTCAACAGCTAATAAAGGTGTGGAACAATGGATTACAGATAAGAAAGAAACACCCTCGCATTTTGCAGTTTCACGTTACCAAGATGAGGGGAAACGAACACAGAACTGGCTTGTTGACAATGTCGTAATGTACCATCGTAGAATCGAAACAATTATAAACACACTGATCAACAACGGGTTACAAATAGAAAAGTTAGTGGAGCCAATGCCAACAGACGAAGCAATCGAATTACTTCCAAGCTTACAAAAAGAACAGCATCGTCCTTCCTTTATAATCTTAAAGGCGAGAAAGGCAAAATGAAAAATAAAGCGCAGAAATCAATCTGCGCTCCTTTTTTAATATTAGTGCTTATATTGATTAGTTATCAAAACGGTCATCGTCTAAATCTTCTTCGTACTTAATAATGTCGCCTGTTTTTGCATCGATTTCAAAATCGTACTCCATTTTACCGTTACGGATTTCAATCTCATAGATCAGACGGTTGTCATCTTCATCCAATTCCAGGTCCGTTACGGTACCTTTTGCTTTCGCTTGAGCAATTTCAATTGCCTGCTTTTCCGTGATAACAGCAGAAGTGTTCGATGAATCCGTTCCTTTTACTGTATCATCGGTTTTTTCGGTATTTTCCGCTGTAACTGTACGAATATTTTCACGTTCTGTTACAACCGCTTTACCTGTACCTGCATTCACTTCAACCTCAATTTTTTCATTGTCTTTTATGATGTCAATTTCATAATGTGGTGTACGATCATCTCGATCATATTCAAAACCAATAATTTCACCGTTTAATTGTTTTAACGCAATTTTCTTTGCTTCACCAGAAGAAATACTTGGGTTGTTTTCTGCTTGCGCAAATAAATCGGACTGTGCGAATACAGCACCTCCACCAATTGCTACTAGTAATGCCGGGATTGCTAAAAATTTTTTATTCATATTTACTCGCTCCTTTTCTTGTTTGTAATGTCAGTATAACGAGCGAATATGAAAACGGTCTGAGAGAATTATTAGAAATTGATGAGAAAACTAATCATCGTATTGAATTACGATAATTTCGCCGGTAATGGCATGGACTTGAACGATGACATCATCTTCCTGTTCAATCTCCACAAAATAGACGCCGCCTTCAGCGTTACCTTCAAATTCCACTGAATCAACTTCACCAGGCACTTCCTTTAATGCAATATCGACCACCTGTTGTTCAGACAGTAATGGCTTTGTTGCTTTTTCAACTGGCTTACTTGTGGATGTTTGATTTTCTTTTGATACTTCCGAATTATTTTGCTCATCTTGCTTTTTTTCATTTTTATGAATGAGCTTCAAATCGGAAAATTGCCCAGTAACGGTATTTACATTCACTTCAAAAATCGAACCATCTTTATTGAACGAAGCGATAAAATGATCTTTTTCTTTCACCAATGTTTGGACTTCCGCATTATAAATATCTTTAATCTTCACTTCCAGTTCATTCGTGTTCAGCTCATGCGGTGTTGATAATTGCTTGACTGTTAGTGTAATGAAAAATCCAATGAGAATGACGGCGATGCATAGGGTAATCCATTTAGCTTTCATGTTGTGCACCTCCTGAAAGTGGAACAATGAGTAAAATCGTAGTTCCTTTTCCTAGTTCACTGTCAATGGAAACTTCGGCATTCAGACGATCGGCGAGTTCCTTTGCAATCGAGAGGCCAATGCCGGTGCCACCAGTTTTCCGGTTACGGTCTTTATCAACCCGGTAAAAACGATGGAACAAATTCGGAAGGTCCTCTTGAGGTATACCAACACCAAAATCCTGTATAGAGATATGCAGATCATTTTTCACAGAAGCGTGAATTTTAATGACATCGTCACTGTATTTTCGTGCATTATCAATAAATATAAAAAGCAGCTGTTTTAATTTTGCTTCATCCGTTGTAATGTCAACATCAGGAATATTAACGTGAATCTCACGATGATAGGCAGTTTTTATACTTTGAACAATCTGATCGATAAAAGGCTGTAATGCAAATGTCGTCATATTGATTTTCGTCATTTCATTTGTTTTTGCCAATGCGAGCATTTGTTCAATCATGGCCTTCATATTGGTAGTTTCCTTTAAAATCGCTTCCAACGCTTCTTCCGTAATTTTTGCGTCCTGTGTGCCACGGCGTTTTAACAGTTTTGTATAACTTTCAATGACCGTTAACGGTGTTTTCAGTTCATGTGAAGCATTGCCGACAAATTGCTGCTGTTTGTCATGGGCATCTTCCAACTGTGCCATTAAATGATTGTACGTCGTTGCCATTTGTGCTATTTCATCGTTCGATTGCTTGCGGGTGGGAATCTGTTCATAGCTGGACTGCTGAATATTTTTTTCCATCGTCGACGTTAGCTGCAAAACGGGTTTTACGATCAGTTGAACAAATAGCTGGCTCGCCAAATAAATCGGAATGAGTGCAACAAGTGTCATCAAAACTAATATAATTAACAGTCGATTCATATTATCGGTAATGGTCGGCAATGGCTGGATCAGCTTTGCCTCGGCAATTTCATCATTCGGCAAAATGATTGGAGTAGCAAGTGCGATATGAGGGACATCATGTATTGTTTTTTCCGTATAATGCTGTGCCGGATCAAGTTTAAAATCAATTTGCTCTGAGGTTTTTTGAAGACGGATTAATGGTTTACCCGTATTATCATCAATCTCACGAACGATGATCGCTCCATCAGTCGGGAGATATGCCCCGAAAATCGAATCAATTCCATCCATCGATTCAAGTGAGCTTATTGCTGTTGTCAGCTCATTTGCCCGTGCCTGTAATTGCTCTGCCTCTGTGGAAAAGGCAAACTCTTTATACAAATAATAAATGCCTGTAAAACTGCCGATTAAAATAACCGAAGTCAATAACATGGAAAACAGATTTACTTTAGTATTAAGTTTCATTAGACGCTTCCTTTAACACATAGCCGACACCGCGAACTGTATGTAGTAGTGGCGGTAAATTCAGATTTACCTCTAGTTTTTGACGCAAATAACGGACATATACATCGACAACATTTGTATCACCATAATAGTCATATCCCCAAACCGCATTCAGCAGCTGTTCACGTGACTGTACAAGTTTAGCGTGCTTCATAAAATGCAGCAGCAAGTCAAACTCACGAGGAGTCAAATCAATTTGTAGCGTGTTTCTTGTGACTTCTCGGGTTTGCTCATTTAATGATAAGTCCTGAAATGTGTGGACAGACGATGATGTTGGTTCTGGAGCAGATTTGTGCGAAAATCGCAATGCAACACGAATTCGTGCAAGCAGTTCATCGAATTCAAACGGTTTTGTTATATAGTCATTTGCCCCGTAATCAAGCCCTGTCACTTTATCTTCAATATTGCTTTTAGCAGTCAGTAAAAGAACGGGAACGGTTTCATTATGTTTGCGAATTCGTTTCAGCACTTCCAGGCCGTTCAGCTCCGGAAGCATCACATCAAGCAACACTAAATCATATTCGTTTTCATGAAATTTCAGCAAACCATCCGTGCCGGTATTGGCAATTGTTGTTTCATAGCCTTCAAACCCTAACTCCAGCTGTAATACACGCGCGATCTGCTGTTCATCTTCCACAATCAAAATTTTAGACATGCAAAACACCCACTTCTATCTGTTTTGTATCCATCGTATTGTAAAAGAGGCGGTATTGGCAATGGAGAAACGTTATTCGGTGAAAAATGATCAGAAAGGGGTAGCGATGCTTGGGATAAAACTTCCATTTCATGTTACTCTATTTACAGGGGTGTAAAATAATGGATTATAGTGAATTGAAAAATTTTAAGCTGCGTTATTTTATACTGTTTGCGATTGGTATATTCATAGCGAGCTTTATCTTGTTATTTTTAATCGATATCCCAGCAAGTGAGGAATGGGTTACATTTTTTGTTTCGGTCAGCTGTTTCATGTACTTGCTGCATCAAACAAAAAAATGGAATTTCTCGTTTAATGAACAGCCAATTCATACTACGATGACAAAAGGGCGCTGGGCAAAATATTTATCGATTACCGCTAGCTTCCAATTGATTACCGTTGTATTTACAACAATCCTATTCACGATTGTGTATCTTATTTTTGAAGAGCATATACGGGAACTGTTTTCATTCTTTCCGATGCTGAATTTGGATGAAGTACGGCCATCACTTCTCGTGTACGTATTATTCTTTATTAATATTTGCATTCTTGCGCCAATATATGAGGAGATGTTATTTAGAGGGATCTTGCTTCGCCGTTTCACCTTGAGATGGAGTACCCAAAAGAGTATTATTATTTCCTCCCTTATATTTGGTGTTATCCACCTTAACCCAATCAATGTCGTATTTGCCTTTGCATTAGGGTGCGTGCTTGGCTACGCGTATTTAAAAACGAAAAATATCGTGATACCAATGCTATTACATAGCTTTAATAACTTCTTGGCATATCTCCAGTTTGTTTATACAAATCAAACGACAAAACTTGATTTACCGACAACAGAAGCAGCCCAGCAGGAATTGCTGATAAACGTGGCGTTCTTTTTCATTTTGGCGGCCTTTATTATTTTCTTACTCGTCAAATACTATAAAAACTTTCGTCAGTTAAAAAATCCGGCACCGATAATGGAGGAGCAAACCGATAACGAAATGATTTAGCAGTTTTAGGCCATAATAAAAATCGCCCTTTTTGCTGTATAAGGCAAAAAGGGCGATTTTTTCTCGGTAAATTTGAAATTATACGTTCAGCATTTTTCCGAACACACCTTGAGTTTCGATTAATTCTTGGCGATTTCCTTGTTCGATGATTTTCCCTTGATTTAAGACGATAACATAGTCGACTTTGCGAATTGTATTCAGGCGGTGGGCGATGATAAAACTCGTACGGTCTTCCATCAGTTTTTCAAGTGCTTCCTGAATATGGAGCTCTGTCACGGTATCAATACTACTTGTCGCTTCATCCAATAATAAAATTTTCGGATCGGCTACAAAGGCACGGGCGATCGATAACAGCTGTTTTTGTCCTTGAGAAATCTGGCTGCCGTCTGCACTTAAAATCGTGTCGTATTTTTCCGGCAGCTTATCGATAAATGTATGGGCATTCGCTTTTTTAGCAGCTTCATATATTTCTTCATCTGTTGCATCGAGCTTCCCGTAGCGGATATTATCTTTGATCGACATTTCAAATAGGAACGGATCCTGCAAGACAAATGCCATTTGACTGCGCAAACTCGCTTTTGAAATCTCTTCTATTTCCATATCATCAAATACAATCTTCCCGTCCGTTTTCTCATAAAGTCCGGTCAATAGCTGCATAATCGTTGTTTTCCCAGCACCGGTTTGACCGATTAATGCAACTGACTGCCCGGATTTCACTTCAAAGGACACATTTGACAGAGTAGGGGATGAAGCTTGTGCATCATATTGGAAAGAAACGTTTTGAAAACGCACATTCCCGAGAAGTTCCACATTTTCCCCGTCAATTTCATCTTCTTTTTCATCCATGATCAAGAAAACACGTTCCGCCCCTGCCAAGGCGGAAAGGACGGTGTTGAACTGGTTGGCCAAATCATTTAAAGGACGCGTAAACTGTCTTGCATACTCCGTGAAAATAATAATAGTCCCGATTGAAATATGGCCGTAATAGGCAAATAAACCACCGGCCAACGCAACAATCGCAAAGCTTAAACTGTTCAGCGTGTTCATGACTTTTGGGATAAACCCGGAATACGTTAATGCCCAGAATCCGACCGTGCGAATGCGTGTATTTTTCTCGTCAAATTGACGCAGCATTTCCGTTTCCTGTGAAAAGGCTTTAACGACATGCTGACCGGTAATGGATTCCTCAATTAATCCGTTCATTTCCCCAATCGCTGCCTGCTGCTGTTTAAATAGCAGGCTTGTGCGTTTTGTTATCCAGCGCATCCCGTAAAACATAAGCGGTACGATAAGCATTGTGATAAGTGTCAATAATGGACTAAGCCAAAGCATAACGGCAACCGTACCTGTTAATGTCAAAATACTTGATACAACTTGGATAAATGCGCTATTTAACGTTGAGCTGATTGTTTCGATATCATTTGTCGCGCGGCTCATTAATTCCCCATGCTTTCGTTTATCGAAAAAGCGGAGAGGGAGCTTGAAAAAGTGTCCGTAAAGCTGTGTACGAATTCGGAATACAGTTTGTTGGGCGATGCTGACCATCCAATAGTTTTGGAAATAGCTCGCTAAACTGTAAAGTAAATAAATGACCGCCAGCCCGTATAGCCAGTATGAAAGCTGGCTTAGCGAACTGCCATCAATAAACTGGTCGATGAGCCGTCCAATGATGAACGGTCCGACTAAAGCAAAAGCTGAGCTTAATACGACAAGCAGTAAAACGATAAACAGGAGCATTTTCTGTTCGGCTACAAAATCGAAAATACGTTTCAATGTATACGTCCAGTTTTGCGCGCGTTCACCTTTTTTCTTCTTACCGCTTGTGTTTTTAATTTGTTCTTTTGTGATGATGGGTTCATAGTTGAAAAACTTCATTCGGCAAGCACCTCCTGCTGTGAAGCAACAATTTTCGCATACAATTCGTTCGTTGCCATTAATTGTTCATGTGTGTCAAATCCGTGCAGTTGGCCTTCGTCAATGAGCAGTATGCGGTCAGCCGTTTGTGCAGTCTGTATTTTTTGAGTTACAACGAGCATGGTGATGGCCTCCTGATCAAGCGCCTCCCATAGTTTCTGCTCTGTCGCAACATCCAGAGCTGAAGTACTGTCATCTAAAATAAGTAACGATGCCGGTTTTAACAGGGCACGGGCAATTGCAAGTCGCTGTTTCTGCCCACCGGATAAGTTGATACCGCGCTGTCCAATCATCGTCTCATACTGTTCGTCAAAGCTTTCGATGGAGTGATGGATTTGCGCTTTTTTTGTCGCGTCAATAATTTGCTCGATAGTTGCATCATTTTGGCCCCAGCGTAAATTGTCCACAATCGTACCCGAAAACAGGAGGGATTGCTGCGGGACATAGGAAATCGAACGACGCAACTGCTGCAATGGGATATCCTTTATATTTTGATCGTTAATATAAATGTCTCCACTGTTCGGTTCGTAAAAATGCTCGACCAATTGTAAAATAGTCGATTTTCCTGAACCGGTAGCCCCCATTATGGCAATTTTTTCGCCCCTGCCAATTGAAAATGACAGGTTTTGAAGCGTATACTGCTCCGTTGTTGGATAACGGAATGAGACATTGTCAAACTGAATCGAAAAGTCTTCAAGAAGAGGGGCTTCATTTTTCTGTACTTCCTCTATGCCTTCCTCGACATTTAAAATCTCTTCGATACGCTCAGCAGACGCTTTGGCGCGGGCATAGGCAATAATAATAAATGAAAATATAGAAAACGATGCCGTCATACGGAATGCATAGTTAATAATAGCGGCCAAATCACCGGCAAGAATCTCATTGTCCCGGATCGCATCTGCACCAACCCAAATAACAATGAGCAGACTAATATTCATAACAAACTGAAGCACAGGCAATGCAATTTCCATGACACGTGTCGCTTTGATCGTGTCAAATTTCAAGTTTTCTGCAACGCTTAAAAAGCGGCTTTCTTCATATTGACCACGCATATACGCTTTAATCAATCGGACAGCCTGCAGTCCTTCCTGAAGCTGACGATTCACAAAATCAAGTCTCTGTTGAACTTGTGCGAACAGCTTGATTCCAACTGATACCATCCATACGAGGAAGATGAGCAAAAACGGAAAACTGACACATAAAATGAGCGCAAGCTTCGCATTAATAACAAACGCCATTATAAGCGAACCAACCGTCATTAACGGTGCTTTCATTGCAATCCGCAGCATCATAAAGACGATGTTCATCGTTTGTGTAACATCGCTTGTCAGACGTGTAATAAGTCCGGAAGTTGGGAAAGTCAAGTAGGTCGCCATCGTCAGTGATTGTATTTTACTGTACAATGCTTTCCGTAGATCGAAACCGAAACTATGGGCGACATGCGCGGAGAAGAAGGAGTTGAGTACTCCGCTTATGAAAGAGAATAGGGCTAAAGCAAATAAACAGCCACCCCAAAATGCGACATTATGTAAATTTTCTTCAAGAAGACCTTCATTAATCATTCTCGCCATGAACAGCGGCTGGATCAGATCGCTCGCAAGTTCCAATAGCATGAGAAAAAAGGCGATTGCTGCTGGCCATTTATAGCGCCTCATAAATTGAAAAATCGTTTTCATTTGTTAACTCCTTATAATGAATTCACTGAATTTTAACTCTATTATGCCATTTCGTCTATTGGAACTCAATGAAAATATTTCGAGACTCTAAATATATGGTAGGCATCAAAAAAAGGGAGTTATCGTAAAAGTAAATTCCCTTTTACATAACTCCCCGAATCTTTAATTAATCATGTACTAATGTTTGTGCAATAGCCGGGTTTTTCTCGACTTCATGCAGTTTTTTGAAAGAGGCGATCGCTACTTCCACCATCTCGTCTTTCGGTTCTTTTGTTGTTAACAGTTGCAGCCATAATCCAGGATAGCCTAGGTAACGTAAAACCGGAATTTCACGAACGGCATTTGTCGCTTGTAATACTTCAAAAGAAATACCGATTACAACCGGGATTAGTAAAATACGGCTTACAAGACGAACCCAAAGTGGATCAACAGGTACGAAGAAATATGTAAACATACCTACAATTACGGTAAATAAAATAAAGCTTGAACCGCAGCGATAATGAAGTCGTGATTGTTTTTGAACATTTTCTACCGTTAAGTCAAGGCCTGCTTCATAGCAATTAATTACTTTATGTTCAGCTCCGTGATATTGGAATACCCGCTTAATCAACGGCGTCATCGAAATAATCTGCAAATAGCCAAGAAGCAAAATTAATTTAAAGCCGGTTTCAATAAAAATTTGAACGGTTTTTCCTGGGAACCAAGGTTTTAAAAATTCTGCCAGAAACATCGGCACTAATGTAAAGACAAACTTACCGAATAGAAACGAGAGTACACCAATAACGGCTACACCTAATATCATCATTAACTTCGATGGCTCTTCACCGCTGTTTTCCTCTTCTTCGCCTGGTGTAACATCATAGCGGTCGGAAGCAAATTGCAAATGGCGCGACCCAAAGCCTGCCGATTCGATTAGTGCGACAACCCCACGAACGAAAGGAATTTTTTTTAGCTTTTGAAAAATTGGCTTTTTCTCTTTTTTTACATGGAAATAATCGATGGAATCGTCATTTCGACGGATTGCCGTTACCATATGATCTTGACCAGTGAACATAACACCTTCTAAAAGCGCTTGCCCACCATATACTGGCGCATTATTACTCACTTGCTCGACACCACTCTCTTATAAAATTTCAATCTATTTTTAAGGCGGGAGAATGGAGTCTATCCATCTCTTGTCTTTGTTATACCCTCATATTGTACTAAATTTTGGAGAAAAGCACTATTCATTCGAATAGTTTTTTTACAATCGGTCATACTGAGTCAAAAAAAGGAGTTTTTGTCATGCATCTGTTTGTCACTTCATTATTTACATCATTTATTGTGACAGTATGCTTAAAAGGCTTGCACTTATTTAATTTTATTAAATGGCATCCGGTATCATTTCTAAAAAAATTGGAATGGTTCGAATGGACGGCATTCGAGCGATGGGTTATTTTATTTTTAATGATAGCGATTGTTGCTTTTTTATTATTGGTCGTAACGCAACTTCTCGTTATGGTGCCTCCTTTTTTACTTTCACTTATTTTGGGAATTGTCATGGCTTCATTACTCGAATGGAAAATCTTAAATCTACCTATTGAATTGTCATCAATCAAAAAATTCTCCATCCCATTTTTTATTGTAATTTTAATAGCGATGCGCTTGATTGTCGAAACGGCCAGGTACCGTACAAAGACATTATTTCGTTAGTCGAAAGTATTGATGTCTGAAAAGTCTGTGATAAAATAGGGACAGTATAAAAAGAAGCGTTCACAATGAAGCAGCTTGTATTAAAGGTCCCTTTTAACACCTTGTAAAGTGTAATTTAAAGGGTTTAAAGACATAGGAGTATTGCATCGAGTAACGCCAAAGTTTCTGTGATTGAAAGCAGGACAAATTTGTAGATTCGCCAATTAAATGGCCATCTGCAAGTTTTTACTACACTAAAAAGGGGAATGAGAACAGATGAAACTTACTAAACTACGTCAAGCACTAATCGAGAACAATGTCGAAGCAATACTCATTACAAATGAATACAACCGCCGTTATATGACAGGCTTCACTGGTACATCCGGTGTTGCAGTTGTTTCCCAGCAGGATGCCGTTTTTATTACAGATTTCCGCTATACAGAACAAGCTTCAGAGCAAGTAAAGGAATTCCGTGTCGTTCAGCATAGCGGTCCGATCCATGATGAAGTGGCAAAACAAGTGGCGGCAATGGGTGTAAAATCATTGGCATTTGAAAAAGATGCCATGCAATATGGTACATATGAAGTATATAATTCGGCAGTGAATGTTGATTTCGTGCCAGTTTCCGGTTTAATTGAAAAAATTCGCTTGATTAAGACTGAAGAAGAGATTAATATTATTAAGGTTGCATGTGAAATTGCAGACAATGCATTTACACATATTTTAAATTTCATCAAGCCTGGCATTACAGAGCTTGACGTATCGAATGAATTAGAATTTTTCATGCGTAAACAAGGTGCTACAAGTTCTTCTTTTGATATTATTGTTGCAAGCGGATTGCGTTCGGCATTGCCGCACGGTGTTGCGACAAACAAAATTATTGAAACGGGCGATTTTGTAACACTTGATTTTGGTGCTTACTATAATGGTTACATTTCGGACATTACACGTACAATCGCTGTAGGCCAACCTTCAGAGAAGTTGGTAGAAATGTACAATGCTGTGCTCGAGTCTCAGCTTCTTGCGCTTGAAAAAGTTGGTCCGGGCATGACAGGGATTGAAGCGGATGCTGTAGCACGCGATTATTTAAAATCAAAAGGCTTAGGTGAAGCATTTGGTCACTCAACAGGTCACGGTATCGGCCTTGAAGTGCATGAAGGACCTGGGTTATCATTCCGTTCAAATACGGTCCTGGAGCCTAATATGGTTGTAACAATTGAACCGGGCGTCTACATTCCTGGAATTGGTGGCGTTCGAATTGAGGACGATATTTTAATCACAAAAACGGGTAATGAAGTACTAACACATTCGACTAAAGAATTAATCATTTTATAATTTGGAGGAAATAATTCATGATCTCAGTAAACGATTTCCGTACAGGATTAACAATTATCGTTGACGGTAACTTATTCCGCGTACTAGAATTCCAACACGTAAAACCAGGTAAAGGTGCTGCATTCGTACGTTCTAAATTACGTAACCTACGTAACGGCAACGTAACAGAAAAAACTTTCCGTGCTGGTGAAAAAGTAGAAAAAGCAATGATCGAAAATCGCAAAATGCAATATTTATATGCACAAGGTGATGAGCACGTATTCATGGATTTAGAGTCATATGACCAAACAACATTAGCTGCTGCTCAAATCGAAGAAGAACTTTACTACTTATTAGAGAACATGGAAGTTCATATCCAAACATATCAAGGCGAAATGTTAGGTCTTGAATTACCAAACACAGTAACGTTAGAAGTTGCTGAAACTGAGCCGGGCATCAAAGGCGATACAGCTTCAGGCGGTTCAAAACCAGCAAAAATGGAAACTGGCTTAATGGTAAACGTGCCTTTCTTCGTTAACCAAGGTGATAAATTAATTATTAACACAACTGAAGGCACTTACGTTTCACGCGCTTAATCGTTTTGAAACAATAGTGATGAGGCAGGGATATTGTAGAAATACAATATCCCTGCTTTTTTATGTGCTATCGAATCTAATTATATGAAAAATATTTTAAATTATAGCCTGTCTAATGGAGCGTTGGGTATAATCGAAGAAAGGAGTGGATAGTAGATGATGGAAAAACTACCAATTGAAAATCCGATTGTACAGGCACCAATGGCAGGTGTTACAACCCCTGAATTTGTAGTGGCATGCTGTGAGACTGGTGTATTAGGTTCAATTGGCGCAGGGTATTTGAACGGTCAGGAAACAAAGCGATTTATACAGGAAGTGAAAGCATTAACTGAAAAACCTTTTAGCGTGAATTTGTTTGTTCCGGAACAGACGAAATCAGACCTTCATTTAGTTCAACGTGCACGTGAAGCATTACAGCCAATCTGTGATGAGTTGAACATTGCAATTCCGGAATTTATTCCAACATCTAATGTTTTTCAAGAACAAGTACAGGCGATTCTTGAAGAAGGTGTGACGGTCGTTTCCTTCACATTTGGTTTGCCCGATGACGAAACATTATCAGCATTTAAACAAAAAGACGTGTACTTGATTGGCACAGCAACTTCGGTGGAAGAAGCGGTCGCTGTTGAAAAAGCGGGGTTGAATGCAGTCGTTGTTCAGGGAATAGAAGCTGGGGGACACAGAGGATCATTTATTGAACCAATGGCACTCCATTCAACAGCGGACCTGTTGAAAGCTGCAAAAGAGAATATTTCGATCCCTGTCATTGCAGCAGGTGGGATTATGACAAAGTCTCAAGTTTTTGACATGCTTGAATTAGGGGCTTCGTATGTTCAGATAGGAACGGTGTTATTGACGGCAACTGAATGTGCGGCACCAAAACTACATAAAGAAGCGATTTTAAATTCCGGTCAACAAGCGACAACGTTAACGAAAGCATTTACCGGCAAATATGCGCGCGGTCTGAAAAACAGGTTTACCGAGGAGTTAAAAGAAGCGGTTACTGCTCCGTATCCGCTCCAGCATTATTTGACCCAACCGATCCGAAAAGAAAGTGCCCGTCAAAACAACCTTGAATATATGTCTCTTTGGATGGGGGAAAATAGCTATTTGGCTAAAGAAGCATCTGTTAAAGAGATTATCGAAACTCTCTTACAATAAAATTTTTTACACTGATGATAAAGGATAAAACTTTCTCATCGGTGTTTTTTTGTGCTTATTTGATTGGATAGTGCATATAGTTTCGTTAAGGAAGGAGGGCTTTATTGGAATTACAAGATGTGCTTCGTGTTGCAGGGATTGGGTTGATTATTGCACTTCTTCATTTATTCTTCGAGCATTTAGGAAAAAAAGAGTTTTCGTTTTTCTTGTTTTTCATTGCGTATTTATACATGACGATTGAATTAATTCGATTTTTGCGCTTGTTCTTTCAAGAGATTGTCGTATTTTTCCAATGGTTGACGGCCGTCTAGCTAAATGATTGCGCTATTTGCAAGTGTCATTTATTTAGTTCTGTTTTTATTTTTAAAACAGACGATGGACAAGCTGCATTCAATCATTGTCGTCATCGCTTTCTTTATTTTTTTCCAATTTGTTGTCCGCGAGCAACTCATTCCGCTTTGGCAGCGACTCGCAGTTATTTTCAATAATGTTCCATACAGTAAGGGACTGCTCTTCACGGCATTACTTTTTTTGCTGAATGAATTAATCTGTCAGCTATTAGATCAATTTGAATATGAAGCTTTTGCGACATTAGTTACGTTGTCGATTCGCATGACCGCAGTGTTATATTGGATCAATCTGCTACAACCGAAATTTCAGCTATTAATCCAATTATTAGAAAGGCTACAGTAATGCAGACAATTTATTCGATTTTTACAGAGCCCATTCAATCTTTAGTGTATTCTTTGCTGCTAGTAGCGATATATATTTTGATGTATTTACTGCTACTTGCTTTAGTCCCGAAAGAAACCGCGTTAATTGAACAGTTATTTATTATTTTGTTTATCGTAGTATTTGCACAAAATGTTGTCGATGCCTTTGTTGTGCTGTATGAGCTCATTGCCATACTGCAAAATTTCTTTATGGCTATTTTACCGATCATGTCATTTATGCTGTTGACAATTCAAACCGTATTTACGGCGATCGCATGGAATCCAATCATCATTCTTTTTGTCCAGGTTATTTTATTTATCAGCACAAACGTTACAATACCTGCTCTAATCCTCGCATTAATATTTGATGTCTGTACAAAAATATATCCGGCTATTTCTTTTTCAAAAGCTGCAGAACTTATTCGTTCTTCTATATTAAGCGTCATGATTGCGTCGGTTATTGCATTGACATCGATTTTGACGCTTTCCGGTGTCGCCTTTATTCAGCTAAATGACGCATTAAAATCACCTATAAAGAAATTAATTGAGCAAAATATTCCGTTAATCGGCAATTTGATTGTAGAAGGGCTGTCCTTTTTCCAAAAAACTCAGTCAACTGTTTCCACCTTTGTTGGACTGTCCTTTTTAACAATTATTTGGGGTGCGGCTTTTTATCCGGCGACGGTACTATTGCTACACGCACTGCTGTTTAAAATTATTGGTGCCATTATAGAACCGTTTACAAATATGCGTATAAGCGGTCTATTTGATGATGTTGGAAAGACGATGTTTGTTTTATGTGCGGTTGCCTTTTTACTTGGCTTCGCAATTATGTTTATCGTACTGTTATTTATTTTCTTTATGCAGATGTCCATGGGGGGAAAAACATGATTCAATTATTTCTTTTTATTTTACTGGGCAGCAGTCTTCTCATATTTGCTGATGAGCGGCAATGGCAAGTATATGTAAAGCTCGCATTGTATTTATTCGTGACAAGCACAATTCTTTCATTGTTTGCATAACCGGTTTGTTTCGTTCATACATTATGTTGAAATCTAGTAGAGAAGGGGGCGTATACGCTTAATAATGTGGAAAAGAAACAAGCGAATCGTCCTATCGTATTAATTGTCATTGCCGTAGTATTTATTATTTTTTTATTCATGTTTCTATCACAACCGGAGAAAGGAGAAAGCAATAACTCAAATGAGGAACAGCTTGCAAAATTATTAAGTGAAATTCAGTCAGTCGGACAAGTTCAGGTTTATTTTCACTATGATCAACAAAGTGAACAGCAATTTTTGTCTGTCACACAACAGCAAAAGCTATCCGGTGTCATCATTGTGGCACAAGGAGCGAATAATACCGACGTGAAAACCATGCTAAAGGAAACCGTTGGGCATGTTCTGCAAATTCCGTCGCATCGTATTCAAGTAGTGCCAATGCAAATTAAGGGGGAAAACAAGTGAAAGTGAAAAAGCGAACAGTATGGTTCTTAACAGTAGTAAGTTTAGCTGCGGTAATTTCTGTATTTTATATTTTCGAAGACAATACGCCGAATATTTTAACGATCTTCTCTGATGAAACGATTGATGAAACAGATATTTTAGGGGTTAATCAAAACCTGACACAACCAGTTAACTCAGAAAGCGACTTATTCCAGGAAGTACGTTTAGAGTTAGCGAACAAACGCAGCCAGCAAAAAGAACAATTGACGCAAAAGATTGCTGCTGATGAATTTACAGCAGAAGAAAAGAATGAGGCATTCAATGAAATGGATGAACTGATCAAATTGGAATCATCGGAAGCGATGCTGGAAATGCTTATTAAATCAATCGGCTATTCAGATGCCCTTGTCCGAATTGAAGGAGATAAAGTGGCTGTACGAGTTATGTCAGATGAAGTATCCGAGAAATTGGCAGATGAAATCTTATACGTTGTGCGTTCTGAATTTAAAGATTACGTAAATGTTAGCGTAGAATTCGAACCTTTTAATTAAAAGGACGTCATATTAATGTAAAGCAGAAAATGTGTTATATAGCAGATTGAAATATTTTTCTTTGTCTTAATATACGATTGTTCTGCTTTATGCCTATTTTTGAGCTATTTAAAATTATTTGTTTCAAAATAGTCCGAAAAATTATAAAATAGGGTTTGTATTGTTATTACTTTTTTTAAGGGAGAGTTAAGAATGTTCAAAGTTCAAGAAATCCGAGAAATTATTAAATTAGTAGATGCTTCATCAATCGACGAGTTTGTATATGAAGCGGACGGCGCAAAGGTTAAACTAAAGAAAAACAACGGTGTTACAGAAGTAGCAGCTCCTAAAAAAGTACAAGAAACAGCACCGGTTGCAGCAGTAGCGGCACCAGCTCCAGTACAAGTAGAAGCGGCACCAGCTCCAGCTCCTAAAGCAGAAGCACCAGCAGCACCAGTAGAAAACACGGCTGATTTACATAAAATCACGTCTCCTATGGTTGGAACATTCTATCAGGCTCCAAACCCGGAATCACCAGCATATGTAAAAGTAGGCGATAAAGTAGGCGAAGAGTCAATCGTTTGTATCGTAGAAGCGATGAAGTTATTCAACGAAATCGAAGCTGAAGTTAAAGGTGAAATCGTAGAAATCTTAGTTCAAGATGGCCAATTAGTAGAATATGGTCAACCATTATTTTTAGTAAAAGCTGAATAAGGAGCGTATATACAAATGAAAAAAGTATTAATCGCAAACCGAGGCGAAATTGCAGTACGTATTATTCGTGCATGTAAAGAGCTAGGTATTCAAACGGTCGCAGTATATTCTGAAGCAGATGCGGATGCATTGCATGTAAAGCTTGCGGATGAAGCATATTGTATCGGACCAAAGTTATCGAAAGATTCGTATTTAAGTTTCCCGGCAGTTTTAGGGGTAGCGCAAAAAACAGGTGCTGACGGGATCCACCCAGGATATGGTTTCTTGGCGGAAAACGCAGCATTTGCTGAAGCTTGTGAAAACGCGGGTATTAAATTTATCGGTCCTTCTTCGGATGCGATTAAAATCATGGGGATTAAAGACGTTGCACGTGACACGATGGAAGCGGCAAATGTTCCGTTAGTTCCTGGTACAGGCATTGTACCGAATATTGAAACAGGTAAAGAATGGGCTGCGAAAATCGGTTACCCGGTCATCATTAAAGCAACTGCTGGTGGTGGCGGTAAAGGGATCCGTGTTGCACGCACAGAAGAAGAGCTTGTAAAAGGAATTGAAATTACTCAAAAAGAGGCAGCAGCGGCATTCGGCAACCCTGGTGTTTATTTAGAGAAATTCATCGAATATTTCCGTCACTGCGAGATCCAAGTATTAGCGGACAGCCATGGCAATGTTGTACACCTTGGCGAACGTGACTGTACAGTTCAACGCCGCATGCAAAAGCTTGTAGAAGAAGCGCCGTCTCCGGCACTATCTGAAGAGCGCCGTGCAGAAATGGGTGAAGCTGCTGTAAAAGCAGCAAAAGCATGTAACTATGAAGGTGCTGGTACAATCGAGTTCATCTACGATTACCAGGAAGATCGTTTCTACTTCATGGAAATGAACACACGTATTCAAGTTGAACACCCTGTAACAGAGATGATTACAGGTGTTGACTTAGTACAACAACAATTAAAAATCGCTTCTGGTCAAGAACTGCCGTTCAAACAAGAAGACATCAAAATTAACGGCTGGGCAATTGAATGCCGTATTAACGCCGAAAATGCATACAAAAACTTCATGCCTTCAGCAGGTACTGTAGATACGTATGTAGTACCAGGCGGTTATGGTGTACGTATCGATTCTGCAGTTTATGCAGGCTATACGATCCCACCATACTACGATTCAATGGTCGCAAAACTGATCGTTCATGCAGACACTCGTGAAGAAGCAATCGCGAAAATGAACCGTGCGTTATCAGAATTTGAAGTAGCTGGACCTGGAATTAACACTACAATTCCATTCCACCAAGCTTTAATGAACAACGACGTCTTCAAATCAGCGAAATTCAACACGAAGTTCCTTGAAGAGAATGATATTTTAGGCGTGAATGTGAAATCTTAATTAGATTTTAATAAGTTTTAACCCTCTAATTTTAAATTAGAGGGTTTTTATTTTTTTTTGAAACTATTTAACAGTTTTACCGTCTGTAAGTGGAATAGCTATTAATAGAGTAAGAGAGGGGGCAAAAAATAATGCAGATGGCTGCTCAAGACAAAATAGCGGAAGGTACCCCTATCTAGAAAGTTTGGTATATGTTAACATATATGTGAATCTTTTAACTTTAGAAAATATAAAAGGAAGTGTAATAAGTACTTATGAAAAAGTTATTCAAACCATTGATTGGTGTAATTGCTGTTGGTGCGATCACTCTATCTATCAATAATGATAAAAATGTAATTGCAAATGATATTGCAAATACGTGTGAGTATGATGCAGCGTCGAAGGTAAACCCGGATTTTTCTACTACGAACTGCTTGTTAACTGAAACAGCACTGAGTTATGATGTCCCTCCTGAAATTGTGAAGGCAATAGCGGAAGGTGAAAGTGGAAATTGGCGTCATTTCGATAACAACGGGGAAGCAATTGTGACAGCAGATAATGGGATTGGCCTTATGCAAATTACAAATCAGGCCGGCTACAATGAAGAAAGATTAAAAAGCGACCTTCTTTATAATATTGAATCGGGTGTAAAAATTCTTGATAAAATGTTTGATCGATCGGATTTACCTAAAATTAATGATGGTGACAGAGATGTCCTGGAATCTTGGTACTTCGCGGTTATGGCTTATAACGGTACGAAGCCGGTAAATAGTCCAACTGTACAAGCAACTGGTGAAAGAAATGTAAAAGCATATCAAGAAAAGATTTTTGGGTTTGTTGAGAAATATGAATTAATCGACTTACAAGAGCTGCCTTTTACAAGCGAAGGTTTCCAATATGACTCTAACAGCAGAGACAATATTAAATTTTTAAAGATGGATTATAAGTTTGATTTACCATTAACAAAATCAAAGTACTCTTTTGAAAAAGGTGAAAAAGTAAGTGCAACAACAAATCCCGCATTTAGATCTAGACCTACAACGGGAGATGATTCTAAAAAAGGTACTTTAACTAAAGGCGAAGTGGTTACCATTACTGGTCCATTTGTTTACGATGAGGTAGCAACGAAGAAAAACCATTTTGTCTGGTATCCGGTGAAAAGAAGTGACGGATCAGAAGGGTATGTAGCGTCAAGTTATTTAGATTATGTAGAATCGACATCGACTCCTGTAACTCCTGTTGAGCCTAAACCGGACTACTCGACTTATATTAAACAGTATGCTGACTTCAGTACTACAGCTTGGTGGAAAGATGACATGATCTGGGCAATCGATAGAGGTTACATTCAAGGTGACAGTACAATATGGAATGCAAAAACTAAAAAATATGAAACGCATCTACTACCGAATAAAAAATTAACAGAAGCACACTTCCTGACAATCTTCTTCCGCTACGCTGAAAAAGATGAATTAGCAAATGTACAAAGCACATCATCTTGGAACAAAAGTAAAGTATACAACTTGGCGAAAAAGTATAATATGCCTGTAGTGGCAAGCGAAAAATCGAAAGCCTCAAGAGCTTTAGCGGAGCAAGGTATCAGACGTGGTAAACTGGCACAATTGATGGCCTCTTACTACTATGGGAAAACAGTAAGTGAAGACACAGCGATTCAATTTTTCATCAATAATGGACTTACTACCCAAACATCAATCAAAGCTTTTGAACCTGAAAATATTTTAACACGTGCTCACATATCCGCATTCATACAGAGATATGAAACATTCGTATTAAAGAAAAAATAATAGAAATAGGAAAACGGTTGCGTCCACTGCAACCGTTTTTCTCATTTTGCAGCTGTAAAATATCATAATTTGGGTAAAGTAAGAATGAAGAAATATCTCAAAGAGAGAGCTATATGAATAATAAAATAATTTTCTGAAAATAATCAATTTTCCCTATTTAAAAAAATGCTTATAATAGATTGCATTTTACTATAATAACGAATATTATATATAAGTTCTTAAAAATTGTTCGTGTTTTGAAAAGAGGAATGCAAATGTTTCAGTTAAAAGAAAATGGGACAACAGTTAAGCGTGAATTATTTGCGGGTTTAACAACATTTTTAACGATGGCTTATGTCATCATTGTTAACCCGATTATTTTATCAGGTGCTGGAGTTCCGGTTGATCAAGTATTTATGGCAACAATTATCGCAGCAGTTATCGGGACAGGCTGGATGGCGCTTTGTGCGAACTATCCGATCGCCGTTGCTCCGGGTATGGGATTAAATGCATATTTTACTTATACTGTTGTATTAGCTTCAAATGGAGAGATTACGTATACTACTGCCTTTTCAGCAGTATTTGTTGCAGGTATTTTATTTATTATTATTAGTTTAACGCCATTCCGTGAAAAGCTGATTACAGCAATCCCTGAAAACTTAAAGTTGGCGATAACTGCGGGTATTGGATTATTTATCGCTTTCATCGGGTTGCGTATGTCCGGTATCGTCGTAGCTGATGAATCTAATTTAGTTAAGTTTGGTGATATTGCGGAGCCAGCACCGTTATTAACATTTGTCGGGCTGTTCATTACAGTTGCACTAATGGCTCGTAAAGTGAACGGGGCAATTTTTATCGGTATGATTGTGACGGCAATTATTGCGATGTTCACAGGACAACTTACAATCGATAAAGTAGTGGCGCTTCCACATTTACCGGAAGGAATTATCATACTCAATCCAATAACTGCGATTTCAGAAGTGATTGAATACGGTCTATACGGTGTGATTTTTTCATTCATTTTAGTTACATTATTTGATACGACAGGGACGTTAATCGGTGTATCAAAGCAAGCAGGGTTATTGAAGGACGGAAAATTGCCGCGTGCACGTAAAGCGCTTATTTCCGATTCTCTTGCAACAACTGCAGGTGCGATGTTCGGGACAAGTCCATCAACTGCGTATTTGGAATCAGGTTCTGGTGTTGCAGTTGGTGGCCGTACAGGTTTAACAGCATTAACCGTTGCCGTACTGTTTATCATCGCTTCATTTTTCGGACCGCTTGTTGGCTCATTGTCCGGTGTGGCAGCCATTACTTCACCAGCATTAATTATCGTAGGTAGCTTAATGATCGGTGTTGTGAAAAACATGAAATGGGATGAAATTGAAGAGTCGTTCCCGGCGTTTTTAGTTATTTTATCAATGCCACTTACATCAAGTATTTCTACAGGGATCGCACTCGGTTTTATTAGCTACCCGTTAATTATGCTTGTAAAAGGGCGTGGACGCGAAGTACATCCGCTCGTTTATATTTTCGCTGTTCTGTTCATATTACAGTTAATTTATCTACCACATTAAAAAATTGCTGCTTCTTATTGGAGCAGCAATTTTTGTAACAAGGGCTTCCTGTTCTATACATAAAAAGGATTGCTGTAACAGGATTAACGCAGGAAAAGAGCTAGAGATCACATTGAATCTCTAGCTCTTTTTAATTTTAAAAAAATAAATGGGTTATTTTCACTTTAAATTGAATACATCTTTTTAGCGTTTTTCTAAATACTAATGCTGATGAAATTAATTAAGGAAGTGATCATATGAATAGAAAAAAATGGAAAAGAATTGCTTTTATTTTATTTTTAGTCCTTTTATTTTTATTTGCAGCTATGTATGTTTTCAACAGTCTAGGTGAAGCAAAAGGAAGGGACTATTATGAAAAAACAGGTGAAATTATATGGGATATTAAAACGAACGAAAAGGTGGTGGCCCTGACATTTGATGACGGGCCGCATCCGAAATATACCGAGCAAATACTTGATTTACTTGAACAATATGAGGCGAAGGGAACGTTTTTTATCGTGGGGCAACTGGCTGAAAAAAGCCCCGAACTCGTTTTGCGGATGAATGAAAGTGGACATGAAATTGCCAATCATACGTACACACATCCTTATACAAAATCAGTTTCTCCCATTATGGAAGAGGTTAATCAGACATCCGATACAATATTCAGCATTACTGGGATGAAACCGAATTTATTCCGACCAGTCGAAGGGTATTATACAGATGAACTCGTAAAAGAATCCGTCAAAAACGGCTATAAAATTGTAATGTGGTCATGGCATCAGGATACAGAAGACTGGAAAAATCCAGGTGTAAATAAAATAGTGAATACGGTATTAAACGGACTCGGAAATGGAAATGTGGTGTTGTTCCATGATGGAGGAGGCAATCGGGAGCAGACAGTTCAAGCGTTGGAGAAAATATTGCCGGAGCTAAAAAATCAAGGCTACCGATTTATTACAATTTCACAAATGATCCGATTACAAAATGATTCGAACCAACATATCGTAGAGGAGGGGAAATGATGAAATACCCTATTGCATTGATGATGACGGCCATTGTCATTTTAGGATTTATGCCGGTTGCTGATGCTTCTGCAGAGGAGGACACCACCTCGACAAAAGAACTACTATTGGAAAAAAGAATGGACTACTATATACAGCATGAAAACATTTTATTGCCCTGGTATTATTTGGCGGCTGTCGATCAATATGAACGAAATATTCAGGAAGTACGAAAGGATATTCCAAAGCGAGAAAGTATCATTGCCATTCAATTTTCGGATGAATTCTGGTCCGGTATTTTAAATCCGGCCGAAAATGATGCTTCCCCCGTTTCAATTGCTTATTTTAATGGAAGCGGTATGGATGGGAACGGGGATGGGATTGCGGATCGTTCCGATGATAGCGATATATTATTTACATTGGCTAAGTATTTAAGACAGTACGGATATGGTGAGGATAATTTTAAATTGGCATTATGGGATTATTATAAAAATGAACTATCGGTGAATCAAATACTTGTCATCGCAAAATTATACGAGAAATTTGGAACGATCGATTTGGATGGGCATACATTCCCGCTATCAATTCGAGCTGACTACAGCTACAGAGGGACATGGGGAGCAAATCGCGGCTGGGGTGGCCGAAGAATACATGAAGGAACGGACATTTTTGCTCCGTACAACACGCCGGTCTATTCAACGTCATACGGGGTAATCGAAGTGATGGGCTGGAATCAATTTGGCGGCTGGCGTGTCGGTATTCGTGACAACCATAACTCATATCATTATTATGCACACCTTGCTTATTTTCAAAAAGGACTCAAAGAAGGCGATATTGTCGAGGCAGGACAAGTTATCGGCTATGTTGGAAGTACAGGGTACGGAAAAGAAGGAACAGCCGGGAAGTTCCCGCCGCATCTACATTATGGGATCTATAAATTTAATGGCCGGACAGAATGGGCATTTGATCCATATCCAGCGCTGACAAGATGGGAAAAAGAAGCGAGGCAAAGAAAACAATAATGATTAATGATTTTTACCATTTTAGCTGTCTATAAAAGTGACGGTATTCCATTCAATACGCATGGGCATTTGTGGCATTAATTCTGTTAACAGAAGTTAAATTTCTGAATAAGCTATGAGATCTTTGCTTTTATAGATAGGGGAAATAAAATGAAAACAAACTTCATTTATTTAGTATTGTTCGGTCTTGGTTTACTTGTAGGCTGTGAAAAATCGTCATATTCAGGAACTTACGAAACAGATGGAGTAAAAGAACATCAAATCGAAGCTTCGACCTCCGCCCCGTTGTCGGAAAAGGAAGCAATTGTTGGGGAATATCCGCTTATCTATCCAGCTGTTATTACACTGATTGATCCGAGAACAATGGAAATCGTGAAATCGTTCACACCACAATTATTAGGATACGGCACGGATCATGAACTGTACGAGGCAAACATTAAGAAAGTAGCGAGAGAACTAGCAAGAGGGTCTAAAGAAAGGACCGGCTATGATCAAACAATGGTCCTGCACAAAATTGGGGAAAACGGAGAGATTATTGAAGGAAATCCCGGAATCGTATTAAAGGAAAGTGAATTAGTCGAAAAAATTTTAGCGGCTTCTCCAAAAGGGGACCATATTTTTTTGCCGCTGTATATATTGGAAAGCAATCTGGAAATCGACATTCCTTCATTAGATGATGTGACTGTTGCTTCGTTTACGACTTATTTTAATGGAGCAGAAAGCGGAAGAAGTGAAAATATCGAGCTTTCCGCAAAGGCCATCCATAATATTTTAGTTGGGGATGGAGATTATTTTTCTTTTAACACAATGGTCGGAGAACGAACGGTGGAAAAAGGCTATCAACCGGCACCTGAAATTATTAACAAGGAGCTGGTGATGGGAATTGGTGGTGGAATTTGCCAAACGTCCTCGACATTATTTAATGCAGTCGACCAGTTGGGAATTCGCATTACGGAAAGGCATCACCATTCACTGAACATCGGCTATGTCCCGACTGGAAGGGATGCGACGGTTTCTTACGGATCGCTCGATTTTAAATTTCAAAATACGAGCGGGGCACCGTTTTTAATTAAAACGTATTACAGCAAAGGTTCGCTGACGATTGCAATCACGACATCGCATCAATATAAAGATTTACTGAAAAAGTAATAAAAATGCTGCTCTTTACATAAGAGTGGTTTTTTATTTTGCTGGTGTTCCTTGATGAAAGAACATCCGCCATGTCCCGTTTTCATTGCGCCAAAGGGAACTGCGGTTTTGCCTGTTGCCATTTGTTCGATTTGTAGTGACAAATCGTGTTTGCACAATTTGATCTGCAAGTGAAATTGCCTGGAAATCTGTAACGGTAAATAAACAGTCTTCAATCCCTTGTTCTGTCATTTGGTGAAGCAAGTAAGTTTTATCCATGATGCCTCCGGATGATCCGTATTCAAGAAAATCCTCACTCAAGATGTTGATAAAATCTTCCTTTCTGTAATGCATGAGTTGTTTTTCTAAAAGCAATAATAGATTATTAAGTCCAGTCATAAATAATCCTCCATTCGAATTGATTATCAGTGGAACGATTTTCGATGTAAATCGTTTCTTTACATGGTATGATTTTGTCTTGTAGTTGTAAAGAAGGTTTAAGAAGGTGATTGTTATGTGGGAATCGATAAAATGGTTAATTCCGTCTGTTACTGCACCGACTGTAGCAGATTGTCTGGCGGCTGCTGCAATAATTATCGTTGGTTTAATCGTCATTCGTTTTATAATACGGCCGCTGCTTTTTAAAATAGCGGATTTGTTCAATAAAAAAAATCATCCGGTATTCGGTGACATTACAAAGAGTGTCTACCCATCAATACGTAACGCGATTATTTTCAGCCTGATTGTGATGGCAGCATCTTTATTAGTGGAAGTATGGCTTTTTGAAAATGCGAAACTAAGTATTTATATTGATTCAGTCTATGTATTTTTTGCATTTAAAGCACTGTATGATGTACTCGGTTTTTATTTGAAAAACCCACATCGATTTGAAACAGGAAAAGATCAGGATATTTTAACCCCATTTTTCTTGCGGATGAGTAAAGTCGCGGTCATGGTCATTGCGATGTTTACAATTGCGTCACTGTGGAACTTTAATTTAAACGGGTTTTTAACTGCAATTGGATTAACAGGTGTGGCGCTCGCATTTGGTATTCGTGACACGCTCGCGCATATATTCGGCGGGATGAGTGTTGCGTTGGATAAACCATTTCAGATCGGTGACTGGATTATGTCGGGTGACGAGAAAATTGACGGGACTATACAGGATATTAATTTGCGCAGTACCGTTATTCAAACATCCGATAAAGGGACAGTTTATGTACCAAACTCGTATTTAGTCAATCGTCCGATTTATAATCTGTCCAATCGTACAGAAAGAAAAGTGGAGCATTTCCTGCATATATCAAATGAAAACAGTGAGGAAAGTATTGTGAAGTTTTTGGAATCTGTACGAGAGCAAATTTCACTTCATCCGAAAATTTCGAAAAAAATTATACATGTAGCGATGGATGAGCTAATGCCGACAAGCTGCCGTATTCTCATTCGGTATTTTGTCGAAACGAATGATACAGGCAGTATGCTGCAAGTACGTCAGGAAATATTATTTGTTGCAAAACATTACTGTGAAGTATATGACATAAAACTAATTGATCCGAATGAAGGTCAGTATGCATGCAATAATGGATGACCATTGCCAAAATTACAAAATGTGGCGCAACCGTTCTACATCCGGTCTATAATTGTAGTATACTGAACTTAAGGATTTAAAGTAACAAGCGTTAGAAATCCATTAGTTTACATAAGAGAGGATGTATCGCAAATGGCTGAGAAACAACAAGTAGCATTCGTACAACCAACACCGGTTGGTAAAGAAGAATTAGGGAAGATTGAAGTCGCGCCAGAAGTAATTGAAGTTATCGCAGGTATCGCTGCAACAGAAGTAGAGGGAATCGCAGCAACACGCGGAAATTTCGCATCAGGTGTTGCCGAGCGTTTCGGTAAAAAAGTCCATTCCAAAGGCATCAAGTCAGCAATGTCGGAAGAAGGCAATATTGTTATTGATGTATTCTGCACTGTAAAATATGGTTATGCCATTCCAAAAGTTGCGAAAGAAGTGCAAACAACGATTCGACAAGCCATTTTAAATATGACAGCCATCGAAACAAGCGAAGTGAATATCCATATTACAGGGATCCAGTTCGAAACTTCAAAAGACGCAGAATAATTGTATAAACAAGAACCGAGCTCAATTAATTGATGCTCGGTTCTTTTTTTGATTCCTCAACACTGAAGCTCTTATTTTAAATATTTTTTCATAATTTCGTGAATTTTAGGATGTGAACAAGGTGAAAATAGGGTATAGATTTAAAGCTTCATTTGGTAAGGAGGAAACGGTATGGGAAACTTTTCTGCAAATGCAAGAGAGCGATTGAAAAAAACATTCATAGAAGAAACCTTTGATCTATTTGTTATTGGTGGAGGAATTACAGGTGCGGGTATTGCACTTGATGCCGCCACACGAGGGATAAAAGTAGGGTTGGCAGAAATGCAGGACTTTGCGGAAGGAACGAGTAGCCGATCGACAAAACTTGTTCACGGAGGCCTGCGATACTTAAAACAATTCGAAATTAAAGAGGTTGCCGAGCTCGGTCGAGAGCGGGCAATTGTTTACGAAAACGGACCGCATGTAACAACGCCTGTATGGATGTTGCTGCCCTTCCATAAAGGTGGGACATTTGGTTCGTTTTCGACAGCGCTGGGATTAAAAGTATACGATATTTTAGCGAATGTGAAAAAAGGTGAACGCCGTTTTATGCTTTCTGCAGATGAAACGATTGCCCGTGAACCGCTTATTAAAAAGGATGGTTTGCTCGGTGGCGGCGTTTATGTCGAATATCGTACAGACGATGCACGCCTGACAATCGAAGTGATGAAAGCAGCTGTTGCCAACGGGGCACTTGCAATGAACCATTTGAAGGTTGTGGGAATTGAAGCGAATAACGTGGCATTTTCTACAGTGACGGTGGAAGATCAGCTTACTGGGGAACAATTTCAAATTCGTGCGAAGAAAGTGGTCAATGCAGCAGGCCCATGGGTTGATGAAGTGCGTAAATTAGATGGGGAGCTTGATAACAAACACCTTATTTTATCGAAAGGTGTGCATCTTGTTTTCGACGAGGATGATTTCCCTCTGCAGCAAGCGATCTATTTTGATACAGAAAAAGATGGTCGGATGATTTTTGCGATTCCACGAGATGGTAAAGCGTACGTTGGAACAACGGATACATTTTATGAAGGGGATCCTGCAGATCTGAAGGTAACAAAAGAGGACCGACAATATATTATGGATGCGATTCATTATATGTTCCCGCAACTGCAGCTGACAGAAGATAAAATCGAATCGGCATGGGCAGGGGTGAGACCGCTTATCCATGAAGAAGGTAAGGGACCGTCCGAAATTTCACGAAAAGATGAAATTTGGCAATCAGAAAGCGGATTGATTACGATTGCAGGAGGAAAACTGACAGGCTACCGTAAAATGGCTGAAAAAATTGTGGACCTTGTCGTAAAACAATTAAACGACGAATACCAGTTAAAATACGGTAAATCGATTACCAAAAACCTGCCTATTTCGGGCGGAGAAACGAGCGGCTCTAAATTTTTCGAATCATTTGTTGAAAAACGGACAATGAAAGGCCAGGAGCTTGGCTTAACGGAGGAACAAAGCCATTACTTAGCAAAATTCTATGGTACTAATGTCGATAAAGTATTCGATTATATTAAACAGGCAAAAGGAAACTTACCGCCGATCGTATATGGCCAGCTGTACTATGCAATAAACGAGGAAAGTGCATGTACACCGAGTGACTTTTTCGTTCGTCGTACAGGCGCACTCTTATTTAACATCCATCTGGTGAGACAATATAAACAGCTTGTTATTGATGAAATGAGCGACTACCTAAACTGGACAGCAGAAGAAAAGCAGCAGCATACAGATCAACTAGAACATGAACTACAAGACGTAACAATGACTTAGTGAAAAGAGGCGAAGGGAATGTCAACATTTTTAGCAGAATTAGTAGGAACAATGATCTTAATTATTTTAGGCGGCGGGGTTGTTGCTGGATCCTTGCTGAAATTTTCCAAAGCGGAAAATAGCGGCTGGGTCGTAATTACGATTGCCTGGGGTTTTGCCGTGGCTATCGCGGCATATACTGTAGGCGGAGTGAGTGGTGCCCACTTAAACCCTGCATTGACAATAGCATTTGCAACAATTGGTGACTTCCCATGGGCGGATGTTCCGATGTATATTATTGCACAAATATTAGGGGCAATTCTCGGTGCAATTGTCGTATATCTTGCTTATTTGCCACATTGGTCACAAACAAAAGATCAAGATGCGAAATTAGCTGTTTTTGCTACAATTCCTGCCATTCGTCATCCTTTGGCAAACATCGTAACAGAAATGATAGGGACTTTTATATTATTATTAGGAATTTTAGCATTAGGCGGTAATTCATTGGCGGATGGTATCAATCCGTTGCTTGTTGGTATTATTGTTATCGCCATAGGTATGAGCTTAGGCGGACCTACAGGCTATGCCATCAACCCAGCCCGTGATTTAGGACCCCGCATCGCGCATTTTTTCTTACCGATACCAGGTAAGCGTGATTCAGACTGGTCTTATGCCTTTGTGCCAATTGTCGGACCGATTATTGGTGGCGTCACAGGCGCACTGTTTTACAAACAATTCTTTTTAAATGAAAATTCAGTGGCATTTTGGCTGTTTACAACGTTATTTGTTGTCATTTGTGTCATTGCATTTATCACACAATCCAAATCCGTTAAAAAGGAGACAGTATAATGGAAAAATATATTATGGCGTTAGATCAGGGCACGACGAGTTCACGTGCCATTTTATTCAATAAAAAAGGGGATATCGTTCATACAGCACAACAGGAATTTAAACAATATTTCCCGAAATCGGGTTGGGTTGAGCATAATGCAAAGGAAATTTGGAGTTCCATTTTATCGGTAATTGCAAAGGTATTATCGGAAAATAATATTCAGGCGTCACAAATCGAAGGAGTCGGGATTACAAACCAACGAGAAACGACTGTTGTATGGGATAAAAATACGGGTGAACCGGTATATAATGCCATCGTATGGCAATCACGCCAAACTGCGGAAATTTGTGATTCCTTAAAGGAAGCGGGGCATAATGAGCTGTTCCGTAATAAAACCGGTTTGCTCATCGATGCTTATTTTTCCGGCACGAAAGTAAAATGGATATTGGACAATGTAAAAGGAACACGAGAAAAAGCGGAAGCGGGTAACCTTTTATTCGGAACAATTGATACATGGATTATTTGGAAGCTTACAGAAGGAGCTGTTCATGTGACGGACTACTCAAATGCTTCCCGAACATTAATGTATAATATTTATGATTTAAAATGGGATGAAGAATTGCTGGACATTTTAGGGGTTCCTGCATCCATGCTTCCTGAAGTGAAACCTTCCTCTGAAATATACGGAGAAATTGCGGGTAATCATTTCTTTGGTCATCGTGTACCGATCGCAGGTATTGCAGGAGATCAGCAGGCGGCATTATTCGGTCAAGCTTGCTATGAACAAGGAATGGTGAAAAATACTTACGGTACCGGTTGTTTCATGCTGATGAACACAGGTGAGGAAGCGGTAAAGTCAGAGCATGGTCTTCTTACAACTATCGCATGGGGTTATGATGGCAAAGTGACATATGCGCTTGAAGGAAGTATCTTTGTAGCCGGTTCGGCCATTCAGTGGCTTCGTGACGGACTACGGATGTTCCGGAAATCTGCTGAGAGTGAGGCATATGCTGCTCGTGTAAAAGATACAGATGGTGTGTATGTTGTGCCGGCATTTGTCGGACTTGGAACGCCGTATTGGGATAGTGAAGTGCGAGGAGCAGTATTCGGTTTAACACGCGGCACCTCGAAGGAACATTTTATCCGTGCGACATTGGAATCGCTTGCCTATCAAACTCGGGATGTGTTATCGGCTATGGAATCCGATTCAGGCATCGACTTAAGGAAACTGCGCGTTGACGGTGGTGCTGTGATGAACGACTTTTTAATGCAATTCCAGTCAGATATTTTAAATGTGCCTGTTGACCGTCCTTCAGTCAATGAAACGACGGCACTTGGCGCAGCGTATTTAGCCGGATTGGCTGTCGGATTCTGGGAGAACCTCGATGAAGTGCAACAACATTGGCAACTCAATCGTCAATTCGAGCCGGCAATGGATGAAGAGCAGCGTGAATCATTATTTACAGGCTGGCACAAAGCCGTTAAAGCAGCGCAAGCGTTTAAGTGATGGTAAGGAAAAGTACATGAAAATAAATGACCGGACAAGTCGTTTGGCAGTAGCTTCCTATTCTCTATTGGAATTATGCTATAATAGGTCATAATCTAGTTGAGGAGTTAAAATGATATGAGCAAAGATTATATTCGTATAGCAAATGAAGAAGATTTAATTTTGATTAACGCTTATTTTAAGCAAGCATTGGCACACTATGAAGAAGTAGGAGAGCTGATGGCAATGCAGGATATCCGATATTTCCTGGAAAATATGGAGCATTTCCAGTTCTACGTAATAAAAGAAACAGCTGAACAAATTACGTACCTGTTTGAATTCCCTGAATCGGATAACAACAAGCGTGAAACAGGCACGCTGATGATACCGTTACAGAATAATTAATTTCACATTATAATGTAAGATGCCTTCAGTAAGTTTTATAACGAGTTGAATGAAATGGAGGGGAGGCGACTCCTAGGGGATTAGCCCGTGGGAGAGATGAGGAACAAAAGCTAAGAACGCCACTTCCTGTGGCAACGCTTTTGTGACCAACATCCTGTTGGCCTCGGGGCCCCTGGAAAGCGTCCGACCCGCAATGGAAATCAACTACCTAATATAAAAACCTGGTATTTTATTAACGGAATTAATATAAACGACATGTTGATTTATCTCAAACATGTCGTTTTTTTATCGTAAATTTCACCATTTTAAGGAAGAATACAAAAATCTCTTTTTGCAGCCAAAAATTTTCTGTCAAACTGTGCGATGCCTTGCAAAATATGCTATGATATCAAGTAATGCTACTTATGAAGGAGAGCTATTATTTATGAAACGAACAGAGGCGCGTCAAAAAGCGTTACAAGCTTTGTTTCAGTTAGACAGCACAGAATTAACAACAGAAGAGGCAATTGGCCATGTTCTTGAAGAAGAACAAAAATCAAATGCCTTTTTGGAGCAATTAGTTCGTGGGACAACTGAAAATATCGAAGCAATTGATGCAGCGCTAGAAAAAAACCTAGAAAAATGGACGATCAACCGTCTGCCAAAAATTGAAAGAACAATTTTGCGTTTAGCTGTATATGAATTATTATACGCTGAAGAAACGCCAAACAAAGTTATCATGAACGAAGCAATCGAGCTTTCTAAAACATTCGGTGACGAGAAATCAAGCAAGTTCGTCAATGGTGTACTTTCGAAATTTACTGAGCAATAAATCAACAAATGTATTCAATTCTTTAAAGATTAATATATCAAGATTTAACTGGTAGGTTGTCATAATAATCGTGTGTGTTTTTAATACAAGCAGTAGGCAACCTTTCCGATTGTCGTAATCACTGGAAGGAGCAACAACATGTCAAGCGTAATTATTAATGGTAAAGAAATCGGTCAAGAAATTCGAACAGGGGTCGCTACTCGTGTACAGGCGCTAAAAGAGCAAGGGATTACACCAGGCTTAGCCGTCATTTTAGTAGGCGACAATCCGGCATCCAAAACATACGTAGCAAACAAGCAAAAGTCTTGTGAGCAAATTGGGATGTATTCGGAACTTGTCAAACTACCTGAAGAAATTTCAGAACAGGCTTTACTTGAACAAATTCGTGAATTAAACGAACGAGCTTCAATTCACGGTATTCTCGTTCAGCTTCCATTACCGAAACATATCAATGAGGACAAAGTAATTCAAACGATCTCTCCGGAGAAAGATGTGGACGGATTCTCACCGATTAGTGTAGGGAAAATGATGCTTGGACAGGATACATACTTGCCATGTACTCCTTATGGGGTTATGAAAATGCTCGAACATGCGGGAATAGACGTTGCAGGAAAGCATGCAGTCATCGTAGGACGCAGCCATATCGTCGGGAAACCGATGGGGCAACTATTGTTGCAAAAAGACGCTACAGTTACATATACACATTCTAAAACACCGGATTTACCGTACTTTACGAAACAGGCCGATATTTTAATTGCGGCAGTCGGTCGTGCGAACTTTATTACAAGTGAGCATATTAAAGAAGGGGCAGTTGTCATTGATGTAGGGATTAACCGAAATGAAGACAACCGTCTATGCGGTGATGTGGATTTTGATGATGTACTAGGGATTGCTTCACATATTACACCCGTTCCAGGCGGTGTCGGCCCTATGACAATCACGATGTTACTGGAAAACACAGTACAAGCAGCTGAAAAAGAGTTAGAACGTCAAGAGAATTAATCTAACTTCAAAAATCACGATTTTGATGTAGATCAAAATCGTGATTTTTAGCTTATACGATACAATAGATAGTAAACAAGAGAGAAGTAGCGGTAAATGTTCCGCTTATTTTTTAATAAACCGGGGTTTCCGTACACAATGGAAATCACACATACAGAAAAGAACTACCGTAAAGGAGCAATACGTTTATGACATCGAATTCTTATTTATCCGTCAAAGCATTAACAAAATATATTAAGCGAAAATTTGATGCCGATCCGCATTTACGTGATGTTTACGTAACGGGAGAGCTTTCAAATGTAAAAGTACATAGTTCAGGTCATATTTATTTCACGCTGAAAGATGACAGTTCACGTATTAACGCTACGATGTTCCGTTCACAGGCTTCGAAACTTTCCTTTAAGCCGGAAGAAGGGATGAAAGTTTTTATACGGGGCGATGTGAATGTCTATGAAGCGAGTGGTGCATACCAACTTTATGCACAGACGATGGAGCCGGATGGGATTGGCGGTTTGTTCGTCGCTTTTAACCAGTTAAAGGAACGTCTGCAAAATGAGGGATTGTTTAATCCAAATTTTAAACAGCCGATTCCGCAATTTCCGAAAACGATCGGTGTTTTAACGGCGACGACTGGTGCGGCTATTCGCGATATATGCACAACGATTAACCGCCGATATCCGCAGGCTGAAATTTTAATCTATCCGACGCTCGTACAAGGTGCAGGTGCGGCTCCAAACATTACAGAGAATATTTATTTAGCGAACCGCCATGGATTTTGTGATGTTCTGATAGTTGGCCGTGGTGGCGGATCGATTGAAGATTTATGGGCATTTAATGAAGAAATCGTCGCACGGGCGATTTTTGAAAGCCGTATTCCGGTTATTAGTGCGGTCGGACATGAAACCGATACGACAATTGCGGATTTTGTCGCGGATTTACGTGCACCGACACCAACTGCTGCGGCAGAACTGGCTGTTCCAAATCAGCAGCAGCTATACCAGCAAATTCTTCACTATCAGTCTATTCTTCATCAAATGATGACATCAAAGCTCAATTTTGAACGAAATCGCCTAACAAAACTGCAAAATGCCTATCCGCTTGCAACACCTGAGCGATTATATCGTCCTTTTATTGAAAGGCTTGTGCAGGTGGACTTATCACTACAAAATGCGACGAAGCTCTATATGATGAATGAAAAATCAAAGCTACAGTCAATTGACAGCAAAATGAAGCTGTATTCGCCGGTACATCAATTAGTTGCTGCTAAACAGCAGCTCGAACACCGTACTCAAACGTTAACGAATCGAATGCAGCAACAGCTCGCACAAAATAAAGTCGCTTTTACAAATCAGCTGCGTATGCTGGAGGCGTTAAATCCGCTCGCATTAATGAGTAAAGGCTTTAACGTGGCATATAAAGAGGAAAACGTAGTAAAATCAGTTCACGAGCTGGAAAAAGGCGACGTGATTCAAGTGACGTTTCAGGATGGATATGCCGAAGCGAAAATTGAGAAAAAGCATGTGCAAAAGGAAGGGGAAGCAAAGTGACAAAACCGACATTTGCGACAGCAATGACAGAATTAGAAGAAGTTGTACGTAAACTTGAACAAGGAGATGTTCCACTGGAAGAAGCCATTGACCTTTATAAAAAGGGAATGGAACTATCAAAACTTTGTCATGATACACTGCAAAATGCAGAACAACAATTAATTTCAATCGTTGGAGAAGATGGTGAAAAGAAAGCTTTCCAACAAGGAAATGGAGAAGACTAACAGATGGAAAACATGTTAAAGCAGTTTATTGATCATAATATACCGCAGCTGGAAACGACAATGTATGAACTCGTTAAATCGATCAAAGCACCGGCACATTTAAAAGAATCGATGCTGTATTCATTAAAAGCAGGGGGCAAACGAATTCGTCCGTTATTTGTTGTGGCAGTTTGCGAAATGTATAATCAGTCTCTTGAGACAAGTTATACAGTAGGATCCGCTGTTGAAATGATCCATACGTATTCGTTAATCCATGATGACCTGCCAAGTATGGATGATGATGAATTGCGCCGAGGAAAGCCAACGAATCATGTTGTGTACGGCGAAGCATTGGCAACTTTGGCTGGTGACGCTCTAAACACATTGGCATTTGGTGTCATCGCACGTCTGAATAATCTTTCTGCAGAAAAACGTATTGAGCTCGTGAACCTATTAAGTGTTGCCGCAGGTGCTGAAGGAATGGTCGGCGGACAAGTACTGGATATGGACGGAGAAAAACGTCTATTGAATCTAAAGGAGCTTGAAACAGTTCATGTAAACAAAACAGGCGCATTACTTCGTTTTAGTATTGAAGCGGGTGCTGTGCTGGCAAATGCAAGTATTTCTGATCGTGAAGCATTAGTGGAATATGCACACCATATCGGTTTAGCCTTCCAAATTCAAGATGATATTTTAGATATTGAAGGAACTTCGGAACAGCTAGGGAAAACAGCAGGAAAAGACGTAGCAAGCGATAAAAGTACATACCCTGCTTTACTTACATTAGACGGTGCAAAACAAAAGCTTGACGAACATTATGAGCTGGCGATTGAAGCATTACAAAAAATTGACATTGATACAACATTGCTTCGACAATTTGCGCAGTATATTGTGAGACGTAGTAACTAAAATGTGTTAAACTTTTGTCTTGTGTTGTACATTGATATAATAGAAAAATCACAACGGTGAATAAACTGATGAAAAGGTGTGTGGATGAGATGGATTTAACGAAAATTTCTAGTCCATCCTTTTTGAAAGACTTGAATAAAAAGCAACTAGAAGCGCTGGCTGGAGAAATTCGCGCTTTTCTGATCGAAAAATGTTCAATTACGGGTGGTCATATTGGCCCGAATTTAGGTGTTGTTGAGCTGACGATTGCACTGCATAAAGCTTTTAACAGTCCAAAGGATAAATTTTTATGGGATGTCGGGCATCAAGCATATGTCCACAAAATTTTAACAGGCCGGGCAAGTCAATTTGACACATTGCGTCAATTTAAAGGACTATGCGGTTTCCCGAAGCTTGTCGAAAGTGAGCACGATATGTGGGAAACAGGGCATAGTTCCACGTCTTTATCTGCAGCGATGGGTATGGCTGCGGCAAGAGATATTAAAGGGGACAAAAACTTTGTTGTACCGATTATCGGTGATGGTGCATTGACAGGTGGAATGGCACTGGAAGCTTTGAACCATATTGGTCATGAAAAAACGAATATGATCGTTATTTTAAACGATAACGAAATGTCGATTGCACCGAACGTTGGGGCATTGCATGACGTTTTAGGACGCTTGCGTACGGCAAAAGAATATTCACGTGCAAAAGAAGATTTGGAATCTTTAATTCATAAAATTCCAATGGTTGGCGATAAGCTGGCCGCTACTGCTGAACGTGTGAAAGACAGCCTAAAGTATTTAGTTGTTTCAGGTGTATTCTTTGAGGAATTAGGTTTCAAATATTTAGGTCCAATTGACGGACATGATTTTGAAGCATTGGAAAAAACATTGGAATATGCGAAAAAAGTACAAGGTCCTGTACTAGTCCATGTATTGACGAAAAAAGGTAAAGGCTACAAACCTGCCGAAGACGATACAATTGGTACTTGGCATGGAACAGGTCCATATAAAATGGAAACGGGTGCTTTCGTAAAATCTTCTACAAAAGGTCCGGCATGGAGTAGCTTAGTCGCGGAGTCGGTTCGTAAATGCATGAAGGAAGATAACCGGATTGTAACAATTACACCGGCAATGCCTGTCGGTTCAAAACTTGAAGGAATTCAAAAAGACTTCCCGAATCGCTTCTTTGATGTAGGGATTGCCGAACAGCATGCAACAACAATGGCGGCAGGTCTTGCAACACAGCATATGAAACCGTTTTTATCGATTTATTCTACGTTTTTACAGCGTGCGTATGACCAGGTGCTGCATGATATTGCACGTCCGAATTTAAATGTTTTCATCGGTATTGACCGTGCTGGCCTTGTTGGCGCGGACGGTGAAACACATCAAGGCGTATTTGATATTTCGTTCTTGCGACATATTCCAAATATTGTCCTGATGATGCCTAAAGATGAAAATGAAGGTCAGCATATGGTGAAAACAGCAATTGATTATAATGATGGTCCAATTGCGCTTCGTTACCCTCGCGGCAATGGCTTAGGCGTTGAAATGGATGCGGAAATGAAAGCATTGCCGATCGGTTCATGGGAAGTGTTGCGTGAAGGTACGGATGCGGTTATTCTGACATTCGGTACAACGATTCCAATGGCAATGAAGGCAGCAGAACAATTGGCATACCAAGGCATTGATGTACGTGTTGTTAATGCACGTTTCATTAAACCGATGGATGAAGCAATGCTGCATGAGATTATGCAGGAAAACCTGCCGATTTTAACGATTGAAGAATCATTGCTGCAAGGCGGATTCGGCAGTGCTGTGCTGGAATTTGCATTTGATAAGAAGTACCGTAATGTTCAAATTGAGCGTATCGGGATTCCGGATGAATTTATCGAGCATGGTGAAGTTGATTTATTATTAGAAGAAATAAACGTGACAGCTGAAGAAGCGGTAAAACGTATTACGCAGCTTGTACCGAATAAACAGTCGGATAGGGTTAAATAAAGAATGACAAAGCAAAAAAAAGAACGAGTAGATGTAATGCTTGTTGAGCGCGGGTTATGTGAGACGCGTGAAAAGGCAAAACGCTCGATTATGGCTGGTCTCGTGTTTTCAAACGAAATCCGCATTGATAAAGCAGGGGAAAAAATCGAAATCGATGCACCGCTGCAAGTTAAAGGCTCACAGTTAAAATATGTGTCACGAGGCGGTTTAAAGCTGGAGAAGGCACTGGAAATTTTTGATCTATCTGTTGAAGGTAAGTTAATGCTTGATATCGGCTCTTCAACAGGCGGATTTACAGATTGTGCACTGCAAAACGGCGCCCGTCACTGCTATGCACTGGACGTAGGATCAAACCAGCTTGCATGGAAAATCCGTTCGGATGAGCGTGTAACGGTTATGGAAAAAACCAATTTCCGTTATACAAAGCCTGAAGACTTGATAGAAGGCTTACCAAGTTTTGCAACCATCGATGTTTCCTTCATTTCGTTATCACTGATTTTGCCTGTGCTAAAAACCATTTTAGTGCAAGGTGGCGATGTTATGGCACTTGTAAAGCCGCAATTCGAAGCAGGTCGTGAAAATGTCGGGAAAAAAGGAATTGTCCGTGAACCGAAAGTCCATTTAGCTGTTTTAGAAGAAACAGCAAAAATGGCAACAGAAATCGGATTTGTCGTAAAGGATGCTTCGTATTCACCGATTACAGGCGGCGAAGGGAATATTGAATTTTTATTCCACCTGTATAATCCGCATGACGGTGAAGAAGTAGAGTCCTTCACAAATTTCGAACAAGTCGTAAAAGACGCGCATATGCAGCTGAAATAATGTAAGCACAAAACAGATTCCTATGGATTTGTTTTGTGTTTTTTTTGAGCAAAAAAGAACAAATTTTATGCGAAATTTGCAGCTGATTAGTTTCCTTTTTATGTAGAAAACAGTCGGAAAAAACGGATTTTTGAACATATGTACGGTTTTTTCTTGTTTTTCCTTTATGCAAATGGTAGTGTAAATATACATATATTCCTAAACATTTTAATGAGGTGACTTTTGTGAACAAAGGACAGCGCCATATACGCATCCGTGATATTATTACAAATAACGAAATCGAGACACAGGACGATTTAGTCGATCAGCTGAAAAATGCGGGTTACAACGTCACACAAGCAACGGTTTCACGAGATATTAAAGAATTGCATTTAGTAAAAGTACCGTTACAGGACGGTCGTTATAAATATAGTTTACCAGCTGACCAACGTTTCAACCCAATTCAAAAATTGCATCGTTCGTTGGCTGATGCTTTTGTTTCAATTGATGGAGCTTCACATTTTCTAGTTATGAAAACATTGCCGGGGAATGCGAATGCAATCGGATCACTGCTTGACCATCTGGACTGGACAGAAATTTTAGGAACGATTTGTGGGGACGATACGATTTTAATCATGTGTCGAACAGAGGACGAACGTGAAGAAATAAAAAATCGCTTATTAGATATGCTGTAAACCGAGGTGGAATGGTTTGTTAAGAGAATTAAGCATTCGAAATTTTGCTATTATTGATGATTTAACCGTTAGTTTTTTTGGTGGTTTAACTGTTTTGACAGGTGAAACAGGTGCCGGAAAATCGATTATTATTGATGCGGTTAATATATTGGCTGGCGGGCGCGGCTCAACGGAGTTTATCCGCCACGGAGAGAAAAAGGCTGAACTTGGCGGATTATTTCATGTAGATAATAGTCAGCATCCGATTTTTGCAAAACTTGAAGAACATGGGATTGAATCAGAAGAAGATACGATTATTTTACGACGGGACCTGCATGATTCAGGAAAAAGCGTTTGCAGAGTGAACGGCAAACTTGTCCCATTATCTGTTTTGCGTGATATTGGCGGCAGTTTAATTGATATTCATGGGCAACATGAAAACCAAGAGCTTATGGATGAAAAATTCCATATCAATTTACTGGATCATTATGCACATAATAAGCTTCAGCCTGTGAAAGCAAGGTATGATGAAGCGTTTGAAGCGTATCGTCAGTTAAAAAGAGAAGTGGCTGAGCTAAGTATGGACGAGCAGCGGATGGCACAGCGCATTGATTTATATCAATTCCAAATTCAGGAGCTGGAACAGGCCGGATTAAAAGTTGACGAAGAAGAAGCATTGGATGAAGAACGACTTCGTTTAATGAATTTTCATAAAATATTCGAACGTGCGAACATTGCATATTCAGCGATTTCCGATGATGGAACCGGACTGGATTTCATTGGTAATGCCATGAATGCACTGGAGGATATTGTTGCACTCGATTCGAATTTCAAAGAGGCTTCAGAAGCGGTCACTTCCAGCTTTTATGCATTGCAGGATGCAGCATATCAAGTGAAAAATGTGCTGGATGATTTAGAGTATGACGCAGAGCGTTTGAATGAGGTCGAGCAGCGTCTTGCTTTATATCAAAATATGAAACGTAAGTATGGAACGACAGTTGAAGAGATTTTAACGTATCACGAAAAAATCGAAGAAGAGTTGAGCCAGCTTATGAACCGTGATGAAACATTGCAGAAAAATGAGCAATTGCTGGCGAAAATGGAAGCAGATTTAAATAAAATTGCAGAAGAATTGACGACAATCCGCAAAGAAAATGCAATTAAGCTAAGTGACGCGATTATGAATGAACTACGTATGCTGCATATGGAAAAAGCGCAGTTTATCGTTAAATTCGAGCCATTGAATCAGCTGGACGCAAACGGCAAGGATTTTGTCGCATTCTATATTTCAACAAATGTTGGGGAACCACCGAAGTCCTTGCCTAAAGTCGCTTCCGGAGGGGAACTTTCCCGTATGATGTTGGCACTTAAAACAATTTTCTCTTCATCAAATGGCATTACGTCAATAATTTTTGATGAGGTTGATACAGGTGTCAGCGGACGTGTAGCACAGGCAATTGCAGAAAAGATTGCAGCAATTTCAGTCAATTCACAAGTATTATGTATTTCTCACTTGCCGCAAGTTGCTGCAATGGCGGATCATCATTACTACATTAAAAAGCAAGTAGAGCATAACCGTACATTTACGTCGATTACGGAAATGGAAGAAAAGGAACGAATCGTGGAGATCAGCCGAATGATGAGTGGAGCTGAAATAACAGACCTGACATTACAACATGCTTCAGAATTAATTCATATGGCCAATGAACGTAAAGAAATGATGAACTAAATTTAAAAACGTCTAAAATTAATAAAATTTTAGACGTTTTTTTATTTTTTTAACCGTATAAGTTTCAATGTCCCTAAGCAGCAAGGATTACAACGAATACATTCTAATTTTTCCTCATATCAACAAAATTTTTCCGTTCATAACTCCGTCAAATTTTCACATAGTAAGCGCATAGAGGAGGTGAAGGATGATTAAAAAATGGTCGATACTCGTTGCATTGCTTTTTATGTTATCACCAATAGAAGTATTGGGAAAATCGTTAATTCCAATGGGCCATTCAATTGGCGTTCAGTTGGAGATGCCTTATGTAATGGTTGCACAGGACGTATTATTGGAAAATAGTGAGTGGTTGAAAAAGGGAGAACATATTTTAAAACTGAATGGTGAAAAAGTAAGCCAGTTAGAAGACATTGCCGGCAAAGGCGAATCATTTACACTGACCGTTGAGAATGGAAAGCAACAACGAGACATCAACGTATCAGCTCATGAACTGGTGCATTTAAAACCATTTTTAAAAAGTGAAACTGATGGAATAGGTACTTTAACGTATATCGATCCTGAAACGATGGAATACGGAGCGCTTGGACATCAAATTGTAGATTCTACAATGAAGCAGCCTCCAAAATTTAATGATGGTGCAATCTTTGAAGCATCAATCTCACAAGTGAAGAAAAGTACGCCTGGACAACCAGGGTATAAAATTTCAGTTGTAGATAAATCACAAATGCCACTCGGTTCAGTAATAACCAATGATGTCTACGGAATTTTTGGTAATTGGAAACAATCATTACATGACAGTTTGCATCCACCGCTGGAAATTATACATGCAAATGAATTAAAAAAGGGTAAAGCACAAATCTTAACGGCAATCGACGGAGAAGAAGTCAATTTATTTGATATTGAAATTGACAAACAAACGGATAATACGTTTACATTCAATGTCGTCGATGAACGTCTTATAAAGAAAACGGGCGGTATTGTTCAAGGGATGAGCGGGAGTCCTATTATACAGAATAACCAGTTTGTGGGTGCGGTAACACATATGTTTATCGAAGAACCAACAAAAGGTGCCGGTATTCTTGTTATTGAAATGCTGAAAAAGAGCCCGTACTAAAATACTTTAGACTATACTTTTTAATAAAGTGTAGTCTTTTTTTGCTTTTTTCATTACAATAGTATATAAAGATAAATCGACAAATGTAGAACCATAAATTTCCTTGTCGATAAAGTAAGAAAAGATAATACTTGTTGCTCATTTTTTGTGTAAGAAAAGGAAATTTAGTAATTCTGTCGAAACTTCACTAAAGGACAATGCAAAATAAGAGAGATCGAAGGACAACTGTCGTTCATTTTTGTTACAATTGTATTACAAAAGAAGTTTAGACATTTGTAAGAAAACTCATACAATTTGCTATTGTAATGAATATATAAGAAATAGAATTTAAAGGGGGATTTTGTTTGTCAAAGGTGAAAATTGCGATTGCAGATGATAATCGCGAATTAGTAAAAATGATGGAAGTGTATTTTACAAATCATCCGCAAATTGAAATTGTTGCTACAGCATCCAACGGAAAAATCTGTATTAAAATGTTGGAAGAGCATAAAATCGATGTTCTACTATTGGATATCATTATGCCGCATTTGGATGGACTGGCTGTATTGGAAGAAATGTATAACGATGAGCGTTATACACAGACACAAGTCATTATGCTAACTGCATTCGGACAAGAAGATGTAATGAAGCAGGCAGTGAATTACGGTGCTTCTTACTTCATGTTGAAACCTTTTGAGTTTGAGCAGCTAGTTCAAAAAATTCTGCATTGTGCAGGAAAGAAAGTCGAACAGGAAAAACGTGTACCGGTTTTATCAACGAACACCCCTGCAAAAATGGATACACGCTTATTGGATACAACGATTACAGGCATCATTAAAGAGATTGGTGTACCTGCACATATAAAAGGATATGCTTATTTACGTGAAGCGATCCAGATGGTTTACAATGACATTGAATTATTAAGCTCAGTTACAAAAATTTTATATCCGGAAATCGCGAAAAAATTCGGGACAACCCCGTCACGTGTGGAACGTGCAATTCGCCATGCCATTGAAGTAGCCTGGAACCGCGGCAGCTATGAGAATATCTCAGAACTGTTCGGCTATACAGTGCACCATATGAAATCAAAACCGACAAACTCAGAGTTCATTGCGATGATTGCAGATAAGATTCGTATTGAAATGGTGGCGAGTTAAGAACTTACTTGAGTTCATTTCGCCTCGGAAACTTATTATTTATTACGAGAATATTACTTTATAAAAACGCCTCCTAGAACAATTGTTCAGAAGGCGTTTTTTAATGCTTTATGCCCGTTCTTAGTAAGAATTGATCATTCACTGCTCTTATACCAAGCCAAAGGAATTATCCATTCTAGTCGCTATACTTGAAATGTCTTCATCAACGAATATGAACGTATCCTTCGTTATTATATAACTATCAACAGCTTGCGCTAAATACTCATTATTTTCTAGTATTTCTTTTAATTTTTCACTAACATAGTAACAATCGTCAGAAAGATCATAAGAGCAATCTTCTACTTCACTGTCAATGCCGATTTCTTTAAAGTAGTTATCCATTTTCTTTAAAATATTATCTAATTTTTTATCAGAGAAATACTTATATTCGCTGCCGTCAAACATCTTAATATATAAATATTCGAACTTATATTCACTCCATAGTTCCTCCTCATTCATAAGGAATAGGAAAAGAAATCGTTCCTCTGTTTTATCGTTTCTATAATATATTTCTTCTGTATTCAGCTCATAACTTTTAATTCTTTTTAGAAAAAGTCTTTTGTTATCTAATACAATAACACTCATTACATAATCATCCTTTTACATTCATTGATAATTTATGAGTATTCTAACCTAAAAAGAGATTTTTTAGTCTTTGTGATCATATAAATTGAATTTTGACTTAAAATATTTGTAATTTACGTTTAACAAAAAATAACAAAGGGTAAAATTAGGTAGCAAGGCTAAGAAATTCTTCGTCTTCGTTTTTACCTCCTTTCTTTGGATAGTATGTTTGAAAACGTATTGTTCTATTTGTGTCTAGCTGTTGCTGGACACTTTTTTTGTTGTCATAGGATTTTAATATTAATTTCATATTATTAATACAATTTCGAAGTAAAATAGGGGGACAACAATAAGGAGCGATGATAAATGAAACGATGGAAATTCATAATAATTCTGCTCGGCGTCCTGACATTTGTTCTTCTAGTAAGATTTCCGTATGATTTAGATGCATCCTCTACGATAACAGCCAATTCTCCTGATGAGGTTGTAAAAAAATATAAAGAAGAATTACATGTACAACGTGAGACATGTTATAACGATATATTGCTGCTCGGTACATTAAGCAACTCACAGCTTCAAACGATGGAAATGGAGCTTGAGAATTATTTAAATGAGCTGGGAATATTAAGAAACGAGATCATCGAAAATAATATACACCATCAAAACTTAACCAATTCAATCGAACTAGATATTTTGATGATCAATAGAACACTTATGGCTATTGAGACACAAGACGAAAGGTACTTAACTGACCTGTCAGATATGTACCATAATTTACTCCAATTTCAACGTTCACTATAATAAAATATTTAAGGTATTTATAACTTATGAGTCAGATGCTTTTCGTATTAATTGATGGACATGCTAAAAAACCTCCTATTCATCCAATATTTAACTAAACAAATATCGACTATTTGTATATACTGTAATGTATGAGGAGGTGGAAGGGCATGGTTATTTATGAAAATCATTTTTTTGAAATAATAAAAGAAGATAGGAAAGTATATATCCACACACGAAAACCAGGCTTCATGCTAAAAGATTTTGAAACGATATTGCGCCAACATCCTCGTATTAGACTTACAAATTTCGCATTATTAAAAAAAGAATTGAATGAAGTTACCGACAAATCGATAGAAATCGGAATATGGCTCCCATCAATAATGATCGAAATTTCACGAGATAAAATGTCAGCATCGCTTTTTGTATATGAGACAGTGGAGTATATAAAAGAAAACGTACAGTCCATTCAGAATAGAGTTCAGATACTTTTAGCTGAAAATAACATAACGCACGGGATTTTAAATGTAAATCTGGAATCCATTGTCACTTCGAAGGCAACATTAATTGCGCAAGGTACCCCACCTGTCCAAGGAAATGATGCACAAATTACTTATTTAGAATTACCTGAGCGGAAACCGGTCATAAGAGAAGATGGTAAAGCCGATTATTATGATATGAACTTCATTTATGAAATTGAAGAAGGCGCATGGCTTGGTGAGAAAATTCATGCACAGCCAGGTACTCCGGGAATAAATATTTTTGGAGAGTCAATTCCTGCTCCTTTTGGGCGAGATTTGCAGTTAAAGTATGATCGGAAATCGGCATATGAAGTCGAGGAAGTTGGAAAAACGGTACTTCGATCGAAAATTAGCGGAGTAGTTGAAGAACATGAAGGAATGGTAAGTGTTAACCACCATTTACCGATTGTTGGTGATGTCGGCATAGAAACCGGTAATATTGAATTTAATGGGTCTGTCTCGATTAAGGGAACAGTCCAGCCAGGTTTTTCGGTTATAGCAAATGGAGATATTTCAATTGAAGGTCCAGAAGGTGTATCCGGCGCAAAATTGATCAAATCCTTATATGGAGATATTTTCATTCGAGGGGGCATATTCGGGTTATGCGAAACGCTTGTTGAAGCTGCTGGGGATATATTCGTTAAACATGTGAATGACGCTCATTTAGTTGCAGGTCAAAATCTGAATATTGGATTTTATTCATTAGGATCCAACTTATCCGCACATTCCATATTGGTCGATGAGCGGAAAGGGAAAATTATCGGTGGTACAGCAATCGCAAAAAGTACTATCGTTACAGCATGTACCGGAAATCGATTGGAAAGACCGACTGAATTAATTATTAATAGCATAAATAAAGCACAAAGTCTTGAGGTTATTCAATACAAGGCATCTCTGCTAAAATCAATGCAGGAAGATATGGTGCAGCTAGAGAGTCAAATAGATCGCATCCTACCCGTTATACATACGTTAACACAACGACAATTGGCAGCACTGGAGATAACAAAGCAAAAGCTCGCTTCCACTAAGGAAACAGCGCAAAATTTAGATCGGGAAATTAAACAATTAATGAACGATTTACGTAAAGTTAGTAAAGCAGAGATTCATGTGACGAAAGAAGCATATCCTGGTACATATATACAGATTGGCAAAAAGTCCACTGTTTTGACGTCTATTACAAATGGGCGATTTTTAATAGAAAATGGAGAGTTGAATGTATAATGAATGACATACCCATTTTTGCCCATCGAGGGGCATCGAGCTTTCACTTAGAAAATACATTTGCTGCCTTTAAAAAAGCGAAAGAACTTGGGGCAGATGGCATTGAACTGGATCTCCAAGTTTCAAATGATGGTATTTTAGTGGTGTTTCACGACAATGACTTAAAAAGACTGGCCGGCATTAATAAAATGATTAATCAGTGTACTTACGACGAGCTCATTCACTATAAATTAGGTCCGCGGTTTAAACGGCTGTTTCGTCGTGACCGGATGATTGCTTTTGTGGATGTACTGGAGTGGGCAAATGCAGAAAATATTGCGTTGAATGTAGAGCTGAAAGAATCGCTATTAACGAACGAAAATGTGCTGAAGGAATTATTGCATACGATTACTTTACCTGAAAATAGTCATTTCTCGTCATTTCACGATTCTTTGCTAAAAATTGTGAAGGAAATTCGGCCGGATATCGAGACGGGGTTCATTATTACGAGAAAATTCTATTGGGCAACATTAGAGGAACAAAATTTTTTTGATGCGGTACATGCACATAAACGGTACTATAAAGATCAATATTTAGAGGCGTGTAAAACGGCCAATATCGGCATGCGTTTTTACGGAATTCAGGGCAATGAATCTTTTCTGAAAAATCCCCATTCAATTGTAAAAGGGTGGATTACGGATTTCCCGCATTTAGTTCGGGAAGCCCAGCTGAATCGTTAAGTTTGATTTGTTATGAGGGAATAAACAATTTTCATCAATTTACTTTCACGTAAATAATTTAGTGTCATGTCACAATAACTTTACTCTTCCTGAAAAAAGATTTAACTGAATATACGAAAAAAATCAAATTTCCTCCTAGAGAGAAATTTGATTTTTTATTTTAGACCTATTTCTGCCAGCGTTCGGATACTTTGCCGCGCTTGCGATCCCGATGCAGTAAAAAACCTGCAAAAAATAAAAATGAAACGGCAAAAAAGATGGCACCAACAATGAATTGTAACCAAATCCATGGAAATGGTGAAATTAAAATCCCGAATAATGTATCCCGCATAAATTTTATCCCGGCAGCCATTAAAATTGCGGGAATGACTAGTACGATAAATGCAGCCATACGTGCCATTTTCAGACCTCCTTCAGACTAAAAACAGTGAATGAAACAATGTCTCTGATTATTTTAGTATCACTTAATTTTACAATGCAGGTAGAGAAAGTCAATAAAGGGGTATAGATTCATAGAATGGAAATATAGGCTTTGCGTAAAAAAATACATAAATAACTATATTAGAATAGTTTATTCAAAAGTAATTTTTTCCGGTTTTCAAGTGCAGTTATAGGTAAAAATTGTCCGAATATTCTAATTTAAATTAAATTAGGGATTTCTAGTTGCATCCTTTTAGATTTATAAGTATTGTAAAAATAACGATAATAAAATTATACAAATTTAAGTATTTATTATCTCTAATTAACAGAAAATAATAATATACGAGAAAGTAAGCGCTTTCTTGAGTGGAGGGGTATAGTGTTATGGAAATTTTCAAGTACATGCAGAAATATGATTTTGAACAAGTAGTCTTTTGCCAAGATGAGGCATCGGGGTTAAAAGCGGTCATTGCTATTCATGATACAACATTGGGTCCAGCTCTTGGGGGTTCGCGCATGTGGACATATGCCTCGGAGGAAGCAGCTATTGAAGATGCACTACGTCTAGCACGCGGTATGACTTATAAAAATGCGGCGGCAGGATTAAATCTAGGTGGCGGTAAAACAGTTATTATTGGAGATCCGTTCAAGGATAAAAACGAAGAAATGTTCCGTGCATTAGGACGTTTCATTCAAGGTCTGAATGGTCGATATATTACGGCAGAAGATGTAGGTACAACGGTTGCCGATATGGATTTAATCCATGAAGAAACAAATTATGTAACAGGTATTTCACCGGCATTCGGAAGCTCTGGCAATCCATCGCCAATTACAGCATATGGTGTATTTTTAGGGATGAAGGCAGCAGCGAAAGAAGCTTTTGGGGATGATTCGCTGGCAGGCCGTAAAGTAGCAGTTCAAGGTCTAGGGAATGTTGCGTACACATTATGTGAATACTTGTATAATGAAGGAGCGAAATTAATCGTAACTGACATTAATCAGCAAGCAATCGACCGTGTTGTTGCAGACTTTGGAGCGGTAGCTGTAGCACCTGATGAGATTTACGCACAAGATGTGGACATTTTCTCGCCGTGTGCTCTTGGCGCAATTGTTAATGATCAAACGATTCCGACGTTCAAAGCGAAGGTTATCGCTGGATCTGCAAACAATCAGCTGGCAGAATCAAGACATGGTAAAGTACTGCATGATTTAGGGATTGTTTATGCACCGGATTACGTGATTAATGCAGGCGGGGTTATTAACGTAGCAGACGAGTTATACGGCTATAATCGCGAGCGTGCAATGAAGCGTGTTGAAACGATTTACACAAGCTTGGAAAAGATTTTTGCAATATCAAAAGAAGAAGATATTCCGACTTATTTGGCAGCAAACCGTTTAGCAGAAGAGCGTATTGCTCGTGTAGCGAAATCCCGCAGTCAGTTCCTTCAAAACGAAAAAAATATTTTAAACGGTCGCTAAAAAGCGATTACGAAAGAAGAAATTGATTTTGTAACTGGAAAAAAGGGGTGTCGGTTATGGCAAAAGATTATGATGTCGTTATTTTAGGCGGAGGCACAGGCGGTTATGTAGCCGCGATCCGTGCGTCACAGCTAGGATTGAAAACGGCAATCGTCGAAAAAAATAAAATGGGGGGTACATGCCTGCATGCGGGCTGTATTCCGACAAAAGCATTACTCCGAAGTGCGGAAGTATATGTGCAATCAAAAAAGGCACTTGATTTTGGGGTGGAAGTAAACGACGTCAAAATCGACTTTGAACGTGTCCAACAAAGAAAGGCTACCGTTGTCGATAAACTTTACAAAGGCGTTCAGCACTTGATGAAAAAAGGGAAAATTGATGTATATGATGGTTTCGGCCGTATTTTAGGACCATCTATTTTCTCTCCGATGCCAGGTACAATCTCGGTGGAAATGAATGATGGCACAGAAAATGAGATGCTTGTGCCGCAAAACGTCATCGTTGCGACCGGTTCTCGCCCCCGTACATTGGACGGTTTGAAAGTTGATGGGAAAAAGGTGTTCACGTCAGATGAATTTCTGACGATTGAAAAGCTTCCGAAGTCAGCCATTATTATCGGTGGTGGTGTAATCGGTGTCGAGTGGGCGTCAATGCTCACTGATTTTGATGTCGAAGTCACGATCATAGAGTTAGGTGACCGTCTGCTGCCGACTGAAGATGCAGCAATTTCAGCGGAGATGCTGAAATCTTTGAAAAAGCGCGGAGTGAACGTTCATTTCAATGTAAAACTCGATCCTTCGGCAATTGATACAAAGGAAAATGTATCGCTTCAAGTAAATGATGAAACCATTTCAGCGGAAGCACTTTTACTTTCAGTTGGAAGGGTAGCAAACACGTCAAATATCGGCTTGGAAAACACAGAAATCGAACTGAACAATGGATATATTTCAGTAAACGAACATTTCCAGACGAAAGAACGTCATATATATGCTATAGGAGACGTCATCGGCGGTATGCAGTTGGCACATGTTGCTTCACATGAAGGAATTCGTGCTGTCGAACATATTGCGGGACAGAATTCGATTCCTCTACATTATGCAAATATTGCACGAGGCGTCTATAGTAATCCGGAAGTCGCAAGTGTCGGACTTACAGAAGAGCAAGCGAAAAACAACGGATATAAAGTTGTGACAACGACATTCCCGTTTAAAGCGATCGGTAAAGCGATTGTCTATGGTGAAACAGCAGGCTTTGTGAAAGTAGTAGCTGATGAAAGTTCGAATGATGTTGTCGGCGTCCATTTAATTGGACCGCATGCAACGGATTTAATATCTGAAGCTGCACTAGGTTTGTTTTTAAATGCCTCGCCATGGGAATTTGGACAGATGGTGCATTTGCATCCTTCATTAAGCGAAATCATTGGGGAAGCCGCGCTGGCGATTGAAGGGAAAGCGATTCATTTTTAAGAGTGACAAGGGGGTATTTTATGACTGACATTACAACAATAACACATGAACAACTTGGGTTAACGGATGAAGAGGTACTGAAAATGTACGAAACGATGTTAATGGCACGCCGCATTGATGAGCGGATGTGGCTGTTAAACCGTGCAGGAAAAATACCGTTTGTTATTTCATGCCAAGGACAAGAGGCAGCTCAAGTAGGTGCTGCCTTTGCCCTTGATCATACAAAGGATTATATTGCGCCGTACTATCGTGATATGGGGGTTGTCCTTCATTTTGGGATGACGGCAAAAGATTTAATGCTTTCGGCGTTTGCGAAAGCGGAAGACCCAAACTCTGGCGGGCGTCAAATGCCGGGACACTTCGGGCAAAAGAAAAATCGTATACTTACGGGTTCTTCTCCTGTAACGACACAAGTACCGCATGCGGTCGGTGTCGCACTTGCAGGGAAAATGCAGCAAAAGGACTTTATCACATTTGTAACACTCGGTGAAGGTTCGTCAAACCAAGGAGACTTCCATGAAGGGGCAAACTTTGCGGGAGTGCATAAATTGCCGGTTATTATCATGGTAGAAAACAACCAATATGCCATTTCTGTTCCGGTTGAGCGACAACTGGGCTGTGCACAAGTATCTGACCGTGCAATCGGCTACGGGATGCCTGGTGTAACGGTAGACGGCAAAAATCCGTTGGAAGTATACAAAGTGGTGAAAGAAGCGGCTGATCGTGCTCGACGCGGTGAAGGGCCTTCACTGATCGAAACGGTATCGTTCCGACTGACAGCCCATTCTTCTGATGATGATGATCGTCAATATAGAACAGCTGAGGATATTGCAGAAGGAAAAGCAAAAGACCCGATTATTTTATTTGAAACATACTTAAAAGACTGTGGTGTAGCAGACGATGCGTTATTGGAACAAATGAACAAAAAAATTATGGATACTGTCAATGAAGCGACAGATTATGCAGAAAATGCAGCTTATGCCCCGCCAGAACATGCATTGCGTTTTGTGTATGCGGAAGGAGAAGATGCGTAATGCCGGTAATTTCTTATATTGATGCGATTAACTTAGCAATGAAAGAAGAAATGGAGCGAGATGACAGTGTCTTCGTATTAGGTGAAGATGTTGGGTTGAAAGGCGGGGTGTTCAAAGCGACAACAGGCCTGTATGACCAATTCGGGGAAGCGCGCGTATTGGATACACCGTTAGCTGAAAGTGCGATTGCCGGTGTTGCAATCGGTGCAGCGATGTACGGCATGCGTCCAATTGCTGAAATGCAGTTTGCGGACTTTATTATGCCTGCTGTAAACCAGATTGTTTCGGAAGCGGCGAAAATCCGTTACCGTTCAAACAATGACTGGAGCTGTCCTTTAGTTGTGCGTGCACCATTTGGTGGGGGAATTCATGGTGCCCTTTATCACTCGCAATCGGTTGAAGCAATGTTTGCAGGTACTCCTGGCTTGAAAATTGTCATTCCGTCCACACCGTATGATGCGAAAGGGTTATTAAAAGCAGCCATTCGCGACCCAGATCCGGTTCTGTTTTTCGAGCATAAACGTGCATACCGTCTTATTAAAGGGGAAGTGCCGACAGATGATTACACATTGCCGATCGGAAAAGCCGATGTGAAGCGTGAAGGCGATGATGTGACAGTTATTACGTACGGCCTTGCAGTACATTTTGCATTGCAGGCAGCAGAGCGTCTAGCAAAAGACGGTATCGAAACGCACATTTTAGATTTACGTACTGTTTACCCGTTAGATCAAGAAGCCATTATTGAAGCTGCGAGAAAAACAGGGAAAATTCTACTGATTACTGAGGATAATAAAGAAGGCAGCATTATGGGTGAAGTGGCGGCCATCATTGCGGAGCATTGCTTATTTGAACTGGATGCACCGATCAAGCGCCTCGCAGGTCCGGATGTTCCCGCAATGCCATATTCACCTACAATGGAAAAGTTCTTTATGATTAATCCTGATAAAGTAGAAAAAGCAATTCGCGAACTCGCAGAATTCTAGTTAATAGAATTGGGGTTGTATAAGAATCCTAAATAAACAGCAAAGGCCTATTAGTTAAAGGGGGATTGTTTAATGACAATTCAAAATATCGTCATGCCGCAACTTGGAGAAAGTGTGACAGAAGGTAAGATTGAACGCTGGCTTGTCCAAGTGGGAGATAAAGTAAATAAATATGATCCATTAGCAGAAGTAACAACAGATAAAGTTAATGCCGAAATCCCTTCTTCGTTTGCAGGGGTAATTACAGAGTTAATCGCAAACGAAGGTGAAACGTTGCCGGTAGGCGCGGTTGTATGTGCAATTGAAGTGGAAGGCTCCGAAATGCCGCCAGCTCCAGTTGAAAAAAGCTCGAATGTCAGCTCAGCAATTCTAAATGCCGGCTCACAGAAGAAAGAAGAAGACAAACCGGCAGCGAAAAAAGAAGACAAACCGGTGCGCACAGAACGCAAGCCGGGTCGTTTTTCACCTGCAGTTTTAGCATTGGCAAATGAACACGATGTCGACTTGGCCCAAATTACCGGCACAGGTGTCGGCAATCGGATTACAAGAAAAGATGTTGAAGCATATGTTGCGGCAGGTAAGCCGACAAGTCAGGATATTTCGAATGACGAACAACCAACAGCATTTGCTGAGCCAAAACAGGAAGCGTCAGCACAAGCGTCCACGCAAGGCGAGACACAAGCACCGGCGTCTCAGCCGAAACAAGAGGTTCCAGTTGCTGTTGGAGACATTGAAATTCCAGTTACACAAGTGCGTAAAGCAATTGCAAAAAATATGCTACGCAGCACACATGAAATTCCGCATGCATGGATGATGATGGAAGTGGATGTGACAGAGCTTGTTGAATACCGCGACAGCATTAAAGAAGATTTCAAGAAAAAAGAAGGATTTAATCTGACGTATTTTGCATTTTTCCTAAAAGCGGTCTCCCAGGCGCTAAAAGAATTCCCGATCATCAATTCTGTTTGGGCGGAAGATAAAATTATTCAAAAGAAAGATATTAATTTATCGATTGCTGTAGCTACTGATGATGCATTATTCGTGCCGGTTATCAAAAATGTCGATGAAAAATCGATTAAAGGCATTGCGAAAGAAGTTCATGAATATGCACATCTTGTACGCAACGGAAAACTGAAATTGGAGCATATGCAAGGTGGTACATTTACAGTCAACAATACCGGATCATTTGGTTCTGTTCAGTCAATGGGCATTATCAATCATCCACAGGCAGCTATTTTGCAGGTGGAAAGTATTGTAAAAAGACCTGTAATAGTACAGGGAAATATGATTGCTCCCCGCTCTATGGTGAATTTATGTTTATCATTAGATCATAGAATTTTAGATGGTATGATTTGTGGGAAATTCTTATCTCGTGTGAAAGAAATTCTCGAAAATGTCGATAAAGAGAAGATGTCAGTCTACTGAAAATGCCGTGAAAGCCTGTAAAATAAGGCTTTCACGTTTTTTTTCTCTTTATTGTCAGAACATTCTCGTGTAAACTATAGTACAGAAATATAACAAGGGGGGAAGCTACTTAGCGACCACATGTCAATGAATATGAAAGAGATCGAATTTCAATCAGTCAGCTATGAGCAGTGGAAGGAAGAAGCGGTTAAGGCATTAAAAGGAAAACCGTTTGAATCCTTATTTACAAAGACAATTGAAAATATCACGCTTGACCCACTTTATACAGAAGAAAGCTTAATCGAAAAATTGGGAGACCAACTGGAGAAACAAGTATCAACAATACGTACTTTAACACAACAGACGAGCTTCACTGTTGCACAGCAAATTGCAGGCCAAGATGCAGCCAGCTTTTTTGCCAATATCGAGGATAGCTTATCGCGGGGCAATGAAATGATTACAATCAACAGCCCGATTGCATTTGACTGGTCTGAACAAGACAGCGAAAAACTCGCTTCTTATTTATCGGAAAATTCATTTAAATTTATCGTCGCTTCTGCTGAAGATGCAGTGCTGGATGTATTCAAATATATTGACGAAGCTAAACGTAAAGAGGTTATAGGCTATATTGTTTCACCTGAAACAATAGAATTAGCTAACTATCCAAACGTCCGCACGTTTTGTGCAAATACGATTCCATTCCATAATGACGGCGCTAATGCGGTACAAGAGCTTGCTATTGCGCTTGCACAAGCAGCTAAACTTGCTAATACGGTAGAAGATTTTAAAGCATTTGAACAGAAGTTTTTCGTACATTTCGCTGTCGATACACAATTCTTTGCAGAAGTAGCAAAACTTCGTGCCTTCAAAGTATTATGGAAAGCGTTTGCTTCAGCATTCGGCAATGAAGCAAGCGCTGTCCCGGTCGTAGTGGAAACTTCGGTACGCAGCTTCTCGAAATATGATGTTTATGTAAATTTATTACGTGCAGGCAATGAAGCATTCTCAGCGGCAATCGGTGGTGCAGATGTTATTACGGTACATCCGCATGATGCATTGACAGGTGTGACAGGTCAGTCGGTCCGTATTGCGCGCAATGTCTCCCTTGTGACGAAAGAAGAGTCGCATGTAACAAATGTAATCGATCCATCAGGCGGTTCGTACTTTATCGAATCATTAACAGCAGACTATGTAAAAGAAGCATGGGCACTGTTTTTGGAAATCGAAATTGCTGGTGGATTGGAAGCATACGGCATCAATGCTCATATTGAGGAAGTGTATGCGACACGCATGAAGCAAGTGGAAACACGCAAGCATTCATTAATCGGTACAAATATTTATGCAAACCCGCAAGATGGGGTAGCAACTAGTGAAAATGCTCAATTTGCAGGTGTAAAACGTCTTGCCATTCCATTTGAAAACCTGCGTGCTACTTATGCACAAACTGGCATCAAAGCAGCGATTTTAACATTCGGCGAGCTGAAAAATTATAAGCCGCGCGCAGATTTTGTACAAGGATTCTTTGCGACAGCAGGCATCGTCGCATACCAAACAGCAGGCTTCCAAACAATTGAGGATGCAACAACTTGGCTGGCAAGTGCAGACTATGACTATGTAGTAGTAGCAGCAACGGATGAAGATACAAAGGCCATTATTCCGGCATTACTTGAAAACAAAAAGCAAACAGCTGTATTGGATGCAGCGGGTAAATATAAAGAAGAAGAAGCGGCGTGGACTGCAGCAGGCTTAAACGGCTTTATTTATGCAGGTCAAAACATCGTTGAAAAGCTATCGGATGTCGTGATGAGCGTGAAGGGGGTACAACAATGAGCAAAGCAAATTTCGCAACAGTTGTCATTGAAGATGTATTAAAACAAGAGCAACTTACTTCTACAGGCTCGTACGTCACAAATGAAGGCATTGAAGTAAATTCGGTTTACAATAAAGAAGATATTCAAGATGCAAAACATTTAAAAGATGTGGCTGGTATCGCGCCGAATACACGTGGCCCATACCCGACAATGTATGTAGCGCGTCCGTGGACAGTACGTCAATATGCAGGTTTCTCAACTGCGGAAGAATCAAATGCTTTTTACCGTCGTAACTTGGCAATGGGTCAAAAAGGGCTTTCAGTAGCATTCGACTTGGCAACACACCGCGGTTATGACTCGGATCATCCTCGTGTAACAGGGGATGTCGGAAAAGCCGGCGTTGCAATCGATTCAGTTGAAGATGCAAAAATTTTATTCGACGGCATTCCACTTGATCAAATGTCGGTATCGATGACAATGAACGGTGCAGTATTACCGATTCTTGCATTCTACATTGTTGCAGCAGAAGAACAAGGAGTATCGCCTGATAAATTGGCCGGTACGATCCAAAACGACATTTTAAAAGAATACATGGTACGTAACACATATATTTACCCACCGGCAATGTCGATGAAAATCATTGCAGACATTTTTGAATATACGGCGAAATTCATGCCGAAATTCAACTCGATTTCCATTTCGGGTTACCATATTCAAGAAGCGGGTGCGACAAATGATATCGAGCTTGCGTATACATTGGCAGACGGTCTTGAATATGTACGTACAGGTTTAAAAGCAGGTATTGACATTGATGCATTTGCACCGCGTTTATCGTTCTTCTGGGCGATCGGTATGAACTATTACATGGAAGTTGCGAAAATGCGTGCAGCACGTCGCATTTGGGCACAAATGATGTCTACATTCAATCCGAAAAACTCGAAGTCTCTTGCATTGCGTACACACTCGCAAACATCAGGCTGGAGTTTAACGGAACAAGATCCATTCAATAACGTAACACGTACATTGATCGAAGCGAACGCGGCAGCGATGGGCCATACTCAGTCGCTTCATACAAACGCACTGGATGAAGCAATTGCTTTACCAACGGACTTCTCTGCTCGTATTGCACGTAATACTCAGCTTTTCCTGCAAGAAGAAACAGGAATGACTAAAGTAATCGATCCATGGGGCGGTTCGTACTATGTAGAAAAACTGACAGATGAGCTGACAGAAAAAGCATGGGCATTAATCGAGGAAATCGAAGCTCTTGGCGGAATGGCAAAAGCGATCGAGACAGGACTTCCGAAAATGAAAGTTGAAGAAGCAGCGGCAAAACGCCAGGCGAAAATCGACTCAAAAACAGAAACGATTGTCGGTGTAAACAAATACCGTCTTGCTGAAGAAGATCCAATCGACATTTTAGATATCGACAATGCGATCGTACGTGAATCACAAATTGCCCGCCTTGAAAAAATGAAGGCAACACGTGATGAAGCAGAAGTGCAAAAACATTTAGCACGCTTAACGAAGGCGGCTGAAGACGGCTCTGAAAACTTATTGGCCGTTGCAGTGGATGCAGCAAGAGCACGTGCATCATTAGGTGAAATTTCGGATGCGATTGAAGCAGTATCTGGCCGTCATAAAGCGGTTATCCGTTCAATTTCAGGTGTCTACTCTGCAAACTTCTCTGATGATGAAATGATATCAGAAGTGAAGCAAATGACAGAAGACTTCCTGGAAGCAGAAGGTCGCCGTCCACGTATTTTAGTGGCGAAGATGGGGCAAGACGGACATGACCGTGGTGCGAAGGTTGTTGCAACTGGTTATGCGGACTTAGGTTTCGATGTCGATATTTCTCCATTGTTCATGACACCAGAAGAAACAGCACAAATGGCAAACGAAAACGACGTACACTGTATCGGAGTATCTTCTTTAGCTGCGGGTCATAAAACATTAGTGCCTGAACTTGTAGCTGAATTGAAGAAATTAGGTCGTGAGGACATTATCGTCATTTGCGGTGGGGTAATCCCAGCTCAAGACTATGAGTTCCTATATGAAGCAGGTGCAGCGGCTATCTTCGGGCCAGGTACTGTGATTCCAGTATCGGCAATTCGCATTATAGAAGAAATTTATAAAAAGTTAGGTTATGAGGAAGTGGCAGAGTAGTGATGCCACAAGACGAGAAAAGCGCTTTATTTGTCATGGATGGTGTGAAGGGTGGTCATGATGGTATGAGCTATTCAAACCCAAAGAAATTCCGTAAAAAAAAGCAGGAAGCACTTGATTTACAGACGCTGGCTGGCGAAGTGCGTGCGGGTAATCGTACTTCGCTCGCTAAAGCGATAACGCTCATTGAAAGCTCGAACAATGCCCATAAAGAAGAAGCACAGAAGCTGCTGCAGGAGTTATTGCCTTTTACGGGCAATTCAATCCGTATTGGCATCACCGGTGTACCGGGTGCGGGGAAAAGTTCGTTTATTGAAGCATTCGGTACGATGCTGTGCAAAATGGGCAAGCGCGTTGCGGTTCTTGCAATCGACCCGAGCTCGTCGCTTTCAGGCGGCAGTATTTTAGGGGATAAAACCCGGATGGAAGAACTGGTGCGCCAGGAAAATGCATTTGTCCGTCCTTCGCCGAGTGCCGGTACATTAGGCGGTGTCCATAAAAAGTCCCGCGAAACAATGCTATTATGCGAAGCAGCAGGCTATGACGTCATTTTGATTGAAACAGTCGGTGTCGGTCAAAGTGAAACGTATGTGCGCGGCATGGTCGACTTCTTCCTGCTGCTAGTCTTAACAGGTGCGGGAGATGAGCTTCAAGGGATGAAGAAGGGCATTATGGAGCTTGCAGACGGCATTATCGTTCATAAAGCGGATGGGGACAATGTGCGCCCTGCACGCCGGACAATGCAAGAATTCAAGCAGATCCTTCATTTCCTTCAGCCATCTACTCCTGGCTGGCTCAGTACGTCACTGACCGTATCGTCCCTTGAAAAAAAGGGGCTCGACAAAGTATGGGATATGCTGATGGAATTTGAGCAGACGATTAAGCAATCGAATTATTGGACGACACGTCGCCATGAACAAACGCGCGACTGGTTCCATACAATGATTACCGATCATTTAATAGATTCGTTCTATAATAATCCGGAACGTAAAAAGCAGGTCCGGTCACTTGAGGAAGAAATATTGCATGGCCAGCTAACGGTTACACAAGGGGTTAATGCATTATTTGGCGAAAAAAATGAATAAATCAATTACGCCTTGGCGTAATTGTGTCCAGATTTTTTGAGTTTGGACCCACACGTAGTGGGTCAGTCAGCCGTTCGCATGATGCGACGCTTTTAGGCTGGAAACCTCTATAATTCCTTTAAAAAATCTGTGACATCTGCCGGAGGCTTATTTTCATTCAGCGGGAGTTTCCGCTGAATGAAAATAATGATAATCAAGAGTCTTTGCACATCTTTCGTAACCTTGCTATGATAAAAAGGAACATAGAAAGGGGCTAAAAAGCTTATGAACATGGATTATGATTTATTTATGCAACAAATTACAACGACTGCACGTGCAGAGATGGAAGCAGCAGGTTATGAACAACTGCGCACTCCGGAAGATGTGGAAGCAGCGTTTGCTCGTAAAGGAACAACTCTTGTTATGGTGAATTCTGTATGTGGCTGTGCTGGCGGTATTGCACGTCCTGCAGCAACACATGCTGTACATTATGATAAACGTCCTGACTATTTAGTAACAGTATTTGCTGGTCAAGATAAAGAAGCAACAGCAGCTGCACGTTATTATTTCGGTGAAGATCACATTCCATCATCACCATCATTCATATTATTGAAAGATGGACAAGTTGTAGGAGAAGTTGGCCGCTTTGAAATCGAAGGACATGACCCAATGAGCGTTGTAACAAACCTTCAAGGTCACTTCGAGGAAAACTGCGAAGAAATCTAATACTAATAGAGTTATTGTGTAACGGGTGCGTATTGAACGTACCCGCTGCACACCTATAACGGGGGAGTTCAACCGATATGAAGAAATTTTCAATCGGCTATCGTACATTAAAAACAGCCATTGGTGCTGCTGTTGCGATAGCAATTGCCCAATATTTTGATTTGCAGTTTTTCACGGCAGCTGGTATTCTGACGATTTTAAGCATTCAACCAACAAAACGTAAATCTCTCCATGCAGTGTATACCCGGATTGTTTCAACATTTATCGGGATCGCTTATGCATTTGTATTTTTCGAAATATTCGGTTATTCACCGGTTGTTTTGGGAGTTGTCATGATTCTTTTCATTCCGACAATCGTTTCGCTGAGAGTTGTGGAAGGTTTTATCTCAAGTTCGGTTATTATGATGCATATTTATTTGACCGCCAATTTTACGGCAGATTTGCTAATTAATGAGTTTTACTTAATGGCAATCGGTTATGGGGTTGGTTTAGTCGTTAATATGTATATGCCGGATATTCAACAAGGCCTGTATTACCACCGTGAGAAAATGGAGTCGTTATTGAAGAAAATTCTTGCAGAAATTGCAGGGTATCTAAGAGATGGCGATACATTATGGGACGGTCATGAACTGATTGAGGCGGCGAAAGTGGTCGAAGCAGGAAAAGCACTGGCATTCCAAGATGTTGAAAACCACGTGACTCGTAAAGAAAATACATATTACTTGTATTTTGATATGCGTGAAAGACAGCTGGAAATTATTGAGCGCGTGTTGCCGAAAATTACTTCACTGCCGGTAATGACGGAGCAGGCTACTTTAATTGCAGCGTTTATGGAAGACTTGAGCGAGCACGTCCATTCAGGTAACACAGCAAGCCGCTTTTTGGAAAAGCTCGATAAAGTAAAAGAAGAGTTCGCCAAAATGCCATTGCCAACCGATCACGAAACATTCCTCGCCATGGCGGCATTGTACCAGTTTATTGAAGAAATGGATGAATACCTGGTCATCAAGCAATCGTTCAAGGGGATGAAATAATACGGAACATGATGGGACGGCAACTTTTGATTTAAATGCAAATTGATTGGAATGAAGGGGAGGCGACTCCAGCGGGAACAGCCCGAGGGAGAGACTACAGGCTCGAGCCGGGCCCGCGGAAAGCGTCCGACCCGGAATGGAAATCAACTTCAGAAACCGGGTGAATTAAAAAAATGGATGCATAAACATCCATTACATAATTGCTGCGACACCCATTGCAACAGTTGAGATTAACATAATAACAACCATTGAATAAACGACTATTTTTTGAAACTTTTTGTTGCTCATTCTTTTCGCTCCTTCAATATGAACTAGTACTAGTTTATCAAATTTGAAGGAATTCTCAAGTACATTAGATTTTACATTTTCGAAATTTTAAAATTTTTTTATCGGGATTCCAAATACCCAATAAAAAAAGAAGCCTCCAACAGATGTCCGGACACGCTTCAGATGTGGAGGAATTAATAATTTTATTCAAAAGGGAGTCAGTACCGTGGAAAAAGTGGATCATATCGGCATTGCCGTTCGTAATATTGAAGAACGTATTACATATTACACAGAAACGCTAGGCTTGAAATTATTAAAGATGGAAGAAGTAGAATCACAGCAAGTAAAAGTTGCTTTTATCGATGCAGGCAATGTAAAAATTGAGCTGCTTGAGCCAATGAGTGAAAAAAGCGCGATTCATGGATTTTTGGAAAAGCGCGGAGAAGGCATTCACCATGTTGCATTCGGCGTAACTGGTATTCGTGAGCGCATGGCTGAACTTCGTGACAAAGGTGTACGATTATTATCTGAAGAGCCGGGACCAGGTGCTGGCGGAGCAGAAGTAGCATTTTTACACCCGAAAGACTCATATGGTGTACTTTACGAATTATGCGATAAAAGCGGAAAAGGGGATAAATAACGATGACAACAATGACAGTAACTCCAGATATGTTTGATAAAATTAATGAGCTTTATGACCGTAAAGAAGCAATCCAGCTTGGTGGCGGAGATGCGCGTATCGAAAAGCAACATGAAAAAGGGAAAATGACTGCCCGTGAACGTATTGATATGTTATTGGATGACGGGTCATTCGTTGAAATCAATCCTTTCATCACACACCGTACTGTTGACTTTGGTATGGATAAACTGGAAGGTCCTGGTGACGGCGTAGTTACTGGTTTCGGTAAAATCAATGGCCGTAATGTATATCTATTCGCACAAGACTTCACAGTATTCGGTGGTGCGCTTGGTGAAATGCATGCGAAAAAAATCGCAGCGGTAATGGACTTGGCAGCGAAAAACGGTACACCATTTATTGGTATTAACGATTCTGGCGGTGCGCGTATTCAAGAGGGTGTATTATCTCTTGACGGATACGGTCATATTTTCTACCGTAACTCAATCTATTCTGGTGTTATTCCGCAAATCTCGGTAATTATGGGTCCATGTGCTGGTGGTGCCGTTTATTCACCAGCGATTACTGACTTTATTTTAATGGTTGATAAAACATCTCAAATGTTCATTACAGGCCCTAAAGTAATTGAAACAGTAACGGGTGAGAAAATTTCTGCTGAAGGCCTTGGCGGATCTAAAGTGCACAATGCAACTTCAGGAAATGCCCACTTCCGTGCTGAGAACGAAGAAGCTGCAATTGCGCAAATTCAGCAATTACTTTCTTACTTACCACAGAACAACCGAGAAAAAGCACCAAAACTAGCTGCTCCAGAAGGCGATAACTTCCGTTCAGAGCTTGTTGATGTGGTACCGATTGACCAAACAAAATCTTATGATGTTCGTAAAGTAGTAGAGCAAGTAGTAGATGAAGGTTCATTCATGGAAGTGCAAAAAGAATTCGCGAAAAACATCGTTGTTGGTTTTGCACGTATCGCGGGAGAATCAGTTGGTTTAGTATGTAACCAGCCGAAGTTCTTAGCGGGCGGATTAGATATTGATTCATCTGATAAATTAGCTCGTTTCGTACGTACATGTGACGCATTTAACGTGCCTGTTATTACATTTGAAGACGTATCCGGCTTCTTCCCGGGTGTTAAACAAGAACATGGTGGGATTATCCGTCATGGTGCGAAAATTTTGTATGCTTACTCAGAAGCAACTGTACCGAAAATTACAGTTATTTTACGTAAAGCATACGGCGGTGCATACGTAGCATTGAACTCAAAAGCAATCGGCGCGGATTTAGTATTTGCTTGGCCGAATGCGGAAATTGCAGTAATGGGTGCTGCTGGTGCGGCAAACATCATTCATGCAGGTGAAATTGCGAAATCGGCTGATCCGGAAGCAACACGAGCAGCGAAAATTGAAGAATACAAAGAAAAATTCGCTAATCCATATGTAGCGGCATCACGCGGTATGGTTGACGATGTTATCGATCCACGTGAAACACGTATCAAGTTAATTCAAGCATTGGATATGCTATCAACAAAGCAGGAAGACCGTCCATACAAAAAGCACGGGAACATTCCTCTATAATGTTTAATTAAAGTATTTTAAGAAACATCTCTTAAATGATTTGTATACTATACAATCATTTTTGAGGTGTTTTTTGTTTTTAAAAGTTCAGAAGGAAACAGAACAGAAAAAGAAGGATAAAATATTAGGAATTTATCAAAAATTAACCACCTATTAAATGTAAATACTCCTTTTTTATTATAGTGAAATTTACAAAAAGCCATTATGCTAAAGAAAGGGAAAGACTGTAAAAAATTAACGGGATTTTCATTGAATACTTACACAGAGTGACAGGAGGACTTGATGGATGAATGAAAGGAATCAACTACAGAGAGCAATAGACTTAAGAAGTAATGGAGAATTACAGCAATCCAATCAGCTATTATTGGATCTAGTTGAACAACATCCTAACGATGCCTATGTAAATTACCAGTGTGCTTGGAGCTTCGATGTGCTTGGAGAAGAGTCCAAAGCTGTACCGTATTATAAAGAGGCAATTCAAGGTAATTTGAATGAAGAAGATTTAGCGAATGCTTATTTAGGTCTTGGAAGTACATATAGAACATTAGGGGAGTACGAAAATTCAAAACATATGCTTGAAAAAGGGTTAAAGAAGTTTCCACACAATTTAGCCATTCAAGTATTTTATGCGATGACGTTGTTTAACTTGAATGAACACGAGCGCTCCATGGAGCTTCTATTAAAAAATTTAGCGAGCACTTCCTCTGACCCTCAAATTCAGACATACAAAAAATCTATAATATTTTATAGTGATAAACTGAATGAAGTGTGGAAGTGAGGAATCAATTAATTGAGGCAAAATATTAAGTTTGCACCTTATAGGATGAAATTAACTAAGGTTGTAAACTACTTAGTCTATACAGGGATGGTCAGCCTGATCGGCTATAGCTGTTATTTCATATCGATGTTGTTTATTGGTTCTATGCTGTTTACTGCAGCAGATGCGCCACCGGGAGATATTTCGAATTCAGGCAGATTGCTGACCATTGCCTTTCAAGCTTTTGGAACGTTCATTGTGCTACTTATTTACAGCATTGTTCATTGGAGCATTGCATCGCTTCTGAACATACCGTTTCCAAAGCGATTTATCTTCATTTTAAATTTAATTGTCATTAGTTTGGTCACTGGTGCGTTAATTTTAAAATTCATTATCATCAACGGCAGTTTTTTATAAAATTACTCTACTGCTTTAGACAGATTGAAAGCCGCTTGCTGTTTTTTCTTCTCCTTTTCATACGGGTGTTCGTGCTCGGCAAAAAGGAAGATTGCCCCGAGATCAATGCCATGACCGTAATGGGCAGTTTCTTCAGGGGTTAGGTGCAATATGCGTAAGCTCACTTCATATACATGTTGGCGTGTTATAAAACTGATAAGTTTGTCAAACCAATTGCCGGCAAGGTGGACTTGAATATCGGTATACATTTTCAGTGATTGTAGAGGATGGTTATCTTTTGAAAACACATGGATTTCATGCTCGGAAAAACCGTGCCCCCTAATCATGTTCAGTTTTGTCATAGCTTCCTCAATACTGTACACTAAAGCAATTTCACGTCGATACTCCATCATGATCACCTCTTTTTTATTGTAATGGAATTTTTCATGAGATAGTAGTGATAAAAATCAATCATGCATTAATACAATTGTAAAATGCAGAAAATTCGAAACCTATACAGTAATTAATCCGTAGAACATAAAAAGGGAGGTTTTACTTATGGGGAACTATTCCATTCGCGATTTTGTAAACAAGACGCAGCAAGACCAGAATGAAAACGATTATTTTGAATTGGAAACTGATCGCGTACTCGAAGTGAATCTTAATGGGGAAGTATGGTCAAAAATGGGCGCGATGATCGCCTATGTCGGTTCTATCAAATTTGAGCGTGAACGGATTCTGGAACATGGCGTATCGAAAATGTTCAAGAAAGCATTGACAGGTGAAGGAACTCAACTAATGAAAGCGAAAGGCAAAGGCCGGTTATATTTAGCGGACCAAGGGAAAAAGATTACAATTTTTGATTTGCAGAACGAAAGCTTGTGCGTGAACGGCAATGATCTGCTCGCGTTTGAGCCATCGATAAATTGGGATATTCGTCTTATGCGCAAGATGGCTGGTATGATGGCAGGCGGCTTATTCAATGTGATGCTGGACGGCAAAGGAAAAGTGGCGATTACAACCCATTTTGAACCGTTAACATTAATCGTGAAGCCTGGTGAAACTGTGTATACGGACCCGAATGCCACAGTTGCGTGGTCCGGGAATTTGAAACCAGAGTTTGTAACGGATATTACGTTCCGCACACTCATTGGACGCGGCAGCAATGAATCTATTCAAATGGCTTTTTCCGGTGAGGGATTTGTCATCATTCAACCATTTGAAGAAGTGTATTTATCGTCGGATTCATAATAGTTGCGGTAAAGTAAGGAGAAAGCAGATGTTTTTAAAATCAGTCAAACTAAAAAAAGAACAAATATTGGACTATAGCGAGTACCCGTTCTCAATTCCATTTATTCGCCATATGGATGAGCTGGATGTGGATGCACGGGTCACGTTCTTTGTTGGAGAAAACGGTGCAGGTAAATCAACATTGCTAGAAGCCATTGCGGATCAGATCGGTTTCAATCCGGCAGGGGGGAGCACGCAAAACTATAAGGCATATGAAGTGCATCAATCTGAATCCGCACTTGGAGATTATGTGAAACTCTTCTGGTGGCCAAAAGTAACGAACGGATTTTTTCTTCGCGCGGAAACATTTTACCAGTTTGCCTCGCATTTAGATGATACCGATGAAAATGGCTACAAAGCATACGGGGGGAAATCACTTCATCATCAATCACACGGGGAATCATTTTTCTCACTGTTTCAGCATCGGTTCACAGGTCAGGCGATTTATTTACTGGATGAGCCGGAAGCCGCGTTATCCCCGACAAGACAGCTAGCGTTTTTAACATTGATGAATGATTTGGTGAAACAGGGCAATGTCCAATTCATTATCGCAACCCATTCACCGATTTTACTCGGGTACCCAGGAGCGGTCATTTATCAATTTGATGAAGATGGCATCGAGCAAGTGGAATACGAAGAAACCGAACATTATCAAATTACCTCATACTTTTTGCAGCACCGTGAAAAAATGCTGCAGGATCTGTTCGAGGAAGATGAGGACGAACTGTAATATCAATCGAGTGTTGCAGATTGTACGGCTGCTTAGCAGCATGTATAAACAAAGGAGTGAATAAAATGGGATGGCAGCAATTGCAACAGCAAGCAGAGCAATATCACATTCAACTATTGGAAGCGGAAAAACTGAGCAAAAAAATCGAAAGTCTTGAACTTCAAATTCAACATGCAGATCAGAATGTTGGGCAGCATGAACGAGATTTGCAAAACACACGCCAACAATTGAATAAACTCGAGGAATTTTCTTTCGTCAATCTTTTCCGCGGCTGGTCCGGGAAAAAGGATGAGCTAATCGAGCAAAATATGGACTCGGTAGCAATTACCGAGCTGAAGCTGGTAGAAGCTCAGTTAATGTTTAAAGATTTACAAGAAGACCGGATTAAACTTGTATAACAATTGAGCATGATAAATGTTTCCAAAATCCGTGAACAGCTAAAGGAAATAGAAGACGAAAAGCAAGTGTGGCTAATGGCGAATGCACCTGCAGCAGCGAAGGAATTAACGAGCATCATTGAACAGGAGATTTTATGCAAACAGCTGGAAATCGAAATCCATGAAGCGATCGATGCGGGAAAACAGGCATTTAATAAGCTGACAGATGCCGGCTCCCAATTGCAGGACGCCAAATCCTACTCAACATGGGATACATTTTTAGGCGGGGGCTTTATCGCAACAGCGTTAAAGCACGACAAACTCGAAGAAACGAACAGCTATTTGCATGAAGCGCAAATGGCCCTACAACGTTTCCAAAATGAACTGCTGGATATTAAAGAGATGCGTCAAAATACACTGGAAGTTCATACGGATGGTTTTGTTATGTTTACGGATTACTTTTTCGATAATATTTTCACTGATTGGTCAATTCACTCTAAAATTACAACAGCAATCGATCAAATCTCGCGCGTGCAGGACGATGTGGCGAATACACTTCGCGATTTAAAGCAAAAATTGAGCATGACAATCGAAAAAGAACAGGCGCTTCTAATAGAAAAAGAAAGCATTTTAAATGCCGATGATCAATCATTGTTTTTTCAAAAATAGAGGCGTACAATAAAGCGTAAACTAGTTATTTAAAGGAGTTATCGATTATGAACCGAGTAGTAGAAGAGTTTTTAGAATTAGTGCAAATTGATTCAGAAACAAAACATGAACAAGTGATTGCACCTATTTTAGTGAAAAAATTAGAAGAAATGGGCTTTGATGTTTTTCAGGATGATGCACATACACGTAACGGCCACGGTGCAGGCAATATTATCGCAACATTAAAAGGCGATGAGTCAATCGAGCCAATTTATTTTACAGTACATATGGATACAGTCGTACCGGGCAAAGGCATTAAACCGGAAATTCGTGAAGATGGCTATATTTATTCTGACGGCACAACGATTCTTGGCGCGGATGATAAAGCAGGTATCGCAGCATTATTTGAAATGGCACGTCGTTTAAAAGAAAAGGATAGCGTACATGGTACAATCCAGTTCATTATTACAGCAGGTGAAGAAAGCGGATTAGTCGGTGCTAAGGAACTTGATCCTTCAAAAATTACCGCCAAATACGGTTTTGCTGTTGATAGTGACGGAAAAGTAGGTGGCATTGTAGTTGCAGCACCATTCCAGGCAAAAGTATTTACGAAAATCATCGGTAAAACTGCACATGCAGGCGTTGCACCTGAAAAGGGTATTTCCGCAATAACTGTTGCAGCCAAAGCGGTTGCCCAAATGAAATTGGGGCGTCTCGATGAAGAAACGACAGCGAATATCGGCCGTTTCGAAGGAGGAAAGGCTACAAATATCGTGTGTGATGAAGTATCAATTCTTGCGGAAGCTCGTTCGATTAATGAAGCAAAACTGAATGCACAAACAGACCATATGAAAGAAACATTTGAACGCGTTGCACAAGAAATGGGTGCGCGTGCTGAAGTAGAAGTGAAGTTAATGTACCCAGGTTTCCATGTGACAGAAGAGGATCAAGTTGTTAAAGTTGCTAAAGCAGCAGTTGAAGCAATTGGTCGTACACCACAGCTCGGTATTTCAGGCGGCGGTAGTGATGCGAACGTTATCGCTGGGTTCGGTATTCCTACTGTAAACTTATCGGTTGGCTATGAGGAAATTCATACAACAAACGAAAGAATGCCGGTTGAAGAACTAGAAAAACTGGCGGATCTATTGGAAGAAATCGTTGTTCAAACAACGAAATAAGAGGTATCTATATGAGCATTGAAAAAGCAGTCGTATTTTTATGCGGCACAGAAGAATATGCTGTTCCGGTAGAGCAGGTTGTTTCGATAGAAAAATTGGATCGCGTCACACCGATTCCACATTTACCGAACTACTTACTCGGCTTTACGCGAATTCGCGAGGAACTTACACCGGTTATCGATTTTCAGACCATTTTATATAATCGCCCAACAAATACACCAACGTCAAAAATTATTGTATTGAAGACAGAGTTGATTAATTATGGATTGGTCGTTGCCGATGCGAAAGAAATTATCGACTTTGAAGAAGGCGTTTTAAAACAGATGGGACTTGTCAATTACGAAAAAACGAAATATTTTACGGCGGTTGCCAATTTGGAAGACCGCATGATTTCTTGTATTGACCCGAATATTCTCGTTCACTCGTTAGACGGCATCCGTGAAATTATTGAATATTTACATGAATTGAATCAGCAGGAAAATCAAACAAACTAAAAAAAGGAGCTTATCATCTGATCGTGATAGGCTCCATTTTTTCAATCGGCAGTAACTGCCTTTTTTTTGAATTGTTTAACGTACGCATAACCTGTGAAGCTAAATACAAAGATGGAAATGATTGTGAGTGTCAGAACGAGATTTTCTTCAACCCATGGAATATTTCCAAGTAAAAAGCCACCGCCAAGCCAGACAACTGTCCAAAGTACGGCCCCCATGAAGTTATAGCGCAAAAATGTCCCATACGAAAAGCCGGAATATCCGCATATAAATGGTGTCATTGTCCGCATCAACGGTACAAACCGTGAAAACGTAATGGCAACCCGGTCATAGTTTTCCAGGAAGTTCAGAGCTTTTTCATTAGTTTCCTCTGATAAAAAACGCCTAAAGAGATTGCGCTTCGGCGGAATTTTCCGTATCGATTTACCGATAAAATAGTTGCTGCTGTCAGCTAGCGTTGTCGCAACGATAAAGATGATGAGCAATGTCATAAAATCAAGCTTATCGATTGCCGCTAATGTACCACTTGTAAACACCGTACTGTCTCCTGGTAAAAACGTTAAAATCACAAAGGCTGTTTTCGTGAAAACAACCGCAAATAACAGAATATAAATATACAGTCCGAGTTCTTTTATGTAATAAAATATGACTTGGTCGATTTCCCGTAAAAATTGAATAATTTCAAGTAGCATAAGTAGTTCTCCTATCAAGAGGATGATTAAATTCAAGTATAGCGGATATTGGCTGAACATTGCTATAAAAAGTGCTGACTAAAAAAATCTAAAGAGGTGATGGAAATGAGTTTGACAAAGCGCCCTAAAATTGAGATTCCAAAAACAAAATCTGAATGGCTGATGGATATGATCGGCTATATAGCATTAGCAATTATGCTCATTGTGCTATTCATGAACTGGCGAGAACTGCCGAATGAAGTGCCTGCCCATTTTGACGGCAGCGGCAATGTCGACCGCTGGGGCTCTAAATGGGAGCTGTTAATTTTACCGGGCATTGGAATTGCGATGCATTTCTTTTTAATGATTTTCGAAAAATTCCCCGAAACACACAACTATCCTGCCCGCATTAATGAATCCAATGCCGAGGTGTTTTACCGAAATAGTCGTCAAACATTAAATTATATGCGCAATATCATTAATATATTATTCGCTTATATCGTATACCGGTCTGTCACGATTGCATTAGGAGATGCGGCAACAATCGGCTGGCCATTTTTCGTCATAATGGCAGCGCTGTTTGGTGTGCTGATTTGGAAGATGATTAAGATAATGAGAATTAAGTGAATTTAAAAGATTGTGAGCGGAAAGTGGCACGGCGTTTATTAATTAGAATATTGGAAGTGGTAAATGGAAAATTTCGCAGGTAAAGTGGAACACTCCGGTGTAAAAGTAGAACTTGGCACGAGAAAAGTAGAATATTTAAAGTTTTAAGTAGAACGCCGCTTATAAAGTAGAAAACGGCAAGCGAAAAGTAGAAAGTTTCATGGGTAAAGTGGAACACTCCGGTGTGAAAGTAGAACTTGGCACGGTAAAAGTAGAATATTTCAAGGCGAAAGGAACGCCGCTCATAAAGTAAAACTTGCCGCTTCGAATAGAGAACTGAACGCGGAAAAGTGGAACACCCCAGTAGAAAAGTAGGATCGCTATCGAATAACCAAAGCATCTCATAAAGGAGGTGCTTTTTTCAGTGAGAAAAAAATTATTGAATGAAAATTACATATTCCAGTATTTTGTTCGTCTATATAAGTAAGAGAGGTGATGGATTTGGATTTTGATGAGCTTTATGAGCAGGAGTTCCGCAAAACTTATCAGTACATACGCTACATGGTATCTCACGCACAAGTTGCCGAAGATTTAACGCAGGATACGTTTGTGCGAATTTATAAAACGGACTTGACCAAAGTAACCAATGGCCAAACTTATACGAGGCAAGTCGCACGGAATCTTGTTTATGACTATTATCGAAAGAAAGCATTAATAAAGTGGCTTCCATTTACCAATGCCCCGGAGCAGCAGGATTTTGGTTATGTACCGCATGAGTGGCTTATCCAGGAAGAGGTCCGAAAACAATTATACGAGGCACTGCAAAAGTTAAAACCAATCCAACGTGAAGTTATCATTTACCGAAAAATCGAGGAGCTTTCAATTCAGGAAACGTGTGACATTATGGGGTTAACTTCGATGAAGGTTGCTAACACACAGCGGAGTGCGATGCAGGCATTGCAGAAAATTTTAGGAGGTGTAATCGATGAAGCTTGATGATCAATTTAAACCGTTAAATGAACTCCCTGAAAATGAATCATTAAAAAAATCCATTTACACCAACATTCATAAAAAACCTGCGAAACCCCGTAAGTCAATGAAGACATTCCGTGAATTAGGTGTAATGGTGGCAATCTGTTTCATCGGCCTGTTTTTACTGTTCACATCGGACATTCAAAACAACCAGGCAGCATCAGGAGAGATTGCTAAAATTACCTCATATGAAAATAACGGAGAAAAGGGATTTAGAGGCAGAACTTCGACACTTTTCGTAGGCGTGGAAAATGTTACGACAGATGAATTGACTTCTTTATTCGAAAATATTTCAGAGCTCCCTTCTGTCATGGCTCCTCCAAAGAGTGACTTGCATTATGATATTGTCGTACTGTATAAAAACGGAGAACTTCGAAAATTCGAATTGGCATGGAACTATTTATATGACGTCACCAACAATGCATATTATCCAGGATATGAACAATATCCATCCACTGTTTTAGCTCACTTGGAAAATGCGCATGATCGACTACAATTTCCTGTAATTTTTATTGCGCTAGGCGTTATTGTGATGAACTTGATGTCCACCAGCTACTACAGTCGCCGTCAAATTGAAAGGCCGAAAAAAATTCGCGGATTAGGAATTGCAATGACAATTAGCTTAATCATCCTCGCTGTTTTGGCCGCCTATTACTACTGGTTTGGACCACATTATAAGCCATTGCTCTTGTTATTAGTGCTTGGGTATGGATTAAGCATTTGGCGGCCAATTAAAAAAGAGATTACAAACTTGACCATATTGAAAGTGGAAAAGTACAAAATTATATTTGTTGTCCTGTTGTTCTTTATGTGGATTGCTATGGCGTAAATATTGAAAATGCACAGGCATGGCCGTTCATAAAGAAGCGGCCATGCTTTTGCGTGCGCGGATACTTACGATGGGAAAGGAATTTTTTTGAAACCTTTTTATCTGAAAATTCGTATAAATAAACAGGTAAGGAAGAGGAGGCATTTGAATGAATAATCAATTTAAAGAACAGTTCGGTCGGTATTTTTTAGCCGGTGAATTTGAGGAAATCTACGAGAAAACAGCAAAATCGTTTCAGAACCTTGTATCGTTTGAACAATTTCGCCAGCTTTCTTTAGACTATAATTCAAATGTGAGCAGTTATACGTGTATCGTGTCCAATACATTTCAAGGGCTTGACCGACATATTTGGGTTGATGAAACTTATTCCAAAGCAGTTGTCATAGCGTATGACAGGCAGGATATTATTCAGGCAATCTATTTAAAACCGTTTGCAACTTATCCAAACAGCGATCAAATATGGACTAAAAATACATACAACATGCCGATTAACGATGAATGGTATGTTTTTTGGGGCGGCACGAACGAGTTTATCAACTATCATTATCCGTATGAACAGCAGCGTTATGCCTACGATTTAGTCAAAATGGTCAATAATGAAACATATGAAAACTCGACCCGGCAAAATGAAAATTACTATGCTTTTGGAGCGGAAGTCGTAGCACCAGCTGATGGCGTAGTTGTCGAAGTGATTGACGGTATTAAAGACAATGTTCCTGGCGAGATGGATGAAGAGAATCTAGCAGGAAACTATTGCATCATCGCGCATGAACACAATGAATACAGTATGATTGCCCATTTTAAGAAGGATTCTATTTGTGTGAAAACAGGAGATAAAGTGAAAGCAGGTCAACTGCTCGGCTTATGCGGGAATTCAGGCAATTCCTCGGAAGCACATATTCATTTTCAAGTAATGGATCATCAGGATTTCCTGCAAGCAAAATCACTGCGTATCAAATTTCATGGGGGCGCAGAACCAATCCAAGGTGATTTTGTGAAGCCTAGCTCAGCAAGCAAACCACAGTGAAATACGTTTGATAAAGTTGCAAAATCTATTTTGTCTGGAAAACTGCTGTTATTGCCCCCCTCGAATAATTGGGCAGTTCTTTAAGTAAAAGAGAACCTTAAAAAGAGAGGTGTTATGAAATGGTACGAAGAAGAGGTATATATGAAGTGCACATCAGCTTTTTTGAAAGAGGCGACAGTTGAATGAAATATATATCTAGAGGACAGACAAATAGTATCAGTGGGAAAAGAATCTATAAAAAAATTTGGATCTTTTTTATTGTATTATTTATCATGTTATTGATCTTTATTTCCCTCTACAGGTTATCGACAACACCAGAAGAAATTACGGCTCATTATAAAGAACGCTGGGGTGTAGAGATACCGGTTCCAAATGAAATTATCAATGTGTGGTCAACAAAATATCCCGCTCGTGGAGATGGGGAATGGGTAACGGAATTACTGTATGATAGCAAGGTTTATCCCGAACAACTTCATGATTTTATAAAAGTAACAGAGGATAATTTAAGAGAGGCAAATCGACCCGTTTCCCATTTTATAAGCAGAGGTCAAAATATGTATAAAATCCAGCAAGATGAAGAATTCAAAAATACGATTGAAGCCTATTCCACTAAAGTAGAAGCTGGTGATTTCTACTTCCAACAATCAGAAAATGGTCAGGCAGATACATTCACGGCAATTTATCAGCAAACCGAAAATCGCATTTTACTATTTGAATGGCATCAGTAAGGAGAAATTTTCCTTAAAATTAGTTCGAAAGGATGGTACTTGATGAAACTCGGATTGAAAAAGAATGAAGTTGTACTTGTGCCTTATGAAGCCGGCTGGAAAAAAGAATTTGTCGAAACCAAGAAAAAAATCCTGGAGCACACGAATTTGCAGTCGTATCAGATTGAACATATCGGTAGCACATCTATTGAAGGGATTTCGGCAAAGCCGGTAATTGATATTGTAATAGGTGTTGAAAATTTTAACTTGCTGGATAAAACCTTTTTCATGGGACTCAAGGAAGCTGGTTTTTATCGCTTACAAGTTGAAAGACCAGACGAAATTGTTTGCGCGAAATTTACAGATGCTTCATTTGAAACGAAAACTCATTTCATCCATCTTGTAGAATTCAATAAGGAAAAGTGGCATCAAATGCGCTTTTTTAGAGATTATTTGAATGCAAATGAAGCGGTAAAGAAAGAATACGAAGCGTTTAAAAATGGATTTTTCTCAACAGATATGCAAGGAATTACAGATTACACAACCTATAAAGAACAATTTGTGCAGTCGATATTTAAGAAAATGAATGAGGGGATTTTATGACTTGTATTTTCTGTGAGGGGATAGAAACGAAACAAATACTAATCCAAACCGATAATTTTAAAGTAGTTTTAGATATCGATCCGATTCAGTCCGGTCACTTATTAATTATATCAAAACAACATTTTATGGATATCCGCGAGCTTTCTCATTCAGCATTAATGGAGCTATTCAAACTGCAGAAACAAATAATAAATGTATATGAAACGCACTTTCCGGTACACGGGCTAACCATTATTCAAAATAACGGCGCCATTATGGATGAGGGTACACATTTTCATATACATATAGTTCCACGATATAAAGGGGATGACTTTTGGACACACCAGAAGGTCAACTGCAATCCTTTATTGATTTCAGAACTTGTGAAGCAGCTTCAATTTGAAAGGGAGTGATTGTCTTGGAAATAAAGAAATATAACTCAGAAAATGAAGAACTGATTGATTTACTATGTTCTAATCATTGGCCTTTTCATACGAAGATTCAGTTAGATCCGTCAGAGATAAAAAGTGCGATTGAGAAAGGTAATTACTCTGAAGGAAGAGAAACATATTGGATTATTAAAAACGAACAAAAAGTAGGAATTTTAATAATCGATGATATTGAAGATACGATTCCATTGTTTGATCTTAGGTTAACGGAAGAAGCAAGAGGAAAAGGTATCGGTCAAAAATCGTTAAGTTGGCTACAAGATTATTTGTATGGTGAAAAAGGTAAGATCCGAATTGAAGGGTATACTAGAGCAGATAATTTAGCGATGAGAAAATGTTTTACAAAGGCAGGCTTCGTAAAAGAAGGCTATTTACGAAATGCATGGGAAAATGAAGACGGATCAATCTCAGATACTGTTTTATATGCTTCTATCTATAATGATTGGAAGGACAAAAAAACAACCCCAATTAAATTAGATGAAGTACCTTATTAGGTTTTAATCATACTAATCGGCTGTTCGGGAAGTTAGAAATAGATTCTAACTTTGCGGCAGTCTTTTTTATTGTATGGATTGTACATAATCGATAACCTGCAAATTTATGGATCCTGGTATTTTTTACATTAAACATTTCTCTTGGTAGCTGATGCAATATCTACTATAATTAGAAATCGATTGGGTATGCAGTGGAGGTGTTTAAACAGGTGATACAATTACAGCAAGTCACAAAAAAATTTGGTTCTTTCGTCGCTGTGCAAGATGTGACATTAACGGTTGCTAAAGGGGAAATTCATGGTTTGATCGGGGCAAGCGGTGCAGGGAAATCGACGTTATTGCGTTTGATGAATTTGCTGGAAGTACCGGACAGCGGCAATATTTTCATCAATGGCCAGCAACTAACAGCTTTAAAAAATGCTGAACTTCGAGAAGCGAGAAAATCAATCGGGATGATCTTCCAACATTTTCACCTTGTCGCAAATAAAACCGTCCATGATAATGTAGAAATTGCACTTGTCCTGGCAAACTATCCGAAAAAGCTGCGGAAAGCACGTGTTATCGAATGCCTAAAATTTGTCGGGCTTGAACAGTTTGCAGGTCAATATCCGGCCCAGCTGAGCGGCGGGCAAAAGCAGCGTGTGGCGATTGCAAGAGCACTTGCGAATGAAACTGCAGTCCTGCTCTGTGATGAGCCAACCTCTGCGCTCGATGCAAACACCTCTGCGGAAATATTGCGTGTTTTACAGAAGGTTAATAAGGAGCTTGGTGTGACGATTGTGCTTGTCAGTCATGAGCTTGAAGTCGTTAAAAGTATTTGCCATCGGGCTACTGTACTGGATGCAGGGCAAATATACGAAACAGTTGAGTTAACACCTAGTGGCATACTTGAAACGAGCCATCATCCGCAAAGCTTCGTCGATCAGCTCGTGAAAGGTGGAATCGGACATGCCTGATGTATTGCGTCAATATGAAGCTGAAATTTGGCGGGCCATCAGTGAAACGTTTTTCATGGTCGGTGTGTCAATTGTAGCTGCCGTATTAATCGGATTACCAATCGGTACATATTTATTTCTTTGCGGGAAAGAAAAGTTGCTTGAAAACCGTGTCGTTTACAACATACTAAACTTAGCGGTGAATACGATCCGCTCGTTTCCATTCCTGCTGCTAGTCGTATTCTTGATTCCCTTTACAAGGCTCATTGTCGGTACGGCAATCGGTACGGTTGCGGCAACAGTTCCGTTATCGATTATTGCCATTGCCCATTATGCAAGGCTTGTCGAACAGTCACTGCTTGATGTGCCAAAAGGTGTAATTGAGGCTGCTGTTTCAATGGGGGCTTCGGTTCGACGTATTATTTTTAGTTTTCTTTTTGTGGAAGCGCGTTCAGGACTAGTGCTCGGCCTGACGACTTCAATAGTCAGTTTTATTTCGTATTCCACAATTATGGGTGTTGTCGGGGGCGGCGGTATCGGTGACTTTGCAATTCGCTACGGGTATCAGCAATTCAAGACAGATCTAATGCTTTACATGATTTTCATTATGATTATTTTGGTGCAGCTCATTCAAATGATTGGTACGGCTGCAGCAAGATGGTTGGACAAAAGATAGGAGAATGATTGTGAAAAAAAGATGGATGTTAAGTGTGGCGGCAGTATTAGCTTTAGTTGGCTGCGGACAGAATGAAGAAAAAGAAACGAATAAAGAAGCAGAAAAGGAAGAGACAACATTAAAAGTTGCCTCATTAATTTCACCGATGACAGATATTCTGGAGCTAGTCGAGCCTAAATTAGAAGAGCAGGGCATTGATCTGGAAATTGTCGTATTAGGCGATAATGTACAGCCAAACAGTGCACTAGCTGCAAAGGAAGTTGATGCAAACTTCTTCCAGCACGTGCCGTATATGGAGGAATTCAATCGGAACAATGATGCGAATTTAGTGCCGATCCAGCCAATTTACTTTGCAAATTACGGTGTGTATGCAAAAAATTATGATACAATCGAAGAATTGCCTGACGGGGCAACTGTTGCGATTGCCAACGATATTTCAAACGTTGACCGTTCGTTAATGCTGCTTGCCCAGCATGGTGTAATCACATTAAAGGAAAAAACGGATGTGTATTACACATTAGCAAGCATCGAGGACAACCCGAAAAATCTTCAGTTTAAAGAAGTTGACCTGTTAATGCTAGCACGTATGTACGATGATGCGGATGCGGTTGTTATGACACCTGCCTATGCGGCACCACTTGGCTTAACGCCGAAAAGTGATGCACTGTTAACTGAAGGTGTAGAAAACGACTTTGCCATTACTTTAGTTGCTCGTGAAGACAACAAAGACGACGAAGCGATCAAAAAGCTTGCGGAAGCGATGACGAGTGAAGAAGTGCGTAATTTCCTGAAAGAAAACTACGACGAAACGGCTACTCCTGCGTTTGAATAGATGAATAATCTGAAAACACCGAGACGCGGTTAGATTTTGCGTTTCGGTGTTTTTATTGGTTGGATTAATCTGTGGGGCACACTAAGCGATTACCCGATGAAAATTGTAACTATAATTAAAAATCAGACTTAATTATTATTTCCAATGCTCTTTTCAGCACTTCTGTATCGCTATCTGTCAAGTTTTCGAGAACTTGATTATTCAACACAATTGTTGCAGCTTCTACTTCATCTCTGATTTCTTCCGATTTTTGAGTCGCCATTACTAAAACATTTCTACGATTGTTTGGATCGATTGAACGTTCTATTAGTCCGGCTTTTTGCATTTTATCTAAGATCCCCGAGACAGTAGGGGCTTCTAAATATACCATTTCACCAATTTGTTTAGGCGATAATTGCCCTTCTCTCCACAAACAATTCAGCACACCATATTGGGCAGGTGTTACGCCATAATCCTCCAAAAGTTTGCTGAAATATTTAAAAACCTTATTCTGACTGGCGCTCAGCAAAAAATTCATGCAATCTTTTAATTCCATTTTATCTCCCCCATATTGACATTACCTATCATATCATGTAAGTTTTTGTAATAAAACATTTTTGGTATAGAAATGTTTTGTTGCAGAAGGGGGCAGATAGTTATGGATCAATTCAAGGCAATTATTGTAAAAGAAGAACAAAATCAGGTAATTTACGGTTTGGAGAATGTTAATCTCGACAGTCTTTCAGATGGCGAAGTTTTAATTAAAGTTTCCTATTCTTCAATAAACTATAAAGATATGTTAGCTGTTCAAAAAAATGGAGGCGTTATCCGGAATTATCCGCTTATCCCTGGAATAGATTTAAGCGGAACGATTGTTCATTCAACAGATAATCGCTATACAGAAGGACAGAAAGTAATTGTGACAGGTTTTGCTATGGGTATGAGCCATACAGGAGGTTTTGCGGAATATGCCAGAGTTCTGGCAGATTGGATTGTTCCTTTACCGGACAATTTATCTTTAAAAGATGCGATGGTTTTTGGAACAGCCGGATTTACGGCTGCCCTTTCTATCATGGCATTAGAGGATAAGGGTATGGATTTAAACAAAGATCCGAGGATTCTGGTCACTGGTTCAACTGGCGGAGTAGGTAGTATAGCTGTGCAAATTTTATCAAAAATTGGTTACAAAAATATTGCTGCGTTAGTTCGGAAAGAAAATCAGATTGACGTAGCAAAATCTTTAGGAGCTACTGATGTCATTTTTGCAGACGAATTAGGAGAACTCAATAAACCGTTAAATAAGCAAAAGTTTGATTTTGTCCTAGATACTGTTGGAGGAGAAATTGCTTCTGCAGTAATCCCTCAAATTTCTTATGGCGGAAGTATGAGTATGTGCGGAAATGCAGGCGGGATCAAACTAACATCGACAGTACTGCCGTTCATTCTTAGAGGAATTAACCTTTTAGGAATTGATTCAGTAAATGTGCCAATTAAAGATCGAGGTTATATTTGGGATAAAATAGCGAATGAATGGAATATTGCTCAAACTACTCTAATAAGTGAAATTTCACTTGAAGAAGTACCTCACACGATTGAAGCAATTAAAAATGGTCAGCATTTAGGAAGAACAATTATTAAAAATTAAATAGCGTATCAAAAAATGAGTGCTTTTCTTCCATGAAAGAGAAGCGCTTTTTTATATTCTAGACATCTACCAATCAAGAATAACAAATCACTTAAAATATATAGAATAAGTCAAAAAATCCACAATGTCATGTATAATAAATATGAATATTAAGAAAATTCTTGCATTATGATGAAATTATTCTTAATTATACTACTTTTTCTTTGTACGGTGGGAGGGTGCTATGTTTAATTATATAACTAATGGATCTACGCAGGTATATTTGGAACGTACAATGGAGGAAGAAAAGCACAGAATAAAAAATTTTTATGTTCTTTCGGTCAATGATGCTCCTATTGAAAAAATGAATTACAGTCTCTTTTTCGACAGACATATTGAGGAGGGCTCCATTGTTGATCTGGAACAGGATGAAGGCAATACGAATACTCCAAGTTATATTATTGATGAGGAGGAGTATGCTAGAAACAAGGAGTTATATTACAAGATTCGGTTACAGCTGCGAAAAAGAATAATCGAAAAGATGGCGATTTCCATTAACTTTTATATTGTAGCCCATAGCACTCAGGGAAGTAATGCAATTTTAAATAACGATCAATTGCTAGAGAATTCTATTGAGGAAACGAAGGCAATTATACAGAATGAAACATTTATAGGTAAAGAGGATACGTGGGATAATTTTTATATTTGGCTCCAGAATCAATTAAAAATCTTTATTTTAGAGGAAATGATTCTGCTGGACGGAATCAGAGGTATCAAAGAATTGACGATAGAAGAGTTAAATGTGAAATTTTTTGAATTACTGCGCTTTAATCTGGCAACTAATAAATCATTTATTAGGAAGTTCAGTCATAATGTCGATCATTATCTTAAAGAATGGCAAAGAAGACTGATCAATGAAATAAATAATAATGTTTCCGCCTCTTTACAACTTGGTAGTGTCATCGAACAGCCTGAAAATGGTGGGGCAGGCAGTGATGCACTTCAACCGAAATACATGTCAAACTATGCAAATGTTCTGAATAATGTAGCCTATCATGTAGTGAGAGAAGCGATTTATAAAAAGAAATTTGTGATTGGTGATGAAGGTATTTGGCCTAAATATATTTTTGAGAAGGGAAATACGAGCGGGAATCTTCAAATCATTCCGTTTATTAAGGAAAACCGGAACTTTAATTCTGCTTATGAAAATATGCAACAATTTGCGTCAAATATAGTCCGGCAAATGTCCATTATCGATGTGGATGTGCTGGATATTCTTTGTCATCTTTATTTACAGCTGGCTAAAAATCTCGACGATATTGTTGAAATTGAATTAAGGGATATTTTAACAATGAGGGGGCTCCGGCCTAAACTCAATGGAGACGGGCGGCGTGGAGGCTTTGAAACAAAACAGAGGGAACAGGTCATCCATTCATTAAAGGTGATTCAAAGTCTGTGGCTAACCATTGATAAAACCGTGATGTACAAAAATAACAAGCCAATTCAGGTAGAAGTCCAAGGCAGAACCTTTTTATTCAAAAATGCAAACGGTGAGGAATATGAAGTGAATGAGGAGACTTGCGGTAAGTCCATAACATTTACGGTCGATAAAGTATTCGCGAAATATTTAGTCTCATCCAAGCGGCAGATGGCATTACTTCCGTTAAAAGCAATGCACTATCATCCGGCACGATTTAACCTTGAGAAAAAATTATGCCGCTATTTAAGCTGGAGATGGAGGACACAGGCATATAAAGGGGACTACCAGCAATTAAACAAAGTGAATACGCTATTGGAAGTTTGCGGGCATGGGCTAAATAATCGTCTGCCAATCAGAACAAGGGAGCGGTTTGAAAAGGCGCTGGATAAATTAGTGGAGGATAAAATTATTGCCGACTGGTACTATATCAACTGGGATGAAAATAGAGCGGAAGGAAAGGGCTGGGCCAAATATTGGCTAAATACTTCCATCGTTATCGATCCTTCTCCTGAAATAAAAGAACATTACCGGTCGATTGAGAGAGTGAAGAAGCCCGCCAAGTCTGTTGCGGCTAGTAAGGATATGCAGAGCAGTCTCCAGACAGAGCTCATCCAGCGTATGATTCGAGTACGCAGGAATCATAAACTTACATTAACGAATATCGCGGAGGAAATTGAAGTTTCTGCTTCGTATTTAAATAAAATCGAGAGAGGGCTTGTTGTAGGTTCCTCTAAAATTCAAAAGAAAATATGGGAATGGCTAGAGCGATTTGACCAAAGCTTCTGAAATTATTCGGAGGCTTTTTATTTTTGTCTCTACATTATATGAATGCGCTTACATAGATGCGAAGTCGAGATTAAATTGAATGAAAGTCGGGGTTAGTATGAACGTAAGATTTTTTCCACCCTATTCAAATAGCAGCAGTTACAAGGCTTTAAATGAATTATTCCAGTATATTGACAACATAATAACTCTATTAATTTACTAGTCAGAATTTTCAGTGTAAATAAATAAGGGAATGTATGATGGGTTCATAGATGAATCATCTAAAAACATTTTAGGAGGAATGCAAATGACTCAAAATGTAGAAAGCTATGAATCCATTAGGCCATTACTTTATCCTGAATCGGTCGCGATTTTAGGCGCATCAGAGAATAAGTACAAAATCGGCAACATTCAGCTCCAGGCACTGATTGACGGTAAATTTCAGGGAGAAATCTATCCGATCCATCCGAAAGCGGAGCAAATTGCGGGCCTGAAAAGCTACCCGTCATTGACAGATGTCCCGAATTCTATTGATCTCGTTATTTTCTGTGTAGCCTACGATCAGATTAAAAATGGTCTAATCGCCTGCGCAGAAAAAAAGGTAAAAGCTGCGATCATTTTTGCTTCCGGTTTTTCGGAGGCTGGTGAAGAAGGAAAGAAACTACAGCTGGAGTTGGCGGAATACGCCAAATTAAATAATATTCGATTGCTGGGTCCAAACTGTGTCGGTTTAGTCAATACATCGAATGGTTTAATCGGCACCTTCTCATCTTCTGTGTTAGACGTTCCAATGAGTGGTAAGCGAGGAGTTGGCTATGTGTCACAGAGCGGTGCATTCGGTGTTTTAACATATATGGCAGCAGCCCAGTATGGCATCAACTTCAACTATTTTATCAGCAGCGGAAATGAAATGGATACAACAATGGAAGATTATATCGACTATATGGTTCATGATGATGAGATTGAAGTGATCAGCGGCTATATCGAAGGAGCAAAAAACCCTGAAAAGCTGAAACAGGCAGCGCGTAAGGCTTTGGAAAAGAAAAAGCCGATTGTATTAATGAAAACCGGGCGTAGTGATGCCGGGAGCAGAGCAGCTGCCTCTCATACGGGAGCACTCGCTGGATCGGATAAAATCTACGATGCGTTTTTCAGGCAGCACGGCATTATTCGTGTAGAAGATGCAGAGGATGTCATTGCCTTTTCAAAATTGTTTAATCCAAATCGATTGCCAAAGGGCAAAAACACGGCGATTATTACAAGCTCCGGCGGCCGGGGCATTAATGAAGCGGATCGCTGTGAGGCATATGGATTGAATATTGTCAGACTTTCTGATGAGACAATGGCGGAAATGCGCAAGACTTTACCGGATTACGCAAGTGTTACGAACCCAATTGACTTGACTGCCGCAGCCTCTTTCACAAATCCGGAATTTTTCCTGGATACCCTAAAGGTGCTCGTGAATAGTCCTGAGGTTGATAACATCCTGCTGACAGAGTTTCCGCATAGCTGGGATGAGCATAACGAGTATTTCAAAGAGTTTATAACCGTCGCAAAAAACAGTGAAAAATTTATTGGTTTTTTCCCGTTCCCATTAGGAGAGATCACATACCCACAAACGACTCCGATCTTAATTGAAAATGAAATAGCGGTAGTATCAGGCGCATTAAACCCGGTGCGGGCATTATCACAATTAGTAGAATACAGTCAGTTTTTAAATACCGTTCAAACAGATGGGATGGAAGAACGTTATGAACATGAGAATATTGATGATTTGTTAACACCAGGTGCTGTTTTAAGTGAGTCAGAGGCGAGTGAAGTTCTAGCGAGGTATGGAATTCCAATCACTAAGCGCTATGTAACACTTTCTGCGGAAGAAGCTGTAGAAAGAGCATTGCAGATTGGGTTTCCGGTTGTGCTGAAAATCGATTCGCAGCAAATCCCTCACAAAACAGAGGCAGATGCAATTCGTTTAAATGTCTCTTCTGAAGAAGAAGTGAAGGAAGCATTCATGGAAATTATGAAAAATGCAAGGAACTACAATCCTGCTGCTGTTTTAAACGGTGTTTCTGTACAGGAAATGCTGCCGCAGGGGACAGAAGTGATTATCGGCGCAAAAAATGATGAAGTATTCGGACCGGTTATTATGGCTGGTTTAGGTGGCATTTTTGTTGAGGTATTTAAGGATATCGCCTTCAAGATTGCACCATTAAACAGACAGGATGCCGGGACACTATTGGACGAACTGCAGGCAAAGGCCATTTTGGACGGGGCTCGGGGTCAGGTAGCGGTAGATAAAGAAGCGATTCTCGATGTTCTTTTAAGAGTTTCCCAGTTAATGCTTGATTATAGAGACCAAATCAAGGAATTGGATATTAATCCGCTGATTGTTTATGAAAATGGAATCAAGGCTGCAGATGCCATGCTTGTAGTGACTGAAGAGAGTATTAAAAAGGAATTGATTGGAGGATAAAGCGATGGAGCTTGCACATTTAATCGGTAAAACAGGTAAACCCTTTACCTTCAAGGTGGAGCAGCGTCATATTAGACAATTTGCGCAGGCGATTGGCGATGCGAACCCGCTTTATACGGATGAAGAATATGCCAAAAATACACCTCATAAAGGGATCGTTGCACCGTTGACGTTTCCTGTTGCCGTGACACCCGACAATGAAAATGACGCTTTGGATTTAGGGTTGGATTACAGACGAATGCTTCATGGTGAACAGCAATTTTTCTATACTCGTCCGATTCGTGTGGGAGAGATGCTGTACTGCCAGATGAAGGTGACGGATGTATATGAAAAAGAAGGAAAAAACGGCATGATGGAATTCATTTTATTCGATACAGAAATAAAAGACGAAAACGGCGGGCACATAGTAACAAGCCGAACTAATATTGTATACCGCCCGTTAGTGCTGAATTAAATTTCTTATGCAGAAAGGACAGATTAATATGATTGATCTTAGCCAATTAGTGGAAGGGCTGAATCTGCCGGAATATAAAAAAGAAAAGGTAACAAAGGTTCAGCTTGTAAAATATGCAGGAGCTTCAGGTGATTTTAATCCTTTGCATACAGATGATGCTTTCGCCCAGAAAATCGGGTTAAATGGTGTGATTGCACACGGAATGCTAATCATGGGTTTTTTAGGAGAATACGTGAATAAAATTGTATCGAATGAAGGTACAGTAACCGATTTTAAAATGCGCTTTGGTGCCATGACCGTTCCGGAGGATGAAATTGTGTGTAAAGGAATCGTCAAGGAAAAAACGAAAATTGATGGTAGGACAGAGGTTGTTTTGAAATTATATGCAGTAAAGGACATAGGCGAGGTTGTTGGATCTGGCGAAGCCATTATCCAATTTTAACATAGAGGGAGTGGGCTGAATGGAAAAAATCAGGGAAAAATATGCCATTGTTGGGGTAGGCGAAAGTAATCGTTCGAAAAATTCTGGGGTTACCCCATTGGAATTGGCGTTGGAAGCAGCACGGGCTGCACTAGCAGATGCAGGTTTGGAAGCAAAAGACATTGATGGGTTCATGAGCTATTCGGAGATGGATTCTTGTAATCCGCATCAGGTGGCAACATATTTAGGGGTTCGGCCTAAAGTTGTGAAAGAAATGTTCGGCGGGGGGAGCAGTACCGAGCTCTTAATCGCAGAGGCCATTGGTTTGATTGAAACAGGACAGGCAAATACCGTGCTTATTTTCCGCTCGATGAATGGACGCTCCGGTGTCCGCATGGGTGGGGGCGGATTCAGTATTGATGCCCTTCAAAACGGTTTTGATGGCGGGAGCTTTATTATTCCTTATGGGGCAGGCAGTCCAGGGCAATGGTTCGGGTTGTTTGCCACTCGCCATATGCATCTGAACGGCTTGACACAGGAGCATTTAGGGCATGTTTGCACAAGCTTTTACGAGCATGCACAGCGGAATCCGAAAGCATTTTTTTACGGGAAGCCATTGACGATGGAAGAATATATGAGCACGGCACATTTAAGTTCACCATTTACAAAGCATGACTACTGTTTGGAGTCGGATGAGGCAAACGCGATTATTGTAACTTCCACAGAGCGTGCCAAAGACTGCAAATCCGTGCCTGTAAAAATTTTAGGAATGGCTGCAAGGGAAGTAGTATCCCACGCACATTACTGGAAAAATATCGATGAAGTTGCAGCGGATTATGTTGCACCACGATTATACGAGAATGCTGGCGTATCACCTGAGGATATTAAGGTTGCGTCGATTTATGACTGTTTCAGCTGGGTCGTTTTACGTCAGCTCGAGGCATACGGACTTGCACCAAAAGGAGAAGTAGGGGATTTTGTCAGTGCCGGAAACTTGCGGATGGATGGCAAGCTTCCTACAAATACAGCGGGCGGCATGCTTTCAGAAGGCTACACACACGGCATGAATAATGTATTGGAAATTGTCCGCCAAGTTCGACGTGAATATGAGGGAACCGAACGGCAGGTAAAAGATACAGAACTGGCAATTTGTACAGGTTGGACAGGACCGGATGTTGCCGGTGCCATGATTTTATGTAAATAGGAGGAATGACAATGAAAGAAGAGACGAAAGTAATTTACGAAAAGCCGATTCCTTTGAAAAACACCTATAATGCGCCTTATTGGGATGCCGCAGATCGACATGAGCTGAATGTGCAAAAATGCAATACATGCAGCAATTATAATCATCCCCCCGGGCCAAGCTGCGCAAACTGCGGAAGCATCGATGTAATCTGGGAAAACTTAGGCTCAACGATTACAGGTGAGGTTTACACGTATATCGTTTCAAATAGACCGTTTTTACCGGGCTTCCAAAATGAACTGCCAACAGTGATCGCTGTTGTCCAATTGAAGGATTACCCTGACATTAAGATCATTGGTAATGTCCTGCATGGCAATATGGAAACAGTTTCAATCGGAACAAAGGTAAAAATGGTTTGGATAGAGGCTACTGAGGAGCGAGCGATTCCACAGTGGGTATTGGTCTAAATTCTTTTAGAAGGAGGGATATGGATGGACTTTTCGTACACAAGTCAGGAGGAGCAGTTTCGTCTGGAGCTTCGCGAATGGCTGGAAAATAATCTACCGGAGGGCTGGCTGGATGGCACATTTAAAATTCCGGAAAATCAACAAGAGCTAGGCCAATTTTTACGGAATTGGCAAAGAAAACTTTCAGAGGGAAGATGGGCAGCGATTGCTTGGCCGGAACAGCAAGGCGGCCGCAATGCGACGCTGATGGAAGAAATCATTTATCATCAGGAAATGGTTCGTGTGAAGGCACCGCCACTTGTTAACTATGTGGGCTTACATATGGTAGGTCCCACACTCATGCAGATCGGCAGCAAGGAACAGCAGGAGAAATATATATCAAAAATTATTACCGGTGAGGAAGTATGGTGCCAAGGTTATTCTGAACCAAACGCAGGCTCGGATTTGGCTGCTGTTCAAACGACAGCGGTGAAAGACGGCGATAAGTGGATTATAAATGGGCAGAAAATCTGGACAAGCTTTGCCCATTTTGCAGATCGCTGCTTTTTAGTAGCCCGAACGAGTAAGGGCGAGAAAAAGCACCATGGGATTACATGTTTTTTATTGGATATGAATCAGCCGGGCGTCGAGGTTAGACCAATTATTCAAATGGATGGAGAGCATGATTTCAATGAGGTTTATTTGAATGATGCGGTTGCCTATGAAAGTGAAATAATCGGTGCTGTCGATGATGGATGGCGTGTAACAATTGCGTTGCTCATGCATGAAAGAACGGGCATTGGTGCACAGGTGTTCTCATTGGAACAGCAATTTGATGAGCTGGTGGAACTGGCCCGCAATGTTACGGAGGATCATGTGCCTGTAATAGAAAAGCCGGATGTCCGCAAAAGACTGCTGGATTTGTATATTAAGTCGCGCGGGTCCTTGCTGAACTATTACCGCAATTTAACTAAGCAGCTAAAAGTGGGTCATCCTGGAGTGGAAGGCTCAATGGATAAACTCTTAGTCAGCGAAAATACGAAAGAACTGTTCGCAGAAGCCATTTCAATTCAGGGGCACCAAGGGCTGTTATGGAAAAAGGATGCCGTGTATGGCGACTCGTATTGGCAAAGGAATTATCTCTATGCCTTTGGTCAAACAATCGGAGGCGGTACGAGTGAAATCCAGAGAAATACAATTGCGGAGCGCATTTTAGGCCTGCCAAAGGATATTGGCAAATAAATGAGAAGAAGGTGAATAGATGGACTTTTCTCTAAGCCAGGAACAGGAAATGTTTCGGGAATATATAAAGAAATTTTTAGGGGATATGGAACATACGAAAATTGCAAGAGATTATATTGATAACAAAACAGAGCATGTAAAAAATATTTTATCGGATTTAAAGGAATTGGGCTGGACAAAATTGAATATCCCGGAAGAATTCGAGGGAATGGGCTTAGGCCAGCTCGATTTAGTGCCGATCATGGAAGAGTTCGGCAGGGTATTGCTTCCGGGTTTACACCTTGAAACAAATGCATTGGCAGTTCCTTTGATTGAACGTTTCGGAACGAAGGAGCAGAAACAGTATTTTTTAAAGGAAATAGCCGACTCGGATTTAAATTTAACGGTGGCATGGTTAGAGCCAGGTGGCAGCTATAAAGAGCAGGGAATCCGGCTTTCTGGTGAAGTGAGTCAGGGGCAGATTATTTTAAATGGTGTGAAAACACAGGTGCCAGATTTAGAGCTCGCACAGCATGCTATAGTTCCGCTACGAATACACAATGAAATTACATTAATCACTGTCGATCTTAGCACACCGGGAATTTCAATTACACCACAGGATAATTTTGCTGAAACGAGAAAGCTGTCAATGGTTGAATTTGAACAAGTGAAAGTTCCGGCTGAAAATGTTATTGGCCAAATAGGAGATGGCTGGGGAATGTTGCAGGAGGGTTTGCTTTATTATAATGCTGCGTTATCTTCCGTAGCGGTAGGTGCAATGGAGCATATAGTGGAGATGGCCAGCGAGTACGCTAAAATCCGTGAACAATTCGGAAACCCTATCGGCAGATTCCAGGCGATTAAACATCGTCTAGCAGATATGAAATTGGATTTGGAGACTGCACGTTCGCTTTCCTATTATGCAAACTGGGCAATGGAGACTTTTTCAGAAGACCGGATTGAGGCAATTTGCAGTGCGCGTATTTTTGCAACGCAGGCATTCATTCGATTGGCGTCCCATAATATCCAAATTCATGGCGGGATTGGATTCACGGAGGAAATCGATTGCCACTTATTTATAAAGCAGGCTAAATACTACGAAAATTATTTAGGAAGCATTGATCAATATTATGATCTGGCAATTAATGCTTTAAATTGGACCAGTCAAAATTCTGTCCAAACAGAGCAGCAACCTATTATGGCGCATAAATAGAGGATGATATATAGAGAGTGATTTGCGTTTAAATATTTGAAATATTTAAATCAAGTCGCTCTCTATTTTAATGAAACTCAGAAAATTAGTCCGAATCTATAGATAAGACGTCTGATCCGACGACACAACATTGTTTTAGTTCGGGCTATTTGTTTAATTGAGCGGAAAGTTTAGTCTAACAAAATAATCAAAATCAAAGAGGTGATTTTGTTCATGTTAAAAACGTCTATAACTGTTGAGTCGCTAACATATAAACAAAAGGTTTTATTAATGGTTGGGGTCTTTATGTGTATAGAATTGGGGCTTATGGTTTCCTCCCAGTTCTCAGTCGCGTTGCCTAAAATTATTGATGATATTGGCGGCATCGAATTTTACTCGCTCGTATTCACTGTAAATTTGACTGTAAGTGCAATAATGACGCCAATAGTGGGGAAAATGAGTGATATTTATGGACGCAGACAAATTTTGATTATCGGTATTTTAGTTATCTTAGTCTCGGAAATAATAACACCTTTGTTGGTATCAAATATTTACCATTTAATGATTTTCCGGGCGATACAGGGCTTGGGCGGCGCACTTGCGGCTGTAGTTGGTCTGATCGTCATCAGCGATATATTTGATTTGGCGAACAGGGCGAAGTTTTTAGGGTTTTATGGGGCATTAAATGCCATTACAGCAATAGTCGCACCTACATTGGGTGGAATATTTGTACAGTATATGTCCTGGCACTGGGTATTTTATTCGATTGCTCCAATTGGAGTGATCGGCTTGTATTTAGTCATTAAATATATGCCGAATATTCCGAGGACAGAAAATGCAAAACTTGATTATAAGGGAATAAGTATTTTAAGTGTCGCTATTTTAGTTTTTGTTGCGATTACAACATTTGGCGGCTCAAGAATTCCTTGGCTATCTGTCCCGATGTTCGTGTTGGTAACCGTCTTTGTATTGTCGATTTTCGGTTTTATTACTAGCCAAAAGAAAGTTGCACATCCGGTCGTGCCATTACGGTTATTTAAATATCGGGTTTTTGTCGTTTGCATGTTAAGTGTTTTTGCCGTTATGTTTGCCGCAACCGGGCTAATTTTTTTATTGCCAATGTTCTTACAAAATTTATTTGGTTTTACACCAACTGAAACTGGCTTATTTATGACGTTTCGAGGGACGACTTCCTTCATATTTGCTGCAATGAGCGGATTCCTTGTTGTAAAATTGAAAGATTTCAAATTGGTTGCAATCATTGCGATGGTTATTTTTGCTTCTATGATTTTCACGCTAACGTTCTTTACAACATCTGCTTCTACATTAGCCTTAACGATTATTTGTTTAATTTGGGGAACGTCCAGCGGTGTTTTGATTTCAATTTTCCACACAGGAATTCAAATGAACTTGCCTGATAAAGATATTAGTGTTGCAATGAGTGTCATTCAGTTAGCTGTTGCAGTATCGTCGTTATTGGCAACATCTTTCCTGGGACTGTTTTTACGACTTCCAAATTTAAGTCAAGGCTTATCGTACTTACTGTTTGCATGCTTAGGGGCAGTTGTTCTTGCACTAGGAATCTTTGTCATCACATTGCAAAAGCGCAATTTGAAAATAGAGGAAGAAGAACCAGCCACAGAGCAGCTTGTTTAAATTAAAGGATTTGAAATAGGTAAGTTAAATTTTATAAAAGGGAGTGGGAAAGATGAGTTTTTCTACGATAAACAAGCTACAAAGTATTTTTGACAAGCAAAAAGGTTTTCAGTGGCAGGCACGTCAAACAACAGCACAGCAGCGTATCAAAAAACTGCTGAATTTGAAAAATGCGATTTTGACGCGTACACAGGATTTGGTAGAGGCCGCGAACAGGGATTTTGTCATGACGACTATGACAGCCGAGCAACAAATTTATTCCGTTACATCGGCGATAGATTTTACTGTTCAGCATCTGGAGCAATGGATGCAATCTGATCGGGTTGAAAATACTCAAGATGGAGAAGCCTATATTTTATATGAATCACGTGGCTGTGTTTGCATTTTCGGGACTTGGAATTCTCCATTGTCCGTAACAATTCATCCATTAGTAGATGCATTGGCTGCAGGTAACTGTGTATTAATTAAACCAAGCGAGTTTAATCCTGCCTATAATCAGATACTGGAAGATATAATTGAATCGGTATTTGATGAACAGGAGGTCGCGTTCGTTCAGGGGGAAGCCGATGTTTCCGAGCAATTACTGAAGCTGCCGTTTGATCATTTCTTCTTTACGGGCAGTCCCCGTGTCGGCAAAATAGTCATGCGTGAAGCGGCCGAGCATCTGGCAACTGTAACGCTTGAGCTTGGCGGTAAATCGCCGGTTATTATCGATAAAGGGTATAATCCTTTCAAAGCGGCGCAAACAATCGTTTTCGGAAAGGTAATGATGGCTGGACAGTTTTGTATTTCACCAGATTACTTATTTGTTCATGAAGACGATTTAACAGGTTTTGCACGGGCTTTTCAGCAAATGACGCTAGGTATGCTCTATGATGACGGTAAATTACGCACAACGGAGCGCACTCAAATTGTTAATGATGCACACTATTATCGGATTAAGGGGTTATTCGAGGATGCAATGGAAAAAGGAGCAACCGTATTAAGCGGAGGGATATTTGATGATGAAAATCGTTTAATCGAGCCGACTTTATTAGGAAATATTATGCCCGACATGCGGATTGCGGATGAGGAAATCTTCGGACCGCTCACATTTGTAAAAACGTATAAGGATGTGTCAGAAGCGATTCGCCATATCCAGCAGAATCCAAAGCCTTTAGCGCTATATATTTATAGTGAGGATGAGCATTTCCAACAGCAGGTGCTCCGAACGACGTCTTCTGGCGGAGTGACGGTCAACGGAATATTTATGCACAATACGCATCTTCATTTACCATTTGGCGGTGTCAATAACTCGGGAAGCGGCAATTTCCACGGAATTCATGGTTTTAAAACGTTCTCGCATCAGCGTGCTGTTTATAAAGTTCTTTCATGACATAGCGAAGAACTACAGAAAACACTTTTCCCATAAAGAAAAGTGTTATTTTTAATTTATTATGGAATAATAAATCCGCAAGATAGTTTAAAGGACATATAATCTTAAAACGGATACTAAAGAAACTAATTTATCCCTCTGTTTTCTTGTTGGGAGAAGAGATTAAATGGTTAACGATAGTTTTATCGATGATTGTTGTGGTATGTATAATAATCGAAAAAATTGCGCCTGTTTTAAAGGAATAAATGGAATTAACTTAAAAGAAAGTGAACGTTAACTGTAAGTTTTTCATAATCTATTTATATGGAATACATTGTAAGCTAAGGGATGAAATCAACATGAATTTTATGCCCAATATATAGTGGGATTTTGGTAACAGCATGAATGATATAACGGACTATGGCAAAAACCCATTTGTCATTATTATTCATGGAGCGACAGAGCGATAGTGCGTTCCGGACCGTTTTACGGACCAGGAATCATCTGCAATTGACTGTCATGAGTTTTCATCCAGGTGAGAATCTTGGGTTGGAGATGCATCCGAATGTCGATCAGTTTCTACGGATTGAACAAGGTCAAGGAATTGTTCAAATGGGTAAAAGTAAAGACAATTTAAATTTGCAATGGATCGTTTTTGATGATAGCGCCATCATCATCCCTGCTGGCACATGGCATAACTTAATCAATACCGGAAATATTCCGTTAAAGTTATATTCCATCTATGCACCACCAAATCATCCATTTGGAACAGTGCATCCAACAAAACAATGCGGAAAGACACATGAGCACTAGTTTTGGAAACTTGCACAAAAGTGCGAGTTTCTTTTTGTTGACATTTATACCTGCATGGGTATAATAAAAGGTGAGAGAAAGCTTTTCTGTTCTCAACACTACTAGAAAATTAAATATTTGACATATACCCTGAGGGGTAGTATAGTTTGGTTAATAAATCATTCCAAATGAGGTGAGCAAATGCAGTATGATCCAAAAGTATTGGCACGAATGAAAAAAGTCGAAGGTCAGTTACGCGGCATATTACGGATGATGGAAGAAGAAAAGGACTGCAAAGATGTTATCACACAACTTAGTGCAGTCCGTTCTGCTGTTGACCGTACAATCGGTGTCATCGTAACGGATAATTTAGTGGAGTGTCTTTCAAAAGAAGATGCCGAAACGATGGATAAAAATGCCATGGTCAAACAGGCAGTAGATTTACTAGTAAAAAGTCGATAAGACTTTTTATTTTTGAAATACATTATACCTATAGGGGTAGGGGGACTTTCGTTGGAAAAGAAAAGAACAACAATCGTATTATTCAGCGGTGATTACGACAAGGCAATGGCTGCTTACATTATTGCAAACGGTGCGGCTGCATATGATCATGAGGTAACAATTTTTCATACCTTTTGGGGTATCAATGCATTACGAAAACAAGAACCGGTAACTGTTAAGAAAGGGTTCCTGGAAAAAATGTTCGCCAAAATGATGCCGCGCGGAGCAGAAAAACTTGGCTTATCAAAAATGCAAATGCTTGGCATGGGACCAAAAATGATCAAGCATGTAATGAATAAGCATAACGCATTAACGTTAACACAACTCGTTGAAATGGCACAGGAACAAGACATAAAACTTGTGACATGTACGATGACGATGGATTTATTGGGACTTCAAAAAGAAGAATTGCTTGATGGCATCGAATACGCCGGAGTAGCGGCCTATTTAGCGGATGCTGAAGACGGAAACGTCAACTTATTCATATAAGAGGTGACATATGGAAACAATACTATTAATCGCCGTGATCGTGGCATTTTTAGCCTGGCGCATGAAGCCGGCAAAAGGCGTCAATACGATTTCGACGACAGAACTCAAAAGAATGATCAATGACAAAGACAAATTGTTTATTGATGTACGCACACCTGCTGAGTATAAAGAGCGCAATGTGAAACAATTTAAAAATATCCCACTTGGTTCTGATTTTTCAAAACTGCCAAAGGATAAGGAAATTGTGGTCATTTGCCAAAGCGGCATGCGTTCCAAACAAGCATGTAATCAACTGAAAAAATTAGGCTATAGCCGTGTCACGAATATACGTGGCGGCATGAGTGCCTATTAAGGAGGAAGAAAGAATGAAAACAATTTTACCAGAACAAGTACAAGCAAAATTAGAAGCAGGTGAAGCGGTTCATTTAATCGATGTTCGTGAAGTAGCGGAAGTAGAAGCAGGTCATATTCCCGGGATTACCCATATTCCATTAGGATTACTGGAATTCCGGATGCACGAATTGGATAAGAAAACACCATACATTATGGTTTGCCGTTCAGGCGGCCGCAGCGGTCAGGCAACAGCCTTTTTGGAATCACAAGGGTTTGACGTGACGAATATGACAGGCGGTATGCTTGAATGGAATGGCGAAGTTAAGTAAGTAAAAAATTTAAATAGGATAATACCCCTAGGAGGATAACGATGATTAAATCAGACGTACAACTTGATGCAAAAGGTTTAGCTTGTCCAATGCCAATTGTCAGAACAAAAAAAGCGATGAATGATGTGGCAGAAGGACAAGTGCTTGAAATTCAGGCGACAGACAAAGGCTCGGTGGCGGATTTAGCTGCATGGTCGAAAACGGTCGGTCATCAATATATCGGCTCAAATGAAGTAAATGGTGTGTTTTATCACTATATCCGAAAGTGCAATCCGGAAATCAGTGATGCAGCGGAAAAATCATTTGAACAAACGATTTCGAATGAAGATGCCGTGAAACAAGAAGGAATGATTTTGGACGTACGTGAAGCAGCGGAATACGCTTTTGGCCATATCACGGGAGCAAAATCAATTCCTATGGGCGAATTAGCAACACGAATGAGTGAACTTGATAAAGAAGAAACAATTTATGTTATTTGCCGTACAGGAACACGCTCGGATTTGGCAGCCAAACAACTGGCTGAAGCAGGATTTACAAAAGTATACAACGTCTTGCCTGGTATGACAGGTTATGAAGGCGAATTGAAGAAAGAGGTAGAGTAATATGACAAACAAAGTAGCAATTATTGCAGCAAACGGTGGGCTTTTCGATGCTTATAAAGTATTTAATATCGCAACGGCAGCAGCAGCTTCTGAAAAAGAAGTAGCCATCTTTTTCACATTTGAAGGTCTAAATTTAATTCATAAACAAGGGATGAATGCACTTGAAATGCCTGCTGGCAAAGAACACTTTGCGGAAGGCTTTGCTAACGCAAATGTACCGGCAATCCCGCAATTAGTGGAAATGGCACAGGATTTAGGAGTGAAATTCATCGCCTGCCAAATGACGATGGACGTGATGGGTTTGACAAAAACAGATTTCGTTGATGGTATTGAAGTAGGCGGCGCCGTTACATTCCTGGATTTTGCGAAGGATGCTGCACCAACATTAACGTTTTAACAAGAAAAAATTTTAAACCAAAATATACCGGTGGGGGTAATTTAAATGACAGTAACAGCATGGACAGCCGCACAAGTTGCGCGCAAAGTAATTGAAAACAAAGAGTTGTTTATTTTAGATGTTCGTAATGAAGATGCATTTAAAGACTGGAAAATCGAAGGTCACAAATTTGATTATTTAAATATTCCTTATTTTGATCTGTTGGATGGCGTAGATGAAATTTTACCGCAAATTCCAACAGACAAAGAGGTACTAGTTGTGTGTGCAAAAGAAGGTTCTTCTATCATGGTAGCAGAAATGTTAGCTGATGCTGGTCGTGAAGTTGGCTATTTAGAAGGCGGTATGAAGTCTTGGTCAATGTATCTTGAGCCAATTAAAGTCGGCGATCTTACAAACGGCGGAGAGTTATACCAATTCGTACGTTTAGGTAAGGGCTGTCTTTCTTACATGGCCATTTCTGAAGGCGAAGCAGCGATCATCGACGCAGTACGCTTCACAGATGTATTCACAAAGTTCGCTGAAGAAAAAGGTGTTGAGATTAAACACGTTTTCGATACACACTTGCACGCTGACCACATTTCTGGTGGTCGTCACATCGCTGCAGCTACAGGTGCAACATACTACTTACCACCGAAAGATGCAGAAGAAGTGGTATTTGACTACGAACCACTTGAAGACGGTTTAAAAGTACAATTAGGTGCTTCTGAAATCGAAGTAGGCGCACTTTATTCACCAGGTCACACAATTGGTTCAACATCATTTGTCATTGACGGTAAATTCTTATTAACAGGTGACATCTTATTCATCGATTCAATCGGTCGTCCAGACTTAGCAGGACTTGCTGAAGACTGGGTTGGTGACTTACGCGAAACATTATACTTTCGCTACCGCACATTAGCAGAAGATTTAATCGTGTTACCAGCTCACTTTATGATCATTGACGAGCTAAACGAAGACGGAACAGTAGCAAAACGCCTTGGTGATTTATTCGCTGAAAACCACGGTTTAAATGTGGAAGAAGAAGACGTATTCCGCTCAATGGTAACAGATAACTTACCACCACAACCGAATGCATACCAAGAAATTCGCCACGTTAACATGGGTAAAATTACACCTGATAACGACGAACAAACAGAAATGGAAATCGGTCCAAACCGTTGCGCAGTACGCTAATTTAGTTTAGCAATAGATGTTACACCAATGCATGCCTCACGCTCAAGAAGCACGCAACCGTGTTACACGGTAAACTTATAGATTGCTTACAACAAACAAATTTAAGAATAGAGGAATTTCAAATGAATATTACACAAACATTAGATGCAAAAGGCTTAGCATGTCCAATGCCAATCGTAAAAACGAAAAAGGCAATTGATAAAATAAACTCTGGTGAAGTACTAGAAGTTTTAGTAACAGATAAAGGCGCATTAAACGACTTCAAAGCATGGGCAGGTGCAGGCGGCCACACTATCGTAGAACAAAAAGAAGAAGCAGGCGTCCTGTACTTCTACATTCAAAAAGCATAAAAAAATAATAGCGGGTAGATGAAGCTCTACTCGCTATATCTTTATTCAGCGGGTGTATATAAACGCCCGTTGAATAAAGATAAACCCCGGCCGAAGTCACAATTATTTAGCTGTGGTATAAATTGAATTTTTGAAAGAAGGAAAACATATGGAAATCGATTTATCATTTATGTATATAGCTGTCATATTCGGGCTTGGATTTATCGGCTCGTTTCTATCCGGAATGCTAGGGGTCGGCGGTTCAATCATTAAATACCCGTTGCTGCTCTATATTCCGCCAATGTTCGGTTTGGTGGCATTTACCGCACATGAAGTTTCCGGAATTAGTGCTGTACAAGTGCTATTTGCATCGCTTGCAGGGGTTTGGGCTTACCGTAAAAGCGGGTTGTTAAACAGAGAACTCATTATCTATATGGGTGTGGCGATTTTAATCGGTAGCTTCATCGGCAGTTACGGTTCAGGATTTTTGTCTGAAGATGCCGTTAATATTGTATATGGTCTATTAGCCGCCATTGCAGCTGTCATGATGTTTATACCAAAGAAAACGGTTGAAAATACAACAGAAATTACCTTCAATAAAGTATTGGCAAGCTCACTTGCACTGATTGTCGGCATCGGGTCAGGAATTGTCGGGGCAGCCGGCGGATTTTTACTCGTACCGATTATGCTGACGGTGTTAAAAATTCCAACTCGAATCACGATCGCGACAAGCTTGGCAATTACGTTCATCTCCTCGATCGGTGGTAGTGTCGGCAAAGTGATGACAGGCCAGGTAGACTATTGGCCGGCATTTATTATGATTATCGCTAGTATCATCGCTGCGCCACTTGGTGCAAAAGTCGGTCAGAAAATGAATGTAAAAATGCTGCAATGGCTGCTTGCAATTATGATTGGTGCCACGGCCATTAAAATATGGATAGATATTTTACTATAATCAATTTTAAAAGTGGTGAAGCGGCATGATGAGCTTCACTCTTTTTTTTGACCTTCACAATGACTCAATATTTCTTAACAATTCTAACATTCTAGTTTTACAATAGAACTTTACAATGAAATCGAATTACAAATTAGCGGTTGCTTAGGAGGAAATTTCATTGATGAAGAACAAGAAAAAATGGTTTACTTATGCACTTGCGGGGACAGTGGCAGTATCATCTCTTTCTGTCATGCAGTTCAATACTGAAGCTGAAGCGAAACAAGCAAAAAAGGAGCCGACAAATGTCATCATGCTCGTGATGGACGGTTCCAGCAATAACGCTGTATCGTTAGCTCGCTGGTACAAAGGTGAAATTCTCGCAATGGATGAAATTTTAACAGGTGGTGTGACAACGTATTCAGCAGAATCGGCTATTACAGATTCGGCACCAGCTGGAACGGCACTTGCTACCGGCCATAAATCAAACAGCGGGTATGTAGGGGTACTGCCATCCGTAATTGATATGCCGGGTGTAGAAGGAAACCCGGACAATGCATTTACACCAGTTGCAAATGTGTTAGAAGGAGCAAAACAACTAGGCAAGGCTACAGGAATCGTGTCAACTTCTGAAATTCAGCATGCGACACCTGCCAGTTTCTCTTCACACGTAACGTCTCGCAGTAATTATGACGATATCGGAGAACAACAAGTGTATCAAAATATGGATGTGATTCTTGGCGGCGGATATGATTACTTAAAATCAGAAAACCGGAAAGATGGCGAAAATCTAGTTAGCGTAATTGAAGATAATGGATATGACCTAATTACAACGCGTGATGAGTTACTAACGTCCAATTCCAATAAAATTTACGGTAGTTTTGCCGGCAGTTCTTTAGCGTATGATCTAGATCGTACGAAAACAAACTCAAATGAACCTTCACTGGCAGAAATGACATCAAAAGCAATCGATACGCTGAACAAAGATAAAGATGGGTTCTTCCTTATGATTGAAGGGAGTAAAATCGACTGGGCAGCTCATGCGAATGATCCAATCGGAATGGTTACGGATATTTTGTCATTCGATGATGCGGTAAATGAAGCGCTGAAATTTGCGAAAAAAGACAAGAATACGATGGTTATAGCAGTAACAGATCACGGCAACAGCGGGATTACGATTGGTAATGAAAACACGAGCTCTACATATGACAAAATTAATATATCCAATTATATAAATCCATTGAAGAAGGCAACGATGACAGTGGAAGGTGCACTAAGTCAATTAAAGCCGGACCGTTCGAATTTAGTGGAAGTAGCTAAATTATATGGACTGGATAATTTAACTGCAGAGGAAACGGCTGCCCTGAATGCAACAGAAACGAAGAAGCTTGCCGGTACATTCGTCAATCTTTTATCAAAACGTGCGGATTTAGGATACACTACTGGAGGACATACAGGCGATGACGTATTCCTGTACTCATATGGACCAAAACGCATTTCCGGACTAGTAGATAATACTGATTTAGCAAAAGAAATGGCCAACTTCATGGGCATTAAGTTAGATAAATTAACAAAAGATCTTTACGCTAACGCAGAAGCAGCACTGAATGGCAAAGGAATGACGACTACAATCGACCTTTCGGATAAGGAAAATGCGGTACTTGTAGTGAAGAAAGGCACGACTACTTTTGAAATCCCTGAAAATAAGAATGTTATCATTAAAAAAACAACGGATAAATCAGGCAAAGAGACTACAAATGAAATTCAGACAAATACAATCAGCGTATACAATGAAAGTGGTTTCTATATTTCAAAAGAAACAATCAACAAGCTTAAGTAAATGCTAAGTGAAATCCTTGCCAACTCGTGTGGTGAGGATTTTCTGTTTGAAGTAATCAGAACGTTTTATTAAAAAGGTAAACAATCAAGTAATGTCGAAACTAGAAAATAGTAGTTATAAATGGGGGTAAGGGGATGCACACTGAAACCAAAAGATTATTAATACGAAAATTTAATATGGAAGATTTACAAGCGGTATATGAATATACATCCGATGCCAATGTCATGAAATATATACCTGAAGGGGTTTTTACAGAAGAAATGGCAAAAGATTTTATCGAACAAAACTTGGGGGAGGAAGCGGAGAAGTTCGCGGTCATATTGAAAGGTGAAAATACTTTGATTGGACATATATTTTTCGGTAAATATTTTGGAGATCATACTTATGAGATAGGCTGGGTATTCAATCCGAAATTTTATAATAAAGGATATGCTACTGAAGCGGCTAAAGCAATGTTACAATATGCCTTTGAAGAAAAGAAGCTACATAGAGTGATCGCAACTTGTCAGCCACAAAATCCGCCTTCATATCGTGTAATGGAGAAAATTGGCATGAGAAGGGAAGGATATTTCAAGAAATGTATTCCAAACGGTGATGAGTGGTGGGATGAATACTATTACGCGATTTTGGGTGAAGAGTGGAAGTAAGCGGCATCAAAGAGGGAGAAAAAATTATGGCAGATCATACAACTAAGAGAAGAGTAATTTTAGATTTGGCAATTACTTTGGACGGATTGATTGAAGGGAAAAACGGTGAAATAGATTGGTGTATTATGGACCCGGAAATGAACTTTAACGATTTTTTGAATCAAGTAGATACGATTTTTTACGGTAGAAAAAGCTACGACTTATGGGGACAATATATTCCTGAAGAAGGGGGCTCCGAAACCGAAAAAGAAATGTGGGATTTGGTTCATAGTAAAGAGAAATATGTTTTCTCCAGAACTCAAAACGTGACCGGTCAAGAGGCAATATTTATAAATGATAACATCCGTGAAGAAGTGATTAGATTAAAGAACAAACCTGGTAAGGATATTTGGCTATATGGCGGAGCAAGCCTCATTACTACTTTTATCAATTTACAGCTTGTTGACGAATTTAGATTATCCATTCATCCAGTCGTATTGGGAGAAGGCAAACCGTTATTTATCGATATAAAAGAGAGGTTAAATTTAAAAGTCTTGAATACAAGAACATTCTCTTCAGGGGTTGTACAAATCATTTATCATTATGAGGGGAACTAATCTCATCGTAAATTACAGGTGACAGACTTGAATCAGTAAACCGTTGTGGTCCTGAAATAGTCCCGTTCAATTTCATTAAATGGGCATAGTATAGAATAGTTAAGATTTAATGAAAGACCGATATTTGCTTAACGTTGTATAAGAAAGTAGAATGAAGCTAATTACAAATTTTGGAGGTTGTTTAATTGCAAAATATTGAACAAAAAGCGCCAAATAGGAAGCATAGTTTAATCAGCTATAGTTCACTTCTAATTGGTATTATTTGTTTCTTTATCGTCTTTGTAACACCGACAAGGTTAGCCCACACTGGAAATATGACAGGAGATTATATCACCTATGTCATGACATTTATAGGGATCTTATTATCACTTGTGGCGCTATCGAAAGAAAAGGAGAAAAAGTTAATTCCCGTTCTCTCTTTAATTCTTTCCTCATCGCTCTTTATTTTTTGGGTATTAGCGCTATTTTTATTGTTTACAGGTCTAATGGATTTTGCTCCATAACTTAATGAAAGGCGCGGTTCTTGAACAAGAATTCGCGTCTATTTTTATAAAAGGGGATCAATCAATTGATAAAACAAATTGCGGTTATTTTGTTGTCCTTGCTATTGATAGCCGGATGTAGTGATAGCAATATTAAAAGGAATACAGAACTTGAAAAAAATCTGCATTCTTCCATTATTATGGTATCGGATAATAGTGAAAGCCATCTTTATTTAAGCACGTTTGTCGAATTTGAATGGGACAAGGCGTTTCTATTTGAACCTTATACGACCCAAGCAGATTTAGAAGAACAATTAGGCGTCAAGTTCACCGACCCAAGCAATATTGGTTCAAGAGATGATATTTACTTACTGGTCTTTGTCAATGAGGGTAAAGCTGTTCAGTATGCAGAAATTGAACGTTTACATACCACATTTTCTTTAGGCGATAAAGAGGTTCTCGAGCCTACAAATGATGTAATTTATATTGAAAGATAATCCCAAAAAATGCATTTAAAATTATCTTGATAAATAGGTTGCTTTCATGAAAGAAAGGGTATATGATTTACTACAGTTTTGGATAAATAAGAAGTGAATCTTCTTCAAAATTATGTAGTAAAGGAGTGTAGTAATGGAGATTGGTGTAAAAGCAAAAAAAGAAATTAAACCTAGGCTTAAAATTAATAATGCGGATTTCTTCTGGTTTTTCTTTTTTGTTGAGCTACCTTTTATTTCTATAGTTTATTCGATCGCTGAATTTCTTTATAAGAATTGAATTCTCGTCATTCACCAAGCATTACTATACAAGGGCTTCAACCGCTAAGTGATTTTGAGATTAAATAAATATGACTAAAAAGAACATTTTTCTGATATAAGGAAAGTGTTCTTTTTTAATTTACTTAATTTGTAATATATGTATAATTATAAGTATAGATTTATATTTATTAGAAGGAGTGTTAATTTGAAAATTGAAATGAATATAGAACCAGCAAAAGCGGTTAAAGTTATCCATCAAGCGTTTAAGCGTTACGAAACAGATCCACAACCGTCCAGTGCTTTAAATGAAACAACAGAATCCATTATTACTGAGGTAAAACAAGGGACAGAAATAATCGGTGTATACGATAACGATGAATTAATAGCACTCGTAAAATGTGTTTTAAAAGATGAGTTTATGTATTTCTCAAGATTGTCTGTATTACCTATACACCAGGGGAAGGGCGTAGCAACTAATTTGGTGAAATATTTAGAAGGCTACGCTATGCAAAATAATATATTTGTTTCAGTATGCAAAGTTCGGAAAAGTGAAAAGAATAATATCTCGCTTTATTCAAAATTAGGATATAAAATCGTAAAGGAAGAAATCATCATTAATAAAAATGGTGATGAAATTCCAACTGTTACAATGCAAAAGAACCTTACAATTTAATAGTTCTACTTGGGTTCTACTTGAGGAAAATTTGCAGTTGATTATTTTGATCAATTGTTGCAATCAATATCGCATTAATTTCTACGTTATAAGATTTTTTTACAGTATTTTTAAGGGTTTCTTCAGTATAGGGTGAATTACGTAACGTTTCATATTTAATCTTACCCTCTTTTATTATCGTAATTGGATAGGAAAAAGGTTGGGATGTAATATTGAGATCTGACTTTGTTACAGGCTGATGGTCTGGAGAAAGAAAAATTGATATCTCCCCATCCGGTTCCCATAGAGCTAAAGCAATCTTATTGATATCTGAAATACTTTGTTTTCTCATTTCTGATAAAATATCATCTATTGTGATTCTTGCTTTTTTTAAATTTATTACATTAATTTGCCCATTTTTAACGAGAGCAATTGGGGGAGGCGCTACAAATTCTCTGAACGGGATAAACTTTCTCATTACATATAAACAACCTAAATAAAGGACGACTAAAACAGACATGGAAATCAATGATCCTTCCAATCCTAACCCTTCATCTGATAGTGGGTGGGCGATGATATTGCCAATGAGTATTGCCATTGTATAATCAAGTAATCGTAGTTGGGAAAACGAACGTAACCCCATTGTTTTAACTACAAAAAATAAGAAAAAGAAGGCGATAATTGCCCTTAATATCCATTGAATTGCCGTTAGAGATTCTTGTCCGTAAAAAAAGTCCACAGTGTCACATCCTTCGAACCTAGTGCTGTGACTATTCTCGCCAAAATTTCTAAAATTATTCGAAGGATGCTTTCCAGTATTCTGCTTTCGCAAACTTATCTAAATATCAGAATGGTTATTTTCTGAGCGTCTAAAATCATTACTTCTTTTATACAACAATAAGCAAAGCATAAACCAGCTATAGCCAAGCGACCAACCAGCTATCACATCTGAAGCAAAGTGACGTGCCTCTGTAATTCGAGAAATTCCAATTAGTAAAGTTAAGACAATAGCTGCGATCCAAACAATCAGTGATGCTTTGTTTAAAGTGTAAAGAAGGTTTAGTACATAAGCGATCGTAAATAAATACAATAAACCATGCACAGCATGTCCTGAAGGAAAACTAAATGTAGAAAATTGATCCGCTATATCCGGACGCGGCCTCTCAATTATTCGTTTTAATAGTTGATATAATCCGTATCCACCACCTACGGAAAAAATAACAAAACCAATCAATCTATAGTCTTTTTTGTAGATCCAAATAATGAGACAAAGAATTATTGCGACAGTAAAAATAAATTTAGTTTCACCTAAATAATGAAACAGTGTAATGAATTTGTTACCGTACAATAATTCAAAAGCGCCCTTGTCAAAAGCTTGAATGTGGGCTGTTTCAAACGTTATCCATAAAAAACAAAATACTACGAAAGTAAAAATGCCTAAAATATATGGCCATTTTTTAATATTAGTTCCTCCTAACTTAAAGAAATTTAGGATAATGCAATGTAAATATAATTTATTATGGCTATATGCAAAGAAAAATACATTGTATAAAAAGAACTCGATTCCGTTTATTCGAAATCGAGTTTTATTTTTGAGTTCACCAATACGAAGCTGTTGCTATTGACGGCGAGTTGACTAATTCTGGTTATACAATTCCTTATATAAAACATATTTTAACGCAGATATTTCATCCTCAGACAGTGTACCTTCCATTTCAGAAACTACTTCATCAATACTGATTGAACCATTTTGAGCCTGTTCCTGGATGGCTAGTAAACGATTAATGCCTACTTTTTTTATTAACAGACGAGTTGCTTCTTCCTTCGTTTGGAAGGGTAGAGAATCGGGAATCGTAGTTGCCGCTTCGTTTACAATTTCCTGAAGCTTCGGATCTTTTGCAATATAGGATTTCACTTCTTCTTTATCTTCATCATTTAAATTAGCTTCTACTTGTTCGACGATTTTTTCGGAAGCGATATTTGTCCCAAAATGCCACACAGCATATCCGGCTGCTCCGAGTAAAACAAGGATTATTACAGTAATCGTTAAAAATTTCTTCATCAAATCACTCCTGACAAATTGAATATAGCACAACCTCTAAAAAACCACGAAGAAAAGATGTTTCCATAAGTTCATTCATTATATATTATCTAATAAAATTTCCCAATGCGATATACCTGTGTTTGAAAAAAGGAAGATTAACTCGAATGATTTAGGGAAAGGTAAAAAATATGAACAAAAAATTTAAATTAGACTTTATAACTGGCAGGTTAGCAAGGTCTATCAAGGAGGTTCATATGTCATGGGAAAAACAGAGCGAACAGTTTCTGAATTAATGCTCGATCAATTGTATATGTTCGGTGTACGACGGATATATGGAGTAGTAGGTGATGCGACATTCGGGCTTATCGATGCACTGGCAAAACAGGATAAAATTAAATACATTGCTGTCAAACATGAGTCGACAGCTGCTTTTATGGCGTCTGCAGAAGCTAAATTGACTGGTGGTCTTGGTGTATGTACTGCAACAATGGGACCAGGTGCAGCAAATCTTATAAATGGACTTGGTGATGCGCATGCAGACAGAGCGCCTGTACTTGCAATTACTGGTCAGGCCGAAAGCAGTAAAATCGGCACGGAATATCCGCAATATATTGACCAGCAGGAGCTTGTGAAGCCTTTTGCTGCATATTCTGCAAATCTGGCACACCCAGATGCGACGATTGAAGTTCTGCAAAAAGCAGCGCGAACATCTCTCGGACAGAGGGTTGTAACCCATGTGTCCATACCAAAGGATATTTTAATGATGCCTGCTAAAGGGGAACCGCGTCGTTTGCCGGATGTAATTGAAGGTACTTCCAGCTTTACGAAAGAAAGTCTGAAACACGCAGCAGACATTATGAGAACAGCGAAGCGACCAATGATTCTGGCTGGATTAGGTGCCACTTCTGTTTCAGCGGATTTGGAAAAACTAGCGGATCTGTGGGGAGCCGGCATTCTAACAAGTTTAGGCGGAAAAGGATTGTTTGATGAATCTTCACCGCTTGTTTTACAAGGGATTGGCGAAGGCGGGAATCCTTATGCTGCTGATGTATTTAAACAGGCAGATGTAGTACTTCTTGCGGGCACGACTTGGTGGCCGGAAGGGTTTGTGCCAACGGATGGACGAATTATTCAGATCGATCGCCAATTTGATAAGTTTGTAAAAGAAATTCCGACAGAACTAGGAATCATGGGTAAAACAGAGGAAGTTATTCCAATTTTAACGGAGAGCCTGCAAGAATTCACCCGCTCTGAGGATTGGGTAGCACATTTACAGCAAGCAAAAGATAAATGGGCAGCGCAAAATGAGGAGGAGGGCAATACTCAAGGTTATCCTGTTCATCCTTCCCGAATTATCCGCGCCATTGACCGAACAGTAGCACCGGATGCGATTCTCGCACTGGATACAGGGGATAATACAGTATGGACGAATCGTAACTTCAAACAAAAAGATCAATCTGTATTATTTTCCGGTTACTGGCGAACAATGGGCTTTGGTCTTCCGGCAGCGATGGCCGCAAAACTTATCAAGCCAGAAAAACAAGTAGTGGCGATTGTAGGGGATGGAGGGCTCCAAATGGTGCTTGCAGATCTATTGACAGCAACCCGTTATGAACTTGATATTACGGTCGTTGTCTTAAATAATGAAAGTTTGCAAATGGAAAGGGACAAGCTGAAAGTTGCCAAGAAGGAAGAAGTAGGAGTTGATTTAACAAACCCAGATTTTGTTAAATTGGCAGAAGCTTGCGGTTGGAAAGGATTACGACCTGCTTCAGATTCCGAGCTTGAGTCCGTGATGGAAGAAGCACTCAATACGAATGGTCCTACTCTGGTGGATATCAGCACAGCGCAAGTATTTTTCCCGGAAACACAATAAAAATGAGCACAATGGATTTAATCGAAGAATAAAATCTGTACCTGTTTAAAGTAAATCATACAGGGTATTTAAAAAATGTAACAATTTTTGTGAAGGAAAATCTGTTAAGCAGTTATAAACTTTTCAGGATTTATCCTTGCAATAATGTACTAACTATATAGGAGATGATTTTTGATGGGAAACCCAAATCTAAACGATCCACGAAAAAAATTTCATACGGAGAAATTCCCGGATCAAGAACAGAATACTCCAGCGCTACAAAATGAAATGAGTCCAAAACCTGATTGTGGAGAAGAATCATATAAAGGGCATAATCGTCTGAAAGGACGTAATGCTTTAATTACCGGTGGCGATTCCGGAATTGGCCGTGCTGCCGCGATTGCTTATGCCCGCGAAGGCTCAAATGTAGCCATTCAGTTCTTCCCAGGTGAAGAAGAAGATGCAAATGAAGTGAAAGTATTAATTGAAGAAGCCGGAACAAAAGCATTGCTGCTGCCATATGACTTGCGTGAAGATGGCGCGGCGACTGAAATGGTGAAAAAAACAGTAGAAGCGTTTGGCGGATTGGACACACTCGTCCTGAATGCAGGGCAGCAAATTGCACAGCCAACACTAAGTGATTTAACAATCAAACAAGTTGAAGATACGTTCAAAGTAAATATTATCAGCATGTTTGAAGCCGTTAAAGCAGCTGAAGAACATTTGGAACCGGGCAGTGCGATTATTACGACGACATCGGTTCAATCGTACAATCCATCCACATTTTTAATGGACTATGCTTCTACAAAAGGTGCGATTAGCAACTTTACAGTAAACCTTTCTTCGTACTTTGCTTCTAAAGGGGTACGTGTGAACGGGGTTGCGCCAGGCCCGATTTGGACACCGCTACAGTTGGATAATGGACAACCGGATGGCAAAATCCCTGAATTTGGCCAAAATGCACCACTTGGTCGTGCAGGACAGCCAGTAGAGCTTGCCCCAGTATATGTCCTTCTAGCATCCGATGAAGGAAGTTACATTACCGGACAGATTTACGGTGTGACAGGCGGCGAACCGATCGACTTGTAAGGGCTTGAAAATAGCTCCCGAACAACATAATATGACACTAATAAAAGCAATCTCCTGATTACTACGGGAGGTTGCTTTTTTATTTTATTTTTATAAATACTTTATTTTAAAATTAAAATTTTATTAACAATAGTTGGAAAATAATACTTATAATAAAATTGCATGATACAATCTAAATTTTACAACTTACATATAGCTTTATACGTGTTAGCGCCAAATATAAAATCCGTACAAAAGAGTTGCTATACTACAAACCATGAAGGAGGGCCTTATGAAAATTCATTTACATATCGAGCATCAGCTTATGGAAGTCGAAGTTCATGTGCATGCACCGGAATACAATGAGCAAGTGGCGCAGCTGATGAAAAAGCTTAACCAATCAACGACTAATGATACGATTGCAGGCTATTCCAATGGTGATATTCATTTGATCAAAATGCAGGATGTGTACAGCATTTACAGCGAACAGGGGAAAGTATTTATCCAAACGGATGAGCAGGAACTGGAAGTGAAACAAAAGCTTTATGAGCTGGAGGAACGTTTTTCATCGCAGTTGCTACGTGTCAATAAGGCGACACTTGTTCATTTTAAAAAAATTGCTTCCATCCAGTCGAAGGTACTTGGCAACCCGCAACTGACGCTCGAAAATGGAGTCACAATTCCAATAAGCCGCAATTATTTCAAAGCGTTAAAAGAGGCATTCGGGTTAGGGGGAAATAGCAAGTGAAAAATTTAATACAAAGCATTTCAATAAGTTTATGTTCATCCTATTTTATCATCATGCTCATTTCATTAAAATCTCCACATGATTACTGGGGGAGTGAAACGATTGTAAATCAGTTTTTCTATGCAGTCATTTTAGGAACTGTCATTGCAGTAGCAAATCAACTGTATAAATTGGACTGGTCAATGTTCGTTGTACTTTTAATTCATTATGCTATTACTGTAACCGCAGTCTTTATCATAGGGTATTATGGCAGCTGGTTTGATCTTGATAATGGTAAATCAGTCTTTTTATTATACGCCCGCGCTTCGGTTATTTATCTCATCGTTTGGCTGTATTATTATACCGAAGAAAAGCGTGCAATTCGAAAAATGAACAGTCAACTTCAACATCGAGGTGAGTAACATGCAAGTATTGATTGATGTCCAACAGTTAACAAAGCGGTACGGAGAAGTTGAAGCCGTAAAAGGGATAAGCTTTTCAGTGCAAAAGGGGGCATTATTCGCATTTCTTGGCAGTAATGGTGCTGGTAAATCCACAACAATTGAAATGTTATGTACGCTTTTAGAGAAAACGAGCGGAACGGTTTCAATCGATGGACATACACTTGGTAATCTGAAAGGCAATGAAGCTATCCGCAGAACGATTGGTATTGTATTTCAGGAAAGTATTTTAGATCATCAATTGACGGTGAAGGAAAATATTCTGCATCGCGGCCGTTTTTATCGTTTACCGAAGTCAATGTTACAGGAAAATTATGATTTTGTGCAGCAGTATTTACAGCTTGCAGACATCGAACATCAAAAATACGGTTCGCTTTCAGGTGGACAGCGTCGCAGAGCAGATATTGCGCGGGCAATTATTCATAAGCCCAAGCTGTTATTTTTAGATGAGCCCACGACGGGACTCGATCCATTCACACGACAATTTGTGTGGGCTACTATTGACCGATTGCGTAAGGAAGTAGGCATGACGATATTTTTGACAACACATTATATGGAAGAGGCAGCAAATGCAGATGATATTGTCATTATGAAAAATGGTGAAATTATTGCACAAGGAACACCGAATGAATTGAAAGCGCTTTATGCAAAGGACTTTTTGCAATTTGTTTTAAAACCTTCTATTGCAATTGAAGATGTAACCGCTATTTTGCCTATGCTACCTGAAAAGCATCAAGATGGGTGGAAGGTGGAAGTGTCGTCAACAATTTCCACGATTCCAATTTTGGCTCAACTCGAACCCTATATTGCATCATTTGAAGTAATAAAAGGTTCGCTCGACCAAGTATTTATCGAAACGAATGAATCGAGGGAGGAGAAATAATATGATGACGAGCTTAATTGTACGCAATAATAAAATTTTCTTCCGTGACAGAATGCTCGTTTTTTTCTCACTGCTGTCTGTCTTGATTTCAATTGGATTATTTATTGTCTTTTTGCAGAAGCTGCAACTCGATGCCATTCGTCAGGTTATTGAAGTGACACCGGCAGTTGAATTAGTTGTAAGTGAATGGATGATTGCTGGTATTTTAACAATGACAGCCATGACATCAACATTAGCTGTATTTGCAATATTCGTTAGTGATCTGGAATCCAAGCGTACAGCGGATTTTCTTGTTACCTCCGCATCCCGGTATTCGATTCAGCTAAGCTATGTTATTAGCTCGGTCATGATCGGGTTTATCATGACCACTATTGCATTCATTGTATCTGAAGTATATTTATTGACGCTTGGTGCAGAATTGCCGAGTGTTTGGAAGCTGATGCAATTTTTCGGAGTGATTATACTTGGTGTGTTGCTGAGCGCAATGATTAATTTAGTGATCGTACTATTGGCGAAATCAGCTAAAGCATTTTCCACTGTAAATTCATTGGTTGGTACACTAATTGGCTTTTTATGCGCAGTATATGTTCCCATGGGGGTACTGCCGAAAGCAATCCAAACGGTCATTCATTTATTTCCTGTCAGTCACGTCGCTGTATTATTACGTCAGCTATTGATGGAAGATTCTTTGAATACGGTGTTTGGAAATGCGAATGAGGCAATGGATTCCTACATGTTAACTTACGGAGTTGTTTACGAAATAGGTAGCAGTGTTTTAGGGACACAATCAAGTGTATTGTATATTTGCATTTCAATTTTTGGTATAGCTATTTTTGCAGCTTTTTTATTCCGATTGCAGCATAAGTAAACTATTTAAATTAAAAAAAGAGGTGAGAAATTCAAATGCAGGCTTCAGAAAATATACTAAAGATTTGGAATCAATTTAAGCACTTTCCCATGGAAACACTTACAAAAGCTTGGTATGCAAAACAAGACCCATTAAAATATCAACGCTCAGTTGAGCTTATGAAAGAACATTATAAACAATATAAGATTACAGGGAACTGTTTTGATTTAGCAATTTGGCTCTTGGATGAATTTAAACGAAATAATATTGAAGCGTATGCAATCGGTCATCATTTATTTACTGAAGACGCTCATATAGCTGTTATAGCAGTAGACGAAAAAAAGTATAAATATTTATGTGACTTAGGGGATCAATGGATTCAGCCTATTTGTGTAGACAAAAATAGTCCATTCTCTCATTTAGAGGAGTGCATAGGATTTTTTCCAGGTGCCAAGATTCAAGTACAACACCAAGGTGATGATGAAATTGAAATTTTATATAAACGGCCAAATGGAAAAATTTCTAAGCAAGTATTTAATTTGAATGCAATTGATGAAATGCAATTATTAGAAGCCGCTGAATTCTCGCAAAGATTGATTAAACCTTATCCACTTCTTGAAAGTAGACAGTATGAAAATGAAATAACTCACTGGGAATTTTATAACTTCAGAAGTTATTCATCTTCAATGAACGGTTTATTAGAAGATGCGAAACAAAGGACAGTAGCTGAGTGGGCAACTATAATACATGAAAAAACAAATTATAACTTTGAGATTCTCTTAGAAGTATTAAGCTACTATATGGAATTACAAAATTTAAAATTAAAATCTTAATCTAAATAAACGTTTAAAATTTCAATATTAAATCATTAGGTGGAGTCATTGAAAAATATTAGTCTGATCTTCCTCTAGTAATTCAGAATTCAAGGAGTACAAGGTTGTAAAAGTGTGCTTTTCTTGAGTAAGAAAAGTGCTTTATTAATTTAAAGGCCATATTATTAATAACATTCAATGAAGTAAGAAAGGGTATCATATGAGAAAAAATCAATTATATTATCTTATTTTCCCTATTACTTATTTTATTTTTGTAACAGCTGGTCAATATTTTGCTAATGGTAATATTAAATGGGAGGAAAATTTATCTCTTACAGTAATTGCTCTTATTGTTCTCTGTTTATCATTAGCAATTATTAATTGGGCGAAAACCCCACATGATTGGAAAAGAAAAGATAGATGATCAATTTGCCTTCAACTCCTTTTAAAGTGGGTGATTCTGATGATGGACTTACTAGTCTATGAAGTGTTGCCAAACGATGATTTGGGAATGTTATACTTTAAATATATTAGGGGGCGAAACAAATGGATTATACTAAAATTTACCATGAGGAACTGATTGCCTTAGTAAAAGAGAAAATTAACTCAGTCGGTGAAGTTAAAGCGGTGAAGTTTGTGAGAGAGCAAACAGGTATGTCGTTAATACAGGCGAAAAAGTTTGTAGATTTCTGTAAAGAATAAATGTAAAAGTCATGCAACAACGATTTAAAAGGAAGTGATTTTTTGGTCAGTAAAATAATTTTAAATGACAGAGTAATTCAATTGAGTAGCTATGAAGAAGAAAAAGTAAATGGGTTTTATAAAGTCTCGGTCATTTTTGATGTGACAAGTAAAGAATATCATGACATTGCGACTTTACTTTACAACGGAACATTTGACGTTAAGATTCCTGAGAAAGAATTAATGTTTAGAGGAACGATTTATAACTACTCCACTTCTGTTACGAATTTGTATGAAGAAAATCAAGTAGGTCAGTATAAATTGACTTTAGTAGAAGAAAAGGACTGAAATTTAATGAGATTAAGCATATTGGATCAATCCCCTATTTCTTCAAATCAAACACCTCAGGATGCACTAAACTGGTCGATGAAATTAGCACAGGCTGGGGAGGCACTAGGATATACAAGATACTGGATTGCCGAACACCATGATTTATCTGGACTGGCATGTCCTGCACCTGAAGTCATGTTAAGCTACATTGGCGCTAATACGAATCGAATTCGTATAGGATCTGGCGCGGTTTTATTGCCTCATTACCGACCATACAAAGTTGCTGAACTCTTTAATACGTTAGCGACATTATTTCCTAATCGTATTGATTTAGGAATCGGACGAGCGCCAGGTGGGTCTGCCGAAGCGATGACTGCTTTGTCTGATAACTTTATCAAAAATGTGGGGAACTTTCCTGCCTTATTGAGAGACTTACTCCATTTTTTATATGATGATTTTCCAACAGATACCGAATATTCAAAGCTATCCGCGTCTCCCATACCTGAAAACCCGCCAGTACCTTGGCTACTTGGCACGGGTAAAAAAAGTGCTTTATTAGCAGCGGAAAATGGATTGCCGTATACTTTCGGTCATTTTATGAGCGATCATGATGGAGCTGCTATCATTAGGGAATATATTGATACTTTTAAACCAAGAAGAGAAGGGCAAACACCACAAGTCATCGTAACTGTTAATGTTATTTGTGGTGAAACAGCAGAAAAAGCCGAAGAAGTTGCAGCAAGCTTTCTCATCTGGTCTCTACAAATGGACAAAGGGGAAGGTCATCAAGGCATTCCTTCTATAAATGAAGCTGAGCAATATAAGCTGACTGAAAAAGAAATAGAAAAGTTAGATAAAGTTAGACAAAGTATGATTATTGGCAATCCTTATGAAGTAAAACAGAAATTATTTGAATTAAAGACAAAATACCAAGCAGATGAAATGATGATTAATACAATCACATACTTACCGGAAGATCGAATCCGCTCCTACGAACTAATTGCAAAAGAAGTGTTTTCAGAAGGAAAGCACTTAAAATTAAAGGGGCTTTAATGGAATAAAAATTTACAACAATCGGGCGCATTCTTGAAAAAGAATTGCGTCTTTATATAGCGCTCCATAGTCATAATCCGCATAAACCATTGTCATCGATCTCCTCTATACCTTCAATAGTGTTTGTTAGTAGTTAACGATAAAATATACCCTATCCATCACATTATAACTTCCAAAAATATTCTTCATTCGACTCGAACGAAATTTAATTTTTTACAGTCTAATAAATAAGGAGGTGGCACAGATTGGAAAACTTACTCGAAAAAGCTACCGCTGGAGACCAACTAGCAATCCTCGAACTGATTGAAAAAGACGAGGAAGTACTTTATCCAATTGCTTATACATACTTAAAAAATGAGCAGGACGCACTCGACGCCATGCAGGAAATGACTTATAAGGCACTGAAAAAAATGCATACTGTTAAACAGCCTGAATTTGCGCGTACTTGGCTCGTCCGAGTACTCATCAACTGCTGTAAAGATATGCTGAATAAACGTATCCAAACCGTGGAAATTGAAGAGACCAGCATTAGCGAAGCACCGATTTATTCCGATATCAGTCGTCTTCTTAACTTACTTACCCTCACAGAACAACAGCTCGTTTACGCAAAATATTTTCAACAGCTGAAAAACAATGAAATTGCCGAACTGCAAAATATCCCGGAAGGCACCGTCAAATCAAGGTTGCACGCCATTTTAAAAAAATTGCGTAAAGCCGCTGGACATAAGGAGGATTGGTTATGATTGATATTCCAAAAGATAAGCTACGCCAAGGTCGAAATGATGCATTTACAAAAGTAAAAAAACAACGCCGCCGTAAGAAGCAATGGCAGGCAATCACTGCAGTGGCTATCATCTTTCTAAGTTTTTTATTAACTGTCCGGGTCTCGCCGACTATTGCTAACTATGCCGCTAAAATTCCTGGCCTTAGCGTTATTGTTGAACTCGTACAGGAAAATGAGGGGATAAAAGATGCCATAGCCAATGAATACTACGAGGAACTTGGCATTCTTGTGCAAGACAAGGATGTTACAATAACAGTGCAAGGGGCGATCATTGATGAATACGGTGTTATGCTCATGTATGATTTCGATTATCCGAAAGAAAAAAAAGATCATCATAACTATTCCGTGAATATATACCAAGGGGATCAACTGCTTGAAAATAGTTTATCTTACGGTACGTTGGACGGCCTAAACGAGCCGGTTGCACACAGTAATCATATACTTGAAATGACGCTTGACCAACCGCTCGATACGACAAACCCTAATTTCCGGGTTGAATTTGAAATGCGAGATGGTGACAAACAAACGATTTCGATTCCATTCACACTTGAAAATCCGATTGCTAAAGCTAAAATAGTAGAACCGAATGCGAGTATTACAGCACAAGGTCAACGTCTATCAATCAATAAAATCATTCGGACACCGCTACGCATTCATATTGAAGTAAAGCCAGATCCATCGAATAGGATGCAAATCGTCGCTCTCGATGACATCTCACTTGAGCTTAAAAACGGTAGTAAACGTGAACTTATTCGCAACGGTTTAGTTGGTAGTGGTTCGTTCCGCGAAGGTCGGTACACGTTATACTTACAAAGCAATTACTTCTACGATTCGGATGAACTCATCGTCCGCATCGGCGAAATACAAGCTGTTCCAAAAGGCGAAGATTATATCGAAGTTGACTTCACAACAAAGGAAGTACTTTACAAACCAGACTTCATTGACTGGGATATTAAAGTTGTCGGCAACAATGTATACTTAAACGCACCAGTCAAAGACGACCACGGCCGCCAGCACTTGTTTCCTGCTGAAAAAGAGGATGGTAAGTCGCTTGAATCTGAAGGAAGCAGTTTCTCTACGTCTGCCTACGAAGGCTTTAATTATAGAGAGTACTACGAGCCATACAATGGCAGAGCAAAACTATGGATCAATTACATTGATAACCCGATAGCAACGGACGTTGAGCTTAAGATAAATTTGACTGAATAACGACTCAGTTTATTTAGTTAAAAGAAGCATCGATTTCCTCATGAAACGATGCTGCTTTTACTGCCCAGTTTTATGGAAATTTCTAAGGAACTTTATTCCATTGATGGCGTTAACTATCTTAAAATGGTGGTTTATATTGAGTTGTAATAATATTCAAGCAAAAGAATCACGATTAGGAGGGTAGCTATGTCCTTAATTTTATTCTTATTTATTGGTCTTACGGGCATATTCTTTGTCACAGTCCTTAAAAGGCCATTAATAAACATACTTGGAGAAGACAATTTTCTAATATTTAAGTTGAACAATGCTGGATGGTTTCAAAATTATTGGTTAGCTGGAATATTGCTATTTATTACGAATGCCATCCTATTTTTTTCAACAGCTCTTCTTATTTATCTGTTGAGTTATTTCTTAATTCCGTATGTACATTTACTTGTGATGATACTTGCTGTAATCGGAAGTATCTTTTTATGGATAATAATTAATAAAACTTGGCAAGGTACGAGAAAAAATCGGTTGAAGATGGCAACAGCTGGGAGCAGTTTTTATATGATTTTGTCCCTTATATTGATTTATATGTTAGTCACACTAGAGCCTGCCTATCCAGGCGATGATCCTTTTATGAGAGCAATCGGATTATTTATGGGAATTGTTGTAACAACTGTTGCGTTTATTTCGTGTTTTATCTTTACAGGATTTTCAAATAATAAGGAAGTGAATGAGGCGCGATTCTGAACTAGGATCAGCGCTGTTTTTTATATAGAGAACTATAGTTAAGATCTAGGTGATATTTACATGACCAAAATAAACAGGTGTAACGGGTTAATTTAGATATGGATAAATATGTTAATATGAATTAAGGTTTTATAAAGGAGGTTTATATGTTATGGAAGTCTCACTATGTAAAGCAACTTTAGATGACGCGGCCAAGCTTCATGAGATACAAGTGAAAGCATTTATGCCTTTACTTGAGAAATATCAGGACTACGATACGAACCCAGCTAATGAATCTTTAGAAAGAGTTATTACTCGATTCAAGCAACCATTTACAGATTATTATTTAATTAGAAATCTAGAAGATACTATTGGGGGCATTAGAATTGTAAAAATGAGTAATAAATCTTATCGTGTCAGCCCTATATTTATTTTGCCAGAGCAACAAGGGAATGGAATTGCTCAAAAAGTCTTTGAAATAATAGAGAATATATATCAAGACGCAAGATTATGGGAATTGGACACCATTATGCAAGAAGAAGGGCTTTGTCACCTCTATGAAAAGTTAGGTTATAAAAGGACGGGTAAATCCAAAATAATAAACGAAAAGATAACAATAATTTTTTATGAAAAATCTCAAATCATTTAAGTTAAAGCTTGGGAACGAAAAATACATGTAAACTCTATGTAAATAAATAATAGGAGTTTTTTAGGAAACGTAAAGGGGGTTATTGTATTAAGAAAATAACATTATCAAATGGAAAAAATGTTGTAGTTGAATGTTTAAGCTGTGCATTAACAACTGGTTTGATAGAACCTGATGGCGGAGTTGTATATGAAACGAAATATTTTCACGCCCATCAAGATGTAGCTTATCCAATCAAAGGGTTAATCATATTAGCTTCTAAAAGGCATATCAAGTCTTTTGATGAATTAACTGAAGAAGAAAAATTAGATTATATTCAGACTTTAACCAGAATAAGACAGGCCCAAAGAGAAGTATTAAATATCGAGAACGTATATTACTTTTATAATGAAGATACTACTCACCATTTCCATACTTGGATGGTTCCAAGATATGAGTGGATGTATGAGTTTGGCCGCTCAGTCGAGTCCGTTAGACCGACGCTACTTCACGCCCGCAACCATATGAATGATTCTAAAAATAAAGAAGAAGTAATGACAGCAATTGACTTATTAAAAAATGAATTAAATAAATGATCTAGTGTAAATTATGCCGAAAGCAATTGTTCTCAGTAGGGGGAAGGTTAAAATGCCGTATGAAATGAATTGGGATTTAGATAGCATTTTTCTAGGTGGAAGCAAGTCAAATCAATTCATAAATCACTTAAATGAATTGGAAGAGTATATACATACTATAAAAAGATCGGTTGCCTCTTTTATTGCACTGCCCTCAATAGGTGATGCGGCTAATGTAGCAGAATTAATGAACAAAATTGGAGAAACCCGCATCCATTTATCTCAAGCCAATTCTTTTGTCACTTGTCTCCTTTCTCAAGATTCTAAAGATCAAGATGCTGTAATTTTACGTGGTAAAATATATAAATTTGAATCTGATTTTAAAAATGAATTATCTAAAGTACAGGTTGTCTTAACAAATATTAAACAGGAGATATGGGGAAGGTTAATAGAAGCTAAAGAATTAGCAGATTATAAATTTATTTTAACTGAATGGCGTGAAAATAAGAATACTCCTTTATCAGATGATGAACAAGCGTTAATAGCTGATTTAATGGTTGATGGTTTTCATTCTTGGGGTCATTTTTATAATGCACTTATAGGTAGTATGAAAGTAAATATTGAAATTGATGGAAATAAAAAACAGCTTTCGATAGGGCAAGCAATCAACTTAAGATCTCACCCTGATGAGAAGGTTCGATATAAAGCTCATCAAGCATTGGAAGAAATATACGAAGAAAAAGTAGAGATATTCGCCAAAATAATAAATCATATTACGGGCTTTCGATTACAAATTTATCAACATTCAAGAATTGAAAATGTATTAGAAATCCCTTTAAAGGAAAACAGAATTACGGAAAAAACAATGAATGCAATGTGGTTGGTCGTTAAGCAATATAAAAAACCCTTCTCGAATTATTTAAAAAGAAAAGCTGAATTAATGGGGAATCCTAGCATGAAAGCCTATAATTTTTGGGCTCCCATTACGAATAAAAGTCCTGAAATTCAATATGATGAAGCAGCTACTCTCATAACAAACCATTTTAGTCAGTTCGGAAGCGAATTAGAAGCGTTTGCTAAGCATGCTTTTAATGAGGGCTGGATTGAAGCGGAGGACCGTGACAATAAATCGGCTTTCCCGTTTTGTGCTAGTTTTCCGCTGACCGGTGAATCAAGAATTTTTATGACTTTTGGCGGGACGTTTTTAAATGTGTTAACCCTTGTGCACGAATTAGGTCATGCTTTCCACAATTACGCGATGAAATCAGCGGATGGGTTAAATAAACAGTATCCGATGAGTATTGCCGAAACCGCTTCAACATTTGCAGAAATGATAATATTTGATGCAGCAATGGAAAAAGCGCAGTCAAAAGAAGAGAAATTGCTTTTATTGGATGAGAAATTGAAACGAAGTGTTATGAACTTTATGAATATCCATTCCAGATTTTTATTTGAAGAGAGATTTTATGAAGAGCGTAAAAAAGGGCTTGTTTCATCCAAGCGTTTAAACCAATTAATGAATGAGACCATACAAGAAGCTTATAATGGTTCCATTGACGAGCCGTCTACGTATTCTTGGGTTTGGACACCCCATTATTACATTACACATTCACCTTTTTATAATTTTCCTTATACTTTTGGATATTTATTTGCATTAGGAATTTTTGCAAAGGCCAAGGAGAAAGGAAAAGAATTTGAGAAGGATTACTTAAATTTACTTAGAGACTCAGGCAGTATGACGGTAGAAGATTTAGTGATGAAACATTTAGGGGAAGACATCACATCTAAGGATTTCTGGGAAAAGGGGATGGAAATCTGTATAAAAGATGCAGAAGAATTTATAACCCTCACTTCTTAAGATAAGGTACATAGAAGCTATAGTACAAAACAATTCAGCAAATAAAGGTGGTTACAATAATGAATGGAACCGAAATCTTAAATATATTTGGATTTGATGTAGAAGAAGAGCCTAAAAGCATTTATCCATATTCACCCGTATACCGAGTGAAATATGGTGATCAGGATGTTGTTGTAAAACGTACGCAAAGCAGAGCAGAAAGTGTTATGTCTTATATCAACATGCTAAAAGATAAGGGGATAAATGTTGTAACACCAGTTAAATTAAAAGTTGAAAACCCACAAAAAATTGAAGATACAAATTTTGTAGTTTATCCATTTATAGAAGGTCAAAAATATTCAGGTAAAGACAATGAAATTTATGAAGCAGGTAAAATGTTAGGACAGATCCACAGCTATTCACCTGTTTCAAATAGTTATAACCTCCTTGACTACGATGTCTATGATTTTAATGAGGAAGAAGTAGAAGAGAGTATGGAGGCAATTATCCAACATGCTAACAAAGCTGGAATAGAAATTGATGTGGCATTAAGAACAAAGTTGCTGGAAAGTGTAGCGAATCAACAGATACTTTACAGTGCAAATTTACCGCATATTGCAACGCCACATGATTTTAAAGCAAATAATTTAATATTAATCCCCGAGCCATTTCTAATTGATCCAGATAATGCTGCTTGGATACCGAAATTATTTGATCTAGCACTCGCGTTACTACTTTTTCATAATGAACATGAAGAAGCCCCGGACCGGGTTTTCACAATAGATGAATGGGATTTATTTTTAGCTGGATACAAAGAATATATCGACATTACCGATGAAGAAAAAAGATATTGGGAAATGGCGAAACAGCATGTCTTTCTGGATGAAGTAATGTGGTTAATGGCTGAGTATGAAGAGGACTGGCAAAAATCTTCTCAACAAAATTTATTTAAAAGCTTGATTCAAATTGTACTAGATAGTGCTGACTATAAACTAGTATAAATCGTTTGAAGCTGACTATTTAATAACACATTTATTCAATGTTACATAGGCAAACTAACCTCCACTTTATTTAATCCGACACGATTCTTATTGTTTATGCTTTTTAAATATCAAATAAAAAATAATTGACACCTTAATAATTTTTATGATATTATTAAAAATTTGTTAAAAATCCATAAACATGTTAAGGTTAAGAAGGTTACCTTAAGGTTGCCATATGGAGGTGGATTATTTGTTTCAAATTGGTGAAAATATTATTTATCCAATGCACGGAGCAGGTATAATTAAAGCCGTAGAAGAAAAGGAAATATTAGGTGAAAAACAACAGTGTTATATTATAAAAATGTCAGTCGGTAATATGCAAATTACAATCCCTATGGATAAAATATTGAGTTCAAGTATACGTCCAGTGACTGATATAATTGAATTAAAACACATCCTTCATATTTTTCAGCATGGAGAATCAGATGAAATATTGCCGTGGAGACAAAGGTATAAAGTGAACACGGACAAAGTAAAAACGGGTAAAATACTGGAATGTGCTGAAGTTGTACGTGATTTGATGCGTATGAAAGAAGAAAAAGCACTTAATACAAGTGAAAAAGAAATGTTAAATAACACGCATCAATTTTTGATTAGTGAACTGGGATTAATTAAAGGGATTACTGAAAACCAAATTAAAAGTTTCTGCTAAAGTTAATGTAAGTCTTCCAAATAGGGTGCGATTCTTAAGAAGAGTTGTGCCTTTTTCAGTTGATGGATTTCGTTAAGAGAATTATTGAATACTCGAATTAAGACTGCTTAAAGCCGATAATTTTTAACATACTAAAAGTAAGATTAAAATTAAAGGTGTGGTTGGATTGAAAAGAGCGGTATTTTTAGATCGAGATGGCGTAATAAATGAAGTGCTAACTAAGCGAGTGAAATTTGTAAACAATCCGAAACAATTTTATTTTTTACCTGGTGCAGAAGAAGCCATTAAAAGTTTAAATGATCATTTTTATTATGTATTTGTTGTGACGAATCAAGGTGGAATTGGATTAGGTTATATGAAGGAAAAGCAGTTGCAGAAAGTTCATGACCACATGGTAGCTGAACTGAAGAAAAAGGGAGCAACGATTCATGAAGTTGCCTATTGTCCGCATAAACCAAAGGCTGGGTGTGAATGCAGAAAACCAAATAGCAAAATGATTTTGGATTTAGGTGAAAAATACAAAATAGATCTGGAAAAATCCTATATGGTCGGTGATACAGATACAGATATTCAGGCAGGTAAAAAAGCAGGTACTAAAACAGTTTTTATAGGTGAGCAGGATCCATTGGCAGATGCAGTTTTTCCAAATTTAAAAGAAGCAGCCCATTGGATTATTCGTGATATAAATAATGATTAGAAATAACCACAGTGGAAATTATCCATTGTGGTTTTATTTTGGGGAAATTTTACTCTTTATCAATTTCAGAAGAGTATAATAGTGTTTGTTAGAATATTACATTTTTCTGAAAAGGATGTGTCTAAGATGTGGGAACAAAAATTTATTGAAACACCAAGAGGAACTTTCGAATATTTTGTAAAGGGAAGCGGTAAGCCACTTGCTATTACGCATTTTTATATGGCATTTAATGAAAAAGGGAATTGGTTTGCTAACCCATTCACAGAACATTATCAAGTCTATCTAATTAATGTCCGTGGGGCGGGTAATTCACCTGCCATCGAAATGGATGACCAAATGAATTTAGAAGAAATCATATTAGACTTAGAAGCAATTCGAGAAGCATTACATATTCCGAAATGGGCTTTTGCAGGCCATTCAACAGGTGGAATGCTTGCATTGCAATATGCTGTATTAAAACAACAATCACTTACAAAATGTATTTGCGGTTGCAGCGCAGCAAGTAAAGCATACGCAACTCATCCAAATAGTATTTACTGTGCTGATAATAAAAATTTTAATAGAATTATTGAAATCATGGAAAGTCTAAATAATACAGACACGCCGCAAGAGAAACGAAAAGATTTAGGTTTTGAATGGTCAATGATGTCATTTACTAGTGAAGAAAAATTAAAATATGCCCTGACAATACCAAATAGTGGACGGACTGTTGGTCGTGCACTGGATTACTTTAGAAAAGTAGCAGTAAAGTCATTCGATTTACGAAAAGAGCTACCGACAATTCAAATAGATACATATGTGTTTGGCGGAAAGTATGACGCGCAGTGTCCAATTGAATTTAGTATTGAAATTGCTGACCTCATCCCTACTTCTGAATTAATAATATTTGACCATTCTAATCACAACCCATTTGTTGAAGAAGAAAACGCATTTTTGGATTTTGTTAAAGAGAGTACTAAGCCGCTTAAATTGGTCTAAATTAGATTGTAAACAGGCTCGGTTTCACTGATCGAAACCGAGCTAATAATTATTACTTACTTTTAAATAATTAATCATAAGTCTGAACGTAAAGTCCATTTTCCTTAGACCATTCTGCATAATATATTTTTTTAATATCCTCATAACCTTCCTCTTTTAACTGATGAATGATCCATTGCTTATCTTTTCCAATTTGTGCAAGAATCCTTTCCTCAATTTGCCCCTCGTCGATAAGCAAGTGGGTTAGTACGCCACCGGTATCTTCATCGGATGAATTCTTTTTCAATATACTAATTTGCCCACCCGGTTCAAGAAGGACATATTTTACTTCACTAATAGAAAAAACCCCTTGCATCCGCAGTAAGGAACGTAGCTGTTCAGATTCTATTTTATTTTTCTTTAACTCGTTAATATCCAGCAGCCCATTATTTACAAGAAAAGACGGTTCTCCTTTAATAATGGGACGAAGCCTTTCAAAGTTCCTGACAAGAAAATCAGTTAAAAGATACAGCGCAGTCCATAATCCAATCGTATAGAGGACATCCCAAACTCGTACTTTTTCATCGTATACACCCTCTTCAAGCGTTCCTCCAAGAATAACGATAAATACAAAGTCGAATGGGGTAACTTTCGCGAGTTCCTTTTTTCCGATAAAGCGGATAACAACCATAAGCGCTATAAAACCTGCAATGATTTTAATAGTAATTGCTGTAATCATCTATATACACTCTCCTATCATCCTTTGAATACCCTGTAGCCTATCAATTTAAGCTGGTCATAATTCACTAGCGTTTCCTGTTTTAAAAGGGATGAAGGAGTATTAATGAGTTTAATAGAAATCATTAGTACAGGTTCAGTAGCTCCAGTCTGTAGCAAAAGACATTATTCGAACCGTATGTTAGGAGGGGAACAAATGCGAATATATCCGGATTGTTCTGTAATTAAAAAAACGATAGAGGTAGGCGGGCTATCCAAAGCAGAACTTATTCAAAGGCTGCAACAGTCTTCGATTTCATTGAACCAATATGGAGAGAAGTTATTATATGATGATCGGTTTACCACTTCAGAAATAAAGTATAGCTTGGAAATAGTTGAACTATTAGTTAGAGATCTGGGCTTTCCGAATGGCGCAACATTACCTGAAATCTATAAACAGGCGAACGAACTTCGCTTACAGTTATGCCCACCTGAACTAGGGCCTTACTTAAGACTGGAATATGTAGATCAAGTTGAGGAAAATTCAGGAATTCCTTCACAGAAAAATGAGGCACCTTCTGGATCTATCACCATCGCATCAGAAATAATCAGTGATGAGGATAGTTTTCCAAAAGGATTTTATGTTAGAAAAGTTGATGGCGTATTATGGCTGCGCGGATATGTTGCTGACAACTTGCATGTGTGGAATCCCGATAGCCGGTTTATCTTTAAAACAGACAATGATTATTAAATCGCAGTAGTAGGGATTTTGTGTGTTCAGTACCAAATAAAAACATCGAGGTGGTTCATTTGCTGAAGGAGAAATCGGAAATATTAGCACATCATCAAAACTTTATAACTTTTATTCATAGTTTGAAATCTTTTGATGAAAATCTATTAAGAAAACCGATTGAGGATGGAAAGTGGTCTGTTATAGAAATAGTAGGACACTTTTGCCCTTGGGATGAATTTGTTTTACAACACAGAATTCCATATTTATTAAAAGGCAATCGCTTACCGAAAGGCCCAAGTGTCGATGATTTAAACACGCATTCTTCTTTACTTGCAAGAAACGAAGCGGTTGAAAATACATTGGAAAAATGCATCGGTATTCGTGAAGACTTATTAAGTCAGTTAGATCAAATATCTGATCTTAACTGGATGTCTGAATTACAGATTAATGATACTAATATAGCCTTTTATGAATATTTGAAAGGTTTAATGGAACACGATCTTCATCATATAGATCAAATAAAATCTACTATTAAAACAGGTGATTATACTAGTTAATTAAATTATTGTTGCAGGTTTCATGGTATTCACATTGGAGGAAATATTGATGATGAAATTGATAATTGCTTTTTTAGCGTTGATTGGCGGTTCGGCAGTTGCGATACAAAGTCAAATCAATGCCTTATTTAGTAAGAAAGTGGGCGTATTAGAAAGCGCAACCGTTTCCTTCATGGTAGGCGCGCTTGCGTTGTTCGTTTTGGCTTTCTTTTTCGGAAAGGGAAATTTTTTAAATGTATTTACAGTTCCAAAATGGCAGTTAATCGGAGGGCTATTAGGTGCATTCTTTATTGTCATTAATATTTTTTCTGTAAATTTAATCGGAGTGGCTGCAACCTTTATGGCAGTTATTATTGGTCAGATTTTAGTAGGTGCAATTATTGATCATTTCGGACTTTTTGGTGGGGTTGTTTATCCAATCAATATGACGAAACTCATTGCCCTTGCTTTAATGTTTGTAGGGATATATTTGTTTAATAAAGCTTAAAAGAAATAAAATGGAAATAAATTAATTTTATGTGTAATATATGAAACTTAATTGGTTTCCCTTTGTAGGTTTATTTATGGAGGGAAATGAATGAAGAAATTATGGTGGATAATTAATGGGGCTTGGCTTCTTTTGTTTAGCGGGTTAGCTATATTTATTTATTTTAGAGAAGTAGATGCTGCAGGTGTTGTTCAAACATCTGAGCTTAGATGGCTTTCTTTAGCACTGTTAGGTGTAGTATTTATTTTTTTTGCCATCATCCAACTTATATTTTTATTTTTTTTAAAGAAACCAAAAAGTTAATAGCTTATAAAATTTAAGGCGCTTTCCGTAATAAGGGAAGCGTTTCTTTATGAATAATGCCAATGATGAGAAAAATTAATTTTAAAATTTAAAGCCAAATGTTCTTCTCGTATGTCTAATAGATGTAAAACGAAAATGAAGGGAGGAATTGCTATGAATATTGGACGCTTAGTAAAAAAAGCTCAAAAAGGAAATGACAAAGCATATTTAGAGCTTTTCCAAAAATATGAAGCAGATATTTATCGAATGGCCTATGTCTATGTGAAAAATAAAAATGATGCTTTAGACGTCGTACAAGAAGTAGCTTATCAGTCATTCAAAAATATTAGCACTTTAAATAAACCAGAATATTTCAAGACATGGCTTATGAAAATTACGATCAATTGTTCCTTGACCGTAATTAATAAAAATAAAAAAGTGGTTCAACTAATTCCCCAATTTGAAGTACATACAGGAGAAGAAGTTGAAGATATTGCAATATCTTTATCTTTACGAGAACTAATGGATACTTTGCATGAAGATGAGAAAAGCGTGATTTTACTTAAGTATTATAATGACCGTACATTAAAGGAAATATCGGATATTCTTGAAATCCCGCTCGGAACAGCAAAATCGATTTTATATCGTGCTCTAAATAAACTTCGCCAAAATTTAAAGGAGGTAGAGAACTATGGGGAATCATTTTAAACAGGATATAGAGAAGATTGAAATCCCATTTCAGCTTCATGAAAGGAGTAAGAAAGGTATTCAGGAAGCTAAGTCAGAAATGGGAGGAACAGTGAAACGTTTTGTGAAAAAACGTATAGCGATTACGATTATGGCTGCCTGTTTAATGGTTCCAACAGGGGCATTTGCGTATCAATCGTTACTTGCAGATGATTTATATGGATCGTTTGATAATGTAAAAAAACATATAGCAAATATCACAATTAAAAGTTATTTATTATTTGATGCAAAATTATCCCAAGCAAAAGGTGACCTGGGAAATGAACAATTTGAACAGTTCAAAGAAATACTCTATGTCATTACAGATGCAAAGCTTGAATTTGGCGATAAAAACGGTAATATCGATTATTCTAAGGTTTCTGAAGAAAAACTGGAGGAAATTAAAGCGGCCATATATGAAATTCAGCCTTACTTTGACAGGTTAAATAATCAACCATCGAGTAAAGAGATTTTAACAGCTGAAGAATATGAACAATATATTCAGGCGTTATTAACCTATGAAACAGTTATGGCACAATTAGGTGTCTCTTCACCACCAAAAATTGAGATGATCCCTGCTGAAGCACAAGAAGAATTTCTAAAGGCTCGTGACATTTTGGATTATGTGAATGAAAAACAAATAGGGAATTAATGGCGTAAATCAGCTTGGTATTTTCAAGCTGATTTACGTTTTTATATTTAAATAGACAATAGTATTCACAAATTGATAAGATAATTAGAAATAAATTACAGGTGGAATAAAATTGAGAAAAAGACTAGGTTGTCTACACGCACATTATTCAAATATTGAATACATAGAAAATGTACTTGCTCCATATAACATTGAATTAGTCCATTTTGTTGATCCAGGATTAATGAATCGACTAACCTCAGATCAGAATTTCAATGAAGTAGATGCGCAACAAAAAGTGAAAGAACAAATGGAATGGATTGCCCAATCGAATATTGATGCTATTTTAATTACTTGTACAAACTATATTGCCATTTTACAGGAAGACCATCTTTCCATTTCAGTACCAATTTATAAATTGGATGAACCGTTCTTTGATTTCATCTGCAATATTCAGCAACCTCATACTTTACTTTTTACCAATGCGGCAACCGTTGAAGGAACAATGGAACGTCTTAGACTTTTTGCTGATACCTATCAAAAATCGTTAAACATCGAGGTTGTTGTTCTAAACAACATGTTTGACTTAATCATGCAAGGACGTAAAAAAGAATACGATCAGGAAGTAGCAAGGATGTTAGAACAACTTATTTACGATGATAAAATAATTTCTGTTGCTCAATTATCGATGGTGGATGCAGCTCAGCTTGTTGAAGCGAAGACAGGTAGATCAATCACGAATCCGTTAAGAACATTTGTAACTTCTATTGTTAAAGAATTAGATTTGGAAGAAAAACTACATTAAAAATCACTATACGAGCGCGATTCTAAATTAGAATCAGCGCTATTATTAGTGTGAAAGTAACTTTTATCTTAAAACTCTGTTACGTTTAGTAATGAGAAATTACTAATAACAATGAATGAGAGGAAGCCCTTAGAGGTTCAAATGTAAAGGTGAATTTTTGAAACTTTAGCTTTTGTAAAATCGTATAAAAGATTAAGACGGGAGGCGGCTACATGAACAAAGGTAAATTATTAATAAGCTCTATCTTAATTGCTTTTGGAGCTTTATACATATTCGGTTTTACATCAGTTCTTAATGTAATCGTTGATGGTAATTATCAACTCGAAGAACAAAATATTATTAAAAAAAATGGTGACCTTTATTTGTTAATTGATGATTATGAATTAACGTTATCGAGGGAATTCTATAAGAAGATAGAGTTAGATAAAACTAATGAGTACAAGATTAAGTATGTTTATAACAGATTAAATAATAATAATGGTGAGGTCGTTATGCTAAAAAAATATGGTGAACAGCCTTGGGGGAAATGACAACCTGTAGTTAACTTCCCAAAATTAGTTCTGTCATGTTTAATTTTAGGTTGACTGGGGGGATATGAGTGCAGGTTTCAGTATCTATTTTAGCGTTAATTCTAAGTATACTTAATTTCATTATTGGCAGATTAATTGTAGGGAAAGAGAGAGGAAAAGTTTCAGAGACGAGTGGCAAAAATATACAAAGAATAGGGTTTGTCACAATTCTAATCATTGCTTTCAGTTGTTTCTATTTTATAGATATTATGGATGATAACGGCATGAAGTGGTTTTGGTTATATTTTTATACGATTACTTTAGGCTTTCATTTCTATTTGGATTGGGTGTATTTGAGGGATACAAAAGAATATTTGGTTTCACTTATTCTATTAATCTTTGGAGTTTCATATATCTTATTTTTTGTATTTTAAGTATTATTTAGACTTACTGGCGTGATTTTACAGAAGAGTTAACGATTGCTTGTATTCTTGGGAAAGTAACTAGAAATATTATATGTTGGAAAAATAGGGGGAAGTTTAAAATGGTTGAGAGAGGCGGTTCCATGATAAAGAAGTTTGACATTCGAAATACAAAAAATGCGAAAGATCTATTAACGATTCAAATACCATCTTATAAAGTAGAAGCAGAAATTATCGGTTATGATGAAATCCCACCATTGAAAGATACAGTAAATACTTTAAAACAATGCGGAGAAACTTTCTTTGGCTACTATATAAAAGAAGAACTATGCGCGGCCATATCGGTGAAAGTTATCGATAATGAAGTAGACATACATAGATTAATCGTTCATCCGGACCATTTCCGTAAAGGAATCGCACAGAAACTGTTAACTTTTATTGAAGGTCAGTTCGATACAATGACAATAACAGTAGCAACTGGTTCCAAAAATTCGCCAGCTATTACTCTTTATATGAAGAATGGATTTCGTATTACGAAGGAAGTACAAGTGAATCAATTTTTATCCTTAACCTACTTTGAGAAGAAAATATAATCTGATTGAAGTTTGCAATAAGAGGAGTGGAAAATAATTAAACACAAAAGGATGCTTTTTTTACTGCTCATCATTTTTATATTGTCATTTTTTATTCGATTATATATTAATCAAGAAGCATTCCAGGAAACTAAGTGGCGCGATGCCTTATTCTTTTCGTCCTGGACAACAATCGGTCTATTGATTCTTTATATCATTCAAATTACTGTGGCAAAATATAGTAGGAAATAAGCGTGCGTATGTAAAAACGGGGGGCTATTTGTGAAAAGATATTTAAACGTTGCTATTGGATTGCTTTCACTTTTTTTATTGTCTGGATGTTTTGGAGAAGATTATGATTTTTCGCCTCCGACAGTTATGGTTATTACTCCTAATGGTATTGATATTCAAGAAGCTTTAGCTGAAGCAAACATCGATTGGAAGTATGATGACAAATACAACAAAGAAACAGAAGATATTCAAGAATTAGCGGAAATGCAAAATATTATTTACTTTGAACCTAGGGAATTGGTCGCGTTAAATATGGAAAACGGAACTTTTGATCCGAATAAAATAAAGGTTTCTGTTTTGCAAAATGAAAACAAAATAGAATTAGAATATTTTATAGTGAATCAAACCTTTAATTTACCTACAGAAAAAGGAAAGTATATACTCGTTGTTGACATTGAAACGGATAAAGGAAATGCTCAATATGTTGATAATATAGCTGTTCAGTAAATTACTTGTGCCCCACAGGAAGTCATGGTAAAGGAATTGCAGATTGAAAATGATTAAGTTTTTAAGGAGAATTTCGATGCCGATAATTATCCACAAGCAGTTTGTAAATGCACCTATACATGTATGTTTTGACCTTGCCAGAAACGTCGACATTCATATAAAGACGACTGCGAAAACGAAGGAAAAGGCTGTTGGTGGGGTAACAAATGGCTTATTAAATGCAGGTGACTCCGTTACTTGGGAAGCTACTCACTTCGGAATTAAACAAAAACTGACGGCAAAGGTTATACATATGCAACAACCAACTATATTTGTGGACATAATGGTGAAAGGAGCATTTAAAGCATTTACCCATACTCATAAATTTGTAGAAGAAAAAGACGGCACTTTAATGATTGATATATTTGAATATAAGTCGCCATTTGGTCCATTAGGAAGTATCGCTGACAAATTGTTTTTGTACAGATATATGAATAGCTTCATTATAAATCGAGCAACAGAATTGCAGAAGCTTGCAGAAAATAAGTAATGAATTATTAGGAGGGCATAAATGGCAGTCTCTCAAATCATTATCATGATGTTAGTTTATGGGGGTCTTTTTTTATATACCGCAAGATTCGGTTCTTCACACAACAAAATCATATTATACGGTCACTATATTTTCTTAATAGTTTTATATTGTCTCATATCTATTGCTATTTGGTTCATCTACAAAGGAAATGAAGTTCATATTAATTACCATAGCGGATATGAACCAATAAGTTTGACTAGTGACGCTATCTTTGCGATCGTTTGTTTCAGCATTTATAATCTGATTTTATTTTTATTAAGTAAGAGATTAAAAAGAAAAAGTCTTCTATTAAAGAAGTGAATAATTAGTAATAAACGTTGAATAGAGGGAGGATTTATATGGAAATTCTATTAGTTGGAACGTTTCACTTTAGCGATACCTCTGACTTGAACACATTATCGGAAAAGGATAAAAGGAAATATAGCGATAGCGATTTTGAAAAGTTGGCTATTGATCTCGCGAAGTTCCAAGCGGATCAAGTGTTTGTTGAATATCCATTTCATTTACAAGAACATTTAACTTCAATTTATCGCTCGGCAGAAGTAGAGGAAATAAATGAAGCATTTAAGAAAAATGAGATTTATCAAATTGGGTTCCGGTTAGCTAAAATTCTTGGACATGATGCCATTTATGCTGTGGATTGGAACGAACAGCCGGAGGAATCAATCGATTTAGGTCTCGTAGCAGAAGGGCAATCGAAAACAGAGTTCGAGGAAGTAATGAACCGCGTAAAATTGGTACTCGAGAAGCTTTCCACTATAATTCAGCAAGGGGATATCATCGAACTGTACAAATATATTAATTCATATGAAAACATAGTAAATGATCATAAAGTCTATTTGGATTTAATGCAGCTCGACGATGAAATGGCATTTGAGTGGGTGATGAGATACTGGTATTACCGGAATTCAAAAATCGTACGTAATATAAAAAAATCCATTCTTCCTGAAACAAAGCGGGCTGTTATTTTATATGGAAGCGGTCATAACTATCTACTTAAACAACTATTGGAAGAGGATGAATCCATTAAAGTAATTCAGTACGGAGATTGGTCGGAATAATATAGATTGGGCATCAAGGAGATTATGGGGGTGAACAGATTATTTTAGAAAATTTAATTGGGTTTTTAATTGGGTTATTTATAATCGTGATTTGCCTTTTAATCGCCTATTGGGGATTTAATATATTATTTAAATCTACATTAAGGTCAACAAACAGAAGTGATGCAGCATTAAAAATCCAGTTGTATACATTAGAAAAACGAGTTGAGGAACTTGAAAGAAAATTAAATAACAAGTAATGGATCTATCAAGGAGTTGAGAATAACATGATTACATTAAGAAATGTGCAAAAGTCAGATTTAGAAGAGCTGGTAGTCATTGAAAATGAAGGCTTTACAAATGAAGAGGCTGCAACAAGGGAAGCGTTTCTGGAAAGAATTAAATTGATCACGGATACGTTTATTGTCGCTGAAAAAGATGGAGTGATTGTTGGTTATATTAACGGTCCAGTAATTCCTCAATTATACATAACGGATGACCTTTTTGAAGAAATAAAAGAAAATCCTAAAAAAGGCGGACACCAAAGTATATTAGGAGTAGCTGTTTCTAAAAAGGCGAGGAATCTAGGTATCGCTCGAATCTTAATCAATAAAATGGAGCAGTTGGTAAAAGAAAATGAACGACAAGGAATTACGTTAACATGTAAACAGGAATTGGTTTCTTTTTATGAAAAACTCGGCTTTGTAAACCATGGTATTTCTGAATCACAGCATGGCGGTGTTAGCTGGTCTAACATGGTCAAACTGCAAGAGAATATGGATTAATTATGGGGGGATTTCAATGTAATGTGAAATCCTCTTTTTATTTTCGGTTATTCAATATCAGAATTTTCCATTATAATGGAACTAACAAATTTGTACAGAATTGAGTGAATAATATGGGTACTTCAAAAGTTACAGAACATCAATGGAATGCTAGTTTATACGATGGTAAGCACTCGTTTGTTTCAAAATATGGCAATAGTTTGGTGGAATTGTTAGCTCCAAAGGAAGGAGAACGAATATTGGATCTTGGTTGTGGAACAGGGGATTTAGCAAATACTTTATTTGAGTATGGCGTGGAAGTAGTAGGTATCGACAAATCTGAAAATATGGTGAAACTAGCGACTAGTAAATACCCGCACATACCATTTACCGTTCGAGATGCTACAAAATTAACCTAATTTTCTAACGCAACCCTCCATTGGGTGCACTCGCCGAAAGAAGCTGTGCAATGTATTTACCAAAGCTTAAAACACGGCGGTAGAATGGTTGTTGAATTTGGAGGAAAAGGCAATGTGCAATCGATTACAGATGAAATTATTAAACAAATAAAAAATGAAGGCTTTGAATTTAAAAAAGCACAGTTCCCCTGGTATTATCCAAGTATTGCGGAGTACTCGAAATTGATGGAAGAGGCAGGATTCCACGTGACTTTTGCTCAACTATATGATCGACCAACGCCTTTAGATGGTGAAAATGGTTTGAGAAATTGGATTGACATGTTTGGCAGTATTTTATTTGATGGCATACCTGAAAAAATAAAAGATCAAATAATCGCTAAAGTGGAAATAAATTTAAAAGACGTTTTATATCATGAAGGCATTTGGAAGGCAGATTATAAAAGGATTCGTGTAGTCGGAATAAAATAAGTAGTTTTCCCTGCCTTTGTTTTATATTGAAGAAGTAAGTAAATAACTAATTGAAATATAAATTAAGTATAAGTTAGGTGAATATAGATGAAAAAGTCCTCTCCAAAGCTTCCTTTAACATCTGAAGAAAGAATAAATTTAAGAAAGTGCAAATTGAAATTAAATGAAATCGCTCTAATGGATATACAACAATTAACTTCATGTTTACAATCAACTCACGAACGTGCTAAATATCTCCGTGGACTAGCTCAATTCCAGTCGATCCCTTCAATTGGACCAAAGTTGGCTCAATGGGTTACTGAATTGGGTTATTATTCTTTGGAAGAATTGAAAAACGAAGATGGTGCTGATTTGACTAATCGATTGGAGGAACACTTCGGATATTGGGAAGACCCGTGTGTAGAGGATTCGTTAAGATGTATCGTACATCATGCTAACCATTCAGACAGCGAAAAAAGTTGGTGGCATTTTACAGATGAACGGAAACAATATCGGGAGTTAAATGGATACCCTGATTCAAGACCAGCGACACCTTGGCATGATAAGAAAACTAAAGACAAATAAGGGGTATATATAAACCTATCAATCAGGATCAAAGGGGAACAAATATGAAAATTCACAAGATAGATCATGTAGGGATCATAGTAAACAATCTTACGGCGGTTAAAGAGTTTTTCATTGAATTTGGGTTGGAAGTTATTGGTGAAGGGGAAGTGGATGGGAAATGGGCAGAGCGAATCACCGGGTTTACTGATGTGAAAGCAACCATTGTCATTTTAGGGATGTCGGATGGCCAGGCAAATTTGGAGCTGGTCAAGTTTCATACAGACTCAGAGATAGAAAGTATACAGCAATCTTCAAAAAATCATATTGCCTTTGCTGTTGAAGATATTGAAAAGGTCGTTGCTAAATTGAAAAGGAAAGGCGCGGAAATTATTAGTGAAATCCAAAACTACAATAGTATATATAAATTATGCTTTGTTCAGGGACCGGAAGGCATAATTTTAGAGTTAGCTGAGAAAATGAGATAAACTTTAAGTGGAAGATTTCAAGTTAATAGTACATTTTCATAGTAACCTTGGTGGGAGGAATAGAATTGGCAACTAATGCAGTCTTTCAAAGAGATATTAAAAGTTTTTGGTACCCAGAGTACAATAAAAATGGATATCCTCATGTGCAACAAGGATTCATTCTTCACCCTAATCGAAACGCTGAATTCGATCCTTTTATTTTAATGGCAGAAGATTGGTATAAGCGTGGCGTTTTCTCTGATCACCCACACCGTGGCTTTCAAACTGTAACATATGTTGTAGATGGCAGACTAGAACATATTGATAATGCTGGCGGTTACAGCATTTTAAATGCCGGGGATGTCCAATATATGAATGCCGGTTGGGCAGCTAGACATGCAGAAGAAGCGTTCGAGGACGACTTGATTCATACATTGCAGCTATGGCTAAATCTGCCGAAAAGTTTAAAGCATACAAAAACGTCTTATCAAAATATTTTTGTTGAAGATGCACCTGTAGTCAATATCGATGGCGGATTCGTTCGAGTTTATTCAGGGGATATTGCAGGTGTAACAGGACCTATGCAAAGTTTAGTTCCTATTACGATGACAGAAATTACTCTTCGTGAAGGTGCTGAATACACACATGTTTTACCCGAAAACCATAATTCATTCCTGTTTATGTTGGCAGGAGAGATGGAATTTGGGGAAAGCAAGACAAAAATAACGAAAACGGGAGCAGCAACGATTTCATTTAACGAAGATGGCTCAGAAGCAAATTCAAGCGAATTAAAAATTAAAGCATCAACACGGTCTAAAGTTTTGATTTATTCAGGTGTCCCAATTAGAGAAAAAGTCGCTCTAGGTGGACCGTTTGTGATGAATACAAAAGAAGAAATCAGAGAAGCATTCCGTGATTTACAGCTAGGTGAATTTGGCCCACCAGCTGTGAAAAAGTAAAACTAATTGGCAATTAATAGCAAACAGTACAATGAACCGGATGGAATTTAGCCATCTGGTTTTTTGATTTTATCAGGTTCGACTCTACAATTATGGTAAAATTTAAAATATAAGGAGAGGATTTCATGGATTTATTATCATTTGCCTTTTTAGGATTTTTGCTTTACATCGTTGTATTTTTTGCAGTCAAGCATGGGATTAATTATTCGGAACTTGGAATTTTAATAAAAAAGAAATATAAAATTGAAGAAGAAATGCCTAACTTGAGTAATGACGACATTGAAAAAGAGTTAGAAAAAGATATCAATAAACAAAACTAATCGAGAAATTTAGGGGGATAAGTGTGGAGATTAAAAGGCTGGAAAAACAGGAAAAGGTGCCCTTGGAATTGTTATTATTGGCGGACCCTTCAAAAATTATCGTTGAAGATTATGTAGCAAAGGGCGAATGTTTTATAGCCGAAAATGAAGAGCAAACCATTGGCGTCTATGTACTGTTACCGACAAGACCGCAAACTGTAGAAATTGTCAATGTAGCAGTAGCTGAAAATTATCAGGGAAAAGGAATCGGAAAATCATTAGTAAGTCATGCGATTCGTGTTGCCAAAACACAGGGGTATAAAACGATTGAAATTGGTACGGGAAATTCAAGTATTGGGCAATTGGCTTTATATCAAAAATGCGGTTTTAGAATCGTTTCAGTTGATCATAACTATTTTATTAAGCATTATTCAGAAGAAATTTACGAGAATGGCATTCAGTGTATCGATATGATTAGGTTATCGCAAGATTTATAAGGGGGATAAGGATGAAAAAATTATTGTTTTTATTCTGTTTGTTTTCCATTTTGCACATCACGACTGCTTGCAGTAACAAAGATGAACCTATTACAACAATTGAAGCCGCAATTTCACAGTTGACAGAGGATGAATTTGAAAGCGTCGGGACTCATGAGTTAAAAAATCCTCAAATAGATGATTTCAGGAAATTTACATTCAACGTGGAAGTAGACAATGTAGCTGGACAGAAAGTGGAATTTTCATTTAGCGATAGTTGGAAAGATGCGATCGATTCATTTGATACTACTGACCGTTATTGGTTTGGAGGCGGAAGTGAACAAAATAATGAAGGTGAGAATGTCTCCTCGTATGTGCAAGAATTTGTCTTTTATTCTAAAGGATTAAACGAAGTATCAATGAGAGAGGCATTGAATACAATTATTTTTGAAGTAAGCATAGACCAGATAGGAGAAATCGTGACAGAAAAATATAAAGTTGGGGATTTAATTGAATTTGAGTAACTTCGTTGATGGAAAGTAATAATTAAAAATGATTGGAGAAATCTTCATGAAAATATACGATCTGGCAAGTACATTTCTAAATCAGTATGAATCTTCAAAAGAGTACTACGAAAGTTACTTTAATCATCATCCAGAAATCTTTAGTTATTATTTTGAAAATCACTGTCACAATAAAGAACTGAAACTTGAAAATGCTTTAAAAGCGCATCCAAATATGATTGATCAAATGAACTGGGTTGCAAAGAAATTAAAATCGCTCACACCCCAGATTACAAAAGAATATGAAAAGCGGTTTCCGATAATATTTTCAAAAGATGTTTATATTTTTGTCGGTCTAGGTGGTTCGAATGCTTATACTTATCGTTCCATGGATCCTCATATTGCTTTTTGTGTTGAAAAATTTGAACCGTATGAAGAGGGCCTTAACGTAATAATTGCGCATGAATTTGGCCATGCAGTCCATCATCTTTACACAACACATAATGGGATTGAAGCAAAAGATATTCAATGGTCTAATCCGTTGACATGGCTATTGCAAGAGGGTGTAGCAACTTTTTTATCAACTTTAGTAGTAAATGTAGACCAAGATATTTATTTTGCATATAAACGTGATCCGGAGTGGCTTTCATTCTGTGAAAAAAATATAGCAACCATTATCAATGCTTTTCAAAAAGATTTAATTCAAAGTACATCAGCAGAAATATTTAAAGAATGGTTCTCGATTAATGGGGGTCAAACTTTTGGCTACAGTCGGATTGGTTATTATATTGCTTATCTTTTAGTAAAACGTTTAGCAGGTGAAGAAGGTATTGAAAATGCAATGCTTTATTGGGGACATTCAGATTTTGAAGAGAGAATGAAAACGTTATTACGAATTATAGTAAATAAAGAAAAGTAGACACACGTTGATTTCATATATTGGGGGAGTAGCATGTTTATAATTAATACAGTTGCTTTATGGGTATTTATCTCAGTGTCGATTAACAATTATTTAATGACTTTACCTATTCCGGTTATACGAAAAAAGGATTTTCCGACTACCTACATGATTCTTCAAAAGAATCGAATCGATTTCCAAAAAGATACGGAATGCGCGGCATTTTCAACAGCTTACCTGCTGCGTCACTTTGGTAAGGAGGCTGAAGGAGAAGCGTTATATAAGCATTTTCCCAATAAAACAAAAGCTGGCAATGTATATCCAAAAGGAATCCGTACTGTTTTAAGAAATAACGGATTTAAGACAAATTATTATAAAGGAACTATTGATACATTAAAGTACGAAGTCAGTAAAGGAACTCCCGTAATTGTTTTTATTAAAGTACAGAAGGATCTCAAAAATCTGCATTTTGTTCCAGTAGTAGGTTATGACAAAGAGCATATTTACCTTTCAGAGTCATTAAGTCATTTAGTGAATTGTGAAGAAAAACAGCAGAACTATAATCGAAAGGTGCCGATTGAAGAATTTAAAATGCTATGGAATGTAAAGAGAATTCATATGCTTCCCTATAGCAATACATATATAGCAGTAGATGCTAACAAAACTTTTAGCGGTAGGTGAAAATAGTGAAAGTATTTGGAGAGAAATTAAATGGCCATAATTATGAAATAAGAAAAGGGATTTATGCAGTAATTTTTAATTCAACAATGACTCGTGTCTTAACAGTCCAAACTACAAGAGGGGATTACTTTTTGCCAGGTGGCGGGATTGAAGATCATGAAAACCATTCGCAATGCCTGGAAAGAGAAATACTTGAAGAAACAGGACATAACGTAGTGATCGGTCCTTATATAGGGAACGCAAAGTGCTTTTTTCTCTCAACCAAAAAAGAGCCAATTCTAAATGATGGCTATTTCTACTTCGCACAATTATTAAATAAAATCCAAGATCCCATTGATGACGACCACTTTATAAAATGGATTGAGACAGGTAAAGCCCGGGATCTCTTATTACATGCCCATCAATATTGGGCAATTAAGGAAGGGTTAAAACTGAAAATGCATAAAAAATGAGCTAGAATCATTGAATCTAGCTCATTTTTATTTTAACGTCTAAGTTTAAATTTACGCATACGATCGACTAAGAAACCGCCTTTGAATGATTTTGGCTCATATGAAATGATAAATGCCTTTGGTTCAATCGATTCAACAAGGGCGAATAATTCTTTTTCTCGGTTTCGTTTAGCCAAAATCTCATATTTATAACGTTCACTGTCACGACCTTCACTGACAGATGTCGTGATGGCAAAGCCGCTGTTTCTTAATGTTTCGATCAATTCCTGATTTTTTTGCTGAGTATTGATTGTAACTGAGACAAAACCAATAGCCAGTTTGTTTTCAATCATTGTTCCTATTGGTATCCCAATACTAAATCCGAGTGCATACACAATCATTGCGATAAAGTTCTGATCACCACTAAAAATGATAGAAAGTGCAAATACGTTAATTAAAACTTCTAAAAACCCAAAAATTGAAGCAAGAAGTCTCATATCTTTGACTAAGAAAATTGTTCGTAATGTCATTAATGGCACGTAAACGAGCTGTATGACCAGGATTAGGATTATCTCCTGCATGAAATCCCCTCTTTCTTTAAAAATTTACTTTACTTTTTTACTTCTACCCTAATATGAAATTTATATTCTTATTAATTATTTGAGTAATTAGTATAAAATGCAGGAGAATTCAATTGCTTTTATTAAATTAATTTTTCAAACGACCATTTGTCCAGCTGGATGAATAGTCGTTTTTTGTTTGGAAAGGGGGTTCGAGATAGGTAAAGTCCGGAAATACAACCATGAATTAGTAGTAATAAAATGAGATTCTATGCACTAGTTCTAATAAAAAACTGCTATCATGATAGTGTTTAAGTCTATTATTTGAATATTAAAGGAGTTGCAAATTTGATAAAATTAATCAGAGTATTATTATTAATTTTACTTTCTTTACTAGTTTTAAATAGTGGCCCGTTGACTTCGAGTGCAAACAGCGTGAATCCTTTACCTTATGAAGATGAGAAGTCAGGAAGAAATAGTAACGCTTATTTATCTACATACGAATTTCCTTCAACCAAAATGAAGGAAGACTTTATTAATGAAATTTATACATATGCAATGAGAGCAAATGAAAAGTGGGGAATCCCTGCTAGTGCGATCATTGGAATGGCCATTCTGGAAAGCGGCTATGGAACAACAAGAATAGCAGTGAATGCAAATAATCTTTTCGGGATAAAGGTTTGGGGATATAATCCGAAGAACGGCTGGCAGCTGAAGGGACAACCTGATGAAGATTATGAACCGGTACCTGTTCTAATCGATTACGGAAAAGACCGTAAAATATATGATGAAAGCAAAAGAAGAGATAACTGGTATCGGGCTTTTACTTCCTATAAAGAAGCGGTTGATTATTTAGCAGGGAACTTGTTGTTAAACGAAAGGTATCGTTTCGCAAAAACCAATTATGAAGAAAGAAGGAAAAAAGGATGGAGTTATGAGCGAGCTTCCAAAGAATATCTATACGATATTGCCAATGCCGGTTATATTCATTTGGGTGGGGAATACTATCGAAATAAAGTAGGCTCCATCATGGACGAATATGATTTATATCAATATGATGATAGGAAATTAAAAGACATAGAAGGTCATTGGGCCGAAGAACAGATTCTTTTCTTAACTGAAAAAGGTTGGATCTCTGGCTATCCTGATGGTACATATAAACCCAATCATTCGATAACAAGAGCTCAAGCAGCTGCTATTATAAGTAACTTTTTAGCATTGACGTCAACAAATAAAAACATCTACTTTAGTGATGTGGTAAAGAGCTTTTGGGCTTCAGAATCTATTCTTTTAGTAGCACAACATAAAATAATTAATGGTATCGGTGATGAACGTTTTTCACCAAATACTTTTTTAACTAGAGCGCAAATGGCTCAAATCTTTTATAACGCCGGATTTTATAGCCAATCTGTAAATAATCGTGTAAATTCATTTAAAGATGTGGAACAAAATTTTTGGGCATTTGTTGCGATTGAAACGATAAAACAAGAAGGAATTATGGCCGGCTATAATGCAAGCAGATTTGGTCCGAATAATCCTACAACAAGAGCACAAATGGCAGCTATGATTTATCGAATACATGAAAAAGGCTTAAATAAATAATCCAGCATACAAAAGAAGCACTGAATTGTGCTTCTTTTTGACTTATCTAGGAACGTTTGTAAATTCATTTACCATACCAATAAAATATTGAAGTATTCGAACATCATCCGTCAGTTCGGGATGAAAAGAGCAGCCTAAAAATTGTCCATCTCTAGCTAATACAATTCGTTCTTCATATGTAGCAAGTATTTCGACCTGTTCACCGATGGTTACAATATGCGGAGCTCGAATAAAAACTGCTGTTATGTCATACCCAATTGATGGAATTGCTAATGCAACTTCAAAACTGTCTACTTGACGGCCGAAAGAATTTCTTTCTACCTCAACATCCATTAAACAAAGGTGAGGGGTAATGGAACCCTTAATCTTTTTTGCCAATAGTATGAGACCGGCACATGTCCCGAACATGGGAATCCCTTGCTGTGCCAATGCTTGTATAGGTGCTAATAAGTCATTGCGTTCTATAAGCTTACCGATAGCTGTACTTTCACCACCAGGCAAAATAAGACCATCAATACCACATAAATCATTGCCTGTTTTTACTTCCACAGCTTCATGATCAAGAAGTTTAATCTGATTCATATGCTCACCTACTGCACCTTGTAATGCAAGTACTCCTATTTTTGACATACTACCAGCCACGCTCCTGCATCCGTTCATTTACATTAAGTGTAGCTATTTCAATTCCTTTCATCGGTGTTCCAAGCTCCTTCGAGATTTCAGCAATCAGTTTGTAGTCTTTATAATGAGTTGTTGCTTCCACAATGGCACGCGCGAATTTTTCAGGATTCTCTGATTTGAATATACCGGAACCAACAAATACCCCATCTGCACCAAGTTCCATCATTAACGCGGCATCTGCAGGTGTAGCTACGCCACCCGCAGCAAAGTTCACAACTGGTAAACGTCCTAAACGTTTAATTTCCAACAGTAATTCGAATGGGGCTCCTAAATTTTTTGCCTCTGTCATTAATTCGTCCGCATTCATTCCTATAACACGACGTACTTGAGCATTGACTTTGCGAAGATGACGAACTGCTTCTACAATGTTGCCTGTCCCCGGTTCACCTTTAGTACGGAGCATAGAAGCCCCTTCGCCAATACGTCGAGCTGCTTCTCCTAAGTCACGGCAACCACAAACGAATGGCACTGTATAATCACTCTTTAGTAAATGGTATTCTTCATCAGCCGGTGTTAAAACTTCACTTTCATCGATATAGTCGACACCCATTGACTCTAAAACCCGTGCTTCTACAATGTGACCAATTCGTACTTTTGCCATAACAGGAATCGTGACGGCATTCATCACTTCTTCCACAATTCGAGGATCCGCCATACGGGCAACACCGCCAGCTTTCCGGATATCGGAAGGCACACGTTCCAGCGCCATCACAGCTACTGCTCCTGCAGCTTCAGCAATTTTTGCCTGTTCAGCGTTAATGACATCCATAATAACGCCGCCCTTTTGCATTTCTGCCATACCACGTTTTATTCGATCAGTTCCAACTTGTACCATGTAAATAACCTCCATTCCTGTAATGATACTTAGTATAATGAAAATTGACCGTATTAAAATAGCCAATTATTCATTAATCGATAAGGTCAGTAGAATTTTGTCTGAAAACATAAGGATCAGAGTACGAATGAATATTCACTTAAGGAGTAGGATAATTCTGTTATAATTAAGATTGTAAAAGTTTCTACTTACTGGATAAGGAGGATACGAATATGATAAATAATCTAGATTTGAAGCACTTACAACGTTGTGTTGAATTAGCAAAAATTGCGCTTGAAAAAGGTGACGAGCCATTTGGTTCAGTACTTGTTTCCGCCGATGGAGAGGTCCTTTTTGAAGACCATAATCACGTGGCAGGTGGTGACCATACCCAACATCCGGAATTTGCAATAGCACGATGGGCAGCAAATAATATGAAACCTGAAGAAAGAATCAAAGCGACAATATATACTTCCGGGGAACATTGTCCGATGTGCGCTGCAGCACACGGTTGGGTTGGTTTAGGCCGGATTGTTTATGCAAGTTCATCTAAACAATTGGTAGAATGGCTAGCTGAATTGGGCCAAGCTCCTTCACGTGTACGGAATCTTTCCATTCAAGAGGTTATTAACGATATTACTGTCGATGGTCCTGTTCCAGAGCTAGCGGAGGAAGTTCATCAACTCCATCGTCAGTTTCACGAAAAGAGAAGTTGACTATAAATCCATTTTAAAATAGAAGTGGATAGGTTGAGATGGTTGAAAGCAAGCGCGATTCTGTAGTAAGGATCAGCGCTTATTTTCATTAAGAGTCTATAAATCTGAAGGAGAAAAATATATAGTAGGAATTTTTTATTTAACAATCAACAGGCGTAATTCATTAATAAGGAATGCGTCTTCTTTATAAGGACTGACAAAATAGTGAAATATAAAAGGGGCGTATGAAATGTGGCAGCAAAATCATAAAAGTGTAAAAATCTATTTTAGAATATATTTAATAATTGCAGTCTTTTTATTAGCAGGCTGTTCATCTATTTAAAATGTCATATCTGAAGATGAAGCAAAACAAATGGTCTTGGATCATCATTTTAACCATAATAGTAAAACTGAAATACGATCTGTTGAATTGAAAAATAATAAATACTTCATTGCGTGGGAAATAAAAGATAACTGCGAACGTGGGAAAGATAGTGTTAATAAAAAAGGCGAAATCGAGATGATTGAAGCCAGTATATGTTAGTTTAAATATGCCTTTCAGAAGGAATCTAAGGGAAATACGGTCGATAAGATATTTTTGTATTAGTTTTAATAATAATGTCCATTCTTTTATAGAAAGAGGTGAAAGAATATGGAGAGAGTGGCGCACTATTTTTGGGCGGTTCGGATTCCGGATGGAATTAAACAAACTATTTACGAGGAACTCACACGAAGTAAACCAATATTCCAGTTTAAGAGTTGGGTAAATTTAAATGATTATCATATAACGCTTGCCTTTCTCGGTGCTGTAAATCCGCAGCAACTTTCATCCGTTATTAAATCAGTTGGGAACGCCATACAAAATCAAAAAGCATTTATGTTAGACATTAAAGGCCTGGGTGCGTTTGGGGCTCAAAGTTCACCTCGTATATTTTGGGGAGCGGTGAGTGAAGCAGCCCCTTTGTATAAACTTCAGGAAATTGTGCATCAAACTTGTCTAGATGAAGGGTTTACACTAGAAACACGGCCTTATCATCCACATATTACATTGGCACGAAAATGGGGAGGCAATGAAGATTTCAAGGTGGACAACTTAGTCACGCATAACCCATTCAAAGAAAAGCCTTTATCTTTTCAAATCACTGAAATCGTCCTTTATAAATCGAATGTTGAAAACACACCGAAATATGAACCAATTGCGACGTTTTCATTAGTATGATTATCTTTATGTATAAGTAGGCGGGTGCGATTCTGTAAGGTGAATCAGCGCTCTTTTTTTAATCTGTAGTTATAGGGCTATAGAAGATATTTGGTAAATATATGTCATCAATCTGAAACTTTCTTCCATTTTATCCGTATAATTTAGTTATCAGAGCAAGGGGGGAATATCATGTATGACATGCGAGGAAGTGGGGATTGGTTATTTAACTTCGGGCCAATATTTATAGCACTTGTTTTTATTATCATAGTTATTTTAATAATTGGCAATATATTCAGTGGATTAAGACAATGGAAGGAAAATGAGAACTCACCTCGCCTGTCTGTTACGGCCATCGTAAAAGTTAAACGAACAAGTGTAACGAGACATAATCATCACCATCATGATAACAACCACCACTCACACAGTACCTCTACAAAGTACTTTATAACATTTGAATTCGAGAGTGGTGACCGGTCTGAGTTTCATGTTTCAGGCAAGGAATATGGTATGCTCGCAGAAGGGGATATCGGCACGTTAACTTTCCAAGGAACAAGATATATTGATTTCACTAGAACGAAGCTTACGTAACCCAACTAAGCTCGTTGATATAAAAACCGCGCGATTCTTTTAGAATCAGCGCTTTTTTGTACGCGTGGAATGCTATCCATCATTTGAACATGTATTTTGAAACATGTATGATAATTTATACAAACCAAACTTGAGGAGTGAGAACTTGAAAAAATATGTCCCATTTGTCTTAAGTGTTCTTCTTCTAACAGCGTGTAACGAGACGAATAATAACACGACAGCCGATCAGGATTCCGGAGCAGATACAAAGTCTAATGAAGTAGAAACAACAAATTCTCCAAATAATGAGGAGACAGTTTCTAATCAACCGGCAGGCAATACTGCTACGGCAGAAGATTTTCAAAGTATTATTCCGAGTAATTGGGATGTCAACATGCCAACTGACTTTCCTGTTTCAAAGGACAGCTATTTAACTGCGATTACAACGACAAATAATAATGTCATAACATTAAATTTCTATGAAACTCCATCTAAACTGGCAATAAATGATAACGCTATAAAGCAAAGCGGCACGTATACAGGTCAATTAACAATTACCAAATATGATTCAAAGGAATTGGCGAGTAAAGAAATTGATCAAACTATTTTCGATAGTGGACAAGCTGTTGATTTAGGGCACGGAATTACAGGCTATCAGGATGGCGGGGCAGGCTCTCTATTTACAAGCTGGAATGAAGGGCGTTGGGCAATTATTGCCCGGTCATTGACGGAAAAGGCTGAGGAAAGCTTGAACACAGCAAAGGAAACAGTCGAATTTTTAGAAACGCACATGCTTCCAATACCAAAAGATTATGGTTCTTTACATGTCGATGCTGAGCAAACTGGAACAATGGCGAAGTGGCAAAAGGGAAATTATTTATACACAATGACAGATTTTGGTGAAGATACATTACCTTGGATTGTGAAGTTTAAATAAATATTTACACGTATTTAAAGAACAAATTTCCAAACCTTCGAACAAAAATAATTTGATACGAAAGCTGTTAAGAAACCCGAAAGATTTCATTCTTTTGGGTTTCTTTATTTTTATTAAAAGACCATTCTTTTTATAAAATGAAAGCGCTTCAAAATTTCTCGCATATATAAACTGTTAGATTCATAACGTGTTGTAACTGAGTATTCTATAAAATTGTGAATATTATTTAACAATTTCGTACTCAAATAATTTCATTTACAAGGAGATGTTATTAATGGATTTTACGCTAAATGATGAACAAAAGATGATTCAAAAAACAGTAAGAGATTTTGTGAATAAAGAACTGAAGCCTTTGGAACAAGAAGTATTAAAAAATGAAAGGGAAGGCAGACCTGGTATCTCTAATGAAAAAATAAAAGAATTAAGAGAAAAGGCAAAGGCAATTGGATTTTGGGGCATTAATACGCCTGAGGAATACGGTGGAGCAAATTTAGGACCAATTATGTCAGTGTTAATTGCAATGGAATTAGGAAGAACTTTTGTACCGTTCAACTTTGGGGGTTCTGCTGATAATATCCTTTATTTAGGTAACGAGGAACAGAAACAGAAATATTTAATCCCTACCATTAATGGTGAAAGACGTTCTTGCTTTGCTTTAACCGAACCTGATGCGGGATCAGATGCAAGAGGTATTCAAATGAGAGCGGTTAAAGATGGCGACCATTGGGTGTTAAATGGTGAGAAAGTATTTATTACAAATGGAAATGAAGCAGACTTTGCCATGGTATTTGCAGTGACAGATAAAGAAAAAGGCGCGAATGGCGGAGTAACTTGTTTCCTTGTAGATAAAGAAATGGGTTGGAAGTCGGAATATATTTACACAATGGGCGAATGGGGACCGGCAACATTAGTATTTGATAACGTTCGTGTTCCTGAAGAAAATATTTTAGGAGAACTGGGTCAAGGTTTTAATTTAGGCATGCAGTGGATAGGCCAAGGAAGGTATATGATTCCTGCTGGTGCAATCGGTGCTGCAGAACGCTTATTGCAAATGGCCATCGACTATTCAAAAACACGAGTTACTTTTGGTAAACCTATAGCAGAACGTCAAGCAATCCAATGGATGATTGCAGACTCAGCAGTTGAAATTGAAGCAGCAAAATGGATCGTATTTAGAGCTGCATGGATGGCTGAAAATGGTATGGATCCACGTCATCAATCATCTATGGCAAAACTAAATGGCGCAATTATGGCAAATCAAGTGGTCGATCGTGTTCTTCAGATCCATGGTGGAATGGGATATACAAAGGAATTACCGATTGAACGCTGGTATAGAGAATTAAGATTATACAGAATTTTCGAAGGAACTGATGAAATTCAGCGCAGAACGATTGCAAGAAATTTATTAAAAGGTCATGCAAAAGTTGGAGAGTTACTTTAATTAAGGCAGCTTCTACTCATTTATTTCTTTAACATACTAACTAGTCAGTTACTATGCGGTAGTAATACTAACCGGTTAGTTAATAAGCGTGGCTCTAGATGAATAGTTAGTTTGCCAAATCAAAATTTAATCCGAAATAGTGTGGGTAGAACATCAATTATCTTTACTATATTTTCAAATTATAGTAAATGCCAGCACCGCCATGCGCTTCGGCTCTTCCGATGGAGGCAAAACCGCCTCCATGTCAGAGTCTCCAACTTGTGTCAGGACTAAGCGAGCGTTCCCCGCTTTTCTATTAAATTGAAAGAAGATGAATATAGATGATGGAAAGGAAGGCGTTCTTTCTACTAGGATTCATAATGTTTTTAACGATGACAGGTTATGGAATAGTACTTCCTACATTACCATTCTTAGCAGATGATTTGGGGCTTTCATCAGTTCAAATGTCATCGTTAATCATAATTTGGGCAGTTTCCCAGTTAATCACTGCACCGATATGGGGTCGTTTAGCTGACAAAATAGGGAGAAAACCCGTTCTAATGATTGGCGTATTTGGCTTTGGTGTAGCTTTCCTATTACTAATTTTGGCTCAAAATTATTGGCAATTGCTTTTAGTTCGACTAATTGGTGCAGCAATATCGTCTGGTACTCAAACTGCAGCTTTTTCAATGGTAGCTGATCACACTAGAAAAGAGTTTAGAAACCAAACTATCGCGAAAATGGGGGCAGTGAATGGACTTGGCTTTTTATGTGGTCCAGCTATTGGAGGGTTATTTTCTCCATTTGGAGTCGTAGTACCTTTTATTATTGCAGGATCTCTAGCATTAGTAACTCTACCTTTTGCCCATTTTTACATCCGAGATTCGATAAATAATGATATTAAAGAAACTCAGAATACGTTTGCTAGAAATAATGAAACAGTTTCTTTTTGGAAATCCATTACAATTGTTACGAAAACCGGATATTGGAATCATTATATGATCATACTTGGATTGTCCATTGCAGCTTCGAGTTTCTTCGGTCTACTTGGATATTATCTAATAGCAAAATTTGAAGCTACCCCAATCTTTGTAAGTATGGCCTTTAGCGCACAAGCCGGAACTTCTGTCTTGGTACAATTCTTTTTACTAAAAAAATGTTATGAAGTATGGAATGAAGATACGATTACAAAAATTGGCTTATCCTTTACGGCAATTGGCTATTGTTTAATTAGTTTTGCGCCATTAATATGGGTAGCAATTTTAGGATGTGTTTTTACTGGTTTTGGGCAATCATTGGTTCGGCCGACTACTATAGCGATGTTATCAAAACGCACTGAGATGGGGCGAGGTATTACATTAGGCCTCCAAGAATCAATGGATAGTTTAGGGAGAATACTTGGACCTCTTTGGGGGGGCTGGGTATTCATATATCTCGTATCGGCTCCATTTATAACTTCTGCTGTTATAACAGTAATTCTATTAGGTGTTGCATTTTTAATAACTTACCAACAGAAAATTGAAATATCTCTACACAAAGATACTAGTAACTCATAATCGGAACGATTGGCCTTGAAATGTAAGCGCTTTAATGCAGAAAATACTATGAAAATAGTAAATAAAAGTTAGGAGGGTAACATGTTACTAACTGAATTATTGGGTGGAAATATTGAGAATTTTGGTGAGTATAACCTTCTGTATTTCTATGATAAAACTTATACAAATAGTGAAACGGAAATTATTTGTAAGAAAGTTTCTAGTCTTGTCCATTCGCTGGGAGTAGAAAAAGGAGATCGGGTGTTAATTTGTATGCCTAATTGTCCCGAAGTTATTTTCTCTTACCAAGGAGTATTAGGAGTTGGTGGCATCATTGTACCAGCTATGTATCTTTTACATGAAAATGAAATCAACTTTATTTTAAAAAATTCTGAAGCAAAAGTTATTATTACATCATCTGTTCTATTGCAAAAATTAAAAAATGCATCCAGTGATTTATCTGTTAAACCAAAGATTATTTGCATAGATCAACCAAGAGAGGAAGATATACAAGAAGAGTTCGAAATCATTGAATGGGAAAAGGCTCTTTCTAATATATCAATTTATGAAAATGCTCCTTTAGAGTTAAAAGAATCAGATGTAGCCGTCATCCTGTATACATCCGGCACTACGGGTATACCGAAGGGAGTTATGTTAACGCATAAAAATCTCTACTCAAATTCAATGTCAGGATTAAAACTTAGAGCGGAAGACGAAATAAGAAGTACTACTCTAGGGGTTCTTCCTCTAGCTCATATTTATGGTTTTGGTATTATGAACAGTATGTTTTTGCTAGGAAGCTCAGTTGTTATTTTTGATAAATTCGATGCCGAAGAGGTATTTAGGGTTATTGAAAAATTTAAAGTAAAATCCTTTGCTGCTGTTCCGGCTATGGTGCATGCGATGTATTATCATCCGAATGCCTATAAATATGACTTATCTAGTTTAGAAACAGTTGGATCGGGGGCTGCTGCACTAGCGATTAGCTTACGTCATAAGTTTAAAGAAAAATTTGGGGCTGAGGTACGAGATGCGTATGGACTTTCTGAAGCATCGCCAGGAGTTGCTACACAACGTAATGATATGCCGATTAAAGAAGGTTCTGTAGGAGTACCAATGCCAGGTGTAAACATTAAAATCGTGGATGAAGGTGGATATGAGGTACCAGTTGGGGATGTCGGTGAATTATTAGTACAAGGCGATAATGTAACGCCTGGTTATTTTAAAAATGAAGAAGAAACAAAAAAGGCACTACAAAATGGATGGCTTCATACAGGGGATATGGCAAAAGTGGATGATGAAGGCTATCTGTACATTGTAGATCGTAAAAAGGATTTAATTATTCGAGGTGGATTTAATATTTATCCGAGAGATTTAGAGGAATTGCTAGTTAAACATGAAGCTGTTTTGGAAGCTGCGGTGATTGGTGTTCCTTCCGAAAAAATGAGTGAAGAAATTGTTGCTTGTATTGTGAAAAAGCCGGATGCAGAAGTAAGTGCAAGTGAATTAATCGGATACTGCCAACAAAATTTAGCTAAATATAAGACACCTCGTCATATTGAATTCATTCAGGAACTTCCGAAAAATGGTGTTGGGAAAATCATGAAAATAAAGCTGAGAGAACAATTTGCTAACCTGATATTAGATTAATATAAGTAGTTTAATATACTTGAAAGGAGGCATTCGAATGACTGGGAAAAATGACACACTACTCCAAGTAGAGGAAATGAAGACGGTTTTTAAGACCAGAAAAGGTAACCTAGAAGCTGTTGATGGTATTTCATTTAGTATTTCTAAAGGTGAAACAGTAGCGATTGTAGGTGAATCAGGTTCTGGTAAAAGCGTATCAGCACTCTCGATTTTACGTTTGTTGGACAGTAATGGAGAAGTCACTTCCGGGAAAATCCTGTTTAATAATTTAAATTTAAAAGATATTAGTAATGAGGAAATCCGAAAAATTCGAGGAAATGAAATTGCCATGATTTTTCAGGATCCGATGACATGCTTAGACCCTGTATACACAATCGGTGATCAGATTACAGAAACGATTAAAATTCACGAAACACTTAGTAAAAATGAACTTCAGGAACGTGCACTAGAATTATTAAGGTTAGTTGGACTTCCGGACCCTGAGAGCCGTATTAATGCCTATCCACATCAATTATCGGGTGGTCAAAGACAAAGAGTAATGATTGCCATAGCACTTGCATGCAGACCTAGTTTAATTATTGCAGATGAACCTACAACAGCTCTTGATGTGACTGTCCAGGCACAGATTTTGCAATTACTGAAAGATTTGCAAACCCAGTTTGGAACAGCGATTATCCTTGTTACACATGATTTAGGTGTTGTAGCGGAAATGGCGGATAAAGTAGTTGTTGTCTATGCGGGGCAGGTTGTAGAACAGTCGAATGTGAAGGATTTGTTTAATAAACCTCAACACCCGTATACAGAAGCATTAATGAAAAGTATTCCAAAAATTGATACAAGTAAAGAACGTAAATTGCTCACGATAAAAGGAAATGTTCCAAGTTTAATAGAAATTCCAGCTGGTTGCCGTTTTCATCCAAGGTGTCCTTTTGCTACTGATAAGTGCATAAGTGAGGAACCACCACTTTTTGAATTAGCAAATGGTCGAGAAAGCAAATGTTGGATTGCAGATCCCAACCTGACAGGAAATTGGGAGGGACCAATTTTAACAGAAGAAAATGAGCCTGTCTTTGAGCTCAATCAACATTTAATCAGTAAAAAGAATTTATTGGAAGTAACAGACTTAAAAAAATACTTTCCTATCACAAAAGGAATACTGTCAAGAACAATCGGACACGTTAAGGCAGTGGATGGGGTAACACTGAATATTCACAAAGGCGAAGTTCTTGGTCTTGTAGGTGAATCCGGCTGTGGTAAATCAACTGTTGGAAGATTAATAACAGGTCTTATTGACTCAACGAATGGGGAAGTAAGTTTTGATGGAAAACAATTATCAAATATTAATAGAAAAGAGAAAAAAGTTCTAAGGAAGCGGGTTCAATTTGTTTTTCAAGATCCCTATAGTTCTCTAAATCCGAGGATGACCATTCTCGATATTATTGGTGAACCATTAGAAGTGCACAATCTAGCAAAAGGAAGTTTAAAGCGTCAACGGGTAGGAGAGCTGCTTGAAATCGTAGGGCTATCTAAAAATGATATGCATAAATTTCCTCATCAATTTTCAGGAGGTCAAAGGCAAAGAATTGGTATAGCAAGGGCTTTGGCAACTGAACCAGAGCTTCTGATTTGTGATGAGGCAGTGTCCGCATTAGATGTTTCTGTTCAAGCCCAAATTTTAAATTTATTAAAAGATCTTCAGTTGAAACTAGGGTTATCTTATTTATTTATCTCTCATGATTTAACGGTAGTCAAATATATTTCAGATAGAATAGCTGTCATGTATTTAGGAGAAATCGTAGAAGTGACCGATTCACAAACTTTATTTACAGAACCGCTCCATCCATATTCAAAGGCACTTATTTCCGCTGTGCCAATTCCTAATCCTAATATTCAACCAGACCGAATTATCCTAAGTGGTGAAGTTCCAAGTCCATCAAACCCTCCAAGCGGATGTAAATTTCATACGAGATGTCCTTTTGCAATGGATCTTTGTAAAAAAGAAAAACCTGAACTAATGGAAATTACAGAAGGTCATACTGTTGCCTGTCATTTCTATAAGGAGGTGTCACACATATGATTGACTATATTGTTAGGCGCTTAATTTTTGGGATATTCGTACTATTAATTATGACAACATTCATTTTTATCATTATGAGAGCGGTACCTGGTGACGTTGTGACCCTTCAGTTGGCCAATTCTGGTGCAACACCTGAACAAATGGCTGCATTGAAAGCTGAAATGGGTCTAGATAAAAGTGTTTTTGGTCAACTAATAGATTGGGGTAAAAATGCGCTTCAAGGAGATTTGGGTAGTTCTCTTTGGTCAGGTAAGGAAGTATCCCAGATTATATTAGACAGACTTCCCGTAACGATACAACTAGCACTAATGGCAATTGTTTTAGCCATCATTATCGGTATTCCGATTGGAGTTATTTCCGCTGTTAAACAAAATACATTTATAGATCATTTTTTAAAAGTAATTTCAATTGGAGGATTATCTATTCCAAGCTTTTGGTTGGGACTAATCTTATTAACTGTATTATCACTGTCTTTCAATTGGATTCCACCACTTGGTTATCAATCATTCGCAGAAAATCCTATTGTTAATCTACAGCAAATGTTCTTACCCGCAATTTGTCTAGCTATTACACTAAGTGCCAGTATAGTTCGTATGACAAGATCGGCTGTCCTTGAAGTACTGCATTCGGAGTTTATCAGAACGGTACGGGCAAAAGGTGCGAAAGAAGCGGTTGTAATATTCAAACATGCCCTTAGAAACTCGTTGATTTCAGTTATTACATTAATTGGTTTACAAATTGGATATCTGCTTGGAGGAACTGTAGTACTTGAATCCATTTTTGCACTCCCAGGATTAGGAAGTCTGATTTTTGAAACTGTATTAGTGAGAGATTATCCAGTTGTTCAGTCAACCGTACTGGTCTTTGGAGCGATGTTTTTATTAGTAAATTTGATGGTGGATGTGATGTACGGTTGGATAGATCCACGAATTAGAACAAAATAAAAAATGCCTCAATATTCTTGTTTCAAGAAAAGGAAGTGATTCATTTGTCTCAAATACAACTAGACTCTGAGTTGCCAAAAGAGAGTATAAAGGCGAGCAGGAACATACACTTAAAAAAATTTAAAGAGGATTGTAAACGCTTTATTCAAACGCAAAAAATTGGCTTTATATCTCTTTTAATTATTCTTTTAGTTTTCGCCGTCGCTGTATTTGCACCTTTCATTGCACCGTTTGACCCAATTAGTCAAGATCGTACAGCATTTTTGGCAGCACCAAACTCACAACATGTGATGGGCACTGATGATTTAGGACGTGATGTGTTTAGTCGTCTAATTTTTGGTTCACAAATATCGTTACTTGTTGGAATTGTAACAGTCGTTATTTCAATTGTATTAGGAACATTAATTGGAATGATTTCTGGATATTTTGGTGGGGTAATTGATTTAGTAATTCAAAGAATAATGGATGCAATTATGTCAATTCCAGCTTTAATTCTTGCTTTATTTATTGCAGCTTTGTTGGGACCTGCCATCCAAAATGTAATTATAGCATTGGTGATTATCGAGATACCTCGTTTTGCTAGGATTGTTCGAGGGGAAATGATGAGAATCCGTGAATCTAATTATGTTGAAGCATCTCGCTCGGTCGGTGCAGGTTCATTTCGAATCATTATGAGACATGGATTGCCAAATATGATGGCACCAATCATTGTCATGGCAAGTCTTGCTTTTGGTCAAACAATTATTGCTGAAGCATCACTTAGTTTTCTTGGAATAGGAACTCCACCACCGAATCCATCCTGGGGGTTAATGTTGAGTGATGCGAGTAGATACATGGAAAGTGCACCATGGCTTGTGCTTTTCCCTGGTTTAGCCTTATGTATACTAGTTTTGGCATTTAACTTATTTGGGGATGCACTTCGGGATTTCCTTGATCCCAAAATGTCTTAGGCAGTTAATAACAATTTTCCCTTAGGAGGAAATACTTATGGATAAAAAACTGAAATCCATAATCTATGTGTTCGTTTTAGGATTATTAGTACTAGTAATTAGTGCTTGCTCCGCTGACGAATCATCAGATGAAGGGCCAGACGATAAGGATGGAGGAACTACTGCACCGAAAAGTGGTGGAACCTATACCATCCTTACTCCTGCAGATCCCGATATGCTCGATCCTCATCGTCAGTCATCAATTTATACACATATGCTTGCAGGATTAGTTTATAACAAGCTAGTTACTTATGAAACAGGACCGGATGCTGCTTATACAGATTATAATGTTGTGCCGGATCTTGCAGAGCGTTGGGAAGTATCTGATGATGGAAAGACCTATACATTCCATCTTCGAGAGGCATATTGGCATGATGTAGAGCCGGTAAATGGCAGACAGTTAACGGCACAGGACGTTGTATCGACAATGGAAAGAATCATCAATTTGCCTGGTCATCAAGCAGCATTATTATCTGTAGTAGAAAGTATCGTAGCGCAAGATGAGCAAACGGTAGTCTTTACATTAAAACAGCCATTTGCTCCGTTTTTAAATTTCATGGCAAACCATTTCATGTGGATTTTACCTAAGGAAGCGATTGATGGGAAAGTTGATTTAGCAACTGACGCAATTGGAACAGGTCCATTTGTGTTAGAAAAATGGGAAGATAATGTGCAGGCTACTTACAAAAAAAATCCGAATTATTATGAAGAAGGCAAACCGTATTTAGATGAAATTATTTATAAAGTCGTACCGGAACAGGGATCTCGTATAGCAGCATTTCGTACAGGTCAGGCAGATTCTATAGGTGGACTATCCCCTGAAGAAATAACACAATTACAAAAAACAAATCCAAATATCAAAATTTTTGAAGCCCTGTTTGCTACGCAGGAACAGTTGTATATGAATATGGAAAGAGAACCTTTTACGGATTTACGGGTACGGAAAGCCATTAGTATGGCTGTTGACCGAAAATCAATGGTTAAGGCTATCTACGGCGGTGGTGAAACGAGTGGACCAGTCAATCCTTCATTAGGTGATTGGGCCTTACCTTTAGAAGAGAGAGAAAAATTATTATCATATAACCCAGAAGAGGCAAAAAAGCTACTGGCAGAGGCTGGGTATCCAAATGGTTTTGATACGACCATGATGGTAACGAATGGCTATGGAGAACAACTTGTGCGTGTCGCACAATGGGTTGCGGAAGATTTAAGAAACGTGGGCATTAATGTCGAAATAGAGGTGGTTGAATATGCTGCATACTTCTCGGAAAAATGGCCGAATGTCGATTATGACATGGGTGTAGGCTATCAAACATATTTCCAGGAGCCTGATGAATGGCTTCGTACGCAATTACACACGGATGGCTCCAGAAACTGGTATAACATCAGTGACCCGGAATTAGACAAATTGCTTGATGAACAGAGAACAATACTGGATGTTGAAAAAAGAAAACAATATATCTATGAAATTCAACGTTATGTTTTAGAAAATGTAGTTAATCCGATTCCAATCACAACTTATTATACGAAGACTCCGATACAGCCTTATGTAAGAGATTCATATCCACATGCTTCATACGGATACGGATATTTAAAAGATGTTTGGTACGATAAATAAAATACTCAACATTATAGAGTGTTGGATACTATTTGTGTAAAAAAATATCGTCACATGGAAGGTATGTGAGAAAAATTCCGACAAAAAAAGGATTGAGTACTTTGCAAAGGATAGAAAAAATAGAGTTAACAACCAACTTCCCGATTGGTCCGGTAAATTCATATGTTGTGTTTGGAGAGAAGTTAACCCTTATTGATGCCGGTCTAAAAAATAAACAGGGTTGGGATGATCTCAATAATGGTCTGCATCGTCTAGGCGTTGAAATAACCGATCTTGAACAAATTGTATTAACACATCACCATAATGATCATACAGGTCTTGTGGACTGGATTTTAGAGAAGAATCCTACTATTAAGATTTTTGCTCATAAAGATACTGAAATGATTTTAAAGGATGAAAGCTATATAGAATGGAGCGCTGAATTTTTTCACAACTTATTCATTGAATTCGGTTTAACAGAAGATATGGCTATCAAGTCAGCGTTTCGAAAGGGACACCGGGATTATTTCCAAACTGCATCTGTTGATGAGGTACTAGAGGAGGGAGATATGGTACCGGGTTTACCTTCATTTCAAGTAATAGAAACGTTAGGTCATTCACAGGATCATATTTCATTTTATAGCGCGGATGAGCAGCTGTTCATTTGTGGAGATCACATTATCAAAGGGGTCCATGGAGGGATGTGGATGGATGCACCTAAACCCGGAAATACGCGTGCAAAACCCTTAATCCAATATCTAAAGAATTTAGAAAAGTGCAGAAAACTTTCTGCTAACTTTACTTTTTCAGGACATGGCCCCATTATATCCGATTTAAATGGAGCAATTGACGGACATATAAGCAATATAGAACATCGTGTAAGTCGTGTGATCAATACACTAAAAAAAGCAAATGGTGCTGCAACCGGATTTGAAATTATACAAGACATGTACCGGGGAAGGTATGAGAAAGCTGTAATTACATTTTTGTTTGAAATTATAAGTGTACTGGATTTATTAGAAGAACGGAATATTGTCATTTCAGAAAAACAAAATGGAGTATTTAAGTACCGATTAGTAAATAATTAGTGGAAAAAGCATAATGTTTCGTTTGACTGAATAATTCTTTAAAACTACTAATAAAATGTTAAGACACAAAATTTTAGTAGATAAGGCAGGAGGAATTTATTTGACTGGAAGATTTGAAAATAGAGTTGCATTTATAACTGGTGGTAGTCGCGGTATAGGGAAAAGCATTGCAGAAACTTTTACTGAAGAAGGAGCAAAAATAGCCATAATTGATATTGATACGGAAGCATTACAAAATGTACAGTCTGAATTTAAAGAAAAGAGATTCGACATTTTAGCTATACAGGCAAATGTTGTAAATTCACATGAAGTTGAGGCAGCGATGGAACAAGTTATGAAGGAATATGGATCAATTGATATTTTGGTTAACAATGCAGGCATTATCCGCGATAACTTACTATTTAAAATGACAGATAATGACTGGGATCAGGTAATCGATGTTCACTTGAAAGGTGCCTTTAATACAACGCGTGCAGCACAAAAATACATGGTTCAGCAGAAGTATGGAAGAATTATTAATATTTCTTCAACTTCAGCATTAGGGAACCCCGGGCAAGCAAACTATTCAACGGTTAAAGCTGGCTTACAAGGTCTGACAAAAACACTGGCGAGAGAATTCGGGAAATTTGGCATTACTACAAATGCAGTTGCACCTGGTTTTATCGAGACAGATATGACGAAAGCTACTGCAGAGCGAATCGGTGTACCTTTTGAAGATTTCCTGAAAGCAGGTGCCAGTAAAATACCTGTTGGCAGAGTTGGAAAGCCTCGTGATATCGCAAATGCAGTTGCTTTCTTTGCCGATGAAAATTCCTCATTTGTAAACGGGCAAGTACTCTATGTAGCTGGCGGACCGACAAATTAAAGAGAAGGGATGAAGTTTTGTATACAGAATATATTGGACTAACTTCTAACAAAGTAAGAAATGTAATTGAAAGAGAGCTTGTAAGAAGATTTGCTGAATCCATTGGAGATAATCATCCAATCTATACTGATGAAGAGATTGGTAAACAATCACGATATGGCACAAATATTGCTCCCCCTACATTTCCAAGGGTGCTCAGATCTGGTTATATCGATGGACTCAAATTACCGTTAAAAGGATTAATACATGGTGAACAGATTTATCATTATGAACGCCCCCTTTTGGTTGGAGAGGAAGTCTATTGCTACTCGAAAATAGAAGATTACTATGAAAAAGAAGGCAGCACCGGAAAAATGGGCTTCCTGAAGATGACACGGTATGGTGAAGACAGAGATGGGAGATTAATTTTCACTGAAGAGTCGATCACAATCATCACGGAAACGGTAAGGAGGTCCTTAAACGTATGACTGTTTTAGCAGATATAAGAAAAGGTGAATCTCTTGAAACGACACTAGAACCAGTATCGAGAATGGATTTAATCAAGTATTCAGGTTCTTCCGGTGATTTTAATCCGATTCATACAATTGATGAAGAAGCTAAAAAAGCTGGTCTACCAGGAATTATTGCTCATGGTATGTGGACGATGGGCAACCTTTCCAAGCTGTTTACGGCTTATTATGATGAGGGCTATATAAAAGATTATAATATTCGATTTTCAGGAATGGTGTTTTTAAATGATGTTCTTACTTTAAAGGCTGATTTAGTTGACATAGTGGATCAATCACTAATCTTTGATGTGAAAGCTATAAACCAGCATCAAAAAGCTGTGGTTAAGGGAAAATTAATATTTGAACGTTATTAATTAAAAAGGGTTTGTCTCGATTTCAAATAGGATAGGGGCAAATCCTTTAAATATAAACTGATAATGAGGAGACCATATATGAAAAGAGATGCTGTCATTGTATCAGCTGTTCGTACGGCGATTGGAAAACAAGGTGGGGCATTAGCAAGTCTTCCTGCTCATCTGTATGGAGGAGAAGTTATTAAAGAAGCAATCAAGAGAGTGAATCTTAATCCTGAAATGATCGATGATGTGATTTTAGGAAATGTTTTAAGTGGTGGCGGCAATATTGCTAGATTGACAGCTTTACAGGGCGGTTTATCTGTCAACATACCGGGGTTAACAATAGACAGGCAATGTGGTTCAGGTATTAATGCAGCAGCATTAGCTGCCCAAGCGATACAATCTGGTGCAGGTGATATATATGTTGCCGGGGGGATTGAAAGCATGAGCCGTGCACCATATCAATATGAGCGTCCAGAACAAGCATACAGTTCAATCCCGCCAAGGTCTCGTAAAACGTTACTTGCTCCTGAAGAAATCGGAAACCCGGGCATGGGAACTACTGCAGAAAACCTTGCAAAAAAATACGATATTACAAGAAAGGAACAAGATGAGTATGCCTTAAGAAGTCAACTAAGAATGGCAACGGCAATTAATGAAGGGCGTTTTGATGAACAAATTGTTCCAATTAGTATTCCTGTTCGTAAAGGTGAGCCGATTCTTTTTAACAAAGATGAGCATCCGCGTCCGAATACAACGTTAGCTGCATTAGCAAAGCTATCGCCGGCTTTCCAAAGAGATGGAACTGTTACAGCAGGTAGTAGTTCCGGACTGAATGATGCGGCATCAGCAATGGTCATTATGTCTCGAGAGAAGGCTGAAGAATTAGGAATTCAACCATTAGCCACGATTAAAGGATCAACCGTTGCAGGAGTAGACCCTAATATTATGGGAATTGGTCCCGTACCGGCAACGAAAAAATTATTAGAGAAGTTGAATCTTTCTTTATCCGATATGGACATTATCGAATTGAACGAGGCGTTTGCTGCACAGGTTATCGCCTGTGACCGGGAATTGGGAATCGATCCGGAAAAACTAAATGTTAATGGCGGAGCAATTGCACATGGGCATCCATTAGGTGCAACAGGCGCAATTTTAATAACAAAAGCTGTATATGAATTGAAACGATCGGCTGGGAAATTCGCCCTTATTACAGCTTGTATCGGTGGAGGCCAAGGAATCTCTTTAGTAATCGAAAGGGAGTGAACTAAAATTGTAAAAAAATAATGACTTGAGGAGTAATTTAAATGCGCGGAAGAATTCTAAAAGAAAGTATAGACCTCTTTGATAAAAAGGGATTCAGCAAAACTTCCATTCAAGATATTATTGATACGATTGGTGTGACAAAGGGTACCTTTTATTATTACTTTAAAAGTAAACAAGAATTACTAATGGATATTCACTTAAATTATATTAAAGAGTTATTAGCCGAACAAGAAGTAATTTTTAATGATGAATATCTTAGTAATAAAGAAAAAATGAATAATTTAATCTCTTTAATTATAAAAAATATTAAAATACATGGGAAGAGTGCAAGAGTATTTAATCGTGAATTTCGGCATCTCGATGATAATCAATTAAAGTTAATCAATGATTATCGTAAAGAGTTTCGAATTAAGCTTCAAAAACTCTTAGGTGAAGGAATAGAAAAAGGGGAATTCAGGGATGACCTTAGATGTGATATTGTCATTTTTGGAATTCTAGGCATGGTTAACCGTTCGTATAATTGGTATGATCCGGATGGGGAAGTGTCAGAAGAAGAGTTAGTGAATACCTATATGGATATAATATTAAATGGAATAAAAAAAGAGGGAAAAACTGCACTCATTAATGAAAAAATTATAGAAAATCATTTTACAGGCTAAATGGTAGTTATGAATAAAAATAATGGTATATGTGCGGTTGAAGGATTCAAATATACCTTTGTAAAGATTTATATGAGCAAAAGAGTAAACAGGTGGTGTTCTGTATTACTCTTTTTTTGTTTTTTATAATCTATAAATGAATATATGTGAATTCAGTTAATTTGTAATACTATTTTACGAATGGTTTAATAATTGTATACAATTTTTCGTATATTCAATTATTTTATTTCAAATAAAAGTATATTTATGGTAATTTAGTAATAATACAGTTTTTACAATTTAAACATTAAGGAGGAGTATTCAATATGGTTTCATTTCCTAAACCAGGGGCAGAGCAGTTTTTAAGGACATTTTCAATTAGAGATTTTGCGGTGAGTCCGGATGAAAATCAACTTGTTTTCAGTACAAATTTAAGCGGAAAGTATAATTTATGGGCAATGAATCTGCCAAGTACATTCCCGACACAGCTGACATTCAATAATCAGAGCTGTCATGGGCTTCTGTATGATAAACAAGGACGATTCATCTTGGCAGGTTTTGATGAAGATGGCAATGAAAATACACAATTTTATGGTTTGCCTCTTCATGGGGGTACATTAAAACCGATTATTAATGAAGAAGGAACGCGCAATACAGGAATGATTCTTTCGGAAGACGGGAAAAAGCTTTATTACACTTCATCAAAAGGAAACCCTTCTTTTTTGAATACGTATAAATATGACCTGGAGACAGGGGCGGAAGAATTGATTTTAGAAGGAAAAACTACTCCTACATTATCAATTGGTTTAAGCCCGAATGAAGAAACCCTTCTTTATATGATGGGGTATTCAAATACGCATTCGCTGTTGTATGCAAAACGGGGGAACGAAAATACTTTGTTAACACCGTCTACCGATTGTCAGCACACAGTTAGTGACGCTTGTTTCGCAACAAATGATCTTATTTATTTTTTAACGGACTACGACGCAGATTTTACATACTTGGCCTCGTATAATTTAGAGACAAATGAATTTACTAAAGTGAAAGATATAGAGAATGAAAGCTTCACTACCCTGAAATATGACCAACACAAGCAGCACCTATATATAGTTAGTGAAAAGGGTGTAGAAGATACTGTATACATGTATGATTTGGGCTCAGATGAATGGGTGAAAATACAAACGCCATGTAGTACTATCGATAAGTTAGTTGTGACAAAGTCAGGGAATTTATATATGTTAGGCGGAACTGCTACTAAACCGGATAATATTTACCGATTTACAAATAATGAATGGACTTCTCTTACACAATATACAGTTCCGGGTGTCGAACATAGCGAATTAGTGGAGCCGGATGTCATTTCGTATGCTTCTTTTGATGGGCTGGAAATTGAATCTTTATTTTTCAAAGCTAATAAGGAAAATGATAATGGGGAAATCATCTTTTGGCCACACGGTGGTCCGCAAGCTGCAGAGCGAAAATTCTTTAGAGCTTCATTCCAATTCTTTTTAAATAATGGCTATAGTATTTTTGCACCAAATTTCCGTGGGTCAACGGGTTATGGATTAGCTTTCATGAAAATGGTGGACGGAGATTGGGGATACGGTCCGCGTCTTGATAATGTTGCAGGTCTCGATTGGCTTATTGACAACGGTTATGCAGAGAAGGGGAATATTTTATTGATGGGTGGAAGCTATGGTGGCTATATGGCATTGTTGCTTCACGGACGACATGCGGATTATTTCAAAGCTGTAGTCGATATCTTTGGGCCGTCTGATTTGTTTTCTTTTGTCAATTCGGTTCCGGAAGACTGGAAACCGATGATGGATCAGTGGGTAGGAAATCCTGAAAGAGACAAAGAAAAGTTTATCGAATATTCTCCGATTACGTATTTAGAGACGATGACAAAACCAATGCTTGTTATTCAAGGAGCAAATGATCCACGAGTTGTGAAGGAAGAATCGGATCAAATTGTGCAGGCGTTAAAAGATAAAGGCCGTGAAGTCGAATATATGCTTCTTGAAGATGAGGGTCATGGATTCTCTAAAAAAGAAAATGAAATTGCGGTTTACCAAAAAATCCTTTCATTCTTCAGCCAATTTGTTGAATCTAAAGTAAAGGCATAAAAAAACATCAATTATAATTAATGATACTATACAAAATACAAACAGCGACAATAATAATTATACGAGATTGTCGCTGTTTTTTACTTAGAAGTAATGATATCCATTAGCGTTTTTAAGCCGTCATTCACTTTTACTAGCTGATTATTGCCTTTCACTCCAAAAAGATACACTTTATCGTTATCTTCTAAAGAATACATGTACCTGTCTTCCAATTACTGTGCTAGTGCTGGCTTACTATTAAATTGATGGACCCTCACTACATACTTGACTTCGTTTTCTTGTAAGTATTCGATTTCGAGCAGTGGCTCTTCTTTAAATATCTTATTATCTGTCCGTTCCAACTGTACATAGTGGAACCTGTAGATTTCAACCATAGGAGTAAAAGCAGAATCCGAATCCGTAAATACTAAAATTTCTTCATTTGTTTTGGCATCTCTTACTGAAATAGTATCAATATTACTACTCAAAGCTGTTCCTATTATGGCATCTCTGCTAGACTCTTGCCACATATCAAAAATAAACCAGCCCAAAACAATGACACCGATAGAGATTACCCATAGCCATCTTCTCATTATTTGGATACATTCAAATTCTCTGTTGATGAACTGCTAGTAAAACTAGTTAATTGAAGTGGCGTGATCGTACCTTGGTGGAAATAGAGCTGCCAATGCCCGTCAATCAATTTCCATATCGAACTACGTAGTGTATTTCTTTCTCTCGTTGTATCGACTAAAAAATAAGTAGCTAAGACAATGTCATGAGCGAGCGGGTAGATTTCGTAGTTGTGCAGCTTCATTTCTGTCAAAACAACACCAGTTTCAAGACACTCTTTTTTATCGTAAATATAACCGGAGCTGCCAATCTCAAAGAAGTCATCTGCTAAAATTGCATCAAGCTTTTCTTTACTCCTTCTAACTTCTAAACCAGTATGACTTTCCTCTAACTGCTGTAAATGCTCTTTTAAATTCTCTATCATCACAATTACCACCTAACTTTTTTAATACATCTAAACTTTTATTTCTAGATTATTCAATGAAATCCTTTAATTCGACAGGAGGACGTCATACTTTGAACGTTGACATTGCTTATGAATACAAAAAGTTGAAACATTTACCATATATATTCGTATAGATACATAAAGGAGGAATTTATATGACTCTAAATAATAAGTTACAAAACGAGGGAAAGAAAAAATCCAGCTACATTATTCCTGTTTTTATTGGTGGGGCAATAGGGGCAGTTTTAGGTGTAGTTGCATACGTGAAGGACGGGCTCTGATATTTTTTATAAAAGCTAATTTCAAATCTTTAACAAAGGGAGATTGGAGGTTAATTTATGGATGCATTATCAATTCTCGCAATTGTACTCATCGTCACCGGAATGGTTGTATGTGCAATTAAAATGAGGAGCTTGAAAGATAAAATTCACGATAGTTCAGCTACTCCAATAATCCTTAGGTGGATAATAGCAACTGTTGCGTGGGGAGTATTGAGCATTTATATTGTAGCATGGTGGCTAATGCCTCGATTGCTTTAAAAACTACAATATATAAAAAGAGGATTAGTGAATTCCATTTTCGAATTTTAATAAAAGGACGTAGAAACGAAGGAGCTGTTTTAGAATGTGTGGGATTAGAAACTAAAAAAAGAAAACGAGATGTTGGTCTTCGGAAGCATCGTCAGGAATTAATGGAAGCAATTGAACTTGATTTAATCAATGATGAGAATGTTTTGGCTGTTTTTTACGGAGGGTCCATCGGAAATGAGGAAACGGATCTATATTCTGATATCGATCTCCGTATAGTTGTGAAAGAAGAAGTATATGAAGAGTATAGGTTGAACAAAAAGCAACGGGCCAGTAACTGGGGAAATGTTCTTTACTTTGAAGACTTTCATTGGGCAAATTACAGTACGGCACATTACAGGTCATTTATAAAAGTGGACAGTTTTTATTATAAAAAGGTGGATATGAAGCCATCTATATGGACTCAGAAATTAAAAATTGTCCATGATCCAACAGGTTTGATCCATGATGTAGTAACAGAATCAGCGGATTTAACGTATAGACCATCTGTTCAAGAAATAGAACATTGGAGAACAAAATTTTTTGCTTATCTGCATGAAGCGTACAGAAGAGTAATGAGAAATGAAATCTATTATGCACTTCACAATATAGATAATTTAAGGTTTTCCATGATAACTGGTTGGTATATGGAAGCAGGCATACAACCGAATGCCTTTGGGGATTGGGCAAAATTAGAAGGGGATAGAAGCAAACTAAATGAACGACAATTATCACTGTTAATTCAGTGGCAATGCAATAGAGAACAAGAAGAAATTTTTAATGTAATGAAAAATATCATTCCGGAATTTATTCAAATTCACAAGAAATTATGTGAGCAATACGGAGTTGATGAGAACATCGAGTGGGTAAAAGAAATAATAGATTTGGTAATGTAAATTCATATATAAGTCAGCTGTAATATGGCAGTAGAGAATATAAAAAACGCTCAGTTTTTAAATATCCCTGAGCGTTTAATATGCTTATTCAACTAAAGCCCTTACTTCGTGTTTTGATAAATAATACCAAAAATAGTACCTATCCAAACGCCTATAAAAATAGTAAAAGCAAAGACCCATGCCTTCCCAACCACCAACAACAAATATGCTGAAAAGTATTAATCCGATACAAAGTAGGCTCATTATAGCAGAAGTTAAAAGTAAAACATTTTTTGAAACTTTACGGGCAATAAAAAACATCATAAATGCAAAGAATAATCCTAACAATAATAAAGGAGTCCATCCGTCTAACATCAAAGCATCCACTTAATTACCCCCTGTTATGTTTTCCACGAACTGACATGACTGTTATATAACCTAAAGTACATCCTGTAAAAATTTTAACATAAATTTTCCATTTATTTAAGGGCAAAGGGACAATGCTTAATGGATTACTCAAAAATTCTAATGATTAAATCCGAAGAAATCGGCTTTCGCTGTATTTCTCTAGCCCAAACGGATAGCTGCCCAATGTGATGTATCTCATGCGTTATCATATGAGCGAAAATCTTTTTTTGCGTAAATTCTAATATTGAACCGTCTCGTCGCTGTACTTCTATAATATTATTTTCATAGTCTGAAGGAAGTTGTTCAATGAACTGTTCAGTAAACGATTGGACAAAAGTCGAATATTCTTTGATCTCATTCAATTGTGTAAGTAGTTGTCGCCTTTCAAAAACTACTTTTTCATCAACTAATGAATTCAACCAGAGCAACTCACAATCTATTATGTGGGTAAGTGTTTCTCGTATACTTTTCATACCACCAACCCGTTCTTTTTGAAATTCCTCTTCCGGTAATGATTCACACCAATTGAACCAATCTTCACGTACTTGCCAATTATATTTAAATAAAGATAACATTTCGCACCTCATTCTAGTAGAATAATAAGGAAATTATAACTTAAATGGGTTTAATGGGAAACGTTGTTGAAAATTAATTCTCATTTTAGGAGTTGAACGAATGAATAAAAAGGCAGCAAATAAGGTCTACATTATTTCAGGTCCTGCTGGGGTAGGAAAATCAACAACTTCAAAAGAACTGATTAAAAAATTTAAGAATAGTGCCTATATTTCTGGTGATGATGTTAGTCATATGCACATTAACGGAAGAAAAAACCCATGGGAAAGATCAGAAGAAGTATTGATTTGGGATAACATATTGAGTCTCACAAAGAACTTTATTAAGAATGGATTAGACGTCGTCGTTGATTATGTAACCTTCCCTAAAGAAGCAGAGTGGGTTAACAAAAATCTTAAAAGTTTAAATGTGCAAGTGATTTATGTAGTGTTATGGACCGATAAGGGGACTTTATTGACTAGGGATAGTATGAGGGTGCCAAGCGCAAGAATGGGTGAACGATGTGTGATTTTAATAGATGAGTTCATTGAATCAGGATTAAGTGAAAAACACATTATTGATACAGGCAATACTTCGCTTGATGATATCTCAGATGTGATCAATGAAATAATAAACAACCCAAAATATAAATTAAATTAGAATCATATAAGTAGAGCGAAATTATGATTTAGAAGTTGAGGTGTTTTTTTGAGGAAATTCAATGACTACATAGAAACGGATAGACTAGTAATAAGACCCCTTGAAAAAGAAGATTACACATCGTGGTTATCCGCATTTGAAAATAGATTGCCATCACAGCATCAATACGATGAAGGTAAAATCGATATGAGCATTTGTATAAAAAATTGGTTTGGAGATTTGGTAGATCGTCATCAAAGGCTTGCTTCAGAAGATAAAGTTTATGTATTTGGGGTTTTCCGAAAAGAGGATCTTGCGCATATTGGTTCAGTTGATTTTTCCACAATGTTGAGAGATGAATTTCAATGGGCAAGATTTGGTTACACCATCCACAACCAATTTTGGTTACAAGGATATGGAAAGGAAGCTGTAAAAGCTGCGATTACACTAGCTTTTAATAAACTGAATTATCATCGGATCGAAGCGCACATAAATCTGGATAACTTTCCTTCTATTAAGTTAGCAGAAAGTGTTGGCCTGCAATTTGAATGTATAAGAAAAGGATTTATTTACGAATTTGACGAGTGGAAAGATCATCTTATTTACTATATAAATTCGAAGTAAGGGATAAATCTAATATAATATCTAGCAAAAAATAAAGAGAAGGTAGGGATGTAGATGCACAAATTAGAAACCGAAAGATTACTATTAAGACCAATAACATTTGATGATTCAGACAGAATTGAAGAATTGGCAGGAGAGTATGATGTAGCAAAGTCTACATTAAATATACCTCATCCATATCCTAAAGGTTCTGCTTCTCAATTTATAGAAAGTATCCAAACTGCAGAACAAAATAATAAGATTGTCATGTTTGCGATTATTATTAAAGAAACAAAACTGTTAATTGGACTGATTAATTTAAATTTGTCCATTTCGTATCAAAGAGGTGAATTAGCATATTGGATTGGAAAAGAGTATTGGGGAAATGGTTACGGAACCGAGGCAGCAAAAGCATTGTTGGAATATGGTTTTAACCAGCTTAAATTAAATAAAATATTTGCAGCTTCATTTACATCAAACACTGGTTCATGGAAGGTAATGGAGAAAATCGGTTTGAAATATGAAGGCACATTAAAGCAACATGTATCACGCTTTGGACAGTTTTATGATTTGACCTACTATGGGTTGTTAAAAGATGAATTCGAAAACATTGCGCAATTGTGAAGTGAAAATTAGGTGGTGAAAAATCGTGGAAAATGTTTTAACAAATTTGATTTTAATATCGTCAATTTTTGGACTTGTACTATTTTGTATTAATAAGTTTTTAAGAAAACGACTTAACGTTGAAAAGAAAGAATTCTTCTCTTATAACCATGTAAATGAACAACATAAAAAAATAGATTGGGCCATCAGAATTACATTTATTGTTTTTGTGTTATTCGGTTTTTTCATTAATGTTAACCACGATCCTTCAAAGCACATTTGGTTTTTACAAACGCATATTCTAATGTTTGATTTTATTGTGATAACTGAACTTGTCAGAATTGTTATGGAGAAGAGATATGCAAAAAACAAAAATGATTATATTTTTACGGCTGTACAATTAGGGGTTATTTCGTTGTTTTTACTCGCAGTGTTTTCGACAGACTTTTTTGGCTTATTGGCTTGGTAGTAAGTGCTTGTTTTACTAAAGTAGCATATATTTCTACAGTAGTTTTGCTTAAAGGTTATTAAAGAAAGGAACCGAAGATGAAAAAGAAATTAATAATTGCAGTTATATTAATGGCTCTTTTATTTGCAGGGATGTTCAAAGTTACTAAATTAAGAACGTTTCAATTTTTTGGAGGGTTGACCTACCAAGCGGAAACAAAAGACAAGGTTATTGCTTTAACATTTGATGACGGTCCGACAAAGAATGTGGATCAGCTTTTGCCATTGTTGGATGAATACAAGGTAAAAGCTACGTTTTTCCTTATCGGAAATGAAATTGAAAAGCATCCTGAAGAAGCAAAAAAATTAATTGAAGCAGGACATCAAATTGGGAATCACACGTATTCGCATAAAAGAATGGTTTTAAAATCGCCTTCTTTTATTGAAGAGGAAATAGAAAAAACAGATGAACTAATTCGAAGCATTGGGTATGAGGGGGAAATTGACTTTCGCCCACCTTACGGGAAAAAATTCGTAGGGTTACCGTATTATTTAAATAAGACCAACAGGGAAACGATTATGTGGTCGTTGGATCCGGAAACGTATTATACAAGAGTTGATGAAGAAATCAATTATGTAATGAAAAACATTCAACCGGGCTCGATTATCTTGCTGCATCCAATGTATGATCAAACCGGGGGAACATTGGAAGTTGTTGAAACGATTTTAAAAGAACTTTCGAACGAAGGATATCGATTCTTAACAGTGGATGAACTTCAGTCGCTATAATCTCTTTTGCCGCACAGAATATTATAAGGCCTGTATCTTTGATTACTCGAAAATCTAAGATACAGGTTTTTTATATTTTAATTATAATTGTATAAATAAGTGTTTTTGGGAATTTGAACCTGTATTGAATTGACAATCGTCTAATAGCAGAATTGAAATTTAATTGTAAGGGGGGCAGTATATTGGACAGTGAAGAAAAGGATTATTTATTAGAAAAAATAATGATTGAATACGGAAATGAACTGGTGCGGCTTGCATTTTCCTATGTGAGGGATAAAGAAATTGCGAAGGATCTTGTTCAAAATACGTTTATTAAATGCTATAACAATCTGGATTCCTATCGATTTGAAGCGCAAATCAAAACATGGCTTTATCGTATAACCATCAATGAATGCAAAGATTATTTAAAAAGTTGGCACTACAAAATGGTACAGGTTAAAAGTTTTATTAATGAAACAACTAAGGCTGTACGACCATCAATAGAAAAAACCGTAATTGATAAATATCAAGATGAAGAAATAAAAGATATCATTCTATCTCTTCCAAAAATTTATCGGGAAGTTGTTTATCTATACTACTATAACTCATTAAACACAGAAGAAATTGCCGGTGTTTTGGATATTTCTGCGAATACTGTGAAAACTCGATTAAGAAGAGCGAAACAACGGTTAGAGCCGATGATAAAGGAGGCGGAACTTAATGGAAGATAATCGATTCAGAGGTAAATTCAATGATAGGTCAGATCAGGAATTGAATTTTACGAAAGAGGACCGAACTGAAGTAATCGAAAAAATCCATAGCTTACAGAAAAGTAAAATACAAAAAAAATCTTTGATTCTACCAATCAAAATAATCCCAGTTACAACGGCTTTATTAATTGTAGGTCTATGTTTATTTTTATTTCTTCGGTCAATGCTTCCTGCAACAATTAATAAAGAAATAAGCAGCATTAGTGTAAATAAAGAAACGAATCCAACAGTTGCAGGCACCATAGGAATAGAAGAGGCAAAAGTGTTAACAACTTTAATTACGGTTAAGTCTGAAGAAATGGATGATCGAATTTACCTCAACCTTTTACTTTCATACAGTACAGACAAAAAAATGGTGAAAGTAGTATCGATTCCTTATGATACATATGTACCTGTCGCTGAAAAAGATGAAGGGACCGTTTTAAACGACAAATTGTTATTTGCGTATAATCATGGGGGCGCTAAAAATGTGAGAACCATTGTCTCCAATCTTTTTGATATACCGATTGATTATCATGCAGTGATTGAACTCAGGAGTTTTTCTTCGCTCATTGATTCGATAGGTGGGGTAGAGTATGGTTTGCAGGATGATATTACAGTAAGAGGGATAACTCAAGCTGTATTGGAATTTAAGAAAGGCGCCAATCATTTAAATGGAGAAGGAATCGTAGCATTAATGATGGCTGTTACAGAGCCGAACAACCTTGATGAAGGGAACCTTTTAAAGCTGATGGAAGCAGTAATAGATAAAGCGGAAAATCAAACTTCATCAAATAAGTTAAAAGAATCATTAGCAAATTCACTAAGCGATATACAGTTGTTAGATAAGGATATTAGAGCTTTCAAACAAATATCTTTAAGAGGCGGAATAATCGATGATGCAATCACAATTAGTAATACAGAAGGCAAACACATTTACAGGTTTGATGATGAGTTTTTAAATGCAGTATCAAAAGAGTTAACTACCTTCAAATAATAATTAGAGGCTCGATTTCAATAAGTGGAATCGAGCCTTTCTATGTGATTGATAATGCCGTCCACAAAGAATTATTCAAACGGATTAGCTGTCGCATATTCAATGCACCGTTCGACAAACTCCAATACATCTTTGGAAATCGGATATAGACCGGTTTCTTCATCGGGCAGTTTTCTTACTTCCCAGAACTTTTCTATTAAATGATCGTCCCCTTGAAACGTCTCATCAGAGAGCTTAATTAGCTTCTTGGCAATTTCAATACCTTGCTTCGACTCTGCCTGAATACCTTGCTTTATATAGGATTCAATTTCATTTAACAACACAATATACTGGTGTGTTATTACATCATTATGACTTAGGCTAGGGATTAATTTTTGCAAAAGAACCTTTTCGTCATATTGAAAATAATCGATCCAATTTTTTGCCGTGGTTTGTGAGCGATGAACAAGTTTCGAAACATGTTCCCATGATAAATCATGTTCCACGTCTATCATGTTAATTAATGATGTCGTGTTCGCTATACTCGTTTGAAGTTTTGATAACTGTTCTTGCAAATGGTTGTAATGTGAAATAAGAATCTGTTTATACGTTAATTTATCCAACAAAATTCTAATTTCCTCTAAAGGAAGAGAAAGAGATTTTAAAATAATAATTTTCTCTAATGTGAATAAGTCTTCTTCGGAATAATATCGTTTTCCATGCTCATCTTTAAAGCTGGGTGTAAGGAGATCAATCTGATCGTAATAGCGAAGTGTTCGCATAGATATATTCCGTTGTTTACTGACTTCACCTGTCGTCCATCGTTTCATGTTATTCCCCCTAAAAAATGCTTGCAGGTTACGTTACGTAATCCAATATAGTGGCATTATACCATTTAAAGGAAGAGGGTAAAGGGATGGATAAAAACGATAAACGATGGAAGGCAAGGGATCCTTGGGGAAGAAAAGAATTTATTTTATTATTGTTACTGGAATTTATATTCGTTATAGGCTTTTTAAAAGGTGTAGTTTCACCGATGTATTCACAATGGCTGAATAATGATTTATATGCAGGAACAATAATGGGGTTAACGATAGCGATAATTTTAATAACAGGAGTTTATATAGTTGCGCTCCGTCCACGAGCGCTTTCTTGGAGTGAAATTGGAATTAAGCGTTTTAAAATGAGTGATTGGAAAATTATCATTGGATATTCTGTCATTTTACTCGTTGGCGCGGTGATCATCGTCATACTGACTAGTTTTATAGGGAACACTTGGGAGAATAGCAAAACGGAATCATTACAGCAGAATGTAACGTTTCTTACCGTTCTAATTGCTTTTGTTTCAGCTGCTGTAATATCACCGATTTATGAAGAACTTTTTTACCGTGGATTTTTATATCGGTGGTTGCGTACGCGGATCGGGTTTTACGGAGCAATTGCAATCAGTTCAACAATTTTTACAGTTGTACATATCCCTGCTTTAAATGTAATGCCGGTAAACTTCTTTAGCGGAGTTATTTTTGCACTTGCATATGAGCGTACGAATTCGATATGGCCATCTGTGCTGATTCATGGTATTACGAATGGAATTATGGTTTTACTGACAAGTTTGGGGTGAGTACTGATTTTTTGCTCTCTTTTGAATATTTATATATTATTAAAACAAAAAATATTGTTGTTTATTCTATTGACGATTTAAATTTAACTTGATATTATTCTACTATTGTTTTTAGAAAATATTATATACCTTGTATAAATTCAAGAAGATGGCTTGAAAGTTTCTACCAGCTACCGATAATAGCTGACTACAAGGAATGGGAATTAAATTCTATTTTTATTCCATTTTGTAGAGAAGCTTTGGCCATTCGTGGTCAAAGCTTTTTTTATTCTAGGATAATAAATTAATTGCTAACATTACAGCAACTAGGAGATTACAACATGAAAAACTTTTTCAAATTTGCAGAACGGGGTACTTCGTATAAAACGGAAACACTTGCTGGGATTACGACCTTCTTATCAATTGCTTACATTTTGATCGTCAATCCCATTATCCTTAGTCAATCTGGCATGGATCATGGAGCTGTATTTACTGCAACTGCACTTACTGCAATTATCGGTACATTGCTAATGGGCATACTTGCGAACTTCCCGATCGCGATTGCACCGAGTATGGGATTAAACTCATTCTTTACTTTTACAGTTTGTATTGGAATGGGGATTGATTGGCAAGTTACTTTAACAGGTGTTTTTGTTGCCGGCATCATCTTTTTGATTTTAAGTTTATTTAAAATTCGCGAAAAAATTATTAACATTATTCCAAGTGATTTAAAGTTCGCGATTGCTTCAGGGATTGGATTTTTCATCACGTTTGTCGGATTAAAAAACGGTGGCATTATTGTTGGTAATCCAGATACATTTGTGGCGATTGGCGATTTAACTTCACCGATGACGTTATTAGCAATTCTAGGTATTTTCCTTACAATCATTATGTTAGTAAAAGGTATTAACGGCGGTATTTTCTACGCTATGGTCATTACAACAATTGTAGGTATGCTGTTTGGTAAAATTGAAGTACCATCTTCAATCGTTGGTAGTATTCCTAGCCTTGAACCAACATTTGGTGTTGTGTTTGGTCATTTAGATGAAATTTTTACAGCGGAAATCCTGACAGTTATTTTCACGTTCCTTATTGTTGCTTTCTTTGACACAGCAGGTGCATTAATTGGACTAACAAGCCAAGCAGGCATGATGAAAGACAATAAAATTCCGAATATCGGAAAAGGGTTACTTGCCGATTCAGCTGCCGGTGTAATTGGAGCTGTATTAGGTACATCAACACCTGCAACAAGCGTTGAGTCTTCTGCTGGTATTGCTGTTGGAGGAAAAACCGGCTTTACGTCAGTCGTTATTGCAGCATGTTTCGTCATTGCATTATTCTTCTCACCACTTGTTAGCGTTATTTCTGTGGAAGTAACATCCGCGGCATTAATTATTGTCGGTGCATTGATGGCTATGGAAATCCGTCGAATCAACTGGACAAAGTTAGAGATTGTCATTCCGGCATTTTTAACAATAATTATGATGCCACTAACTTCTAGCGTGGTAATCGGAATCGGTTTAGGCTTTGTACTTTATCCAATTTGCCTAATCGCACAAAAGCGTGCTAAAGAAGTGCATCCGATTATGTATGTGCTTTGCCTGTTATTCCTTTTATACTTTGCATTTATCGTATAAAAGTGCTCCATTTTCTATAAATAGTAAAATTAAATAAATTAGAAAAGACATAGGTTAGTTCAGGCTAACCTATGTCTTTTTACTCTTTGGAAAAAGAAAGCTTTTCTTACGTAAACTTCACTTGTTTCTATACCTGTTTTTTCATTTTTATTTTAAATATTAGTGCTAATAAACAAGTTATTTTGGATAATTATGTTAATCTTTAATTGCTGATTAAAATATGGCGAGAAAGGTTGGAGGTTATTATGGATAAATGGAAAACTTTAAAATCAGAGTATATACATAAAAGTCCTTTCGGCAATATTCGAAAAGACGAATGCAAGCTTCCTAACTGTATTGTGATAGACGATTATTATGTAAACGAATATTCTGATTGGGTAAACGCCGTCGTTATAACAAAGGAAAATGAGATTGTCCTTGTTGAACAGTACCGTTATGCTGGAAATGAATTTTACCTTGAAGTCCCTGCTGGGAAAATAGAAGAAAATGAAACATATGAGGAAGCAATAATCCGGGAATTAAGGGAAGAGACCGGTTTTATTTCAGACAAAAAGCCTATTCTTTTGGGAGAATTCATGGTAAATCCGGCCACTCAAAATAACAAGGTAATTACTTTTTTATTGCTCGATGCCATTAAGGAATTCGAACAAGATTTAGATGATACTGAAGAGCTTACTATTAATTTAATTGATTTTAATGAAATGGATCGTTTGATAAAGTCAAAGCAGATTAATACACAATTGTTCACAGCGCATGCTTACACAATGGCTAAAATGTACCTTATGGAAAAACAAGTGACTATCTAAATATATAGAAGAAAATGAGGTGGGGAAATGTCACATGTAAGAATAAGATGTACAGCATTGATCATCGAAAATAATTCGGTACTTTTAGTGGAGTATGATGATAATGGGATACATTACAATTTACCGGGTGGGGGACTTGAACCCGGGGAGACAATAATAGAGGGTGTCGCAAGAGAAGTGTTTGAAGAAACTACTGCAGATGTTGAAGTTGGACCGATAGCATTAATTTATGAGTTTCCCCCACATAAGCAATCCGGTGATTATGATGAGAATGCCAAACATGGACTACACGTTATTTTTGAATGTACTTTAAAGAATGGTTCGATCCCCAAATTACCCGAATATCCAGATCCTAATCAAACGGCGGTGAAATGGATTCATATAGAAAAATTGGATTCAATCTTGCTGCTGCCTAATATAATACAGCAAATAAAGAACTATATTGATAATAGAAGAAATATTGAATTGATTGAGGATTATCAGTTGGAGAAGCTTTTTTAAAAGTAAAAGTAAGTCAATAAAAAATGTCCTTTGAAATTTATAAGAGTATAAAATTGAGGTGTTTTATAATAGAAGATTATTGTTCAGAAACGAGGGCATACTTCACTTTATTTGGAGAAGATTTCCCTTTGGAGGAATTCACTAGAGAAATAGGAATCATTCCAACAGAAGCTTACAGAAAAGGTGAGGAATGTATTCGAGGTAAAACAAAACATATAAGATTTGAAACTGCATGGGAGTATGGGCTAGATTATAAAATGACAAACCATCCAGAGGAACAAATTCATACCATTATAAATACACTATATAACTCAATAGAGATTATTAAAAAGTATAAAGATAATTACAATTTGAAATGTAAATTAGTTACGGTTATTTGTTTTAATCGTCAGCAGACTCGTGAGCTTGTTATGAATAATAAAGTAATTGAATTTGCCAATCAAGTAAATGGAGAATTTGAATTCGATATTAATAATGACAACGATTAGAAAGGCGTTTTTAAGGATAGCGTGGATTCCATTTATTGTGTTGAATCGTAATTACTGAAACTTTTTTCAACTCGATTCCGTATAAAAGTATAACTAATCGTTTAGTTGGAGAGGGGAGCATATATGTCTGAAAAAGGCTGTATAAAATGTGGAAGTAAGGATGCAAGCAAGAAAGAAGTGGCGATGACTGGTACAGGGTTATCCAAAATGTTTGATGTTCAGCACAATCAGTTTATAGTCGTTTACTGCAATAACTGTGGATATTCAGAGTTCTATAATAAAAAATCATCTTCAGCCTCAAATATTTTTGACCTGTTTTTTGGTTAATAAAAATAAATGTAGTTTTATTATTAGACTTACCAAATTCTAAATGAACGAAATCAGAACTAATGATGTAAATGTCTTGCATTTTTTCTTGTGTGGCGTTAAGATAAGGTCAAGTTAATAGACCGGTTTGAGTTAAAGAGAGACCTTAAAGAACGCACAAAGCGATATTTGTGTGATGCTTTAAGGTCTCTCTTTTTTGTCTACATTAAGGAGGAATCATTATGTCAACAGCATCAGCTTTACAACGTTCAGTCATCATGAATGATTTACAGAGCAAAGAATATGACGTTTTAGTTATCGGAGGCGGTATTACAGGTGTGGGAATTGCACTTGATGCCATTACGCGCGGTTTATCCGTGGCATTAGTTGAAATGCAGGATTTTGCGGCAGGTACGTCAAGTCGCTCAACAAAATTAGTGCATGGCGGTTTACGCTATTTAAAACAATTTGAAATTAAAGAAGTAGCCGAATTGGGAAAAGAACGGGCAATCGTTTATGAAAATGGACCGCATGTAACGACTCCAGTATGGATGTTATTACCGTTCCATAAAGGCGGCACATTCGGTAAATTTTCTACATCTATTGGGTTACGTGTATACGATTTCTTAGCGGGTGTTAAAAAATCAGAGCGCCGCTACATGTTAACGAGTGCGCAAACATTAGAAAAAGAACCTTTAGTGAAGCAAGCCGATTTATTAGGCGGCGGGGTTTATGTTGAATACCGTACTGATGATGCACGTTTAACAATTGAAGTGGCAAAATCTGCGATTGAAAAAGGTGCCGTTTTAGCAAACTATACAAAAGCTTCAGGTTTTTTATATAATGATGCGAAAAAAATTATCGGCATTGAAGCGACAGATTTACTCTCTAATGAGACAATTCAAATTCATGCAAAAAAAGTCGTGAACGCAGCAGGTCCATGGGTAGATGATGTACGTAGCATTGAAGGGAAAACAAGCGGTAAACACTTAATTTTATCAAAAGGTGTGCATATCGTATTTGATCAATCGAAGTTCCCGTTAAAGCAGGCAGTTTATTTTGATACACCAGATGGCCGCATGGTTTTTGCGATTCCGCGTAACGGTAAAACGTATGTTGGTACGACAGATACGTTTTATGAAGGTGATCCTAGTAATATGGATATTGAACAATCCGATCGTGATTACATTATGAACGCTATTCACTATATGTTCCCTAATGTAAAAGTAACGGATACAGATATTGAATCAAGTTGGGCTGGTGTACGTCCGTTAATTCATGAAGAGGGAAAGGGGCCATCAGAAATTTCCCGTCACGATGAAGTGTGGGAATCCGCTTCAGGCCTAGTTACAATTGCGGGTGGTAAATTAACAGGCTACCGTAAGATGGCGGAAGCTGTTGTGGATAAAATTGCGGCTAGCTTAAATACAGAATTTGGTGTAGCAAGCAAGCCATGTATAACAAAAGACATCCCGATTTCTGGTGGTGAGGTAGGCGGGTCGAAGCATATCCAAACGTTTATTTCGAAAAAGATCGAGTCAGGTGTAAAAGCTGGCTTAACGCATGAAGAAGCGGATTATTTAGCCCAGCATTACGGTTCGAATGTTGAAAAAGTATTTAGCTATGTGGCTAACGTAAACGGTACGATGCCAAAAGCATTATTTGCACAGCTGCAATATGGCATTGAGCATGAACTTGTGACGACGCCTGTCGATTTCTTTGTGCGCCGTACTGGTAATATGTTCTTTAATATCGCATCGGTATTGGCACACAAAGAGGCAGTCATTACCCATATGGCTCAACAATTGAATTGGACGGATGCCCAATTATCGGAGTTTACAGAACTGTTAAACATTGAAATTAAGCGTGCAACAACCGCAAAATAATGTAAAATAATATTGTGATATAATTTTGGCTCATCGGATGCGTGGGAGATTTGAATTAACGCACCCGATGAGCCATATTAATATAAACAGATTCTAATTATAGGAGGATGTTATGCCGTTTAATGACCAAAAAATCATACCTGCTGCCCGAACGATTAAACAGTTTGATAAAGTAGTAAAAAGTGAATTTGAATATATCGTATTGCTTGAAGTGCATTTAAGTCATTTGCGTGCACTTAAACAAGAGGCCGAACGTCATGGGAAAAAATTAATTATTCATGCGGATTTAATTCACGGCTTGAAGACGGATAATTTTGCCGCGGATTACTTGTGTAACGATATACGTCCGGCAGGCATAATTTCTACACGCTCCAATATGATTCTCAAAGCGAAATCTCGCGGTATTTTAGCGATTCAACGTGTCTTTTTAATCGATACAATTGCGCTGGAAAAAAGCTATTCGCTCCTTGAGCAAACGGCGCCGGACTTTATTGAATTACTCCCAGGTGTTATCCCGGAAATGATTAAGGAAGTATATACGCATACAGGCATCCCTGTTATTACAGGGGGCTTAATTCGGACGGATGATCAAATTAAGCAGGCATTTGATGCAGGTGCAATTGCCATTACTACATCCAATAAAGAATTGTGGAAACGTTTCCAAAAAGTTGTTGACTAATGAATAATTTCAAACTATTATGATTACTAAGTCAATAAATACGTGGTTGAGTGAAGGAGTCCGCATGTAGCTTTGTTTTACGTGATAACGTAAAACAATTGTTACTTGCGGACTTTTTTTCTTCTAAGTATTTTATGATCGGAATATACATGAGCTAAGGAGGTTATGGAATGTCAACATTTACAGCCGAGTTAGTCGGCACGATGCTGCTAATATTATTCGGTGGAGGCGTTGTAGCGGGAGTTTCATTGCACAAATCAAAAGGTCAAGGTGGCGGTTGGGTCGTTATCACATTTGCATGGGGCTTTGCCGTAGCGATGGCAGCTTATGCAGTAGGAGGTATTAGCGGAGCGCACTTAAATCCGGCATTAACAATCGCTCTCGCAACAATTGGCAACTTTGCATGGGCAGATGTACCATTGTTTATCGTTGCACAACTTCTCGGAGCGTTTTTAGGGGCTGTGTTAGTGTATTTTGTTTATTTACCGCACTGGAAAGGCACAAAAGACAAAGGCGCAAAACTTGGCGTATTCTCTACAACACCGGCAGTAAAGCATATTCCTTCCAACATGATTGCCGAGATGGTCGGCACATTTGCATTAGTGCTGGGGATTTTAGCGTTAGGGACAAATGAAATAACAGCAGGATTAAATCCATTTTTAGTTGGTATTTTAATTGTTGTAATTGGTATGGCATTGGGTGGTCCAACTGGTTATGCGATTAACCCGGCCCGTGACTTAGGTCCACGTATTGCACACGCGATTTTACCGATTCCAGGTAAAGGAGATTCAGCTTGGTGGTATGCATGGGTACCTGTAGTTGCCCCAATTATCGGCGGTGTTTACGGTGCAGTATTCTTTAGCTTCATCTGGAATGGGGCAGATGCAACATTATTCTGGATTTTCAGTGTAGTGGTAGCCGCGATTTTCGTAGCTGCACAAATGACAGTATCAACAGTAGAAGAGTAGGGGGATTTGAGGATGACAGAAAAATTTATGATGGCGCTAGACCAAGGTACAACAAGTTCTCGTGCAATTTTATTTGATAAAAATGGCACGGTATTTCATACAGCACAGCAGGAGTTCCCGCAATATTTCCCGGAATCAGGTTGGGTAGAGCATAACCCGGAACAAATTTGGTCTTCTGTGCTTTCATGTATCGCAGCTGTGTTATCGGAGAAAAATATACTCGCAAGTCAAATTGCAGGGATTGGTATTACAAACCAGCGCGAAACGACGGTTGTATGGGATAAACATACAGGTCATCCGATTTACAATGCAATTGTCTGGCAATCGCGACAAACAGCTGAAATTTGTGAAGATTTAAAAGCGCGAGGCTTAAATGATATGTTCCGAGATAAAACAGGCTTGCTTATTGATGCGTACTTCTCGGGTACAAAGGTGAAATGGATTTTAGACAATGTAGAAGGCGCTCGCGAAAAAGCGGAAAATGGGGATCTTTTATTCGGTACAATCGATACTTGGATCATTTGGAAATTAACGAACGGTAAAGTGCACGTAACGGATTATTCAAACGCATCCCGAACATTAATGTTCAATATTTACGATTTGAAGTGGGATGAAGAGCTCCTTGATATTTTAACAGTTCCAGCTTCGATGCTTCCAGAAGTGCGTTCTTCTTCAGAAGTTTACGGTCATACAGATGCGGATAATCTTTTCGGTCAAGAAATTCCAATCGCAGGTATCGCGGGCGACCAACAAGCAGCATTATTCGGGCAAGCTTGCTTTGAGCAAGGAATGGTGAAAAATACATATGGCACTGGTTGCTTTATGTTAATGAACACAGGTGAAAAGGCAGTAAAATCTGATCATGGTTTATTAACGACAATTGCATGGGGACTAGACGGCAAAGTAACGTATGCCCTCGAGGGAAGTATTTTCGTAGCTGGCTCTGCTATCCAGTGGCTTCGTGATGGCTTACGTATGTTCCGTAAAGCTGAGGAAAGTGAAGCATATGCAGCTCGTGTAACATCTTCAGAAGGTGTGTATGTTGTGCCAGCATTCGTTGGATTAGGTACTCCTTACTGGGATTCAGATGTGCGCGGTGCAGTATTTGGCTTAACACGTGGTACTGAAAAAGAGCATTTCGTACGGGCAACTCTTGAGTCACTGGCCTATCAAACACGGGATGTATTAGGTGCAATGGAAGCGGATTCAGGAATTCCGTTAAGCACATTACGTGTAGACGGGGGAGCAGTGAAAAATAATTTCTTAATGCAATTCCAGTCAGATCTTTTAAATGTGCCAGTAGATCGCCCGGTTGTAAATGAAACAACAGCTTTAGGTGCTGCTTATTTGGCAGGTTTAGCAGTAGGATATTGGGAGACATTAGATGACATCTCTCACTACTGGAATTTAGAACACAAATTCGAACCTGAGATGGACGAAAAAGAGCGCGAAGCTTTATATACAGGCTGGGGCAAAGCGGTAAAGGCGGCACAGGCGTTTAAATAATAAAATTAGTTTCTTGATAAAAAAGAGACCAACAGAAAAACTGTAAGAAAAGCGATTAAGCTTTCTTACAGTTTTTTATTTGAATCATCACTATAACCACTAAATAAATGAAGGTTTAGATTCTTTGTCTTTTAATAAATGATTGTTACAATTGTAATGTTTGTTATCCTTTTGCAAAAGAAGCGCCATTCATTCCCTAATGATTTTACAGTCCCTCTCTAGTAAGCTTGTAATAGACAACTAGAAAGGAATGATTCAAAAATGTTGAAAAAAAGTATCGTGTTGTTGTTTAGTATGATGCTATTTGCTCTACCAGCTACTGCATCTGCAGCTACATATACAGTAAAAAGTGGGGACACGCTTTGGAAGATTGCCTCTAAAAATCAAATCGGTCTAAGCGAATTAATTTCTTTAAACCCTACATTAAAAAATCCGGATATGATCTATGTCGGAGAAAAAATTAATATTTCTGAAAATGAACAGCAAGAAGTAGAAGAGCAAGTAGTTAGCCTAGTAAATAAGGAACGCGCGCAACAAGGATTAGCACCATTAAAAATTGATTGGGAATTAGCACGTGTTGCAAAATATAAGTCACAAGATATGCATGACAAAAATTATTTCAGCCATACAAGCCCAACTTACGGCTCACCATTTGATATGATGAAACAATTCGGTATTAGCTATAAAGCAGCAGGTGAAAATATTGCAAAAGGTCAAAAATCCGCTGCGCAAGTAATGGATGGATGGATGAATAGTTCAGGCCACCGAGCAAACATTATGGATTCGAAATTTACGCATATTGGTGTAGGCTACGTTAAAGATGGTAATTACTGGACACAAATGTTTATAAAAAAATAACGTCATAAAAGGCAGTTCAAATTTTTGCATAAAGTAAAAATTTGAATTGCCTTTTTTATATCTACTAATTTTGGTATAGCGATATATGAATCGTTTGTTAATAATAAACCTCTCAGCCATCAACAAGTGAAAACGATGATCTTTATTATTGTAATATATTTTACTGTTATCGAAAGGTTAACAATGTTAAACTATGTTGGCATCATTCCAGATTATTAGAATGAACAATACGAACGATTATAGGAGAGTCCTAAAGAATGAAAAAGAAAGTAAACGTATTAATCTTATTATTAATGACCATCTTTATGGTTGGTTGTACTGATGAAGAAAAAGTGTCCATTACTGATGGAGATATAAAAACACAAGAGGTAACAATCGATAATACAACTGAAAATAGTGAACGTGGAAAAAATACTCCGGTTGTTGATGAATCCCTAGTAGAGGAAACACCAACTCAATCAAATAATGATCATTTTTCAGGATATAAACTTATTGAAGTGGATGGCGGTAATTTGTCTGGGTATCGTGAATCTAACGTGGTAGTTAACATTGGTTTTGGTGACCGTGAATATTGGGCATTTACGAATGAATACGGGCAATTAGTACGTGTCATTGCGGACAAAATCATACTACAAGATGACGAAAATGAACCTGTATTATCGTCTGGTAGATACTATGCTGATGAGGCAAAGGTTCCTGGTGTCGAAAGTTCCGTTTTAGATGAAGGACATATTATTGCCGATTCTCTCGGCGGGGTATCGAACGCTTACAACATTACCCCGCAAAATAGTACGCTTAACCGACATGGTGATCAAGCATATATGGAAGACGCAATCCGTAAAGCTGACGGAGCCATTATGTTTGAAGCGATCATCACATATCCGAATACAAAAACGCAGATTCCTTCAAATTATCAGTATACCTATACTTTAAAGGGGAAAAAGATTGTTGATAAATTTGACAATGTGAACCCTGATGAAGTAAACAAATCACTCGGTTTAACAGGTAATGAACCTTCCAAACCAACGAATTCAAACACAAAAGGTGATATTTCCAGTGTTGATACAAATGGGAATGGACAAGTGACGATTAAAGAAGCAAAAGCAGCAGGTTTCAGTATGCCGATAACGAGTGATCATTGGTTATATCCCTATATGTACGATGCCGATAAGGACGGTCTTGTAGGGGAGTAAGCTTCCTGGCTCTATCTGCTTGCGGGTACAGGATTTATTGTAAATGTATGTGTTTTATTATGCGCTAATCTATTATTCTCAACTATGGGATGATAAATATAGCTACAAAAGAATATTATACTGAAGAAATGCTTTAGTCTCTTATTAACCTTTGTAAATATTTTGTCAAAGAAAACACCCCGAAAGTTAGTTTTATTCTAACTTTCGGGGTGTAGCTTTAATGGTTTAAATTTGGGATATTTTCATTTTTTATTAAGGTGTCACTGTTAAGTCTGCATCTTTTAAATTCGGTATTTCTGTTAATTCTTCCTCTTTAGAAGATTGTTTCTCAGCAGCGGCATCGCCAGCTCCTTCTGTAATTACTGGTAAATTAATATATAATTTACCGGCAGCTTTTTGACGAGTTTCGTTATTAAAGTCATCGATTGCAATTACTTCAATAACTGCTCCGTTTGCAACAGTATCAGCAGGAACTGTCCAGTAGCCTACATAATGACCATTTCCTTGTTCCATCATTGGTAATTCAGTTGCATTTTGAACTACGTTTGTTAATGGCATATGGATTACAAAAGTAGGTTTTAATCCTGGCTCACTATCAAACTCAATTTTAACTGTTCTACCCGTTGTAATGGTAATGTCTGTAGCTGGTTTTAAGTTTGAAATGATTGGTGCATCGAAATCAGCAGTTACAGTAACTGTCTTAGAAACACTGTTGCCAGCTTTGTCTGTAGCTACTACTGTGATTTCATTCGCTCCATTATCAAGAATAACGCGTTTCGAATATTTTCCGTCGCTGATAGTAGCATTTAAGCCATTAACAGTAACTGTGTCAATATTTTCATCTGTAATTAAACCTTCTACAGTAACAGTTTCACGATTTACTTTTTCACCATTAGCTGGTTTGTCGATCGTTAGTTCAGGAGCTATCGTATCTAAAGTCACTAAAATCGGAGTCGATTCACCTGTTACTCGACCATCTAATTTTGAAAGAACTGAAAATTCATTAACGCCTTCAACTAGGTTTGCTTTAATTTCAAATTTGCCATCGTCTCCAACTACTGATGATGTAACTACTTCGCCATTTTGTTTTAACTCAATAGTTGTTGTTGGAGAGGCTGTTCCAGTAATTGTTGTTTCAGGCTCATTTGTAATCGAATTTGTCACTGGAGAAGTGATTACTGGGCCAACTACTTCATAGCTAACGCGTGCGCGAATCATATAGTTTCCTTCGCTTGCAGGAGCTGTAGACCATGCACCTGATACATGCTGATAGCTTCTTGCTGCATTTTTGCCATCTTCATCCGTTGCAAGACCTGGAGTGTTCGGGTTTGCAACTGTTTGGCGGTAAACCATATAGAAGTCATCATTGACAACAATATTATGTTCTGTAAGGTCTACTACTGTCCATTCACCATTTCGAAGAGCCGTTGCATTAATCGGACCAGCTAATTGTTTACCTGGCGTACCGTCTGCACCGGTAGCATCCCAAACTTCAACTGCAAAGGCAGTTCCACCTGGGTTAGGCCATTCAGTTGTCCAAAAACGGAATACACCATCTGTTACAATACCGTTTTCTTTACCTTCAGGAAGAGACATTTTTACTGCCCATGCATTTCCAGCCGCATTGAATGCGCGCGCATTTTCAGGAGTGCCATCATCATAGCCAATTTCTCCACCTGGATATGTGTAGAAAGGTTCAAGAGAAATGCTTAGAGGTGATAATTCACCTGTAAGAGAAACAGGGATTTCTTTTCCATGGTATCCACGAGCAATTACTTTAAGTGTGTACGAACCTACATATGCTGTAAGGGCAAAGTTACCGTTAGCATCTGTTTGGACAGGTGTGATATTTGCGTCTTCAACTAAAATAACTGTTGCACCTTCAATCGCATCTCCTGTTGATTCGTCAGTAATTGTACCGCTTATTGTATTTTGTTCAATTTCATCTAATGTGAAATTCGCAGTAGAAGTGCTATCCGCCTCAATTGTGACTGTTTGTACTTCAGATGTGAAACCGTAAGCCTCTGCTTTTACATTAAAGGTGCCCGTACCATGTGTGAGTTTGTATGAACCATCAGCTGGACTTGAATATACCGAACGTCCTGATTCTAGGACACTTACTTGAGCTCCTAATGGAAGAAGTGTTGGATTGTTGATTACTTCAATCTCAGGTGCCTCAACTTTAGAAAGTACATCAGGTTTAATAGTCGTTGGATCTACAGCTTCTTTTAATGCATCTTTTTCTTTCCCGTTACCTTTATTGCCATTATTACCGTTGTTGCCATTTTTCCCATTGGTACTTCCTTTATTGCCGTTGTCATTTCCTTTACCATTTCCGTTGCCATTATTATTGTTTTTACCTTTAGAAACTTTACCAGTTTGAGATACGCTAGCTAATGCCACATCATCAATATACCAGCCATCTCGTTGTACACTAGAATCTGAAAATGCATTGAAACCAATATAGATACGTTGTCCAGCATAGTCTGATAAATCAACCTCTGCGTCTAACCAACTATTTGATATACCTTGAACCATTAATAATTGTGTCCAGTTTTCTTGGTCTGTTGACACGAATACATGTCCATAATCATACGCTCTACCAGAACTAGCTTGTTCGAAGTTATGCCAATGTTTAAATTGTAAATATGAGTTTCCTTCAGGCAGGTCAATTGGAGGTGCAACAAGTGTCGCGTTCATGCTGTTTGCATATGTGCCAGATAAGTTTGTTGCATACACCTTTTCACCTGAGGCAGCATTTCCTGGACCAGATGTTGGTACACCCCAGTCCCAGCTATCATTCGTACCAAATGAGTACCAGCCAATCGGTTGAGTTTCAAAGTTTTCAGAATAACCAACAGTGATCCCTGGTTTTACTTCTACAACGTATTCATCACTATTTACTTCATTGTTACCGAAGTCATTAATTGTCCATTTGTACGTAAATGAATTACCAGAGATTAAATCACCCGGAATAACTACAGCGAATTCACCAGCTTTATGATCGCCCGATTTACGTCCAGCCGGGATTTGTTGCCACATATTATTTTCATCTTTGTAGTTAAGTAATACTGATGAAACACTAATATTATCACTTACTGCAACAGTTAAATTTAAATCCATCCCAGCATAAGTTTCATGTGGGGCTGTATGATCGAATTGAGGTGCTTCAGTATCAGTTCCTGCTTTTGTGACTTGACCTTCAAGTGTACCTAATCCTGAAATAATTGAAGAAACAGCTTCATATGCGTCCACTAATCCATAACCATATCCATGGTTAGGTGTAGTAGGGTATTGACTATCTGTTAATGGATTGGCAGTGTCTAGAAGAATCTGTTCCATTTCATCTACTGTTAAATTTGCATTCACTTGACGTAAGAGGGCAGCCACACCTGATACAGCAGGACCGGCCATCGATGTACCATTCCAACCACCTTCATAACCTCCACCCGGAACAGATGAACGAATGTTAACACCAGGAGCAGAAATGTCTGGTTTAGTTTCAGCATAAGGGGAAGGACCACGTAGAGAGAAATTACCAACTAAGTTATTAATGTCCGTTGCGCCTGTAGCAAATGATTCCGGATAATTGGCTGGTGCAGCAACAGATCCAGCTCCACCTGGATTTGTGAACGTTGTATTACCTGCAGAGAATTCGGGGAAGATTTCTGCTGCACGCCAGTTAATAACAACATCACGGTACCATTCGTCTAATCCAGCCCCACCGCCCCAAGAGTTATTCACGACATCTGGCGCCATATCAACGCGCGGGTTTCCGTTAGCATCTGTAGGTGCTAAAATCCATTGAGCTGCCTCTAATAGATCGGCATCTGTTCCACCGCTTGCAGTGAAAGCTTTAACAGCAATATATTTCGCCCCTGGTGCAACTCCAATTTGATTTGAGCCATTTTGTTCACTACCGACCATTGTACCAGTAACATGTGTCCCATGGTCTACGTCGTCATATGGAGTAGCTCTTCCTGCAGAAGTCGAATCATACCAGCTATAATCATGAGAAACTTCTCCAGTGGCTTTGTTATAGCCGCGGTATTTTTCTTTTAAAGCTGGATGATCCCATTGAACGCCCGTATCAATACTTGCAACTACTGTACCTGAACCATCTATGCCCATTTCCCAAACTTCAGGTGCATTGACCCGTTCAATATTCCACTCAACGTTTGCAACTTCTGCATTTGGGGTTACAGCATTTTCAGTTTTGGTTGTAAAGAGCTGACGTGTTTCATTAGGTAAAATTTTCTCCACTTCTTCGAATGTAGCGATTTTTTCTGCCACTTCCTGAGTTGCTGTAACAGCAATTGCATTTACGATATAAAAGGATGTAATATCTGTTGCATTGCCACTAGCCGCTTCTTGATCAAGGAATTGCATTACTGATTGTTGAGATTCAATAGAAGTCGCCTTTAATTCAGAGACAACAGCAGAACGTTGAATCAACTTTGCATTTAGAGCAGATAAGTTTGATTCATCCGCCTTTTGGCGAGCAGCCTTAGCAACTACGGTAGAATTCGCCTTATCTTTAAATTTGACTAAGAAGGTTACTTTGTTCTCCTCTTTGAAATTTTCAAGTAAGCGTTTATTCAATTTTTCGCGTGCAGAACTAAAAGTACCGCTCGAACTCGAATCTCTAAATGATTCATAGAGTTGATTGGAAGTTGTTTGTGCGCTAGCAACACCTGGAGTCAATAAAGAAAATGTCATCGCTGCAGTAGCAAAAATACTAAGTGCTTTTTTAGAATTTTTTTTCTTCCTCATTTGTATTCCTCCTTCGATTTTTAATTCACTTTGTACCTCTAATAGTAATTTGAAGCTGTAGGTTGTACTTTAAGAACAACCTTTCCTCCTTTCATTATGCTTTTTAGGGTAGAAATTACTAATTTGTGAATTTAAATTCTCTAGATGTAAGTACTATGTTAGATTATCGAAAAAGGTTTGTTTATCGTATTATGTCGAAAATTTTAGATGAAAAATTTTTTGAAGTTAATTGACTATTTTTTTAAGGGGAAAGAGGGCAATGAGACATAGTTGGACAATTATGGTAATCGGTAATAGTAAGGTTTAGCTGATTACTGAGATTTCGTAAAAATAATAAATCATATCTCCCATTTCGAAAAAAGATTAGTTTAACCTATAAAAAGGGCAATAGGTCTAAAGGTTAATTTTTTATTTTAGGTTGTAAGAGGGACTTTTTGTTCACTTAACTAATAGTTAAGTATTATTCTTAAGTAGGAAAAGGTGACAAATATTCATCGATTAATTTGTTGGAATGTTCAGTATTTTAATTGAGATAGAGAATTAGTGGTTTAAACATTTAAAAAATAAAGTAATCAAAATGTTATTTCCGACTAATTTATCGATAAATTTGAGGGGGAATAAAGTCTCGTGAGCTATCTGTATATATTTCACTAGTGTTTAGGTTTTAGTTAAAATTTCGCTTTTTTATAATGAAGTTATTTTTTGGAATTGTCGAAATTTGTAAATAGGATACTGGGTATTTCCATTATGTTTTTGTTATAACAAATCAAGTGGAATTGGCGATTAAGAAGAAAGGGATAGGAGGTCTTATTATGGCTAGCCAAAATAAAAAAGCAGAACCAATTCTGCTTTTTTACAACAACATTGTTATCCAGGTAATGTGTAGAACGAATATTCCGCTATATAAGAACATAACGAAAGAAAGGACTATACGCCAAACATTTGTTAACCTTGTAGGGAAATTTGACTTCCATAACAACCAAATTAACCCAGATAAGATAACTTTTGTACCGAGAATCATTAAGGGCGAAAGTGAACTCAACAGGGGATTTGCTTCTTCAATCCATTCGTTGCTGAGTCCCCAAGCTGTACAAATGCCATCAATGAGATTTAATACCATAATGACCAACAACATCCTTTTAATATCAAACAAACGTTTCACTATACGTCACTCTTCGCTCGAATCGCAATCTCTCCTTTTATTCTTTTTCGGTAGCTACAATTTTGCTTCTTACGAACATTCCATCTTTATATAATCTTTTACAAAATTGTATATTTTATACTGCTTATATATCGAAATTAAAAGAAGGGTAGTTTCCCTAAAAGAAAGAACCCGTAAACGTTGAGATACAAACATTAATGGGCTCTTAATATAAAGCTGAAAATATAAGGTTAGTGTGAGGAAATGCAATGGATCAATATATACAACAAACACTTGTTGGAGATGAAAATGCAATCTGGCATGTAACAACGATACATATGCCTAGATTACTCGCTAAAGCATCTACATATATGAAAAATATTTTGGAACATGGCTATAAAATATTAATTCGGGAAAGGCAATATGCAAAGGACAAAGCAAGGATGAAGTGGCTTTTATTCTTTGAACGGAAGCATTCAGCTAAATTAATCATAAATTATGTCACCAAATTTCCACCATAATATTTTAATTATTTTGAAAATTTAGAATTGACTAAAAAAATATATTACTATATGATTGAAATAAACCTAGGTTGCTTTAACTAATTGGTACAAAGGCCTTAAAAAAGTTGTAAAAGGAACGGTATGTGATTTCCGAAACTTATTATAAAAATGAGTTCAGAAGAGGTTATCCAGCAGTAATCAACCATTCTGAAAACGAATTTATTGCTGAGAATTAAAGAAAGTACCGGGTTTTTATTCCGTTACAGTATTTGAACCGAATAAGTGTGGGGAAAATTTCGTATATTATTTCCAGCATGTAAAAGGTACTTTTTTCTTCACTGGAGCTTCTGTCTCTGACCCCAAAGAAATTTATCCACATCATCATCCTAAGTTTAACTTCAACGAACGTGGAATGTTAATTGCTGCATAAGTATTAGGTAGTGCAACGTTATAGCACATGAATTTAAAACAATTCACAACCAACTCTTAAATGATTTCCTTTTTCTGATTAAGGAACAATAAAAGCTTACGTGCAAATTTCGATATTAGAGGAGCCATAAATAAGCTACCCTCATGAATAAGGAACTATAAAGGAGTAAGCTTATGTTCCTTTATTTAGGGACCATAAAGGAATAAGTTTTAACCCGAAAATAAAAGAAAGCTGTAATTAAGGAACCATTAAAGAATAAGCACTCAGTCCATTTAAGGACATCTAATTAAAAAGCATTACAGTCCTTGTGAAAAGGGGGAAGAGTTTTATTCATACATCATCTAGAATCGCAGTAATTGGACCCGAGGAACTTGTCGACAAATGTATTTCTCTCCAAGATTTATTTCCAACATTAAACTTACAACCATTTTATTATCAATCGGATTTTGAAACAGTTAATATCGTTTCACAGCTAAGTGATGATTTTCATTACATTTTATTTTGTGGACCAATTCCATTTTCAAGAGCCCTTTATCTTGGAAAGATGAAGAAAATACCTAATAGCTATATTCCATTTCATGGATCTAGTTTATTAAAAGCATTATTTCAAGCACAGAAACTTGGTGAATTAAATCGAATTAGTCTTGACACTATACATGTTGATCTAGTATTAGAAGCTTTTCAAGAATTAGAAATCCTCAAATCTCCGAAACACATTGTAGAAATACATCCTGAAAGAGATGCATTATTTTTAGCCAACTATCACAAAACTCTTTATGAGAAAAGGGAAACCGTTGGAGCAATAACAATCTCATCAACGTGTTATAAAATTTTACAAAAACACAATATACCATGTATTAAAGTTACCCCACTATTATCAACCGTTAGAGAGGCTTTGGAAAAAGTGAATTTAACTTGTGAAAATCTGCATAATTTAGCTAATCAAATCTCCGTAGGGATTATATCTCTTGGCATCTCAGAAAATCCTAACTTACAAATAGATTTTGAAGAATATATATCAAAGTTTGTCAACAAACTAGATGGTCAATATATTAAAAAATCGCCAACCAAATTTTTATTTTTTACCACTCGTTCCATGATTGAGAATCAAACAAACTCGTTTACTATTTTGCCTACCCTTTTCCATGAGGAAGAAGGTTTAGAAAAAGTAAGATTTAGCATTGGTGTAGGAATAGGGGGAACTACTAATTTAGCCACGGAATCTGCATTTGTAGCTTTAAAAGAAGCTAAAAGGCACTCTCATAAGTATATAGAAAATAGCTTATTTGTTGTTCACGAAGGAGATAAAACCACTGGACCGATTACAACAATCAATACATCTAAAAGTATTGATTTACGTACTACAGATGCCTCACTTCTAGAAATTGCTAAAATTTCTGGACTTAGTACGAAGACGTTAAATCGAGTTATTCAAGCAATAAAACAAGTTGGTAATGAATTTACCGTTAATGAGATTGCACCCTATATGGAGGTATCTGTAAAGAACATGCAAAGAATCTGCCGAAAACTTGAAAATTCAGGTGCACTTAAGGTAGTAGGGAAAGAAACCCTCGAATCAAAAGGAAAACCAAGGAGAATTTTTACACTTAATGAAGATCGAATCGTTTCAAACAAAGGAAGGGGTTGAGATTTTGAAAATAGTTATTGGGCAATTATCTCATGAAACAAATACATTTTCTAATGTGTTAACAACCGAGGAGTTATTTAAGCTATGGGAGTGGACTGAAGGAGAAGAGGTCGTTCAGAGAAATCGAGATGTAAAGGATTATGTCGGAGGGATGATTGATGAATGCGAGGAACAAGGGTTTGAAATAATACCTACATTTTCTGCATCAGCTCTTCCATCTGGATTAATCCCGTTTGAAACCTATCAAACTATTAAAGAGAACTTTATAAAGAACTTCCCATTAAAAGGGCAATATGATGGTGTATGTTTAGCACTTCATGGAGCTGGAGTAGTGGAAAGCATTGATGATTTAGAAGGAGATTTTCTTGAATTTATCCGTGAGATTGTTGGTGATGGGGTGCCAATAGTCGTTACGTTAGATCTGCATGGAAATATAACTGAGAAGATGCTAAAACATGCAGATCTATTACTAGGGGTAAAATTGTATCCCCACACGGATTCATATGACCGAGGCAAAGATGCGGTTATTCGTTTAAAACAAATCATCCAAAAAGAAATTGAGCCTAGCATTCATTTAAAGAAATTACCGCTCATCATTCCAACATGTACGTCGAATCTATCTCCTATTAAGGAATTAAATGAAATTTGTAGGGAATTTGAAAAACAAGATGGCGTGCTCGAATGTACCTTGTATCACGGGTTCGCGTATACGGATGTTCCTTATGCTGGCGTCTCGATTGTAGTAGCTACTGATGGGGAAAAACAATCTTCAGCAACTATTGCCAAAGTTATAGCTGAAGAAGTATGGAATGTTAAAGATGAATTTTATTCGCCAGAAATTTCTCCAGCAAAAGGAATTCAAAAAGCTTTAGAATCACTATCAGCTCCTATCGTTTTAAATGAAACTTCCGATAATCCTGGATCAGGCACTCCAGGTGATGGCACGTATTTACTAAAAGCAATGCTTGAATCAAATTTAGAAAACGCTTGTTTAGGGATGATTTATGATCCTGAAGTGGTGGAATTAGCACATAAACAAGGTGTCGGTACTGTCATTGAAACATTTATTGGTGGTAAGACAGATCATTACCATGGTGAACCTGTCTTTATCAAAGGGTATGTTAAATCATTGTCAGACGGCATCTTTAAACAATCTTCACCCATGTGGAAAGGAAGAGAAGTCAATTTAAAAAAATCTGTAAGGATTCAAGTCGGAGGACTAGATATTATCGTTGGTTGTATTCATACGCAAGTATTTGATGAACAAATATTCCTTATCCATGGGATTGATGTACACAAACAAAAAATAATTGGCTTAAAGTCGAGCCAACATTTCCGAGCAGCTTATGAATCAATTGCAGCTGAAATTATTACGGTAGATTCACCAGGGTTAAGTACGTTACAACTGGATAGATTTGACTATAAAAAGTTAAGACGTCCAATCTATCCATTTGATAAAGAAGTACAACTAGAGCTAATCGAACATAAACAGGATACAACAATTAAAAATGTTTAAGGGGGATAAGAAAATGAAGAAAATGATTTCGTTTCTATTACTAACTCTATTAATCATTGCAGGCTGTAGTGATGATTCCACACCAGGAACAGGAAGTACAGGAGATACTCAAGGGACACCTGAAAAAGGTGGGCAATTGAATGTTGCAATTAATACCCAACCTGCAACATTAGACCCGCATATGTCAACTGCAACTATTCTAACAGAAGTATCGCGTCATATTTTTGAACAAATCGTCGCATTAGATTCAAGTTACCAGGTACAACCTATGCTTGCTGAATCCATTGATGAAAGTGATGATGGCACACAGTATACATTCAATCTTCGTCAAGGTGTCAAGTTCCACAATGGAAAAGAGTTGAAGGCTGAAGACGTCGTTGCATCATTAGAAAAGTGGAAAAATATATCGTCAAAAGCGAAAACAGTTATTCCAGATGCTACATTTACTGAAATTGATGAATATACAGTGGAAATGAAAATTTCAAAAAGGATTTATGGGGTACTAACACTTTTAGCGGATAACGGACAAGCTGCTGGCATCATGCCAAAGGAAATTGCTGAGAGCGCGGGACCTACAGGCGCGACAGAATACATTGGTACAGGACCATTTAAATTTGCTGAATGGAAACAAGACCAATATATTCATCTAACAAAGAATGAAGATTATGTATCATTAGAAACACCATCAGATGGACTTACGGGAAAAAAAGAAGCATTAGTAGATGACATTTACTTAAACATTGTTTCAGATGCTTCTACTCGAGTTGCTGGTATCCAATCAGGTCAATATGATATTGCCATAACTTTACCACCTGATAACTTCCAAATGTTAAGTAATAATTCTAATTTAAAAACAGAAATGGCTTTAAAAGGAAACATTGGATTTGTCTACAATAAAGCTGATCGTGTCTTTGCAAATGAAAAAATGCGACAAGCATTTAACGCAGCTTTAGATACGGAAAGCATTATGTTAGCTGCATTTTCAGACGAAGCCTTTTATCGTATTAATCCTGGATATATGCTACAAGAACAAGTGGACTGGGCAAGTGAAGTCGGAAATGACAGATATAACGTAAAAGACCCTGAATTGGCGAAACAACTATTACAAGAAGCTGGTTATAACGGAGAAACAATTAAAATTCTAGCAACTCGCGAATATGAATATATGTACAATTCTGCAGTTGTTATAAAAGAGCTTATGAAAGAAGTCGGTGTAAATGTTGAAATTGAAGTAGTGGACTGGGCAACACTACTAGACTTAAGATCAGACCCAACAAAATTTGATGCATTCATTACAGGATTCCCACTGGTAATGACGCCACCACAATTATTATATTTAAGCCCTAATTGGCCAGGTTGGACAAATGATGAAGAAATTACACAGCTCATTGCACAACTGAATGCTTCTGCGACTTCTGAGGAGGCGAAGGCAACATGGGATCAATTGCAAGACAGAATGTATGATTACCTACCAATCTCTAAACTTGGAGACTACTACGAATATTATGGTGTTTCTAACAAAGTGAATGGTATGACAATTTTTGATGGAATGATTTTATGGAATACATCTAAAGCAAAGTAATTCTAAACCTGAAATATTGTGGTCATTAACTTAAAAGTGGATGACCACAATTATTTTTATCCCAGTGCAACCGCCCGAATAGTGGGGAAAGTCCCGCTCATGGAAGTCTCACTTTATAAAGAAAGGTGATAATAATCTCATGGCAAATTATATCCTGAAACGTCTTTTATCAGTCATTCCAGTGTTATTTATCGTTTCTGTGGTTGTCTTCTTTATTATCCATCTCACACCTGGAGATCCAGCTTCGGTGATGTTGGGGGATCAAGCGACTGAAGAGCAACTAGATGAAGTAAGGGAACAACTTGGACTCAATCAACCAATTTACATTCAATACTTTTCTTGGATAGCAAATGTACTACAAGGCAATTTAGGATTCTCTTATTTTATGAACGAGCCTGTTCTCTCTTCTATTTTTGAACATTTAGAACCAACGATATCCCTAGCTATTTTAGCAGAAATATTTGCGATTCTTCTTGCCATTCCTTTCGGGATTATCGCTGCGAAAAGAAAAGGGTCTGCTGTAGATCAAACGTTTATGGGATTCTCTTTATTAGGAATTTCTGTTCCAAGTTTCTTACTTGGATTGATCTTAATTTTAGTATTTGGAGTTTATTTTGCTTTATTACCTGTAGCTGGATATATGCCGTTAAGTGCGGGGTTAGTAGAGCACTTACGTTATTTAATTCTTCCAGCGATTGCTCTTGGAACGATGCAAGCAGCACTCATTGCTCGTATGACACGTGCTTCCATGATTGAAATATATGAGTTGAACTTTGTAAAAGCAATTCGTGCAAAAGGGACAAAAGAGATTGTTTTAACGGTAAAACACGTATTTCGAAATGCTTTAATTCCTATTATTACTGTCGTTGGTCAAACGTTAGGAACGCTTATTGCTGGAGCCGCTGTTGTCGAAACCGTATTCAATATTCCAGGGATTGGTCAACTGATATTAAACTCTGTAGAAAGACGAGATTACTCCGTTATTCAAGGGTCGATTTTATTTATTACTTGCTCCTATATCTTTATTAATCTAGTTATTGATTTACTATACGGTTTGATTGACCCAAGAGTGAGATTGAAATAAGAGGGAGGGAAGACAATTGGAAACAATTCAACACGTTGATTTAAAAGATACTAAGAACCGATTGAAAAAAGAACAACGAAGATTGGCCATTAGAGGGTTTTTCAATAATAGGCTTGCGGTGACAGGCGGTGTAATTACGACCATTATTTTGTTACTCATTTTATTAGCTCCAGTTATTGTCTCCCAGGATCCTTACTCGATGGTTGTGACGGATAAACTCCAAGGTCCATCTTCAGAGCATTGGTTTGGAACAGACAACTTTGGACGCGATTTGTTTAGCCGAGTAATTTACGGCTTACAAAATTCAATGATGGTTGGATTTGTTGTAGCTCTGATTACAGCAATTGTCGGTACAATTGTTGGATTATATGCATCGTACTATCGAGTACTTGATGGAATATTAATGCGAATCTGCGATTCCTTAATGGCCTTTCCAGCAATTTTACTAGCGATTGCTATTATGGCAGCACTTGGACCAACGACATTGAACGTAATCATAGCGGTATCTATCGTGTATACACCTTTTATCGCACGAACAGTTCGATCCTCCGCATTAGTCATTCGAGAACAAACGTATATTGAGGCGATGGAAGCGCAAGGGGCAAAGTCTTCGAGAATCATATGGAAGCATATGGCCATCAATACGTTATCACCGTTGATTGTTCAAGCGACATTTGTTTTTGCGGAAGCAATTATCGTTGAAGCAGCATTAAGCTTTTTAGGAGTTGGGGTACCCGCTCCAGAACCGACTTTAGGAAATATTCTATTTGATGGGAAAATCTTTATTTACAACGCATGGTGGTTAGTAGTCTTCCCGGGTGTTTTTATGATTTTAAGTGTGTTGGGCATTAACTTACTAGGGGACGGTTTAAGGGATGTATTATCTCCAAAACGTAAATAACAGAGGTGAAATGGAAGAGGTGATCGGTATATGGTGGGAAAATTATTAGAAGTAAGTGGACTTTCTACATTTTTTCATACGGAAAGAGGTAAAGTGCAGGCACTAAAGAATATTAGCTTTCATGTAAAAGAGGGTGAAATTTTAGGGGTCGTGGGTGAGTCTGGTTGTGGAAAAAGCGTAACTTCCCAGTCAATCCTTCGCTTATATGATGAAAAGCACCTTGTAGAATACAATGGGGCGATTTCATTTAGAGACAAGAATTTATTAGAACTACCCATGAAAGAAATGGAACATATTCGCGGGAACAATATTTCAATGATTTTTCAAGACCCGTTAAGCTCATTAGACCCGGTATATACAATTGGTTCACAAATTTCGCAAGTTTTGCGTACCCATAAAAAGATATCAAAGAAAGAAGCATTAGAGAAGGCCATTGAACTTTTAAAATTAACAGGTATTCCCTCTCCCGAAAAACGAGTGCATCAGTATCCACACCAACTATCTGGAGGAATGCAGCAACGGGTCATGATTGCCATCGCTCTTGCTTGCGAACCAAAATTGCTTATTGCAGATGAACCGACAACGGCATTGGATGTAACTATTCAAGCTCAAATTTTGGAACTTATTCAAGAGTTAAATGAAAAAATGGACATGGGAATTATGTTAATTACTCATGATTTAGGTGTAGTTGCAGAAGTCTGTTCGAGAGTCATTGTAATGTATTTAGGTCAAGTCGTTGAAGAAGCAGATGTGAAGAGTTTATTTAATAATCCTTTACATCCTTATACGAAAGGTCTAATCCAATCCATTCCGAAGATGGATGGAGATCGAAGCAAGGACCTTTATGTGATTCAAGGAAATGTCCCTTCTCTTGAAAATGCACCAAAAGGATGTGGTTTTTCTACAAGATGTCCATTTGCAACTGATAAATGCCGCCAAGAAAATCCAGAGTTAACGACACTTAGTAATCAACAAAAAGTACGTTGTTGGCATTATGCAGAAATTCTTCAAGGGGAGGTCGTCTCGTGATTACACAACAATACAAAGAAATCATACAAGAAACAGAGGTTAAGGGAGAGCCCGTTTTAAAAGTTGAAGGATTAAAGAAGTATTTTTACCCTAAAAAATCAATTGGTGAAGAGCAAAAAGTAGTGAAAGCGGTCGAGAACGTTTCCTTTGATTTGTATAAAGGTGAAACGTTGGGGATCGTTGGGGAATCTGGATGTGGAAAAAGTACGATGGGGCGTAGCTTATTACGTCTGATTGAACCAACAGAAGGTAAGGTCTTTCTAGAAGGAAACGATATAACGAATTTAAATATAAACGATTTAAGAAAAGCTCGAAAAAATATTCAAATGGTGTTCCAAGATCCATATTCATCTTTAAATCCTCGATTGCGTATTGGAAACATTCTCGAGGAATCATTAAAAATTCAAGGAATCGGCAATAAAAACGAACGGACAGAAAGAGTACTAGAAATGTTAAATTTAGTTGGTTTAAATGAGGCCCAATACTATCGTTTTCCACATGAGTTTTCAGGTGGACAACGGCAACGGATTGGACTCGCAAGGGCTTTAATAGTTAATCCGAAAGTCGTCGTTTGTGATGAGCCCGTTTCCGCATTAGATGTTTCCGTTCAAGCACAAATTATTAATCTACTAAGAAATTTACAGAATACGTTATCTGTAAGTTTTATCTTTATCGCCCATGATATTAGCGTTGTTCGCCATATTTCAGATCGAATTGGCGTTATGTACCTTGGCCATTTGGTTGAGGAAGCAACAACCGAAGAACTTTTTGCGAACCCTAAGCACCCTTATACAAAATCATTGTTATCAGCCGTACCATTACCAAATCCTGAGGTGAAAAAAGAACGAATAATTCTTAAAGGCGATTTACCTTCACCTATGAATCCACCTTCTGGATGTGTTTTTCACACCCGCTGTCCAATGGCAATGGATATATGTAAAAGCGTATTACCTCAGAGAACAAAAGTGAGCAATTCACATGTAGTTAGATGTCATTTAAATGAAAGTGAATAATTTGAGTCGGGGGTGCCTGATTTGGGGAAGAACGAAACGATTATAGAGTATTTAGAAAATAGTTATCCAGAGATCCAACAATTAAAAAATGAAGAAACCTTCCTTTGGAGTAATTCGAACTATTATTCGCTCCCTACCAGTCTAGTCGGGGGAATGGATGAAGAAATTATGCTGGAATCAAAGGAACGATTTGAGCGATTTGGAGCAGTATTGCAACAGTTATTTCCTCCATTAGAAGTTACAAAGGGCAAGATTGAATCGCCCCTTCATTCATTAACTTCAATGGTTGCACAACTTGAAGAAATCTATGAAACACCTATTAAAGGAAAAGTACTCTTAAAGAGAGATGACCTACTACCTGTTGCAGGCTCTATAAAAGCAAGAGGGGGGTTCCATGAAGTGTTAACTTTTGCAGAAAAACTTGCTATCGAGCATGGAATCATCCGAGATAAGCAAGATTCTTATTCACTTTTAATTAGTGAAAAAGCAAAGGAACTGTTCAGTCAATATACCATTGCTGTTGGTTCAACAGGGAATCTTGGACTTAGTATCGGTTTAATTGGTTCCGCTTTAAACTTCAATGTTGTTGTTCATATGTCAAGTGACGCAAAAGAGTGGAAAAAACAGCGACTTCGAAATATTGGTGTATTTGTTATTGAGCACGATGCAGACTTCTCAAAAGTAGTGGAAGTTGCTAGAGCTGAATGTGCTCAAAATCCAAAAGCTTATTTTGTAGATGATGAGACTTCGAAACTATTGTTCGCTGGATATTCGGTTGCTGTTCTTGAGTTAAAAGAACAGTTAGAGGCGCAAAATATACCAGTAGATTCAAGGCATCCACTATATGTTTATTTACCATGTGGAGTTGGTGGAGGACCGGGTGGAATTACTTTTGGTATGAAACTAATTTTTGGAGAACATGTTCATTGTTATTTTGCCGAGCCTACTCAGTCACCAAGTATGCTCCTAGGGATGATTACCCAATTACATGATGAAATATCTGTACACGATATTAATTTATCCAATAAAACAGAAGCAGATGGTTTAGCTGTTGGGAGAGCATCCGTGTTTGTAGGTAAAATCATGAACTCAATCCTAGCGGGTGTCTATACAGTAAAGGATGCAGAATTATATAGACTACTAAATCGTTTGTATAAAGTGGAGGGAATCTTTTTAGAACCTTCCGCATTAGCTGGGATGGTGGGTCCAACTTACACTTCGAAAACCTTACAAGATATTCAAGCCACACATATTGTTTGGGCGACTGGTGGAAGTATCATCCCAGATGAGATTAAAACTATGTATCTCGAGAAAAGTGAAGCTTTTAAATAAAGAGAAGAAAGTAGATGAGGATTATGTTAGATATTCTGATTAAGAACGGGAAAGTATATGACGGAACTGGTAATCCATTCACACTGCTAGATATAGGAATAAAAGATGGGAAGATTGTTAAGTTAGAAAGAAATATGAAGTTCGGGGCGAAACGGGAAATTGATGCGAAAGGTCTATCTGTTTCACCAGGGTTCATTGATACTCATGTTCACTCTGATCTACTTTGGACAAAGCCTGAGATTCATCAAATTAAGGTTAAAAAAGGCGTTACAACTGAGCTATTTGGTCAAGACGGTATTGCTGTGGCACCGGTTTCGAATGAAACACGTCCACTATGGCAAGCCCAGTTGAAAGGGTTAGACGGAGATATTGGTGATTGGCCATGGGATTCGGTTGAAAGTTATTTGCAACACATAAATGAACGGAAAAGTCTTACGAATGTTGCTTTTCTAGTACCCCACGGAAATGTTCGTACACTCGTGATGGGATTTGAAAAAAGAGAATCTACTGTAGAAGAACAAATCGAGATGCGCAAGCTGGTAGAAAAGGCAATGGAAGAAGGTGCGGTTGGCTTTTCTACCGGTTTAGTGTATCCACCAAACAGCTTTTGTGCAACGGACGAATTAATTGAGATATGTAAAGGTGTAGCAAAGTATGATGGTTGTTTCGTCGTCCATATGAGAAATGAAAGTTTCAATATCATGGAAGCTTTAGACGAAATGATCGAAGTATCAACACAATCAGGAGTTCGTTTGCACTTATCTCATTTTAAAGTAATTGGTGTAAGAAATCGTGAAAATTATCAATATCTACTAGAAAAGATAAACGAAGCTCGTCTTCAAGGAATTGAAATTACCTTTGATCAATACCCGTATACAGCTGCTTCGACAGTCTTTAGTGCGATTTTACCCCCGTGGGCACATGATGGGGGGGCGGAAATGATGCTTTCACGTTTGAAGAATTTATCTGACCGTGAAAAGATAAAAGAGGATTTTGCCAGTAATTTAACCTTTGAAAATTGGGTGTATAACTGTGGGTGGGAGAATATTATTATATCTTCTATAGGTGCGGAAGAATTTAAGCTATTTGAAGGGAAAAGTGTAAAAGAAATAGCAGACATTAAATCAATACCACCTGATGAGATGGCAATGGACCTTTTAGTTACAGCAAATGCAAATGTAACGATGGTCGTTCACTGGGGACTAGAAGAAGATATTGTAAAGCTAATGAAAAGTTCCTACCATATAGTTGGTTCAGATAGTATTTTTGGTGGAAAACCACACCCACGATTATATGGAACTCAACCTAGAATACTAGGGCGCTATGTACGTGAATTAAACATACTAACATTAGAAGAAGCCATTCACCATATGACAGGTTCACCAGCACAGTTGTTGAGATTAAAAGATCGAGGGCTAATTAAAGAAGGTTACTATGCAGATATCGTTATTTTTGATCCAGAAAATATAAGTGATCAAGCAACGTTCACCGATCCTTTACAAGAACCTACAGGAATCCAGTATGTACTTGTAAATGGAGAAGTTTGTAAAGAAGAGAACAGTGTTTTTATTGAATCACTTCACGGAAAAGTTATAAAAAGTGAAGTTTTTGAAAATATCACAACAATAAAATAAGGAGTGGGATGGACATGAAAGCCGATTTAATCTTTATTAATGGAGAAGTTATTACTGTGGATGATCAGAATCGTATTGTGGACTGTGTAGCCATTAAAGCAAATCAAATCATTGCAACAGGGTCCTATAATGATATTGAACATACCATTACTCAAGATACAAAAGTGTTTGACCTAGAAGGTAAATCGCTCTTACCAGGATTTATTGATGCACATGCTCACTTCACGATCTATGGAACAAATTCCTTAGGAGTAGACTGTACTTCTTCCGGTATTCAATCGATTCAAGATTTACTTGAAGCGATTCAAAAAAAATGCATGGAAACGCCAAAGGGACAATGGGTGAGAGCGACAGGATTCAATGAGCATACTATAGCTGAAAAACGTTATCCAACCAGAGAAGAGTTAGATTCTATTTCAAAGGACCATCCGATTATTCTTATCCGTAAGTGTAACCATTTTTCCTTTGTAAATAGTAAGGGACTAGAAGTAGCAAATATTGATGCAACAACGAAAGATCCGAATGGAGGCATATTTGAAAGACTTGCTGATGGAAGACTAACAGGGAAATTAATCGAAAATGCACATATGCAAATGCTTGAATATGCAAATTTTACAAAAGAAGAATTAAGAAAAGGGTTGAAACTTGCTTCAAAAGAGTTTATTAAAGCTGGAATTACAAGTGTTCATGATGCAGGTGCCTACGGTGATGGCGCGGATACATTTCGAATCATGCAAGAAGCGGTGAATGCCAAGGAAATAGATGTAAGAATCTATGCATTCGTTTGTTCCTTAACGAATTCCCATTTATTTGTAAGGAAAATGAGCGAATCGGGTGCAATCACAGGGTTAGGGAATGAAAGGTTCAGAATAGGTCCTGCTAAGTTATTTACTGATGGTGCTAGTGTTGGACCAACGATTGCTACACGCGAAACCTATTCCCATGACCAAAATAATTTTGGACTTTTGTATTATAGTCAAGAGGAATTAAATGAAATTCTTGGCAATGCCCATGCAAAAGGGTTCCAAGTAACTGCTCACGCGCAAGGGGACCGTGCAATTGAAATGCTTCTAGATTGTATTGAAAAAGCTTTAGAAAATCAACCAAGAGAGAACCACCGTCACAGAATCGAACATGCTGGGATTGCTTCTCCTGATCTGCAACGCCGAATGAAAGAGTTAGGAGTTGTACCCATTCCTAATCCAGCATTTATTTATGTTAATGGTGACAAATATAGTGAGTATTACGGTGATCGAGTGAATGTGATGTATCCTTGTTGGGACTATATCGAGCAAGACATTATTGCTGCATACGGTTCAGATGCACCAGTGATTACATTAAATCCACTTCTAGGAATTCATGCAGCAGTCAATCGCCAAGCGTGGAATGGACAACCAATCGGAAATCGTCAAAAAGTAAGCGTATTAGATGCGATTCGGGGCTACACAATCAACGGAGCCTATGCAAGCTTTGAGGAAAACATTAAGGGAAGCATTGAAATTGGAAAACTTGCAGACTTTGTTGTTCTAAGCGAAAGCATTTTAGATTGTGATTTAAATAAGATTAAAGATTTACAGGTTGTACTTACAGTAGTTGATGGTGAAATTTTATATGATCCGAATTCCCAAAGAGAAACTGTTGAATCTGCTGTTTGATAGACCATAAGGAGCTATAAGGACTAGATTCCATAAAGGTATAAGTAAAGGAGGTAAGGAAAAACCGTCGTAAAGATAAAATGTGACTAAAGATAAACTTAGTTTATTACTTAATAAATTATAGATTTCCTGGTTTTCATCCATGTAATATAGTTATCATGGTTATCCTATAATTTCTTAAAATAGTAAAAACCCTGTTGACATTAGTGTTATCAAACGTTACTGTCGACAGGGTTTTCATGTTTTTCGTGTAAATTAAATAATTCTGTGAGAATTCTGTTAGCATATTAGTAAGCAAGTATCTGTTACGATGATAACGATAAAGGGTCATTTTTAAATTCTCTAGGTTATAAATGTGTACATTAATAAACGTCTGTTTTCATTAATTGAATAATAATAAAAACGGGTCGAAGCACCTCTTTTTCTGTATTATCTATATTCTGTCTGTGTAGGTAGGGTTTTATATTATCTAATGCTTAGCAATTGGGAAAGGCCAATCGACTTATAATCTAAACGAGCAAGTTTTGGCTAATTTGAGAGGAACTAAAATGCCAAAAACCAACAGGATAAAAAACTTTACGACCGACCGTATTAGTAATTGCGAAAATAGGGTATATGTAAGATGTAATATAGGGGGAATAAAGATGAAACTTGAATTTTTAAAAGTTGAAAAAATCGTAGAAACAGATAAAAACAAAATCATTTATATTCCAGCTGGGGGCATCCAGTTTGGTTTTAAAAATAAAATCATTTCTTTAAAGGATCCATTACGAATTGGTATGACACATGGGGGCAGCTTCCTCAATGTTGTTCGCTACATCGATTTCGTAGTTTATGATGACCTATCAATCTATACAACAGGTGAGATTAAGCGAGAGAGCTTATTTGGCATCGTAGCGAATGAAGAAGTGCTATTAGCCATCCATAAAGAGCTGACTAAAAGTTGCAAGGAAGTTCCGTCTTTCAAGCCATTGGATGTTAAAGAAATTTTGAGCCGTGAATTTGAAGATGCTCATAAACAGACGAGTTAATTTCGAGATATATATAATACATAAGTCGGAGCATATTAATAATTTACAAATTGAACAGCCTCAACTATTTAGTTCTTTAGTAAACGAATGGTTAGATAGAACAGAGGAAATATTATAAGAATTTGAAAAAAAGCTTGTTCAGATGCAATTTTTTAGAAAGTAGTTGTGCCATTCAATAAAAAAAGAGCCTACAAACATTGATATACCAATGCTTATAGGCTTTTAGCAATGTCTCGACAGATCAGTTATTTGTATAAATTGAATATCCATTTACAGCTAAATAAATTAGTTGGTAAAAAATTTTTCTTTCACGTATTTTATTTGGCTATTCAGTATCTTGATAAGTATACCCTGGGAATTTAACAACAGCCCATTTCTCTTTACGTAACGAGTCCATTAATTCTGGTCCTACATTTAAGTTGCTACTAACGATTTGTTTAGGGACCAGCGCCATCCATTGTGTTAATGAAATATCCGCATAGTTGGGACTTTTAAATACTTCTATATACCATAGGGTTTCATTGCCTGTGTTCTGAATATAATGTCCATAACAAAAAGGGATGTAGCCTACATCTCCTGCCCTCACATCAAAAGTTCGAGCAACCCCGTTAGCGGCGTATGCTGTCATCCGACCTTGACCAGACAAGAAATATTGGAATTCATCATTATTTGGATGCCAGTGTAATTCCCTCATAGCTCCTGGTAGAATTTCAACAAGTGCAATTGACATATCCTGTGCAACTGGGAAATTCGTTGAATCTGCAATACGAACTGATCCTCCTGGTGAAAGAATTGGCTCCTGACCAAGCAAACTATGTGTAAAATTTCTTGTACCGAACGGATCTGGAATTGCAACTTCCTCAATAGGTCCTGGAACCTCTCCTTGATAAACATATTTTTCCTGCCTAGGAATATTTCGGAAGGCACTCTCAGGTACCCCAAAATTTGACGATAGAACCTCTTTAGGGGTATGGGCAAACCAGTCGGAAATTGTGAACGTATCTAAATCTGAAAACATACCATTGTCAAACATTAATAAAAATTCACAGCCCTCTTCAAGTCCTTGAATGGAATGGGGAATTCCTGGAGGAAAATACCATAAATCACCCACTCCTACATCGGCAATAAAGTTTTTTCCATTCTGATCGACCGCGGTAATTCTTGCTCTTCCTACGGTCATAAAACAAAATTCCACCTCTTTATGCCAATGTAACTCTCTTACACCGCCAGGAGTTAAACGCATATCAACGCCAGCAATCGTTGTCGCAACTGGCAGCTCACGCATCGAAATTTGTCTCGACCAGCCACCATATTTTAAAGTCATATGTGTATCGGAAAAAGAAAAGCGTAGATTCGGCACCGTTCCCGCATCTGTTTCAGGTGGTACAAGCATATTTGGATTCTCTAATGCGCGTAAAATATCACGTGGCCCAGGATCAGTCGCACCGGCTCCGTTTTCCCGAATCGGTTCAGGAATTTCGTCAGCAGTAATCCTGAATTCAAATGGTTCAGACAAACATTTACCTCCTATAAAAGAATATGCATCATGGCAATTCTATGTTGAAATTAGAGGATACAGAACTTAGACGCAAAATCAATTCCCTAGAATAAAGTTTGGAGATTTAGAAAAACGACTTCAACAATCTGACCCTTTCCTTGAATAAGGAAAGGGTCTTTTTCTATTAAGGGGCAGATAATTGACTAATATTCTATTATAAATTGTTAATATACGAAGCTGTGGGAATTCTCCTATAAAAAATTCCAAAAGTGTATAATGAGTTTGTTAGAATATTACAATCTGAAACAAGAGGATGTGTCAACGATGTGGAAACAAAAATTAATTGAAACACCTAGTGGGACTTTTGGATATTTTGTAAAGGGAAGCGGTCAGCCACTTGTATAACGCATTATTCCATGGCTTTTTATAAAAATGGTAATTGGTTTGCTTCTTCATTTACGGAACATTATCAAGTATTTTTAATTGATGTCCGAGGTGCCGGTAATTCACCTGTCATTGAAACGGATTCTTGATTACCTGAAGAAAGGATTGACTGATATGCAATGGAGTAAGACTAAATCATTACTTGAAAGTTTTCTCAGTGATAAGTTACAAGGAAGAATCAAAATTTACGCAACTGTATATCGGAAATTTCATGATAGTCCAAGCAGAGTCTGGATTACATTTGATAACAAAGAAATTATAAGTGCATCTGATATTATTTATGAAAAAAAACACGAAGAATTGTATCGTAAGATAAAAAAGGAAGAAAACCTAAAAGACATTCCATTCAACGAAAATTGGCATGTAATGTTCAATTCTCCTGAACGACAAGAATTATTAACAGCATCTGATAATGTAGAAAAATGGATGATAAACCAAAATATTTTTAACAGTTATCACTTTTATCGATCTTTTTTAAAATATAGTTCTTTGACCATTGATGAAGCATTAAATTCCGAAATTATAATAATACGGGCATATGCAATGCTGGATAGAAGGCTAGGCAAAAGAAGGATAAAAAAATTGAACTTTAGCATCGAGGACACTCATCCATTAATTTTAGACTTTTATAAAATACGATGTGACGTTGAAGGAATCTCATTAATAAACCATGAGACTTTATCAAAATTATAAATAGAATCGTAATTGTAATTATTTGTTGGGCTGCTTTTATTGATTTACTTTCATGAGTACAAAAATAATAGAAATAGGGAAGGAGTTTTTACAAAATGCCAATTTCTTTAGTGCCAATTTTAGAATCAGAAAAAACTATTTTAAGAAACCTTTACTCATTGTATCTACATGATCTTTCAAAGTTCTCTTCAATGATTGACCTTGGAATAGACGGTTCTTTCATATATGAAAGCCTGGATAAATTCTGGGACATTGATGGAATTTCACCGTATTTTATTAAATTGGAGGAGAGTATTATAGGTTTTATCTTACTATTGGAACGGCCATTTTTGACTGAGGAGAATGATTTAGTGATAAATGATTTTTTTATAATTAATAAGTACAAGGGGAAAGGAGTAGCAGCACAAGCCGCAGTAAAATTATTTGAAGCGAAACAAGGAAAATATTTTGTGATACAAGTTATTGAAAATAAACGTGCTGTTTCATTTTGGAGAAATTTATATATTGAATTAAACATTAACATTAATGAAAAACAAGAATTAATTGATGGTGAGCAATGTTTAATTCAAACATTTAAGATATGAATCATTAAACGTATCAGCTAATAACACACAATAATCTCATTGAAATAGGGTAACAGATTTAGACTAGCGGAATAGGTAGTCGTCCCTTTTTAAAGATATCGATAGTTAAATCCGACTGCACAATCATAAAATGTAGGTTTTCTCCGTCTGAACCTGCTGCAGCTTCTCCATTATAATAACTAAACTTGCCCTCTCTAACTGTTTCAGCCTCAGCCCTTTGAAGGGGCTGAGGTGGAATTGGCTCCAATATTATGTGATAGGTAGATCTCCAGGTTCTGGAATTTTACTTTATGATAGTATCAGAGTTGAAAAACCGAATACAAACGGTTTCAGTACTTCGCTTGGCTCATTAACTTTAAATATATAAGAAATTGGCGTACCAAAGACCTTATTTTCAAAAATGGATATGAGAATTGTTCGTTCATTAAAATCTATTTGTCTAAGTCAAAATCCTCTTTTGGAATAAAAATGCCACTGCATGTGTTCGATTTGACGTATTTGTTTTTGACATGACACTTTTAATATATTGTTTAATGGTCGTTTCACTAATTTCTAATAGGTGGGCGATTTGTTTTGAACTATAACCAAACGCAACGCATTTCATGACCTCAAATTCTCTTTTGGATAGTTTGATTTCATTGTTTTCTACATAGCATGGATGATTAAATAACATTTCTCCTACTTGACTACTAAATAAATTTGCTTCCATTAATAATTGAGGGTCAAAGTTTTTATGGAAATGGGTACCCAAAAAGTATCCAACAACTACATGATTAAAAGTAATCGGCACAACCAAGAGTGAATTTTGGTTTTCAGCGATAATATATTTTCTTGGGATATTTAAATGAAAATCATTGCTTTCAAAATATTGCGCACTTTTCTTTTGGATTGCCTCAAAAATGGCTGGAATCGTAGTTACATCATCACGAATGGATGAAATACATTTAAATTCATTTGTATTAGCACAAACAATACCTTCCGCTAAATGATCAATGGGAGAATATCGGAAAAGCATTGTTTCTTCTATTGAAAAGGTCGATAGGAAACATTCTATTATCATTTTAATTTTTTTATTTACGTTTTCTACGGAATTGATTTTAGCTAAGTTTTGTTCCCAAGTATTCCTTTCAATCACCAAAAAGAGCACCCCTTTTATATAAAAACGGTTTATTAGTTTTATATATGCTTCCCATACTCCGAAAAATCATAAAAAATCCATTCTTCGCCCAAAAGTATATATTATTTTCCCTAAAAGTAGGAATATCTATTAAACCGAGCAGCGAATAAAATAAAAGTGTCTTAAATTTTTATGTGAGAAAAGGGAGGAATTAAAATGGCAAATTTAACTGAACAAGCAAAACAATATTTAGAGAGCTTTTACAGTGGGCCGAAAATGGAATCTTTTAATCCGGTGGAATTGAAGGCAATTATGGCACAATCTCCAGTACCCCCTCATAATAATCTACCAAGCATTCATCAAACAGAAGATCGTTTTATTAAAGCAAAAGATGGTGAAGAAATTAGACTTCGCATTTATACACCAGAAGGAGAGGGTCCCTTCCCGGCACTTGTATACTATCACGGCGGTGGCTGGGTAATTGGTGCTGTTGAGATGTTTGAAGCTGCAAACCGTTTCGTTGCTACAGAAGCTAATGCTGTTGTCGTATCGGTTGATTACCGTTTAGCACCGGAAAATCCATATCCAACTCCAATTGAAGATTGTTACGATGCACTTGAATGGGTAGCCGAACATGCAACGGATATCAATGTAAATCCAGCAAAAATTTCAGTTGGGGGCGATAGTGCAGGAGGAAATCTATCTACTGTTATTGCAAAAAAAGCATTGGATAATAAAGGGCCCGCAATCCAATCTCAAGTTCTTATTTATCCAGTAACGAACTTAGAATTTGACACAGATTCATATAATGAATTTGCTCAAGGGTACGGTCTTGACCGCGATCTGATGAAATGGTTTGGCATTCACTATGTTGGAAACGAAAAACTATACAATGAGCCAGATGTTTCTCCTTTAAAATATGATTCTGTAAAGGGATTACCTCCTGCAATTATTATTGCTGCAGAAAATGATGTGTTAAAAGACGAAGGGGTCGCTTATGCAGAAAAATTAAAACAAGACGGTGTGAACGTTCAGTATGAATTAATCCCGGGTGTTGTTCATGGTTACTACAGTAATATGGATTTCTTTGCGGATGAAACGAAACAAACGGCACAACTAATTGTCAATTTCATAAACAAAGTCGAACAAAAAGCGTAAAACGAGATTATGGGAATTCATGGAGGATAAAACTTCCTCATTTCCTTATAAATAAGCATAAACAAAGGGGGATCATGCTTATGGCAAATCATGTTGATGCAATCGTTATTGGTGCTGGTTTTTCTGGAATTTATATGACGTATAAGTTACGGGAAGAAGGTTTCACGGTTAAAACGCTCGAAAAAGCAGCTGGTGTTGGTGGGGTATGGTTTTTAGCACGTTATCCAGGTGCTCGTTGCGACTCTGATAGTATTTACTACAATTACATTTTCTCAGAGGAACTATATAAAAAATGGTCGTGGTCATCACGTTTTGCAGCTCAAGATGAAATATTAAGCTATTTAAACTTTGTTGCTGATGAGTTAGACGTGAAAAAAGAAATGCAATTTAATACAGAAGTAAAGTCCGCTATTTGGGATGAGGATCAAACGAAGTGGCTTGTCACAACAGCACAAGGAGAAGTGTTTACAGCTACTTACTTGATTTCGGGCGTTGGATGTTTATCAACTTCAAGTATTCCGAATTTCCAAGGTCGTGAAAGCTTTAAAGGGGAGAGCTATCACACAGGGAATTGGCCACATACACCAGTCGACTTAAAAGGAAAGCGTGTCGGCGTGATTGGGACAGGCTCAAGTGGTGTGCAATCAATTCCTGTAATTGCCGAAGAAGCGAAGGAAGTCTATGTATTCCAACGTACCCCACAGTATTCCGTTCCAACACGGAATCGTCAATTTACAGAAGAAGAAATCGCTCAATTTAAAGAAGCGTTTTTAGATGCCCGAGAAATTATGTTAAATTCTCCTTCTGGATTACCCATTCCAAGATCGACAAGATCAGTAGTAGATACACCAGAAGAAGAGCGTATCGCAATTTTAGAAGATGCTTGGGAAAAAGGAGGCATGATTTTAAATAATGCCTTCTATGATATTGTCATTGATCCTAAGTCAAATGAATTGGTTTCGGAATTTCTTCGAGGCAAGATTCGTGAAAAAGTGAAAAAATCTGATGTAGTCGAACATTTGCTTCCATATTACTATTACTCAACGAAACGTCCAATTTTAGATACAAATTATCATGATACGTATAATCAAGACCATGTTACATTAGTGAACTTGCGACAACAGCCAATTGAGTGTATTACAGAAAACGGTATACAGACTACAGAAAAAGAATATCCACTAGATATTATCGTATTTGCTACAGGCTATGATGCGATGACAGGTACTTTATTAAAACTTGATATTAGAGGACGCAATGGCGTATCGCTGCAGGAAAAATGGGGAAATGGGGCAAAAGTTGAAACATATTTAGGGCTTGGGCTAGCAGGATTTCCAAACTTCTTCACGATTACTGGTCCACAAAGTCCGTCGGTTTTAACAAATGTACCAACAGCAATCGAACAACACGTGGAATGGATTTCGGATTGTCTGAACTATTTAAGAGAATACAATGTGAAAACAATTGAGCCAGAAGTAGAAGCGGAAATGCAGTGGAGTAAACAATGTACAGAAATTGCCAATGGTACATTGTTTACTAAAACGGAATCCTGGTATACAGGTTCTAATATCGATGGGAAATCGCGTGACTTCTTAATTTACTTAAATGGTTTAGATAATTATCGTCAACTTTGCAATGAAGTCGCTGAACATGGCTATAAAGGTTACCAATTACAGTACGAAGAAATTAAAGCATAAACAGGGGGAGTATGAATGGTGAATACTACTTTATTAATCAATGAAAAAGTGCAAGTGTTTCTGAAGGGTACTAAAGAAATGTTTATCGATGGGAAGTGGGTTCCTGCAGTTAATGGGACTCTCTATGAATCCATTAATCCAACAACAAATGAAGTCTTAGCCAAAATTTACGAAGGAGATGAACAAGACGTTGATCTTGCAGTAAAAGCAGCAAGACGTGCATTTGAAGGTGGATGGAAAAAAACGGCACCGAGAGAACGCGCTCGACTATTAAACAAATTAGCTGACTTAGTGGAAGAAAACTTGGAAGAAATTACACAACTGGATTCGCTTGAATACGGTGGGACACTCGCTGTAGCAGGGGGCTTTGCGAAAAATGCAGTTCATCATTTGCGTTATTATGCTGGTTGGGCTACAAAACTTTATGGAGAGACAGTCGAATTAACGGGTGGCGGCAATATTCATGCGTATACAAAGCGTGAACCACTTGGTGTATGTGGACAAATTACTTCATGGAACTTCCCGGCATTAGTTGCATGCTGGAAATTAACAGCACCTCTTGCAGCAGGGAATACCGTTGTATTAAAGCCTGCCCAACAAACGTCTTTATCTACATTGTATATTGGTAAGTTAGTAGAGCAAGCTGGATTCCCACCTGGTGTTGTAAATATTGTAACGGGTGCAGGCGGCAAACTTGGTGAAGCCATTACATCTCATCCGGATATCGATAAAATTGGTTTCACTGGTTCGACAGTTGTCGGCAAACGGATTATGGAGAAAGCTTCTGATTCATTGAAAAAAATTACTCTTGAGCTAGGTGGCAAGTCACCAAATATTATTTTCGCAGATGCGGATTTAAATAAAGCGATTCCTGGTGCCATTACCGCTATTCTCATGAACACCGGGCAAGTATGCGCGGCAGGATCACGATTATATGTGGAACGTTCTGTATATGATGAAGTAAAAGAAAAACTTGTGGAAATTGCCGAAAGCTTTGTATTAGGGGACCCATTAGATCCGAACGCTCAAATGGGACCACTCGTTTCAAAAGCACAAGTTGAAACGGTTGAAAAATATGTTGAACAAGCAAGAAAAGATGGTGCCAATATTTTAACAGGTGGCAAACGACCTGAAAATCCAGAATTAGAAAAAGGCAACTTCTATCTTCCGACGATTATCGAAGGTCTTGATGAAAATTGCCAGGCTGTTTATGAAGAAATTTTTGGTCCAGTACTATGCATCCTGCCATTTGATTCGATTGAGGAAGTAATTGAACGTGCCAATTCAACAGAATATGGACTGGCTTCCGGTGTATGGACAACAAACTTACAAACAGCGCACACAATGATTGAATCATTAGATGCAGGTTCCGTTTGGGTCAACGAATATTATTTAACGGATGATAATATCCCACTTACAGGATTTAAACAAAGTGGGGTTGGTTCTGAATTGGGATTAGCAGGGATTGAAGCGTATACAAAAGTAAAAAGTGTTGCCATTAAATTAGGATAAGGGGTGTACACAAATGAAAGCATTAGTAATAGAGGGTGTAAAAAAAGCATTTGTTCAAGAGGTAGCGGACCCAACAGTCGATGAAAATGGTGTCATCGTCAAAGTAAGAGCAAATGGTGTTTGTCGTAGTGACTGGCACTATTGGGCCGGGGACATTCCAATCACACAAAAAATATTAGGACATGAATTTACAGGGATAGTCGAAGAAGTAGGAAAAAATGTAAAGAACTTTAAAAAGGGCGATAACGTAATCGTACCATTCTCCGGCAGTGACGGTACTTGTCCATATTGCCAACAAGGGCATTCAAACCTTTGCAACACTTCATTTATTCCTGGTTCCACTTATGATGGCGGCTATGCAGAATATGTGGGAGTACCATTAGGAGATCGAAATATCATCCATTTACCAGAAGAAATTAGCTACTTGGATGGTGCAGCATTAGGTTGTCGTTTAATGACTGCTTTCCATGGTATTGTTGATCGAGCAAATGTGGCGCCTGGTGAATGGGTAGTCGTTTATGGGTGTGGTGGTGTTGGGCTTAACGCTATTAATATTGCCTCATCCATTGGTGCTACGGTAATTGGCGTCGACATCAACCCTAAGAATTTAGAACTTGCAAAACAAATGGGTGCACACATTGTCATTAACAGTAAAGAAGTAGATCCAGTAGAAGCGGTAAGAGAAATTACTGGTGGTGGTGCGAACGTTTCAATTGATGCATTAGGTATTGCCGATACTTGTTTAAATGGAATCAATAGCCTGGCGAAACGAGGTCGTCATCTGCAAATAGGTGTAACGACAAAAGTGGAAGGCGGAAAAGTTGCTTTACCTATCGATCAAATGGTTATGCAAGAAATCCAATTTATCGGGACATTGGGAATGCCAAATCATCGTTTTGAATCGTTGCTTCCTTTAGTTAAGCAAGGGAAAATTACACCGGGGAAAATGATCACTGCAGAAATTGCATTATCGGATGTAACGAATATATTCGAAGAAATGAGTAATTTTAATACAACGGGAACGTATATTGTAACGGAATTTAGTAATAGTGCTGTAAGAGTATAAAATATTGACTGCTGATATTGAGGATTACGCATTATTTTTGTTCTTTTAATATCACATTTTGGCAAACTAAAAGGAAGGAACCTGTATTCAGGATTCTTCCTTTTTAAGCATTCTGTAACGGTTATAAAAAAAGATTCAGCTCACTACACTATTTTGTAATTGTTTTGTAACAAATGTAATAGTAAAGCGCTAATTTAATAAGCTTAAAATCTGTCAATAGTTTTTCAGTGGTAGTATAATTTTAGGCTGGATGATTTTATGAAATTATTAGTTATTAAACCTTTGATTTAACTGAGTTTAGTAGTGAATTGTTACTCCTCCCAGTTTATGGGCCCTTTATTACAACTTTTGTACTGTAACATTGGTGTCGTAGAGGAGGAATACAAAATGAATAAAAAATGGTTAGCAACATCATTATGTGCAGCGACATTATTTGCAACATCTATTACTGCAGCAGATGCAGCAAGTTTAAATATAGAGGTGAAGAGTGTTTCAAATCCTCAAAATGCCCAAGTTATTAAAGGGGATAACATTCAAGGTTTTGGTTTAAAAATAATCGATCCAATCGCCTTATCAAATGGAGAGTTCGATTTAAATAAATTTAAAGGTTTAATTAACAAAACTCTTAATAACTCTAAAGATAATAAAGTGGTTGAAGAAGGCAAAGTAGTGCATAAAGAAAAGGCTACAACTAATAAAGAAACACAAAAAGAATCTACTAATAAAAAAGTAGAAAAAGAGGTTAAGGTACCTCAAACACCTGCAAAAGAGGTTAAGGCACCTCAAACACCGGCAAAAGAAAAAGCTACTCCGGTTACAAATAACAATAATACAAAAGCACCTTCAAACTCGAAAAACCAACAAGTAGAGGCACCTGTAAAAACACCTTCTAACAATGTTAGTCAATCGGTTTCTGAATTCGAGAAACAAGTAGTAGATTTAACAAATGCAGAACGTGCAAAAGAAGGACTAAAACCGCTTGAAATGCATTCTCCTTTAATGGAAGTAGCTCAGGCAAAATCAGAAGATATGGCGAAAAATAATTATTTTTCACATACTAGCCCAACTTACGGAAGCCCATTTGATCAAATTAAATCTGCAGGAATTTCATACCGTTCTGCAGGAGAAAATATTGCACAAGGTCAAAGAACACCACAACAAGTGGTACAAGCCTGGATGGAATCACCAGGACACCGTCAAAACATCATGAATGCAAATTACACGCATATTGGTGTAGGTTTTGTTGAAAATGGTTACTATTGGACACAACAATTTATTCAACTCTAAACATAAATCACTTTTATTTAGGCTACTTGGCGACCAAATTATTTTGGCGTTGAGTAGTCTAACTTCGTATTAAGGATACCACCAACCGACTTATTACTTCATATAGTTTATTTTTACATAATGAAATTCTCTCGATTTAGATTTGATTGACAATAAAATTAATACATAACAAATGAGATTTTTTAAATCAGCACAAAAAATAATTTTGTGTACCAAAAGTATAAATAAGCGATGTATTATAGATACCTGTAATACCCGTTTTATTATGTGTTAGACAGACTTTTTGATTGATTGCTTAAAGGATTAGAGCGCATAACTAATGTAAACCAGACAGCAAACCCCAGATAAACTAATGTCAAAATAGCGAATATGAAATGAAACTGCTCTGCCAACTGCCGGATTAGGGCAAAAAAGACAACGACGCAATGCATCAGATTTCCCAATATGACAGGTTTGTTATAGATGCCCCCGATGAGGGCAGAACGTGTAAACCAATTTAACATTGCAAACCCTAAATATAGTCCTCCGATAATTTGCAGCAGAATTAGAGTAATAGGTAAAGGGTCAATCCCTAATATATTTGAAATTTCTTCTGGAATAAAGGTTCCTGCCAACCCCAATAAACCCATCAATACTGCGCTACTACTCAAAAGCCATTTCGTTTTCATTTTATTTCTCCTTTTCATGAATTTTCTAACCAGCAACCAGTGAATTTTAACAAGGAAAGTGTTACTTCAAACCGATAAAAACCGTGAGTCCAGTGCAAAGTAATTTAACAGGCTATCATTAAATGGCATATAAGAAAGATCAAATTGCCTCCGTTTAGATAATCGATGAAAGTTATAGATATTTTGGCTGTAACATCAAATATTCATTTAAAAGAGTTTTTTTATCCATAAAAGTGTTTCTCCTCAAAACAGTATTTTATTATATTCGACTAACCTCACTTTTACCTTTATGTAAAGGCTAGCATCAACAAATTTTATCGACACCCTATTGGGCTTATGGGTTGCCGCTTTTTATTCTGAGAAAGAAAGTTGGTAAAAGAAAAAGGAGCTTCTAAATTGTTAATGCTTGTTCGAATAGCTAAAAAAGAATTAGCTTAAATAGTTTGAATGAAAAAAATATCGGGCAACTAAGGTATAAGTTAACAAATCAAATTCAAACAAAAAGGAGCATTCATTATGACACAAACTTCGTATAATAATTTATCGACAACAACTGAAAATGATAATAATGGTAAGCTTTTAAGAGGGATGATAATAGGGGCAGTTATTGGTGGTGCGCTTTCAATGCTTGACTCAAATACAAGAAATAAAGTAACTGAGACAACCAAAAATATGAAAGATACGACAATGGATATGTACAGCCAGGTTAAAAACAATCCTACAGAAGTAAAGGATGACTTGCAGGAGCGACTGAAATCTGCTTCTTCCGTCTTAAAAGAAGCAATAAGTGATGCTCAAAAACTTTACGAAAAAGTAAACGAGAACATTATTCTTCCAGTTACTATGGTAAAGGACGAGTCAAGGGAAATTCTTTCCCATGCCAAAGAAGCTACAACTGATTTAAAAGACATCGGCGGGAAAGTCAAAGAAGCCGGCGAAGAAGTGAAGGGAAGCAGTAATGGGTAAAGTGGTAAAGTCAAGGTCCTTATGTTTAAGATATTTTCATATCAAAGGCAATAGTATTTAATTACTATCAGTAATCTGGACAGTAATAATAGTGCACTTTTCCAGGCCTAATCATTACAATGAGAGATTTAACTAAATGATTTGAATTAAATAGTAGCCCTTTACCAGTTAACTTCTGGTAAAGGGCTACTTTGTTAATGCATCAATTTAGTTGTATGAATTGTTATAATCAGCCCTAAAGGGAGACTGTAAATATATTGTTATTTATTGTTGTTTTTGTTTTTCTCGTTAAAGTTAGAGTTGTTGTTGTTGTTGTTGTTGTTGTTGTTGTGATTTCGTTTAATTTGATTTTGATCATTTAAATTGTCGAAGTTGAAATCTTCACCGAATTCAAATTCATTATTATTGTTCTTATTAATATTGTTATTTCGCTGACGTTTAATATTAAGGTTATTATTTTCCACAGCTGCTCACCTCCTTAACAAAAGTTAGAATGGCTTAAACAGCTATGAAAAATACTCGATATTCAGTTGAAAGTTTTTCCTTCAGTCATAAAAATTCAAAGGTTAAACTCATTATTACAAGTTAAATCCAGTATAATGAGCTATTTTAATTTTGTATCAAGTATACAAACAAGTGTTCTTGTATAGAATAGATAGTGATAAAACTTTATGACGATATTGAACGAAAATCACTTACAAATAGGTGAAGAATAACGATTGGGGGAAATTAAGCTGAGAAAGAAACTGAGTAAAGTGATGCAACTTAACTATATCAAAGAAATTATTTATATAATCAAAAACGACTTGGCGGTAAAGAACAATTTTATTATTTCTCCTAAACAAACAATATATCCAGTTGTCAGTAAAGCGAGTGGACTAAATGCATAAAGAATTCATGAAGCTTAGCGATGATATTCACCGGTACATTGTATTAGAATTATTTTTAAAAACACTTGAGCGGGATAGAGATTGCATATCTGAACTAAAAATGAGGGACGTATTGGAAGAATGGTATGATTCCAAAATCAATGAAACGTTTCATGAATTTAAAAAGTTAAGGGATTTTTTATATAAGCAAGGGTGTAAAATTGAAAAGCAAAAATCTGATGACTTTATGACCTACTATTTTATATTGTTTAGGGGATACGATGAAATAAGAAGCTATGGGAACATTGCTTTACGAAACTGGGTGAGCGAGGAGATGAAACGTATATTAGGAATGAAGTATCTAACTCCAGCAGATAAAAAATAAGAAGTTTCAAGCTAAGATCTAGGTTTGAGCGGGAATATACGGATATTTATAATGTAATACAAATTTTAGGGATATAAAAAAATTTCCTAATAATTTATGTCGAATATTGCCCACTCGAAAATATTACAAATCTTGTTGTAAACAGATGGCCATATAAAAACTGCACCTCCAATTTAACAATTGGGGTGCAGTACGTTTGCAATGACTATAATTAATCCTCTGTTTCATAAAAAGCGACACTTTAATGTAAAAAGAGATGCCTCTTATTTAGAAGCATCTCTTTTCTGTTTTATCCTCTAAATTTAAGTAATCTGATTGAATTTAATATTACAATTAAAGCAGCGCCAGTATCACTTAATACAGCCATCCAGAGTGTAAGATATCCAGGGAAGATTAATGCTAGAGCTGCGACTTTAATGATGATAGAGAACCAAATATTTTGTTTAATAATCCTTAACGCTTTTTTACTTAACTTCATTGTATGTGGTAGTTTTTCAAGATTATCAGCCATTAAAACAATATCAGCCGTCTCCATAGCAGTATCCGTTCCGGCACCGCCCATTGCAATACCTAAATCGGCTGTTGCGAGTGCAGGAGCATCATTTATTCCGTCACCAACCATTGCTACTTTATGACCTTCATTTTGTAATTGCCTAACCGCATTTACTTTGTCCTCTGGTAATAATTCTGCAAAATATCGGTTAATATTCGATTCGGATGCAATCAATTTTGCTGTTCCTTCATTATCTCCTGTCAACATGACTGTTTGCTTAACGCCGCTTTGTTTTAGTGCGTTTAAGGCAGTTGCAGATGTTTCTCGGATTGTATCAGAAACTGCAATAATCCCCATGATCCTTTGTTGGGTTCCGATGATTACAACAGATTTACCTTTACTTTGGATTTCTTGAACATGAACAAACACATTTTCTAAGGAAACCTGGAGATCTTCGAATAGTTTTAGATTTCCAGCGTAATAGGTTTCTTCTTGAATCGTCGCTTGAACACCTTTCCCTACAATACTCTTAAATGAATCACCATTTTTCGATATGATTCCTTTGTCATTCGCATGATTTACGATTGATTTTGCAATAGGGTGTGTTGAATATTCTTCTAGCGTGAGTGCAATTGAAAGTAATTCCTCTTCTGAATCGTTGAAGGTTTTTATTTCAGTTACTTTCGGTTTCCCTTCAGTCAATGTACCAGTTTTGTCGAATGCAATGGCAGTGATTGCACCTGCTTTTTCAAGGAACGTTCCGCCTTTAATCAAAACACCATTCTTCGCCGCGTTTCCAATTGCTGATACGATGGCAACGGGAGTAGAAATAACTAAAGCGCAAGGACAAGCAACAACAAGTAGTTCTAAACCTTTATAAAACCATTCCCCCCAAGCGCCAAGACCCAGTAGTGGTGGAAGTACAATCATGACTAATGCCACAATAAATACAATCGGTGTATAGATACTTGCAAATTTATCAACAAAGGCTTCTGTTGGTGCCTTTTTCTCTTGTGCCTCTTCGACTAATTGAATAATTTTTGATATCGTCGTATCTTCAGCTAACTTCGTTACCTTAATATCAAGGGAACCGTGTTCGTTAATCGTTCCCGCATAGACAGCATCACCAATCGTTTTATCAACTGGAATTGATTCTCCTGTAATGGGGGCTTGATTAATACTAGATTCTCCAAGAATGATTTCACCATCGAGCGAGATTTTTTCGCCTGGTTTTACAACTATAATATCACCAACGCTAACTTCTTCGACCGATACTTTCGAGATTTTAGTTCCTTCTTTAATCCATGCTTCAGCAGGAGCTAAATCCATCAAATTTCGAATTGAATTTCGCGTACGTTCAATTGAGCGGTTTTGCAGATAGTTCCCTATAGCAAATAACCAAACAACGGTTGCACCTTCAAACCATTCACCGATAATAGCAGCACCAATAGCTGCAGCAGACATGAGTACATTCATATCCAATGAGCGGCTTTTAATTGCATAGAAAGCGCTTCTAACAGGTTTAGCGCCACTAATCACCATTGCAATAGCATACAGAATGGTCGATAGTAAAGGAGGTAATCCAGTAAATGATCCGATAAATCCAAATCCCAACAATACACCAGCCAAAACTACAAAAGTATTGTCGTTAAATTTTTTACCTTCTTGTTCTACGGGATCCTGTTGGTTATTTCCTAATAATGATGCTTGATAACCAATTTTAGAAACCTCTGAAATAATCTCCTGTACACTATTCGAATGTTCAATTTTCATTTTTCCTGTAGAGAAATTGACGTTTACACTTTTAACCGATGGAAGGGTATTTATATGATTTTCGATACTCTTTGCACAACTACTACAATCCATCCCAACAATATTAAATGTTTTTATATTATCTTTTTGGTTTAAAGATTCTGCGGAAAATCCAAGTTTTTTGATTTCTTTTTCAATTGGAAGTAATGCTTCGGCAGAAGTTGCGGAAACCTGCATTTTCCCCGTGCTAAAATTAACCTTAACTTCCGCTATATCTTTAAGTTTAATCAAGCCCTTTTCAATAGTTGCGGCACATGCGCCACAATCCATTCCATGAACACGATATGACATTATTTCTAAAGATAATAAAGATGCTAAATCGGACTTATTTGACTGTTGTTCAAGTGCGCTCGAACAACTAGTGTGTTCTTGTGTATTAGCTGGTTCAGTCGGTGCTTTACTACAACAACCAGCTGCTACTGTTTTTGAACTATTGTTTGAACTACAGCTTTCTTTAGCCAATGTAAACTCCTCCTAATCTATCTGACGATTACAACATGAGATATCATTTTCAACATCTTCAAGAACAGCATCAAACATGCTTAATAACTCTCTTATCTGTTGATTTCGTAAGCTGTAGTAAATGTATTTTCCTTCGTTTCGGCCCACAATAATTCCACAGCCTTTTAAACAAGCGAGGTGTTGTGAGATATTTGACTGATTCCCATTAATTTCTTCTACAATTTGTGAAACTGTTTTTTCTTTAACCTTTATACTTTCAAGAATTTGAATCCTCGTCTTGTTGGAAAATCCATGAATTAATTTAACTTTCATGTCAACATCTATAATTTTCAAAAAATCCCTCCTAAATATTAGTGGAAACGAATACGTTTTAATACCAACATATTAGCTTTTTCTAATATATGTGTCAATTTTTTTCAAATCAATTTTCGACGATATAAAAAAGCAATTAGGGATGGAAAATACGGAGAAAAATAAAAGAATGAAGAAAATAAAAATAAAAATGAAAATGTTTAGTAATAAAAATTAAGATCAAAGTTAATTTTACAGATGCAATTTGGTGTTGGTTACCCCCTGATCAACGGTTTTTCTATTAAGTATTCTAATATTTTTTAAAGCTATATTTTAACGCAATTCTGGATATACTAGGAAAACTGCAGTAGTTGTTTAATTTTTTAATTACAAATTTAAGCTGCTTCAAAATCAGATGATTGGCAAATGAAACCTCCTAGATTTTTTACATAAATAATGAACCATCACACATTCTATATAGAGGAGGTGTGAATATGGGGAAGAAAGTTTCGAAGGCGAATCATGGAAAGACAGGAGTCGAACTAATAAGTGAAGCATTTGGCATGTCCAAAAACGATAGCGAAGCATTATTAGCACAGGCATCCGAAGTTCAAACTACGGATATTCCTTTTCAGAAAGATGATGTATATGCAAGGGATAGTACTACAACTACTTTGAACAACTTACATGAAGATAATACATCCGCCATTCTAGATCGAAATGGGCCGAGGTAATTATTGTAAGTGAATCAATTGTGACTTAAGGCAATTCTCCCTTTAGAGTAAGTATATAACTATACACTTCCTTAACTAAGAGCTGGTGCTTTTAGTTTAAGGAAGTTATTATTTTAAAATCTATCGAACTAAATCATATAATGAAATAATGGGGTACCAACTCCGCACACCAGATTAAAAGCAGGCATACTCAGCATGTCTGCTTTTTGTGATGCATGAAATCCATTTGAGCTCGAGCAGCTTAAAATATATTCAAACTGCTAAAAAGGAATTACATCGATTTTCCACAAAACCAACTAATAGAAGCTAATCGTTATTCCACAATTGGGCGCAATTCGTTACCGCACCTAAAGAGTAGTTTTTTACTCTAACTTTTGGGGTGCGTACCATCTTGAATTAGGAATCGTGCCTTATTCAGTAATCGGGCCATATTGTGGAGGAAAGTACTTAAAGGAATAGGAGGTTTGTTATAATGAAAATAAAATTCTAGTTGATAGTAGGAGATAAAATGTATAAAAAAATAAAAGCGTGGGCGAAAAATTTAAAACGACAGATATTTGTACTTTACTTTGCTTACAAAGATAAAAGAGTACCTTTGTCTGCTAAAATTTTTACGGCTTGTATTGTAGCATACGCGTTTAGTCCAATAGATTTAATACCTGATTTTATACCAATACTTGGCTATTTAGATGATATTATTGTTGTTCCATTAGGAGTTATGATTGCATTAAAAATGATACCAAAAGATGTAATATCTGACTGTGAAGCAAAGGCAGAGGAAATGATGAAAATGGGTAAGCCGAAGAATTGGATAGTCGGCTCGCTAATATTAATACTTTGGGTTGTAATCTTGATAATGGCTTTTATGAAAATTTATGATCTTTTCAATTAAAAAAGGAATTACTTTAAAATCTACCTTCAACAATCTGGCATTTTTCTTAAATAAGAAAAGTGCTTTATTCAATTATAGGGTCATATCTGGAAGGAGCGAATTACCGCCGGTAGAATTCATTCCAAAGGAGAAGCGGGCTGATGTCTCGTTTACAGCGTATTATGCCTTGCAGAAAGGAGAATGATATATCTATGAAAATATATCCATTTTCTTCTTTTTCCATATTATTTTCCCTGCAAAGCGTAGTATAATAGATTAATTAATGCGAACAAACGTTCAACAATTGCGGTATCACGAATTCGTTTAGGCAATGCCGGTCTAGATTATACAAAGAAAATTATAATGAATCGCTTTCCCAAAAAATGGAGGACAACTATGATTGCCTTTTTTCAAAGTTTGACACTGTCTACAAGATTACTTGTGCTAATTTCTGTCTTCTTTTTTACCGCCCTGAATCTGCAGGTCGATTTTTTTACGACGCTCTATGAGCCAATTCGCGCCAACCATGTAGCGATTCACAGCATTCTTGAGGTGGCTAGCATTTTTGTGGCGCTCGCCATTGCGCTTCATGGCTGGATTTCCTTTAGGGAAACGATGTCGGCAAACTGGCTGATGTTTTCGGCGATGTTTGTGGCGGTGGCGGTGCTGGATGCACTGCATACAGTCTCTTTTGAAGGGATGCCGTATTTTATAATTGACAGCAATTCGTTGGTGGCTGCTTGGTTCTGGATTGCTGCACGCTTGACTGAGAGCATCATTTTCTTGGTTGTCGTACTTTTTCCATTAAAAAGCAGAGTGAAGCTATTTGTTCGAAATTACGTTTATCTGCTTGCACTATTGTATGCAGCGTCTGTGGCCTTCTTCATTTTTAAATATTATGCGGACCTGCCGCTTCTTATCGGGGAAAGGGGTCCAACGTCATTGAAGAACGGCTTTGAATATGTGACGATGATTATTCATGCTGCGGTGCTGATTAAAGTGATGTCGAGCAAATTTGACATGAATTTCAGGGACTTTTCCTTTGCTTCGTTTTACTTGATCCTGTCTTCATGGCTTTTTACTTCCTACGAGGCTATAACGGAATATCGGAATATGGCTGGGCATGTTTTTAAAGTACTGGGTTATTACTATTTGCTGAAGCATATATATCACCGTAAAATTGAAAAACCTTATACAGATCTGCATAATTTGAGTGCAAGGCATAAACTTTTACTGAATTCGGTGGCCGAGGGAATCTATGGAATCGACAAGGAAGGCAAGGTGACATTCATCAACGACTCTGCTAAAAAGATGCTGGGCTACAGGCAGGAGGAAATTGTGGGGTTGGATTTGCATGATCTCATTCACTGTACCTCCGATGGCCACTGCTTATCAAAAACGGCTTGCCTCGCATGGCAAACGTCCTATGACGGAAAGTCGCGCATCTCAAAGGACCAATTTTTCCAGCATAGGGATGGACATGTGTTCCCTATATCGATGAAAACAGAGCCGATGCTTGAAAATGGAGAGCAGAGGGGGACGGTCATCACTTTTTACGATCTTTCTCGGGAATTGGCTTTTGATGAATTGCAGCGGGAGAAAAAGGAAATAGATCTGGAGCTGCAGCTGGCCGTTAAACTCCAGGAATCGCTCAGTATGCAGCAACGTAAATGGAAGCTGCTCGAAGATGTTGGTGCGGTGAGCGTTCCTTATCGTACACTGAATGGCGATTTTTACAGCATCGTGCCGCAGGGAGATTTGCTGATGATGGCTATTGCCGATATTTCAGGTAAAGGTGTTCCGGCAGCTATACAAAAATCGATGATGGTCTATGCGCTGGAGGATTTCAATAGCCGCTATGAGGAGCCGCATGATGTGCTGACCAGTATGAACAGCTTTGTACATGACTATACGAGCGACTATTCCTTTGTCACATTGACGATGGCGAACTACAATAAGGCAACCCGGCTTTTTTCCTATTCGACCGGTGGGCATGAGCCGATTATATGGTACAAGGCTGGCATCGATGAATTTATTAACTTGCACACGAGAAACCCTGCGCTTGGCATTATGGCGAACAGCATCTATACGACACACAGTGTGGAGCTTGAGCCAAATGACCTCATTATCCTTTATACAGACGGGGTGACCGAGTGCAAGGAAGACGATGCATCCGATGGGATCGACTTGCTGCATAGAGCAGTAATGAAAGCCGACCTTTCGCTGCCAGGGGAATTGCTCGCCAAGCAAGTGTTAGAGAGGGTAAACGAACTGAGGCCATCGGATATTCATGATGACCAAACCATTCTTATATTGAAGGCTTGACCAGGTGCTGTTGCGTGCCTGGTTTTTTTCTTTATTGGAATAATAGTGCAACGTAAAAGCGGATAAGGCTTGTTTCACCGGTGGAGGAATGGCCACGATATTTGAAGAATCAGGGCTGATTTAAGAACTACGAGGGGGTATTCATATCGAAATTCAATCGACTTAGATTTTTAAGATCTCTGTCCGGATTTATAATTCGGGCTAACTTTTTATTGTTAATAATATTATAGACTGAAGCTTTTGCATTAATTAAATGAAGTTACCCCGCTACCATCTCATTCGAATGAGTGTTGTAATCCAGAAATGATTATAGAATCTCAAAATCTAGTGGACCCGAATAGAAACCTCTCATTTATGTTGTATTTTCAAAATTTATTTACAAAGATAGATTTTATGTGTTAACCTAATTTTGTGCTTGGTTAACGTAAAAGAGAGGTAGTAATGCTGCTAAATTTTTGGATTGTCGGTACAGATACCGATTAGCAACGGTAGAAGCACCGACAAAAAACCATTTTATCGGCGCAAACATTGTGGGATTATTTCTGATTTATGCAGTTGCTGTACCGTACTTGTATGTGTCATTAAATTTTTGGCTAGATGTAAAAGCCAGCTGGTCACATATTTTGGTAGTAGGTTTCTTAAATAGTATTGTAGCGGATTTTTGCTTATCACTACTTGCTGCTCTATTAGCACAGCGACTGTATCCAGTATTCCAAACTGCACGAACATTAAAAATTGTCAGAGTAGAAAAGGAGCATATTTAATGAATTGGTTACAATTGGCGCAAGAGGTTATTGGAGGTAAAGTACTTAATAATGAAGAGGCACTAGCAATTTTAAATAGTGAGGATGATGAGCTATTAAAATTGATGGATGGGGCTTTCGCTATCCGCAAGCATTATTACGGTAAAAAAGTAAAGCTGAATATGATTATGAATGCGAAGAGTGGCTATTGTCCTGAGGATTGTGGCTATTGCTCACAGTCTTCAAAATCAACGGCACCGATTGAAAAATATCCTTTTATTACAAAGGATGAGATTCTAGAAGGGGCAAAGCGTGCATTTGAAAACAAGATTGGTACATATTGTATCGTAGCAAGTGGACGTGGCCCAACACGGAAAGATGTGAATACAGTAAGTGAAGCGGTGACAGAAATAAAAGATAAATATGGTTTAAAGGTATGTGCATGTTTAGGAATATTAAAGGAAGAGCAGGCGCAGCAATTAAAAGAGGCCGGTGTCGACCGTTATAATCATAATTTAAATACATCCGAGCGCCACCATTCGTACATTACAACATCACATACGTATGAAGATCGTGTAAATACTGTGGAAATTGCTAAAAAGCATGGTATTTCACCTTGCTCTGGAGCGATTATTGGTATGAAGGAAACAAAAGAGGATGTAGTGGATATTGCAAGAGCGCTAAACAAATTAGACGCAGATTCCATTCCGGTCAATTTCCTGAATGCAATTGATGGTACAAAGTTAGAAGGTACGAAGGAGTTAAATCCTCGCTATTGCCTAAAAGTATTAGCGCTATTTCGCTATATGAATCCTACGAAGGAAATTCGTATTTCAGGTGGTCGTGAGGTGAATCTTGGTTCACTTCAACCACTGGGCATGTATGCAGCCAACAGTATTTTTGTTGGCGACTATTTAACGACAGAAGGGCAAGAAGCAAATAGAGATTATCGTATGTTAGAGGATTTAGGCTTTGAAATTGAGCTATCCAAAAAGCAGGAAGAGGTATTTTGTTCCTGACTTTAATTAGAACCGATTTTTGCTATACGAAAATGAATAATGAAAAGCACAGTGTCCGATCCTTGATTAGGTTCATAGCTAAAAGTTCTTTAGAACCCCCCGCATAGCAGGGGGGTTCGTTCTTGGAGGTACATAATGGAGTTTTATAAAATTAGTAAAGATAGTGGTAAGAAGATTTTTCATTTTAATTCAAATTTTATAATGTCTCGAGTTATTCAAACAGATAAAACAACCAATATTGGATGTATGCACTTAGAGGAAGGTGGCGTTATAGGATATCATCAAGCAGTAGTCCCCCAACTTTTATTAGTAATAGCAGGAGAAGGGTATGTACGTAACGATAAAGATGAGTATTTTAGGGTTCAATCTGGAGATGCGGTGTTTTGGGAAAAAGATGAATGGTATGAAACTAAATCAGATAAAGGCTTAACTGCTATTGTAATTGAAAGTGTTGAGCTAAATCCTTCCTTATTTATGCCCTTAAAGAAATAAGGTGTTATGAAATCGCTTTGAAATTACTGCAATACGAATAGACTCTAGTCAGTAGCTCCAGAGGGGACGTTCTCCTGAAATATCTTCTACTTCTTTAATAAAATCTAATAAACTAGCTAACCCATCAAAATCATATTTCACTTTAAAGCTTTTCTTGTAGGGCTTCTTTCTTTGCAAATATGCTTGAACCTGACTTTCACCTTTAGCTAAATCCAGACCAATGACTGGATTCATTATAATTCCTCCTTCAAAATGATAATTACCGGTAACCCCTAAATCCTCTTTGTAGTGTCATAGCTTTGCTTGTTATACGAGATCAATGTCCCAACCAGCCTCAAACATGTTTCTACAAGTAGGGGGTGAACTGTTTTGCGGACAAGCTCTTAGCCCCACGGGCGCGAACGTTCTACCCCGGCTACCGTTATCATATATCGATATAAAAAATGGTCAACCAGAAATATTTTCTGGCTGACCTAATAATACGATCGGGCGCGATTCTTCAATAAGAAAATCGCGTTTTTCCGTTATAGGGCCAGATTGTGGAGTAAGGTCTAACACAAATTAGTTGTATTCAAGATTTATAACTTTAAAGGAAATTAATAACTTTTGTAGAATGAAATAAATTGGTGAGAAGCCAGTAAAGGGGAAATATAGAAGATTTAAACATGAATAATGGAGGTACATATGGAAGAAATATTAAATAAAGCTAGAATAGTAGCGAGTAAGGTAGTAGTTGAAGCAGGGAATATAGCAAAAGAACGTTTTGATAAATTTACTAATTTGGAAGAGAAAGATGATTATGGGGATTTAATTACTGAAGTTGACCTTTTAGCAGAAGAGTTAATATTGAACGAATTAACCAGTGTTTTCCCTCAACATAAAATACATAGTGAAGAAGCAGGCGATAATGGCATAGAAAGTGATTGGTTATGGCAAGTAGACCCATTAGACGGTACTAATAATTTTGCTATTGGATTACCGGTATTTTCTTCTTCTATAACGCTTTTGTATAAACACGAGCCAGTTCTTGGAGTTATTTACGAACCTTTGGTAAATAGGTTATTTATATCTAGTTTGAACGATGGTGCATACTGTAATGATGTACAATTAAAAATTAAAAAGAAAGATTATCCTAAAAAATTTACTATTGCTTGGATACAGGGTCACAGAGTTCAGAATGAAGAAAAAGCTGTGAAATTACGACAATATATCGATGTAAATTGTAAAAGGATGATGAGGCTCTGGGCTCCAACGCTGCAATGGTGTATGCTTGCTAAGGGTGATATAGACGGAATTATCCTTTATAATTCTGAAGGCGATGACTTGTATTCTGGCGTACTTATGGTAAAAGAAGCTGGAGGAATTGTAATTGACTTTCAAGGAAATGACTTTACAGGAATGAGCAATGAACCTTATCTAATTGCTTGCCATCCAGATAATAAAGATTATTTCTTAAATATGGTAAGTGAAGGATTAAGTCATACTAAAACATTAATTGATATTGTCTAAAAATAGATAATAAATTCTAGATTAAAGAAGGAGTACTTTCTAGTATTTTCTAATGGGAATATTAACAATTTTAAGAAGGTGTGAATATGATCATATCCCAAGGAACACCGAAAATAGAAACCAAACGTCTAATTCTTAGAAGGATAGAGTACATTGATGTTCAAAGTGTCTTTGATAATTGGATTTCAGATGAACGGGTGACTAACAATAGAGTTAATGCAGCCCACAAGTCTATTTCGGAAACAGCTGAAAGAGTAGCCAAGATTATTAGTGGATATAAAACCGAGGAATTTTGTTATTGGGGAATTGAATTGAAAGAAAGTCATGAACTATTTGGAGAAATCGACTTATATAATTTTGATAAATCTACTGGAAATTGTGAGGTGAGTTATTCTATTGGATACAAATGGTGGAACCAATGTTATGGTACGGAAGCTTTAACGGCTATTGTAGATTTTAGTTTTAGATGCATGAACATACATAAAATTACTGCGGCACATAATACAGATAATCCTTCTTCTGGAAAAATAATGAGCAAAGTAGGAATGGTACAAGAAGGAATAATTAAACATATGATACGTAATTCAAAAAATCAATATAAGGACTGTGCTATATGGGGGATTCTTCAAGAAGATTACCTTAATGATAAGGTTAATTTTGGAAGGTGAAATAATATGAAAAAAGAACGAATAGCGAATGCATTGTCTAAATCTTGGTCTGTAGAATCAAGTACAAAATGGAGTCAAGATAATCCCGCGGCGGGGCAATGTGGAGTTACTGCATTAGTTGTAAATGATATGTTGGGCGGTGAAATAAACAAAACAAAACTAGCTGATGGGTGGCATTTTTATAATGTTATTAATAACAAAAGATATGATTTCACAGCTTCTCAATTTAGAGAGGAATTTTTATATATGGACATTCCCTCAAATAGAAAAGAAGCATATGCAGATACTAATGAAAATCAGTACACCAATTTAAAACAAAAAGTTTTAGATTCCTTATACAAGTAAAGGTTCTTTTCTTGAATAGGGAATACGTCAAATTACTCTCCTCGCCTAATCTTATTAGTACTAGCCATATTAATACTCAACAAAATGGCGCGATTCTTGGAAAGGAATTGCGCTTTCTTCAGTTAAAGTGGCTGATTGTTGAATAAGGTTTTTGGAGAAATCAGGAGAATTCATATTTTAAATAATTTATAAAGTTAGTTTATTATTAGTTCAAATTAAAGTGCTGGAGTATATTGGAAGTAATTGGTATGGTATGTGATTAATGGGATATTGGTTGAAGGTTCTATATATTTTGGAAGGAATGATTATCAATGGGTTATAAAGCAGTAGTATTTGATTTAGATGATACCCTTCTTAATAGGGATAATGCTATAGATAATATGTTTCTTATCATTTTAGAAAAGTGTTATGTTGATGTAAAGAATTCTGAAAGAAATCAAATGTTACAGAAATTCAAAGAGTATGATCGAAGAGACTATGGTAAAAGTAATAAAACAAGAGTCTTTGTATCTTTTTTTAATGAATTTCCGCCAAAATATAGATTGCCAATTAATGATATTCAAGATTTTTGGAATTATAATTTCCCGAATTGTTTTTCAATAAATCAAAGCACTATAAATATGGTAAATACTATAAAGCAACGAGCTAAAGTAGCAATTATAACAAATGGGACAACTCAGAGGCAGAGAGCTAAAATAAATAATACTAAACTAAATAGTTATTTTGAAACAGTAATCATTTCAGAAGAAGTGGGATTTAGCAAACCAGATAAACAAATTTTTGAATTAGCATTAAATAGTCTTAATATGCATCCTGAAGAAGTATTATTTGTTGGAGATGACTTAGAAAAGGATATTAGGGGATGTCAAAGTGCTAATATAAAGGGTATTTGGTACAATCCGTTAATGGAAAAGAATCTGACAACTATAAAACCATTTGCAGAAATCAATTCAATTGATAGTTTATTAAGTTATTTTACTTCAGAATCTGATTAGCTAATAGAAGCAGATACTATTCAGCAATCGGACGTGTTTTTAGAGTAACGTAAAATTTAGCTTTATACAGATAAAGGAGCAACAAGTATGGTTAGAGAGAAGCTTAAAATTCTTTATAATAGTATGGAATGGGTTGGATTTTCAACAAGTCAGCCATGGAGAGCTTATAATGTAAAATTTAATAAATACTTCAATTATCCTGAAAAGGATATACGGGCTGGAACACTTCTTGCTTTTTATGGTATGTTGCAGCAGTGGATAGATGATTCCAGTTTTGTATTTGGATTTTATGATGATCAAAAAGATGCGATTTTCAGCTTTGAGGAATATATACTAGATTTTCTAAATTACGCAGATGAAATAGCTGAAGAATTTCCCGGTATATATGGTTCAATTGGGTATGCTTTAAAGGAGTTAGATAATGAAATAAGATTTGAAGCAAGATTTCCATCAATTGATCCAGCAATTTTTGAGGAAATGAGAAAGGCTTTGTACACGGATAAGGTATTAAGTGGAGAAGGGGAATCAAAATTCTATGAAGATGCGTTCAAGGAAGTTGGCTTAGGGAGAGAATATATGTAATTCTGTCCAGAAGGAAGGTTCCTAATGAAAAGCTCAAGAATGTTGCTTTATAGCATTATTGAGCTATTATTCTTGTTGAAATATCGAGGGTCACAAAAAACAATATTCAACAATCTGGCGCGATTCTTCCAAAAGTAGACCGCTTTTTTCCGGTATAGGGCCACATTGTTGAATAACGTCCTTATTAAGCGAGAAAATACACTTAAACTAAAGCAACAGGTTAATTTAAGAAGATTTTAAGGATATAGGTGATTAAATGAAATCCAATTATAATTTAAAAGACCCTTCAAAAAAATATATTGATGTTGTAAAGCAAGCTAATTCTTTGTACGGTTTGTTTTCGAGGAAAAAAAAATTAAGAGCGGTAGAGTTTTTTAAGAGTAAATTAAATGACGAAGATTTCGAAGTAGAAGAATTAGCTAGTGGATTTATATTCATAGGCTATTTATATCAAGAAATCAAAGATTATGAATCTGCAGCATTTTACTTTAATAAAGGTTACAGCTTAGGTAAAGATGTTCAATTCCCTTATAACTCTCGTTTAAAAAAAGTATTAAAAACTTTTCTAAAAACAAGTCGAAAAGATTTATATGATTATTGGCGTTCAGATTTTTTAAAGCGAAGTCATTACGATAAAAAATTTAACAAATTAATGGACGCGTAAATTTTCTTTTTAAACTAATAAATTTCAGGGGGTATTTTATGTTTGTAGTAAATGTAGAAGGGGCAATTCGTCGCAATGAGAAATGGCTTTTAATCCGCAGAAGTGAAAAGGAGGAGCATGCTGGTGGAGGTCTCTCATTAGTAGGAGGAAAGTGTGAAATTGAAGGTGATTCGTCTGATATTCTGGAAAGAACATTAAAACGAGAAGTTTTTGAAGAAGTAGGTAGCGAAATTACAGGCATTAAATATGTAAATAGCTCCTCCTTCGTTACAGAATCAGGAATAAATGTAATCGATATCGTTTTCCTATGTCATCATAAATCTGGAGAACCTTACGCTAAAAGTACTGAAGAAGTGGATGAAGTTATTTGGATGACAACATCAGAGGTTTTTGCACATACGGAACTACCTTTATTTCTAAAAGAAAACATTAAATTTGCAGAGAAAATATTACAAGATAATATGCAGGTGAAATATTAGTTATACATATTACATAATAGGGCGCGATTCTTCAATAAGAAGATTTGCTTTTTTCCGTTATAGGGCCATATTGTTGAATGAGATCTTTTTGGGAAAATCCAGGCATAGGGTAGGAAATTTTATGAAAATAAAAAACCCATAAACCTTAATATACCAAGGTTCCCAAGCAATTATAATAATGGTCTTGCTAAGTCAAGAATTTTAGAACCTCACCTTGTCGAAAGCATAAGGCCAAATTAAGCTAGTTCAGCTCAGTTAAATAAGTTTGCGAAACATTAATTAACAAGGTTTTCATAAATTATAAAATCAACTGAATTAAATAAAAAAAGCTAAAAAAGTAATTCTGTGAGCATTTTAGTAAGCAAGTGATCTTTGAATTCCACTAACGAGGGTATTAATCCAAGAAGGATTAATACCCTTTTAATGTACGAAATGTGAAAAAAGAGAAGATAGTTCTGTTACAAAAAGATTATAAAGATCTGTGTCAAAAATTTAAAGATTATTGAATTTCCATACGTAAATCCCCAGTCTTAGCTAGTCCTCTAGCTTTTAGTAAATGATAAACAGTAAGAGAAATGACAGCTGGTAAAATGACACCTAATACAATATACATCATTAGAACAATCACACCTTGGTTAGCAAGAATATTTAAAGGTGCAATAAATGAGTTTAGACCAAGTCCCGCTAATGCATAAGGGACTTCAAAGTGAAACATTAGTATTGCGATTGGCGCACAAATGACGGAAGATAGAAATGGCCCTATAACAAGAAGCGGGTTTTTTACGAGATTTGGCACTTGTACTTTTGGTGTTAAAAATGATTGGGCAATATTGGCGCCTAAATCGTTTTGTTTAAAAGACATCGCCGTAAATCCGGCAAACTGAGCCGTACATCCGATTAGTGCAGCGGCACTCGAAACTGGGTCAAGTTGTAAGGCAATGGCAATTGCTGCTGAAGAGGCCGGAGACATTAGGAAAATACTCCAGACTAGTGCGATAACTATGGACCCTATCACAGGAGATCCTGAAACAGAGTTTGCGATAAATCTACTTAACTGTTCCAAAAGTGGGGTAGTCACTGCTGCTAATCCTACACCTGCGACACCTCCGATAAATATAGATGAAAATGGAATAGCAAGCATATCTAACTTCGTTCTACCAGCAATTCGTTTCCCAACCCAGACAGCAATAATGGTAGCTAACACGGCACTTATCGGTTGTCCTGTAGTAAGAATCCAGGATCCTTCCGCATTCATATGTAGGGCATTTGCACCGATCGTACTAGATGCCATCGCACTGAAAATCACTAATGTATTTCCACCTAGTTGATAAGCGATACCAGCACCGATTGCAGGCGCAAGCATAAGTTGCGCTGCCTTACCGATAGTTGTAAAGCCTTCCCAACCAGTAAAAGTTCCGAACGTCTCAATCAGAAGGCCAATACCTAATGTGACAAGAACTGCGTTTGCAAGCCCTTGAGAACCCTTATACATCCGCTCAACAATATATTGTTTTGTCGTTTGTTTCATTTCTTAATACCTCCGAATATATAATGTTAGATATATTGTGAATTTTCTAAAAATAAAAAGCCTCGAAAGAATATGTAGCTTACGAATAGAAATAAGCTTTGTTTAATTCCTTTCAAGTTGTAAATTGTTATAATATTAATATAATTTCTGAAAGCGGTCAATACTATTTTGGTATAAGAGTGAGTGAGAGAAAGACAAACAAAGATCTTATGATATCTTAGGTTTAATGAAGATAATGATTTAGCGAATATTTTTGATAAATCACTGGAAAAAAACTTGTGAGCAATTTGTAAGCATTGGACAATAATTCGAGGTTTAGTACACGAGTTGCTCCAAAAAAAAGCTCGCAAACATTGATATAACAATATTTATGAGCTTACTAAAATATTGGTCTCGACAAGTCTCGAACTTGCGACTGCCACCTTGTCGAATTTATCCGGCTAATAAACCGAGTTAAATTAAAATCAATTAAGTTAAATAAGCCTGATATAATAAGGTTTTTGAGAGAGGATAATTTAATTCAGTTAAATAAAATAAGCACAAAAAAATAATTCTGCGGACAAAAGAGTAAACAAGTGATTTGTATTACTCTTTTTTTGTTATTCTGTATTAACTGTAATATAGTTTTATGTATATATAGGTAGGGGTCTCTGTATGAGCTAATACTAATTTAAAATCAGATGGCTTTTTAAGGGAAGTAAAGGTTCAAATATAATCAAGTTCTGTAAAATCATTATTTTTGAAAGGATAAAAGTACTCAAATTTGACCTTTGCTTTATTCAACAATCGGGCCATATTGTGGAATAACAATTTTATTTAAACGGATTATTTGTGTGAATATTAACAGAAGTTTGAAACAGTCCAACATTTTTTGAACTACTAAATATCCAATAAAGCAGCACTGATTTACTAATGAATAAATAAGAATGATTCTTATAATGGTTCTTTCGGAATGTAAAAGAATTGGGAGTGTTGACATTTTCAGTAATTTTATATGATAATATATTCAACGTTGAATATAGGAGCGATAAAATGATTAAGTTATTGGTGCTAGAGCTGTTAAATCGACGCCCCATGTCAGGTTATGAGATGAAACAAATACTTGAAAATACTGATGCCAAACGGTGGAGTGGTGTATTACCTGGTTCGATTTATAATGCAATCAAGAAAATGGAAAAGGAAGGATATATCATCATTTCAAGCATTGAAATGACAGGCAATCGGCAACGTTCTGAATTCAAAATTACCCAAAAGGGTAAAGATTATCAACAATCACTTATAAAAGATGCCCTATCCTCACCCGTTCTTTACAATGGTGATTTATATTCAGGGATTGGTTTTGCGTATCAATTAGATCATCAGTCTGCGATTTCTATACTTAAGAACAATATGAGCGCTTTAAACAAAGAAAAAAAAGAAATTATTGCTGGAAAGAAACAGAAAGAAATTGCGACTAACGGCGAGTTATCTGAACTATCCTCAATTGTGATCAATCACATGATAAAAACAATTGAATTGCAGAGTCAGTTGATTGAAAGTGTTATTGGTGTAATAAAAAAAGAAAATAACTCCGATTAAATCGGTTTTATTTTTAACAATATATTCAATGTTGACTATATAAGGAGGAACTATATGGAACAGGTTTCTAAAATAAATCCATTTTCTATCGACCATATTGTGGTAAATGTCGATGAGAAATATCAAAAAAATATTCAATTTATTGAGGAAGTTAATCGGTTAGGATTACCTTATATACCCTCAAAAGGTAAAGGAAATAAAGGATTCAAAGCCTCTAATTTATGGATAGGAGATGAATATTTCGAGTTTATCTATATTAAATCGAAAGATGGCGGTGGCTGGATCAAAGACTGGGTTGATAAGTATAATTCTGGTCACAGAGGTGTCATTGGACTATTTCTCAAAACAAATAATATTGAAAAAACTACTGAGTTATTGAAAAGTTTTGGCATATCAAATCCTGAAAGAATAAGTTTTCCTTTTTTCTTTAAACTAATTAATTTTTCTGCTAAGTGGCAAAATGCATATCTCCCGTATTTTGACGAAGTACCATTTCAATTAGGTTTTCAGCAAGTCGATACTCCACAAATTGAAGAGAAAATGCGTAAGCGAATGGTACCAAATAGTAAAGCTAATGGTATAGATGGAATAAAATCAGTCCAATTTTTCGGCCCGTTTACAAGTCGAGACTTCGAATGGTTAAAAAATGTGTTCTACTGCATTAAAGAAGATACCAATCAACTTAATATTCCACTTAAAAATGATCAGTCAATACATTTTTATATTAGCGAGACTATAGAAACACGCGTGTTACTTAATTCTAAGGGTAAAGTATTAACTCCTTTACTGATAGAAAACCTAAGAATACTGAATTTTTGAGATTGATATGTCCTTTCGGAAAAGGAGAAAATCCAAAACACGCTTTGTGAATGTTTTATGAGAATACAAAATTCGAAAAAACGATATTCCACAATCTGGCGCTTTAATGAAGCACGCATTTAGTATTGTTAAGTTGGAGTCTTTAAGTAGATATACATGCCAGACAATCCCTCAGTTAATCATAGCTTTTGGGATTGTCCGTTCTCCTTTAGTTGATAGAAAACCTGTTTAATTGTGCCTCAGTATCAAGCATAACAGTGTTAAGCTCATTCCCTCGGCTTTCTTGTCTCCTTCTGAAATAAAGACTGCGTAAAAAATTTTTGGAATTTACACGAGCCACCACCTGACTGCGACTTCTCGGGAAATTGCAGCATTGTGCTAAACTGTTCACCCAATCAGTCAAATCTTGATGTGGAAGTAAAACTTTGTCTATCATCGTATCCACGATGTTGACCAACCGCTCATCATCTTCATCACAAAAAATATGTTTACCATTTTGAAGCATGCCAGAAATAGCGTCAAGAACCTCTCGTAGCATTGGGACGCTACTCTCCTCACACTGCACTAACTCGACAAAAACATCCGCACCGTGAGAAGCGCTGTGAGCCCAGCCTCCTATTGTAATGTAACCTCGCAGATCCTTCTCTTCTTTATAATAACGGAGCATTACATGCATTAATTGTTCAATTTCCGATTGCTTTAAAAATTGATTCTGTCTGTGTCGTTGCACAATCAAGGCGATAGGCAATGCAGAGAACGATCTTGTAAAAACTGACTGGTCCTCCACGCTGCCAATATTATAGAACAAATGATTTTCATCAGTCAGAACAGTTAAGAGACTACGCAACTCCTCACCATTAAACCTCTTCTCTTCTTTGATCCACATATAAAACATCGGATAAATCAGGTTATCCCGCAATTCTGGCTGAGGATCACCAATGTATTGAAGTAACAAAGGTAAGAAGTCTTGATGTTGCTCACCTTCGCGTAACTGATACTTATCCTTCTCAATTCTTTGCAAATCTAACATCAATTTGGTTCTCATATCCTCAGAAGTTCTTACACTTTTAGACATAAAAGCACCCCCTTTAGAGAATTATAATCTAAAGGGATAATAATTTGAATTTTTTACAAATATTATGATTAATTCAAATCTACATTTGAAGAAAACTTTATAGGTGTGCTATCTAGTTATTTTACTTCAGAATCTAATTAGCTAATAGAAGCAGATACTAATCAGCAATCGGGCGAGATTCTTCAATAAGGAAATCGCGTTTTTCCGTTATAGGGCCATTTAATGGAGTAAGGATTTCTGAACTGAAGGTGAAAAAATAACAAAATTAACAATAACAAAATTAACAATTTTTTCTATCTATAAAGTGTATAATTTAAGCTAATAGGGGAGGGAATTCAGATGGAAATATATCAAGCTACGATTGAGGATTTAGAAGGAGTATCAAATTTATTTAATTTGTACCGTGTGTTTTACCAACAAACATCGGATTTAGAAGGCGCTAAGGCTTATATAAAGGAACGTTTAGAAAACGAGGATTCTGTGATATTCGTTGTTAAAAATAAAAAAGATTATGTAGGTTTTACTCAACTTTATCCTACATTTTCCTCAATATCTATGAAAAGAGCATGGATACTGAATGACTTGTATGTAGATGCAGAAGCCAGAAAACAAGGAATAGGAGAAATGCTCTTACAAAAAGTAAAAGATTTCGCTACTGAAACAGGTGCTAAAAACATTAGTCTAAGTACAGCACCAGATAATTATTCTGCTCAAAGACTATATGAAAAAAATGGATATATACGAGATTCACAATTTTATCAATATGAATTAAGTTTAGCTAAATAATCGTCTAATCGCTTATTCAATAATCGGGCGCAATTCTTGAAAAAGGAATTGTGTTTTTTTTCAGTAATAGGGACATTTTTTGAATGACACTCAATACTTAAATTATCGAAGCAGTTTAGTAGAAGAAGGATATAGAATAATTAGTACAGAAAATAAAAATAAGCTAATTGGTAAATGTCGGAAATAAGGTGAGTAATATTGAAGAAACTTGAAAAATTAATTACTTGGGTTGAAGATATTAAAGTAAAAAATAGGAGTAGTGCGTCATCATTATATATTCTAAAGGATAACAGAGTCATACTAGATTATTATAATGGTTATCATTCTAATTCTGATAAGGCAGATCCAATCACGTCTTCCTCTCAATTTAACATAGCTTCTGCAAGAAAAAGCTATCTTGGATTAGTGATTGCTTATGCTCTCTATGAAGGTAAAATCAAAAGCCTTGATGACTATGCAGTTGATTATTTTGATGGAATAGATGAAAAATTGCTTGGAAAAACAACAATAAGACATTTAGTAACTCATTCACACGGTTTACACGAAAGAAAAGATGGCACTATTTTTAGAGAGTTTGAACCAGGTCGAAGCTGGTCATATAGGGGAATAAATGAATGATAATGGTGAAGTAGTGATTGGGTATTACACACAATTTTGACCATCAAGGAAATGGTTTTATGACAGAAGCTGTTACTAATTTGAAAAATTGGTTGTTAAAACAGGCAAATGTTATTTATGTTATTGCTGATACGGAAAAAGATAATATTGGATCACACAGAGTGTTAGAAAAAACTGGTGCCGAAATATATAAAGAAACTGAAGAATTATTTTTTGGAGATTTTTTACAAGTTAATCCTGCTATTTTCCAAATTATAATTAAATGTTCGTCAATTAAAAGGTGTTGTACCTTCTTTAAAAAAGAAGTTTATTTTTTTCAGTAATAGGGCCATATTGTTGAATAACAAAAGGTGCTGATTAATACAATAAGAAACTTGCTATACAAGTTTTTATACAAATTAAGAACAAACTCAGCAAGTATAAACACCGTTCCATCTAGGGTTTGCATCATCTGTATAAAATGCTGCACAACCTAATGACAAAAGGGCACGAAACGTTGATTTAACAACGTTTCGTGCCTTTTTTATGTGCCCCCAAACTTTAATTTGGGAACGTTATTTTGTATGAAGTATACCAAAATGAATAACCTACTATATTAAAAATCTATATCTTGAGGTATTTTCAAAAAATTAATATCTTCACTATCCACCCAATGGTATACTTCTATTTTTAGAGTAGTGCCTAGGTTACCATCAACTTGATTCTTAGTGTAAATATACTCAATACGTATAAGTTTTCCGTTCGGTTTATAATATGGAGTTATATCTTGTTTATGCCAACCTCTATCTGAAAGTGGGAAAAGTACATTCTCCTCTAAACAATTATTATGCTTACATGTATACCAATCAAAATTATTTTCAGTAGCAATTTTCAAAAATCCGCTCTCAGAGCTTTCTTCCTCCAAAATACGAATAACCTCTTTTGAAGTGAGTGACTCGAATGGTGGAGATGGATAATGCCAGTAATTACTGAAAAAGATCCAAATAAATATTGATAAAGCAATAGCTAAAATAAGTGATTTGCTGTCTTCAATTATTTTTATTTTCTTTTGCAATATTCCATCCTCCTGTTCAGTAGTGAAAGAATGTTATAAGGTTTTCCGTTCTAAAAGATCTTCCTCAATCGAGTGCGTCGCTGCCGTGGATGGCGACGTATTCTTAGTCAGTTTTCATTCTTGTATCTGAATAGAATTATGTACTACTAATTATCCCAAAAATAAATTTAAATTCATTACGATCTTTCTTTTTCAATTTTATACCTTCTTTTAAGTCAACTATTAAAACGTTTTGCTTTATCCAAATTCTAATATAAATTGATTGGAAATGTATTGGTCCTTTGATACCTTTTTCTTCATATTCTGAACTCAATGTAAATGGATGATTATGTTAAAATAATTAGAAGTAGCGAAATACTAAAATTTCCTCTGGAGTGAGAATAATGAAAAAATCAAAATGGGCAAAAGGCATAACATTTATAATTATTGTTTTACTAATTGTTTTATATTGGAATATTGATTCTAGCGAAAAAAATCAAACTGACTGGCTGCTACCAATAATATCTATAAGTGAAGCCTTACTAATAGTAAATATCGCACTTTTGATACAATGGCAAAGAAATTATGAAAAGGATAACTCATGGTCCTATGAATTTATTATTTTTGTACTTTCCCTAAGTATTGGTGCATTAGCCTGGGTTTCAGGTCTCTTAATTAATTTTTAAAACATATAAAAAAGTACGAGAGGTTGAATATAAAATTGGACAAACTAACAAAATACATTATTGCAATCGCATTGGTCATTTTAGCTATAAATAGTTTCTTTATATCTTCATATTTAAAAAATATTGTAGAATTAATGGCAGGTCTAGTTAATTCACACTAAAAAAATCTTACTTGGGGGGACACAAACTTTACGAAAAAAAAGCCCTAAACATTGTTTAGGTGCTTTTTAATTGAAGTAGATAGTCATTATTATTAGATATACATGTGCAACAATTAACAAAATTAAAGTAATTATTCCTATCCACTTTATCAATTTAATATTATTATTGGAATACATAATGAATGCGATATATACCACTATCGCCAGCAATGCGATAGGCAAATGATAAAACCAAATACCACCAAACAGTAGTAATTTTGTCAATGGAATGCTTAGAAGTAAAGATAAAAAACCACCTAATACATAACTTAGCGTTCTTGAGAACTTCTTATAAATTAAATTATAAAAAATAAAGCCACCAATAGCACTAATGATTACCGCTAACATAAACATATATATAATAGTTAAATAGATCATTAAAATGCCCCCTACAATTTCATATTACCATAATTGTTCGATATATTCGTAAACTTGTCTGTAGTTATTCATCCAACAATCGGGCGCGTTTATGGAGTAACCCAGGTATGTTTGTGAAGCAATGTACTTAAACTAACGGGGCAGGTTATGCAACAGATGCAGCGAATTAATATTTTCGGAAGTAGGGAAGAAAAATGATTGAATTAAGAAAAATTACCCACGATAATTTTGAGGCAGTGTTGAAGTTAAGCATAACAGACGAGCAGAAAGGAAATGTCGATTCCAGTATATATTGTTTGGCTAAAGCCTATGTAAAGTTACTCAACGATGAAAAACCTCCTATGATTTTCGCTATATGCAACTATGATGAAGTCATAGGATATGTCGATATTGGATTTTTCGAACTGGCGGAAAGTGCATTTTTATGTGAAAAATATGGAGATAAATCTACTTATGGACTTAATCGCTTTATGATTGATAAAAAGCATCAAGGCAAAGGATTTGGCAAACAATCAATGATAAAAGTTATTGATTACATAAAGTCGTTTCCACAAGGAAAAGCCGATGCAGTTGCTACATCATATTGGATGGTAAACGAAGTCGCTCGGAAGTTGTTTGGGTCTGTCGGTTTCGTTGAAACAGGAGCGATATGGGACGGACAAACAGGGGATAATTGGAATGCAGAAAGAAAAGATATAGAGTATGCAGAAGTAGGTGCCAGACTCGGATTATAAAGCTAACCTGTCTAGGATTAAAGGTATATAATTTACTTACAGAGGGCTTAAAACATAAACAAATAGCGAATGAGTTAAACCTTACAGCAGCTAGGGTTTCACAAATTATGAAGGGGATTCGCGAAAAAAAGTTAAATGGTGTGTGCCCTCTGATAAATAACGATAAGAGATTTGCTATCAAGTTTTTATATAAATTAAAGAAAAAGTCCAGCAAGTACAAACACCATTCGCAAACAATTTCCGAACACTATATAAATCTTGATTCTTTGGATGTAGATGATTACATCTAATAAACTAATTTAGATTTAGTTAAGCGGGTGTGTCTAATTAGTGGAAAGTAAAGTGAATTGCTTCATACTTAAGTCATAATAATCGTAAAATAAAAAAGCTGCTTAGTGCTGGAACACTAAACAGTCGGTAGCAAATAAGGCAATTGACAGGACTAGTAAATCACCCTGGTGTAAGGTAGAGAGGGTGTTTACTTTCTTTGGAAAAGTAAATGACAATGCAAGAATCGTTACAATAAGTGTAGCGAAATTAACAAGAGTGTTTAGACTCATAAACGGTAATGGGATAGTCTTCTTTACCTTCGTTTGAAACGAAGTTTTGGAATAAATGATGACCAATCACCTTTAATACCTAGACCTACTACATATAGTAATTATACCATTATTTTCATTTAATATAAAAAGCGAACACTAATTCTCTTGTGCTTTTTTAAGGAAATTAGTGTTTTTTAATTTGTTACGATACTTTCTGCAATCTCTGGAAAATCAATAAATGGGTTCCGATTGCCTTGAAGTTCTTGGATAGCTTGGTTGCGATGCTTTTCATAGATGGATACTGGAAAAGAGTGATGCCATTTTAACAATAAAGAGACATTCGCTAGTTCTTTTTTTATGGTGTTCGGATAGCGAATTAGGAAATAAAGTGTTGCTCTAGCAACGATTCCTTTGCCGTATTCGGGTTCGAATTTACTTTCTTCAGTTTTGCCGCAGCCATCTTTGATTCCTAAAATTAATCCTTCAGGGTTATAATTGTAGAAATCATAGTAGGGGTAGTTGCTACGACTGCTATTGCAGGTGGGTTCGCAGGAGAATAGATGATGCAAGTCTCCTCTCATCGGTCTTTTTTTATCGAACCAGGATTGAGGCACTACATGTTCACAGTTAAATAGATTATCCGAAAAGTTACTGATTAACCCTTTTGCCTGCATTTCATGGAGCCGAATGTCCTCCTCTATGACAGAAAGTGGATCCATCCTATTTCCAGAATAAAGGCTTTTTAATAAACCGTTTTCCTGCAAATCAACCCAAGGGTACACATAACGGTGTGGGCTGTAGTTTAACCGATTTGTATGTGTTTTTTCAAGCAGTGTGTGAAGGCTATCTAAAAGATTGGCGTCTGAGAATGAAATGCTCTGATAGTATTGATTTCTGACTTCCTCATCTTTCTTTTCGTCATAATAAGGGTCGATTTTCCTTATTAAAAAGTCTGACTTGGCCGTTTCCCATTCACAGTATAGCAAATTTAGTTTTTCCATTATATTTTCAACGCCTTTGCAGATAATTCTTGGTTGAACACCTCCGATAAGTATTTCTCTGTTGTTAAGTACAGTAATCCGTTGCCTTCGAGTTTTGGCGAGTTTCCTAAAGGAATGGTTCTCTTTATTAATTGTGCATACAGCTCAGTCTCTGTCAGATTTCGTTCAAAGTTTCTGTTGGCATTCACTTTTATGAGTGCAAGTGCACCGGATACATGCGGTGTTGCCATCGAAGTTCCGCTTAGTTTTGCATAAGTTCCGTTTAAATACGTTGAAAGGATTCCTTCACCAGGGGCCACTAAGTCGACTTCATTATTCGAATTTGAAAATTCAGAAGAACTGCGTTGCAGGTTAATGGATCCGACGCTGATGACTTCATTGTAGCAGGCGGGAAAGGCAAATTCATTTGAAGAACTCTGTCCATCTCCCTCATTACCAGCGGCACAAACTACTAGAATTTGATTAGTGATTGCATTTTGAATAGCCTGGTGTAACTCAGGTACATCGACAGAACCTCCGAGGCTCATGGAGATGATATCCACCTTTTGTTCAACTGCATAGTTAATACCATTTATGATCCAGTCGTATTGCCCTGATCCACTTTTATCAAGCACTTTTAAAATCAATAAACTTGCTTCAGGTGCAACACCAACTACTCCCGTGCCGTTATGAATTGCAGCAATTGTGCCAGCCACATGGGTTCCATGGCCATTATAATCGATGTATACATCAGGTTGTCCATCATCATCACGAGTGAAATTCCGTCCGCCGATAATACGCTCACTCAAATCAGGGTGGGTGACGTCGCAGCCTGTGTCCAATATCGCAACAGTGATTCCCTTCCCTTTAGAATTCTCCCAAATTTCTGGTGCTGCAATAAGTTCAATACCTTTTGGCACCACTTCGACCATTTCGACCACTTCATCCACTTGATATGGTAATAAGTGTAACTTTTTCTCCATTTGTATCCCTCCTGAAAGAATTAAGTTTTAAGTGTATTCATGGTAGTTGATAATAGTCTAACAATTCTGAATAATTATTAAAAGTTACAATAGATGTGTTTTTATCTAACTATCTGAATTTTAAAAGTGAAAATAGTATTGGGATCTATTAGTCAATCAAGCATGATAAGGGGTTTCTGTAGCATCACTTTTCGGCAAAATTAGTAACCTGGAAACTTAGAGTTCATGTACAGATACAATGAAGAGGTTTATTGACAATAATATTAAATGGTATTTAGTCCCTTCAACTTCCATTAAAGGGCATAATTCTTGAATAGGAATTGTGCCTTCTTCAGCTAAGGACCATATTGTTGAACAACATTCTTAAGAAGTAATATCCTCGTTTTGCAAGGTATAGACCGTCATCCTTACATGACATATAAAAGACCATTGTTGAGGCAACGGTCTTCTTTTTTATTTTGTTATTCTTTTATCCTTAAATCGGGCCAGATTATGGAATAAGTCAAAGGAAGCTAGATATAGTCAGTTTGGGGAAGAATAAGAAACCTAAATAAATTAAATTATGATCTATTTATCTCATTTTTAAGGTGATTTAAATTTCTTTTCAGATGATCTTTAACAATTCCCTTCAAAGCTTCGTCTTGGAATTCCTCAATTAAGAGAGGTTCAACGGTTTTAATTACATCTTCACTAAATAGTGTAATTTTATTAATAAGGTCGTCTAAAAAATCAATCTGCTTCTGCATATTTTCAGATTCTATAGAATCTGTTATTTTTGATTTGTTTAATATCTCTAAAGTTAATCCTACAGCGGTTGCTTGTAAATCATGACCAAATGTTGCAAATGATGCCCCAATATTAGCTAATTTAGTAGCGTATATTTCTGTGGAATCAGAGGATTGGTCGAAATTGTTTATCCTCATAGTCATCTCCTCCTTTTACATAAAACAGAATTGCTCTTTTGCATAATATGTCATTAAAGTTAAATTGGATAATAAACTGTCGAGTTGTGAAAATTAAGTATATCTCCACTTCAAAGGAACAATCTGTTTACAAATTTTATGAATAGAATGTAACTCTCCATATTTGATTTATAAAGTATTTTCTAAACAGCCTATGGTCCTACCCTATTCTTTACAGGACGAATTTTTGCAGCCCTAATCGCTTTAAGAAATACAAATATCATTATAAAGGTCCATCTAACCCATTAAAAAAATCATATATTGGAGTATGTATTTAAAGTGAATAGGAATGTATACCCTATCAAAATAATAAAGGACCTCATCACGAGCTATTTAGCGATGTGCCTATCTAATGAATAGTAGGTGGAGAGAAATGATGAACTCTTATAAATCAAATCACCGTAATATTTCGGGAAAACGAAATAACTCTTTAAATAAATGGAATAACATGATTTATCCTGATAAACGTAATAAACAGAGTAACTCAAATCAAATTGGTAAAAATAACTCAAATATTACTGCCATTGCAGGAAATTGGATTGTAGCAATTGGATCATTACTATCTGCAATTGCGAGTACACCCTCAAATATTTTTACTCAACAAACACTAACCGATTTTAATTTAATTGGGAATATTTTAGAAGCTGGAGGAAGTGCGGTCGTATCAGAGACCGAGGACGCCTTATTAAATAAAGTTGGCGATCAACTTCAAGCTATAGGCAATTTAGCTACTGTAGTAGGAATACTGTCTAAAAATGAGCAATCAGGTCAACTTTTAGAAAAGCAGGGTAGCCTTCTTCAAGTAGTAGGGTTAGGAATCGTCATTAATACTGAAGGAAAATTAACTCTTTTAGAAACAATATCTAATACCGGTAATATCATTCAATTAATTGGGACTGTGACAGAGGTTTTTGCGGATACTGATACAAAAGAAGGAGAAGTAATGAATGCAGTCGGTGCTTGGATACAAGTGGTGGGAGCTGTTATTACAGCATTGGCTACCGAATAAGATGAATGTTTATATAACATTATCCAATTAATATGGCTTACTTCAGCCTTCGGGAGTTCGAACCATTTACTTGCTTTTTAAGTTTTTCTATTTCGCTGGTTAAATAATCAAGCTGTTTCTGCATATCTTGATTACCGTTCTTACTTGTATCATTTTGATTGTTTTGTTCTTGTCTTTCTGCTTCTAATGCAAGTACTGCTGCCATAGTTGCAATAGTATCTCCTAAAGTAGTTATGGCTGCACCAACGATTGCTAGCTCGGCAGCCTGAATTGATAATTGGTTTTGATTATCTTGACTTTTATTTTTATTTTTCATTAAAATTCCTCCACTAAAATCTCTAGTACAACGTATGCTATTAAAGATAATCATATGTAATATATCGAAGGCATGTTTCTTAAATAAGGAACACTATTTTTATTTAAGGGTAATTATTTAAATAAATAATAAAAACATGCAAAGAATAAGAAACAAACAGAATTCTGAGGTGTATCTTAATGGTTAAGCATTACTTGATCCTAATAGGATTTGTCTTTATTGGTCTTATTCTTGCGCAAAATACAAAACCTGAAGCTAATTCAGAAATGGAAGAGATTTATGTCACAACAGAGGACATTGTTTCGGATATTATCTTCCCAATCATCGATAAAAGAGTGATCATAGAGCATGGAGGAGATAATCACCTTATTTGGCATTGGAAAAGGATTGTTGGGATTACTTACAATGAGAATCATTCCTATGATGTTACTGTAAGAATTGATATTCCTTCAAAAAAACCTACCGGGAATGTTAAAGAAGATTTGGTTAAGGTAAGAATATACCCGTCCTGTGATAGTGAGAAAATAAATAAGCAAATATGTAATCATGAGTTTAAACTTGAAATATTAGAGTACAAACATATATCACAATAAGAATTATTCCATTAAAGCAAAAATAACTCGGGAATTATTTGCGACAATACTATATTTCGATTTTTAACAATCGGTCGCTTTCCTTGAAAAAGGAAAGGCTCTTTGTCCTTTAAGGGCCATTTAATTGAATAAAATACAATAAATAAATTGGATATTTATGTTAAAGTGAGGGGTGAATGTTAATTATACTTGGCTACGGAGGTACTTATGAAAACTCACTATTATTTAGGGTGGTTTAACAATTTTTTCCCAGAGCATCTGGGCAGGGTGTTACAGGAGGATATTACTGATAGAAAATCACTTGCAATGATTAGTTCGAATTCATCTATTTATGAAGAGATTGGTGCTACTGAACGCTCGTGGCTTGATCAGGCTGGCATTATTTTTGATGATTATCATCTAATTAATTATCGCGTACAGAAGGAAGATGCCCAAACGATAATTCAAAATGCTTCAGTCATTTTCTTGTTGGGCGGGGATACTATAAAGCAAAACGGGTTTTTGATGGAATATGAATTAACAGATTCGATTAAAAAAAGCAGCGCTGTTGTCATGGGGGCAAGTGCTGGTGCAATTAACATGTCTGCTAAATGGTTATGTTCCCAAAAAATTGGATATAAAGTTGAGGAGAATTATGTTTATGATGGAATTGGCCTTGACGATTTTTCCATTCTATCTCACTTTGATCTTGAAAATAACATAGCGCTTGTTCAAAATGAATTGTCTATTTTATCGGAAGGAATAAATATTTATGCGTCGAACAAAGATTGCGCTATACGTACGAAGGGAAACAAAATCGACATTTTTGGCAAAGTATATTTAATTTCCCACTCAAAGATTCAGAGAATGGATGAAACACTCTGGTTATGATGAATGCAAATGGCGCATATAAAATTTAATGGTTAAATGTACCCTCTGTAACAAGAATAAGCGCTTATTTTCATTAACCGCTTAGTTTGAGGAGCAACAAAAATTTGTTGTTAACCTATAATTGGGAAGATGGAATAGCGTTACAACTTCAAATAATAAGAGGTAAATTCAACTCTGTAAGCGAAATGTCTATATAAACAAATCTTATGGAGTTGGTGTATTTTGAAAAAGACAATTTACAAGAGAATTCATATTATTGGATCAGTTGGAAGTGGTAAAACAACTTTAGCAAAAGAAATATCTTCGTGGTTAGATATACCGTATTACGAATTAGACAATGTAGTTTGGATAAGGCATAAGTCCGGAGATATAAGAAGAACTGAACAAGAAAGAAAAGAGTATCTAAAAAGTATATTACAATCAGACAATTGGATAATTGAAGGAATACACAATGAAGATTGGGTAAGCGATTGTTTTAATAGTGCAGATTTAATTTTGTTTTTAGATACAAAATATTCATTCAGAACTTACCGAATTATAAAGAGGTTTCTTAAACAAAAACTTCGAATAGAGAAAGCAAATTACAAACCAACATTAGATATTTTTTTTAAAATGTTTAAATGGAATCGTTATTTTGAAGAAGTTGGTAAAATCAACTTTTTCAATAAGTATGGCATACATAAAGATAAGATAAAAGTTATTAATAATGCAAAATGGATTAAGAAATACTTCAATTAAAAGCGCCATTCTTAATTTTATTTTCAATATACTCTAACAATTAAAAACTCCCTTTTTATTAAAATTTATATTAAATAGGGAGGGTCCTTTCACCTCATCGAAGAATATCCTACATACAATTTAAACCAGCATTTTTTAAACGTTCCTAAATATTTCAATAACAAACTTTAAAGAAGGTTACAAATGATAAAATTTGGTAATATATAATTATTTTATTAAAATCAATAAAGAGATAAGGTGGAAATACTATGTATATTCGTTCAATGACCCTAAAAGATATTAATAATATGGATCTGTTAATGAAACAGCTAGGTTATCCTTCTTCAAATCAAAAAATTCAAGAGAGATTTAATAAAATTTTAAATATACCAAATTACGAAACATTTGTTGCAGAAGTAAACGGAGAATTAGTTGGTTTTGTAGGAATGTGTAAGCAAACCGCATACGAATTTGATGAGCCATATGTAAGACTTTTAGCACTAGTAGTTCACGACGATTATCGTAGAAAAAATATTGGGCAAAATCTTATGTTAGCAGTTGAAGATTGGGCAAAAAAGAACGATTGTATAGCAATCATTTTAAACAGCGGGAATAGAGAAGAGCGAATCGCTGCACATAAATTTTATAAAAGTTTAGGATACTTAGAAAAAAGTACGGGTTTTAGCAAAAGTTTAACTAATATTTAACTAATAAAGATCTTCAACAGACTGGCGTAATACTTTAATAAAATGTGAATCACCGAGAGGTTACGATTAATGCGAAATAGAGGTTCGGTAGTAATACTAAAATGATAAGGTAGAATTAGAGATGGCATTATTTATTATGTTTTTCCTGGTGGTGGAATAGAAAAAGGAGAAACGCCAGAAGAAGCAGCAAAAAAAGAAGCATTTGAGGAATTGGGAGTAGAAGTAATGGTCAATGAGTGTATAGCAAAAATTGAATATAACGGTACCCTATACTTTTTCTTATCCGAGATCATTAATGGGACATTCGGAACTGGACAGGGTGAGGATGCACAGACAAAGAGAGAAATAGAGGGATATATTTGCCTATCGATAAGCAAGCACAATTAACTTTACAGGGGATTAACAGCTATTATGGCATTACAACAAAACCGGCAGGCCCTTCACCGACACCAGTTATAAAAAAGGAGAGTGACGAAATCATGCTAAACGAAACAGGACGAATGGAGATTCGAACGCTATTAAAAAAAGCGCGTACATAGACTCACCAGGTAAACGGAGAAGAAGTATCCATCATTGAGCCGTCTATCCCGGATTCCAAAATCGAACAATACAGCGATGCTCAATTACTTAGCTATCAAGCTGCAATAATTAATCGTTCCTTCTAATAATTAATAGCCCATTGAATGTGGATGGGCTATTCTTTTTTATTGGCCTTATATCTAAATTAAGTAATACCATATGTATAACCAAATTATTTGGCCAAATTAGAATACTTATTAAGTAATTCATCTAATTCTTGACTGCAATTTATTACTTCGGGATGTGTAAGCCCTAAATCGATTGCTTTTTTATACAAATGTTTTCTTTTCGTTTCAATTTTTAGCTTTAATATAATTTCTATTTTTAAAAATCTCATACATAAACCTTTTCCCTATTATTTCCCTATGTCTTATAGAAAACAACGACTTTTCAATCCTAGAATATTTGAAATTAATTATATGTCGAATCATGGTTTAATAAGAAATTTAAGGTATCTGTTATAAGTATAATTCATCTGAATAATTAGAAAATAAAGGGATTTGGGAATTTTTGTTTTGAGAATATTAGTTTAACTACTTGAAATGAGAGAGTATGTTATATTGAATTATGGGTTAAATACAAAAAGGAATAAGTAAAATTAGGTTCAAGCATTTAATATTTTAAGGAATAAAAATTACTTAATATTATACATTGAAAAATTTATATAATAATTGAGGTGCTTTATGGTAATAACATTAAAAGAGTTGGAAATGTATAGTGATTTTGATGAACTTTCAAATGATGTACTTGATTTAGCATCAGAAATCTTGCCTGACAAATTGATTTATTTAACCTCTTTCAGTAATAAAGAACAAATAATTTTAAAGCTTTCAACAGATGATACGAGCATTCTTTTGACTGAAGGAATGGTTATAAACATTGATGAAACGGTTTGTAATCGAATAGATTTTGAAAAGAAAAAACCATTAATCTATGAAGATATCCGAGAAGGCACTTGTCCAAGTGATTTAAAGAACTTACTAGAGGATGTTAACATTAGGTCATATTTAGGTTTGCCTATCTCTCTTCTGGATGGGGAGAGGTTTGGTACGCTTTGTGTGGCGCATCATCAAGAAAGTGTTTTTGATAAGAAGAGTATAGTGTTGCTTCAAAAAATAGCAAGAATGTTCTCGTATTATTTGAATTTGGAGCATTTAGCATTTAAAGACCCGTTAACTAACCTATATAATAGGCGATATCTTTCAAAAAAATTTGAAGATGATTATAAAAACGGTGGAATAATATTCCTTTTTGATTTGGATGGATTTAAAAAGATAAATGATATATATGGTCATGATGTCGGAGATGGAGTATTAAAGGAAGTCGCTTTAATCCTTCAAGAATTTGTAAAGACACAGAATGATTCCTATGCTGTTAGATTAGGGGGAGACGAATTTCTTATACATTTTTCTGCTACATATTCCAAAGCTGAAATTAGTAAGCTAGCGGAAAATATTTTATCTTATTTTCGTGGACGCAACACTATATACCAACTTTCCACAAGCATTGGAATTTCAACTTATCCTGCTGATAGTGATACAGATTTAAAAACGCTCATTAAAAATGCAGATAACGCTTTATATCGCGCAAAAGAAGCTGGAAAGAATAATTATACAATTTTTGAATAATTTAATTTAATTATTTATATACTTGGATTCAAAAGTTGAAAATTAACAGCGATGCTCGTCATATTAGCTATTAAGCGGAAATCGTTATCACACATTATAATATCCATGCCCGTTACTTCTGAATAAACCCAGTGGTAGGGGGCTTTCCCGTGAAGAAGTCACTGCAAAATGGGGATCTTTTACTGATCCCTGGGGGAATCAACTGGGTTTCTTTGAGTATTGGGATAAGAAAGAAGAAAACAATCGTGTTAAAACTATTTTGGGGATTTAATCCACTTGAAAGATTTTTGCTATTGAACAAGGAACTACATTGATTGGGGTGCGATTCTGTAATTAGGATCAGCGCTTTTTTTCATTAAAGGGCCAGATTGTGATATAACTTTTTTTATGGGATAGCGTCTGAATAGATACAAATTTCGCCGATAAGAAATATGTTATACAAGCTTTTATGCAAATAAATGAACAAGCCTAGCAAGTATAAATGCCTTTATATCAATGTTTTATGCGACTTGCAAAAAAACCGCATAAACAATGTTCCAGAAAAAAAATCCACAAACACTGATTTAAAAGCGTTTGTGGATTTTTTGTGGTGTCCCAAACTTTCATTTGGGAACGTTATTTTGTATGTATTTGTATTACTCGAATAATTCAACAAATAAAAAGTTATTTTGAAGGGGGTGTTTCTTTAAACCGTTTAAGCAAAAATAAAATTAAGTTGTAGAAAACTAATGTGAAAAGGAAGAGAAAAAGATTATCCCCCCACTGAATCCCGTTATCTTGATAAATATTTAAAATAGTCATACCTATAAACAAAAGACTTGGAAATACAAGAGCACGTATATATTTATTTGTAAAAATGTACTTATCCTCCTTTTGAATGGATTATTTATTATTCAATTTAAAAATGTTATAGCAATACTCTAGTCTAGACAATTAAAAAAAACGTGTTGGCAGCAGTAGGTTGTTCTCTTCCTTAAACAATATACTATTTTTTACTTAAATAACATTCCCAAAGCGATGTTTGGTAATATCGTTGTTCATAAATTTGTGAACACCTAAAATTAATGATATTAGTTATTCAGCAATCAGGTGCTGATTGTTCAATAAGAAGATAGCGTTTTTCTGTTATAGGGCCAGATTGTTGAATAACACTCAATAAGAAAATTGAATATTTATGTTAGTATTTAATTGAGATTATGAAGAAATATCCTTAAAATATCAGGACAGTTTAGTTCAATAAATAATATATAGGGAAGGAGTTGAAAATTAGAGTGAACAAAGAAGAAAGACAGAAGAGATTAAATGAAATTGTAGAGGAACGTAAACAAAAAGAAATAATTCAACAAGCGATCCAAAAAGAGAATGAAGTAAAGATTCTGCTTCAAGAAGTGGTCGGCGAAATGGAATTATTTGAAATTCTAGATTCTAATACCACTAATTCAATTGTAGAAGATTTCTCTGAAAATTTCCCGATTGCTTTTTGGAACAGAATTGACTGGGAAAATGCTATTGTTAACCGAGTTGAATTAAATGACCAAGGAATTAAAAGCATTCCTTCCCTTCTAATTTCTAAAGGATTTGATACTTCAATTCCTATATATATCTTTTGGGGATACGATAATCATCCATGTGTAAAAACTAAATTGACTCAAGAATTATTAAGTAATATTGAAGATATTGTCTGGTTAGGAAATGATTTATATCTTTATTGTCCTACGCAGAAATATGTTATAGAATTCTTTCATGATGATACTGTTAATATTGGGTGGATTTAGGTCAACACAGACTTTGTTTTGTTCAACTAACGGGCGAGATTCTTCAATTTGAAGATCGAGTTTTTCCGTTATAGGGCCAGATTGCTGAATAAAGGGGATTGGTCCTTTTTTGTTCAACAAAACCAGCTAATAGTTGTCAAGATTTTTCGGTAAAAATATTAAATCCTACATGATATACTAAAAAAGGGTACACCAAATAGGCCTTCCTCTTTTAAATTGGAAGGTTTTGTTTAATCTACTTAGATTTACTTTTTAAACCGCATTTTGGAAGGCTGCTTTCCTTTTAAGTAGGGCATATATCCAATGTAAAAGCTTATTAGCACATGCAATGATTGCTACTCTAAATGGCTTACCTTCTTCGCGTTTTTTATCGTAGAACTCTCGTAATTTCTTATTTCTAGGGGGTATTTCATCACTTGTTTTTTGTTTACGTGCATCTCTTATACCGCATTGTACAGCCATAAATAACGCTTGTCTTAACCTGCTGGAACCTCTTTTGGTTATACGATTGATGGAAGCAGTAAATCGACCAGAAGAGTAAACGCTAGGATCTATCCCGGCGAATGCTACTAGCTTTTTAGGATGGTTAAACCGTTCTATCTCTCCAATTTCAGAGATGATTGTTGCCGCAATCTTTTCACCAACACCAGGGATAGATTGGATTATCTCATATTCTTCAATTTCTTTAGCGAGGGCATCTATTTCTGCTGCTAACTTTGATAGATGCTCTTGATATTGAAGAACAATGTTAATAAACATTCTTAGGTTAAAGATATGGCTTTGATACAAGTTGTTTTGGAATGGATTACGTAATGCAGCCTCTCTCAATTTAATTGCCTTTTCTTTTGCCCATCATTCTGAACGGGTTGTACATAATTCCGCAATTTTATTAGTAAGTTCTGATTCGCTAACACTTAAAACCTCTTTGGAGGTTGGGAAGATGGATAGAATCTGTAACGAAATTTTTGAATAGAGATTTCCAAAGACACCTCTATATTCAGAAAATACCTGATCTAAGATGGATTGTAGCTGTAACTTTGTTTGTGCAGCCGTGCTTGATACCGTTTCTTGTTGTCTTGTAAGGTTACGAAGATTTAAGAGTTGTATGCCTCTTTTTTTATATGGTTCTAGTTCTTCTTTGTAATACAGTTCACATAGATGATAGGCATCAATGGCATCGGTCTTTACCTCGCGTAAATTTGTACTTCTAGTACGATGAGAGATAAGAGGATTTACAATAATATAGACGTATTGTTGATCTTCAAAAAATTGAATGACAGGCATATGATATTGACCTGTAGACTCTAAAATAACCGCAGGTTGCTTTCCGTCAGCTAATTTTTCTATATCCCTTAGAAATTCTAAAAAACTATCTAATCCATCAAGAGTATGTTTAATACTAAAGCTCTTACGATATGGTTTGCCTTTATCTAAAAAGGCTTGAACCTGACTTTCTCCTTTTGAAACATCCAGACCTACGACTGGATTCATAATCAAATCTCCTCCTTAAGAAAATAAAATTCGTCTGTAACCCCTAATGCTGCTTGTAATATTATAGGTTCACTTGTTAAACAGGATCCTTGTCCCAACCAGCTCGAAACATGTTTATACAAGTAGGGGGTGAACAGTTTTGCGGACGGGATGAAGTCCCACGGGCGCTACGTTCTACCCCGACTACCGTTATAATAAGACCTAAAAGAAAAAAGTCCACCAGAAAAATCTGGCTAACCTCTTATTACGACCGAGCCAGGTTATTGAATAACATTTTATGAAAAATCCCAAACGATAAAAGTATGGGATCTTTAAAATTATTAAAAATGTTGTTACCAGTTTAGTTTACCTACATCTTTAAGTGCTGTATTAATATCAGCATTCATCGTATTGACAGCATTTTTTATTGACAATTGGACTTGTTCGAAGGTTTCTGATTTATCTTTTTCATATGCAAAAATGATACTCCTTGAGGCACTAATTAAGGCGCCGAAACCATCCTCATTAAAGGCGTTTGTAATATCTTTTCCTTTACCACCCTGTGTACCATAACCTGGGACTAAAAATAATGAGTAAGGCATAGCTTCTCTAAATACTTGTTGTTCTTCAGGATACGTTGCGCCTACAACAGCTCCTATTGAAGAATAACCACTTATTCCGATATCACGTAAAGCATAGTTATGTACAAGTTGTGCGACCTGTTCAGCTATTGTACCAGTGTTTGTAACTACATCTTGTAAATCGCCAGATGATGGATTACTTGTCTTTACTAAGATAAATAAACCCGTTTTTTTTGAAATAGCGTGCTCAACAAATGGCTCTAAACTATCTGAGCCTAAATAAGGATTTATCGTCAGTGAATCTACCTTTTTAGGCGTTTGCCATTCATTAAAAGCATCTCCGAAAAATGAACGGGCGTATGCACTTGCTGTAGAATCAATATCGCCCCGTTTTGCATCAGCAATTACTAGTAAACCTTTTTTCTGTGCATATTCAACAGTTTTCCAATATGCATCTATTCCTGCAGCTCCGTAAACTTCATAATAAGCAAGTTGCGGCTTAACGATTGCAACATAAGGTTCAACAGCATCAATAATCAATTGATTAAAGGCAATAAATGCCGCCGCTGCACCTTCATCACATTTCCCAAAATTTTGTTCCGCATCTTTCAAAATAAATGTAGGAATACGCTCGATAATTGGATCCAAACCGATAACAGCGTGTGATCGCTTCTTTTTTATTTCTATACATATTCTATCAGCATAATTAACACTATTCACAACAACACCTCATTCCAAAGTTTTACTATTCTAATATACATTAAAATCAAATGAGATTTCTGTATTTTTAGATATTTTGAAAATTTAATAAAGATATTTATACGAAATGTTATATTAAAAGCCAATGGTATCGTATAAATCAAACAAATCCCAATACTTCAATACAGGGGATTAACTTAAAAATGATCTTTAACAAACTGGCGCTTTCCTTAAATAAGGAAAGGGTCTTTTTTCGTTAAAGGGACAGTTTGGGAACAACAACCGTAAATTTAATCATTAAATAATGTTGTAATAATGTTATTGTACCTCAAATCGTGCGCAATTCAGAAACAAGAATCAATGCTCAAAATATTATTGGAGAATAATTTAATGAAAGAGGGGTTAGCTGGGGTATAAATTCGCAATACCAGTATGGATTATTTGAGTGCTAAAAGTCATTGTTTTAGATTTTTTATATGCTACTTATTATCCTTTTGTACCAAAAAATAGATTTTTAAACAAAATATATATTGATTTTAATATTTTTCTAAATATATTATTATTTTTGAAGAACTTAACTATTTGTATTTTTTTGATTATAAGGGAATATAGTTCTTATTTTTGAAATGAAATGCATATGAATAAAACTTCCGATTCTGGAATTTTTAAATATTTATTTTTATACAACAGGAGGTAATAATATGAAAAAAGTATTGTCAATTGCAACTGCAGCAGCTATGGCGATTAACATAGCAAGTGTTCCGTTTAATGTATTGGCCGAAGAATTACCAGATCAAAAAGACTTAAAAACCGCAATGGAGGGTGACGTAGACATCTCATATAATGCGGTAGTTAGTAAATTTAGTTTGCAAGGGAAAGAACTATTGAATGACTATAATGAAGTTTTTAAAATGGATAACACCAACATTAAAACAATAGAAAATAATGGTGGAAAGTACTCGAATTCTAATCTTTCATATGCAATTGACGAGATTTTAACAACCCATTGGGAAACAGGAAAACCGAATAGTGAGACGTTTACGAATGAGGTAGTGTTTACTTTAAAGGACTTAACAGAATTAAATCGTATTGTATACGCAGCACGGCCAGGTGGAAAAGGCTTTGCCCAGGAGTTTGAAATCTACGGCTCTACTACTGAAGAGGGAGATAAATTCACATTTATTGCAGATGGAGAATATAAAAGTTCAGTAGGGGACGTCATTGAAATAAAATTTAACCCTACACAGTTTAAGCGCCTTAAATTTGTGTTTAACAAAGCAAATCAAAACTGGGCAAGTGCAGCAGAGTTTAGCTTTTATAAAAAAGATGTGCTAGGGGATCAAATGGCCTCGTTATTTACGGATAGTAGTAAAAATGAAGTGTCAGCAAATTACAATACGGTAGAAAAACTAAACAATTTCGAAAACGCACTCAAATCGCATCCTTTATATGAACAATATAAAGAAGATATACAAAATGCGAAAATCCTATTAAATACACAGCAAATAGAAGCTACGAAAGCGGTTACGAAGTCGTTCAGTCATTATGAGAATGTTAAGTACTCAGCGCTTTACAGAATGGACTATTCGAATATCCAAAGCATTACAAACAATGCAGGTCACTATGGCAGTGCTGCAATTGAGAATGCTGTGGACGGCAAGTTAAATACATATTGGGAAACGAATAAAGCGAATACATCGACTTTCTCGAATGAAGTAGAAGTAACGTTCAAAGAGGCAGTTATGTTAGAACGTCTTGTGTATGGAGCAAGACCATCTGATCGTAAAGGATTCGCTGAAGAATTTGAAATATATGCTTCTCAAACCTCTCAAGGGGATACATATCAACTTTTATCAACGGGTCAGCACAACATGATAGATGGATTAATAGAGGCTAAATTTGAACCAACTACATTTAAACGGATGAAGTTCAAATTTAAAAAATCAAATCAAAATTGGGCAACATTAGCTGAATTAGCTTTTTATAAAGAGGATGTAGTCCAAAATAAAATAAACAGTTTATTTAAAGACGCTACGATGAGTGCAGTTGCGGATGAATACAGCACATTAAATCAAATCAATGAACTTGAAGAAGCAGCAAAGTCGCATCCTTTATATGAAACATACAAAGAGAGCCTTGAGCTAGCTAAAAAGATTGTAAAAGGCGAGTTAGTGACAGCAGGAAGAATAATTAAAGCCGAACAGCACGGGAATATGGTCAGCCATGGTCAGCAGAAATTAAAAATGACATATGGAACGAATAATCAACCAACGGGCATCGCGGCTAGAGCTGGAGAAAAGATAACGGTATATGTAGATGCAGATGCGAGTGGGCCATTACCACAACTTGTCTTCACACAACAAGAAGGTAGCTGGAATGCATGGGACAGAACGGTCAATTTAAAGCCGGGTAAAAATGAATTTACTGTTCCAACGATCTACACAGGAAATGTTACACAAGGTGGACCAATCTATATCGTCAATCCTTATACACCAAAGGAACAAACGAAAGCACCTATCATTCGTTTTGAAGGGGGAGAAAGGTTTCCTATTTTCACAAAGGATACGAATATAGAAGAATTTAAAGCATTTTTAACCGACTATAACAATCGTTTAAATGCGGATAAAGCAGCACATCCAAATGTAAATGAGCGTAAGTTAATTGATGTAGTAGAAATTGTAAGTGATCGTATAATCTTTACAGGCACAGCTTCTCAAGCATATAACCAATATATTACGGAAAATCTTGATCCAATGGCTACAGTAAATGGTTATGATGTCTGGATTAAGAAGTTATTTGACTTCTCTGGTTTGGACGTAAGTAGTGAAGTGCATGATCCGAAATATATTAGAGAAAATATACGATTGATGCAGCCATATGGAGCCATGTATGCTGCAGGAAACCATACAGGTATACAACGAGGAACGGTTCCATTAATGTTCAGTGACTTTAGAATAACTTATCCTGGCTGGGGACTAACACACGAAATAGGTCATCGCATGGCTGTAGGTGTAAGGGAATATGGCGAAGTAACAAATAATATGGTTTCGATGGCCATGTCTGTCGATTATAATTCCATCGACAACCGAATTCCATTTGAGAAAATGTATAGTTATTTAATAGCTGAAAACCAATCGGTAATGAGTGCTTTATCGCTTCAAGAAAGATTAGGTGCGTTTTGGCAGCTTGAATTAGCTCACCCTGGCTATTGGTCAGAATTAAATAAATATTATCGTGATCGATCTGTGTCACTCCCGAATGGTGATCTTTCTAAGCAACAATACTTAATTCAATTTTCTTCAGAAGTATTAAATCAAGATTTATCTAGTTATTTTGCTAGACATGGGTTTACGGTAACTGAAGAAACAAAAAAAGCAGTAAGCCAATATTCTGCCCCTAAAAAAATCTGGTATTTAAATAATAGTATAGTCGGGTATCAAGGAAATGGCTTTACTTCAAATGCTTCAGTCGATATAAATATTAAACGTAACGAAGCTAATCAGACAAATACATTAGCACTTTCGATAGATTCAGCAAATAAGGAACATTTACTTGGATATGAAATTATTCGCAATGGTACGTTAATAGGGTTTACTTCAACTTCAACATTTATCGATAAAAACGTCGATGCAAATGAAAACTATTCCTATGAAGTAATCGCCTATGATAAACAACTAAATAGCTTAAAACCTGTTGAAGTGAAGGCATTTAAACCTACTATCTCCATTGAAGACCAACTGACACTTAAATTGAACCAACAATTTAATCCAATCGATTTTGTAAAAGCTGTTGACTATCAAGGAAATGATCTTACAGAAGAAGTTACGGTTAACTCCAATGTAGATATAACAAAAAAAGGGAACTATGAGCTTGTATATTCAGTAAAAAATAATGGCGTTACAGAGACGAAGTCAACGCAAGTGACTGTAGTCAGTGATTTTGAATATGTATCGGATTTAACTCCTGTAGCAACCAATATCGCGTGGGGCGGATATAAAATCGATAAATCGCCATCTGGTGGAACAATTGGGCTGATTCGTCAAGGACTTGAAACAACTTACGCGAAAGGAATTGGCGCGCATGCTAAGTCCGAAATCATATATAACATTGAGGGCAAAGGCTTTGATTTCTTTGAAAGTTATATTGGCATCGACCAGGCGATGAAAGGACAAGGATCATCTGCAAAGTTTGAAGTATGGGTAGATGGCGAAAATTACTTTGCAAGTGATGTATTCGGATCGAACACAAGCAGTGAGTTTGTAAAAGTACCTGTTACTGGTGTAAAAGAAGTGAAATTAATTACTACAGATGCCGGAATTAATGGAAATACAGCTGACCATACAGTGTGGGCAGATGCTAAGTTGACAAAAAACTCTAGTGCGCCAGTACTTAAGGTAACATCTGAAGCAACAAAGCTAGGACAACCTATTGATATTAAAGGGCAATTTTCAGCGATGGATGCAGAAGATGGCGATTTGACTTCACAAGTAGTAGTGACAGGCATGGAAAAAGTTAACTTTAATAAAGCTGGTAAGTATGAACTTTTCTATTCAGTAACAGATAACGATGGAAATACAGTAACAGACTCAAGAACAATTACAGTAGTAAATATGGAAGACTATAGCTACCTTTCAGATTTTGATTGGACGTCCACACAGAACAGCTATAAAGCTCCAATAAAAGATAAAGCAACGAGTGGTAATAGCTTAAGATTAACGACTGAGGATGGAGGCGAAGTAGTTTATGAAAAAGGGATTGGCGCACATTCTAATTCAACAATCGTATATGATTTAACAGATAAAGATGTTGCTTACTTTACTTCTTTTGTTGGTGTGGATCGCCAAATGTATAATACTGTAGGCTCTGTAGTGTTTCAAGTATATGTAGATGATGTAAAGCAGTTCGACAGCGGATTAATGACATCTAAAGTACCTCAACAATTCATTGAAGTGAATCTTGCCGGAGCAAAGGAATTGAAATTAGTCGTAGCAGACGGGGGGAACGGAAATGGGTCTGACCATGCAACATGGGGAGACGCTAAATTCCATTTTGCAAATGCCGATACAGTATATACAGCCGATCTAGAAGGTGGATTGGAAGTTGCAGAAGCAATCAATACAGAAAAATATTCGAATGCTAGTGTGCAAGCTCTACAAACGGCCATAGCAAAAGCCAGAGAAGTATTAGCAAATGAGATGGCGACACAAACAGAAGTAGATGAAGCAGTTACAGCCTTAGAAAATGCAAAAGTAAATCTTGAGGAAATTGATTTAAACCAAGTAATTACAATTAAAGATTCCAATTTAAGCAATGCCATTAAAAGTACATTAGGCTTACAAGGAGATATCACACTAAGTGAAATGTATAAACTGACAAGCTTAACAAGTGAATCACAAGGCATACGTTCTTTAGAAGGTTTGGAATATGCTAAAAATTTAGAGACGCTATCTATACCTTGGAATGAGATAACGGATTTCTCTCCATTAAAAGAATTAAGTAAGTTAACGTCGTTGCTTGCTGGTACACAATTTGTTGAAATGGGCGAAATTAAAGGTCCAGTGGTTAATTTAGACAATATAGTCATCGGGTTAGACGGTAAAAAAGTGAAACCGAATGCAATCGGATATAGCCACACAATCAACAATGAAGCAAAAGAGTTAAATGTAAATGCATTGGATGAAAATCCAGAAACGTTTATGATTGATCTAACAAATGAAAAAAAAGGTCTTTATTGGCTTGGGCTTTCTTTTAAAATTGAAGAAAACACAGTTATGTTACGTTATTTGATCAATAATAATTAAGTATGTCTCAAAGAAGCTCAACCCTTATTTCTTAAAGGCGTAGCCACAAAATATCTAGATAACTACCTGTAGTGGCCCCTTAAAGTTAGACACGGTTATTTCATTAGGCAGATTGAGTAAAATGAGTCCGGTATTCCACCGGACTCATTTTTAATTTTGCCTTTAAACGTTTCGTGTTGTAATAATCCTTATATTTTTCCGTAGACGGTGGATTTCTGCTTGAAGTACTTCTGATGAACCTACTACTACTTGTTATGGCTGTTTATTCGTTTCTTTTTTTATGGATGGAAGACCCTTTTTCTTTGACTGAAAAGAGTAAACTTGGTTTTCCTATTTTACTGCTTCAGCCCTTCTCAAAATGTATTCTGCACCACCCTTATGTGCTTTCATAAAATTAGCCCTGTCGATGTGGTCTTGTGACCCTATTTATGGGAAAAGTTGAATTAATGGGTCATTTAGACTCAACGGCGTCATTTACGTTTTATTATCCTACACCGGATTTGTTTTTTGTGGGAGATGTCAATCAAATGGCAAAGCCTGCACTTCCTGCACGATTAGTGATGCAGCTCGCTAGTTCTATAAGATTGTAAAGGTTTTTAAAAGTATCTTAATCATAAAGTATTTTCCGTTATCGGACACTTTTCTTCAGTAAGGCCACTTGCTTTTCACCAATCCCTAAGCAAACCTTTTAGCTAATCAGGCTGCATTTCTTGTGATGACTCTCTCTTTTATGAAAGGTTACAAACGATTGATTGGTATAATTGTAGACTGCTTGTAGTGATATAGTATTTAAGTTTAAAATGTACTTGTTTAAAACAGCGCATTTTGATAGAATCAAGCTAATTAAATTCATTTGCAGGGGGACACAATTGTGTTGAGAAGGTAAAACCTGACCCTTAGAACCTGACCGTTAATACGGACGTAGGGAGCAAAGTACATATTAGTTTTTCTGTACTTACTATGGCTCCGCGTAATTTACGTGGAGCTTTTCTTATGCAAATACTTTAATTGCAGGGGGACACATTCGTGTTGAGAAGGTTAAAACCTGACCCTTAGAACCTGACAGTTAACACTGACGTAGGGAGCAATTATAGGTGTAGTATACACTTTTTTGGCGTCTCTATATTAATAGAGACGTTTTTTTGCACTTACGTCATCTAATGAGGAGGAAAACGTATGGAGTTTTGTGAAAGTTTCGAAAATGGGCAGATGGCTTTGCTTTCTTTCCCTCATTTACGAAAGTCCGGAAATCAAAAAACTATTCAAAAATTATGTAAGGGGAAATGATGATGAAATTACATGAACAAACCGTTTTAGTTACAGGCGCAAGTAGAGGCGTTGGAAAAGAACTCGTTAAAGCATTTGTTAAAGAGGGGGCTAATGTAGTACTGAATTATTATAAGAGTGAGGAAAAAGCGCAACATTTAGCAAAATGTTTGGGTCCTCAGGTTATCGCTTTAAAAGCAGATATACGCAATCAAAAAGAAGTGCAGCAAATGGTCGAAAAGGCAAAGCAATATTTTCATACTCCGATTACAACCATTGTCAATAATGCATTGATTGATTTCGAATTTAATCCACTCACACAAAAAATTGTGTTTGAGCTTCAATGGACCGATTACAATAAGCAATTTGAAGGAACAATTAACGGTGCTTTAAACAGTATTCAAGCATGCATTCAGGATATGAAAGAACTAGAATTTGGTCGTATTATCAATATTGGGACAAACTTATTTCAGCATCCGGTAGTAGCTTATCATGAATATACAACAGCCAAAGCAGCATTGCTCGGATTTACACGTAACATGGCCAAAGAGTTAGGTGAGTATGGTATTACAGTCAATATGATGTCTGGTGGACTTTTAAAACAAACTGATGCGAGTAAAGTTACGACGCCAGAAGTATTTCAAATGATTGAAGCCACAACCCCTTTACAAAGTGTGACAACACCGAAAGAATTAGCGGACGTGGCTTTATTCTTTGCATCTCCTTGGGGACGTGCCATCACTGGGCAAAATTTAGTCGTTGATGGTGGTCTTGTTATGGATTAGGAACGAACTTGTATCTCTCTTAAAGATGGATATATGGAAAATCAATAAAATAAAAGGTAGATGGGGTAAATATAATAAATAATCAAGAACAACGTCTTATGAATTGTGACACTAAATAGTGGACACTTTATACAAAGTTTATCTATATAGGGTTATTAGTTTGATTACAAATTAGAGAGTTGACTGTTATTAAGCTACGAGATGCAAATAAAGATAATCAACATTACGGAGATATTATTATAACAAAATCAAATGGAATAATTTCAAAAGCAAACTGACTAGTCAGGGTGTGCTGGAAGGGGGATTACGACATTAAGTAGATTGTTTTTTGATGTTATTTGGCTTATGGATTATTTCTTATTTTTATATAGTTCCAGCATTTAAGGAATTAAAGTATAATTAACTTTTTTATAAAATAAAACTAGATAAATAAAAAATCAACTGTTTTGATCAACTTTGTTTCAAAACAGTTGGTTTCTATCTGTATAAGTCAGCGTTTATCGAACTTTATTAAAAAGCTACAATCGCGCCGTGAATAACATTCTTTATAAATGATGGTTTGGAAATGTTTTGTATATAATGATTACCCATGGCTTTTGTAAAAAGTATCTCTTGATTGGATAACCGGATTGGAAGGTAGCCAAATTAGAAGTAACAACTTTCGAGATGCACCTTTAAATTAATATTCTTTTTTAAAACAGAGTTGATTTTACACGTTGAAATAAACTCTGTATGGTCTTCTTTATTTTTAATGTGACACATTGTAACGGTATTCAATTAGTTTCTGTGATAAGAAACGTCCAGCAATTTACTAAATAAATATAGAGGAATTTTAGTGACAAGAAGCTAACTCTTATAGTTAAAACAATTATATTGGAGTGATCACATTGTTAATTTTTTTTGAATATAACTGGCAGGTAAGAGATGAATGGTTTGATTGGTGTTACCAGCTATCAATTGAGGAATTGAAAAAAGAAAGAACTGGTGGAGTAGGGAGTATATTATATACTCTTTTTCACATTATTGATGTTGAATATAGTTGGCTTCGTGGTATTCAAGGAAAAGAAGACATAGTAGTTGAATTTTCTGATTATGATACGCCTGAAAAGGTTAAAACTCTTTCTGATAGATTGCGAAATGAAATAGCAGATTTTCTAAGTAAAGATATAGATGAATTAAAAAATAAAGTTGTATATGTACCTTGGGATGAAGATAAATATACCGTTGAGGAAATATTACACCATATAATTGCCCATGAAATTCATCACATTGGGCAACTCTCTATTTGGTCAAGAGAATTAGAACTCAACCCCGTACCTGCTAACTTTATTGGAAGAAGGTTTAATTCTATTCATTCTTATTAACTAAAGGAGTCTTTAGTTGAAAAACGATATTCCACAATCGGGTGCAGTACCTCCTTCAATAAGATCGCGTTTTTCTGTTAAAGGGCCATTATATGGAATAAATGAAGGGTATATTTGTAATTTATGAGAAACAACTAAAGGTCATTGATTAATGATTTGGGGGATTACAATGAAAAAAGGAATAATAAGACCACTGGTTATCTGTATTTTTCGAAATGATGAATCCATCCTTGTTGCAGAGGGCTATGATCCAGTAAAAGAGGATTATTATTACCGTCCTATTGGAGGGGGAATTGAATACGGGGAAAAAAGCTCAGAAGCATTAATAAGAGAGGTAAGGGAAGAAATTGAAACTGATATTTTTAATCTCAAATATTTAGGAACTGTTGAAAATATCTTTACTTTTATCGGTGAAGTAGGACACGAGATTGTACAAGTATATGATGCAGCATTTATTGATACCTCTTTTTATACCGAGGAATTGTTTGAAGGTAAGGAAGATGACGGGAAAATATTTAAAATTAAGCGATTACCTATAAGTAAGTTTCAAAACGGTGAATTGCGACTTGTTCCTGAAGGCCTTTTAGATTTGATTTAAACAGGACCACCGAATTGTTAAGTTACGTAATTAGCAGTAAAAAAAGCTTTGGTTAAAAATCTTGACTTATTCCATTTAAGGGCGCGATTCTTCAATAAGAAAATCGCGTTTTCCGTTATAGGGCCAGATTGTGGAATAACATTTTTGTGAATATTACCAAACGACGCTTTGGGAACGTCTTCTGTCCTGCAAATACAACAAGTAAGCTGAATAAATTACTATAAGCTTTATTGAAACGAAAACTACAATGTTTAGTCTAATTTTAAAAGGGGGGGTGTTAGTGAAAAAACTGAGTTTAATTTTGTCTATAATCTTTTTATCAATTTGGTTATTAGGCTGCCAACAAATTGATGAAACGAAGGAACTCAACAATGAAGTTTCTAAAAATGTATCCAACTCTACAACGAAAAATATACCAGAAGATATGCCTGATGACTTTAATTTTTCTATTCAGTTCGGTGTTCAAAAAAAGAATGAAATAAATACTTTTGATGGAACTGTGACCAAAGATTTAATAGCAGATGGTACAGCTACTACAGAGTTAATCCTAACAGAAGAAGAGATGCAAAATGTTTTTAAGAAAATGAAAGAAATAAATATTGCCGAAACGAAGGAATTTACACCAAGATCTCTATTCGGAACGGTTTGTATGAAACAACCTTACGGAGAAGATGAGTGGAAAGTTACTATTAACGGTGAAACGATAACACATTTAATTTCAGGGGAATATTGTGAACCAACGAATGATGCAAAACAATTAATTGAGTTAAGAAATTATGTCTTTAATCTAATTAAAAGTAAGAGTGAATATAAATCACTCCCCGAGTCACTAGGCGGATATGAATAGGTTACAAACGAACTTCTACAATCGGGCGCTTCTCTTGAAAATTAAGAAAAGTGCTTTATTCAATTATAGGGCCATATTGTTGAATAACAATCAATTAGAAATGTTTCCAAACATGAACTGCACCTCAATTGTTAGCTGTGTCTAACAATTGAGGTGCAGTTCAACTTTAATTTGAGAACGTTATTTTGAATACAAACTAATAATTACAATTTATTAATTAGTTACTACTTTTTCCATAATATCATGAAGGGTTTTTTTCTTTAAATTACCCTCTAGTTCAACTTGGACAGTTTGAAATTCACTTTCAATAACTTTCACAATCGATTGTCCATACGTACATTGAGGATTTACTTTTTGATGCACGACAAATATCTCATTAGAAGGATCAACAGCTTTTAATATCTCATATAACGTGATGTCTTCGGGATTTTTAGCCAACATTAGCCCTTTTTTTATCGAGATAGATTTTAATAAACCTGCTTTTTTTAATGCACTAGACATACGACGTACAACTACTGGATTTGTCCCTATACTTTCGGAAACTATTTCGGAGTTTAACGTATCTTTCTCTGGTACACATTCCACAAACACTAATATATGGATACCAATTGCTAATCTTGTATTAATCACGTTTTTCCTTCCTCCCTCCCTATTTCTAGATAGACCATGAAGATGTTCTTATTTTTCTCCAACAACCGTAATCGCTGTACAGAGGTGTTTTTCACTTACGGCTTCGTCAATAATTGCCACAGCTAAATCTGCATAGCTAATATAACTTTCGCCTGCTGAATTAAAAATTAAATGGTCTTTTCCTACTTCATAATTACATGTCCTCTTACCTTCTGGATCAAAAAAGGCTGCTGGAGATACGTATGTCCACTTGATTGAAGAAGCTTTTAACTCTAAATAACTTTCGTATTGATTTTTTGAAGAAGGAATTAAAAACTCTGGGAATTCAGGTGTTTCAAATAGATGTGTTGTGCTTGTCTCGTCAACAAAAAGTCTCCCGGCACCACCAACGACCATTAAACGCGTTTTAACATCGTTAAAAATAGTAATTAAATGTTTCCCCATCACACGATATTGTTCAGCATCCGTTAATGGTGCTGCAAAAGTATTGATAATGACATCAAATGGTTTAATATCTTCCTTTGTTAATTCTAATATATTTTTATTAATCACCTGTACTGATTCTGTCAATTTTGATGGATCTCGTACAATTGCTGTAACGTCTAATCCTCTTTTAATGGCTTCCTGTGTAAGCTTTTGTCCAGCTTTACCCGTAGCACCTATGATACCAATTTTCATAATAGCTCTCCCTTATATATGTTCAAATAACTTATTTACTGTAACAATTATAGTTACAATAAGTCTTATTATAGTGACAGTACCGGATATTAGCAAGGATTTGTTATTTGCTCTGTTCGGTTATAGGCATTTAGTTAACAAAGCTTCCAAGGGGAACATACTGTGCATAAACATCCAAAACATAAAAAACTGCCGGTAAAGGCAGTTTTTTAATTGCTCGTTTTTTCAATCATCTTTTGTTGTTTATGTAATGTATGATTAGTTCCCCAATCATGCATCGCGTAAGATGGGTTCCAAACTCCGGCCATATTCAGTAATTGAATATTCCACTTTCGGAGGTACCTGTGGATAGACAACACGCTGTATAATATCCTCGTTTTCTAACTCGCGTAATTGATTCGTCAGCATTTTTTGCGTAATACTGGGCATTCTTCGTTTTAATTCACTGAATCTTTGAGTACCGTTCTTCAATAAATGCAATAAGATAATTGGTTTCCATTTCCCGACTAATATGCTTAAAGAATCTGCTACACGACATGATTCTGGTTCTAAATTCATCATAGTTCCCCCCTTTAGTATCATTTTGTATACTATACCACTTTAAAGTACGTACTTTTTAAAATGATTATTATAAGTAATAATAACCAATAGCAAGTGCATTGCTTTTAGAAACGGCTGCAGCCACTTGCTGTTTAGGAATACTTCTTCCCATCATCGTTCGAACATAATTGGAATAATACGAATGAAATTCATTAACAGCTTTTTCCGCAGTCTTACCAATATCGCGTTTTTCCGTTATAGGGCCATTTAATTGAATAACACTCCAAAAAAAAAAATTGATATTAATGTTAAAGTACAGATAAAAAATAAACTTAAATTAACAGACTACTAGGGTAGAATATTTTGTAACTTTATTTTGAAAATGTCGACTAATTTAAAAGGGAGGCATATTATGAATACATTAATTCGAATGGGATTTTCATTAATGATGTTATTCACATTATTAGGGTGTAGTAATGTCGAAGAAGAAGATACATCTAAAAGTACAAGTAATAATAATATAATCACAAAGTCAAATAATGGGGAAAAACCACCCGCTATAAAATTAAAAATTGGCGAAGACGAGATTAAAACTTACCGAGGAACTTATAGTTGGAGTTATTTTGATAAAAGTACAGGGCAAGGAGTAACTGTGGAGGCAGATCATGCTCCTCCAACCGAGATGGTAAATATCGAACAAGGTGTTAGAGTTAATCTAGCCGAAACTGTAAAATTAGATTTTGAAAAAGAACCAACTCAATCTGAAATAAGAGTCTGGGACAATAATAATGTGATTGCAACGTATAATACATTTGAAGAAATAAAAGAAAAAGGGAAATATATATTTGAAATAGTAGGAACATGGGAAGGTAGTACCGCTACTTATGTAACTGCATTAGATATTCAATAAGAATTAGATAATGCTCAACTCTTATCTCAGAATTAACCATTAATATTAGACTTAGTTATTCAATTAAAGGGCGCGATTCTTCAATAAGAAGATCGCGTTTTTCCGTTATAGGGCCATATTGTAGAACAACTTTTTGTTATTCTGTTAATAAAAGGAATTGTATATTAAAATGAATATAGTAAATAGAACAACTGGAAGGAACCGTACATTTAAATTTCTGATGTACAGTAGTTTTCTTTAAATATTAGTACTGTTAAAAAGGAGAAAGTAATTATGAAGAAATGGCTTATTGCATTTGTTTTACTTTTTTGCATTACAGGATGTAAAAACATACAAACATTAGAAATACCTTATGAAAGACAAGAATTAAAAATTGCAATTATAGGTGATACTCCAGATATTCAAAATAAAAATATTACATTCGAACACATTTCTTTAGACGAGTTAAATAATAAAGTTAACATTTTATCTAGTGAATTTAATGCTATTATGATTACCCCAAGTATGTTTGTGGATGCTTCACAAGATCAATTTTCAGAGGCATATCATAATGTAGAAATACCGATTGTATTTTGGAATTCTAGTAAAGCACACTATCCCTTTGTAAATAACAAAATTAACTATCTAAATGAAAATGAAGTTTCTCTAAATAATATTCCACATTCTATGGACGGTATTGAACAGACACATTCAACTATATTTTTATATGATATTGAGACAGAAAAAGAAAGTGTTTGGTTTTTTCATTTGAATGAACCGAATGAATTGAAAAAGTTATATTCTGAAATATTCAATAAAATTGAAGAGGTCACTATATAATTATTTATCCACGTAACGTACTAGAATTGTATAAATAATATTATCTATGTTAACACAATTATCAACTTCGGATAACTTATTTTAAAGTTCTACTTATAGGAAATGAACAATACGAATTAACAAGGTCTTGAAGCTTTATTTCAATAATAATCTTCAACAATCGGGTGCGATTCTTCAATAAGAAGATCGCGTTTTTCCGTTATAGGGCCATATTGTGGAGTAAAGTAATCACATATTTATCCATAACTTAATCGTAATAGTGATGAATTAGACTTAAACTAAAGAGGCAGGATAATTGGATAAGGTTTGGATAGAATACCTCTAAAAAGAGGGTTAGAAAAATGAAAAAAGTAGTTTTTGTTGTCTTAATATTATTAATTTCAGTAGGTACTATTGAGAAATTATCTGCTCGTTCATTACAATCAGCTGAAAAAACATTAGAAGTCAGTAAACACCAAGAATTATCAATAAAACAAGCTATTGAATTAGCATATCCATCAGCATTGAAATGGAATGAAAATGCTCAATTATTAGTTGCAATCAATATAGATTTAGATAAGCCTGGGAAGGGAATTGGAGCAAACGGTAAAAGGAAAAATTGGAATATTTCGTTTGGAGTGCCAGACACTAATAAGTATTTTTTAGTAACCATCCATAATGGAAAAATTGATGGACTAAATGATTTGACAACAGAAGGTACATCTCCCTATCCCAAAAAGGAGTTTGTAGGAGTTGCTGATATTAAATACGATTCACCTGAATTACTAAAAAAAGCATTAGAAATGGGCAGTATTTATCCAGGTAAAGACTGGGCAAAAGGTTACAATTTTATGCTGCGAAAAGACACAGTGACAAATATCTCCCTAATGTTAGTAATAGGTTGGAATAGCAATCAGACAGAAATGAAAGCAGTTGGCTTTAATGTAACAACAGGAGAATATATTCCGCCAAAAAATTTGTTAGGAATTTTGATGTATTCTCAAATAGCATTTGCTGAAACAGATGAGGGAGTACCATTTTTGATTAGCAATGGGAAATGTCCTGACTCGCAAAATTTGGAGCCTGTGAGTTCAGATAAAGGTCTTCTAAATGCATTGAACACAATTATACCCGAGGTTTATAAAAATCAAAATTACAAAGGATGGAAAGTAGAAACCATAGCGCATCTTTCAGAGTCACCACATCCAGATGCTTATTATGCAATGGCTAAAAATTATTGCGGAGAAGAAATAGCTAATAATTCTTGGTTTGTAGAAGTTTTATTTCCACAATACTTACCAGCATACGATGCTTCACATAGGCAAATATTTGTTACTAAAAACAAACAGGGGCAATGGTTTGCTTGGTTTAGATTTCATTAATGCCTATTAAACAATCGGGCCAGATTGTTGAACAACATTATGGAGCTTGTGAATATATGTACTTAATCTAATAGGCTGGTTTGTTTAAGAAACAGTAAGGTGGATACAGATAAGAATTACTAGGGTATTATATCTATCCCGCTTTTTTGTTAAATGTAATAAAAAAGACCGACCCTATTTATAATAAACAAGATCGGTTCAGATTAATTATTTCTTTTGGGTAATTCCATTTACAATTTGAAAAAGTGCCTCTTTGAGTGGCTTAGCTGGACGACCAAGAACTTTCTCGAAATCATTACTCTCAAAGTCCAGAGTACTTTCTCGTATGCTTTTTTGAATATCAACAAGTATAGAAATTACAAAATCTGGTATGTCTGCATTTTTCATAATACTAGCATAAGTTGAGTCATCAACATGTTGCACAGATACTTCTTTGTCTAGTACGCTGCCAAGAACAGATACAAATTCCTCCTGAGTTAATGATTTACCGGAAAGCTCGTAAATTGTATTTTCATGTCCTTTACCAGAAAGTACCGTTGCCGCAGCTTCTGCATAGTCTTGTTGTATTGCCCAGCCTACCTTGCCGTTTCCTGCTGATGTTACCCAAGGAGCTCCTGCTAAGACACCTTGAATGCTAGGGATTTCATTCTCCAAGTACCAGTTATTGCGTAAGAAGGAGTAAGAAATGCCTGTTTTCAAAATTGCTTGTTCAGTTGCCTTATGAGTTGGAGCGAATAAATTTTTACTTTCCTGTGCATTTGTTACGCTGGTATACGCAATGAAATTAACTCCAGCACGCACTGCAGCAGCTACTGCATTGGCATGCTGACGGATTCTTGTTTCATTATCTCCATCTGCAGAAATAATTAATAAACGATCGATACCTGCAAAAGCAGTATCTAATGTTTCTGGATGATCAAAATCTCCTTGACGAACTTCTATGCCACGAGTACGTAATTGTTCTCCTTTTTCTGGATTTCGTACACTAACAGCCAGCTGGTTAGCTGGTACAGTTTTCAATAATGTCTCTACAACTTTGGTGCCAAATTTTCCTGTTGCTCCTGTTACTAATAATTTCATGATTTATCTCCCCAATCTTTTTGTTTAATTTTTAAGCACAATCTAATATTATAGAAAGAGGTACTTTTTTAAAAGTAGTCACTTTTTTATTACATAGTCACAAAAATAGTACTATCAAGAAAGAGAGGTATTTGTCATGGCTCGAAGTTGGTTCGACGGTGAACCGCCGGAGGAACAAATAGAGATTTGTCCGGTTACACAAACTCAAAACATCATTGCAGGAAAATGGAAAATAATTATTCTGTGGCATTTAAGCATAAAGACAAGAAGATTTAATGAACTTCAAAGGTTGTTACCTAATATTTCAAAAGGAATACTGACGCGTCAGCTTAGAGAATTGGAAGATGACCAAATGGTTCACAGAGAAGTATATAAAGAAGTTCCTCCTAAAGTAGAATACTCGTTAACACCTTTGGGGCAGAGTTTTATTCCTATACTTAATAGTATGGGCGATTGGAGTAAAAAACATTTAAAGAGTAAATAAAAAGCTAATCCATCATAAAATAACTATAAGATTAAAGCATAAAAGGTACTTATAAAAATTTTAGTTATACTTTTATGAATCATCTTCAACAATCGGGCGCGATTTTTCAATAAGAAGATCGCGTTTTTTCCTTTATAGGGCCAGATTGTGGAGCAACATTTTTTAAGTAAGGTGAACCGTATTTATAATAAAGTCACATAATACAATTCATTCAATGTTTTATGTGACTTTATTTTGTATGAGATTAATCATCTAATTTACTTTCATAGTGAATTTCAATAATTTCCTTCTGCATCAACGATATCTGTTTTTACCTTTCGTAAACTAGAACTTTTCGTCTTATAAGAGATGAGTGGATTTACGATAATGATTAAATAACCTTTGTCCTCAAAATATTGAACAACTGGTGTGTGATAATGGCCTGTAGACTCCATAACTAGGGGAGGGCGCTCTCCTGAAATATCTTCTACTTCTTTAATAAAATCTAATAAACTAGCTAACCCATCAAGATTATGTTTTACTTTAAAGCTTTTCTTGTAGGGCTTCTTTCTTTCCAAATAAGCTTGAACCTGACTTTCACCTTTAGCTACATCCAGGCCAATGACTGGATTCATTATAATTCCTCCTTCAAAATGATAATTGCAGGTAACCCCTAAATCCTCTTTGTAGTGTCATAGCTTCGCTTGTTATACGAGATCACTGTCCCAACCAGCCTCAAACATGTTTCTACAAGTAGGGGGTGAACTGTTTTGCGGACGAGGTCTTAGCCCCACGGGCGCGAACGTTCTACCCCGGCTACCGTTATCATATATCGATATAAAAAATGGTCAACCAGAAATATTTTCTGGCTGACCTAATAATACGATCGGGCGCGATTGTTGCATAAGCTACTTTTATCTTAAAAGCTCTCAATTTGATAAATGTTTTTCAAAATGATGCTTTTGTTCTGTCATTAAATCAATGTTTGGAGCACCATCTTAATCAATTTTCTTTACAAAGCAACAACTTAAAGAGTTCAAACATATTTGATATATAAAATATGTTTGAACTCTTTAAGCCTCTTTTCAAAAATCCCACTAGTCGTTTTGGCATCGATTAATGGGACATCTATTTTAAATTATTTTAATGGAACCCAAATTTCTGAATAGCAATCTGGACTGAATGGATCATCTTCTGTATACATTTCGAACTCTGATGTACCTGCATGTTGATATCCGTTAGCAGGGAACCATTCAGAAAAAATTTGTTTCCAAACTTTTGTCATTGCATCAGGCATTGGACCATGTACTTCAAAAACACCCCATTTAGAAGCTGGAAGTTCGATTACTTCAAATCCTTCTTTAACGTCACCTGTATAGTCTGTAGCAACCCAATAGTCAATTTTCTCATTAGGTTTTGCTACACATATACCAAGAACTCCTTTAATTTGTCCATTATTAATTTGTGCTAGCTTGTCAGTAGTACCATCACCATTTAATTCATCCCACATTTTAGGAATACCGATTAAATTGCCATTATTCTCAAGTAAAAATTCTTTTTTTACACCTATTGCTTGGAAGCCTTCACGTTCTACGATTTGATATTTCATTGGTTCTGCCCCTCTCAATCTCACCTCTATTACAAGGCGGTTATATGATTTGATCTTTCCAATATTTTTCCTGACGTCACTTGGTGAAACCTCATGCTGACGCCTAAAGGCTTTTGAAAAAGCCTCGGGAGTGTCATAGCCGTACTTAAATGCAAGGTCGATAATCTTATTGTCTGTTCTTTTTAACTCGTCTGCTGCCAAAGTCAATCTTCTTCGCCGAATATATTCACCTACTGAAATCTCTGTTAATAATCCAAATGTTCGTTGAAAATTGAATGCAGAAGAGTTTGCTTCATTTGCAATGTCCACTATCGAAATTTCTTTTAATAAATTTTCTTCGATATAGTTAATTGCTTTTTGTAAAGATTCTAACCAAGCTGACATACTTTTTCCTCCTTAATTAAATAGTAAAATTTTTTCACTTTAAATACCTGTCTTTAAATGCTCTGTTCTGTCAGGATTTATTTCTATAAATAATTTTATCGTTTAATTCACCAAAATAAATCATAAAAGTTATATTGAAATTAATTTTTTAAGTAATGTGTAAAAACAATCTACTAGCTTTTGACTGGTGGGCAATACTTACGAGTGAGATTGTTAAATAGTGTACTAAAACTATCAGAGTAAGTTAGTTGAACAAGGGAAATCTAAATCGCTTGGAGAAATAGGATAGAAAAGAAGGGGATGAAAATAAGGGGAAAATATGTAGATTGGGGACGAAAGAATGAAAAGGACAGTAATTGGAGGTTTTATAATGTTAGGGGGATTATTTACTACATTAACTATAATTGTGGTGGCATCAATATATATTCCCAGCATGACTAGTTGGTCTGGTTCACAGTTGTAGTATGCAATTTTTGGGGGAAAGCAATATGGAAATGAAGTTGTTCAAAGTTTATTCCTAGGGTTCCCATTTGTTGTAGGATTGTTGTTGTCAATTTTGGGGCTAGTAATACTAGTAATGGAGTATTTTGACAAGTCCTTTTTTTAGTGAGTTTTTTACTAACGGAGTGCTTTAGCTGAATAACGATGTTCAACAATCGGGCGCATTCCTGGAAAAAGGGAAGGCCCTTTTACGACACAGCTATGCAACACATATGATTAATAACGGTGCGCCAATCGATAACATCCAAAGTTTACTTGGCATGAAAAGAGTGAGACGACAAAGATATATGCTCAATTAAGCGGAAAACTAAGACAGGAATATTACAGTAAATAATTTTGAAAATAAAGTATAAACAGATTTAAGACACGCATGTTTAAAAGTGCGTGTCTTTACTGTTATAGGGCCAGATTGTTGAGGAAACAGTTGAAAAATATATATGTTAAAATATTTGAAAGGATGTACTAAGATGAATGCGAAATATTAACCTTAATTGGGGTCATTTCCGCTACCATCGGAGTTAATTAATAAAGCGAAATTTAGAGGTGGTTAAAATGGAGAATCAGGTTGTTTTATTTCATTCATTAGAGGGTGAAAAAATCTACTTCAAAGAATTAAGGATAGAGGATGCACAAGAGATACATCATTATGCGTCAGATCAAGAGGTTTCACGATTTATTGGCTGGAATTTGATGAGTACTTCGGAGGAAACTTCTCAATTCATAGAAATAATGTTACAACGTGAGTCGGCAGGAACTCATTTATATTCCTCCATTGTTGAAAAATTAACTCAAGCAATTATTGGAACAGCCATAATTTTCAACTTTGACCAAGAAGCAAACCAAGCTGAAATTGGTTATGTGTTGCATAAACATCATTGGGGTAAGGGGTATGGCACAGAGATTGTGGCATTGATGAGTGATTTTGCATTTAAATCACTTAATCTTCATAAGCTCCATGCTATAGTAGTGCATGCCAATATTGGCTCTGCACGGATACTTGAAAAGAATGGGTATGAATTAGAAGGACGATTAAAAGACCACTATTTTATAGAGGATAAGTATTATGATGCATTACTTTTCGGAAAAATAACTAACCCGGAAACTTAAAATTCATGTACACACCTATTACCAAATGCAGATAATGACATTGCAGACATTTTTCACAATGCCATCCAAAATAACACTAAATAATTGGAAAAAATCCTGCGGACAAATTGCGGACAAATCCAAAAATTCAATAGTAAGGTATAAAGTCTCCTAAAAAGAAAAAGCCTGTAAACGTTGATATAACAACGTTTACGGGCACTTGAAATGATGGTCTCGACAAGTCTCGAACTTGCGACCCCCACCTTGTCGAATTTATCTGGCTAAATAAACCGAGTTAAACTGAATTCAATTAAGTTAAAAAAGTTTGATTTAAAAAGGTTTTTGTAACAGGCAAAATCAAAACTGTTAATAAAATCAGCACAAAAAAATAATTCTGCGGACAAATTGCGGACAAAAGAGTAAACAAGTGGTTTGTATTACTCTTTTTTTGTTTTTCTGTATTATCTGTATTAAAAGTCTTTTGTCTGGATAGGTAGGGGGTCTGGAGGACAATTAATCTCTTATAAAGTATTACACAAGAAAATAAATGAGTATGTCCAATATTATATTAATGTTCGTATTAAACAAAAACTGGCCGGCATGAGTCCGGTAAATTACCGAAAACATGCCAGTCAATTAGCTGCATAATAAAAACTATTTCTTCATGTTTTATTGATATTGGGGAAATACAAACCGATAAAAGCTTAACACCATTTAATGAATGTATTTTCTCATTGATTTTAGTAGATGCAAAATGAAAATATATTTCATTTCCAATATTTATGCTATTCTTGTTAGAAATAACTATTATTTATACTAACCTACCTTTTTAAAATAGTTAGGAGCGAATAAAACGAGAGAAAGCGAGCGTGAACACTTTGTCCATTGTTCTAAAAAATATTACGATATGGAACCCTAATGAAGAGCCTAAGAGAGTTGATTTATATATTAAAAACGGAAAGATTGTTCATAGATTTCTGGCAAATGATAGAACTTGGAGTATTAATGGGGAATCTTTTATCGCAATGCCTGGTTTTGTTGACTTACATATCCATGGAGCGATGGGCGGGGATGTAATGGATGCTACACAAGAAGCACTCCAAACCATTTCAGAAGCGCTTGTAAAAGAAGGAACGACTGCATTTTTGGCAACTACAATGACACAGTCACCAGAAAATATTGAGAAGGCATTATTAAATGCTACAACATTTACTAGCAGTTACAGTCAAATGATTGGCATCCATCTAGAGGGCCCCTTTGTAAATAAATTACGAGCAGGCGCACAGCCAGCACAATATATCCAAAATCCTAATATAGAGATTTTTTTAAAATGGGTGAAAGTAAGTAAAAATTTAATTAAGTATGTCACGATTGCTCCAGAGCTGGTGTACGATCATTTCATTGAAGAAGCAAACAGGCTAGAGATTATTGTAAGTGCAGGTCACACAGACGCGACGAGCATACAATTAAAACAAGCCCAGCAAAAAGGTTTACAATCAGTTACCCATTTATATAATCAGATGAAGCCATTCCACCATCGGGAAATTGGAGCGATTGGGGAAGCTTTATTAAATGATGAATTATACTGTGAACTCATCGCAGACTTTGTACATAGTAGTAATGAAGCTGTTCGATTTGCATTTAAAAACAAAGGGGCCGATCGTCTGCTGCTAATAACTGACGCAATGCGGGCAAAAGGACTTTCTGCAGGGAAATATGACCTTGGCGGACAGCAAGTAACGGTTGATGAAGATGCACGTCTGGAAGATGGTACATTGGCAGGCTCGATTTTAAAAATGAATATAGCTGTTAAAAATATGGCGCTACTTGGAATCTGTTCACCACAGGATTTAGTCAAAATGTCCAGTTATAATGCCAATCGACTATTAAAAAGAGAAGGTTATGGCGAAATTCAAATCGGAAATCATGCAGATATTGTCATTTTAGATGAGCAATTAAATGTCCTCTATACAATCGTAAGCGGGGAGGTTGTTTATCAAGCTTAAAAAGGACATACTTCGCAACTCACTTGAGCGAAGTATGTCCTTTTTTAGACAAGTGAAGGTTGTTCTAAATATGAAGCCAAAGAAGGTTCATTAAGCAAAATACGGAGTTCCGTTTCTTTATCGAAGAAATGGACTTTATTCATGTCAACATACAGTGAAATAACTTGTTGTGCGGCAATATTTGTTTGAGAATCGATACGGGCAACAAAGTTTTCTCCATTAATTTGTGAATAAACATTGATTTCGGCCCCTAATAATTCAGCTACATCCACTTGAATATCGATTTTCACTTCATCTTTATTTCCGGAAGGCTGTTTTTCAAAATGTTCCGGACGAATTCCTAAAATGATGTCTTGATTATTATAACCCTGTTCATGTAATTTTTTTAGTTTAGATTCAGTAACAGTTAACTTTTTGTCTCCTAATATCACTTCATTTTCCTTTATTCTGCCGTTGAAAAAATTCATTGCCGGCGAACCAATAAAGCCTCCTACAAAAACATTGACAGGCGTATCGTAAACTTCTTTCGGAGAGCCTACTTGTTGTATAAATCCATCCTTCATAATGACGATTCGTGTAGCCATTGTCATTGCTTCTGTTTGATCATGTGTTACATAAATTGTTGTTGTGTTTAAACGCTGGTGAAGTTTAATAATTTCCGAGCGCATTTGAACACGCAGCTTTGCATCCAAATTTGATAATGGTTCATCCATTAAGAATAATTTCGCATCCCGTACTATAGCACGACCTAATGCAACACGTTGGCGTTGACCACCTGACAATGCTTTTGGCTTCCGATCTAAATAAGCTTCCAAACTTAAAACTTTTGCAGCATTTAATACTCGTTCTTCAATCTCTGCTTTTGGGAGTTTTCGCAGCTTTAATCCGAAAGCCATATTTTCAAAAACGGTCATATGTGGATATAAGGCATAGTTTTGAAACACCATCGCAATATCCCTGTCTTTTGGAGCCACATCATTCATTCGGATATCATCAATAAAAAGGTCGCCTTGAGATATTTCCTCCAATCCGGCAATCATTCGTAATGTAGTAGATTTACCGCATCCGGACGGACCAACAAAAACGATAAATTCACGATCTTTCACTTGAAGATTGAAGTCAGTTACCGCTGTTACTTTTTTATCGTACATTTTATAAATGTTTTGCAATTTTAACTCTGTCACTCTAATTACCTTCTTTCTGTAGTTTGAAAATTTTGAAATCATGGGTCTATTTTACATTCAGAAGCATTCTTTGTCTCGTAAATAGTGAAAATTTTTTTCATTTTCTAAAAACTTTCTGAAAATTATTTACTAAATTATTAGAAAGGTGTTATATTGTTTTTGTAAGCGATTCCAAAAAATACAATTATTCATAATGCATTCAGCAGAAAACTATCGATGAAAGAGTAAGAAACATTATTTAGGAGTGATGAATTTGATACCCGTAAAATTTAAAGGCGTCTTTCCAGCTTTTTATGCTTGCTATGATGATGAAGGCAATATTTCTGAAAGTAGAACAAAACAATTTTCGCAATATTTAGTATTAAAAGGTATTCAAGGTTTGTATGTAGGGGGAAGCTCGGGTGAATGTATATACCAAAATTTAGAGGAGCGCAAACTTACGCTAAAATATGTTGCTGAGCAAGTAGGAAGCCAAGTGACATTAATTGCCCATGTCGGTGCCCCATCAACACGGGATAGTATTTTACTAGCAAAATACGCTGAGGAATTAGGGTATGATGCCTTGTCAGCTATACCACCAATTTATTTTGTATTGCCAGAAGATTCAATCTACCAATATTGGACGGATATTATGGAATCTACACATTTACCATTTATCATTTATAACATTCCGCAAACAACAGGCTATCAGTTATCGATTAATTTATTGAAAAGAATGTTGCAGCACGAAAAAGTAATCGGTGTTAAAAATTCATCCATGCCAGTGATGGATATTGAACGATATAAGTCTGCTGCACATGAAGGTTTCATCGTATTCAATGGACCGGATGAACAATTTGTTGCGGGTAGAGTCATAGGTGCAGACAGTGGGATTGGCGGAACATATGCAGTGATGCCAGAGCTATTTTTAAAAGCAAATGATTTTATTGTAAAAGGAGACATCGTAAAGGCTAAACAAATCCAAACAGATATAAATAATATTATCATTGCTTTATGCTCGTTAAATGGCTCAATGTACTCAGCCATAAAAGAAGTGCTTAGGTTGAATGGAATGAATATTGGTTCTGTACGAAAACCGCTTCAGCCGATAGTTGGTGAAGATTTAAATAAAATTGAAGAAATCCAAACAATGATTAATACAGCAATTGAAAAATATTGAGGTAGCGACTATGAGAAAAACAATTGTTTGCTTTGGCGATTCAAATACATGGGGGTATGATGCTCAACATGATTGCAGATTTCCGGAAAACATTCGATGGACCGGAATACTCCGAAACTTATTGGGCAGAAATTTTAAAATTATTGAGGAAGGGTTATCCGGAAGAACAAGTGTGATGGATGATCCATTATTTGAAGGTTTAAATGGATTGACATATATCGGTTCATGTTTACTATCCCATTCACCGATTGAGTTAGTCGTAATTATGCTTGGTACAAATGATACAAAAGAGAGATTTGCGCTTAACTCCTATAATATTGCGCAAGGCATTAGCAGAGTTGCCAAAAAGGCAAAACTCACTATGGCTAGTTTAATTAAGGGAAACACGAAAGTATTAGTCATATCACCTCCTATCATCGGTAAGAGCTACCGGCATACAGCAATAGGCGAAGCAATGGGGGAGCGATGTGCCGAAAAGTCGGCTCAATTAGCAGAATATTTAGAACCAATGTTAAAAGAGGAAGGAATCCATTTTTTGAATGCAGCCATGATTCCAATGAATGAAATTGATTATATGCATTTAGATGAAGAAGGTCACAAGTTGTTGGCGCAACTAGTCTTCAATAAATTAAATGGGATTTTATAAAAAGTAATTTACACAAAGGGGAGAAAAGTATGTCTAAAAGAAAGTATTTGGTATTGGGGATGACAGCATTACTTAGCTTAACTGCTTTATTTGGTTGTTCTGATGAAGAAGGGGGCACTACCTCAGGGGATAAAGTGGAATTAAAAGTAATGCTTACACCACAATGGAAAGGTGTGCTGGATGCAACGGAAGAAGGAGCAGACTATGATAGCTTCTTTAATCATGCGGCGGAAAAATTTGAAGCAGAGCATGAAAATGTGGATATTACGGTGGAAGTTGTAGCAGGCGAACAACGTGATGAATTATTGAATGTAAATTTAAATGGGGGGACTCCGCCCGATATTTTCTTTGAAAGTGTATTTGCAATGGGCGACTACGCACATCGAGGAGCTTTAGTACCAATTAATGATATCGTGGATGAGGATGCTAAAGCGGATATTGATCAAAGTTATTGGGAAAGCGTAACGTTTGGTGACGATATTTACTTCTATCCATTTTCTCATAATCCAGGAACCTTTACGTATAATGCAGACATGTTCAAGGCTGCCGGTTTAGATCAGTATATAGGGGAAGAAAATGAAATCAAAACTTGGTCATTACAGGAGTTTGAAGAAATTTTAAAAGCCTTGAAGCAAAAACTACCTTCTACACAATATGCGAATGCTAATGCAATGGGCATGTATGCACTGAATAACCAAGGAGATACTTGGAACTTAGCATATATGAGAATGTTCGGGAACGAGTTCTTCGATAATGATGGCAATATTATCTTAGATGACGCGGATGGAGTAAAAGCAGCAGAATGGATGAACAATGTCTACAAGTCTGGCTATACAAATCCTGGTGCTGAATCTGTATCCTCAAATGATGTAAACGCATTATTTCAAAATCAACAATTAGCTATTAGCTTTACAAATCCAGTGTTATTTAATAATGCAAAAGCAGATATGGATAATGGAAAAATGGCTCAGTTTGATATGCGCCTTGCTAATATTCCATCTGATAGTGGAGACCCTTTATCATTCACATATGTAACAGGTGCGGCAGTATTTGATACGAAGGATGAAGAACGAATCGCATTAAGTAAAGAGTTCGTGAAATTTATTTCAACAGATGAGGAATTAGTAAAATCGTCAAAAAATAGTATACCAGTGCGTAATTCAGTAGCTGAACAATATAAGTCTGAAAATCCGCTATTCGAAGCCTATGCACAAAACTCTCAATATATATTCAACTTTACAGGAAATGTACCTGGCTATAGCCAATTACGCCAAGTGTTGTATCCTGAGCTGCAAGCAATGTTTACAGGACAAATAACTCCCGCAGATGCTGTGAAGAACTACCAGGAAAAAGGGAACAATGTCATTTCAGAAGCAAAAACGGATTCAGTCATTTTTAATAAATAAGAATTCATTATAAACAGGGATTCAAGCTCCATCTAACGGAGCTTGAATATTTGTGGAAAGGTTTTGGTGTTATGAACCTAAAAAGAGATACGATCAGGGAAAACATTACTGGCTATTTATTTATTGCGCCTCAGATTCTCCTCTTTCTAGTATTTTTAGTTTACCCAATATTTGAAGGAATTCGATTAAGTTTGTTTAAAATAAACTACCAGTCAGAGACTTTTGTTGGACTGGCAAACTATGAAAAATTATTCAGTGATCCCGTTTTTATAAAATCTATTTTTAATACTGTTATCTTTGTTGTATTTATTGTGGCGCTTACAGTAATTTTCGCCATGTTTGTCGCTTCGGCTATATTTGATAAAAATGCAAAATACGTATCCATTATTCGTGGAGCATATTACATACCAGTCATGGTGTCAATGGTTGTAATGAGTATGATCTGGAGCTTTTTACTTAACCCGGCAAATGGTTTGATTCCATTTGTGGCTAGAAAGATGGAAATGTCGGTAAACTTTTTGGGGGATACGAACTGGGTGTTGCCGGTCATTATATTTGTCACGTTTGCAACGAACGTAGGGCAAGCAATTATATTATATATTGCTTCCATGATTGGGGTACCAAAAGAGCTCTTTGAAGCAGCGGAAGTGGATGGCGCAGGCCGGATGAAAATAATATTTAAGATTATTCTCCCAATGGTAAAACCGACAACACTTTATATTATTATTATGAATATTATTGCAGTTCTGAAGATTTTTGTTGTTATACAATTGCTGACAGGCGGCGGGCCAAACAATGCTTCCACAACACTTATGTACTACCTATATAACAATGCATTTAAATACAATCAGCTTGGTATTGCTTCCGCAGTTGGGGTAATTATGTTTGTAATCACTTTATTACTTTCTGTCCCACAGCTAAAAGCTATGTTAAAGAAGGATTAGAGGTGGAGGAATATGTTTAATAAAAATAAGATTAAGCGTGAAAAGTATGATATTGGTGCAAATATTATTGTCATCTTTTTTGCGATTTGCAGTTTATTCCCTCTTTATTGGCTCGTAACTAGTTCATTTAAAAATAGTGTGGATGTTGTAAAAATGCCCCCGGATTGGTTTCCGAAATCATTTACGTTAAGCAATTATGTTGATGTTTTCAACAATCAGCCTGCATTTAAATGGGCATATAACAGTATTGTTGTATCTTTAGTGGCAACACTTGCATTGCTTATCGTGAGTGCTATGGCTGCATATGCATTTTCCAAACTCCGTTTCAAAGGAAAAAATATCATTTTCATTATTTTTATTTCGAGCTTGATGATTCCGAAAGAAGTGATGATTGTTCCGCTATTCCGTATTATTCAAGACTTTGGAATGGTTAATACATTGAGCGGGATGATTTGGCCAAATGTGGCAACAGCATTTGGAGTATTCCTTTTAAAAGGCTTTTTTGACTCGATTCCGGATTCTTTACGTGAAGCGGCAAAAATGGATGGGGCCAGTGAATTTCGTATCTTTTTTACAATAATGCTGCCGCTGGTGAAACCGGGTCTTGGAGCACTGTTTATTTTAAACTTTGTGAATGTATGGAACGATTACTTATGGCAGTTGGTTGTAGGCCAATCCGAAACTTCAAAAACGTTAATGGTAGGTATTGCTACATTAATGCAAGATCTAAATCCAAACTTTGCCTACAAAATGGCTGGTGCAACTGTAGGAGCAATTCCAATGCTTATTATTTTTGTTCTATTCCAAAAGTACTTTACACGAGGGATTACAATTGGATCGGACAAATAAACTTGTAATATTGGGGCGGTAATGATGAATAATAAAATGGAAATATTTGATCAAATAAAAGGGCAATTAGTTGTTTCTTGCCAGGCACTACCTGAAGAACCATTGCACAGCTCATATATTATGAGCAAAATGGCCTTTGCAGCAATGCTAGGCGGTGCGAAAGGCATTCGTGCAAACAGTGTTGACGATATTCGAGCGATAAAAAATAAAGTGAATTTACCAATTATCGGCATCATCAAGGTTGTATATGATAATTCAGATGTATATATAACACCTACCCGTAAAGAAATTGACCTGCTAGTTGAAGAAGGTGTAGAGATCATAGCAATTGATGCGACAAAACGAGTCCGGCCTGACGGAACAGTGATTTCAGAAGTTTTTCCGGAAATTCGTAAACAATATAAAGATCAAATTTTTATGGCCGATTGTTCGACATATGAAGAAGCGGTTGAAGCATATAAACTTGGCTTTGACTGTATTGGTACAACACTCAGTGGCTATACCTCCTATACAAAAGGCGTTCAATTGCCTAATATTACTTTATTGAAAAAGCTTGTAACGGATTTACCTGTGCCGATTATTGCAGAGGGGGGCATCTGGACTCCGGAGCAATTGAAGGATTGCATGAATGCAGGCATATATGCCGCGGTTGTTGGTACGGCAATTACTCGGCCAATGGATATAACAAAAAGGTTTATTCGGGCGATTGAAAGCTAGATAAGTATTTTTCCAGAGGTGAAGAAATGACGATTTTAGTTGCAGATATAGGCGGTACGGCTTTTAAGATAGGGCTTGTTAATCTGAATGGACAATTAATTGAATATCACGAATATGAAAACGATGGAAAAAAAGGAGGCCAAGCACTTATTGTACGGCTTCTTGACATATTGGATAGTCACAATAATTATACAGCAATTGGTATTAGCACATCAGGACAAGTAGATAGTAATAAAGGCGAAATAATATTTGCGAACGATAATATCCCGAATTATACTGGAACAAAGCTCCAAAAGATTTTAGAGCACCGTTATGCAGTTCCTGTGAAAGTGGAAAACGATGTAAATGCTGCTGCGCTCGGAGAAACACATTATGGAGCCGGGAAGCAATTTCGGGATTTTATTTGCCTTACTTATGGTACAGGAATCGGTGGAGCAATTATTATGAATTCACAAATTTACAAAGGATTGAATGGTGTAGCCGGAGAATTTGGCCATATCATCATTCATCCAGATGGTAGGTCATGCAAGTGTGGAAATTCCGGTTGCTACGAATCCTATGCATCAACAACTGCATTAATAAAAAAAGCCGGCCAAATCAATCAGACATGGTTAAATGGGAAAGTGTTGTTCGAACAATACCACCAACAGAATGCATCTATTACTACCATTGTTGATGAGTGGATTCATGAAATTGCAATTGGCATCGTTTCGCTCGTCCATATTTTTAACCCTCCAGCAATTTTAATCGGCGGGGGAATTATGGAGCAAAAACAGCTCGTTCACCAAATTGAAAAGAAAGTACAGACTTTAATCATGCCAAGTTTTTCAGGTGTAAAAATTATGCAGGCACGTTTAGGGAATAAAGCCGGATTGTATGGAGCCGCCGCCCTGCATTTAATAAATTAAAAATAAAGGGGGTGTATAAATGTCCAATATGGATATTTTTGCATCTATAAAATCCCGATATAATGTATTTACAAATACAGAGCGGAAAGTAGCGGACTATATTAATGAGAATGGCAAAGAAGTAATTTACATGTCTATAACAGATTTGGCTGAAGCATGCAATGTCGGAGAAGCAAGTGTTTTTCGATTTTGCAAAACATTGGATTTAAAAGGCTATCAGGAGTTCAAAATTGTGTTGGCACATAGTATTTCGCTTGAAGATGAAATGCCACAGATTTCTAATGAAATTACGCTGAATGATTCTTTCCAGCAACTCTCCTCAAAAATATTAGCATCGAATGTTCAAGCACTGTCAGAAACATATAATTTACTATTAGAACAACAGCTAAAAGAAGCGGTGGAGCTATTGGTAAACGCTGAAAGAATTCACTTTTTTGGTGTTGGTTCATCAGGAGTCACAGCATTGGAAGCTAAAAATAAATTTATGCGAATCACAAATAAAACAGAGTATTCAATCGATGCACATTTTCAAATGATGTCTGCGGCACTTATGCATAAAGAAGATGTAGCTGTAATATTTTCTTATTCTGGTTCAACAAAAGATACAATCGAGCTTGCGGAAGTTATTAAAAAAAGGGGAGCAAAAATAATATTAATCACACGTTTTGCAAAGTCCCCTTTAACGACATTTTCAAATGTTACGCTGCTTTGCGGCGCGAAAGAGGGCCCGCTTCAAGGTGGAAGCTTGTCCGTGAAAATTGCGCAGCTCTATATATTGGATCTGCTCTATTTTGGTTTTATTAAAGAAACAAAGAGCGAATCCCTTGGCAATAAAGAATTAACGGCACAGGCTGTTATCACAAGAATATTGTAATAACAGCCTGTGCTTTTTTCATTCAATAGTATGCTATGTTCAACGCTTGGTAGAGTATAAATACTGTTTACTTACATTAATTGAGGTATTCGGTATATCGAATTGAAATACTGAATTCCTTTATTACTGCATTGGTACGGATCAGGTAGCTGAGTCAGTAACAGGGTTCTTCACGAAGCTTGGTGATGGGGCAGCAAAAGGACCGCCATTTCTTATTGACAACCTTTATACCATCAGAGTCTCTATACGGGGATACCACCATAAAATAAAAAAGAGCTACTAAACGTAGTTCTTTCTCATCGCTATTTATTAAGTTTTTTGTAGATTTGCAACATTTGTTGTCTTTCTTCATCCGTAAGTTTTTCAAATATTTTCTTCCTTAATAACTGCCCTGATTCATTGGCCTCTTTTAAAATCATTTCACCAGCATATGTGATTTCTAAATAAATGATTCGGCGGTCATTTTCATCAATTGAGCGGGTAATTAACTCCATTTTTACTAACTTTTCGGTTAAATGTGTAACTGTAGGTGGTGTTAATCCGAGTGCTTTTGCCATATCAGAAGGACGACTTTTTCCATTTACCTTTAAATGACCAAGAATTAGAACATGCGTTACTCCCAAACCTTTATTGAAACCCTTATTCCACTGAATAATCAGATTGTTTGTCATTTTATCCATATTATGTATAATCTCAAAAATGGTTTCCTCCTGCACGTGAAATTCCTCACTTTCCAAAATAGAATCCCCCAGAATAAATCAGAGAGATCACTTTATTCTTACTATACCATAATATTGGGGTGGAAATCTGCCAGCAATAATAATCATGGCTCCTATAATATAGAAGAAATGATCTGCTGCCAAGACAAACGCTGCATTTCCATTCAGCTGATCTTTCGAGTCCATTGGTGTCTAAATTATAATTCCAAGGAACACACTTTGACTCGTCCCCTCTCGTCTACTAAAAGTTGTCGCAGCCATTAATAACCCGTAAATATAATCGATCCATTTCGTTTCACTAAGTCAACCATCCCACCGGATCACTCTCTGTTCTTAGCTAAAAATATTACAGTTTTCTCAATATAACCATACGGATCTACTGGAATAATCCCTACTAGGGAAAATATACCGCAAGATAAATGTCACAAAATTTTACGTTATTATTGCTTTTTTAGTAACAGTTTAGTATTATTTAGTCGTTAATAATTAAGCATCTAACTATTTTAGGTATAAATAAATATTCAATGTTATAGAATAAGTCATAATCTAAATTACTGAAAAATGTTTTCATGGCCTACTACTTTTCAGGACAACTAATATAACATAATGATTGTGCTTAAATTCCGCAGTAATTCAGCGCTAATAATATCTTTTTAGATATGCTGCACTACTTAGGTAGCCCATTCTTTGGTAGGATGGATTCTATCACAAAGCATACGTACAGTATTATTTATATACTTTTATATTCTGATGCCAATGAAAGGTAGGTTACAGGACAGAAAGAAAAGAAAATATGACTACCTTATTAACGAAGTACTTTAGAAATTGATTTTGTCACTGCGCATTTTACAAGGAAGGTGCAAAGGTTATCCTTGCTGATTTTAAATTTGAAGTAATAAAGCTGCTGAGGAATTACGCATAAATGGCAATGATTCAGTAGATTCTTTGTTGATGAAGGATAATATAAATAGGTCAATTACCTTGGATTCGAGATAATTGAATCGAAAATAAATAGAAGATTAAAATGACTTTCTATTTACAAATGTACAGGTTTTTGTATTAATAAGCCGATTTTTGCAAAACCTAATATGTATTTTATAAATACAGAAATTTTAGGTGAGCTAGATCATTTGAAAAAGCAAAATAAATTAGGGGGCATCAATATGAGATTAGAAGGAAAAGTAGCAATTATTACAGGGAGTGCTTCAGGTATTGGAAGAGGTATGGCTCTTGCCTTAGCAAAAGAAGGGGCTCATATTGTAATAGTAGATATCAACGAAGAAATGGGTCAAAAAACATTAGCCGAAATTAATCAGCATAATGAAGGGATGCTGCTTATTGCAGATATTTCAAAAAAAGAAAATGTAGAACAAATTGTAAGTGATGTAGTTAATAAATTTGGAAAGTTAGATATTTTAATCAACAATGCACACGCTTCCAAGCAAGCACTATTTGTAGAAACAACACAAGAGCTTTTTGATTTATCGTTTGGAACTGGGTTTTACCCGACTTTCCATTTCATGCAAGCAGCTTATCCTGAACTAAAGAAAACAAGAGGAAAAGTAATAAACTTTGCTTCTGGTGCAGGACTTAACGGTCAACCAACACAAACTTCCTATGCAGCAGCGAAAGAAGCAATCAGAGCGATATCACGAGTTGCATCCAATGAGTGGGGCCCTGAAGGAATTAATGTCAATATCATCGCCCCGATTGCACTAACAGCGGGGGTCGAACAGTGGAGCAAAAGTTCCCCTGAATTATACGAAGCCATGATAAATAATATTCCACTTAGAAGAATGGGCGATCCAGAAGGGGATATTGGAAGAGTAGCGGTTTTCTTATCAAGTAGCGACTCTGATTATATTACTGGACAAACTATCATGGTTGATGGTGGTTCGACGAAATTACGTTAAAACGAATTAACCAACCAGCTTGTTTTTAGATATTGTTAGTTGAATGAATAGGTGAGATTTAATCCTACCTATTACAAACATATTTTAATTCTATATTTTATTATTTCCAAAACAACGATAAAAAGGATGATATGAATGAATAGAGTAAAAGGGAAAGTCGCATTAGTAACAGGTGGCGCTTCAGGTATTGGTCTTTCTTCAGCGCAACTTTTAGCAAAAGAAGGGGCAAAAGTAGTCATAGCAGATTACAGTATCGAAGGGGCAAAAAAAGCGGCAAAAGATATTGAAGCAAATGGCGGAGAAGCAGTAGGTATTTTCCTAGATGCAGGAAAGGAAGAATCTATTAAAGAAGCTGTTGAATTTACAATTAAACATTATGGGAAAATAACAGTTTTGTTTAATAATGTAGGCTCATCAAATTTAAAGAAAGACCTAGATGTAGTAAATATGGATCTTGAAGAATGGGATCGATTAATGAATTTAAATTTAAAAAGTGTATTACTTGGAAGTAGATTTGCAATTCCTAATATGATTGAAAATGGTGGAGGATCAATTATCAATACAGCTTCAATGGCTGCTTTCGCAGGGGACTCAATACGCGCTGCTTATGGAGCTTCAAAAGCTGGAGTAGTTAATTTAACTAAGTATATTGCAACACAATACGGAAAACAAAGTATTCGCTGTAATGCTATTGCACCCGGTCTTATTTTAACGCCTGCAGCAAAAAACAATATGTCACAAGCATTATTGGATACCTTTGGGAAATACAACCAGCTTCCTTATCACGGAGAGCCAGATGATATTGGTAACACGGTCTTATTTTTAGCTTCAGATGAGTCAAAGTTCATAACAGGACAAACTATTAAAGTAGAAGGCGGACATTATTTAAGTAACCCGACTATCCCGGATTTTAGAGAGATGACGAACTAAATAAAGGTCTTGCTTTTTATAAATGTGGAGGATAAGAATGAGCGGTAAAATTCATAACGCCTGGTGGGTACTGATTGGTCTTTGTATGATTCTAGGGATCGGTAAAGGGACATTAAACAATTCCGCTGGTCTTTTCTTACCATCCATCTCAAATGAACTTGGCATTGGTATGGGAGATTTATCTTTATATTTTAGTGTCTCTGCAATTATCACGATGTTGTATTTGCCTTTTGGCGGAAAATTGATAGCAAAATACAATATCCGGTTAATATTGATTATTTCGATAATTTGTGAAGCTGGCGCTTATATCGCTTTTAGTTTTATGAATTCTGTGTGGGGATGGTATCTATTTGCAGTCCCATTGGCATTTGGTGGTATATTCATCACAGTCATTGCAGGCCCTGTTTTAATTAGTCAATGGTTTAAAAAAAGAAATGGCCTAGCTCTGGGTATTCTAACTGCAACAGGCGGATTGTTCGGTTCAATCTCCCAACCAATTGTTGGAAATATAATCGCAAACCAGGGGTGGAGATTTGCCTATTTGGCTATCGGAATCACAGCCATTGTTATAGCTGTACCGGTTATACTTCTGTTTATAAAGAAAATGAACCCTAATAAAGGGCATTATCCTTATGGGATTACAGAAGGTGATAAGGAAAGTCAAAAAGCTTTTGATAACATTCAAAACAAAGGCGTGTCTTTTGTGGTTGCGAAAAAATCTTCTGCTTTTTATATATTGATGTTATTTTTATTTTTCCTGACTTCCATTTCAAGTTTTACCATGCACATTCCAACTTACTTAGTCGATAGCGGATTTGAACAAACATTTGCTGCTAAAGCAATGGGTATTTATATGTTAGGTGTTGTTTTTGGTGCACTCGTTATTGGAATTTTAAATGACAAATTAGGATCGAAGAAAGCAACAATACTGTCTATGATTTGCGGTTTAATTTCCGTTTCCTTGCTATTGTACGCAAATTCTAGTTCCGGAGTCATCTTTATCGCACTGATCCTATTTGCGTTTGTAACAAGTGGCATTGGTACTCTTGTACCGTCCCTTGCACTTAGCTTATTTGGAAATAAAGAATATAGCCAAATTTATTCAACAGCTTCTTTGGGTTTAGCAATTGCTGCTATCGTCGCACTTCCAGCTTACGGTTATATCTTCCAATTTACAGGAAGTTATTCAGGTGGATTATATGCAATTTTAGTAATGCTTGTTATTAATATAGTTGCTGTAATTTTTGCCTATAGAGGCAAAACAAAATTAGAAAAATCAGGATTATGGAAATAAAATAATTAATTCCAAAGGGAGATAAAAATGGAGAGAAAACAATCTAATATCCATTACGCATGGTGGATTCTTGTTGGCCTATGTATTATCATCGGAGTTTCGAAAGGGGCATTAAATAACTCTGCAAGTCTTTTCTTAACTCCGGTATCAAACGAGCTTGGCATAGGAATGGGTAACTTATCATTATATCTAAGTATATCTGCTATAGTAACATTAGTATTCCTGCCATTCGCTGGAAAGCTAGTTGCGAAATATGATATTCGTATGTTAATCATTATTGCAATTATCTTACAAGCAGGTTCATTCGTTGCATTCAGCTTTATGAATTCTGTATGGGGCTGGTATATTTTTGCCCTTCCACTAGCAGTTGGTGGAACGTTCATTACAGTTATTTTAGGTCCAGTATTAATCAATCAATGGTTTAAAAAACGTAGTGGTTTAGCTCTTGGTATTTTAGCCGCTACTGGTGGTGTTATCGGAGCAATTGTACAACCTATCGTTGGTAAAACAATCGTTTCTGAAGGTTGGAGATTCTCATATGTAGCAGTTGGTGTTACTGCAATCATTTTTGTTATCATTGCAACTGTAGTATTTATCAAAAAAATGTCTAAAGAAAAAGGGTTATATCCTTACGGCACTGGTGATACAGAAGGCGGAGATCAATCAGCAATTAACGCTGCAACAGATAAAGGGGTTACATTAGCAAATGCTAAGAAATCTTCTGCGTTTTATGCTTTATTAACGTTCTTCTTCTTAATTACAGCTATCGCAAGTTTCATGATGCACATCCCTACGTATATCGTTACTAAAGGATTCTCTCAAGAGTTCGCTGGTTCTGCTATGGGTGTTTATATGTTAGGTGTAGTATTCGCTTCTCTTATTATCGGAGTTTTAAACGATAAAATTGGAACAAAAAATACGACTATTCTATCGATGATTTTGGGGATGGCTTCGGTATTTATATTCTTATACGCAGCATCTAGTTCAGTTATGATTTTTGTAGCTCTCATTCTATTTGCATTCGTTACAAGTGGTATCGGTATCATCGCACCATCTTTAACTTCAAGCTTATTTGGAAATAAAGAATACGGTCAAATTTACTCAACTGTTTCACTAGGTTTAGCGATCGCATCAATCGTTGCAATTCCTGCATACGGTTATATCTTCCAATTTACTGGAAGTTATTCAGGTGGTTTATATACAATTTTAGCGATGTTAGCTATTAACATTGTGGCAGTAATTATCGCTTATAAAGGTAAGGAAAAGTTAGAAAAAGCAGGTTTATGGAATTAAATTAAAATTGAGGAGGAATTTTTAATGAAGAGATTAGAAGGTAAAGTAGCAATTATTACAGGATCAGCACAAGGTATGGGTGCGGCACACGCAAAATTATTCATAGAGAATGGCGCAAAGGTTATTCTGACAGATTTAAATGAGGTAAAAGGGGAAGCATTCGCAGCTGAATTAGGTGAAAATGCTATCTTCGTGAAACAAAATGTAGCATCTGAAGAAGATTGGGCTACAGTTATTGCAAAAGCAGAAGAAACGTTCGGTCCAGTAAACGTATTAGTAAACAATGCCGGTATTACTATGGCGAAAAATATGCTTGATGTTACAGTAGAAGAATACCGTCGCATCGTAGAAATTAACCAAGTATCTGTATTCTTGGGTATGAAAACTGTAGCAGCTTCCATGATGAAAACAGGCGGCGGTTCAATCGTGAACATTTCTTCAATGAACGGCTTAGTTGCTGGTGCTATAGGTTACACAGATACAAAATTCGCAGTACGGGGGATGTCAAAAGCGGCTGCAATTAACCTAGCACCAATGGGCATTCGCGTAAACTCTGTACACCCGGGCGTTATTGCGACGCCAATGGTAGTACAAGAAGATACAAAAGCAGCTGTAGAATCATTCTCTCAACACATTCCATTAAAACGAGTAGCACAACCAGAAGAAGTATCAAATATGGTATTGTTCTTGGCTTCCGATGAGTCTAGCTACTCAACAGGTTCAGAATTCGTTATTGATGGTGGATTAACTGCGCAGTAGTAAAAAATACATGAAATAAACTGAATATAATTTATAAAGGCCGATCTTCTATTGAAAGAAAATCGGCCTTATTTTTTTAAAATTTAAAACCGCACTTACTTATGGTGTGAAGAAATTAGCATATGTACTAATATTATCGGTTTGTACGAATATAGAATTACAACTTTTTAATAGAAAGTATTATTCAATTTGCAATGTTAAGAAATTAATGATTTAGTGTACTGATAAGAATAATAACTCTCTTATTAAATTTTCTTGGTCGAAAATTCGACCAAATGAAAATAAAAAAATTATTTAGAAACCCTCTTAAGAGAAAAATCTTAGGAGGGTTTATTTTGGGGAAAAGGATAAAGGAAATTCAAAAAGTAAGCGTGAAAATGCGTTGGCATTATTAAAAGTATGGGAGGAAGAGCTGAAAATAAAGAACGAAAATAACAAACACAAAATAAAATTAAAGGAGATAGTTGGTCAATTATATGAAGATAACGACTTAGTCATTTGTACCAATACTGGGACCTTACAAGATCCACGAAATGTTGTTCGTGTCTTGAAGCGGCTTATTACAAGTACAAAAGTACCTAACATTCGTTTTCATGATATTCGTCACACAAATGCATCAATACTCATTTCAGAAGGTGTAGACATCGTTAAAATTTCAAAGCGGTTAGGTCACGCAAACCCTAAAATTACATTGGAATTCTATGCACACCTATTGCCGAATGCAGATAATGACATTGCAGACATTTTTCACAATGCTATCCAAAGTAACACTAAATAAATGGGAAAAATCTTGCGGACAAATTGCGGACAAATCCTAAAAATCAAGTGTAAGGTAGGAAGTCTCCCAAAAAGAAAAGAGCCAGTAAACGCTGATATACCAACGTTTACTGGCACTTGAAATGATGGTCTCGACAAGTCTCGAACTTGCGACCCCCACCTTGTCGAGGTGGTGCTCTCCCAACTGAGCTACAAGACCGTGATAAGAAACAGATAAAGTCATGTTCTTAACTGTTATTATAGCATTTATAGAGGGGGAGGTATATAGAAAACTGTTATATTTTTACTTTATTTTTAGAATAGTTATCCTAGTTTTCTCATGTTCCTCAACGTCTTTTCTTTTTATCGTCTTTCAATACAGCTTGATTTTTAATTATTTTTTCTAAGACGACATGCACATGATATTTACTTTCTTCGATTTGAACAACATTTAAAACTTTTCCTTTACGACCTTTAATTTTTATATCCTCATCTACCTCAGGAATACGTTCTAGACACTGACTTAGGACAGGTGTTTTATTTTCCAAATAATGAACAGCAAACAACATGATTAAGCGCTCCTTGTTAATTCAATTTAAGATTGAGTCCAATTTATGAAGATTACAAGACATATAGAACTGTCAAAAAAGAAGTATGACCAACTTGGCAGAAATGATTTCCGCATTTCAATAATAGGATATGGTAACGAATGAATTGAGGTGTAGAAGGAATGACAAAAAAATGGGGTTTACTGGCTGTTTTTGCATTTGGGCTTTATGTTGTCGCAATGTATTTGTATTTTTTCCATGGACAAAATAGTGGGATTCCAGCCGCTCTTCAAGGAACGGCTGCAGATCCAAGCACTTTTCTTACAACGCAGGAGTTGTTATTAAGTGAAGAGTTATCAAAAGTAAGGAATTTCCTGTTCTTTATTTCAACGCCGTTGGAATGGCTTCTTTATTTCTTTATTTTGATTATGGGTATTTCACGTTTATTCGAAAGTTGGAGTTCTGAACAATTTAAATGGTCTCTTTTCAGAACTTCGATGTATCTGTTTTTCCTGTCCTTGCTACTTTTCATCATCCAATTCCCACTGGACTATTTCCGCTATAAGCTGAGCAAAAGCTATGGCATCAGTACGCAGATCTTTTCATCATGGATGCGGGAAAATGTAATTGATTTTTGGCTTGAGTTAGGGATGTCGGTAATCATGGTAGCGGTACTTTATTGGCTCATCAGAAAAAGCCCGAAAAAATGGTGGCTCTATGCATGGGCTTTAACTGTGCCGTTTTCAATTTTCCTCATGTTCATTCAGCCTGTCGTGATCGACCCGATCTACAATGATTTCTCACCATTAAAAGATAAAGCGTTAGAGACGAAAATTCTTTCTCTTGCAGAGCAGGCGAATATTCCATCTGAACATGTGTATGAAGTGAATATGTCGGAGAAAACGAATGCTTTAAATGCCTATGTAACAGGGATCGGTGAAAATTCCCGGATAGTGCTATGGGATACGACATTAAACCGATTAACGGATGATGAAATCCTCTTTATCATGGCACACGAGATGGGTCATTACTTGCTGAAGGATATCTATATAAACATCGCGGTCTATTTATTTATGACACTTATTGGACTATGGCTAATCGCAAAGATTATGCCTTGGATGATTCGACGTTATGGACCAGTTTTGAAAATTAAAGATATGGGCAATATGAACTCCTTGCCGTTGTTTTTATTGATTTCATCATTTCTCGTTTTCTTTTCAAGCCCATTATCCAATGCGATTTCACGGTATCAGGAAATCCGGGCTGATGAATTTGCAATTGAACTTGTAGAAAATCCTGAGGCAGCGGTCTCATCATTTCAACAGTTGACGAAAGCCGGACTTAGTGAAGTTAACCCTCCAGCACTTGTCAAATGGTTCCGCTATACTCATCCGCCAATGTTAGAAAGGATCAATAAATTTGCCGAAGAAATTGAGGAAGATTAAACAAAAACATGTATAATTAGTTTACTATATTTATAGGTTATTCAATTTTTTTCAATAAAAATATTTGATGTGTTGAAAGGAACTCGGCTATGGATAAAAACGAATGCATTGCGCTTTTTCATAAAGAACTACGCCAAGAAGCTGTAACACCAGGTTTTAGAAGAGAAGAAACCGACCATGTTGTTCGTCATGTTTCAAAATATAACGAAAGCGGATTTATTTTAAGTTCTAATGTAAATGAAAGTTCTGCTAGGGAAGTGATTCGAAATGAGTTAACTTATTTCGGTAACCTTAAGCAGAGTTTTGAATGGAAAGTGTACAGCTATGACAAACCTGATAATTTGACTGAAATACTTAAACAAGAAGGATTTACGATCGATAATCCAGAAGCATTGATGGTCATGAAATTATCGGGAAGTCATCCTTTCCTTACAAATTTCGATTTACATGTAGTAAAGGAAATAACGGATGAACAAGGCATCCATGATGTTATTGCGCTAGAAGATGCTATCTGGAATGGTTCTCATGCAGAGCTTGGAGAAAGACTTTGGAGAGACAAACAAAATAATCCTGACTCGCTCTATATTTATGGGGTTTATGACGACGGCCAGCTTGTAAGTGCTGCTTGGATGTACTTAGAGAATAATTCATCCTTTGCCAGCTTATGGGGTGGATCAACGCTTCCAGGATTCCGAGGCAATGGTTATTATTCAAAACTATTGGCAGTTCGTGCACAAAAAGCTTATGAGAAGGGGTACTCTTTCCTCACAGTTGATGCCAGTCCAATGAGTAAACCTATTCTTGAGAAGGCTGGTTTCAATTGTCTTGCATACTCATATGGTTGCCAATCACCTACTATTCCTGTTTAAGATAAGCGATTTACATTTCCAAGTACAGAAAAGGTGAATTGAAAGTGGAAAAAAAGTCAGCATTGGAAAAACAGTTATTTCAACTAGAAAACAAATTGTTGGTACCTGAAATACGGACATCAAAAGAGGAGTTAACGAACTTACTTGCTGACAATTTTTTTGAATTTGGAAGCTCAGGGAAAGTATTGTACAAAGATGAGGAGTTTAGCGAAGCGACTCTTGGAATCGTACAAATGACAATGAGTGACTTTGAAATACATTTATTGTCTGAAGAAATCGTTCTAGCAACGTATCGGATTTATAATGAGGTAAACAAACAGCATTCATTACGGAGTTCGATTTGGAAATTTGTCGATGGACAGTGGAAGATGCATTTTCATCAGGGAACAAAAATTTCTGGATAGTTTTCATGCGCTATTCTTTTTAAAGAATTAGCGCTTATTTTTTATTAAGCTATTTCAGTTTCGATAATTTCATTAATAATGTTTATATATGTTAAGTGGTGATGCCGAAATAATAGCATACAACAAACGAAACAATCACGGGCGGTTCTATAAAAACGGGTCGGAAATAAGGAGTCAGCGATTGTGAAAAAAACAGCAGTAATTTTGTATCCGCAATTCAGTGAATATGAATTAAGTATAGTGTTGTCTATTTTAATGCAAGGAAACAAGACCATGGTTACTGTAGGGTTGGATAATCACTCCATAAGAGGTGAGTCTGGATTAACGTGTGTAGCTGACACAACAATTAGGGAAATTAACATTGAGGAAATTGATAGTATCGTGATGCCGGGGTGTTTGGATATTAAAACGCTTCTTAATGAAGAAACCTTATTTGAATTTTTAAAGCAAGCCGTTACGAAAGAGACAATCGTTGCAAGTATATCGAGTTCACCGTATCTATTGGCAAAAGCAGGTTTGCTGACAGGAAAGAAATATACTGTTGGGTTACCAATGGAAGCTATCGAAAAGTTAGGTGTATTTGATAAAGGAAAATACTGTGATGATCTCGTAGTACAGGATGGAAATATTATTACAGCAAGGGGGAGAGGATTTATTGAATTTGGGATTCGTTTAGGTAAAGCATTAAATCTCGAATTCGATGAAGGCTGGTATGAAGGATAATAGATCCAATCTTTAGAAGCAGCTGTAAAACACGAGAACTAAATACATAGATGATTCGGGGATGAAGAAAATGAATATTTCCACAGTAGTAGAAAATCTAGAAGATTTCCTTAAACAAGCTGAGATGATTGGAATCGGCTCAACAAGAAAAGTTTATCGCTTTGAAAACCTTGTAATTAAAACCTTTTTGCATCCTATTGGATATGCTCAAAGTAAAAATGAATATGAAATGTATCAAACGTTGGGAATGAAGGGGTTAGAAAAGCATATCGCGGCCATTCTTTATATGAATGATAAATATGTCATTCAGCCTTTTTATGAGCAACTCCCTTTATACAATCACTGCTCATACGATATTGATTTGGAGACGGATTCAAGAATTACGGAAGATTTAAAAGCTGCACTCCATGTAATCGATCATGAATTGAATGGCTTCGATTATAAAGATAGTGGAAATTACGGTTTGGATGAAGAGGGGCACCTTGTTTTAATTGACTATGGAATGACTAAAAAATTATATGAAGAACAATGGGTTATATTGGCTGAAGCCGGTAAACTCCCGCAAATCCGCTTTGAAAAATGTCGTGTATGTAATATTGAAAAGGAACTTCGGATGTATGGAGAAACTGACACGGATAACCGTTGCGTTTCTTGCGGGAAAGATTATTGAAAAGGGCATATGTACAATACTTAATTTTAGTTGATGAGTTTACAGTATAAGGGAAATAAAAGCATAGAGTAGCTTACTTTTTACATCGGTTTAATACTTAATCGTACAAAATGCAGGGGAGGACGAGATACTTCAGTATTTTTGATGCAAAAGAAAAATCAGAAAAAATATAAGGATAACGGAGTGATTACATGTACACCAAAACTGAGCTTTTTAATGATATTGTTTCAATTCTAAAAAATGATTATGCAGGTTATGAAGACAAAAAGAAGTATAACTATCCAGAGCGTTATACTGTAACAAACAACATGGATGATGCAACATTCACTCAAACAATTCAAGAATATTTATATGGTTTTAAAGATGGCCACCTATCTTTCAGGAATAAAAAAAGTGAAGTGCCATTCCGTGGCTTTCGTGTACGTCGCTATGAAGATGTGCTATATGTTACAGATATTTTAGGAGAGCTGCACTTGTATGTTGGCGACAAAATAATTGCAATCGACGGTGATTCTATTAACCTTGCTGCTTCTCGTTACTCTACATATTTACAACACGACGTATTTGAGCGTCAAACATGGAATAACCTGCTTCCATTTGTCGAGCATATTACATATGAGCGAGATGGCGAACGGTATGAGCTTGATTTATCGGAATATAATCGACCTGCTTATACGCCAATATATGATTTGAAGCAGCTTGATGAAAACACGGTTTATATTAAGCTGACGGACTTTGGCCAAAGCGAACCGATTCAAAAAATGATGGAAGAACATGAAGCACTTTTAAACTCCATTCAAAACATTATATTTGATGTACGTGTTAACTACGGTGGCAACGACCTTTTTTACTTTCCGCTAGTTGGCTATACAATTGATGAAACCGTTCATGCCTCACAAATTGTTCAACCCGATGAAGCAATGTATACAAATTATACAGCTAACAACTGTGATCTATGGATTGAATCATTATCAGATTACTTAAAGCAGCCGCTTGATGAAGCAACGAAAGCCTTCCTTGAGAAGGAAATTCAAAAATTTAAAACAAATTACAGTATTGGCATGAAAAAAGTAGAAGACAATGAAGATTTTATTTTTGAGCCTAAAGGAAACGCTCAAAAGGTATTTATTCTTTCAGATGTAACATGCGGAAGCTCTGGTGAAACATTTATTAAAAATTTAAAACAATCACCAAAAGTCATAGTAATTGGCCGTCCTACAATGGGTATTCTTGATTACTTCAATGTCACAACTAAGAATTATGGCAATTTTGAATTCAGCTACAGCATTTCAAAAATATCCGAAAAATATCATAATAATGCAACCGGGACATTGCCGCATATCCACATTCCATGGACAACACAGCATTTAGTTGAAGACGTCGATTTAAATTATGCACTTAGTTTACGTGAGAGCGTACTAACTAAAGAAAGCATTTCACCAAAAGAGATAATTGATGTCGAGATGGAAATGCAGACATTCGACATGAGCAAATCGGACACGTGGACAAATGAGCAATGGGCAATATGGCGCGGTGATGAGTACATGTACGATGATGTTGGTATTAAGCTTTTATTACTTGATGACCAGGATCTTTTTATGAAAATTATGGGGATCAGTCATAATGAAATAACAGAAGCGATGAATTTTAACTTTGATGTTGTAAATAAGATGCGCCAACCAATTGCTCTTCAGTTTGTTGAATGGACGATAGAAGGTAAAACCTTTGATTTGTCTCATGAGCCATTCATTATCATTAATGCAAACAGTGACGTTCCGCGGTTCCGTAAAAACATTATCCGGTCTTATAAAGATGACTGGCAGCATACAGCTATCACAGTTAACCTATTACACGCAATTACCTTTAAACCTATAAGAACTTTACAATTCAGCATTCAAAAAGTGTTTACACAGTTATTTTAATTCCCTAAAAAATTCCAGTTAAATTAAGGGCTTGATTCTATTTTAGTATCAAGCCCTTTTTCATTAAAATAAGGGATATTGAAGATAATATTCTTTTAGGCATATTTAAATGAAGGCGCACGGTTCCTTGTTATAATTTCTAATATATTTCATTAACTATTAGGGGGGATTAAAATTACGACCAATTACTCGCCGCGGCTACTTTTATTAGTACTTGCTGGATTAACAATTATCAGTTTACCTTTCGTTAGGCTAATCTTTCCTGTTTTCTATGTCCAAACATTTTTGTATGATTCTTCAGCAATCGTGCTTTTTCCGAATGGTTTAAATTTCAACCTAGTTGTGGCTGCATGTTTATTATTATTTATTGGATTCATTATCCCGTTGATCAAACAAAACAAATTCATATATAGCCTATTAATTGTTTTTATTGCATGCGGGATCTTTGTTTTTTATTTATCGGTTTTAAGCTATACATATATAGGAAAAGAAAAAGTAGTTTCGCATAATTTGTTTGATGGAAAATCGTTTCAATGGACTGAAATCAAGGAAGTAGCGCTTGAATATTATGTCGACGACACGGTTAGATACGAAGAATACAATTTTATATCAAAAGACGGCAATTCTATTCGAATTCCTTTGAACAACCATTTCCTACAGGAAGATAAAAGCGAAATCTATCGAATAGCTAGACAAAACAATGTACTATTTATTGAACAGGAAAAGAATTAAGGCTGACTGTTTATTTAAATGAAAACCGTAAAATAATAATTATTGTCAGGAAGAGAATCTGAATGAAAGATTGTATATTTTGTAATCTAGAATTAGAACCAACTCAAAAACTTATTTTAAGAAATGAATACTGTATGTTTCTGCAGTTGGAACAGGCACAACAGAAAGGAATTCGTCTTGAAGGTTCTGGCGTCATTATACCAATAGTACATAGAGCAACTCCATTTGACTTAACAGTAGAAGAATGGAATGCAACCTATGCACTTCTTCAAGATGTGAAAAACTACTTGGATGAAATGTATCAACCTCAAGGATATAATCTCGGATGGAATTGTGGAGAAATTGGGGGCCAGCATATATTTCATTCTCATCTTCATGTTTTACCAAGGTATGCAGATGAACCGCTTGCAGGTAAAGGTATAAGGTATATGTTTAAAAGTGAAGAGAATAAAAGGGAAACAGATATTAAATAAGTAATTATGCTAGTGCTTCTATTAAAGGGGTTACAATGATGAAAAAATTAGTAATTATTACAGTGGGCAAAACCCATTCTGGAAAAACTACATTTGCACATGCTTTAGAGAAACATTTAAGTAGCTCGATTATAATTGACCAAGATAATCATGCGGAATTTTTAAATACTTTTTATAAAAAACTACTCCCGGTTCAAGGACCTAATACCCTCAAAACTTCTTTATCAAAGCTTATTGTCGATTATGTTAAAGAACATACTGATTTTCATTTTATTATTTCCAATTCGAATCGTAGTAGCAAAGGTCGAAAGTATTTACTAGAGGAAGTGTTCCCAGCTGAATTTTTTGTTCGAATATTGGTGCACTTTGATATATCGGATGATGAACTTCATTCCAGAGTAAAACAAAGTCAAAGAAGTACAAATATATTTAGGGGATCAATTTCAAATTTTGAGGAACTGCTTTTTAAACAACAGGCAGAATCTCTAGGCGAAGATATTGTTGATCCAACAGTACATGAGGCCGACCATTTATTTATTATCAAGAATAAAGGCGATATCGATAATGTTATGGTAAATATTGTTCAGATTGCCCAAACGAGCTTGTAGAACCAAGCTCGTTTCCTTAAAAAGATTTCAAGCAATTCATCCACGATTCGAACTCACCAATTCCAGATATTCATCAATTTTAACCAATACTCCATCCGATAATAATACCTCCATTGGGAAAACTTCAGCATTCTTATTTGAAAAGAACCATGTGCGGCCCTCATTTACGAATAAAAGATAGGACGCATCTTTGCGTGCCCCCATAAATGTTAAACCTTCAGCCGCAACTTCTTTATGATCACGTTCAAAAATAGAAACTGCATGTAACGCCGAGACGGATTTTAACTTATCCTTTACAACAATACTCATCTCCGACATCTTTTGGAGGGATGAAGCCGAAAACGGTGCTTTACTTTGTTTTGCATCTGAAAGGCGACAAATAAATTCGACAATATTACCGGCCGGATCTTCAAAATAGATGGACTTCGCATCAATTCCTTCAAAGTAAACTTCATCATCACCTTGATTTTTTGATAATGTTACTTTTTCTTTTGCCCATATTTTCGCTTCTTCAAATTGATTTGACGGGATATCGAAAGCAAAATGATAAAATGGTTTTTCGTTCAAGGAAGCCTCAATGAAAGTGACCGTTGTTTTTCCAACATTCATTGTAAAGCGGTCCGAGTCTTCTGATATTAGAGGGAATTTGAACTTATTTAAATAAAATTGTTTTGTTGCATCGAAGTTAGACGCATACATCGTAACATGTTTAATATTCATAACATTTTCCTTCTCTCAATCTGTGATAACTTTAAATTATCATGTTTTCGTCATATACGAATCGTTAAATAGACTGAATTTTCCACTGATTTTTATGTTAATATATGGATGATGAACTTTAGCAAGAATTATCAAATAAAATTTCTCTTCATTCGTTATGATAATTTTGAGGTGAGCAAGATGTATTACAGTGAAGTAACCCAAAGAGTTATTGCATTTATTGAAAGTAATTTAACTGAAGAAATTCAGTTGGATAGTTTCCCGTCAGTTATTGGATACTCAAAATACCATTTGTTGCGTATTTTTAAGCAGGAGACAGGGAAGTCAATCGGTGAATATATTCGTGAGCGGCGTTTAGCTACCGCTGCAATACTTCTTTTGCAGTCAAATGAATCATTATTAACGATTGCCTTCTTATTTCATTTTCAATCGCAGGAAGCATTTACTAGAGCATTTAAAGAAATTTACTCCTTGCCACCCGGAAAATATCGGAAGCTTATGCAAGCTGTAAGAATGATGGAGGAGGAAAAAGAAATGAATGATAGTCAAGAGATTAAAGGATGGAGTTTAAGTGGATCTAACCCTGAATTATATGCAGTGACGGTAGATTCAAATGTTTTTCATACAGGTACAAAATCCGGAATGCTCTATTCAAAGGGGGAAGTTAATGCGCAGCACTTCGCTACAATGATGCAAGGTTTCCAAGCACATGACTATAAAGGAAAACGAATAAAGCTTTCATGTTTCCTAAAAACAGAGAATGTATTTAAATGTGGGGCTTGGCTCCGGATTGATAATGGCATGGGAGATACGATTCAATTTGATAATATGGACAACCGGTCAATACAGGGAACGTCAGATTGGAACCACTATTCAATCGTATTAGATGTTCCTGAAGATAGTTCTTCCATTTACTTTGGTGTTTTGCTTATTGGGCAAGGGAAGGTTTGGGCGGATGGCTTCAGTTTTGAGGAAGTAACGAAAAAAGTACCGACAACGAATATGCTTGATATCGAACATTTACCTGTACATCCAAGTAATTTGGATTTTAGTGAGTAATACAAATAATGACGCATCTCCTGAGTTATGGAAATGCGTTTTTTAACATGAAAATAGCAAACAATAAATAATAGGGGGGATTGCTTAATGAGATACATTTTTGTGCAGGGTTTAGGGCAAAGTTCATCAAGCTGGAAGAAAACGATTTCTTTCCTGGGAGATAAAGAACAGTTTTCGCATCCGGATGTATTTCAGCTTCTGAATGAAGAAAAGAAGACTTACAGTAATCTTTATGATGCTTTCTCTGATTACATAGAGCAATTTTCCGAGCCAGTCATACTGATCGGACTTTCACTGGGTGCAATTCTGTCATTAAATTATGCAATTGACCATCCTAAAAAAGTTCAATCTCTAGTATTAATAGCACCACAATACAAAATGCCAAAATCACTATTGAAAATGCAAAATATTATTTTTCGGTTTATGCCAGAAACTCCTTTTCAGAAACTTGGATCCAGCAAGAATGATTTCATTCAATTAACAAATACAATGATGGAATTAAATTTTAGTAAAGCCCTAAAAGGGATCGAGTGCAATACTCTGGTTATATGTGGAAAAAAGGATATAGCGAATAAAAGGGCAGCGAAGCAGGTAGCCAAACTTATACCAAATGGGTGTTTTCAGGAGATTGAAGGAGTTGGCCACGAAATAAATACAGAAGCCCCAGAAAAGTTAGCGTCGATTCTTAAAGAATTTTTGAAAAAATAAGAAAACAGCCTCTATGTCAGGTGAAAAATTTTAAAATGCAAATACTTATCGGGCTATAATTATGGAGATGGAAACATTCGGGATAAGACGTCATTCAATATGAGAGACAGGCCTGCAGCAATTAATTGTTAAAGGCAGTCCTTTTTTTGGTTATAAAACTTTGGGGTATGTTAAAATTAAATTGCCAAGTTTTGTTATTCCGAAAATCTCATTCGGAATAAATTAGTTACCCAGTTTTTATCTATAATCACTCAAAATTAAAGGGGATCAAGATGAAAATGCATTTAATAAATGAAAAAGTAACTGCAATTATGAAAGAGATTGACTTTTCAGGTAATGTTTTAGTAAAACGAAATAATGAATTACTACAGCATTACAGTAACGGTTTTTCGAATCGTACACATCATACTTTGAATAATGAGCAAACGCGATTCGGTATCGCTTCCGGGTGCAAAATCTTTACAGCAGTAGCGATATGTCAGCTTGTAGAGAAGGACCAAGTTACATTTGAATCGAAGTTATCCGATGTTTTGGACATGCCGTTTCCCCATTTCGACGAGGGAATCACTATCCACCATCTGTTAACACATACTGCGGGGATACAGGATTATTTTGACGAAGAAGTAATGAAGGACTTTTCGGATTTATGGGTGAATCAGCCGATGTATCTAATGCGAAACGGCCATAATTTTTTGCCGTTGTTCCAGCATGAACCGATGAAGTTGGCAGTAGGTGAACGCTTTCATTATAATAATGCGGGCTATATACTGCTCGGTCTTATCGTCGAACAGGTGAGCGGCAAGGGCTTTGATGAGTATGTGACGGAACACGTATTCAAGCGTGCAAGTATGGAGCAGTCAGGCTACTTTGAACTGGATGCCCTACCTTCAAATACGGCACTCGGCTATATTGATGAGGAAGACGGTTCTTGGAAATCAAATATTTACTCTGTTCCCGTAAAAGGCGGTGCAGACGGCGGAGCATTTGTCACAGTGGATGATATGCATCATTTTTGGCAAGCATTGATGAAGTTTGAGCTTTTAAATCCAGAGATGACACAGCAATTATTAACGCCATATATTCATACAGATGACGACTATGACCGATTTTACGGCTACGGGGTATGGATTGATAAGCGGGATGATATTATATCAAAATACCATGTGATGGGCTATGACCCGGGCGTGAGCTTCCACTCAGCATTTTATCCGGAAAATGGTGTGACGAGTGTCGTTTGTTCAAATAAGAGTGAAGGCGCATTTAATGTATTCAAGGAACTTGAGAAGCTTTAGTGGGGAAACCAACTAGCAGATGCTAGTTGGTTTTTATTATGAGGTTAACATGTTTGGTGAGGGCGTTGGTTATCTAATATCTAGCTCTGATCTTCTAATAAATCGTAAAAAGTTCTAATATATTGCTGAGCTTCTAATATAATCGATCAATGTTCTAATAAATCATTCCACTGTTCAAATATCCTCCGTAGATTTTCTAATATCACTTTCAAAAGTTCCAATATACCAACTGATTGTTCTAATAAACTTCAAAACAACATCGACTTGTCCTCAATCTTGCCAGAAAATTCACCGGAAATCGTACTCCGAATGTAAGTTTTCTAATATCCAGGCGAATTGTTTTAATAACCCGTTCAAATTTTCTAATATCAGCTGTAATTGTTCTAATAAAATCAAAAAGTCATCAACCAACCTCTAATATTTCCCAGAAATTACACCTTGTCTTATCACACACCCGGGTTTTCTAACATTCCTATGAATTGTTCTAATATAACCACGATAACATCTAAAACCCGCTTCCGAATTCTGCGGAAGATTTCGCAATTCCGATGAAGCCTCACAAATAAAAAAGCGCCCGCACACTCAATGCAAGCACTTTCATTATCTAACGTCAATTGTCTTCTACTATCGCATCCTCAACTTTATCCAGATCCTCAACCTTCTGCCGATCCGCCTTCAATGCTATATAGATCATCATCACCAAAATCAACGAAGTTCCGAGCCATTGAAAGGCACCGAACGGTTCCTTCAGCCATAACACGGTTGCCAAAACAGCAGTTAGCGGTTCAATATTGCCAAGAAGGCTCGTTTCCTTAGCAGTGAGAGTTTGAAGGCTTTCAATGTAAAACCAGAAAGCGAGCATCGTGCCAAAAATAATCACAATTACTAAATAAACTAATGTTGCGCCAGTCAAAACCGATACATCCACATCCCATGGAGGCTGCACAAAACTCATTGTCAATCCGGCAAGCAGCATCGCCCAGCCGACAACGACAAGTGAGTCGAATCGTTTTAAAAGTGGAATGACATAAAGCGTATAAAACGCAAGGGTCACACCGGACAATAACCCCCAAAGAATCGCAGGAAGTGGCACGGCAAACGCGGAAAGTGAACCGTTTGTTAATAAAAAGAAGCTTCCGCTAAGAGCTAGCACAATCGTTACTGCATCTTTTTTCGTGAATTTGGATAGGCCACGCACTGTTACCCAAATAATAATCATAACCGGTGCCAAATATTGCAATAATGTTGCTACCGCCGCATTGCCTTCTTTAATCGAGGCCATATATGTGTACTGAACTCCTAGCATTCCTACAATTGCAAAAACGAGTAGGCGGAATGCATCCCGTCTTTCTCGCCAAATCTTGAAAATTTCCCCCTGATCTTTAAATATTGCCTGGGCAATTAAAAGAAGAATCCCAGCAATGATAAGGCGGGTTGATACAAGCCAGCTTACTTCAATGCCAAGAGAAAACAGTTGTTGTGCCATTGTACCGCCGATTCCCCAGAAAAAACTGCCACTCACAACTAATAAAAATCCAATCATTCGTTTGTTTTTCATGCCTAACCCTCACACATTATGTATAATTACTCCATTGTAACGAATCACTATTCAAAATGCTATACCGTTTTTTCTGCGATCTATTGCAACATGTAAAGTGAGGTTTTTATATTAATATAATAAAAATCGAAATGTCCCTTTTTCATTCCGCTATTAGACATATAGATTGAAAAGGAGATGAATTATGATGCTAACTATTAGTGCTGGCCATTACGGAAAGGGGACAGGTGCCTCTGGCTACATGGATGACGGGGAGGAGACTGTTCTGGTTGTGCAGGAGCTCGGGAATAAATTGCAGCAAAAAGGGATTAAGGTCACTACAATTATCGATAAACAATCTAAAAGCCAGAAACAAAACTTAGCGTATTTAGTTAAGCGGCATAACGCAACAGTACGCGAACTCGATGTCAGCATTCACTTTAATTCCGCACGAAGTAAACAGAAAGAAGGAATTGGGACAGAAGTGCTTTATGTGAATCCAACAATTTCTCCGTTTGCGGAAAAGATGAGCTCCGAAATTGCGAAAGCGGGGATGTTTAAAAATCGAGGTGCCAAACACCGTACAAATTTGGCATTTTTAAATGGCACAACGAAAAAGGCCATTATCATAGAAATATGCTTTGTCAATTCCGAGCAGGATGCAAAGTTATACCGATCAAATAAAGACCAAATAATTGAAGGAATAGCCGAGACGTTAAGAAGCTATTTCCTGAAAACTTCACTTCAAATGACAACAAAACCTTCAACACTGGTAGCACCACCAACGCCAATAACACGAATGGATGCTCAATCAATCACAAGCAGGGCGTTACAGCAAAAAGTGGAAGAAATTTTTAATGATAAAGAAGCAGTACGTGAGCAACTTAAACAAGGCATTCGATTAGGGGCATTTCAGCCATTGTGGTTGGAAAAATTCAATCGTGGTACATTAACGTTATATGATTATATCGCACTTACAGCATTGCTATATCAAAAAAAATAACTAGAACGTGTAACCTTTTTTCCTTTAAATCGACTAATGTAGTGAAATTACCGAAAGGATGGAATGATATGAAAAAAATTGCACCATTAGCATTATCTGTACTCTTACTCGGAACCGTATCTGCTTATGCTGAGCAGCCAACAACAGAAGGGACTGAGCAAGTGGAAAAAGCAGGTACATTTATTCAGCACAGAGGGAACATTACAGCAGTCGAGCAGCGGGAAAATGCCCAATTATTTACGGTTGGTCAAGATGACAATATGTTCAACTTCTATGTAGATGATAAAACACTTGTTTTTGATGAACATGGCAATGAAGTTAAATTGGAAATTGGTGATACGATTTCATTATCCATTTATGCAGATCAGCCGATGATCTTAATTTATCCGCCGCAATATGCACCACCAGTCGTAATTGTTGAAAAGGACGATGCAGCCAACTCAGTTAAGGTAGCGCAATTTGATGAAAACTTCTTAAGTGACGACGGACAATTAAAGCTGAATTTAAATGAGGAATCAGTCATTATCAACACTAAAGGCGAAAAAGTACCTGCGAAGGAATTGCAAAACTACAACGCGATTGTATTTTACGGTCCTACAACAAGGAGTATTCCAGCACAGACAGCACCTGAAAAAATTGTTGTGTTCCCTAAACTTGAAGAAGAAGTAGTAAACCCTGAAATCGCACCTGAAATACAGGCGATAATAGGTGAAGACTATAAAGAAGTCGATGGCAAAATCATGGTGCCGTTACGAATGGTTGCAGAAGAGCTTGACTTCAAAGTTGCTTCAACAGGAAATGGCGCAATCATCTCAAAAGGTGCATTGTCTTACACAATTACACGTGGAGAGACAAAATATGGCCATAATCGTGCATTAAAACATTTTGACGTTGCACCAGCATTATTGGAAAAGAACAAAACATATGTAGAATATGATTTTGTGAAAGAGTTGCTCAACCACATTAAATAATTTTATGGGCTAAAATTCATTCCTTACGTGAATTTTAGTCTTTTTTTGCTTGAAAAAGGTGCTTTGAATTTAAATCAAAGCACCCTATTTTAGTTGACCGAAAGAGGCTGTTTCTTTATTAGAATTACAAATAAACTTGCCATTACGCAGCAAACGCCTGCCATAAAAAATGCCCAAGTATATGTATTAAAATAGGAATAAAGCATACCTCCACCATAGGCAGCAGTTGCAGCACCTACTTGGTGGGAAGCAAAAATCCATCCGTAAATAATTGCGCTTTTATGTACTCCAAAAATTTGTCTTGAAAGATTGATGGTCGGCGGTACCGTTGCCACCCAATCCAATCCGTAAAACACAGAAAAAACAAGAATCCAAGTCAGATTGCCCTCCATTAACGCAAAAGGCAGCAAGACAAGTGAAGCGCCTCTAAATAGATAATACCAAAACAGAAGCCAGCGATTATCAATACGATCGGAAAGCCAACCGGAAAGTGTCGTTCCTACCATATTAAAAACACCCATAAAAGAGAGCAAGGAAGCCGCAGTCACGATAGGGATTCCGAAACTAATGCAATAGGAAATAAAATGTGTCCCAACAAGCCCGTTTGTTGAAAAGCCACAGAAAAAGAAACTCCCTGCCAATAACCAAAATTCTTTAGCGCGTATAGCATCAGCTAACCCTTTAAATGCAATTACAATTGGATTGCCTTTTGATTGGTCGTGCACGACCTCTATATCCTCTGTCTGTCCATATGGAAGGATACCGATTTCTTTAGGTGTGTTTCTCATGAATAAGAAGATGATGAAAAACATTACTACGCTAATCGTTATAATTAAACCAATTGCCCAACGCCACGAGTAATTTTCGATAATTGTGGCTAAGACAGGGAGCAGTATTAACTGACCCATTGCAGTACTCGCGGTTAAAATCCCTGTCGCAAGTCCTCTTTTTTCTTTAAACCAATGATTCGCTACATATGGACTTAAAACGGTTAAAAACAGACTGGAACCAAGTCCGATAATAGCGCCCCAAATAATGATCAATTGCCATGATTGATTCATGAGGAAAATTAAAAGAAGGCCAATCAGTAATGTCCCCATAGAAGCAAGCATCATTTTCTTTAGTCCGAATTTCTGGAGTAATGCAGCCATGAATGGACCTGCAAATCCGTAGAAAAATAAACTGATTCCAAAGGCTAGGGAAATCACCTGACGATTCCAGCCAAACTCTTGTTCAAATGGAGTTAAGAAAACTCCGGATGATGCCATCGCTATTCCGGCGGCAATTATGGAGCAAAAAGATATAGCGAGAATAATCCAGCTATAGTGTATTTTTTTCAACTAAACACCGCCTTCATTTACTATATTTTAATTTTAAATAGAAATAGATCTTATGTAAATTGAATTTAATTATATTTTCAAAATAGTTTCAAAAATTAGGCTATGCTTGGGTTTTATAGATCCACAATTATCTTAAATATTATAGAATTTGAAAAAGTGTCTGTATAAATATATTTCTAGGATTAGTTGCATATGTTAGGTAACAATACTTGCAAGGATGTGTTTACATTTATGGATAAAGCACTCATAATTATCATTGCTTTAAGAATTATGTCCGGAAGTATAGAGTTAACGGCTGCTGCATTAATGTTTAAATTCAATGATTTAGAAAAAGCCTTTTATATTAATACGCTACTTGCCCTAGTCGGTCCGGTCGTCTTAATTGTGACAACAGCACTAGCATTGCTTGGACTTGCAGAAAAAATTTCTCTCACACGTATAATTTGTCTTTTCTGTGGAATTTCCCTAATTCTGTTTAGTTTAAAATCCGCATGAAAATATCCCATAAAAAAGGACCTATGCAGCTGTTGCTGTTAGGTCCATATTTTTATGCTGGTTCTTTTGATTTTCCGATTTCATCAACTTTAATGAACTTGAAGACAAACAATAAAAGAATTAATCCTAATATTCCTGCAGTGATATAGCTAATATTGAGATAGTTTTTCATGACGAGTGACATAATAGGCGGACCTGCTGCAACACCGATAAATCTGGCAGAGCTATAAAATGAAGAAACAGTACCGCGTAATTCTTTTCTTATATTATCTGTAATAATGGTGTCTAGAGCAGGCAATAATGCGCCAATAGCTATTCCCACGATACTTGTTACAATCAACAGGAGGATTAGTTTTTTGCTTGTGTATCCAACAAAGACAATGCTGATAGACATTGCAATCAAGGAGACCACTATAATTTTCTTTATTCTTGATAAATCTCCTTTAATTTTCCGACCGGAAATATAGGAGGAAATGCAAAGCAGTAAAAGTGGGATAGCTAGTACAAAACCTTTCTTAATCCCTTTAATATCATGAACTTTTTCCAGGTTTTCTGATAAGAAAAATAACATACTGAATAATATAAGCATAACAAGGACGCCATTAAGGAATACCGTATACAACCATCTTCCTTCTTCCTTGAAAACTTCTTTCGTATTTCGTATAAATTGCTTGAATTTTAAAGGTTCATCCTTATCTTTAGGTACCTTAACAAAGAAAAATATAAGTGCAATGGAAATTAGGCTGAGTGCAGAGATAGAAAAGAAGGGAAGAAACCATAAAATAGCAGCAAATACTGAGCCTAATATAGGACTCAACACTTTTCCGAACGTATTAGAAGTTTCTATTATCCCTAAAGTTGAGCTGATTTTCTCATCATCATCTTGATAGAGGTCACCTACAAGAGGCAAAACGATTGGCATGGCTCCAGCTGCACCAATACCTTGAATAATTCTGCCTATAATAATCATTGTGTACGGGTCATCCATCTTCCATGAAGCGAACCCGGCAATCAGACCTCCGATTAAAGCTAATATTAGACTCGGTAATATTACGACTTTTCGGCCAAAGCGATCGGATAAATAGCCTGCTACCGGAATGAGAAAAATGGCTGCGACTGAATAGCTTGTAATAATCATACTCGACTGAAATGATGTGATCCCGACTTTGTCTTCTAATATGGGGAGCACTGGAATAAGCATTGAATTTCCTAAAGTCATGATGAGCGGGATAGAAGTCAAACTAACAATACACCATATACTTACATGATTCTTATTTTTATCCATTACCACACCTCGACTAATTTTGTATTTCTATTTATTAAGGTATGGTTTCCTTTCGTGTTCATTTTATACACTCGGCTATTTGTATAAGTCACAACAATTCAGAATAACAATTGAAAAGCATGCTTTCCAAAGTAGATGCCGAATCCAATCATAAATATAGAGGATATAACGGTTACAGTTTTCAACAGATTAATGGATAATAACTTACGGGCAATACTGGATAAGGATGAATAAAGAAAATCTACGAAAATAATGCCAAGTAAAATGGCTCCACTAATTAGTATGATGTCCAATCCTGTAGCGATTCCTGCTGTTTTCGCGAGGATAGAGCCATAAATTCCTAGCCAAAAAAGAATTGTTATTGGATTTAGCAATGACATTAACAATCCAGCTAATAACGAATGTCTTAATCTAACTATTTTGCCGGTTTTAGAGTTCATTTCAATTTTATGTAGAGTGAGTAAACTTTCTATCCCTGTATACAAAAGAACAAAGCACCCAAAAGACCATAGTATTGTTTGCAATAATAAAGAATCAATAAATTTCCCAACTCCAAAATAAACGACGAACATGTACACAATATCAGTAGTTAAGGCACCAAGACTAAAAAACCAGGCATGGAAAAAACCGTTCTTTAAACCTGTATTTAATAGGACGTTCTTAACAGGTCCGAATGTAGCGGCCATAGTTATGCCTAAAAAAATATAGGTAAAAATTGAATTCATGAATTATCCCCCGTTAATTACATATTTGTGCATTTTATTCGGAAGTAAGGATTTTTAGGACTAGTAATAGGCAAAGCTGTTTATTTATTTTGGAGGGCACTGTAATTAAGGGGGGAGGATGCATCTTTCGTTATTATCTTTAATTTGAACTGGATCCCAATAGATTATTAAATGCATTTATTGTTATAATTTTAAAGTAATGAAGAAATTAAAATCATAGGGAGGCACTCATTATGCAATTGGACAAAAATATGCAGGAAATGTTTTCAAACTTCATTTTACAACGCGTAAAAGAGGATAAGGTGGAGGAAGCAAAAGCATTACTTGCTGAAAACTTTAAAAAGCAAGATGAAGGTACTTTTACAAAAGATGATATCGAACAGTTTGTTCCGAAGATGATGGACTATTTAAAACCGGAAAAAATAGAAGAGATTCGAGCAATCGCAAAACAATTTTCAATCAATTTCTAAAAAATAATGACAATTTCATAAAAAATTTATAGATTTAAAAAGGATCCGTTTGTTCGAAATATTACGAACTGGATTCTTTTTTTATTCTATAAAAAACACCGACAATTCGCTCTATTACAACAATGCTAAATAGATTATTTACCCTTTACTACTACCTTACAAACCTAAATTATTATACTATGTAATCTTTTTGTAACTAGACTGTAACAAGATTTTGACATTAAATATGGATTTACCTCTATTTTTTTCCGGTTTTGTACTATACAATGAGGGGGACAGCTTATGAAAGGATAGGGAACAATGAATCAAAAATTGATTACATTGGTTGTTGCAATCTTCCTCGTTTGTACACTAGCTGTTACACCGACATCAGCTAAAGTAGTATTTGCAGATGTTGCGACAACCGATGCCACTTACGATGAGATCCAGTATTTAATTAGCCTAGGGGCGATTAAAGGATATCAAGAAAAGGGCAAAACGTACTACAAACCCAACATGAGTGTGACGCGTGCACAAGCTGCGAAAATGGCGGTTATTGCTGCAGGTAAAAGTCCACTAAAAGTAAGTAATTCCTCGTACACTGATGTTAAAGTCGGGACTGAACAATCGACATACATCGAACGTGCACGTCAACTTGGATTATTTACTAAAACATCAGGGAAATTTTCTCCTAATGCCACTTTGTCTCGTGAAGAAATGAGTCACGTTTTATCAATCGCATTTAATTTAAATGTAAGTGACTATAAAGATTTACCGGTGTACTTCCCAGATGTATCGAGTTCGAATACATATGCTCCGTATATTAAAGCAATCTACTATAATGGGATTACAAAAGGTAGTGACGGCAAATATATGCCGAAGGGCTCGGTTACACGAGCACAGTTTGCATCATTTATTGCGCGAGCAAAAAGCGATGAATTCCGACTAGCCTTACCCGAACACCTTGATTCAGTTGATCCGACACAAGTAATTGGTCTTGTATCAGTAACAACAGATGGCTTAAATGTTCGTACAAAGCCGACAACATCAAGTGCAGTGATTGGCAGAGTAAATACGGGTGGTAAGTTATCGGTGTATGCTGTTGAAGGTAATTGGTTAAAAGTTTCTTATCAAGGTTATTACGGTTATATCAGTAAATCATATGCCAAATTCCTTGAACAAGACGGCAGTGCCATTGGACCATCAATTAAAGCTGTCAAGACAAATACAATTATAAATCTGTATTACAAACCGACATCGTCATCGAAAAAAATTAAACAAATTTCAGCAGGGTCAACATTGTCAGTCTATAAAGAAATTGACGGTTATTATTTAACAACTGTAGGTGGAATTCCAGGCTATATTGTAAAAAATAGCACAACGGATGTTGGTGGTTCAAGTGTGAATCCGCCACCATCAGAAACGGATTCCGACAATAACGATCCTGTCGTTACATCCGGCACAACAGGTAAGGTAACGGTTGCAAGTTTAAACATGCGCAAATCGGCTTCAGGATCATCAGCGACAATTAAAAAGTTATCAAAAGGATCAGTAATTGCGGTTCATTCCATTGATGGCTATTGGGCAAAAGTGACAGCGGGCAAAGATACAGGATATGTGCACAAATCGTATATTAAACTAGTAAACGAAAAAGGCAGCCCTATCAAAGACCGTATTATTATTTTAGACCCAGGGCACGGTGGGAAAGATCCAGGTGCTGTGAACTCAGGTAGTACGGAAAAAGCGATCGTTTTAAAAGTAGGTAATCTTGTCAAACAAAAACTTGAAGCAAACGGCGCAAAAGTATTTACTACACGTTCAGGAGATACGTATCCATCCCTTCAGGAACGCGTGAAATTTACAAAGGACAAGTTCGGTGAAGTTTATGTAAGCATTCACGTAAATTCAGCGACATCTACAAGTGCGAAAGGTACGGAAACGTATTACAGCATTACAACAGGTGACCAGTATGAAGAGGATAAAAAGCTTGCGACGTATATCAATAATGAAATCGTCAAAAATGCGGATATGAAAAACCGAGGGGTAAAAGAAGCACAGTATTATGTGACACGCAATATGATCATTCCTTCTGTATTAGTCGAACTTGGGTTCATCTCAAATGCAGAAGACCGTAAAAAATTAATCAATGACAAGTATGTAGAAATCTATGCACAATCCATTTACAACGGGATTGTTGATTACTACAGAAAATAAAATACGCTGTTCAATGGCTTAGTTCTTTCACAAGGACTAAGCCATTTTTTCTTGCTCAAATTAATATTTATAATATAGAAAAATATGGTAAAATTATTTAAAATGAAAAATTGTTTGGAGGAGGATGAAATGAAGCAGTCGATAAAAATAATCCTGTCAATCGCTATTGTTTTAGGTATTTATTATATATGGAATCAATATGAAATGTACCAGATTTCTAAAGAGTTGAATGAAGTGAGTTTTGTGGATAGCAGAGATTTAACAAAGGTCACAGTTGCTAAATATCCATCAAATGATTCTTCTGTTTCTTATAACATGGATGAAGTAAAAGAGCTTTACCGCCTGCTCGAAACGATGCCAACCGAGTCGGTACGTAAAGGAAAAGAAACAACTTCTAACTATCAAATTAAATTCTCTGATCAAGCACTTATGAAATCGATCACTTATACGATTTACGACAACGATATTGTAAAGCGGGAACAAGATGCAACAGCAGTCATGACAAGCGGCTATCTAAAATTGAAAGAACCATTTGATCGTACATTGCTGGAAGAGTGGATTAAAAAATATGAATAGAGCGGTGATGTAAATGACGTTCAAAATGATAAAAAAAGAGTTCAAGTTGGTAGGCTTAAAGGGTAGTGGGGAGTATCAAAACTTTGGAAGTGAAGTACCATTGCTTGCAAAACGGTTATTAAGCCGTTCTGATGAGATCGACTACCAGATTGAAAGTGAAATCGCATTGTTTGAACCTAAAAAGAGTGACGAACATAAAACGGGCAATTTCTTTGTAGGACTAATCGTTCGCGGGAAAGTGAATAAAATCCCGGCAGGAATGGATTATTTAGAGACGAATAACCATTATATTACGACAAGAGGGAACATAATGGAACTGGAAAAACTTCATGAAAATTTGCTGAATTGGGGAACAGTGCAAGGTTATAAAAGAGATCTTGATTCTTATATTATCGAAACATATCATCCTGTTAGTGAAGGGGAAGAAGTTGAAATCTATTTACCAATCATTGCTTAGAACTGGACTCGGGGGGACAAAAATGGGTGGAAAATTAGTGAGAGTCGGAACAACTTACATACCGGTAGCGGATGTGGAACAATCTTCTGAATGGTATGTGAAAAACTTGGAAGCGATTTTAAATTATAAAGACAAAGATAAAGCCATTTTAAACTTTGCAAATCAAAGTTTCTTTCTAGTACATTCAAAAGAGAATGAAAGGGCCAATTTTATAGACAAATACGAAAAGGAGTGTTTCTCAATTACATTCGAAGTTGATGGATTCCAGGCGTTAGAGGCATTGCATCATGATTTTAAGCAAATCGGAGTAAAAGTCGGTGAAATTGAAAATCGGGGACATGCTGGAAAGAATTTTATTTTTTATGATTTGGACGGAAATCAATTCGATGTTTGGAGTGAATTGAGCCCTGCTTTTAAAGGAAAATTAATTTAACGCCTTAACGAAACTTAGTAAGGGTGTATTTCTTGCTAAGTATTTTACATAATAATGAATCTTTTCTTCGTCTGTTTCGTACATAAACATATTGGCGGATGAAATTGATTAGTATTTTTATAAGCAGTGCACATACATAAATTTTTTAGTTATTAAATAATTGCAATAATTACTATATAATGGAATTCGCTAGTTCTTAAAAACAGGAGGTACGCTCATGGTGTTGCAACTGAAAGATGTGACGAAACGCTATCGTGATTTCGTTGCAGTAAATCGATTGAACTTTACAATTGAAAAAGGTGAAATATTCGGTTTGATCGGGCAAAATGGTGCAGGAAAAACGACTACATTCCGAATGATTCTGGATTTACAGGATACAACAGAAGGTACGATTACATGGGATGGGCAGCCAATCAAATCGGTAAGCCGTGACTTTTTAGGCTATTTACCGGAGGAGCGCGGTATTTTCCCTCAAATGAAAGTGGAAGAGCAGCTTTACTTTTTCGGCGAGCTGCACGGTATGGATAAAAACGAGCTGAAAAAAGATATCGACTTTTGGATTGAGCGCTTTGATCTGGAAGAAAAACGACATGTGAAAGCCGAGACGTTATCAAAAGGGAATAAGCAAAAGGTCCAATTAATCGCCAGCTTTATTCATAAACCGGCGTTTTTAATTCTTGATGAACCGTTTAGTGGACTGGACCCGGTAAACATGGAGCTGCTGAAAAATGCAATCCTGTATTTGCGCGACCAAGGAATGACGATTTTATTCTCGAGTCACCAAATGGATAATGTCGAGGAGCTATGTGACCATTTATGTCTACTAAAGCGCGGTGAATCCCTATTTTCAGGCTCGCTGCTTGATCTGAAAAAGCAGTACGGTAAAACAAAACTGACGGTACGTACAGATAAATCCTTTGAAGAATTAAGTAAGTATCCAGGTGTGAATCATGTCAAACTGGAACGGGACTCACAGGCAGTACTGACACTTGAAGACGAATCATATGCACCGGAAATTTTCGAACTGCTTTCAAACGGCAATTATATTGAAAAGTTCAGTTTAGATTATTTATCGCTGCATGAGATTTTCAAAGAGAAAGTAGGTGCCGGTCTTGTCTAAATTTAATGTGCTTATTAAAAAATTATATAAACAAAAAATCACATCAAAATCCTTTATTTTAACAACATTGCTTTATTTAGTAGTGCTAAGCGGTTTTATGTTCTGGTCGGAAATTAAAGACCTCATTTTCTCTGGGGATGCCGATACAATCGTAGTTATCAATGAAACTGATTTTGATATAGCGCAAGTACTGCAAGATTCAGATGATGTGGAATATGTCTATGTTGAAGCGGGTGATGTCAAAGATAAATTGAAGGATGGAGACTATTACGCGGCCTTTACATTATCAGATGCAGATGGCAAGCTGGCGGCAAAAATTGAATCATTTGATCCGCTTCCGCTTAATGATCAGCAAGATTTCCAAAGTTCATTAAGTCAGGCGGGTCAGCTGTATGCGATGAGTCAGATGGAATTATCACCGGAGCAGCAACAGTTATTATTGTCGTCAGAGCCTGTCATTACATTAAATTCACTGAATGAAGCTGCAGATGACGGTAAATCCGCTGAAGAAAAAATGGCGGGCGTTTGGGTTTCGTATGCGATTGGAATTATCATTTATGTTTTTGTCGCATCATATTTATCAATGATTACAACAGATGTTGCTTCGGAAAAAGGATCACGTGCATTGGAAATGTTATTAGTCAGCGTGAAGCCAGAAGTGCATTTCCGTTCAAAAATTGTCGGAGTATTTTTAGTTGCACTTACACAATTCGTCATACTTTTCGGCGGACTTTTATTACTGCTTCGCTTCTCAGATGGCGGAAACAAATGGTCAATTGTAACGGATCTGCTTGATTCACTATCGATAAGCTACTTCCTATATATAGTCGGTTTCTTATTCTTAACGATTTTCATGTATTTAATAATCGGCGCATTATTCGGTTCCCTAGTGTCGAAAGTAGAAGAAGCAGGGCAAGTAATGATGCCGGCAATGATGCTGACACTCGTTGGATTCTACGTTATGCTGACAGGTATGGGTAATCCGGATACTATGCTGATCAAAGTATTCTCATACATTCCATTTACTTCAGGAATGGTCATGCCGATGCGTTTAGGTGCAACAGATATGAACGCCATTGAACCAATCATTAGCTTCGTTATTTTAGTTGGAACAGTATTGACACTATACTTCCTGAGTCTGTCATTCTATAAACGAAGTGTACTGACATATTCATCAGGCGGTATTATAGAAAAAATGAAAACCGTATTTAAAGTAACAACGTAACTTTTAAAATATGCTCCTCATTATATGGACAGGAAACCTGTTCATCTTAATGGGGAGTTTTTTTAATATTTGCTGATAGAAAAGATTAGTGACAGAATAACGGTGAAGTAATGGTTGAACGACAGGTACTATTATTCCGGAAAATCGGTACTAGTGTTCGGGGATTTTTAGATACCTAGATAATAGTACTTATTACCTAAACAAATAATAGGTATTACTGTACAAGCGCATTTTTTGCTCTACAAAGCAGGATTATCATATAAAATGTCGAATTTAGGTAAAAAGAAAGGGGTACTAATATGCATGAGAATAGCGCTGAATATATGAAGGTTAATTTATTTATGACTTATGATGAAATATCAGAATACATATTAGTGATATTTGACAAGCGTGAATTAACTGTCAAGATATTATATTACAAAGGGAAAGATGACGAGATAACTACCATAGATGTAGAAAAATTTGAAGTTGTAGAGAATTTTACAGCTTTAACTATAGAAGATGCGGAGCACAAGTATTCTGAGTGGAATAATGTAAGTGTAGCTGTTCCAATGATTTCAGAGTACTTAAAATCGAAATTACTAATCAAAACAGAATAGGGATTAAAATTCCGAATTGAAAAAGATCCTGAAAAAAAATAGTACTTTCAATAGTACGGATTAAATGGCTCGTACTTTAGTTAACTTGTAATAAAAAAATGATGGACGTATACGTATGAGCGTGTATCCAACCTGATTGATTTAAAAAAGCAATACTAGTAAGCGTCAATTCAACATGCGAGTAGCTATTCGCAAGCTTTCGTAGTAAACTGATAATGTACGGAGAGATTTGTATTTAAAACAAGTCTCTCTTTTTTATGAACGAAAAACAGTAGTAAGGATGAAAGCATGAGAAAAAAAACAGAACTACAAGTAGATAGTAAAGCGATTAAGGATTTAACAAATGGCAATCCATTGATTTTAAAAGATACGGTTGTTATGCCGGAAGCGTCAATTGAAGAAGGTAGTCTTCTTCATTTAGTCGATAAAAGCGGCGGCTATATTGCAACTGGCTATTACGGTATTCAGAATAAAGGGATCGGCTGGGTGCTGACTCGTAAAGAAAAAGAGCAGATTGATGTGAAGTTCTTTACGAAAAAAATTCGTGAAGCTGCTGAAAAACGTGCAGACTTTTTTGCCTCTGAAGATACAACAGCTTTCCGCGTGTTTAATGGCGAAGGTGACGGCATTGGCGGTTTGACAATTGATTTCTTTAACGGCTTTTACATGGTGAGCTGGTACAGTGAAGGAATTTATTCGTTCCGTACGGACATTTATGAGGCAATGAACGCAGCATTGAATACACGCGGGATTTATGAAAAACTACGCTTTGATACAAATGGTCAATATATCGATCAGGATGATTATGTATCAGGGGAAAAGGGCGAATTCCCGCTTATCGTTCAGGAAAACGGCATGAATTTTGCGGTTGATTTGAATGATGGGGCAATGACTGGAATTTTCCTGGATCAGCGAAATGTACGCAAAGCATTACGTGACCGCTATTCAACTGATAAGACGGTGCTAAATACATTCTCGTACACAGGTGCGTTTTCGGTTGCCGCTGCTTTAGGCGGTGCATCAGGTACGACGAGTGTCGATCTGGCAAAACGCAGCTTGCCGAAAACAATTGAACAATTCAGTGTGAATGGAATCGACTATGAATCACAAGATATTAAAGTGATGAACGTATTTGACTATTTCAGTTATGCAGCAAGAAAAGGCCTGAAGTTCGATGTCGTTGTACTGGATCCGCCAAGCTTTGCCCGTACGAAAAAAATGACGTTCAGTACGTCAAAAGATTATCCGAAATTGCTCAAGGATGCGTTAACTATTACAAACGATGGTGGCGTTATTATCGCATCGACAAACAATGCAAGCTTTAATATGAAAAAGTTCAAAACATTTATCGACAAAGCGTTTAAAGATTATGGTGCACGCTATAAAATTTTAGAAGAGCACCAGTTGCCGGAAGATTTCACGGTGCCGCATAACTTCCCGGAATTTAATTATTTAAAAGTAGTCATCATTCAAGTGATGAACTAATCGGAGTGATATTATATGAAATACAATAAAACAACGATGCTGAAATTAATCAACGAGCATCGCGAACTGCATGACGAACTGAAAAAACTGAAATCGGAAATGGGACTGGAAAAAAACTTCGCCGTTAAAGCGCTGTACCATTCAGCTGTGGCGGAAGATGGCCCATATATGAAAGATTATCAGGACTTGGAACGTTTACGCTAATATACGCACCGCAACGATTGAATACAATTGTTGTGGTGTATTTTTTTGGATCTTACCATAAAAATAAGCGTACATAATCATGATACAATACAGCTATAATATGTAAAATTGAGGGGAATACTATTGAGCATTAGAGAACAAAGAAAACAACAGCGCAGGGAACAAATAATTCAGGTAGCAAAAACATTGATGTTAAATAACGGAATTCAACAAGTTCAATTACAGGACGTTGCAAATGAAGTAGGGATTGGAATCGCTACATTTTATCGTTATTTTGCGAATAAGGAATTACTCGTTTTAGCAATTAATAATGAAATTACCAGTCAAATGACAAATTCTATCCGGAAAATTGCTAATGAACCTTTGACAGCTTATGAACAGATTGAACGAATATTAACTTATTATATTGAGTTAATCGATGACCCGCAGCATCAATTTGTGAAGTTTTTTAAAGCGTTCGAAGCATATAAACCGATATCTGAAGAGACGGACGAATACAAAGAATTTGTAGATATTCGAAGAGAAATGGCTAATGTTTTGTATTCTATTGCAGAAAAAGGAAAGGTAGACCAATCGATCCGAGCAGGCATTGATATTCCGGAGTATGTATTTACAGTTGTTCAAAATATAAGTTACTTTACTGTAGAATCCTATTTGACAGAGCATGACCCTGATCTACCTGTGAAATTAGATCCTAAAAAACAGTTAAAGCTTATTAAAGAGATGTTTTTACAATTCATAGCTACTAAAAATTGACGGACCGATCAAACATTGTTATTGTTAGTTTTAGATAGTGATAGTTAACTATCATATTTTTGGAAGGGTGATTTTAATGTCTCGATTAACAGGTAAAGTAGCAATTATTACTGGTGCTGCTCAAGGTATGGGTGCTACCCATGCGAAGGCTTTTGTAGAACAAGGTGCAAAAGTAGTTTTAACAGATTTAAATGAAGAAAAAGGGGAAGCGTTTGCTGCAGAATTAGGCGGAAATGCAATCTTCATAAAACAGAACGTTACTTCTGAAGAAGATTGGACAACCGTTATTGCGAAAGCAGAAGAAGCATTTGGTCCGGTAAATGTATTAGTAAACAATGCTGGAATTTCGATGAATAAAAATATGCTGGAAATGTCTTTAGATGAATACATGAAAATCGTCAATATTAACCAAGTATCTGTTTTCTTAGGAATGAAAGCAGTTGCTGCTTCAATGATGAAAGCTGGTGGCGGTTCAATCGTCAACATTTCTTCAATCAACGGCTTAGTTGGTGGTGCTGTAGGTTATACAGATACAAAGTTTGCTGTTCGTGGTATGACAAAAGCAGCTGCATTAAACTTGGCGCCAATGGGTATTCGTGTAAATTCAGTACACCCTGGAGTTATTGCAACGCCGATGATCATGCAGGAAGATGCAAAAGCAGCTATTGAGGAATTTGCAAAGCATATCCCGCTGAAACGCGTATCACAACCAGAAGAAGTATCTCAATTAGTAGTCTTCTTAGCATCAGACGAGTCAAGCTACTCAACAGGTGCAGAGTTTGTAGTAGATGGCGGAATAACAGCTCAGTAAATTGTTAAAAGATGGTGGGATATAACCCAAAATTGCCATTTTTCTCAGAGAGAAAAATGGCAATTTTTTGCTGAACATAAAAATTGATTTCCATTTCGGGACGCTTTCCGCAGGCGTGAGGCCAACAGGATGTTGGTCACAAAAGCGTTGCCACAGTACGTGGCGTTCTTAGCTTTTGTTCCTAGTCTCAGGCGTCACGCTATTCCCGCAGGAGTCGCCCTCCATTCCAATCAATTTTATAAAATATCGGTTTCTTAATAAAGATTTTCTACTTATTTAATGGAGTCTTTACTTCTGTCCCGACCTCTTTTATTTGTTTTATTTCTTCGTTTTCTTAACTAACCATCGCTTATAGCTGTACATTGTAATCACAGTAAGTACTAGTACAATTAGGGCAGTAACAATGATGAGTGTCCAAAATGATCCTTCATCATCCTCATCGGAGTTCGTCTCATCCTTTAATGTATCGACAAGTGAATTGACATCATTTTCAATCTTCTCTGTTGTATCTGCAGCGCTGTCCTCTTCTTTATTCGTCTTAGGCGCATTTACTTTAAATGTAAACGAACCCGTTAACGGATGTCCATCCTCACTAATACTATCCCATTCAACTGTATAAGTGTCATTTGGAAGGGGATCAAGCATAATTCCGGATAGGACACCTTCATTTATTGAAATTGAATGAATCGCCATTTCCTTCCCATCGCTTGCAATAACTTTAAATGTACTGCCTTCTTCAATTTTGCCCCCATACGCTAAATCAATTGTTTGGATATTTTCTGTTACAGTCTCACCTTCTGCAGGATTGGTTGATTCTAGATGCGTATGTGCGTAAACCTCAGGAACAAATAATAAAAAAATAGCAGCCAGTGCAAATAATAATTGTTTCATCATGTTAAAATTTCCCTTCAATTTATTTATCAGTAATGCATGTAACAAAAATTACGATCCATATTTGGACGGAAAATCCGTACTAAATGGATTTATAATTTTAGTATGGACAAAAAGAAGCTGAAATATTGGATTTAAATATATAAAGAATGCCAAAATTATATGTTTTTATAGACAAGAGATTGACTTAACATTTTTTACAAAAAAAATTAATTCGGAATCCGAAAAAAATATTTGTAAAATATATCGGAAAATTAAAATATTTGGTAAAATGGGGGAACTTGAGTAAAAAAGAGGGTGAAAGAATGAAGGTATTTCTTAAATTAGGTTGGTTTTTCAAAGAGCGAAAATACCAATACACAGTCGGGCTTTTTATGCTTGTATTAGTAGCCATCCTGCAGCTCGTACCGCCGAAAATTATCGGCTTCACAATCGATGAAATCGGTACACGGACATTGAGGAAAGCAGGTTTGTTTAAATGGCTCGCTATCATCATCGGTGTAGCGATTGCCATGTACATATTGCGCTATTATTGGCGTCAAATGATTTTTGGCTCGTCCAATCTGTTGGCGCGAATATTACGTGAAAAGCTCCATCGTCATTTTACACAGATGTCTCCGTCGTTTTATCAAAAGAATCGTGTCGGTGATTTAATGGCACATGCAACAAATGATATAAGTGCAGTGCAGCAAACAGCTGGTGGAGGGGTTTTAACATTATTTGACTCGCTTACAACAGGGGGCTTTGTAATTTTGGCAATGGCAATTACCATTGACTGGCGTCTTACACTGATTGCGCTCATTCCAATGCCGCTAGTCGCATTATCGACGAGCTATTACGGCAAGTTGCTTCATGAGCGTTTTCGCCATGCCCAAGCAGCCTTTTCCGACTTGAACGATAAAACTCAGGAAAGTATCAGTGGGATGAAAGTACTGAAAACTTTTGGACAGCAACAGCAGGATGTTGCGGATTTTACGAAGCTTTCCGATGAAGTGGTGGAAAAAAATATGCGCGTAGCAAAAGTCGATTCATTATTTGACCCGACGATTAGCTTCGTTGTTGGTTTAAGTTTTATGCTGAGTCTTGGATTTGGCACGAAATTTATATTGGAAGATGCGATGACGGTCGGTGACTTAGTTACGTTCACGACGTATTTAAGTATTCTGATCTGGCCGATGCTGGCAATTGGGATGTTGTTCAATATCGTTGAGCGAGGCAGCGTTTCGTATGACAGGATTGAACGTATTTTAAATACCCCAATTGAAATTGATGACAAGCTGGATGCTATTGAAGAAAATCCTTCCGGGGATCTTTTATTCAACGTGAAATCCTTTACTTTCCCTGGAGATGCAGCACCGACATTAAGGGATGTGCATTTTGAGCTGAAACGCGGCGAAACACTCGGAATCGTCGGTAAAACAGGTGCAGGGAAGACGTCCATTTTAAAGCTGTTGCTCCGTGAGTTTGAAGGATATGAAGGAACGATTCAATTTGGTGCACACAATATAAATGATTATAGGAAAAGTGCTCTGCGTCAGGCGATTGGCTATGTACCGCAAGATCACTTTTTATTCTCAGCAACGCTTTATTCCAATATTGCCTTTGCGAATCCACGTGCAAGCATGGAGGAAGTTCGTGCAGCGGCAGCACTTGCAAATATTGATGAAGATATTATGAGCTTTACAGATGGCTATGACACGATTGTCGGAGAACGGGGAGTATCTCTTTCCGGTGGACAGAAACAGCGTATTTCTATCGCTAGGGCATTGTTAATGAAACCTGAGCTGCTCATATTGGATGATTCTTTATCTGCGGTTGATGCGCGGACGGAAGAAGCGATTCTGCATGCATTAAAAGAAGAGCGGAAAAATGCGACAACGATCATTACGTCGCACCGTCTAAGTGCAATCCAGCAGGCACATATCATTATTGTCGTTGATGAAGGAACAATTATTGAAAAAGGTACCCATGAACAGCTGATGGCACTAGAAGGTAGTTATTATGAAATGTACCAGTTACAGCAACTTGAACATTTAGTGGAACAAGGGGGGGATCATGATGGCGAATGAGACGATTTCAAATAAAGAACAGCGCATCGTATTAAAGCGTCTGTTAACCTATTTGAAACCACATAAAAAGATATTGGCCATTGCGCTGTTTCTTCTTGTTCTAACCGTTCTCGGCGATATTATCGGTCCTTATCTGATAAAAGTTTATATTGATGATCATTTAATGATTGGCAATTTTGATATGACTCCAATCGTGACACTCGGTATTGGATACTTTGTAATTCAGTTGCTGAATGTCGTTATCACATACTATCAAAATATAAAATTCCAGGAACTTGCATTGAAAGTCATTCAGCAACTGCGAATTGATGTGTTTTCTAAAATTCACCGATTGGGCATGCGCTATTTTGACCAAGTTCCGGCAGGTTCCATCGTGTCTAGGGCTACAAATGATACCGAAGCGATTAAAGATATGTTCGTGTCGGTACTTATCAGCTTTGTACAGGCGGCGTTTTTAATCGTCGGTGTGTATTTTGCGATGTTTTTCTTGAATGCGAAGCTTGCATTTTATATGCTTCTTTTGCTGCCGGTCATTCTGTACATCATTTGGCTATACCGCAAAATGAGTTCGGTTGTCTATATGCGAATGCGGGAGAAACTCAGTGAGCTTAATGCGAAACTTTCTGAAACATTATCAGGAATGAGCATTGTGCAGGCATTCCGTCAAGAACCACGTTTCAATGATGAATTTGATCGTGTCAATGAAGAGCATTTCCAGTCCATGATGGCCAATACGAAAATGAACAGTCTTCTGCTTCGTCCGATTATTGATTTAGTGTACTTTACAGCGATTGTTATTTTGCTATTTTACTTTGGATGGACATCATTTGAAACAGCGGTAGAAGTCGGCGTTGTCTATGCTTTCATAACATATATGAACCGTTTCTTTGATCCGATCAATCAAGTAATGGAACGTCTGGCACTGTTCCAGCAGGCGATTGTAGCGGCATCCCGCGTATTTGAGCTGTTAGATAATGAAGAACTTGAACCAGTGCAACAGAACAAGCCGGTTCAAGTTTCAAAAGGTCATATCGAATTTAAAAATGTGTCGTTTAGCTATGACGGCAAGCAAGATGTACTGAAAAATATTTCATTCACAGTCAATCCTGGGGAAACAGTTGCGTTAGTCGGGCATACCGGCAGTGGAAAGAGTTCAATTATCAATCTTCTAATGCGTTTTTACGAGTTTAAGCGCGGTGAAATATTAATTGACGGCCAGTCGATTAAAGATTACAAACAACAGGAGCTACGTGCAAAAATGGGGTTAGTACTACAAGACCCATTTCTGTTTTACGGAACGATTGATTCGAACATCCGGCTATATAATGAAAATCTCACTTTACAGAAGGTGAAGGAAGCGGCAGAGTTTGTGCAGGCAAATGATTTCATTGAATCGCTTCCGGATGGTTATGGAAGCCATGTAACAGAGCGTGGTTCGACATTTTCAAGCGGGCAGCGTCAACTGGTGGCATTTGCGCGGACAATTGCGACAAACCCGAAAATCCTTGTCCTTGACGAAGCAACGGCAGCGATCGATACTGAAACGGAAGTCGGCATCCAGCAATCATTGGAAAAAATGCGAAAAGGCCGTACAACGATAGCAATTGCCCACAGACTTTCAACAATCCAGGATGCAGAGCAAATACTAGTATTGCATAAAGGCGAAATTGTCGAACGCGGTACACACCAACAACTCATCGCACAAAAAGGGTTATATCACAAAATGTACTTACTGCAAAATGGTATAGTGGAATAATTTAATGAGTCTATGAAGCTACAATTATTTACTTCTCAAATATGGACATCTATAATGAGAGTATCAAAAATTAGAAGGTGCACCAATGTCAGAACAAAAAAAGGGCGTCTTTTTAGCAATCGGCGCTTATTTAATGTGGGGGATCATTCCCCTGTACTGGAAGCAGCTGCAGCATGTCGGCAGTGTAGAAATATTAGTAGGACGTGTAATTTGGTCCTTTGTATTCACCGTCCTGTTTGTATTGCTGATCCGTCAGTATAAACAAATGATCGTAGATATCAAAATGCTATGGAAAAATAAGAAACAGTTTATTCTACTGTTCGTAGCATCGGTTTTCGTTTCGCTGAATTGGGGAATATTCATTTGGGCAGTAAACAATGGACATTTACTTCAAACGAGTTTAGGTTATTATATTAACCCGCTTATATCGGTATTGTTTGGGATGATCTTTTTTAAAGAGAAAATTTCCCGGGCAACTGCGGTAGCTGTCATCATTGCGGCAATAGGCGTAGGGTATCAGGCTGTATTAGGAGGAACAATTCCTTGGGTATCACTGGCGCTGGCGCTAACTTTTGCTTTTTATGGTGTAATTAAAAAGCAAATTCCACTCGATGCGACACGCGGACTCGCAATCGAAACATTGTTTGTTTTACCGATTGCTGTGTCTATATACATTTACTTAATGAACACATCGGAAATTGCTTTTATGCATGTGGACTGGAAAACTAACCTATTGTTAATGGGCGGCGGGATCGTAACAGCCTTGCCACTTGTCCTATTTGCAAAGAGTGCGCAAAAAATCCCACTTTATTTAATGGGCTTTATTCAATTTTTGGCACCAACCATTAGTTTAATGCTCGGCATCTTTTTATACAAGGAGCCGTTTACACTGACAGAATTCATAACATTCCTATGTATTTGGCTGGCGGTATTCATCTTTTCCGCATCCAAAGTGCTCGAAGCAAGAAAAAATCATGCAACGTATAATAAAGAGCATGAAGTTAAAGTATAATCAATCGATCAAAATAAAAATCGACCAATCTGCAATTGGTCGATTTTTTTATTTATCTCAAGTAAATACTTGACACCGATTATTTTTCCTCCAATACGGAAGTAATAATATACCCGCTCACATTATCACCAGATACCTTGATATTCTTTGATTCAAGTGTGTTAACAGATGTCTTGTTATCCGTATATTGTACGAAATAAGTTGTATCATTTACTTTCATCTTATAAAATTGCTTCTCTTTAAGATAAGCGATATATTCCTCAAAAGCAAAAGCGTGCTGTTGCATTTTTATGCTATGGGGCAAGCCTATGTAACGGAAATGCCAAGGTTCATACTCAATTCCGGTAATATCGACTTTATCTTTAGGATAGCGCAGGATGTAGCCGAATTCCGCTGCATGTTGTTCCATCCATTTACCTTCTGCCGCATTTTCCATTTTGCCGACAGTCGAACCAATATCGATCGATAAGCCTGTCTGATGTTCACTATAGCCGGCAGGCAGCGAGTAATCAGCACCATATTGATCGAAAAGCTGTTTCTGAAGTGTTCCGCTGCGATAGGCACTATTAATAATAAAGTGCTCGATTCCAGCATCCGCTGCAGCATGGAATAATTGGTCAAGTGGTTCAATAGCCTGTTCTTCAAGAAAATACTCTGAATTGACGATCACATTATCTGCAATATCATAAGGAATAGTGGCTAAATTGTCGGGCTCCCCCTGTAATGCAATGTCCCGGTTAACAAGGACAAGATCCCCGTCTGAAACGGAATACGATGCTAGTGAAAGCTGCTGAGGCAAGTCGGGAGCACCAACTTGTTCAGTCGTAAAAAATTGAAAGCCAATAATGGCAAAAATAAGTATAAAAATAATCTTTTTCATTAAATAACGCTCCTTCAAACTAAGCATAGCAAATAAAACGGAATATTGAAGGTTAAATTGTGGAGAAATTCTGAAGAACGATGAAAACAAGATGGATTTCCTTTTAAAGTATTGCCATATGGAATTATAAACAAAAATAGAAACCGTCTCAAACAATAAAGTTAGGAGAGGTTTCTATCCATTTTTACGTAAATATATTATAGCGATTGATTTTTGGTTAATGGCGAAAATTCATTCGCAGTACAAACATTTTGTTTATTTTCAAAGATCATCCAAACTAACGTAATACTTGCTGCAATGATAACCATTAAAAATCCGTATACAGGCGTATTGTCCAGTGATTGATAATGAACAATTAAACCGCCGACATATGAACCGAGGAAGATCCCGATATTGAATGCTGAAATATTTAAAGCGGAAGCCATCGCAGTGGCTGCTGGGACATATTTTTCGGATAGCTGAACGGCATACAATTGTAAGCCGGGCACATTCATAAACATAAAAAACCCCATTGCTAATACCATTATGAGCCCAATTACTTTAAAATCAAATGAGAAGTATACACCAAGTAACGTTAACGCTAGTCCAATAAAGAAGATGAATATTGCACGCAATGGATTGGTGTTTGCAAAATGGCCACCGATTGTATTTCCTATTGCGACACATATACCATATACAACCAATATTACGACAATTGCATGAGGGGAATAACCCATTTGATTTTCAAGAATAGGGGACACATATGTGTAGACAACAAATACGCCTCCGTAACCCATTGCTGTAATAAATAAAATTAATAGCATACGTAAATTGCTTAACACTTTTCCGATATCACCTAATGAAATCGGTTTGCTCTTTGTTAAATTATTTGGCACAAGAAACGCATTGCTGATTAACCCAATTATGCCAATGATGACGATGAAAATGAATGACAGACGCCAATCCGTTACTTGGCCAATAAATGTTCCTAAAGGTACTCCACTGACAGTTGCCAAAGTTAATCCTGTAAACATAAAAGCGATTGCACTTGCTCGTTTGTTAGGTGCCACAACATCAGCCGCAATAACCGCCGCAATCGACATAAATACCCCATGGGCAAATGCCGAAATAATGCGTCCGATTAACAGTAAAGTAAATGTGGGTGCAATCGCTACCCATAAATTACCGACGATAAAAAGAACCATTACGAGCAGAAGCACTTTTTTACGATCAAGCCGGGATGTTAAAACTGTTAAAATGGGTGCTCCGATTGTAACGCCTAATGCATAAATTGATACTGTTAATCCGGCAGTACTTAAAGTAATACCAAACTCATTTGTGATGAGCGGGAGCAATCCAACGCTAATAAATTCTGTGGAACCGATACCAAACGAACTGATTGCTAACGCAAGAAGTGTTAATCTGGCGTTTGGTGTTTTTGATGTAGACATATTAAAAATAACTCCTTTGATTTATTTTATAGGGTATAGTATTATTCATACATACTATAAAAGCATGTACAGTACTTTTAGTTACTTTTGATAATACTGGGGGTTTCAAAATGAAAAAAGTTTATAATATTGGTGTCGAAGCAACACTCGAAGTCATTGGCGGTAAATGGAAACCAGTCATTCTTTGTCACCTCAATCACCATGGTCAAATCCGAACAAATGAATTTCGCCGATTAATTCCCGGCATTTCACAAAAAATGCTGACGTCCCAATTACGCGAACTTGAGCAATGCGGCTTAATTAATCGTAAGGTGTATAACCAAGTACCACCGAAAGTTGAATATTCTTTAACCCCATATGGACACGAGATGGAGCCGGTGCTCAACTTACTTTGCACGTGGGGCGAGAAACACATCGATAAATTAAAAGAGAATGGTGAAGAAGTTCTTCTTATGCAGCGTGATGATGATATTGCTGTGCAAAAACTATCTTAATGAAAATAATGAAAGCCTCAAAAATCTTGAGGCTTTTCGTCTCTGCAAATCTTCCATTCAAATTAGAAATCAAAAATTTCCGGATCTGGACCGACGCGTTTATCTAAATTCATCGCATTGATTATCTGCATTTCTTCATCAGTAAGACTAAAGTCAAAAATGTCGGCATTTTGCGCCATCCGCTCTTTACGAACTGATTTAGGAATTGTGATTACTCCATTTTGAATATCCCAACGTAAAATAACTTGTGAATTTGATTTTCCATACTTTTCGGCAATTTTTCCAATCGTCGTATCTTCGAGTAGACCCCCTTGCATTAATGGAGCCCAAGCTTCCAACTGAATATTGTGTTCTTTACAAAATTCACGTAATGATTGTTGTTGTAAACGCGGGTGAAACTCTACTTGATTAATGACTGGTGTTACACGAGCAGTTTTCAATAAATCCTGCAGATGCGAGATATTGAAATTGCAAACACCGATTGCTCTGATTTTACCTTCTTTATACAGATCCTCTAAAGCGGTCCAAGACTCTGCAAATTTATTTTTACCTGGCCAGTGGATTAAATATAGATCCAAATAGTTCAGCCCTAATTTTTCCAAGCTCTCTTCGTAAGATGAAACAGTTTCCTCATAATTTAAACCGGCATTCCAAACTTTAGATGTGATGAATAAATCCTCTCTATTTAAACCGGTAGACGCCAGTGCTAATTGTATACCCTCGCCAACCCCTGCTTCGTTGCCGTAAATAGCAGCTGTATCAATGCTGCGATAACCTAGCTCAATCGCATTTTTAACGATTTCTGCCGTTGTATCGTTTTCCACCTGAAAGACGCCAAGGCCCATTGCTGGCATTTCTACCCCATTATTTAATTTGATTGTATCCTGTAAACTAGTAATCATTTATTGATCCTCCAATTGAATAAGTATTTCGTTGCTTTTTTATTATGGATCCACTCGAAAATTAAAAAAAGTACGCACTTTTTCGTTTCATAGCAACGTGGAGGTTCCTATTGAGTCAAATCAACCGTTTGAAGAGAAAGTTTTTTAGAAAAATATTATGGAGGGGAATAGGGAAGGGGGTGAATCATTTTTTACTAGTAAAGAATTTTTGTTTTCCATCATATAAATACCTAATTAAACTTTAATAATGATAAGAAACAACTATTTAAATACTTTCAATATTAAAAATAATGAAGGGAAATTTTTATTATAAAATACACAAAAATACGCTAAATACATAAAAATTAAATTTTTTTAAATAATAAAATTACAGAATATTCTTGAATTAAGTTTTTCGGTCGTTTATTTCCGATTTCTAATTGTAACAAACGAATCTTTGTGCTATCGTTGCTTATTGAATGGTATGTGAAAGTTTTTACAATCAGGTATGAAATTTTCGAAAAAAATAATATTAAGTGATGGCAAAGGAGAGTTATTATGTCAGAAATGAATAATCAGCAGGTAGAAAAAGTGGCTGTTACACAAGAGCAATTAGATGTATTAGATCAGTTACTAAAGCCAGAGGTACAAGCTTCATTAACTACTTTAGTAGATAACTTACCAAAATTGGCTGAGATGACTACTTTATTAACAAAAACTTATGAATTTGCGACTAGTGTTGCAACAGACGAAACATTAAAAAATGATACAGTTGCGGCTGTAACAGAAATGGCTAGCCCAGTTGTTGATACTGCAAAATCATTGGCACAGACAGCGATTGAAGCGAAAGACCGTGCTGAAGTTAGCAATGAAACAGTAGGTGTATTCGGCTTATTAAAAATGTTAAAAGACCCACAGGTTCAAGGGGCATTACGTTTTGCTAATGCATTTTTACAAGTAGCATCTGAACGTAAACAAATGAAATAATTTGTATAATCTAATTTTATTGGAGGATTTTTAATATGGTAACTAAAGAAATCGTTATTTTAGGTGCTGGATTTGCTGGTGTATTAGCAGCACAAACAGCTCGTAAATATTTAAATAAAGACGAAGCGCGTATTACAGTTGTAAACCAATTCCCTACACATCAAATCATTACTGAATTACACCGTTTAGCTGGCGGTACAATTGCAGAAGGTGCTGTATCATTACCACTTGAAAAGATTTTCAAAGGTTATGACATCAACTTGGAAATCGCAAAAGTAAACAGCTTTGACGTTGAAAGCAAAAATGTAGTTCTTTCAAACGGCAAAACAATACAATACGATACATTAGTTGTTGCTCTAGGCAGCCAAACTGGTTTCTTCGGAATCCCAGGTTTAGAGGAAAACTCTTTCGTATTAAAATCAGTAGATGAAGCAAATGCAATTCGCGAGCATATTGAAGCACGCATTAAAGCATATGCAACAACAAAAGACGAAGCAGATGCGACAATCGTTATCGGCGGTGGCGGTTTAACAGGCGTTGAGCTTGTTGGTGAAATCGTAGACCACTTCCCTAAAGTTGCTGCGAAATACGGTGTTAAATTTGAAGACCTTAAAATTAAACTAGTTGAAGCAGGTCCAAAAATCTTGCCAGTATTCCCGGAAAACTTAATCGATCGTGCAACTAAGTCATTATCGAAGCGCGGTGTAGAATTCATTACATCAACACCTGTTACTGGTGTTGAAGGCAATGTCATTCAATTAAAAGAGCGTGAGCCAATCGTTGCAAACACATTAGTATGGACAGGTGGAGTTGCTCCGCTTCCATTAGTAGCTGAATCAGGTTTAGCTGCAGATCGCGGTAAAGCAACAATCAATGACTTCTTACAATCTACTTCACATCCTGAAGTATTTGTTATTGGTGATGCATCAGCACATATTCCAAACCCGGGTGACCGCCCAACTTATGCGCCAACTGCTCAAGTAGCGTGGCAGCAAGGTGAAACTGCTGGTTACAACATTTTTGCGCAAATTAAAGGTGCTGACTTAAAAGAATTCAAATTTACTAACTCAGGTACTTTAGGTTCTTTAGGACGTAAAGATGGTATTGCTACAGTTGGAGCAAACAACACTCAATTAGTAGGTTTACCAGCTTCATTAATGAAAGAAGCTTCAAATATCCGCTATATGACTCATATTAAAGCGTTATTTGGCCTAGCATATTAATTCATATTAATTAGATTAGACATACCCGAAAGTCACTTTCTTTCGGGTATGTCTTTTTATTTTACAAAATACAACAAAATTTAACAAATAACTATTATAATGGTAGTAAAGGTTGTAAATGAGGTGTGGAGATGAAGGATTTTGATACATCGAATTCGTTATTTATATTAACTGAACAACAGTTGGAACAATTTAAACAGCTTGAACATTTTGAATACTTTTACCATTTAATCCGCCATGACTTTACACACTTATCTTTTGCTAAAGACAGTGTAAGTGATGTTTGGATTTACTTTTATTTTGAGGAAGAGCCGGTCATCAATTCCGAGTACGCCCTCATTTTTTTGTTGCGAAATTTTATATTAAATGAGGTCCTTGTCAGTTCGAAATTTAAACGACTGAAAAAAACAACGGTTGGATCTTATACGAATGCGTTAATGGCCTCGGTAATGACAGTCAATCTATTTTTGGATCTTTTGCGTGATGTACTCGAGTCATTATCAAAAGAACAATATGATTTATATATGAAGTTTGAAAACAGCTCAAAGCAATTATTTAATGACCGCTTCTATGAGTATGAACATTATCCAAAAAAACTCGTCCAAATCGAAACGATAATAATAAAAAGTCTGCGCCAGTATTTAGAGGAGAATGCAGCAATATATAATGATTTTAAACAAAAAGTCATTCGTTTTATGGACCAATTTTCAATTATTAAAAGAGAACTGTACGAGCCATTATCTTTGGAAAAATAGGAGGTGTTTATAAGATGGGGAAGCAACTTAAGACATTACAGCTTGACCATTATCGATCACAAACATTTACATCATTGGATGCACATTTTGAGGCGTATAGAGCAATGTTCAAATCATTAATAGATGAGGGAAACATAGAAAAGATAGGTGACTTCCTACGTTTTGACAGTGAACCTTTTGTTATAGCAAATAGCAATCTTAAGATTTTACAATTGTTGTTGGACCAGGAAGAGCATTTTAAAGAAAATCTTAAGAAGTGCTTAGCTCAACTTTATATAATTATTGGGCACTGCTATTATTTCAGTATTGAATTTGTACAGGCGAAAAAATATTACAGACTTGCGAGCAGCTTGGCATTGGAAGATGAAAATTATGCATTGCTGTCACTTGCGATGAATAATTATTATGCAACTCAAATGGACGAATTACCGAAAGAAATTTTTTGGGATATTAGTAAAATACCTGCAGTCTTTTTAAAGATGGGGAAGCCGGAAGATGATCGGTTCTTGCTTGTCCGTTTTATAACACATATTGAAATGTCATTGCAGCTGGGAAAAGTAGATTATGCGGAGAAGTTATTCAATGATTATTTCAAAGAATATCCCTTTGAAAAGTTTTCCCGCATCGATCTCCATGTCCGTGTTCTGAGAGGAAAAATTCTTTTTGAAAATGGCCGATATGAATGTGCAATTGAAGTAATGCATAAAGTCCTCCTGCTTTCCATGAAAGCGAACAGTCATAAAGACTTAGTGCAGGAATGCTATAAATATATTACCCGTTCCTACAAGCTGATTAACGAAGAAATTCTCTTAAAAAAGATGGAGCAGTACCAGGCCCGTTTTTATCGGAAAATTGAAACTGATAAACATTATATGGAAAAATATATTAAAACGTCCATAACTAACGATTTTGAACTGGATAAAAGCTTTATATCGCCATTACAGCAGTTTCATCTCGCGGGTACATATCTAATGAACTGTGTGAAAGATTTGGGGTATACGCTCGTTCTGGTTGATTGTAAAGTGGTGGCGACTGAAAAAGAGAAGTTGAATAATATTCTACATTTAATCAATGAAGAAATGATGAGCGTAATGAAAGATGTCATCATCACGAGTACGCGCCTTGATGAATCGACAATTGGCTATATTATTCAGCTGACTGAAAACTGTACCGATACACTATGTGCAAAGGTTTTTTATAAAATCCGTGAATATTACCCGAAAAACAGCAGTGTACTGGAGGCCATCTATTTTGCCTCGGTAAATAATAAAGAAAATAGTTTAACTAGCTATCAAAAATGCCTGGATTTAGCGTATGCGTATATTTATTATGAAATTTACAAATAGGAAATACGAAATATTCTAAAAATTGCTTTCGTATTTGAATCACTACCATTAAAATAAGATTAGTACATCAAGGAGGTAATGCCATGTTAGTTAAACAAAGGTATGTAAAGAAAAAAGATGTAAGCTATGTAAAAGAGACTGACCCGATTAAAGACGTGCTCGGTCAGTTAAATGATAATGGCTACAGATGCATCCCGGTATTGGATGAAGCAGGTGAAAAATTCGTCGGAAATATTTATAAAATCGAAGTGCTCGAATATAAATTAAAGGAAGGCGATATGAAAGCTCCGGTAAAAGCACTGACTGAAGAAGCAGATGCATTCGTCCACGAAAACAGTTCATTTTTTGAAGTATTCCATTCGATTAAACAGTTGCCTTATTTGGCGGTTGTTGATACGAAAGGGAACTTTGCCGGCATTTTACCTCATTCTAAAGTATTTGAGCTATTGGAAGAGGCGTGGGGATACCGAACAGGTAGCTGTGCCATTACAATTGCATTGCCGGACACGGACGGAATTTTAATAAGAGTTCTGACGGCGGTCAAAAAGGTGTGGCCTCTGCATTGTGTGTTCTCGCTTGATGATGACACGACCTATTTACGTCGAGTAGTTATTACTCTGGCAAAAGGCGCGAAACAATCGACAGTGGACGAGCTAGAAGCCGCCATCTTAAAACAAGGGGCACGCATTATTGATTTGGAAGTATTTGATAAAGAAAATTTTTAATAGTAAAGCGTTTCGTTCAATAGAGCGAATCGCTTTTTTTTTTTTTTTTTGCAAGCAATGTTTAAATGTGTACTAATACAGAATTTGAAAAATAAAGAGGGTTTTAATCTTTTCTATCGAAATTGTATGTTAAAAGGGGATACGTTGAAAGGGGAATATGAATGTTTATCCAAATAAATGAAGAAAAAATAGAGTTCACTAAAGTAGAGATAATTGTACTAGAACAGGGTATTGCGGACTTATTTGAGAGTTTTGATAAAAAAACGTTGGGCGAGCTTACGAAACAAAAGAAATACGAGCATTTAAAAGACTGTGTAAACAAACAGAAATATTTATTGGATATGCCAGCAGGGGCTGCATTAAAATCTCTTAAAGAGGAAGGCAACCCTATTTACAGACAGTTTTTAAATAATTACGGTGACCTGATCTACTCTCGCTTTGTTGTCAGTGGAGATGAGAATTTATTGAAACAGCGAGGCATTTATACGATTGTTGCAAACAATGAACTGAAATTTTGTGGTGTTTGCGCAAGAACATTTAAAGAGCGTTTTAATCAGCATATTGGCAGCATATATGCAAAAGGTTGCTATCGGGATGGAACGTCTACACATTGCCATGTAAACGCAAAGATAACACAGCTTTTGCCGACGAGCGATGTGCATTTTGAAATATATCCAATGGAAAATGAAAAAGCAATGAATAAACTGAAAAATTTAATTGTGAAACGCTTCGAGCCTGAATGGAATTTACGGTCCAACAGAGAAATTTTCGAATTATCTTCATCTTTTTAAAAAATTCTGCCTTAATCTTAAGAGATAAAGGCAGAATTTTTCTATTTACTATATTTTTCCGGTTTCATTTTCGACAAAAAGCGGGAATAGTAAGTGAAAAAAGTAGGTGATTTATCATGCAGGCAGCATTAAAACATTACAGGCAAACGCACAGTGAATATTTATGGCTGCATATTTTGGCAGCTGTCGTATTAGTATTTACATCCGTATTCTGGTTCGTACTCCCATACTTCATGATTCATTACGGAAAATATACGACAAACGTATTCCAACAATCTTTGTTGTTGATCGCATTGTATACAATTCCTTCCATTTTTATTACATTGCATTGTTGGTTTATTAACTTTAAGGCAGCTCTCCGATGGAAAAAAAGCTATCCTAAGGAATGTGTATGGCGCTGGTCGCTTAGGTTCCAATTTATTACGATTTCAATTGTGGTCCTGTTTACCTCGGTCATTTATTCCAGTCTTTTTATTATTGATATGATTCGATAATAAAACACGCCCTTCTTTTCTCAAATGTGCTAAAGTGTCAGTCCAATCATGCAGACAGAGCATTTATTTTTCAAACATTAGCGCGGCACTTTCGCACATTTACCTTTCAAATCAACCACAAAATGCTGACAAAAAATTTTCATTTAAAAAAGCAAGTAATGTATGGGGAAATTTGGTACGATGAAGGTATCAATGTTAAGGAGAATGAAGCAGCATGAATACAGATTTAAATATCCTTTTAGCGTTCGGTGCCGGGTTTTTAAGTTTTATTTCACCATGTACGCTACCGCTCTATCCTGCATTTTTGTCCTACATAACCGGTATGACACTCGATGAGCTGAAAGCCGAAAAAGGGATGATGCAAAAACGCGCAATTTTACATACTTTATTTTTCTTGCTTGGATTTTCGATTATATTTATCGCCATCGGATTTGGAACATCGTTAGCGAAAGATTTCTTTTTTCAATACCAGGACTTACTGCGTCAAATTGGAGCCATTTTAATTGTCGCATTCGGTTTAATGATTGTCGGTCTGTTGCAAATTGACTTTTTAATGAAAGACCGCAAGTTCCAGTTCAAAAACCGACCATCCGGATATTTAGGTTCGGTGCTGATCGGTCTTGCTTTTGCAGCGGGATGGACTCCTTGTACAGGACCAATACTGGCAGCGATAATTACCCTTGGTGGAACGAATCCTGACTCGGCAATGTGGTATATGCTAGCATACTACTTAGGCTTTGCTATCCCATTCTTTACATTGTCATTCTTCATTTCACGAATGAACTGGATTCGCACACATAGCCAAAAAATCATAGTAGTTGGCGGCTATATTATGATTGCGGTCGGAATTTTATTGTTCTTTGACGGATTGACGTATATTATTAATCTTCTCTTGCCGATTTTCGATGGTTTTAAAGGATTCTGACAGTTCCCTGCTTAATAAGACCGTGCTATACTAAGGGAAGTAATATAAGGGAAAAAGGGTGCATGATTCGTATATACCAGATCTTTACACGCGTTCATGCAAGAGGAGGAATATGATGTTTGACAGTATACCTTCTCACTATTTATTAATTGGTTCGACGATTATGGCAGTCTTAATGGGCTCATTCGTAATGTTCATAAGACTACGTGCACAAAAAAAGCCGGTATCCACAAAAAAAATACTCATCCCGCCTTTTGCGATGTCAACAGGTGCACTGATGTTTATTTATGAGGAATTTCGTGTAGCGCCAATTCAAATAGTAGAAGCGGCCGCACTAGGCTTGTTATTTTCATCTGTATTAATCTTAACGTCGAAGTTTGAAGTGCGAGACGGCGCAATTTATATGAAGCAATCTAAAGCATTTCCATTCATATTAGTGGGATTACTTGTACTACGTATTATTTTGAAATTAATATTTGCCGATACATTTGATGTCGGTGAACTGGCCGGTATGTTCTTTATCTTGGCTTTCTCTATGATTTTGCCGTGGCGAATCGGTATGCTTATTAAATATAAGAAGCTTGAAAAATCGCATATTGTCGCATAAAATAGACTGTCTCTAAAAGTTTTATACTTTTAAAGACAGTCTTTTTCGTTTTACGTCTCAAATAAATGATCATAATTCGTCGTATCAATTCTCATTTCATCGAGCTTTTTACGTAAAAACTTATGGTCGCGCTTTGGCGAAGCGATAATATAGCCACGAATAATTAAGTCCAAGTCGATTTTTGTGGCACGTTCATTCAGGGCGATTTCACCGATTTTACCGGCAATCTTTTCTTTGGCAACTTGCCGGAATAACTCTGGTACAGGACTGACAAGCTCGGTAAGTAATTGTTTTTCATCTTCACCCCATAGATGAATCGTTTTATCTAAGTATATGTTTTGCCAATCTAAATCCGATTTACCATCCTGTTTCGGCAGGGCCTTCAAAAACTTGCGGAACATAAAAAAGCCGCCAATCCCCATAAGCGAAATCAATACTACAACCCAAAATAAAATAAACCATAAAAACCAGCCATCTAAGCCCACAATGTTCACCTCATTACTTAATATTGTCTACGAAATTTCTTCTACTAATCTATTGGTGATAAACCTCATTATTGTCTATTATATAAGTTTTTGTAATTTTTTTCATCGTCATTGTCCCTTTTTTCTGTAAATCATGACATATATAGGGCAAGGAGGTGAGAAACATGAATGAATTTGGATTTTTATCTGCGACGTTGACAGTTTATTATCAGACAGGGCTTGATGAATTTAATGAGCCAATGATTAAAAGTTCCACATTCCGTAACTTGGAAAGAAATGCAACAGCCCAGCAGCTGTACACAGTTGGGACAACAATCGTCGGTTTAACAGATTACGATTATATCGAATCTGTGAAAACGCAGAAAGAAACGATTACAGCTTAATCAAGTGTAGTAAAGAAAAGGAGGTGAGCTTATGGCACAAGCTTTACAATTAACATTTGCCAACATTGCAGGAAGCACAATGACGATCAATATTAATGATCCTAAGCCGAATTTAACGGAGGCTGAAGTGAATGCAGCGATGCAAACAATTATTGATCAGGCGGTATTTTCGAAAGACGGATTTTTGTTCAATGTAAAAAAATCTGCGCGTATTGTTGAGCGTAATGTAACAGCAATTGAACTGATCAGCTAATAGCAAGGCCGGCGAAGTGTGATACTTTGCCGGCTTCTTTAAATAAAAATGGAGGGATTATAATGGACCAGTGGATTGCCATTCTTCAGGAAGTAACGTTTCCGATCTTTATATCTTTTTATTTACTGTATCGGATAGAAACAAAACTTGAAGCGATTCATACAGCACTCGTATCATTGCATCATCCTGCAGATAGAGCGTGAGAAACTCTTCACAATGTTGACACACGTCCTTTCTTCCAATAACTATTGAGAATATACTAAATATTGGGTAAGATGAGAGTAATGTTCAAAGAGTGGAGAGAGAGAAATGAAAACGAAAAACATAGTATTCGCACTTATGCTCTTGGCAGCAACTGTACTTACTGCATGCAGCAATTATCAGTTTAAACCGACGACCAACTTTGAAATTAGCGAGTTTACGATGACCGATCACCGTAACAATGAAGTGACACTGGACAGCCTAAAAGGGGAACCATGGCTTGCAATGTTCATCTTCACAAGCTGTACAACAATTTGCTCGCCAATGACAATGAATATGACCCGTGTACAGGATCATCTCGAGAAAAAAGGGCTGGAAGATTATAAAATTGTCGCGTTTTCCGTTGATCCGGACTACGACACACCGGCGCGTTTGACAGAATATTTATCGCGCCATACACCAGTAGATGAATCAAAATGGCATATGCTGACAGGATACGATCAAAAATTTATTGAGCAGTTTGGCAGAAACTCATTTAAAACACCTGTGCAGTCGATTGAAGGAAACGATCAAGTTATCCATGCCGATACATTTTTCCTAGTGGATGAAAAAGGAATCGCCGTGAAAAACTATTCAGGCTATGGCACTGGCGAAGATGGTGTTCCATATGAAACGATTGCGAGTGATATGGAAGCACTCATTGACGAACGTCTAAATTAATAGTGAAATGAAAGATTAACTTGCGAAAAAAGTGTAGCTGCTTTTTGAGCAAGTTTTTTTGTGGAGTTTACTGCGGGCTTTTCTAATAAATATAAAAATGTGCTAATAAATCCACCGATTTTCTAATAAGTTGCTGATTTTCTAATAAAGGAGCAGGATATGCTAATATCAGTTCCAGATTAGCTAATAAGTATGTCAACTTTTCTAAAATCATCCGCAGAAGTGCTAAAATAAACAAATTTCTTCTAATAAAAAGCACACAGCATCCACTGAAATTATTTCAACCCCGCATATCCTTAATATGGTCGCTAAATAAAAAGAATTTTCAAAACTAGAATTCTATGATATAGTATACGAAATTACATACTGTGTAAGTTACGGTGCTTGTGAGAACAAGCTTAAAAGGGAAACCAGTGAAAGTCTGGTGCTGTCCCGCAACTGTAAATCGGAGTTCGTGATATTCAACCACTGTCTATTGATGGGAAGGGTCACAAGAACGTTGATGATGAGCCAGGAGACCTGCCGGAAACTAGTACACGCCAATACCTACGTGGAAATAGGTGGTGATTTTGTGCGAAAGTGAGACAGAACTCCTTTGATTATGCAAAGGTTTTTATTGTCAATCTCTTAAACATTCACACCCCTCTTTCATTTTGAAAGAGGGGTTTTGGTTTTTATGTAACAAATTTAAGGAGGAATTGTTTATGAAAACAGCAGTAATTGGCTACCCGTATATTGGACAGAATCGTGAATGGAAACATGTAACAGAGGCGTTTTGGAAAGAACAATTATCTTTGGAATGTTATGAACAGGAAATGAAAAACATACGCATTGCTCAACTTCATCAACAACAAGATTTGGGGCTGGATATTTTAACAGTAGGTGATTTTACATACTATGACCGCATGCTTGACTTAGCCGTTATGTTTAATATGATTCCATCTAGATACGACCGTCTTTCCTTGAAGCATCAGTTAACAGCGTATTTTGCAATGGCGCGCGGGGCTGAAAATGTGGTGGCTTGTGAAATGACGAAATGGTTCAACACGAATTATCACTACATTGTCCCGGAATTCGAAGGGCAGCAACTGACATTGCAACACAATGTTTACGCGCAATATATTCAGGAGGCAATCGAAGCATTCGGCATGACCCCTCGTGTGACTATTATCGGTCCATTTACATTTTATAAACTGACGAAAGGTGTAGGCCAAGAACAAAAGCAACACTATATTCAGCAGCTGGTAAAGGTGTATAAAGAGTTGCTTCAGTCATTGGAAGCAAGTGGTGCAACATCGATCCAGCTTGAAGAACCAAGCCTTACAAAAGACCTTACGTCCGAAGATATCGCATTAGTTCAACATTTTTATCATCAAATATTAAAAGGACTGACAGTTGAATCGATCTGCACAACTTATTTTGAAGCGTTATCCAACTATGAAACAATGATTAATTTGCCTGTCGATGGCTTTGGACTGGACCTTGTTCATGGAAACAAAGGAAACATAGCGGCATTAAAGGAGTTTGGTTTTCCGAAAGAGAAATTTCTGTATGCAGGTATTATTAATGGCCGGGAAATATGGAGAGCCGAGCTGCAGAAGCAGTTGGAACTAGTAGCGGAAATACGTTCCTATGTACCATTTTCACCAATACATCTACAAACATCGTGCAGTCTTCAGCATGTGCCAGTTACAACAGCAGGAGAAAACGGGATTGTACCAGAGCTGCTAAATGCTTTGGCATTTGCCAATGAAAAAATAACGGAATTGCAAATGATCAAAGGGAAAATACTTCAGCTGGAAGTTCCTCATATACAGGCTTTTTTAGATAGCGAAAAAGCAATCCGAACATTGGCACTGCATGAATCAAGACAAAAGAAAGCAGTACATGCACAAGTAAACGCATTAACACCGGAAGCATTTAAACGAACTGATGACTACGACAAGCGTAGTAAGCTACAACGTGCCTTTTTACAGTTACCAGACTATCCGACAACAACAATCGGGAGTTTCCCGCAATCCTCACAAGTTAAGAAAAACCGTAGTTTATGGCGAAAAGGGGAAATTACAACAACCGAGTATGAAGCATTCAACGCGAATGAAACCGCACGTTGGATTACCATTCAGGAGCAACTTGGCCTTGATGTCCTTGTTCATGGTGAATTCGAGCGAACTGACATGGTCGAATTTTTTGGTGAAAAATTAAATGGCTTTGCTTTTACGACAAATGGATGGGTAGTTTCATACGGATCACGTTGTGTAAAACCCCCAATTATATACGGAGATGTTGAATGGATAGAACCGATGACAGTAAAGGAAGTAAGTGCGGCACAATCACTTACGGAAAAACCGGTAAAAGGGATGTTGACGGGACCCGTTACAATATTGAACTGGTCATTTGTAAGAAATGATTTAGCTCGCTCAGAAGTTGCTTATCAAATCGGCCTGGCACTAAGAGAAGAAGTAAGAGCACTTGAAAATGCGGGAATCAATATTATTCAAGTAGATGAACCTGCATTGAAAGAAGGCTTGCCGATCCGTAAAAGTCTGCATAAGGCTTATATCGATGCAAGTGTAGATGCATTTAAATTAGCGACAAGCGGTGTGCGTGAAACGACCCAGATTCATACACATATGTGTTATTGTGAATTCAACGATTTTATAGATGTAATAGAATCATTGGATGCGGATGTGATTTCAATTGAAACGTCAAGAAGTCACGGAGAACTCATAAAAGTACTAAAAGAAAAACCATACAAACTTGGAATTGGTTTAGGTGTATATGATATTCATAGTCCGCGTATTCCAACTGTGGAAGAAATGGCAGCCATTATTGAAAAAGGTAAAAAAGTAATCGCAATAGAACAATTTTGGATCAATCCCGATTGTGGCCTGAAAACTCGTACGGAACAAGAGACAATTGCATCATTGAAAAATATGGTGGCCGCAAAAGAGCGACTAAAACAGTTGAATTAATGAAGGGGCTGTTACTATGAATCAAATGAAAACAAATTACAGCCCCGTGTTTTTGACGGCTATAATGAATGGCTTTACAGGAAGTTATACAAAAAACCTTAAAGAGTTGCGTGATGAATTGATGGCGACATATCCAGCGGATGCAAAGGAGATACAAAAAGCATATTATTCAGTAAAAGCAGAGGTAGTTGGAAGATGTAATTTTTTATAATATAGAAAATGAGAGGCCCATTGCATCCTGCAATGGGCTTTTAGTAAGTGGAAGTCTAAATTAAAATGTTCCTTTAAATTTCTCGGGCTTTACGACATAGCCCTCAATGATAAATCCACAATGTGTACATATAATGTATTCGATATTGCAACCCAAACTCAATTTATTAACAGGGGCCATAACACTGTAGCCGCTATGTTTTCCTCTACCTAATTCCGTGCCGCCGCATTTTGGACATTCTTTTACATTTGCTGTGTTCTTCATCACCATCATCCTTTCACAAAAAATTACTTCGCCATAACTTCAGGTTCCGGCAGCTTTTCATCATTTTTTTCCTGTACCCTGTTCGTGTAATTTTGCACGATTACATTAATGTAGAAGAACATACCCATTACTATGCCGGAAAACAGCCAGCTTGCTATACGTTTATAAATCAGCATATCCCCATAGCTGTCAATTCCGTATTTCCGTAGCAGAAAGACCGTAATTCCTGCCATAACAAGTCCTCGAATAATGAAAACAATCTGGATCAGCTGAAACCATCCGAAAATCCCTTTTTGAAAGAACAAAGCTTTACTGTCCTTTCGTGCATAGCCTTGCAAATATGCAAAATCACTTGCAACATACAAAGGAAAAGGCTTTTTTATAATAAATAAAATTACATAGAGAAATGTGTAAAAAAGACCTAAATAAACATTATTCCAAATCATTTGCTCCGCTGAACCTGACAATAAATCTACCGTAGTACCTATAAGCATCGAGCCTAAAATAAACAAGCCCGTCACATTAAACTGCCGATCCTTAGCAAAGCGGTAAACAGTATAAATTAACCCGGGAACAGTGGACAGCAGCATCGCAGCATAGTCACCAAAAGGCTCTCGGCCAAACTTCCATATTGCATAGGGTAAAGCTGCATAAAACAGTAGTTCTAGAAAGATAAGATATTTATTCGACTGTGAATTATTCGCCATAAAAGCCTCCATTAGGTAGTGACCCCTTAAAGTTAGAGTTTTTATTATGCAGCTAATTGGCTGGTATGAGTTCGGTATTTTACCGGGCTCATGCCGGCCAGTTTTTGTTTAATTCGATCATTATTGTAATAACTGATGTACTTCTCAATTTTCTTCTGTAACGCTTCATAGGAAATCAATACTTCCCCATAATACATTTCCTGTTTGAGTATGCCAAAAAAGTTCTCCATGGCCGCATTGTCTGCACATGTTGCTTTACGAGACATGCTTTGGAAAATCTTGTTTCTCTTTAATGTTTTCACCCATTTGTTATGTTGATAATGCCACCCCTGATCCGAATGAATTGTTGTTCGATAATTCGCCTGCTCATGAATAATCGGAAGTGTTTGGTCAAGTGCCTCCATTACGAAATCGAGTGTAGGGCGTTTCGACATACTGAAACCGAGTATTTCACCGTTGAATAAATCCATGATGGGACTTAGATACAATTTTTCATCATCTGTACACTTAAATTCGGTTATGTCTGTTACTAATTTTTGAAGGGCATTTGGTGTGATAAAACGTCTGTTTAATCGATTCTTTGCGACCTTACCCACAGTTCCTTTATAAGATTTATAACGAGATTTACGCCCGAATTTCTCACATTTCAAATTCATTTCATTCATGATTCGCTGTACTTTTTTATGGTTGATTATGTGTCCTTCTGCCTTTAATTCTGCGTGAATTCGGCGATAGCCATATCGACCCTCATGTTTCTCAAACGTCTCTAAAATCAATGTTTTCCATGCTTTATCCGGATCTTCCTGATTCATTTGTTTGATATGATAATGATACGTTGCTTCTGGAATGTCCACTCGTTTTAAAATATCTATCAATCGGAATCCTTCTTCTTTGAGTCCAAAGGTAATCGCTGCTTGTGCTTTTCGAGAAAGGCATCCGGATTCTCTCGAAAAGCCTTCAACTTTTTTAAATACGCAACCTCCAAACGAAGCAGTTCATTTTCGCGCTCTAACTGTTCCTCACGTGACAGTTCTTTTTCTTGCTTCTTTTGTGTAGTTTTTGATTTTTTAGACATAGATGGGCGCCCCTTTGCTTTTTCTTGCAGGCCCTCTATCCCTTCTTTTAAAAATTTACTGTACCAATTTGCGATTAAACTTGGATTATTCATATTAAATTGAATCGCCGTATCTAGATAAGAAGCACCTGTTTGTTTCATAAAGTTTAATATATCTAATTTAAATTGAACAGAATAAAACTGCTTCTTTTTCTTAATCGATAGGCTACCTTGACCAAATTCTTTAAAAGCACGCACCCAACGTCTTACTTGAGATTCTTCAGCGACGCCATGTTTCCTAGCTGTTACTCGATAACTTAATGAACTACTCAGGTAGTCTTTAACCACCATTAATTTGAATTCTTCGCTATATTTAACCATAGAAAAACACCCCAAAAGTTAGTTTTTTAACTCTAACTTTTGGGGTGCAGCACCTTATCGTTAAAAAGGTATTTGTTTTTTTATATTACTAAAGATTATCCGACACTATATTTTATACGAATTAAAACTTAAAAAAAAGCAACCAAGCAAATGAGAGACAATTAAAACCAGCTTGCAATAACTCCTTTCTATTTTTGTAATATTATGTATATTATTCTACGTATTACCATGAGTAAAGTTTCAAAATATTAATTTGATAGAGGGGTAGATGTAAAAAGATTGAGGGAACAAAAAGTAAGTAAGTGCTAAAATACTATTAGCTTTTTAATTTATTTATGTTACAATAACTTTCAAATAAAATAATTTCCTTCGGGGTCGGGTGAAATTCCCAATCGACGGTGATGAGTTAATCTCTAAGCCCGTGAGCCACTTTTTTGTGTGCAGGATTTTGGTGCAAATCCAAAGCCGACAGTTATAGTCTGGATGGGAGAAGGAATGGCAACACATTTTTAAAATTTTTTGATTTTTAATGTGGTTTTTTGCTATACACTTTTCCTGTCGCGCCTTGTGACGGGATTTTTTATTTCCATTGAAAAATAATTTCCTTCGGGGTCGGGTGAAATTCCCAATCGACGGTGATGAGTAATCTCTAAGCCCGTGAGCCACTTTTGTGTGCAGGATTTGGTGCAAGTCCAAAGCCGACAGTTATAGTCTGGATGGGAGAAGGAAGCAATGTCAGCAGTTTTTTGAAAATTATCTTCAAAAAGCTTATTTGATGATGCTCAATTTTCCTCTCATCGAACTCCGACTTCAATCGGGGTTCTTTTTTATTATTAAAAAGAGGTGAGCAGGATGTTTACAGGAATCATTGAAGAACTTGGAACGGTTGAAACGATCAGCCAGTCCACACAAGCGATGGAACTAGCCATTCGCGCAAGCAAAATTTTAGAGGATGTCCAACTCGGGGACAGTATTGCCGTTAACGGTGTCTGTTTGACCGTAAAGCATTTCTCGCCAACCGTATTTTTGGCGGATGTTATGCCGGAAACCGTCAAAGCAACCAGCCTCCAGCAATTAGCAGCAGGTAAGCCTGTCAATTTGGAACGGGCAATGTCGGCGAATGGTCGTTTTGGGGGGCATATTGTATCGGGCCACGTGGATGGGATAGCGACAATTCAACGGAAAAGACCGGTCGCCAATGCAGTTTATATTGATTTGGCAATGGAAAAGCATTTGATTGCAGAATGCATCAAGAAAGGCTCGATTACAGTAGACGGCACGAGTTTAACGATTTTTGAGGTGACAGACACATTCATTACCATTTCCTTAATCCCTCATACGTATGAGCAGACTGTACTAGGCTATAAAAAGCCAGGAGATGTTGTGAACATTGAAACAGATCTAATCGGAAAATATGTAAAAAAACATTTACAAAATCAAACGGGAAGTACAATTACAATGGACTTTTTGCAACGTACAGGATTTTAAAGGAGTGGTGACAAGATGAATACAATTGAAGAAGCAATTCATGCATTAAAAAACGGCGAGATTATTATTGTGTCAGATGACGAGAACCGTGAAAATGAAGGGGATTTTCTTGTGTTAGGCGAATTCGCTACACCGGAAAATATTAATTTTATGGCGCTTTATGGAAGAGGGTTAATTTGTACACCAATTTCATCTGCAATTGCAGAAAAGCTTTCCCTTCATCCAATGGTGCAAAGTAATACCGATACATATCAAACGGCTTTTACGATTAGTATCGATCATATCCATACAACGACAGGTATAAGTGCATTTGAGCGTTCTAAAACGATGTTAGCATTGCTGGATCCAGCAACAAAACCGGAACATTTTCATCGTCCTGGCCATGTATTCCCCCTCATTGCAAAACAGGGGGGCGTGTTGGAACGTCGAGGGCATACGGAAGCAGGCGTTGACCTGGCAAAGCTTTGCGGTTCGAATGAAGTCGCGGTCATCTGTGAAATTATGAATGAAGATGGATCAATGGCCCGCATGCCGCAGCTCGATAAGCTAGCACAAAAACATAAACTGAAATTTATTACAATCGAAGACTTAGTTCAATATATAAAATTAACTACCGTAATGGTATAAAAAGGAGCAATTAAAATGGGGAAAACATTTGAAGCACAATTAGTCGGAACAGATTTGAAAATCGGAATTGTCGTTGGGCGATTCAATGAATTTATTAATGATAAGTTATTAAGCGGTGCACTGGATGGTTTAAAACGTCACGGTGTTGACGAAGCAAACATTGATACAGCATGGGTGCCAGGTGCTTTTGAAATACCGTTTGTTGCAAAAAAAATGGCTGAAACAAATAATTATGATGCAGTAATCGGTTTAGGTACGGTCATTCGCGGATCAACTACACATTACGACTATGTATGTAACGAAGCAGCAAAAGGAATTGCCAAAGCAGGCTTGGATACAGGGATTCCGGTAATTTTCGGTATTGTCACAACAGAAAATATCGAACAGGCGATTGAACGCGCTGGTACAAAAGCGGGTAATAAAGGCTACGACAGCGCAATGTCCGCTATTGAAATGGCAAACTTGAATAAAATGTTTTAATAAATATTAGTGCATGCCACTCCAAAAATTTGGGGTGGTTTTTTCTTTGCTTTCAATAACAAGTTTACAAATAATTTCCTGTAGATTATTATTACGTTATACGATATATCGCGTGACATAATAGTTGGAGGAATGTATATGTCTTATAATGGCGGACCGATGACTGAAGCAATGTATTACGTATTATTGACTTTAATGCGTCCAAATCATGGTTATCAGTTAATGCAATCCATTACAGAAGTATCAAAAGGCCGTTTAACAATGGGGCCCGGAACGTTATATGGTGTCCTATCACGAATGCAAAAAGACGGATTAATCGCATTGGCAAAAGACGATGGGCGGCGAAAAATATATGAAATTACGAAAGAAGGCGAGCATGCATTAAGAATAGAATATGCTCGTCTAAAATCTCTAATTTTCGACAGCAGTATATTAGAGGAGGGAAACGATGACTAAAATGGTGCGCAAAATCCGACCAACCAACTACTGGCGAATTGGAGAACACGAAAGCTGGTTTTCGGATATGTCGTTACAGGGGCTCCACCTTCATAAAATGGGAACAAATTTAGCCCATTTTAAAAAAGGTGACCCGAAGCGAATTGAATACCGGATTGAAGTGACAGATAGGAAATTAATTAGCTATGAGCAAATTGATCTGTACGAGGAAAACGGCTGGAAGTATGTCACAAGCTATCAATGGTTTCATGTTTTCTCTTCGCCAACTGAAGACAATGCACCCGAAATCCATACAGATCCTGCAGAACAGGCATTTACGTTACAGCGGCTAAGTAAAAAACTCGTATTTTATTTAATATGGATTTCTCTTGGAGTAGCCTTGATTCTAGGCATGCTTTTGGCAATGTGGTTTTTGGATGGAACCCCGGTCTTACGGTTAGTTGAAGGATATGTCGTTCAGCAAAGTATCCTTACTCTCGTCTATATTCACTATGTTTTTTACGCGATAAGAGCTATACTGGCGATTCAAGAATTGAAAAAAAGTTTAAAAGAAGGCAAAGCCATCAATCACCATGCCCCATGGAAAAAAAGTTTGAAAAAAAATAGTGTATTTTCGGTTGTCCTTATAGGAATTATTCTTTTAAGCGGCCTAATGCCATTTTACCAATTGAAAAAGATGGATACCTTTATGATGCCAAACAATGACGAAAACTTGCCGTTTGTCCGTTTAGCCGATATCGAACAAAATCCACAGCTAACTCGGGAGGATTCTTATAGCGATGAAGTTGATTGGGCGAACCGCTATACAACAAATTGGAGTATCTTTGCACCCGTTCAGTTTGAGACCGACGAAAGTGGAATAATTAAGGATGAAATGTGGTTAGATAAAAGCGGTACATATTCACCGAGCGTTTCTGCTGAAATATACAATTTAACGTTTCAGGCATTCGCTAAACCATTGCTTTCTAACTTGATGGATTGGCATACATACGGGGATGAAAGGGGAAGTTTCATAGAAAGGAAACACCCTGGCCTTGATTATCTTGTTACTCACGAGGATGAAGAAATGAAACAATTTGTTGCATCAAAAGATAAGGTGGTAATGTATATACGTTATTACGGATATGCAGAGCTGGATGTCCTAGTGGAAAATGCGGCTCAGAAAATATTGCTGCTTGCGGAAAGTTAGTTCCAAGCGGTGTAAAAGGCAATCTTACAAGGGTAGGGTTGCCTTTTTGCTTTGAAAAATTTCAATTTTTTTATTTCGTCAGGGAGTGCTGAAATAGATTCCAGGTCCTTATTTTTTATTTACAAACAATCCCTTCTATTCTATTGTTAGGTAAGACTTACAAGGAGGTAGAGCGATGGCAGAAATAGTACGTAGAATAAGACCAAGGCAGTATTGGCGTATCAAGGAACATGAAAGCTGGTTTTCAGATATGTCCGAGCAAGGGCTGCTTTTTTATGAGATTGGCACATATATTGCCAAGTTTAAAAAAGGTAATCGTAAAAGAATGGATTACCGACTGGAACTGACAAAAAGCAAATATATATCGAGTGAAAAAATTCGGTTATTTGAAGAAAGCGGCTGGGACTATATTGCGAGTGACCGCAATTTTCACGTATTTGCGGCACCGACTGAACGTAAAGCAAATGAACCTCCAATAAATCGAGAAGAGCAAATCTCAATAGCAAAAAAAGCTTTTAATAAAACATTATTTAATTTTATAATTAATTTAATTGCAATTATTGTAATCACTACGGTCTTCGTCAAATCTTTCGAAAACGGAAATATTTCTGTTTTGCAACTGATAGATGGATATACACTTGCTCCATTGTTAGTATTATTCGTTAATTTTATACAAATACTTCCGATAGGTAAAAGCTTATTTGGAATAAATCGTTTGCATAATGAACTTAAGGCTGGGATATTAGACGATCAACAAAAACCATGGGAAAACTTTTACCGGTCAGGTATTGTCTACAGTTTCATAGTATTAGTAATTACATTAACTCTTGTGTTTATTCCGATTTACCAAATATGGAGTATGAAAACAACCCCTTTACCAGAAGAAGATACAGGGCTGCCAATTGTCCGACTTGCTTCAATTGAAAATCAGCCGCATCTTAAAAGGAAGCCATTTTACTTCGAAGGCGAGGATTTGGGAAGCACCTACTCATCACAGTGGAATATTTTTGCTTCTGTCCAATATGATTCAACAGAAATGGGCGTTATTCAGGAAGGGGAATGGTACGATCCAAATCATGCATATCAACCATCAATCTCATCGGAAGTTTATAAGCTACGTTTCAATTCCCATGTTAGCTCACTAGTTAATGAGTTAATAATCAAGCATACATATGGAAGTGATCCTGCAAGTTTTAAAGAAAGAAAACACACAGCTTTTGATCGTCTGCTGATTAGGGATAATTCTTTTCATAAAGATTTTCTTTTTGTAAGGGGTCGGACCGTGATGTATATCAATTATAGGGGTCAGGTTAAAGATGATGTAATCATAGAGAAAGCTGCTGAGAAAATGGCATTACTTGCTGACGATTGAAGGAGTCACTAGTAATATTCTAATAAACATTTAAATCATCTAATATCAAGTTGACATCTTCTAATAAGTTACCGATTTTCTAATATATAAGACAATTGTTCTAATAATGCTTTTACATGTTCAAATAAACATTCGGAAAATGCTAATAACCTGTTGAAGTTTTCTAATAAATATAAAATTCTTCTAATAAAATCAGTCACCGGTCATATCATCAGAAGGCATACAAGTAAAGCCACACTAACAATCCATTAAAATTAAAATTCCTCTAGCTTCATTTCGATGAACATGTTAACATATTTAAAAATTCAGAAAATGAAGGTGATTAAATGGAGAATGTTCTGTTCTTTATAATTGCGTGTATTCTGCTCATTATTTTACCGGGTCCTGATACAGCGATCGTTACGAAAAATACGATTGTTAACGGACAAAAGGTGGGTTTTCAAACGATGGTCGGTTCTTGTGCGGGGTTAACCGTCCACACTATTGCAGCCGTTGCAGGGCTATCGGCGATAATTGTAAAGTCTGCCGTAGCATTTACAGTACTGAAATACGTCGGAGCAGCCTACTTATGCTACTTAGGCGTAAAAACATTGATGAGCATGCGTTCGAAAAAGGCAGATACGGAGGAAATGACGGACATTCCCGAAATTGAAGCAAAAGGCAATTCTTATTTTAAACAGGGTCTCATTACTAATATCACAAACCCTAAAGTAGCGGTTTTCTTCCTTACGTTTTTGCCGCAATTTCTAGCAAAAGATACAGAACCGTTTTGGCCGTTTCTGACGATGGGCATCATATATATCATCTTAACATTTGTCTGGTTTGCGCTCTATGTATTTTTACTGAACAAAATTCGCAATTTCATGAAAAAACCTGCTACACAATCGGTAATCGAAACGTTGACGGGTGCTGTACTAATCGGATTTGGCATCAAGCTTGCATTTGAAAAACAAATGTAACAGTTAACTATGCGTAATTCACATTAAAAACACAATAGCTTATTCACCGCTTATTCTTTTTTAAAAAAGGGTATAGTTCCCTAATTCTAGAAAAAAGGATGATGAAAAATGGGCTTGTATATTACAATGTGGATAGCCATGATCGCTGTAATAGTAGTAAATGTGCTGTCAAATACACTGCCGTTAAACGGGCAAACGGCGTCTGAAATAACAAATCGTCTGGAAGTATTATTTACGCCGGCAGGCTATGTGTTTTCCATTTGGTCGCTGATTTATGGATTGCTTGTTTTATGGCTGATTACTATATACCGCAAAGTGAAAGACAACCGTTTTAAAGGAAAAGTGGGTATTTTATTTATCATCAGCTGTATATTTAATATTGCTTGGCTGTTCAGTTGGCATTATGAACAGTTTATACTGTCCATTATCGTTATGTTCTTTTTGTTATTTACACTGATAGCGATTTACCTGCAGTATAAAAATACAGAAAAAGGTCTTTCAGAGCGTTTTCCGTTTTCATTTTACTTAGCTTGGATATCCGTAGCGACAATTGCTAATGTAAGTTATGTGTTAAAATATCATGGAGTCGATTTGGGGATTTCAGAGGTGGTCGGTTCGCTCGTACTTGTAGGAGTTGCGGTTATTCTCGGTTATTTGGCCGTTGCCATTTCGCAGGATATTTTCTTTCCACTAGTCATCGTTTGGGCTCTAATCGGTATTGCTGTAAAAACAGATAATTCGACAATGCAGTACGGTACAATCGCATTAACGGCGATATTAATTATCGCGGCACTCATTCGCTATGTTCGTATGAAGACGAAAAAGTTCGCATAATGAATAAGGGTTGTAGTATAAGTCGGAACAGACTTGATACTACAACCCTTTATTTTGGACATTATTTGAAAAATACAATCGACATAAAGCCCATGTAAAAACATAGTGTCACCGCAAAAGTCATAGCAGCCGATACAATGACCGGCAACTGTTTAATATAACTTACGATGACAAGACCGATGAACAGTGCAGTCAACAGGAAAAATCCTAAGCCAATACCTGTCATTTGGAAATACCCGCGCATACCGGCTTCAATTGAGCTACGGTAGAACAATTCAAAAAACGGCGAAATTTCCTGTACATAAAAACTAGGTGGCTGTTGCTCACTATACAGTGCGGTAATGAATAAAATCAATATGAGCAAAATCATTTCAATCCGTACCCATGTACGCGGTTCAAACAATGGCTTGTTCAACTTCAATTTAATGAGCAGACTGTTTGCCATAATAATAACAGTCAACGGTACGAGCAAAACATGTTTAATGAATAGGAATTGACCATAATTGCTCGACCAGCTTGTCACATAGCCAGGAACAATCGTGTCAGTCATCAGGACACCAGTTAAAGCAACGGCTGTAAAAGCTACGAGCGCAACAGGGGAGAACCATTTTAAAAAGTCTTCCCAGTTGAGTGCATTCTTTGAGAAAAAACTCATCATGAGTAAAACACCGAGCCAAACACTGACAGCAAGAAGGTGAACAAAATCGAGGGCCGATCCGATAAGACCGGTCATCGAGCCTGCGTGACTTATATAGCCAATTGCCGCCATAATGGCGATTAAAATAAAGATTGCCATTATCGCCATAAGCTTCGAAGGTTTTTTCATAAATTGTCCAATTACAATCAGCAAAATAATTGTAAAGCCAACGATCGCCAGCCACGAATGACCAACTTTGAATTTCATAAGCAGCATGCCAACTGATTCAATAAGTCCGAACTGCGGTGTCAAAATTGTCAGCAATTGAATATTCGGTACAAATGTGACAACCGGCAAAATGACCGCACTAACAATGAGCCACTTTGCTGAGACAGCAATTTTCGGTCGGACTGTTTCTGGGATACAGTATAAGATAAATGAGCCCATTAGAAAAGCTAAACTAACATAGAGTAAAAATTGACTAAAAATGGTCAATGCCATCATTTTATATTTTTCCGTCTAGCAATAGTGAAAATACTTACTACTATAATAAGAAGTAAAAGGGCTCCAACTATATATAGTAATGTATTGTTTGATGTTTCTTCCTCATCTGCCGCAGTCGTTTCCGCTACGTTATTTTCTACCGTTTCGTTTACTTCTACTTGCTCTTCATTTTCTTCTGTAACTTTTTCTTCAACCGGTTCTTCTGCTACAGGTGCATCAACCGTAAAGGAGAATTGACCTGACAATGGGTGGCCATCAGCACTAATACTATTCCACTCAACTGTATAGTCATCATTTGGTAATGGGGAATCAAAAGTACCCGTTAAAACACCATCGACTAAATCCATCGATACTGTTTCTATTTCTTCACCGTTACTTGAAATTACTTTAAATGTACTGCCTACTTCAATTTTACCGGTGTATGTAAGTTCGATCGACTGCAATAGTTCTGTTACAACTGCTCCATCCTCAGGGTTAGTCGTGTCTAAATACGTATGTGCTGCTGCGTTCGGTACAAGTATAAATAGCGCAGCAAGAATCGATAATAATATTGTTCTCATATTAATATGATTCTCCTTTCATATGTTTTTTTACTCAATCCATATTGTAGCCGAACAATAAAACATTTGCACTGTTTCCGCTTTTTAAACTTGAGGAAATGTCAGTAAGAGAGAATTGTTATGCTATAATATTGTCACAAATGAAAAGGGGATCAACATGAAACATTTTGTAGAGGATATTTATTTAAATGGACATAAACAGGCCGTTCTGCTTTTACATAGTTTTACGAGCAATTCGAAAGAGATGCACTATGTTGCAAAAATGCTTCATAGTAAAGGGTATACGAGTTATGCGCCAAATCTGGCAGGGCACGGAGCATCACCGGAACAATTATTTGCAAGTTCTATGGAGCAAATATGGAAACATAGCAAACAGGCAGTTCAATTTTTAATCGATGAAAAATATGAAGCGATTACGGTAATTGGTCAGTCATTAGGTGGTGTATTAGGAATAAGACTGGCAAATGAATTCCCTGAAGTGAAGGGTTTATGTATTATTTCTTCACCAGTATTGGAACGGCCTGTGGAAGGTTTGGAACAGCGTGTTGTCTATTATTCCAAGAGGTATTTACAAAATAGAGGAAGTTCTGAACAGGAACTGGAAGCATTTCTAAACAATCACTTCCCGAGACCTGTGGAAAAATTGATTGCATTGCAGCAGTTTATCGTTGAAACAGGCAAGCAGCTCCATTTTCTAAAACAGCCGCTTTTCTTGGCAAAGGGGATGTTGGACGAACCGGTTTTCCACCAAAGCATTGATATGATTGAAAAGACTGCAATTAGCAAATTCATTACGAAAAAAAAATACGACAACAGCGGCCATCTTATTACATTAGGAAAAGAACGCCAATTACTGACGGAAGATATCATTCGATTTATCGAGGGAATAGAAAAAGGAACTGTCTAATTTTAGACAGCTCCCCGTGTTATTCTTCTTCGCTGTTAAACCATAACGGGTCATTATCATCAACATCGCCATTATAATTAATAAAAATCTCTTCGCCTGCTTCAATATCTTTATAGGCAAAGAAATCAAATGTTTCGTTGTCGAAATTGATTTCATATGTGGCATTCGGCTCATACGAATGGTTAAATAGCATCCCGTAGCCTAATAGGATTGCAGAGCGTCCAATGCCAAATTCAAACGCATAATCCGCAAGATTCGTTTTTTCAATATGTTCATGCTGCTCATTTGGATAGCTTAGTACCGGTGCTTGGTGGAATAACGTTCCTTCAGGAATTGCGTTAATCGCAAAAATACCGCGATTATATTCCCCTTCACTTATCGGGGAATTCTTTACTTCGATCATATTTTTCGCCTTCTAACTTTTAAGATTCTTTCCTACTGTAACATGTATTATAGAAGAAAGGTTGTTTAATTACTTATTTACGTAAATAATTTATTGGAAGGATGAAGTTCATGCAAAAACTGCAATATGAACCCGCCTGGGATAAAGCGATTTCAGCCCAGGATCGATTATTAATAGAACAAGTTTTTCAACAAACTAAAGAACAGGACAAGAGAATTTCCTGTTGCCTTATACGAACGGCTATTAATCATAAACAACAAAAGCTCATCATTACACTTATTCATAACCGGACAGATCAGCAATTGAAATTCCGAAATACGGAAATAAGTATTATAACAGAAACGGAGAAAATTACTCAAAATTTTACAATTGATGCACTCCAAATTCCTCCTTTTTGTTCAATGCCATGGACGTTTATTTTCGACGAAAGTATTGATTTTCAATTCACAGAAATAAAACAGATAGATATTGAAATATAATGGGATTGAGGTGAAGGAATCGATGCATGAAATGAATGCAGGAATTTGGCTCACATTCGTAACCCCTATCTTTTTAGTCAGTGCATTATATTTTACACTGTCATTTTTACTACATTTGAAAAGCGACAATATTCGTTTAATGACACAATCGAAGTGGGGAGCAGTCATCTCACTGGCGATTGCTTTAATTGTGCCGGCGATCTATCAAATCGTTGTTTATTATCAAGTCATGAGTTATTAAAAATGTTAAAACCAAAAGACCGCTATGTAAATAGTGGTTTTTTCTTCTTATAACCTCGAATTCATCTTTAAATCACAGTATTAATTTCTAAATAAATACAAATAAATATGCTTTTTTACGTTAATCCGCTAAAAGCATACTATTCCAGTATGAATTGTTTAAATTAGCTATTGACTTTAAATAAATGCATCTGTAAACTAACGAATTAAGAATACTGAATTGCAAGAAAATTCTATAACTAGTAAAGGAGAGGTGTTATGGGAGCAGTTGCACATATTGATGAAATCGCGGAAAAGCTTGCCGAACAGTTTGAACAGACCGCCGTAGAGCGGGATAAAATTGGAGGCAATGCAAAAATAGAGCGGGATTTAATACGAGAAAGCGGACTTTTAAAACTTTTAATTCCGACAGAATACGGTGGTTTAGGTGGGAATTGGCATGATGTGTTTAAAGTTGTCCGAACGATTGCACGTGCGGATAGTTCACTTGCACATGTTTTAGGCTATCATTTTATCAATCTCGTTACACCGCATTTATGCGGGTCACAAGAGCAAAAGGAATTTTATTATCATGAAACAGCCAAACATAATTATTTTTGGGGGAATGCGTTCAACCCGGTGGCTATTCAACTGAAGGCTGAAAAAACAACAACAGGCTATTTGTTAAACGGCGTAAAAACGTTCTGTTCTGGTAGTATCGATTCGGATGTATTATTAGTATCGGCGTTAGTGGAAGGGCAGGATGAGCCATTATTGGTCGTTATTCCTAGTAAACGGATAGGTGTAGATATAAAAGGCGATTGGGACAATATGGGGCAACGCCAGACAGACAGTGGAACGATTCTTTTCAACGATGTTGAAGTACATGATGAAGAAGTGTTGCAGCAAGGCTTTTACGCAAGCGAGTTTTCACAGCTGCGTCTGAATATCGCTACATTTATTTTAAACCATGTTTATTTAGGGATTTCAGAAGGTGCTCTTCAATCAGCGCTTACATATACAAGAGAGCAAACAAGACCGCGTGCCATTACACAGACTTCGGCGATTGAAGATCCGATTATCCAGCATCATTACGGCCAGTTTTACGTACAGGTTGAAGCTGCGAATCTGGTTGTGAAAAAAGCGGATCAATTATTACAGGAGCTTTGGGATCAACCCGGAATAATTACACCGGAGCATCGCAGTAATTTGGATGATGCACTGCAAACAGCGAAAATCTTCACAACGCAAGTAGGGCTCGATATTACATCAAAAATTTTCGAAGTGATGGGTAGCCGCGCTACTGCAGGCTGTTATGGGTTTGACCGCTATTGGCGTAATTTGCGGACGATGACACTGCATGTTCCGGTTGATACATCGATCCAATCATTAGGTAGAAAATTTCTGTTAGGAGAGTGAGTACATGGTTCAATTATTGGAACGTCCAGTGCCACAACAAACCCCTATATCTACAAAAGATAGTACAGAGAAAAAAACGAAGATTAAAGTCCAGAATATCGATTTCAGTTATGATGCGACGACAAAAATTTTAAATAATATTCAGCTTGAAGTGCAAGATGGCGAGTTTCTCGTATTTATGGGACCTTCCGGATGCGGAAAAAGTACATTGCTCAGAATGATGGCAGGGCTTGAACCATTTTCAAATGGCAATATCGAAATAAACGGTAAATCCGTAAAGGAAACTCACCCTGACTGCGGAGTCGTTTTCCAGGATTATTCCTTATTTCCATGGCTGACGGCACAGGCTAATGTCATGCTTGCATTAAAACAACGTAATAAAAAAATGCCGAAAAAAGAGCTTGCACATATCGCAGAGCAATATTTGACACTTGTCCATTTAGGGCACGCCGTAAAAAAATATCCTGGCCAAATGTCAGGTGGTATGAAACAGCGTGCAGCCATTGCGCGTGCATTAAGCTACGGTTCGGATTTACTGCTGATGGATGAACCATTTGGCGCTTTGGATCCTGTCACACGTATTCAACTGCAAGATCTGCTTGTTCAAATTAGTGCCGAACAAAAACGTACAGTCGTATTTGTTACACATGATGTTGACGAAGCCATTTATTTGGCGGACCGGATTGTCATCTTTGCTCCCGGGAAAAACGGGGCGGTGACGAAAAGCATTCAAGTACCGATTGAGAAAAAAGGGACGGATCGTCAAAAACTATATGAAAACAAGGAGTTCCGTGCATTTCGTGAATCCCTTTTAAATGAGATGAACGAACAGATCGTCAATAGTTTAAAAACAGAAATAGCAGATGGAGCAGGAATATAGGAGGATCGTTAAATGAAAAAAACAAATCAGAAATGGATCGCTTCACTCGCTTTAACAGTAGGTTTACTCGCTGCATGCGGAGATGATGAACAAATTTCAAAAGGAGCAGCCTCTGACGATTATGAAATCACGGTTGGATTAAGTCAGTCTGCAGGTGGAACACTTGTCGATATTGCTCATCAGGAAGGCTATTTTGAAGAAGAACATATTTCGGTCAATCGTGTTGGCTTTGCAAACTCGGCAGACGGACTGAATGCACTCCAGGCGGGGAAAATTGATGTCGGATTAACATTCGGTACAGCTGGCCCCTTAACGTTTATCGCAAACGGCTCGGATTTCTCCATTATTGGAGGGCATTTGGAGGGCGGACACCCGATTTTAACGAAAAAGGAAAACGCGGGGCAATATACTTCACTTGAAAGCTATAAAGGAAAAAAAGTTGGAACGATCAGGATCTTTACATCGGATATCGTTTTCCGTTCTGCGCTTGAAGATGCAGGTATCGACTGGAAAAAGGATCTGGAAATTGTTGAATTCAAAACAGGTAGTATGCTACTTGAAGCTGTAGCATCAGGAAAAGTGGACGTTGCAGTATCTGCAAATTCATTTTACGCACAAGCGGTCGATATGGGTCTTGAAGCAGTTGCATGGAGCAATGATTTACAGGAAGGGCATGTATGCTGTCGTGTTGTAACACGCTCGGAATTATTGGCGGAAGAAGATGGGGAAGCATATAAACGTTTCTTAAAAGCGCTTATTCGCGCGGAACGTAAAAAGATTGAAGATCCGCAATCAGCAGTAACTGCAGCGAAAGAGTATATGAAAGTCGATGAGAAAGTAATTAATACGATTGTAAACGACAGCCACTCGAATTATTCTTCTGATCCAAGCAGAGAGAAAGTAGTTCAAATGTGGGAGCAGATGAAAGAAATCGGCTATGTTGAAAATGTGGATGATATTGATGTAAACGAATATGTAAATATCGATCTATACGAAAAAGCATTAACTGAGTTAATCGAACAATATCCGGATGATGCTTATTACAAAGATCAGCTCGTTCGATTTAATGAACAAAACATTTAAGGGGTGGGATGGAATGCTCACATTTTTTAAACGCTATAATCTTACTATTTTGATAGGAATTATATTTATTGTCGTCTGGGCACTTGTCACAAAATATGCGACATGGATTAACCCGGTTATATTCCCGCAGCCGCTAACGGTCATTGAATCCTTTTCCGCAAAAATAGGGGAGCTTGTAACTGGTGTAGTAAGCTCGATGAAATTGCTGATTCCTGGATTTTTCGGAGCATTGGTGACAGGTATTGTAGGCGGTCTGTTTTTCGGATTGAACAAACGGTCACGTGAAATATTAATGCCTTACTTTCATGCACTAAGTCCGATTCCGCCAACGCTGTTCATACCATATGTCATTGCAATTTTACCGACTTTCCAAACAGCTTCGATGTCTCTTATTTTTATCGGCGCATTTTGGCCAGTATTTTTAGGGACGATTCATGGCGTCCTGCTGATTGAAAAGCATTATCTTGACAATGCGAAATCTCTTGGTTTAAAAGGACCGATGTTTTTGCTGAAAGTCGTGTTGCCCGCAAGTGCACCCCATATTTTAAGTGGTGCTAGTACATCACTTGGTATGAGCTTCCTGATTTTAACGATCGCCGAAATGTTCGGTGCTTCATCAGGAATGGGCTTTTTCATCCAGTATTACAGTGATTTCTCACAATATCATTACGTGCTTGCAGGCATTATTTTTAACAGTATTATAATTGTCGCTATCATGATTGCATTTGAAAAATTAAAAAAACGCCTGCTGTTCTGGACAAATTTAAAGGCTGATGGTAAATGAAAAGACTTTTACTTACAGTGCTACTGCTTACCGGCTGTAGTGCACAAGCAAACGAAACGCTCGATGTAACATTAAATGCCAGTAAATCTGAGCTCAAAGCATTCGAACCTGTAACGATCACAGCAACCGTAACGTACCACGGTGAACCAATTCAAAACGATGTGGAAATTGAATTCGAAATGATCAATCCAACCGGCAATGCCATTGGTTCCGTGACACCAGATCCTAGCGGGGACGGGAAGTTTACGATAGAAACGAGCTTTGACGGTACCGGCACTTATAAAGTGATTTCACATGTTAGTTATGGGGAACAGCACGAAATGCCTGAAATCGAGGTGAAGCTAAAATGAAAAAATGGATACAGCTATCATTATCCGCGGTCCTGATAGTCGCACTAAGCTATGCCATTATTTCAAATACGTCCAAACAGAAGGCAGAAGCGAAAACCGAGGAAATTGTGCTCCAGTCAACTTCCGGTGAGCAATTTGCCATTCCGGATGAAGGCAACTATATCCTTAACTTCTGGGCAACCTACTGCCCCCCATGTGAACGGGAAATGCCCGCGTTCAAAGCGGCGTATAAAACACTTCAGTCACATAACATTGAGCTTTATGCAGTCAATGTGGAAGAACCGACAAGGCTGGTCAATCAATACTTAACGAAATTCGATTTGCCTTTTCCAATTCTGTTAGACCGTAAAGGGCAGCTGAAAGAAAACTATAAAATTTTAACATTGCCGACGACGTTATTTTTGCAAGATGGAAAAGTAGTACACACCGTAAAAGGTGAACTGACAGAACAAGAATTGCTTACACTTACCCATAAATTTCTTTATTAAAGGAGAATCTTTCATATGACATTTTTTAATCAGGAAACAATCGCTCTCCATACAGGTCAAACAGTTGACCCGGTAACACGCTCGCGTGCAGTTCCGCTGTATCAGACAACTTCTTATGTATTTGATGACACAGAACATGCAGCGAACCTCTTCAAATTACAGGAAAGCGGCTACTTATATTCGCGAAATGCCAATCCGACAAATGCAGTATTTGAAGAGCGTCTTGCCGCATTGGAAGGCGGTGTCGGAGGATTTGCGGTCGCTTCAGGACAGGCGGCGATCTTAATTGCTGTACTGACTGTCGCACAGGCAGGAGATGAGATTGTAGCAACGAATGCCCTTTATGGCGGGACGTATACATTGTTCTCTAAAACATTGCCTCGCTTCGGTGTAACAGTACGCTTTGTCGAAGGATCTGACTTACAGGAAGTTGAAGCAGCAATCAATGATAAAACACGCGCCGTATTCACTGAAACAATCGGCAATCCGAGCTTGCAAATTGCAGATATTGAAGGATTGGCACAAGTAGCCCATCGTCATGACGTTCCGCTTATTGTTGATAATACATTTGCGACACCTTACTTATCAAAACCGATTGAATTTGGAGCAGATATTGTTGTGCATTCCACAACAAAATTTATCGGCGGTCACGGAACTTCGCTAGGAGGTGCAATTATTGACGGCGGTAAATTTGAGTGGAAAGCGCCTCGATTCACAAGCTTCGTTGAACCGAATGAATTAATCGGCAACCGTTCGTTTGTAGAAGCCGCTGGAGAAAAAGCATTTATTACGAAAGCACGCTTCGAGCTAGGGCATGATTTAGGTGCCACATTATCACCGTTCAATGCTTGGCTTTTCATTCAAGGTCTTGAATCACTGGCAGTACGCGTTCGTCAGCATGTTGTAAACGCACAGGCAGTTGCTGAATATTTAGTGGAACATGATTTAGTGGAATGGGTAAATTATCCGACACTACCTGGCAATGATCCAAACAATTTGGTAGAGAAGTATTTACCAAAAGGGGCAGGGTCGATTTTCAGCTTTGGGATCAAAGGCGGACTAGAGGCAGCGAAGGCATTTATTAATAATGTTCAGCTACTTTCACATGTTGCCAATGTCGGCGACTCGAAGTCACTTGTCATCCATCCGGCAAGCACATCGCATTCACGACTATCAACTGAACAGCAGTTAGCGAGTGGTGTAACACCTGGTCTGATCCGTTTATCTATTGGTCTGGAAGATATTGAAGATATTAAAAACGACTTGGCACAAAGCTTGCAGAAAGCTGCCGAAGTAGCTCAAATAACAAAATAACAGGGGGATTTTAACATGGCGATTGCAGTTGTAGTAAATGATGAAGGTATTGTAACACCGATTGTGGAAGGAACGATTTTACGTATTATTCAGCAGGATCATTCTGTGGAAGACTTGCGCAATCCGGCACTCGATTTAACTGAAGGACGCCGTGGCGCTACATTACGTAAGGCAATTGAACAGGGAGCGACAACTTTTGTAGCACCACCTGAAACTTTCTGCGAATTATCTTACAAAAAAGCACAAGAAGAGCAAATTTCGTTTATTAACATTCCGGCAAATCAAACTTTTTCACAAGTGGCAGAGCAGTTGAAATCAGGCACAATTCAACAAACAAACGAATTACCGGCTGATGAAGTAGTAGCTAGTGCACCGGTTACAAAATAAGGAGGAATTAAAATGACAAAAGTAGAGTTTATTACAATGGCGCCAACTTCGGGCGATAGTGAATATGTAGGAAACCAAACGTCAAACAAAGGTGCACAAACATGGTCAGGTGTCGGCGTTGATTCTGATCGTGAACCTTCTGTGGAGTATATTACAAAAGTTGCACAGGCAGCTGAAAAAGCAGGCTTTTCAACATTACTGTTACCGATTGGCGGAAGCTGTGTAGATTCCTTGGTTGCTGCATCGCATTTGACAGCACATACAAAGACATTGAATTATCTGATTGCGGTTCGACCTGGTTCTACTGCCCCTACACAACTGGCAAAACAGTACTCATCAGTCAACTACTGGTCGAATAACCGTGTATTTGTCAATGTCGTAACAGGCGGTGCACCAAAAGAACTTGAGAATGACGGGGATTTCTTATCACATACAGATCGTTACAAGCGTACACGTGAGTATATTGAAATTTTAAAACGCCTGTTTAACGGGGAAACGTTTGATTATAATGGCGAGTTTTACACATTAAAAGGAGCGAACTTACCATTGCCTGTTAAAAATGCGCCACCAATTTTCTTCGGTGGTTCATCACCAATTGCAAAAGAAGTTGCAACAGATGTGGCTGATGTATATATGCTTTGGGGTGAAACATTGGAAACGACAAAACAAGAGCTTGATTCGGTTGTTAAACTGGCAAAAGAAAAAAATCGCGATCTTTCTTACAGCGTTTCATTCCAAGTCGTATTAGGTGAAACAGAAGAAGCTGCATTCGAAAATGCGAACAAAATTATTAGCCAAGTCGACCCTGAAGTATTGGAAGCAAAACATGCCAACACAGTAAACAATGGAGCGGTCGGTGTAAGCCGTCTTCATCAGTTAATGCTTGAGTCTAAAGACAATAATTTTGTGATTGCCCCGAATATTTGGGCAGGGTTAACGCAAGTTTTATCAGGCAATTCAATTGCGCTGGTCGGGACATCACAGCAAGTAGCTGAGCGGATTGTGGAGTTTGTCGATTTAGGTTTTGATAAAGTACTGCTGCGTGGTTTCCCTCATTTGGAGGTCATTGAAGAGATTGGTGAAAAGGTCATTCCACTTGTTCATGAAATATTAGCTAAACGCGAAGAACAGTTAGTATAGGAGGTACGCAAATGACAAAAAAACAAATGAAATTAGGCGTATTTTTAATGGGTACAGGGCATCACATCGCTTCATGGCGTCATCCGGATGCACAGGCTGACGCAAGCGAGAATGTAGAATTTTTTAAAGAAGTTGCTGTCAAAGCCGAGCAAGGTAAATTAGATATGCTGTTTTTAAGTGATGGTTTATCATTTAATGAACTTTCACACCCGGCAGAGCAAGTTCGCTTTGAACCACTTACATTACTAAGTGTTTTATCCACGGTGACTAAAAATATCGGTTTAACCGCTACTGCTTCAACTACGTACAATGAGCCATTTCACATTGCACGTAAGTTTTCATCGCTTGACCATTTAAGCGGGGGACGTGCTGCATGGAATATTGTAACAAGTTACTATTCAGCAGAAGCGAGCAACTTTAACAAGGACCAGCATCTGGATCATTCTCTGCGTTATGATCGGGCAGACGAATTTGTCGAAGTAGTAAAAGGTCTATGGGATTCTTATGAAGATGATGCATTGGCACGTAATAAACAGACAGGTGAATATATTACAAAAGGGAAGCTGCACACGTTAAACCATAAAGGTGAATATTACGCAGTTCGTGGTCCGTTAAATTCATCGCGTCCACCTCAAGGAAGACCGGTTTTAGTACAGGCTGGATCATCGGAAGCCGGTACCACACTTGCGGCACAGCAAGCAGATGTTATTTTTACTGCACAGCAGACGCTTGAAGATGCACGACAATTTTATAAAATACTGAAAGACAAGGCAGTTGCTGCAGGACGTGACCGCGATGATATCAAAATCATGCCGGGCGTGTCGATTTATGTAGCGGAAACGAAAGAAAAAGCTTATGCCAAATATGAAGAACTGCAACAGTTAATTACACCGGAAATAGGCTTGGACTTTTTAGCAGACTACTTAGGGGTGGATCTGTCGAAATATGACCTGGATGGCCCATTGCCGAAAGATATCCCTCCGACAAATGGTAACCGCAGCCGTCAGAAGCTGATCATCGAACTGGCGGAACGTGAAAACCTGACAATTCGTAAATTGTATTTGCGTATCGCCGGATCACGCGGTCATCGCATTATATTTGGTTCACCAAGTGAAATAGCCGATCAGTTAATTGAGTGGGTAGATCAGGAAGCGGCAGATGGCTTTAACTTAATGCCTCCGTATTTCCCGGGCGGCTTTACCGATTTTATTGATTTAGTCATTCCTGAGCTTCAAAAACGCGGGGTATTCCGTAAAGAATATGAAGGCAAAACGCTCCGTGAAAACTTAGGCTTAAAACAAGTTCCATCCCGTTATACTTTACAAAATATTTAGGAGGATTGAATCATGACAAAAGCAGTTTTAATTAATGGTGGAAACAGTGTGACATCCCGATTAACAGGCGTACAGCAATCGATTGAATCATTGCTTGAGCAGTATGGTATTTCGCATGAAACAATTCAGGTTCATCAATTGCCTGCGGAAGATTTAATTACTGCGAACTATGCGAGTGAAACGATTGCAAAAGAAATTGTCAAAGTAGGGGAGGCTGATATCGTATTTTTCCTCACACCGATTTATAAAGGCTCCTATACTGGTATTTTAAAAACTTTTATTGATTTGCTCCCGCAAAAAGGCCTGGAAAACAAAGCCGTCGTACCAGTTGCAATCGGCGGATCGATCGCACATTTATTGGCATTGGAATATTCATTGAAGCCGGTACTTTCTATTTTAGGAGCGACAACAATTTCAAGTCCAATTTATATCGTTGATTCACAAGTAACAAAAACGGACACTGGCTTTATAGTGGAAGAAGCAGCAAAAGAACGCATCGAAAAGGTATGGGAAAGTGTTGCACCTAAAAGTAAAGTAACTGTATAATTTGAAACCCGCGAAGGAGTCATTCCCTTCGCGGGTTTTTTATTGAATGAATGTCTCTGACTAATTGTCAATATATGAAGTAATCCTTTTCATTTCCTGTAAATATGGGAATACTCTCAATGGATTTCATTTTAAATGGAACAGGTTAAAAGTAATTGAGCTTATTACAAAGGAGAGGTCCATATGAATTATAAAAAGGTTACAATTGCGGGCAGCGGTGTATTAGGAAGCCAAATCGCTTTCCAGTCTGCATTTTTCGGATTTGAAGTAAGTGTTTATGATATTAATGAAGACGCAATTACTAAAGCAAAACAGCGGATGGCAACATTAAAAACAACATATGGCGAATATTTTCAAGACGTTGACCGTGCAGAAAAAGCATCTAACAGTCTTAAGTTTTACACCGATTTAGGAGAGGCGACAAAAGATGCAGATCTTGTTATTGAAGCAGTGCCGGAACGTATAGAGATCAAACAGAACTTTTATGAAAAGCTCGGGAAAGTGGCACCTGAAAAAACAGTCTTTGCTTCCAATTCCTCAACATTATTACCGAGTCAATTTGCTGAGTTTACTGGCCGTCCGGAAAAGTTCCTGGCCCTGCATTTTGCGAACTCGATTTGGCAAAACAATACTGCGGAAGTAATGGGGCATCCCGGAATAGATAGGCAGTATGTGGAACAAGTGGCAGATTTCGCACGGAATATCGGTATGATTCCGTTTGTACTGAAAAAAGAGCAGCCAGGCTACATTCTTAATTCTTTATTAGTACCTTTTTTATCTGCTGCAATGGAACTTTGGGTGAAAGATATAGCAGATCCCCAAACGATAGATAAAAACTGGATGGTTTCAACTAGCTCGCCACGCGGACCATTTGCAATATATGATATTGTAGGAATGGAAACACCATATAACTTAAACTTAATGCGTGCAGAACACGATCCTGGAGCTAAATTAGTAGCTGAAAAAATTAAACGTGAAATGATCGATCAAGGTAAAATGGGAGTTTCAACAGGCGAAGGCTTCTACAAATACCCGAATCCGGCCTACATGGATCCTGACTTTTTAAAATCGAATTAATGTATAGTGAAAAATATCCACTTTTCTCCGAGAGAAAAGTGGATATTTTGGATTATGAGTCAACCGCTTTATTTTATTTCGCAGTATACTTTTTAATCGCAGGGATGATCTCGTTACCGATCAGTTCAATATTTTTCATTACTTTATCAAACGGCACACCGCCAAAATCGATTTGGGCCATGAAACGCTGCATGCCGAACAATTCATATTGGTACAGTATCTTTTCAATAATTTGGTTCGGACTCCCTACCATGAGTGCATCTTCCACTTGAGGTGCCTGTTCCACTTGCCAGCGCGGATAGCCTTGACCGCGAATTGCCTGGAAACCACCGCTTAAATGCGGGTGCATCCCGTCAACCGCTTCTTTTTCCGTTTCCGCAACATAAAACAGACTCGTCGTTGCAATCGGTAAAGATGCAGCATCAAATCCGTTGCGATCTGCGGCTTCGCGGTATGCATCAACAGAAGCTTTAAAGTTAATTGAAGGTCCGCCTAATGTTGTCAGCATCATTGGAATTCCCATATAGCCAGCTTTAATCGCACTTCCGGGAGGTCCGCCAACAGCACGCCAAATCGGAATCGAGCCATTTAAAGGTTGAGGTAAAATATGTGCATCTTTTAAAGCAGGACGGAATTTTCCGTTATAGTTAACAACCGTATTATCATTTAACTGTTTAAGCAAAGCAAGCTTTTCCTCAAAAATTTCTTCGTAGTCACGCAGACTAACCCCGAACAGCTCATGTGCACCAACCCTTGAGCCGCGTCCTGCAACAATTTCTGCACGGCCATTTGAAAGTAAATCGATTGTCGCAAAATCCTCGTAAACACGAACTGGATCCGCCACACTTAATACCGTCGCAGAGCTTGCCAGTTTGATGCTTTTTGTTGCCTGGGCGATCGCACCAAGTACGACTGTATGCGCCTGTGTTGTAAAATATTGCTGATGACTTTCACCGACTGCAAATACTTCGATTCCTGCCTGTTCTGCTAATTGACTTGCTTCGATAATTTCCTGAATTCGCTGCTGTGCAGAAATGCGTGAACCAGTTAAAGGATTTGGAATGTGGTCACCTAATGTATAAAGACCAAATTCCATTCCGTTTTTTTCATTGATTCGATATTGTTCCATTTCATTGCCTCCTTATAAAATTGGCTTTAATTTTGCTGTAATTTCCGCACGCTGAGGTTCTAAAAAATCCGGTAAATCCAATTGTTCCCCGAGCGACTTCACATCGCCGTCGCGTAAAAAGCCTGGTCCATCTGTCGCAATCTCAATTAAAATCCCGTTCGACTCACGGAAATATAAGCTTTTAAAATAGAATCGGTCAACAATGCCGGATGAGATAAATCCTCGCGCTTTTACTTGTTCATCCCAAAACGCCAATTCTTCATCATTTTTTACTCGGATGGCTAAATGGTGAATACTGCCGCGACCAGGTTTTTCCGATGGTCCATCCTGTTCAATAATGTAAATTTCCCCAAACATTTCACCATTGATAGATTGGAGAATGGCAGTCGTTTCATCCTGTGTTTTCAATTCATAGCCAAAGATTTCAGTTAATGTTCGAATCAGTTTCCCTTTATTTTTCACAGTTATTTCAACAGTACCCATTCCTTGGATTTGATGTTCAACCGGAATCGGGGATTTTTCATACGTTTCCCAATGTGCCACCTTTGTATTGGGTGCAGCTATAAGTGCCAAACGCAAACCTTCCTCATCTTCAAAAAGGAGGGAAGGACGGTTCGCATAAGTTGTAATACCATCATTTTTTACACCTAATTCATCCAATCGAGTTACCCAATAGTGCAGGCTGTCAACACTTGGTACAATCAGACCGATTTTTGTAATGGCATTTGTGCCTCGGTGCGTCCGCCCGACTAAAGGAATCTCAAAAAATGAAAGCTCTGTACCCGGACTGCCTGTTTTATCACCATAAAAGAGATGGTACATTGATGTGTCATCCTGATTAACTGTCACTTTAACACGGCGTAATCCTAAAATATCACGGTAAAATTTGTTGTTTGGCTGTGCATTCTTCGTAATCATCGAAATATGATGATGTCCTGGAATTGTATACATTGTTCATTCCTCCAATTATTATTTACTGCGCTTTTCGCTATTTTTTTGGACACGAGAGATTAATTTATATAGGGTTTTTTGCTCTTCCTTCGTTAATGTATCATCGAAAAAAGAGGTCTGGAAGGCGAGTTGGGCGTCAAACGCATTGTTTAAAAGTTCAGTACCTTTTTCAGTTAATGAAATATATTTTGTTTTCCAGTTTTGCTGTCTAATAATCAGTTGTTCTTGCTCAAGTCGTGCCAGCATACGGGAAATTCCACCTTGTGTTACTGTCACTTTTTGTGCAAGCTCCGATTGGGGAATCGGTTCAAATAAAGAGATTTGCATTAGGACATCGAATTTCGCCGTAGTTAAATCAAATTGCTTTAAAAATTCATTTGAAAGGGTATTACTTTCATGGGTAAAGCGCATCATTCGCAGCCAAATGAGAGAGCCTAATGTATTACTTTTCATCTGTACACGTCCTTTCTTAGTTATCACTTTACTACTCAACTGACAAAATGACAAGAATAATATCTCGGATTCGAAATAAAATATTACTGTAACTATTTTCCTTTTTTAACGTCAACTTTAGAAAGGGGATGAAGGATGAATGAAAAAAATACTTGTATTTAGTTTGTTGCTACTTTTAGCTGGTTGTAATGATAACGTGCAGCATTTCGAAACAATGGAACGGGCGGAAAACGAATCTATAGATAATGATCGAGTGATTGATAAACATGGACAGCTTGAGAATTCGGATTTATTTCATCAGTTTTTGAAGGATGTTAAAGATAAGGAACAAAAGACACTTAAAGTAACTCGCTATACAATCGAGGGTGCACCAATTTATTGGGCTGTAAAATTTAATGGCGAGCATTTTAACATTGAAATTGATAACAGGGAAGACGAATGGGGAAGTAAAAATATTGAAAACTATCAATGTGATAAATTAACGGAGGAAGTAACCGGTTCATTAACAGATTATAACTTTACGTCTTGTGACGGCGGCTTTGAAATCAATTTATTATCGGTAATTAACGAATAAGCGACATTATTAAAGGCCGATAAAATCTGCTTTAAGAGATTTTACCGACCAAAAATTTACTTGATTTTATTTGCGATTTCCAATGCTTGTGTAAAGTCTTCAATTAGATCATCTTCATTTTCCAAACCGACTGAAAAGCGCAGCAAACCGTCTGTTATTCCGCGTTTTGAGCGTTCTTCCGGTTCCATTGCCGCATGACTCATTTTGGCTGGGTACGATAAGATCGATTCAACACCACCAAGACTAACCGCAAATACCGGGATTTTCATCGCTTCAACAAAAGCTTTAGCAATGTCATAGTTCGGTAAACTAAACGAAAATACCGCTCCCGCTGAAGTTGCCTGTGCCGCATGAATTTCAAAACCTGGGTGAGTGGGGAGCCCAGGGTAATATACTTTTTCCACTAACGAATGTGCATGTAAAAATTGTGCGATTCGCATTGCAACACGCGATTCTTCATTAAAACGTACGGCAGTTGTTTTCATATTTTGAATGAGCGTGAAGCAATCCTGTACACCAAGTACAGAACCGAATGAATTTTGCACGAAATAAATTTCATTACCGAGCGCTTCATCTTTCGTTACAACAAGACCAGCTACTATATCGGAATGCCCCGATAAAAACTTTGTTGCAGAATGAATGACAACGTCTACACCTAACTCCAGCGGCTTTTGATGCAAAGGTGTCATAAACGTATTATCTAAAAACGTTAGCGCACCATGTTGTTTCGCGATTTCTACCACAGCACGGATATCGGTAATACCTAATGTAGGATTCGAAGGTGTTTCCATATAAATTAATTTCGTTTCCGGTCGTACTGCTGCTTTTATTGCTTCCGTGTCAGTGAAGTCGACAAATGTATGCGTAATACCGTAACGTGGCAATACTTTTGTAACGAAACGGTACGTACCACCGTAAACGTCTTCTGTAATAACAATATGGTCGCCTGCAGATAAAATCATAAAGCAGGCAGAGACAGCAGCCATACCTGTAGCAAATGCAAATCCTCGATTACCGCCTTCAAGTTCGGCAATGGCCTTTTCCAATGCGGCACGTGTCGGGTTTCCTGAACGCGCATAATCATATTCACCAAATTCATCAATCGATTCCTGATGGAAAGTCGATGATAAATACATCGGTACGTTTACAGCGCCTTTTTTATCGGCATAGCCTTCACGGATGGCCCCGTGTATTAATGCTGTTTCAATGCGGTTTGTCATGCAAATTCACCTCGTAACGAATCGAAAACTTGCTGTAAGTCTGCGATTAAATCTTCTGCTTCTTCAATACCTACTGAGAAACGAAGTAATCGGTCACATACACCTCGTGCAACACGTTCCTCATACGGCATATCGGCATGCGTTTGCGTAGCAGGGTAAGTAATAAAACTCTCCACGCCTCCAAGACTTTCAGCAAATGTTATCAGCTTGATTCCTTTTAAAAACGGGTTGACCATTGATCGATCTTTGACGCGGAATGACAGCATACCGCCTTTTCCTGTATACAGTACATCTGTCACAAGAGGTTCATTCACTAAGTATTCCGCAACTTTTTTTGCATTCGCATCATGCTGTATTAAACGTAAATGCAAAGTTTTCAGTCCGCGAATCAGCAGCCATGAATCCATCGGTGAAAGCACCATACCAATCCCGTTATGGTAGAATGCTAACTTTTCACATAATTCAGCACCTTTTGCTACGACTAGACCCGCCAATACATCATTATGTCCACCAATATATTTCGTTGCACTATGTAAAACAATATGTGCACCTAATTCAAGGGGACGCTGAAAATACGGAGTGTAAAATGTATTGTCGACAATTAGCAATAAGTTATGTTTTTCCGCTAGTGCCGCATATGCCACAAGATCGATTTCCTGCATTAAAGGGTTTGTCGGAGTTTCGATAAACAATGCTTTCGTATTTTCATTGATTAAACTTTCAACCTCTTCAATGTTAGTAAATGGGTTATATACCGGTTTAATATTGTAGTTTTCCGAAAATGTTTTGAATAGACGATATGTTCCGCCATATAAATCTTCCGGAACGATTAATTCATCGTTCGGTTTAAATAATGACATGACAAGCTGTACTGCCGCCATTCCTGAGCTGCATGCAAATCCTGCATCGCCGTTTTCCAAATCTGCGATTCCTTGTTCAAGGATTGTACGAGTAGGATTTTTAGTTCGTGTATAATCATAGCCTGTTGATTCACCAATGCCCGTGTGCTGATAAGCTGTCGACATATAGATCGGTGGATTGATCGCACCTGTTTTGGCATCACTTAAATTTCCGAGCTGTACTAATTTTGTTTCAATTGAACGTTGTGACATGGATTACACTTCCTTACATGAATTTACTAAACATTTCGAATGAATCGAGTATTACATCAATTTATCATGAACAGATGAAAGGAACAATAGGAGAAACGAGTATTAAGTAGAATAGGGGAATAATTGAATTAAAAAACAAAAAATCCTGGAATACGTTCGCTTCGTACTCCAAGATAAAAAATATTATTTGGCTTGTTCATTTTTTAATAAGTCACGGATTTCTTTTAACAGTTCTTCTTTTGTATCAAGTTCCGGTGTCGATTCTTCCACAACTTCCGCTTCTTTTTTACGGTTTAATTTAGTCAGTAATCGTAATGCCATGAAAATAGCAAATGCGATAATAATGAAATCGATAATCGATTGAACGAACACACCTAACGCTACTTGTGCTTCACCAGATCCAAACTTCCATTCGTTTGTAAGATCGATTCCGCCTGTAAGCATCCCGACAAGCGGCATAATAATATTTTCAACTAATGATGAAACAATTTTACCGAATGCTGCACCAATAACAACTGCAACAGCTAAATCGATAACATTGCCCTTCATCGCAAATTCTTTAAAATCTTTCCACATAATATAGCAACTCCTCTTATAATATTACACAATTTCTAATTTTAGCGATTGACACTTTAATTTTCAACAGTGAAAATTACCTGCTTTTTTAGTAGAATGAGAGATAATGAATTTATTATGTATTATAGATTGGTGGCATTTATGGCAAAAAGTAAGAAAAAAAAACCTATTCTCTCCCCGAAAACAAAAATATTAACAATTATTTTGCTTATCCCGATCACTTTAACAATTTATATTGTGGCTTATTTTAGTTGGCAGCAAATTCGTGGTTGGCCTTTTACGGAAAAATCGGTGTATCAGCAAATCCAGGAACAGTTTGATTTGGAAATTCCAATCGAATATATCCCTGTATATGTCGCTGCAGAGCAAAAATACGGTGTTCCATGGACGCTACTTGCCGCACATCATCGAGTAGAAACCCGGTTTTCCACAATGTCTACACTTATTTCACCGGTTGGCGCAGAAGGCCATCTTCAGTTTATGCCTTGTACATTTGTTGGCTGGCAACACCCATCATGCAAAGATTTAGGGCAGGGGGAGATACCGGAACATGAGAAAATGAATCCTGCCATTATTAAAAAATATGGCGGATATGGGGTTGATGCCAACGGTGACGGAATAGCTGATCCTTTTGATATTGAAGATGCCGTGTTCAGTGCAGCTAAATTTTTATCAATCGCCGGTGTAAATGATGGGCAATTGAAAAAAGCGATTTTTCAATATAATCATAGTGATGAATACGTAGAAAATATCTTATTCTACTATAAACAGTACCGTGATTACGGGAATCAGTTGAAAAAAATTGCGCTTGATGAAAACAAATAAAAAAAGTGTGACGTCAAGTCACACTTTTAAAACTATTCTAGATGCAGAAATATTTAATTTGTTGCTTTACGCATTGAGCGTAGGATAAAGCTTACAATAAAGATTAAGACGATGGCACCGATTAATGCAGGGAATACATAGAAGTCTGATACTTTCCAGCCCCAGTTACCTAAAATCATGCTACCGATCCATGAACCAACAATACCTGCAATAATATTGCCGATAATGCCTCCTGGTACGTCCTTACCTAAAATTACTCCTGCTAACCAACCTAAAATACCACCGATAATTAAAAACCAAATGAAACTCATCATTCTTTCCAACTCCTTTGTTTAAGATTATGAATTATAATTGCATCTAGTTATTTATTTCCTATCATGCAAAAGCTTAAACATTTTTTTAGCTGGAAGTTTTTATGCAGTTCCGAAAATTATGGGAGTAAAATCATTTTATAGTGAATAGTAAAATAATGTTACTTTTTAATTAAATAATGGAAGCACCTAAACAAGATTTGAAATGGCCAAGCGCCCATTTATGTCCGATTTCATTAAAACTTGCTACGGCATATTCAGGAATTGTGATTTTATAGCCTAAATTATAACTGTCTACCGCTGTGTGCAAAATGCAAATATCAGTGCATACACCGACCAGTACAACTTCTTCCACGCCGCGTTCCCTTAGCAAAATGTCTAAATTTGTCCCTGCAAAGGCACTATAACGCGTTTTATCAAATGAAATAACACAATCTTTGTATGTTTCATATAGATCTTTTACCGAACCATACAGTTCCCGGCCTTTTGTTCCTGCAATATTATGCGGCGGAAACAATTTAGATTCAGGATGATAAAGATCGTTTTCAACATGTAAATCATTGGCGAAAACGACTACATCATTTTGTTGAATAAATTGCTCTATAAGAGTACTAATATTGTTTTCTATTGCCTGTCCCGGCTTACCGCAAGTTAATTTACCATCATCCGCTACAAAATCATACGTATAATCAATGACAATCAATGCTTTTTTCATCTTTCATTCACTCCTTTTCAATTGTAAGCTTATTATGCCATGGCTAAAGAAAAAATGTGATCGATATTATAAATCTAAATATTCGAAATATTTTGATTTATTATGCCGGATGTTGTATAGTTAGTATATTAAAAAAATGGGGTGATTAATATGGATATGGCATTAAAGAAGAAACTGGATCGACAAGGATTAATTTTTGCAGGAATCCACAGTTTAATCATATTGAACTTTGCTATTGAATTATTATTACTCTAATAGATTACGATATTTAATAGAATCTAGCCTAATATTGCGCTAGGTTCTTTTTTGTGGCGAAAAAAGACGGGGCTCAATAAATATGTACAAAAAATTTTAAAAATTCAATTTTTGTAAAAAGTGTGACGAAAGAGTTAAAAGGTAACACCAATGAGGATGAAAGCGATTGCAATAAATCTTTAATTTCTGAATTGTATAAAAAATTCAAAAAATAGTGTTGACGTTCTAGTTCGTTTCGTACTATGATAACAACAATTTAGTACACCACATCACTCAAGCGACATTTTGATGTGAGCTTACAAGGTGTAAAACTTTCGATACTTTCTAATTATAAAATTTCGAATATTTGAAATTTAAATTGAATATCGAACATATAAAAACAACTAGAGTAAAAGCATTACGTTGAGGGGCGTTTAAAAATGAGAAGTGATATGATCAAAATGGGAGTTGACCGAGCTCCACACCGTAGTCTTTTATATGCTACAGGTAAAGTAAAGGCAAGAGATTTAGAGAAGCCATTTATCGGTGTATGTAATTCTTATATTGATATTATCCCAGGCCATGTCCATTTACGAGAATTTGCGGACGTAGTAAAAGAGGCCATTATTGAAGCAGGCGGGATTCCATTCGAGTTCAATACTATTGGAGTCGATGACGGAATTGCAATGGGGCATATCGGGATGCGCTACTCTTTGCCATCACGTGAAATCATAGCCGATTCAGCTGAAACGGTTATTAATGCACACTGGTTTGACGGAGTATTCTACATACCAAACTGTGACAAAATTACACCAGGTATGTTAATGGCAGCTGTTCGTACAAATGTTCCTTCTGTATTCGTATCAGGAGGACCAATGGAAGCAGGTACTTCTTCTTCAGGGAAAACATTATCGTTAACAAGTGTTTTTGAAGGAGTCGGTGCACATAAAGCAGGTACGATGACTGCTGAAGAGCTGCTTGATATTGAAAACAATGCGTGTCCAACATGCGGCTCTTGTTCAGGAATGTTCACTGCTAACTCAATGAACTGCTTAATGGAAATGTTAGGTTTAGCATTACCGGGCAACGGTACAATTGTTGCAACAAGCGAAAAACGTAAAGAATTAATTTACGAAGCAGCGAAGCATTTAGTACGCATGATTAAAGAAGATGTAAAACCACGTGACATTGTTACAAAAGAAGCGATTGATGATGCTTTTGCTCTTGATATGGCAATGGGCGGTTCTACAAATACAGTACTTCATACATTGGCAATTGCCAATGAAGCAGAAATTGACTACAACATTGAAGACATTAATAAAGTAGCAGAACGTGTTCCGTACATTGCAAAAATAATGCCGGCATCGGATATTTCGATGGATGACATTGCAAAAGCGGGCGGTGTTCAGGCGATTATTAATGAATTAACAAAAATTCCAGGGGCAATTCACCCTGACAGACCAACAATCGCAGGTGTTTCCATGAGAGAGCTTGTGAAAGACTATGAAATTACGAATGATCGTGTCATTCGCACAAAAGATAATCCATATAGTGCTGTAGGCGGACTTTCCGTATTATTCGGAAATATTGCCCCTGAAGGCTCGGTAATTAAGGTCGGTGCGGTTGATCCTTCTATTAAAACCTTTACAGGCGAAGCGATTGTATTCGAATCACAGGAAGAAGCACAGCAGGCAATCGATGACGGCGTAGTACGTGAAGGACATGTAGTTGTCATTCGCTATGAAGGTCCAAAAGGCGGGCCAGGTATGCCGGAAATGCTGGCACCAACTTCTGCAATTCAAGGACGTGGGTTAGGAACGAAAGTCGCACTCATTACAGATGGCCGTTTCTCAGGTGCATCTCGCGGTATTTCAATCGGCCATATTTCTCCGGAAGCTGCTGAAGGCGGTCCAATCGCATTAGTCGAAAATGGCGATACAATTATAATTGATTTGCCAAGCAGAACAATTAATCTACAAGTTTCCGACGAAATTCTTGCAGAGCGTCGTCAAAATTTAAAACCATTTGAACCAAAAATTAAGCGCGGTTGGTTGGCACGTTACTCAGCATTAGTAACAAATGCTTCCCAAGGCGGCGTAATGAAAATATAATCTGAATATTTTAAAGCGTTGATGAGGTTAAAGGATATAGAGTCTTGTATTTACCAGAGAGCCGGTATTGGTGGAAGCCGGCGGTACAACTATATCCGACATCCCCTCGGAGTGGGCTATTAAACGCATTTGTCATTAGATAGCTCCGGGCATATTCGAATTGCTCGTTATTAATGAACCGTTCTCTTTGTTTAGTTGCGCAAATTTCCAGTAGGAACTTTGAAATAAAGAGGCTAAGGCGGTTCACGAGGTAACTAGGTGAACACTGTTTCTTTTAGAAGCGCATGTTCATCGATGTTATAAATGAGGGTGGTACCATGAAAAGTCTTTTTCATCCCTACGTAAGAGGTTTTCTTTTGCGTGCGGAGAAAGAGGCTTTTTCTTTTTATAAATTTATAAAAATGACTTCACATATAAAGTTTTAAAAAAGGAAGGAGAAATTACTATGAGTGCAAACGTTTCAGTAAATCAAGAAATCGAAAAGCCCGAAGAACAACAGCAAGTAACAAAACCGAGAGACGGTGCGGATATTTTAGTGCAGGCACTGCATGAACAAGATGTGGATATTATTTTCGGTTACCCGGGTGGGGCAGTTTTACAAATTTATGATGCTCTATACCGCAATCCGATCCGTCACATTTTGACACGCCACGAACAAGGTGCTATCCATGCGGCAGAAGGTTACGCACGTGTTATGAATAAACCGGGTGTAGTAATTGCGACATCTGGACCTGGAGCGACAAACCTTGTAACCGGTATTGCCGATGCGATGATTGACTCGATCCCGTTAGTAATTTTTACAGGGCAAGTAGCAACATCGGTAATCGGTACAGATGCATTCCAGGAAGCTGATATTATGGGCATCACAACACCAATTACCAAACATAACTATCAAGTGCAGGACGTAGCAGATATTCCTCGTATTGTTAAAGAAGCATTCCATATTGCCAATACAGGACGTAAAGGACCGGTTGTCATTGACTTCCCGAAAAATATCTCGCAAACAGTATTCCTGGATGAAATTAAAGCTCCAGACGATATTTATTTACCGGGTTACCAGCCGACAACGAAACCGAACTATCTGCAGATTCAAAAGGCGATCCAAGCATTAAGTTTAGCTAAAAAACCTTTAGTACTGGCAGGTGCAGGTGTATTATTCGCCGATGCACGCGAACAATTGACTGAATTTATTGAAAAATACAATTTGCCGGTTGTTAATACATTACTAGGATTAGGAAGTATTCACGGACAGCATAAACAATTCTACGGAATGGCCGGGATGCACGGTTATGCAACTGCCAATGACGCCATTACAAAATGCGACTTATTAATTAATATTGGTGCACGTTTTGATGACCGTTTAACAGGTAATTTAGCAACATTTGCACCGAACGCTACGATTATCCATATCGATATCGATCCGGCAGAAATCGGTAAAAATGTACCGACTGATATTCCGATTGTTGCAGATGCGAAAGAAGCGTTATATGCCCTGTTGAAAAAAGATTTCCAAGGACCAGATACGACGGAATGGACTCATTACTTAAATGATAGCCGTGATAAATATCCGCTTTGGTATGAAGAAGCGGGAGAAGAAATTTTACCGCAGCAAGCAGTTGAAATCCTTCATAAGCTGACAGATGGAGAAGCGATTATCACAACAGATGTTGGACAGCATCAAATGTGGGCAGCCCAATATTATCAACTAAATAATCCGCATAACTGGGTAACATCAGGCGGTTTAGGAACGATGGGCTTCGGTTTCCCGGCAGCAATCGGTGCACAGTTTGCGAAGCCTGAGAAAAAGGTTATCTCAATTGTTGGAGATGCCGGTTTCCAAATGACAAATCAGGAACTTGCATTACTAAAAGAATTTAACTTACCAGTAAAAGTAGTAATCCTTAACAACAGTTGTTTAGGAATGGTACGTCAATGGCAGGAAACATTCTATGAGGAGCGTTATTCACAAAGCTTAATGCCAATCCAGCCGGACTTCGTTAAACTTGCCGATGCATATGGCATTAAAGGCTACCGCATTGACAATTTATCAGAAGCGGAAGCAATCTTTGACGAAGCGATCAATTCTGATGAGCCGGTTGTCATTGATTGTCGAGTGAAGCAACTTGTTAGCGTATTCCCGATGGTTGCGCCTGGTAAAGGATTACATGAAATGATTGGAGTGAAAAAGCCATGAAACGAGTGCTGACAGTAACAGTAATTAACCAAAGCGGCGTATTGAACCGAGTGACTGGCTTATTAATGAAACGTCAATTCAATATTGAATCGATTACAGTAGGTCATACGGAACAGCCGAATTTTTCGAAAATGACGTTCATCGTCCATGTTGAAGATGAAAATAAAATCGAACAGTTAATCAAGCAGCTTTCGAAGCAAATCGATGTATTAAAAGTAAACGATATTACAGAAAAAGCGATCGTCCTTCGTGAGTTGGCTCTTATAAAAGTAGTTTCACCACCCAACTTGCGCCTGGAGATGAATGCAATCGTTGAGCCATTCCGTCCGCAGGTTGTCGATACTTCGAAAAACGTTGTGACATATGAAGTAGTTGGCCATCCGGAAAAAATCGATGCCTTTATCGAGTTACTTCGTCCATATGGCATTAAAGAGTTAACACGAACTGGTGCAACAGCAGCCATCCGTGAAGCACAAAAAATCGAGAGCCCACAATTATCAATTTTAAAATAATCAAAAAAAGCATTACCGAGAAGCTATATAACATTGGATTTACAAACAGGGTGGAAGATGTCATCTGAAGCCCGTATTTCAAAAATAAAAAAACATTCACTTAATTGGAGGAAATGAAAATGTCAAAAATGTATTATGAAAACGAAATTAACGAGCAAGTATTACAAGGGAAGAAAATCGCGATCATCGGTTATGGTTCACAAGGCCATGCTCATGCGCTTAACTTAAAAGAATCAGGTTTTGATGTAGTAGTAGGTATCCGTCCAGGTAAATCATACGATGCAGCAAAAGAAGATGGCGTAGAAGTGAAATCTGTAGCAGAAGCGGCTGCAGAAGCAGATGTTATTCAAATCCTACTTCCGGATGAGCGTCAAAAAGCAGTATATGAAGCAGAAATCGCACCACATTTAACACCTGGTAAAGCGTTAATGTTCGCACACGGTTTCAACGTACACTTCGATCAAATTCAACCACCAGCAGATGTTGACGTATTCCTAGTAGCCCCAAAAGGCCCAGGTCACTTAGTACGTCGTCAATTCACTGAAGGAGCTGGCGTACCAGGCTTATTCGCAATCCATCAAGATGCGACAGGTCAAGCTCGTGATTTAGCTCTAGCATACGGTAAAGGTATCGGTTCAGCACGTGGCGGATTACTTGAAACTACTTTTGCTGAAGAAACAGTAACTGACCTATTCGGTGAGCAAGCAGTACTTTGCGGTGGTACAACTGAACTTGTTAAAGCAGGTTTCGAGACATTAGTTGAGGCAGGTTATCAACCAGAATTAGCTTACTTTGAAACATTACACGAACTTAAATTAATCGTTGACTTAATGTTTGAAGGCGGTATGGCGACAATGCGCTATTCAATTTCAGATACAGCAGAGTGGGGCGACTATGTTTCAGGTCCCCGTATTATCGACGCATCAGTAAAAGCGCGTATGAAAGACGTATTAACTGATATCCAAGACGGTACATTTGCGAAGCGCTGGATCGCTGAAAACGAAAACGGCCGCCCTGAATACACAAAATTCAAAGAAGCTGGTGCAAACCACCAAATTGAAGAAGTTGGCGAAAAATTACGTGCTATGATGCCATTCATCAACCAAGGAAAACAAAAGGTAACAGTGAAATAATATGAGAAAAATTGACATTTTTGATACAACATTGCGCGACGGAGAACAATCGGCCGGTATTAACTTAAATACTGCAGAGAAAGTAGAAATCGCAAAACAACTAGAGCGTTTAGGTGTCACAATTATTGAGGCGGGATTTCCTGCCTCATCTCCAGGTGACTTGGAGGCGGTATCATTAATCGCGAAAACAGTGAAAAATTCAATCGTCACTGGTTTAGCACGTGCTGTTAAAAGCGATATTGATGCCGTGTGGGAAGCAATTCGCCATGCTGAACAGCCACATGTCCATACATTTATTGCAACAAGCCCGATTCATATGGAATATAAGCTAAAGAAAAATCCGGATGAAGTAATCGAGCAAGCCGTAACAGCTGTAAAGTATGCAAAGGAAAAATTCTCACTTGTAGAATTTTCTGCTGAAGACGGGTTCCGTTCAGATAAAGAATTTTTAGTTCGAATTTGCCGGGAAGTTATTAAAGCTGGTGCAACAACGATCAATATTCCGGATACAGTTGGTTACGCATCACCGGAAGAATACGGCGCTTTATTCCGTTATTTACGTGAAAACGTGATCGGTGCAGAAAAGATTAAATTTTCGGCACATTGTCATGACGATTTAGGTATGGCAGTTGCAAACTCTTTGGCAGCGATCGAAAACGGTGCAGACCAAGTAGAATGTACGATTAACGGACTAGGCGAACGTGCAGGAAATGCCGCATTGGAAGAGATCGGTGTTGCCCTACATATTCGTAAAGACTTCTATGGTGTTGAAACAGGACTGAATTTAAAAGAAATTAAACGTACATCACAGATGGTAAGCCGTTTAACAAATGTAGTCATTCAACCAAACAAAGCAGTTGTCGGTAAAAATGCATTTGCACATGAATCAGGAATTCACCAGGATGGTGTATTAAAAAATCCTGAGACATATGAAATCATATCTCCAGCACTTATCGGAGAAGATGATATCCCGTTAGTTTTAGGAAAACATTCAGGCCGCGCAGCATTCCGTGATCGTGCGGAAACAATGGGATTCCAGTTATCGGATGAAAAACTGAACAAAGCTTTCGCTGAGTTTAAAAAATTGGCCGACCGCAAAAAAGAAGTGACAGAAGAAGATTTAACAACAATCTTAACTGAGCAGCAAGTTTCAATAGAAGATGTTCCATTATTTGAACTTAAATCAGTCCAAGTTCAGTACGGTACAGAAAATATTCCAACTGCCACTGCATCAGTCATTACTCCTGAAGGGGAGTTGAAAACACTTGCTTCAACAGGATCGGGTTCAGTCGAAGCTATTTTTAATACACTTGAGCAGCTTGTTGGAGGTAAAGTTAATATTTTGGACTACCGAGTACAATCAGTTGGTAAAGGTCGCGATGCACTTGGGGAAGCGGTCATTAATATAAAATATAATGGCTACACATCAACAGGACGCGACTCTGCACAGGATGTGCTGGAAGCAAGCGCAAAAGCATATTTAAATGCAGTGAACCGACAATTGATTCAACAGCAAGTACGCGAAAAACAGGCAATTACGATTTAACAGATTGTACGAACTAATTGCAATCTTTTTATATTATCATTATTAGCGCCATCCTAATTGGTGGCGCTTCTACATCAAGTTACTTCACGTAGAAAGAAAGGTGTTTTACAAATGGAAAAGATAATTACAGTACTACCAGGTGACGGCATTGGTCCAGAGGTTGTTGCAAGTGCAGTAAAAGTATTACAAGTAATCGGGAAACGTTTTAACCATACATTTCATTTAAACTACGCGGCAATCGGCGGAGCTGCAATTGATCAGTACAATAACCCGTTACCGGAAGAGACAATTGCGATGTGTGAAGCAAGTGATGCCATTTTATTAGGTGCAGTAGGTGGCCCTAAATGGGATAACAACCCGCCAGCATTGCGTCCGGAAAAAGGTTTACTAAAAATCCGCAAGCACTTTGATTTATTTGCGAATTTACGTCCTGTGAAAGCATTCCCAAGTTTACTTGCATCTTCTCCATTAAAGCGTGAAGTTGCGGAAAATGTAGACTTAATGATCGTCCGTGAATTAACAGGAGGGCTATACTTCGGAGAACCACGTAAAAAAACAGATGCAGGTGCTATTGATACATGTGTGTATTCCCGTGAAGAAATCGAACGTATTGTCGAAAATGCATTCGAATTAGCACGATTACGCCGAGGAAAACTTTGCTCAGTAGATAAAGCAAATGTACTGGATACATCCCGTTTATGGCGTGAAATTGTAGAAGAGAAGAAAAAGCAGTACCCAGATGTAGAAACAGAACACAACTTAGTTGACTCAGTGGCAATGAAACTGATTACAAATCCGGGTCATTATGATGTCATCGTTACAGAAAACTTATTCGGCGACATTTTAAGTGATGAAGCTTCTGTAATTACGGGTTCATTAGGTGTATTACCTTCTGCATCAATTCGCGGCGATAATTTTGGACTTTATGAGCCTGTACATGGTTCAGCACCTGAAATTGCTGGCCAAGGTGTTGCAAACCCGGCAGCAACAATTCTTTCAGTAGCAATGATGCTTCAATATTCATTTGGCTTAAAAGAAGAAGCAGCTGAAATCGAGCGTGCTGTTGCAGCCGTATTCGAAGATGGCTACTACACAGCCGATTTAGCCCAGGAACATACACGTACATTAACAACAGAAGAATGGACAGAAAAAGTACTAAACGAAATCGATGCAAGTTTCGTCTCAGACAGCATTATGATTTCATATAACTAATAATTCAGATAAAAAGAAAAGTAGTTGGTTTTGAATCAACACTATATATGGTTAAGGAACGGTGAGAACTATGGGGAAAAATATTATAGAAAAAGTGTGGGAACAGCATGTCGTACATCGTGAAGAAGGAAAGCCGGACTTACTTTATATTGACCTGCATTTAATACACGAAGTTACAAGTCCTCAAGCATTCGAAGGACTTCGCCTGGCAGGACGAAAAGTGCGTCGTACTGATCTTTCGTTCGCAACTATGGATCATAACGTACCGACTAAAAACCTGCCGACAATTAACGATCCGATCGCAAAAAAACAAATTATGACACTTGCGGAAAACGCAAAAGAATTCGGTATCGAATTAGCTGATATCGGTCATCCAGATCAAGGGATCGTTCACGTAATTGGACCGGAATTAGGACTGACGCAACCTGGTAAAACAATCGTTTGCGGTGATTCCCATACAGCGACACACGGTGCATTCGGCGCAATCGCATTCGGAATCGGTACATCAGAAGTAGAACATGTATTATCGACACAAACATTATGGCAATTAAAGCCGCCAACAATGGAAATCCGTGTGAACGGTGAACTTGGTGTTGGTGTAACAGCGAAAGACATCATTTTAGCGATTATTGCAAAATGGGGAATCGGTGTTGGTACAGGGCATATCGTGGAGTATACAGGTGAAGCAATCCGCAAGCTCTCTATGGAAGAGCGCATGACAATCTGTAATATGTCGATTGAAGCAGGAGCAAAAGCAGGCCTGATTTCACCGGATGAAACGACGGTTGAATTTTTACGCGGTCGACGTCACGTACCTCAAGGAGATAAATTTGAGGAAGCGGCAAAATACTGGTTAAGTCTTGCGTCGGATGCAGATGCAACATATGATGTAGTCCTTGAAATTGACGCACAGGAAATCGAGCCGATTGTAACATGGGGCACAAATCCAGCGATGGGTGTCGGCGTTTCAAAAACAGTTCCTACTGCTGCTAATTATGACAATGAAACAGATAGATCCGCTTTAAACAAAGCACTGAAGTATATGGATTTACAAGAAGGCCAAAAAATTACAGATATTGAAATTCAACATGTATTTATCGGATCTTGTACGAACTCCCGTATTAACGACTTACGTGCAGCAGCTGAAATTGTAAAAGGTGAAAAGCTTGCACCGGGGGTTAAAGGGATTGTTGTTCCTGGTTCTTGGTCGACAAAACGCCAGGCAGAAGAAGAGGGTCTACATCTAATATTCCTTGATGCTGGCTTTGAATGGCGTGAATCAGGCTGTTCTGCTTGCTTAGGGATGAATGAAGATGTAATTCCAGCGGGTGAACGATGTGCTTCTACATCTAACCGTAACTTTGAAGGACGTCAAGGTGCAGGTGCACGCACACATCTTGTATCACCGGCGATGGCAGCAGCAGCTGCAATTCACGGACGTTTTGTCGATGTTCGTAAGCTACAAAAGCAGGAAGCATAAGGAGAGATCAGCATGAAACCGATTAATATTGTAAATAGTATCTATGCACCACTTGATCGTAAAAACGTCGATACAGACCAGATTATTTCGAAGGAATTTTTAAAGCGCATCGAACGTACAGGATTCGGACAATTCGTATTTTATCACTGGCGTTTTGATGAAAACGGCAATCCAATCGAGGATTTCGTATTAAATAAACCGGAATATAAAAACGCTGAAATTTTAGTGGCACAAGATAACTTTGGCTGTGGCTCATCACGTGAGCACGCTCCATGGGCTATCCTTGATTACGGATTCCGAGTTGTCATCGCACCAAGTTTTGCGGATATCTTCCATAATAACTGCTTCAAAAACGGTATTTTACCGATTAAATTAACGGAAAGCGAATGTGACGAACTGTTAGAAAAAGGTTTAGCAGAAGCACAGGCAATTGAAGTTAATTTAGAACAGCAAACGGTTACTACGGGTTATGGCAAAACGTATTCATTTGAAATTGATCCATACTATAAACAAATGTTATTGAATGGATGGGACGAAATTTCTCTTACATTCCAATATGAAGAGCAAATTACTGCTTACGAGAAAAATCGAGTAGCATACTAATAGATGAGCCTGTTACTTTGGGAACCCCCCTTAGTAGCAGGCTCTGTCTTATTTTACCGGTTGTTGCGCTATTTTGGCGATGCTATAATTTAATTCATTGTGTAAGTATCGGGAGTGTAATTATGAATAAATTATGGGTTTGGATCGGGATTATTTTAGTTATTGGGTTTATCATCAATTACTGGATGTTAATCGTTGGAGCCGTTGCTCTGTATTATGGAATTAAGAAACTTGTAAAATATTCTAAAGAGAAACAGCAACAAAAAGCGCTAATAGCAGAACAACAGCAAATAATAGAAAATCAATCATCGATCGAGTATAAAATGGAAAGATTGCTAATTTTAACAAATAATATTGATCCAAATGGATATAAGCGCCAAATGTATAAAAACAAGCAGCAATTGGATTTAAGGGATTACTGGTATAAATATTTGGATTTACGCGCAAAACTCAATTTGAATGACACACCTACATACCGTGAAGAGGAAGTTTTGCACATAATGTGTGATGAACTGCTAATACGAATGGATAACTTGGAAATAGAAGTAACAGATGCGGTCAAAAAAGAATTTATTGAAGAAAACCTAATGCCATTGCTAAAAGATGTAGTGGAAATCATGGAAGATATCAGCCCAGTGAAAACAATTAATATGGATGCATACCGCTTATTGAAAGCGAATAATCATTAGACTGGAAAAGCCATTCTCATTATGAGATGGGCTTTTTTATGTTTATTAACCAAATTTAACCTTTCCTGAATATTATTTCTCATATTGGACATTCTATAAAAAAGTTTTGCTGAGATTGGAGAAATAATATGTCTTCGGAAGAGAACATTAAGTGGATTAATGAACAATTCAAAGATACAAATGAATTAACGATGAAGACGCTGGAAGATGATGATAAGAAAGCAGAGCTGTTTTACATAAAGCCGCTTATCAATGTGGAATTGCTTCAACAAATTATCATTAAACCTTATTTTGAAATGCAATCTGAAACTAAATTTATCCGATATCTGAAAGCTTTGCCTCAATTTCAGGACAGTAAGTCACAGGAGCAACTGAAAACTGAAGTACTGAACGGCAATGTAGTTCTTTTCATACAGAATAAATTTTATTTGCTGGACCTGAAATTTTCTTTCAATGACCAGACGAATGCAGCATCAGTTGAAACAACAATACACGGTTCACAGCTGGCACTTAGCGACAATATTGCGACCAATATTAATATTATTCGATCCGATTACCATCAGCCGACGTTATATGTTGAATATTCCACGATAGGTCAAGTAAACAATCATAAAATGGCTATCATTTACGACAAGGAAAAAGTAAATAAAAATGCCCTGAAACACATCACGGAAAAATTGCAGCAAGTGGATAAGCAGGTCATTACATCTACGGTTCAGCTAAGTAACTATATCAACAATAAAAAGTTATCATTATTTCCGCAGTTGATTATGACCGAACGTCCGGACAGGATCGTTTATAACTTGGCTGGAGGCAAAGTTATCATATTGGTGGATGGTAACCCTCAAGCATTGATTGCCCCAGTATATTTCTTCGACTTTATGACATCGATGGAGGATAATTACCATTCATTTTATATATCGTTTTTCCTTAAATTTCTTCGTTATACCGGGTTATTTATCAGTCTCCTTTTACCGGGCTTATATATCGGTATTACTTCATTTGCACCGGAAGTATTCAGGACAGAACTCGCTTTGACAATTGCAGGAAGCCGTATTGGGGTACCGTTTTCTTCATTTGTAGAAGTACTGTTCATGCTGTTTTTTATGGAAATGCTGCTGGAAGCGAGTATACGACTACCGAAAAGTATTAGTGCGACTGCTACAACCGTTGGGGGGTTAATTTTAGGGACGGCTGTAACAGAAGCATCTCTCGCATCGGATATTATGGTTATTATTGTATCGGCGGTGGCAATATCAACTTTTGTTATTCCAATCAATGAAATGGCATTTTCCATACGAGTAATTCGCTTCATTTTCATTCTTGCAGCAACACTACTCGGTCTGGCAGGATTAACGTTAGCGCTTTATGCGATGATTATGTATTTAGTGAGTATCGATAGCTTCGGTGAACCGTATCTGAAATTCAATGAAAAGAAGACAAGTAAAACGAAGGCAGGGGAGGAAATATGAGCAGGTTTTATTACTATTTAATTCTTATTAATATGGTTGCTAATATTATCGCTTCGGTACCTGCTATCCTTCTCCATTTTCACAATGATGGTGCTGTCATTTCCATGCTTTTATCAATTGCTGCAGGTGTGCTTCTTGTAACAATATACACAAAATTTTTCCTTAAGTATCCAGGTAAAACTTTACCTGAACTGCTGGAAAAGACTACTTCCAAATGGTTTTACCAGCCTTTCGTTTTTCTACTCGCTGTATTATGGTTTGTTGCAGGGCTTATTACACTAATAACATTTACATTCTTACTTATTCGCTATTTAAGTCCTGAAATGCCAATAATTCTTATTTGCCTAACTTTAATATTAGCGGTAATTTTTGGCTGTATATTAAAAACAGACCGTGTAATGTACACCGTTGAGATGATTATGATTATCACAAGTCCTTTAATTCTTTTCATATTTTTTAAAGCATACAGCAGCAAAAGTCTAAATTGGGACTTTGTTAGGGAAGCGGCTTTATATATTAATCAAGTACCAAACTGGCATTCATTTTCTGCTTGCTTTTTTTTATTTTTGGGTGCTGCCAATCTATTTATATTCAATCGTTTCTTTACTGATAAACAGAAATTTGGCTTTAGACAGATTATGTTTATCGTTTTAATATCTATTGGGACTTTATTTACAACGTACTTCATCCCGATAGGCTTTAATGGATTTGAAGGAATTAATGATTTAGTCTATCCGTGGATTTCGACGACCGATTCGATCAGGATGGAATATTTTATTATTGAACGTGTGTTGTTCATGTTTTTACTGTTTTATTTAGGAATCGCTTTTTTAAGCATACTCATTCACTGGCATGCGGCGGTGGAGTTTTTAAAATTTACCTTTAAGCTGGAAAAAATAAAATATAAAGATAAAAATATCGGGATATTTTTACCGCTTCCTATTTTTGTTGCCATCTCATTATATTTTGTAACCGTATTAACTGAATATCAGCTTTTCCGGTATTCGAGTTATTTTTATGATGTTTTGGTTTTTATTTTTCCAGGCATGATCCTATTGTTTACTTACATTAACAGGAGGATGAAAAATGAAGAATCTTCCCCGGAAAATTAAAGGAACTATACTGTTGTTTGTATTGGAAAGTGTTCTATTATCCGGCTGTGCATTTAAAGACATTGATAAAAGTGTTTTTGTTGCAATGATCGCTTTGGATATTTCTGAAGATGAGGATAAACCGTACAAAGTTACATTAAAGCTATATGAACCGACTGGATCTTTTAATGAGGCAACAGAACCTCAGTATTCCTATTTATCGGAAAATGGGGAAACTCTTTCCGAAGCGATTCGCATGATGGAATCCTATTCAGATAAGGAGCTTGAATTTGGACATTCAAAGCTAATTATTCTCGGTGAGGAATTGGTGAAAGATAATAAAAATAAGGAAATTTTGGATTTTTTAATGCGCAGACCTGATATACAGATGATTTCCTGGATAACGGTTGGGCGTCCTAATGCTGAAGAAATTATTAAAATGATTCCGCAAGGGGAATCGGCGGCTTATCCTGAACTGTTTAACTACTTTGACAGTAATGGTACTACAACACCATATATTGTGACGACACATTTATTTGAGTTCAGAAGAAATATGAAAGAAAGTGGGATCGATAGTGTACTGCCTATTATTGAAATAAATCATGAAGATCAGCATTTTGAAGTTAATAAATCCCTATTACTCGCAATAAACAAAGAACCGTTAGAATTGAATTCATTAGATACTTCGATTTATAATATGCTGTCAAGAAGTGTAAAACATGCGAATTTACTTATAAAAGAGGATGGAGACCATTTCATTGCCAATATCGATACGGTCAAATCGAAATATAATGTGAATATTAAAAATCCGTCTGAAATCCAACTTGATATTAATATTAGTTTATACGGCTCGATAGCAGAATCTCATAAACCAATGATAAATAAAGATCTTCCACAATATAATGAAGAACTGAAGAAGGAATCGGAAGAGAAATTTAAGGGATTTATAACGGAGATGAAAAAACATGGCTATGATCCACTAGGTTTCGGCATCGATTACAAAGCAAAGGTTTTACATAATCGGCGCATGACCGATGAAGAATGGATGGAAGCCTATAAAAAAGCTAAAGTCAACTTAACTGTTAAACCAGGAATAAAAAGTACCGGATCAATCCAATAAGCACTTTGTATAATAACAAAAGACTTCAAACAAGGTGTTTGAAGTCTTTTTAATATTTATATAGCTACCCAGTGACCTTTTGTAACTTCAACAAGCTCTGTATTCTCTACATCGAATCGATTCGCTGCCAGTTCTTCGTCTGTCATAACACGACGCTTTTTCTGTTTTTCGATAGCCGGATCGGGAATCGGAATCGAATCGAGCAACATTTTCGTATAAGGGTGCTGCGGATTGGCATACAGCTCTTCACTTTCTGCCAGCTCAACAATTTTTCCACCATACATCACAGCTACACGATCACTAATATGTTTCACCATTGACAGGTCATGTGCAATAAACAAATATGTTAATCCTAATCGCTGCTGCAAATCCTTCAATAAATCAACGACTTGCTTTTGAATGGACACATCAAGCGCGGATAACGGCTCATCACAAACGATGAATTGAGGTTCCACAGCAAGAGCACGTGCAATTCCGATACGCTGACGCTGACCGCCGCTGAACTCATGTGGATAACGAAGCGCATGTTCTTTTTTTAAACCGACGAGCTCCAATAATTCTTCAACTCGTGCCCGGCGTGCTTCTTTGGAAGGGGACAGTTTATGAACATCCAGTGCTTCTCCGATAATATCCAATATTTTTTTTCGCGGATTTAAACTTGAATAAGGATCCTGGAAAATAATTTGCATATGACGACGCATACTTTTCAGCTCATTTTTCGTTAATCGACTAACCGGTACGCCTTTATAAAGTACTTCACCGTCTGTTGGCTCGTGTAGCTGCAACAATGTTCGGCCGGTTGTCGATTTACCGGAACCTGATTCACCAACAAGCCCTAATGTTTCACCCGGATAAATCTGAAATGATAAATCATTCACCGCTTTTAATACATTGCCTTTTGCTAATTCAAAATGTTTGGATATATTTTTAACTTCGACTAACGGCACATTAATATTCAAGTCAGGCGACAAGTTTGGCAGTTCTTTCGGCTGTTTCGGTTCATGTAGCTTCGGCAAAGCGTTCAACAGTCGTTTCGTATAAGGATGCTGCGGATTGGCAAAAATCTCTTCCGTAGTACCTTGTTCGACGACCTCGCCTTCCTTCATAACAACGACACGATCACACATACCCGCTACGACACCCAAATCATGTGTAATCAATATAATAGATGTACCAAATCGCTGCTGCATGTCCTTCATCAATGATAAAATCTGTGCTTGGATTGTTACGTCAAGCGCTGTTGTCGGTTCATCGGCAATAAGAAGGGAAGGGTTACATGCTAAAGCCATAGCAATCATAACTCGTTGTCGCATCCCGCCGCTAAATTCATGGGGGTACTGATTATAACGTTCTTCACTATTTTTTATTCCGACTAATTTTAATAGTTCAATTGTTTTTAAATGTGCTTCCTTTTTCGAAAGCCCTTGATGTTTCATTATACCTTCTGCAATTTGGTCACCAATACGAATAGTTGGGTTTGTAGAGGTCATCGGATCCTGGAAAATCATACTAATGTCTTTTCCGCGAATCGCTTCCATTTGGTTTTCCGTTTGGGTAATTAGATTTTTCCCTTGGAATTCAATCTTTCCATCTTTTAAGAAAGAAGGAGGAGATGGAAGTAAACGCATAATTGAACGGGCCGTTACACTTTTTCCGCTACCGGATTCTCCTACAATTCCGACTGTTTCACCCTCGTTTACATGAAAACTTACGCCTTTAACGGCTTCGAATTCTTGCTCGCCAGTTATAAAAGATACACGTAAATCCTTTACTTGAAGCAACTTTTTACTCATAACATGCTCATCCTTTAATAAAAATAAAATAATTTCATTGACTTCTGAATGTTCGTTCTACATAATACATTACTATACAGGTAGGAATTATACAATATTTAAAGTTTGAAAATTCTTTACACAGTAAGAGTGGAGAGAATTGGTAAGAAAGGAGCTGCTTTTGTTTCATGCAGCATTTATTTTTTGAAAGCTTTCAAAAAAATGCTTCGAAAAAGAGTTATTATTTTGCTTTTGTATTGCTCGGCTTGCTCGTACACATTTTCACAGTTCCGCTCTATTTAATGAATCGATCCAAATCAACGTATGCGGAAAAGGCTATGAATGTGAAGAGACAAATAATAGAAGACGAGAAAGTATTCGAGTGGCATAAGCAATATGAAGTAGAAGAACGGACGAAAGCTCAGTTTTTCAATCGAAAGGTCGATGAGCAAACTATTATTCAAGCTGCGAAAGCGCTTGCCCAGCAAAAATTGGAGCGAGAAATAGAAAAAAGGCTTGAGGCAAATGGAGTAGTGGAAAACTCCTACAAAAATTATTTTAGTACACTATTAGAACGTCCGAACTTTTTACTGATTACAATAATTCCTGGTATTTTGATGTATGCTTTACTACTCATTACGAGTAATCCATTTACTCGCTTTATTTTTGAGCGCTTATTACAAAGTGTGTTCGTTATCATTGGGGTAGCAACGCTTGTGTTTACGATTTTGTATATTTCACCGTTTGACCCTGCCCGTAATTTGCTGGGGGTAGAGGCAACTCCTGCACAAGTCGAAAACTTTAATAAGCTATACGGGTTGGATCAGCCCTACTTAGTACAGCTTTGGCATTCACTGTCAGGTCTGTTTACATTTGATTTAGGAACATCTTTTGCAGGGAAAGAAGATGTCACACAAAGCATATTAAACAAATTTCCTGTAACACTTGAAATCGCAATGTTCTCTTTACTGATGGCGATTGCAATAGCGATTCCGGTCGGTATTGTTTCTGCAGTGCGTCCAAATTCATTTATTGATTATGTATTTATGCTAATCGCATTAATCGGACTATCCATTCCAAGTTTCTGGCAAGGGCTAATTTTTATATTGACGTTCTCGCTGGAATTAAAATGGTTCCCGGCAACTTATAATCCGAGCAACTGGATGTCGCTCGTTCTACCGATCGTTGTACTTGGAACATCAATAACAGCATCAATTGCTCGTATGACAAGGTCCAGTATGCTGGAAGTAATCCATGAAGATTATATTATTACAGCAAAAGCAAAAGGGTTAAGTGAACGAAAAGTAATTACTAAGCACGCGATCCGTAATGCAATGATTCCGATTATTACAGTTATTGGCCTGCTGTTTGGCGGAATGCTAGGCGGTGCTGCAGTAACAGAGAAAGTATTTAATATTAGCGGTATTGGAAGTTATATTGTCGACAAGCAATTTATTCCGGATATCCCGGCAATTTTGGGTGGGGTTGTTTATATTGCGATCACCATTTCCATAGTGAATATGCTGATCGATATTTTATACGCTTTCTTTGACCCAAGAATTCGTTCGAAAATGAAAAAATCTTAGGAGAGGGTAACGACGTGAAATTTATATCAGATGTAAAACTGCTGTTGAAAATAACACAAGAGTATGTAAATGCACAGTTTACCATTGCTTTTTCTGCGATTTTTTCATTGCTGTTTTTACTTTATAGTTTTAATTTTTCAGAAGGTGTATGGCGGCCTTATGTACTTGCATTTTTTGCGATTTATATTGGTACAACAATATACGTATGGCTCATATCACTTCTTATTAAAAAGGATTTAGCGGAGCACCGAGAACTGACAAAGCGTACACGACTTCTCGGTATTCCATTGATTTTAACCATTTTCGTCGGGAATGTATTTGCTGCTGGATTCGGCTTTATGCTCGCAACGAAAAACAAAACGGCAGAATATACTTTTGCTGTTTATGCATTTTTGACACAAATATTCATTATCCTGATTTCAGGATTAAATTTGTTCAAACCATATGTAGTCGATACATTTGTTCTTGCTATGGGCGGATTTATCTTACTAACATTGCTGTATTTAGCAACAGCTGTGTTAATTGCGAAGTTTGTCACGGTTGATACAGCACCTAAATGGATGCTGCCGCTTGGAATTGTACTGCTTATTCCAACAGTGACAGGCAATTTTTTCTCGCTGTTGCTAGGCATTACACTAATTCGTAAAGCGCGGAATTCAGATCCGTCCGCTGTGGAGAAATGGCAAAAAACGTGGAATAAAATATTACGTAATACGATGGCGGTTTTTGGCCTGTTTTTCATCGTTTTCATGTTCAGTTTATCGGTTGTCAGCTCATGGACCTTTGATTATGACTTTGCAGTTGAAAACAATTATGCGGTATTGCTGCAAACACCGTCACTTGAATATCCGTTAGGTACCGATAATTTTGGCAGGGATTTATTTTCCCGAATTGTATTCGGTGCGCAGATATCTTTAATTGTTGGTTTCAGTGCAACGATCATTCCCGCAATAATCGGCGGTGCGCTCGGTGCGATTTCAGGCTATTACGGAAAAAATACCGACAATATCATTATGCGTGCATTGGACATTTTATATGCAATTCCTGGTATTCTGTTGGCGATTGCGATTATTGCCGCATTTGGCGCAAATACGACCAATTTGATTATCGCATTAAGTGTCGGCGCAATTCCGACCTATGCGAGAACGATGCGGGCAAATGTATTGCAAATTTCAAATTATGAATTTGTGGAATCCGCCAGGGCATTAGGGGCAAATGACCGTTCGATTATTTTCAAGCATATTGTCCCAAATGCATTAGCACCAATGATAGTTAAAGCAACATTAACAATCGGAGGAGCCGTTATTTCAACTAGTAGTTTAAGTTTCCTCGGGTTAGGTATTGAACCGCACATACCGGAGTGGGGAAATATTTTAAAAGTTGGAAGTACGTATTTAGAGTCACATTCATATTTAGCGATTTTCCCGGGACTATGTATTATGCTGCTTGTTTTATCGTTTAACTTTTTCGGCGATGGATTGCGTGACGCATTGGACCCAAAATCTAATTAACTTTTTGGAGGAATTTTTCATGAATAAAAAATTATTTACGTTAGCATCAACAGCAACAGTGGCAGCAGTAGCATTAGCAGGCTGTGTCGAAACAAAATCGGATGTAAAAGAAAATGATTCAGCAACTACTGAAACGGCTGGGGCAAAGCCAGTCATCGAATTACTTGGTATGGCTTCTTCTGAGCAGGACATGAACATCGTACGTGACCAGTTAGTGAAGAACGGTTTCGATGTAAAACTGAATATCCAACCGGATTACGGTTCATTCACAGCACAGCAAGATGCGGGCAACTTTGACATTGCCATTTCAAGTTGGACGACTGTAACAGGTAACCCTGACTATGCAGTACGCGGATTATTCAAAACTGGTGGGGACTACAGCCGTACTTCAGATGAAACAGTCGACAAATTAATCGATGAAGCGAGTACGCTAACAGGTGATGAAGCAAAGGAAAAATATAAAGAGCTGGAACAAGCTTTAGTATTCGACAATGCCTATATTGCACCATTATATATTTCTCAAAAGTTCCAAGGTATTTATAAAGCAGAAGTAAATCCTGATACAGTACGGCTGCCAAAATCACGTGCTCAAGCATGGGAAACAATTTCATTCAATGATGAAGCGAAAAATGCTTCAGAAACATTGGTCCTTCACCAAGCATTAGCTTCATTAACATCACTTGATCCGGTTAAAGCAAACGATGGCTCGATTAATACATTAAACACAAATATGTATGTTCGTTTAGTAAACTTATCGGATACAGATGAAGTCGTATCAGAAGGCTCACTTTCTTATGACCACGCAGTAGCCGAAAACAATGAAGAGTATTATTTCGTGTTGCGCGATGATATTAACTTCGCAAAAGTGGAAGGGGAAAAAGCAGTTGATACAGGGGATTTAGTTTCAGCAGAAGATGTTGTATTCTCATTAAACCGTGCAAAAGACGAAACATCAGTTCCGGATCACCGCACATATTCAATCCATGAAAATATTGATACAGTTGAAATCGTATCGGATATTACTTCATTGGAGTCAGTGAAAACAGCAGATGGCAAGTCTGTTTTAGAAGAATTATCAGATGACCTGCCTGCAGCAATTTCTGAAGTTGTGACAGATGAAAAAGATGTAGACAATGCAGCAGGGAAATACCAAGTTGTAAAACTAACAACGCCAAATCCATTCCCGCAAGTATTAAACTACTTAGCGCACCAATCTGGCGGAATTGTATCTGAAGCGGCAGTAACTGCAGTGAACACATTTGATGTAGCAAGCTATGACCCGAACACGGATATTGCATACGGTGATCAATCGACTGTTACGGAAGGCGCAAGCTATGCAAACCATTTAGCAGCATCAGGTCCGTATATTTTAGTGAAGAAAAATGACTATGAAGCAACATTCGTGAAAAACCCTGCATACCAGGCAGGAACTGAAAACGAACCGAAAATTGAAAATATCAGCGTTCGTTTCATCCAGGATAATGACAGTGCACTATCAGCATTGCGTAATGGTGAAATCCACGTATTACAATCAGTTCCTGAAACGAAAACAGATGTAGTTGAAGGCGATGAAAACTTACAATTAAAAACAGCCGACAGCAACGCAGTATCGTACTTATTATTCAATACAAGCGGTCGTGAAACAGCAAAATCTGCAGACTTACGTAAAGCAGTCCTTCACTCGATCAATCAAGATGAGTTCATCAGCTACTACCAAGGTAAGAAAAAACCAGCTGTATCAACAGTTTCACCTTTAATTGACACAGGTTTAAAACTGGAAGCAGACAGCGAAAAAGTTAAAGAATTCTTAAAAGCATATAAAGAGTCAAAATAACATCATAAAAAACCGAAGCAGCTATTAAAAGTTGCTTCGGTTTATTTGTTTTAATGGATGGAACTAAAGATTATGAAACTTGCGGTGATAAATAACCGGCTTTCATGATGTGTTCAAACATTTCCTTCTTAACGGGTTTGGAAAATAGATAGCCTTGAATTACATCGCAGTCATTCTTCTTGAGGAATTTAAGCTGTTCAAACTCTTCCACACCTTCTGCGACCACATTCATCTCCAACGATTTTGCTAAATTTAATGTAGCACAAATAATACCGTTATCTACCTTGTCCTCATTATTAATATTATCAATAAATATTTTATCGATTTTAATTTTATTCGGTTTAAACTTTCGAATCGAAGCTAAAGATGCATAGCCGGTACCAAAATCGTCAACCGCGATTCGAATCCCGAGGTCTTTTAAGCTTTGAATCGTTGAATACACACTCGATTCTATATTCAGCAATGTATCTTCTGTAATTTCGAATTCCAATTAGAACGGATCGATCCCATATGATTCAATTGTGTTTTGACATGTTGAAACAATCCTTTTTTCATAAATCGGATAGGGGGGACATTAATTGCAATGGGGATGATGGCAATCCGTTTTCTTTGCATTCTTTAAGATATTGGCACACCTTTTCAATCACCCAATCGGTAATTCCATTGATCAAATGGTTTTCTTTTACAAGTGGGATAAATTCACCAGGACAGGAATGAGAGTATTTATTAAAAATGGAAAAATATACAATGACTAGGTAATTTGTGCTAAACTGATTGTAACAGTTTACAATAGGAAGGTAGTTTAAACGTATGAAAAAAACAACATTATACTTGGCTCTCTTTACAACTCCAGCTGTCATCATAACTGCACCTGCATACATCAATGCTGCAAATGACTGGCAGGTTGAAAATGTGGAAAACCTCATCGATCAGATTAATCCATTTAGCACTACATACGAATATTATTTAATAGAGGCAAAAAATGCATATTATTCATTATCGACATATCAGCAAAGTAATGTTCGTAATTCGACAACACTATTTTATTATTTAGGAAGTACTGATAACCAACAAACTTATCTGAAGACGTTCTCGGATAAAATGGCTGCCATTTCTGCACGAAACAGTACTTTTTTGCGTGATATTGAGGAAGCGAATCGTTATTACCATTCTCTAACGATATCACAGCAAGCGATAATCCCAAATTATTTATACTTACAGCTTCAAAATTATTTGGAAAACATAGCAAAAATGAAAGCAGTACAACTTGATTTTGAAAAATTATCCGTACTGGACAGCAGTTATATTTACAGTTATGAAACTGCCATGAAGGCGTATCAATTATTGCCATATGATTTTCGAATGTTGCTCACACCACTAATGAGTGAGAAAAAGCGTGAATACGAAACGTATATATCACCAGCAAACAATCGTTCAGTCGCACAACAAGTAATAAATGAAATTTCCAAACTGTCGACAAGCTCTTCAATGGAAGAAGTAGCATCCGTGCGTGCTAAATACAACGGTTTGACGATCTTACAGCAAAACTATGTAGCCAATTATCGAGATTTACTTTATATCGAAGAAGTACAACGCAACACTTCATATGGGTGGGATCCTTATTATATTGATGAAAAGGAAAAGCCAACTGATTATCCGACAAACATAGAAGTTTCAAAAAAAGGACAATTGTATACGGTAGTAATGCCGGCTACAGAAATGAATCAGTATACGAACACAAAAATAGCTGTATCGGATACTATTACACTTACAATCCCTTATGATGCGGTGCCAAAAACAAATAATAATGATATTGTGACAATGACAATTGAAGAAATTAATGAAGATTCTATACTGTTTACTGCAAGTATGTATGATGAAAACTTCGAATTTTCTTCCTATATTGATATAGAATTAAAGGGATTGCCTTCTTCAACTACCATTGTTCGTCTAGATAACGATGGGGAGTATATAGCAACGCCATACAGAAAAATTGCAAATAAAAATATAATAAAAACGAAAACATCCGCACAATTTAAAGTTGTAAATAGTCGAGTGCAATTTTTTGATATTCAAGCCGATGGGCATCAATATGAAATTGAACAGTTAGCGAAACGTAAAATCGTTAGTGGGGTAGAAAACGGATATTACAAACCGAATACGCAAATAACTTTGGCGCAATATGCGGCAATGATTGCCCGTTCGATGAATATTACGACAAACGAAAGTTCCACATATCTAGATATCAGTGGAAAATGGTATGAAACTTCTATAGTGGCACTGTTGGAAAATGGTATACTTGAGCATCCAAATAGTAACTATTTCAATGCAGGGAAAGTTGTCACACGGCAGGAAGCGGCTGTTTTATCGATACGGATGCTGCAATATGCGGGGGTCCAAATTTCAGATCCTGATTATAAAAAAATCCCATTTACTGATTTTAAACAGCTTTCTACGTCTGACCGTTATTTTGTAGCAACAGCTTATGAGTTTGGAATTTTTGGTGGTAAGAAAAACGGCCAATTTGACCCGAATGGAAAACTGACACGTTCGCAAATGGCAAAAGTATTATATAAAACATTGCAGATCGCAAAAATGATTTAATTCAGTTTGGCAAGAAAAAATGAAGAGGGGAGCAAATAACACAAAAGTGCCATTTTTCCGTGGGGAGAAAAATGGCACTTTTTAGCTGGCCGTAAAAATCGACTGGGATATCTACTTCAGTTCCAGCTGCATTATCATTATTGCTGTGCTACACGGTGGTACTCTTTTACTGTACCATCTGCATATTTAATTTCAATTTCCACTTCCAAATAGCTGTCCGGTTGTTCAAATTTTTGCAGCACTTCATCAATTACCGCATCATCTTCTGAATTGATATCGAATGTGAAGCTTTCAAAAATCGGAACCAATTTGTTCGTTGCTTCATTACCTTCAATTTTTGTTTTGTTCACTTCATCTTCGATTTGTGCTTCTGCGCGAGATGCTTCATTTTCATAACTCACTTCATAACTCTTATCATCCGCATACTTGATATCCAAATCAAAGTGAGTAAAGTTAAATGGGGCATCCGGAGTTTCGGTTACAGTACTTGTCTGATTCATTGTATTTTGTTCTGTCGGCGCATTTTCAGGCAAATTGGTTGCTTCCTCGCTGTCACCACAGCCTACTAACAATGCAGTTGTACTTAATGCGCAAATTAATGCAAATTTCTTCATGAATGGAAACCACCTTTCTTGTAACTATTGTTAAAATACCCGATTTATTAAAAATTAATCAGCTTCATATTATTTAGAAAAATATAGTTATTTTTATTTAAGTCAAATTATCTAGTTACAGATTTTGGGTACATAGACAAACAATTTAAATGTAAAAATATTCTATATTTAAATAAATTTATGTTACACTTATTTCGTGAAATAGATTTTAATGGAAAATGATTTAACCTTGAATTTATCCATTATCTATAATTTATTTCAAAAAACCAATTGGAAATGACTTTCAAATGCAGGAGGATGTTTAAATGAAAAAGATGACTAAAACTGTTTTGGCTACAACGTTGGGGACTTCATTGATGCTTACATCAATTATGCCTGCCGTTAAAGCGGAACAAGTAACACCGGATATAAGCAGCTGGGCAATCGGTACATTAAATGAAGGCGAAAAATTCGGTATTTTTCCGATCGAATGGTACTATGACGGCTTCCGTTCTACTATTACAGCTGAACGTTTAGATTCATTAATTAAGCTATCTGCTCAAAAAATTGCAACTTTAAATTTGGATAAAAACGAAGAATTTAAACCAGTAGCGGTAAAAGGCGATGGCACACGCGGTGATATTATTAACCGTCTTTATAATATTGTCGGCCAATACAAGTTAAATACAGAAAAAGATGCTGTTACATATATGCAGAAACAAAAAATATTACAAGGGTCAGACCAAGGCTTGATGCTCGACAAAAAAGCTACAACACAACATGCGGTAATTTTTGCAGTACGCTTAATACAGAATATATTTGAGCAGGCAAACGCAGGTGCAAAAGGTGTTGCATGGGTAGTGGAAGACGAAGATACAAAAGTGTATTTGCTTGGTTCCATTCATGTAGGAACACCTGATTTATATCCTATGCATAAACAATTAACGAAAGCCTTCGATAATTCGGACGGCCTTTTCGTTGAAGCGAACTTATTAGATCCAACTGGTATGGATTATTATATCGAAAAAGCAATGTTTAAAGATGGACGAACGATTAAAGATGTTGTAAGTGAAGAAACGTATGCGAAACTTCAAAAAGTCGCAACTCAACTTGAAGTGCCTATGGAAGAACTGGAAATGCAAAAGCCTTGGTTGCTTTCAAATAATTTTTCGACAATGATGATGGACGGGGCATTTGGTTTAACAGCAGAAGAAATGGCGATGCATGGGGTAGATATGCAATTTTTATTAAGTGCTTACTTACAGCAAAAGCCTATTTATGAGCTAGAAGGTGTTAATGCACAAGTCGATATGTTTGAAGCTTTATCTCCAGAAGCCCAGGAAGAATCATTGGTAGCCGCTCTTGACGGTATTTTGGAGCCTACTGAACAATCTGAAGAAGATGTACAGTTAATGGCAGACTGGTTCACGAATTGGGTCAAAGGTGATGTGGAAAAGTTTGCGGCAAGCTTAACTGAAATGGAAGGAGACACATCCGAGTTCAATCAGATGCTGTTTGGTAAACGTGATGAAGAAATGGCCGCAAAGCTTGTTGATGTATTGGAAGAACAGCAAGGGACATTCTTTGTCGTTGTCGGCGCAGGTCACTTCTTAGTCGATAAAAATATTCGCTATCATTTAGAACAAAGCGGTTATGAAGTAAAACCATTTTATCAATAAAAATAAAAGCGCATGGGGCTGGTTACGAAAGTAACTGCTCCATGCGCTTTTATTTTTGGAAATCCATAATAAAACTGTTACTAAGCGTTTAATAACGCAAGCACAGGTCTTCCGGCAACCATGAAAACGATGTAAACCGAAAGTGCTCCTAAAATAGCATAACTAGGCTTCCATAAACCCGATAAATAAAAAACAAGTACAGTAAATAACACCATGCCGACAGCACCAAAAATGGCGTTTTGCTGGACAATATGAAAAGTATCTTCCGTCATATTTTTCATTTGCAACCGCATATTGAGTAACGTTAAGATCGGAAGCAATGTTATAATACCGGACAAAAAGTGCAGATTCGATTTGCTTAACCATGAAGCCAGCAGCATAACTGTACCGCCAAGAATAAACTGAATGACATAAAACAAGGACCAAATACCTCTATTCCATTAAAATACAATAACTATAAATCAATGTGTATCAACAATCAACAACATTTTCGGAAAATAGAATTAATTAAGTAAAATGAGATTTCCTTGGCTTATTTTAAGTATGAATTATATGATAAATTGCATTAATTCACTCAAGTAGTAAAAATATGTTGAATTATTAAGTCATAGTAGTGTACCTTTATTGAAAATGATTATCATTCCCATGGTATTGAAAGATAAAGCGGGTGAGGAACATTCAAACAAATGATTTAATAAAATATTTCGCCAACTCAACGGTTCAATTTTCGGATTTATTTGTAACGAGTTTAGGTCCATATGTACATGATCACAATCGTAATACGGCTCCATGTTTCTACGGACTAGTTATTACTCTTTCGGGTAGTGCAAATTTTTCGTTAAATGGAGAAGTATACGCTTTACAGAAAGGGGTTATCCTGCATGCCGGACCTAATATGGCGATTGATATTACGGTCACGAGTGAAGAACCATGGCATTATACGGTACTGCATTATGAAATGATAAGCAGCCCCTTTTCAGTGGAAATAGGCCATTTTAAAATTGAAACAGGTCATCATCATAAATTGGATTATTTAGTCCACCAATTAATCCGTTTCGAAAAAATACCGGGTGATCTAAACAGGCTGAAATGCAAATCCCTGTTTATGCAGCTGGTGGAATTTTTCGTCATTTGCGCAAAAATGCAAACATCAAATAATGTGGTGGACCAGGCCATTACATTTATGACCGAACATTATACATTACCTATTACGATAGCAGAAATCGCGGAAGAGGTAGGGTGTGACCGTCGACGCCTTGCCTATTTGTTCGATAAGCAAACCGGCATGTCACCCATTCAATTTTTAACGGAAATCCGGTTAAAACAATCGAGGGAATTGCTGCGCACGACATCAATTCCGATTAAGAACATTGCTGAACTAATCGGTTACCAGGATGCATTCTACTTTTGTCGTGTTTTTAAAAAGCAATATCATCTGACACCGACAAATTTCCGAAAGCAATATTTAACTGTTTGAGCAAAAGTCCATTCCTTTTGTAAAAAACTCTATGTACGTAAAAATATTCTTTTGATATTATCGATATTGTACATAAGGTGATAATGATAATCGTTATCGATTAAAACAGGAGGAAAGAATTATGAAGAAATATCGTACATTAATCTTTGCAGGGGCATTGTCTTTAATGCTTGCTGCATGCACTGCAGATGAAGAGGTGGATTCGTCATCTGCAGGTGAATCAGAAAATAAATCAGAACAAGTTTCAAATGTAGAAAAAACAGTTGCAGATGAAGAAACAGAACGAAAAATATCTTATTTAGGGAACGACTATGAAGTACCGGAAAAAGTAGAAAGGATTATTGCAGCAAGTCTGGAAGCGATGGAAGATGCAGCAGTACTTGGTGTAAAGCCTGCTGGTGTTATTTCTATGGACGGTAAGACAATTCCTAAATACTTGGAGTCAGATTTAGCAGGAGCAACTGTTGTCGGTTCAAAAAAAGAACCAAGCACAGAGGCAATGCTTTCTACAAATCCTGAGGCAATTTTAGGTACTAGCAAATGGGATGAAGCACAAATATCCAATTATAACAAAATAGCAACGACATTCCCTTATTCTCATATTTCTACAAACTGGAAAGAGAACTTATTATTATTTGGCCAATTAGCCGGTAAAGAATCAGAAGCACAGAAAGCATTGGATGACTATGATACGAAATTAGCCAGTACGAAAAAATCGATTGCTAACAGTGAGCTGAAAGATAAAAAGGTTGTAATCATCCGCGTACGTGGCGGGTTGTCGGTCTATCCTGCAGGAGTATATTTAAACCCTTCAATTTATGAAGATTTTGGATTTACAGTGCCGGAAGAATTGAATTCAATCGAAGCACAAACAACGATTACATATGAAACGTTGGCAGAGTGGAACCCGGACATGATTTTCCTTCAATATGCTGATGATGAAAATAAGGATACTCCTGAATTATTACAGGAGATTTTAGATAATCCGATATTCAACAGTACAACTGCCGCCAAAACAAATAATGTGCACGTTAATCTAATTGATGCAATGGCACAGGGCGGGACAGCATGGTCAAAAATTAACTTCCTGGAAGCATTTAATGAGAACGTATTAAAATAGGTGCGAATTATTCAATAGACAGCTTCAGAGAAGGTAGAACAGACTTTACAATATTTCTGTGAAAGGGCTGTCCCGGAAAGGTTTTCCGGGCAGCCTCTTTCTTTTATTCAATAAAAGGAGGCCTATACTTTTGAATTTTTCATATCGGCATTTCATTTTATTTTCAACAATAATGCCAGTTCTGATTGTTTTTGTGACACTCATGTCGATTTCGATGGGTACAAAATCAATCGCGCTTGAAACGATTATCGATGCAATTATCCGTTACGACAAAGAAAATGTAGATCATCAAATCATATGGACTGGACGGGTACCAAGAGCGCTCGCTGTATTATTTGTTGGTGCATTTTTAGCAACAGCAGGTGCAATTATGCAAGGGGTAACTCGAAATTTCCTTGCGTCACCATCAATTATGGGCGTAACGGATGGATCAGCCTTTTTTATAACGTTGGCCTTTGTTTTTTTGCCAGGAATTTCAAGTTTTAATTTAGTCCTCCTTTCTATGCTAGGTTCACTTTTTGGCGGTGCACTTGTATTTGGTTTCGCATCCATTATTAAAAACGGTCTTTCCCCAGTAAGACTGGCAATTATCGGTACTGTAATCGGTACGTTTATAAGCAGCATCGGAACAGCAATTGCGATGTATCGTCAAATTTCACAGACGATTACTATGTGGTACAACTCGAAAGTACATATGGTAGAAATGGAATTAATCTATTTATGTGTTCCAATTGGAATGATTGGATTAATACTGGCCATTTCATTGGCGCGCGCTGTAACGATTACTGCGCTTGGCGAAGATGTTGCTGTCGGCTTAGGGCAGAACACAAGAATAGTAAAGCTATTAAGTATGTTAGCTGTCGCTATATTGACAGGTACTGCTGTAGCTCTTGTCGGCAAAATTGCTTTTGTCGGTTTGATCGTACCTCATATTGTAAGAATGCTTGTGGGCGTCGACTATCGAGTAATTATTCCTTGTTCGGCTGCTATGGGTGCATTTTTCCTTTCAGGATGTGACCTCATAAGCCGTTACATCAATTTTCCGTTTGAAACACCGATTGGAGTAGTAACCGCGCTTATCGGGGTACCGTTCTTCTTATATTTAATTCGACGTAAAGGCGGGGAAAAATATGCCGCTTAAAAAAACAAGATGGCTTATTATTATTTGTACACTGTTTTTCATACTTCTTATAGCCATGTATATACATTTAACGAGCGGTGCATTCACGATGACGACGCCGGAAGTATTTAAGACTTTACTGCGGATTGATTCGACAGAACAATTTGATTTAGTCATATTTGATTTTCGGCTGCCTAGAATTATTACGGCTGCCCTTGTCGGGATGGGCCTTGCGATGGCTGGCGTTGTGCTTCAGGGGATTACAAAAAATGCCCTTGCTGATCCTGGAATTATCGGAATTAACGCAGGTGCAGGCTGTGCAATTGTTATTTTCATGTTTTTCTTTCATATCGAACTCATTGATGTGGAAATAAACAGCCTTATTAAAATATTGATTGTTCCGATTTTTGGTTTTGTAGGAGGAGCAATAGCTGCAATAATTATATTGGTCATTTCATTTAAACATGGACGTATGGATATGCAAAGGCTGATTTTAACAGGCATTGCGATTAATACCGGCTTTAGTGCTGTTACCCTATTCTGGTCACTGAAAATGGATGAAGGGGATTATCAGGCAGCCGCTATTTGGATGAATGGTTCCATTTATAATTCCAACTGGTATTTTGTCAATGCAATGCTGCCATGGCTGATTATTTTAGGGGTTTATATTTACAGGAAAGCCTATTTGCTCGACTACTTTCAATTGGAGGAAGAGACGATTACAAGTCTTGGAATTAGTATAGAAAAAGAAAAAATTAAACTATTGCTCGCAAGTGTCGGACTTGTCAGTGCCTGTGTTTCCGTTTCAGGGAGCATAGGGTTCATTGGATTAATGGCACCGCATATCGCCAGGCAGCTAGTCGGTATTCATCATCGCTATATGATACCGGTAAGTCTTTTTATAGGGGCTGTATTGCTTGTGTTTTCAGACTATGTAGCGAAAACACTCTTTTCACCTATAGAACTCTCTGTTGGGATTGTCGTATCACTTGTAGGGATTCCATATTTTCTGTATTTACTTGTTAAATCGAAAGGGTGAGATATATTGTATGCATTTGAAGTTGAAAGCTTAACAACAGGTTATGAGAATACAAGAATTATTGAAAATTTAAATGTAAGTATTCATACAGGTAAGATTACAACGATTATCGGACCTAATGGATGCGGTAAATCAACTTTATTAAAAACAATCGGCCGAATATTAAAAAAGGAATGTGGCGAAATTTTTCTTCAGAATGAAAACATGAATACAATGTCTACTAAGGAAATCGCAAAAAAACTGGCATTACTAGTACAGTCACCGGCAGCACCGGGACAGTTGAAAGTACATGAGCTTATTTCGTATGGACGCTATCCTCACAGGAAAAATGTTGGACGCCTTACGAAAGAAGATAACGAAAAAATCAATTGGGCAATGGAAGTCACAAATACTCTAGAGTTTCGAAATCGGGAAATCGCGGCACTTTCAGGGGGGCAACGTCAGCGCGTGTGGCTGGCGATGGCTTTGGCGCAAGAGACCGATATTTTACTGCTGGACGAACCGACTACATACTTGGATATGGCACATCAACTGGAAGTGCTTGAAATTGTTCAGCATCTTAATAGAACATTTGGCTGTACGATAATTATGGTGCTTCATGATTTGAACCATGCTGCAAGATTTTCAGATGAACTAATTACAATGAAAAAAGGGGAAGTGCTTCATACAGGCACACCCGAACAAATAATGAAAGCCGACATACTAAAAAGTGTATTCCAGATTGACGCTAAGATTATGATTGATCAGGAACATCAGGTACCCGTCTGTTTCTCATATAATTTAATGAAATAGGTGAAGTTAATGCAATCAAATTACAATGACTATTCTTATATTGTGGACATTTACGAACCGTATGAAACTCCTCCGGCACAAGGGTTTCCGGTAATCATCGTGTTGGATGGAACACGCTACAGTAAACTTATGTATGAAACAATGGCAATGCAGTTGCGAAACCGAAAAAAAACATTAGTGGAGCCAGCAATAATTGTTGGTATCGGCCATGATGAAAAAGATATTCCAAAACAGCGATTCCATGATTTCACGTCACCGGCAGATCACTATCATTTTCCTGTTCGCAGGGGGAAAGTGATGCAAGAGCTTCCGGCTGGGGGAGCAGTACAACTAATCGATTATATTTTTCAGCAAATTGTACCGATGCTTCAGGAAAAATATACAGTTGACGATCAGAAAATCTCGCTGTATGGACACTCTTTAGGCGGATTATTTGTGCTGTGGAGCTACTTAACTTATCCCGAAAGCTTTTATAAATATGTAGCTATTAGTCCTTCGATTTGGTGGAATAATCATGAGCTTTTTCGTACAATTCAACAAGCGGAAAAACCTTTTGCAGCTGCTCTATACATAGGAGTCGGAGGTGAGGAGGGCGATATGGTAGATGATGCCCAGAAATTTGTTGAAATGGCTTCGGAGAAATGGATTAATTATGAGTTTTATATAGCAGAAAGCGAAAATCACGCATCCGTCATTCCAACTATGATGAGCCGGGTTTTGCGATTTTTAAAATCAGAAGAATAACTAAACTTACCAGGTGGAAACGAACCGGCAGTTAATAACTATATAAATTAAGGGTGAAATTCTCTTTTACATAATACTCCATTAATACAAATTCATAAAACCGCCCTTTATTGTGAGAGAAAAGGGCGGTTTTTAGTATGATTAGCAACTTCCTTATTGTTAACGTTTTAATACTAGGACAGTTGAACAACATGTTTTATGTAGTTATTTGAGGGAATAGATGACTATCACGCTTCATACATCGTTAGCAACATGGATATAGTAGGAGGAATGCAAAATGGGAAACAAAGAATCTGAAACAAATAAAAAATCATATAACCGCTTACCGGATGAACGTAAAGACGAGAAAGTAGAAAAATTTGATGAAACGAATCATGTAAATGTACAAAACGAATCAATGAAAGATGATTTATTGCTTAAAACGAATAAAGAATCGTATAACCGTTTACCGGATGAGCGTGATGATAAAAAAATGGAGAAGTATAATGAACGAAGTCATGTTGAAGGAAATGAGGAAAAAAAAAGCCTAAAAACGAATAAAGAATCATATAACCGGTTACCGGATGAGCGTGATGAAACAAAAATGAAAGATTACAATGAACGCAGCCATGTAGAAGATAACATAAAACAGGAAAAAACTGTTGAGACGGTGAAAGAGTCCTATAACCGGTTACCGGATGAACGTAATGACGAAGAGATGAAATCTTATAATGAACGCAGTCACGTGGAAGGCAATCAGCAACAGGAATCGAGTGTTGATACCGAGAAAGAATCGTACAACCGTCTTCCTGACGAACCTGTTCAGGAGACATCCGTACATGAAAAATATAAAAGTAATAACAAATAAATTTCATCTCCATCTACGCAAAAAAGCATCGACTTAATTCGATGTTTTTTTTGTGTAAACTATTATTAACTTCTAAGCTGATACCAGCTGAACAGCATTGCAATTAAACTGATGCTCAAAAATACCCCGCCAATTACAAGTGATGCATGGGCATAACTCGTTTTTATAAATATGTATTCATTTGTATCTGACATTCCCCCGAGAGATTGTATCCAAATAGTGCCGAGTGAATTGGCAATAGAACCGTTAAAAACAATTAATATCAGCCCAATAATCGCAAATATGCTGCTTAATTTAAGTAAATCTGAGTTTTTGGTCGAATTAGTCATGTTCTCCCTCCAATATTCGATTGATGTTCAAAATGTCAATTAGTTGCGGAAATTCGGCAATGATATGATGGGCTTTTTTTATTTCTTCATGTTGGGCAAAATCAAAGTTCACTGCAATGGCTAGTAGATTGTTATCAATTGCAGCGATAATATCTGATGCGCGGTCGCCAACGACAAAACCACTGACTATATTCTGTTCCTGCTTTATTTGTTCAACAAGATGGGACTTATTTCTTGATGGAATAATGTCGATACTATAGCACTTTTGTATCCACCGATTTAACTTAAAAGTAGACATAATCGCTTGTAAATAAGCGGTTTCACCATTACTTGCAATAAATAAAGGATACGATTTACTTAATATTTGAAGTGTCGACACTACGTTTTCGTAAAGTGCACCGTTTCCTAGGCGGATTTCTTCAATAAGTGCCGACTGAAAATAATAATTGCTCTTTTCACGAATTTTATCAGAGTGATTCGGACACAACGTCTTCCATACAACATCAAGAGGAACACCCATTATTTCTCGGTATTCATCGATAGGGGTAGCACCTGTCCAAAGCTTATTTTGGCGTAAATACTCAAAGGTACGCTCGAGTGCCGGTTCTAAAATAAGATTAGTTTGAAATAAAGTGCCGTCCATATCAAAAATTATTGCCGTTTGCATTACCTTCACCTCGTTTTGATTTTATAACCAAATGTTTCCCCATTTTTTAGATTGAGTTTGTGTCCATTAATAATGACAATCTCATCGGTCAGCCATTGAATATTTGCATTTTCGGCATGTCTTTCGTAATAAAACTGTTTTTTAAATCCTAATGGGCCATCAAGTTCCCCCCGAATTCCAAACGATCCCATCGCTCCTGCATCAAAAGCATAGAAATCCAAAGTATAGCCCATATCCGGCGAATAAGATTTTACCAGATGCTCTGTACCACCAAATGAATAAACAATGATTTTTAAAGCGAAAAATAAAAGAATGAGTGATGTAAATAAAATGGAGATGGTATTCAAGAAAGAAGCTACCACTTTTTTTAGGCGTGACAATTGTTTGTATTCCTTAAGTAACGAATAAATAATCAGCACAAAAAGGAGAGCAAACACAATGAGTGTTGTATAGGAAAATGTCCATAATGTATTACTCATTATATAAACGCAAACGCCGATAAAGGCCAAACATAAAGTGAATAATGTAATGGCAGACCAAAAATTTCGCAAAATAGCACCTCACACCAAAATGGAAAATAATGTTTTCAAACTTGACGCTATAAATTATGTAAAGTTGCACAAAAAAATCAGCCGTATACATAATAGCTACGGCTGCTTCTTACTAATTATTGTGCTGGGTTTAATTCAAGTTCTACTTTAATTTTAATATCTTTTCCAACTAATACGCCACCTGTTTCAAGTGCTGCGTTCCATGTAAGACCAAATTCTTCACGGTCAATTTTCGTTTCCGCTTCAAAACCGTAAACTTCAACACCCCATGGATTTGTTCCTTTACCGCCATATTCTACATCGAATACGGCTGGTTTCGTTACATCTTTAATCGTCAAATCGCCTGAAACTTTATAATCTTCACCATCTTTTGTGATGCTTGTCGATTTAAATTTAATGTCAGGGAATTGCTCAGTATCAAAGAATTCCGCTGATTTTAAGTGGTTGTCACGATCTTCATTGTTTGTATTAATACTTGTCGTATCAATCGTAATTTCAATTTGCGCCGATGTTAAATCTTCTAAATTATCCACTTCTACATCAGCTGAATAATTAGTGAACTGACCTTTAACTTTCGAGACCATCATATGCTTGACTTCAAAACCAATTGTTGAGTGTGCCTGATCGATTTGCCATTTTGCCATGATAAATTCCTCCCAACTATTATGAAACCCAAGAAGTTCTATACCTTGAATTCGAGATAAATTTACCATATTAGGATAAGGGTGTCAATTAAAATATAAGACTATTTAAATAATTCAAACATTTTACAATCCATTAATTTTCCGTCATTAATTTTGCAATTTCTTTATCAAAAATGTCATTCCGTTTTAGCAATTCATCAATGACAAGTTTTTGACGTTCCTTAGAGTGGCCTTGGCTTAATTTTGCCGTAGCTTCAATGGAACTAATCCGAATTTTAAATGGCACAATGCCTTTTAATAAGCCGTTCATATATTTCGGATCAACAGTATTTACATCATAGGAACTATTAGGTACTTCATATTTATCAATTAAATGGTGAAGGGATAGGCGGATTTCCTCTTCATCCTCCATCAGTTCGATAAATCCCTTTACATGAACCGCCACATAATTCCACGTAGGTACAGAATCTTTTGTTTCATACCAGGAAGAAGAGATATAGCTATGCGGGCCATTGAAAACGGCGAGCACCTGCTGATCGAGAATATCTTTCCATTGTGTGTTAGCGCGTGCAAAATGACCGTAAATAAACTTCCCGTCTTCACCTAAATATAGCGGTAAATGCGTGGCAGTCGGTACACCTTGGTGAAGTGAGACAACTGTCGCAAAACTATACTCATTAATAATCTGGCGAATCCTTTGTTCATTTGTTAATTGATACTGCTTTGGAATGTACATTATTTTCCCTCACAAATGTTTAGTCATAATAAAATCTTTTTGTTCTTCTTCACCCATGAAAAAAGAGTGAGAGCCTGTTTTTTCAAAGCCAGCCTTTTCATAGAACGCAATTGCATTCAGATTTTTTTCCCATACGCCGAGCCAAATTTTGTTTTTGTTCTTTTCATGGGCCAGTTTGATCGCTTCGTTCATTAACACTTTCCCTAAACCAAGTTTCTGAAAACGGTTTAAAATATAAATTCGTTCCACTTCCAGAGTTTCTTGCCCCAATTGTTCGGACTGCGCTTCCTCTGTATTGATTTTTAAATAACCTGCCAGCTCTTCATTTACATAGAGTAACTTAAATAGAGAGTGTTTATTTTTGATCTCAGCTGTCAATTTTTCTACTGAAAAAGCATCATTCAAATAATCAGTCATACTTTCTTCACTATTTTGCTCATGAAATGTTTCGTAAAATGTATCACGGCTGATTGTTTGTAAAGCGTCTAAACTTTCGGTAGTACATTGTATTAATCGAATGTTCATCTAGAATCCCTCTTTTTAATAATTTCTATTTATTGTTATGATCATAACTAATAAAATAATTGTTTCATAATATTCGAGAAGATTCAATAATGAAAGGAATTATCAGCAAGTGCAGCAGTGTAGAATGAATTGTTAATTATTTTGTAATTAACCTTCGAACTGTATTGACAAAACATTCTATCTATTGTTATAGTTGGAATAACTAATGGAGAAAGATGGTGATGAATATGACTAAATTACATGAGATTGAAACAATGCAATTATGCTTGTCATATGACATTCGCCACAATAGTGCCTTCTAATATCGAAGAGTCACGCTTCTTTACTGTGCGTATGAAACCTTATGACGAGCAAAATTGCTGGTCATAAGGTTTTTTTGTTTGCCTGAAAACAAAATATCATACGCCATTAGGAGGCAATTCCATTGAATTTACAACAATTAGGTTTCACCACTTTTTTTGATACACAACTACAAACTTTATCCATCGATACGTCCACAAAACTTGTGGGACGCGTCATACTCGAATATAAACATTCCTACCGTGTCCTGACAGAACAGGGAGAGTTTTTGGCAACGGTATCCGGAAACTTTGCATACCATGCCTTTTCAAGAAAAGATTACCCGGCTGTAGGCGATTTCGTCATTATTGAACAAATGCCTGGAGAAGACCGTGCCATAATTCATCATTTATTTGAGCGGAAATCAAAATTCACAAGAAAAATGGCCGGTCTGGAAATCGATGAACAAATCGTGGCGACAAATATAGATCTCATTTTACTTGTCATGAGTTTAAATGATGACTTCAATATACGTCGTTTAGAACGTTATTTAGTAGCTGCATGGGATTCTGGGGCAACACCGGTTATTGTATTAACAAAATCGGATTTGTGTAAGGAAGTCACGCCATTTTTGAGTGAAATCGAATCGGTCGCATTTGGTGTGGATATTTTAACGGTAAGTGCACAGACAGGTGAAGGAATGGCTCCATTACATGCGCTACTAACGGAAGGGAAAACAGCGGCATTACTCGGTTCTTCTGGTGCCGGAAAGTCAACGCTTACGAATGCTTTATTAAACTCAGAACAAATGAAAGTGTCTACAATCCGTGAAGATGATGCAAAAGGCCGCCATACGACGACACATCGGGAACTTGTTGTTTTACCATCCGGAGCTTGCCTGATCGATACTCCAGGGATGCGGGAGTTACAGCTATGGGATCAGGGAGATAGTCTGAATGCAAGTTTTTCTGATATTGAACAGCTTACGGAAAACTGCCGATTCCGGGATTGCCAGCATAAAAATGAACCAGGTTGTGCTGTCTTGCAGGCAGTTGAAGAAGGGGCGCTTGATGCTGCCCGTTTAGCGAGCTATTTTAAACTACAGCGGGAGCTTGCTTATATCGAGAAAAAGGCGAATACGGATGCACAGCTTGCAGAAAAACGTAAGTGGAAGCAAGTATCGAAAAGTTTAAAGAAAATGAGGTAAAGTGAATCTTCAATCAGTGGGGGGGTTCATTCCCCAACTGATTGAAAGAACACAAGCTAAAACCGTCACGTCCTGTGACAACTCTTGTGTGACCAACATCGTGTTGGCCCGAACCAATCGGGCTTTTACAGGTAGTTGTTTTCCCGCCTGCCTTTTCGCCATGCTTAAGTCTAGAGGGGGAGGCTTGCCTCTGCCCTTACACTTTTGAGGTAAATAAATTACTACCCGTTAATGCGGGATAAATCACAAGTAGATGTACAGATATTGTGCGTCTGCTTTTTTATGCGTTCTGTTAATTAGAACAGTCATTGATTGTAAGGAAGTTTGAGCTATAATGAATGAAGTGAAGAGATTACAGCGCTATGAACGTTTCAAAATGGCAAAAATGGAGACTAGTATCAAATTATCGCTTACTTTTGAGGTAAGCGGTATTTTCATTTTCACGCTAAAAGCAAATACTCACTCGAATAATGAGTGAATTCCTTTAAAATATGCATTTCTGTGTCTTAAATATATATTTACAGGAAATAGTAAAATAGTAGAAAAAACTAGTAATTTATAACATTTAGTAGTTGCTTTCTCTTATAATTAAATTATGAAAAGAGATGAATTTCATGACAGTCACTGGTATTTTAACCGTCACCTTGTTTGCTTTGAACATTGTGTTTGCCCTCGTATTAATATTCATCAGCCGGAAAAGCGCCTCATCTACATGGGCTTGGTTATTTGTACTCTTTTTCTTACCGATTTTTGGTTTTATTTTATATTTACTGATCGGTAGGAATTTACAGAAAAAACATTTTGTGCGGTGGCATGCAGTGCAGCAGGAGGAAACATTGGAAATATTCCAGGAACAAAAGAATGCGCTGGAAGATGGAACATATGAATTTCCCAATCCCATTACAAAAAAGCATGAAGCGTTAATCAAGATGAACGTTGATTATAACCATTCTTTATTAAGTTCGAAAAATGATGTCAAAATAATGTCAGAAGGGAAAGAGAAATTCCGTTCGGTTATTGAAGATATCGAAAATGCAAAACAGACCATTCATATTCAATACTACATATATAAAATGGATGATGTCGGAAAAAGTATATTTAACGCACTTGTGAAAAAAGCAAAAGAAGGTATCGAAGTACAGATGATGTACGACGATTTAGGGTCGCGTACATTACGCAAAAAGGATCTGAAAAAGTTAACGGATGCCGGTGGACAGGTAGAAGCATATTTTTCATCCTATTTTAAACTCTTTAATCCGCGTATCAATTTCCGAAATCACCGAAAGCTCATTATTATTGATGGGAGGATCGGGTATATCGGTGGATTTAATGTCGGAAATGAATATGCCTGTCTGGATGATGAAATCGGGTATTGGCGCGATACACATTTGAGAATAGAAGGCAATTCGGTCTATAACATGCAGGCACATTTTTTATTTGACTGGTATCAGGCGAAAAAAGAAGAGCTAACTGAAATCGAACAAAGATATTTCCCGTCATTTACAGTAGATTCGGATACACCTGTTCAAATTGTGTCGAGCGGCCCGGATACGGATTTTGAATCGATTAAAAACAGCTATATTCGGATGATTTTAAGTGCCAAAAAGTATGTTTATATTCAATCGCCGTATTTTGTTCCGGATGAGCCATTTATGCATGCGGTACAAATTGCTGCTTCATCAGGTGTTGATGTGCGCATCATGACGCCTGAAGTAACCGATCATGCTTTTGTATATGGAGCCAATTCAGCATACAGCGGCGATTTATTGGAGGTTGGCGGTCGAGTATATCGGTATAAAAAAGGCTTCCTTCATGCAAAAATGATTGTCATTGATGATGAAGTGGCGACAATTGGAACCGCAAACATTGATGTACGAAGTTTTAGCCTGAATTTTGAAATTAACGCCATTCTATATGATGCCAATTTGGCGATACAGTGCAGGGAGCTGTTTGAAGCCGATATTAAGGAGAGTTTTGAATTAACGAAGGAGCAATATGATGAACGCAAAACATGGACGAAAGTTCGAGAATCCGTTTCGCGTTTATTATCACCGATATTATAATCTTGTAGCTAGCCGACAAACAGGCTAGCTTTTTTATTTCAAAAACCGAAATATTTTCGAGCATTTTAACTGATTTTTTAGTAAAATAAGAATTGAACTACAATTCAGAAAGTGGGTAATAAAATGGTGAATGTAAAATATCCTGAAGTTTGGGATTTGGATGTGTTTTTCCCTGGTGGTAGTGCGTCTTCGCAATTGATCGAGCACATTGAAAGTTTGACACCTAAACTAGATGTATTAAAAGAAAAAATCGACATGTTTGAAGTTCCGCAAAATAGTGATGCTGCATTGGAAATCCAATCAATTCTGGAAAGTATCAAAGAAGTAATGATGCATATTTCTCAGGCAGGGGCAGTGCTTTCTTGCTTGACTGCACAAGATACAACTGATCGCGATGCACTATTATTGCAAGGCCAATTATCTGGTATAGCCGCAAATTCATCACCGATTTTAGAAAGTTTTAATCAAAAATTGGGTCAGATCGATCAGGCAACTTTTAAAGCATTATTGGAAACAGCTGAATTAGCTCAATTTGAGTTCATCTTGACGGAATGGCGCGAAAAATCGAAAGAGTCCTTATCTGAAGAAGAAGAAGCGCTAATTTCCGCTTTAGGTGTTGATGGGTACAGTTCTTGGGGCCAACTTTACAACATGCTGATCGGCGATATTAAAGTGGAAGTTGAAGTGGATGGCGAAAAGAAATTACTTTCTGTTGGACAAGCGAATAATTTAAGTTCTCATAAAGACCGAACTGTCCGTAAAGCTGCATTTGATGCATTGGAAAAAGTGTTTACAGAGCGTGAAGAATTCTTCGCGAAAACATTGAACCATTTAGCTGGTTTCCGATTAGCCGTCTATAAAAAGCGTGGCTGGGACTCGGTAACAAAAGAGCCGCTTCAAATTAACCGTATGAAGCAGGAAACAATCGATGCTATGTGGGGTGCCATTACATCTTGTAAGGCGACATTTGCCGGTTATTTGCAACATAAAGCAAACCTGTTAGGTACAGAACAATTGGATTGGTTTGACTTTGATGCACCGGTTACGGATTCAACAGCTACAATGTCTTATCAGGATGGTGCTGAATTTATTCTGAAGCATTTCGGACGCTTTGGTTCTAAAATGGAAAGCTTTGCACGCACAGCATTTGAAGATGGCTGGATTGAAGCGGAAGACCGTGACAATAAACGTCCAGGCGGTTTCTGTACAGGGATGCCATTGTCTGATCAATCACGTATTTTCATGACATACTCGGGTTCGATGTCCAATGTTTCAACATTGGCACATGAATTGGGACATGCTTTCCATACTTATGCACTGCGTCCTGTTCATCCATTGAACCGCCGCTATGCAATGAATGTTGCTGAAACAGCTTCAACGTTTGCTGAAATGATCGTGGCAGATGCAGCGGTCGAAGAAGCAACAACTGAACAAGAAAAGATTGCATTACTGGAAGATAAAATTCAGCGTTCTGTCGCATTTTTTATGAATATCCATGCGCGTTACTTATTTGAAACTCGATTTTATGAAGAACGCAAGAAAGGCATTGTATCAACGAAACGCTTGAACGAACTTATGGAAGAAGCACAAATTGAAGCACATGCAGGCGGGTTAGGCGAAACACATCCGCACTTCTGGGCCTCTAAAATGCACTTCTATATTACAGGTGTACCTTTCTATAACTTCCCGTACACGTTCGGTTATTTATTCTCATTAAGCATTTATGCGAAAGCAAAAGAAGAAGGAAAAGGCTTTGAAGAAAAGTACATGGCCTTATTGCGTGATACGGCTGTCATGACAGTTGAAGAGTTGGCGATGAAGCACTTAGGCGAAGACATTACAAAAGAAGATTTCTGGTTAAAAGGAATCGCACTTTGTGAAGAAGATGTTGCAGAGTTTATTGCATTAACATCGAAGTAGTATAAGAAAAGGGCTGTGTGAAAAATTCACACAGCCCTTTAATGATTTATAAAAAGTTTATAGCGGTTTTTTGTGCAGCGTAAATCCAAGTGTATCCGCATCCCGTACAGTAATCGTATACGTACCACTCACTTGATCGTGCTTAACATCAATATTGTCCAATCCTTTATCGTAACGGAAGAAGATTTCACCTTCTGCTGATTTATAGACAACATGCAAATCATCGCGTTTTACTTCAAAAGTAGGAGTGAAGTCGGGATTGCGGTCGGTGAACTCATTGATAAATAGCTTGGCTCCTTGCTCAACAAAATCTTCCCGATTCTCAGGAGGTGCAATCGCTTCATAAATATTATGCACTGATGCGTCGAGTTCAACATATTTGCCGTGTTCAAATTCCTCGTCAATCGCTCTTTGAAGGTGGGGAGTCTGCTCTTCGTTAAGTGATTCCGCAATTTTCTCATACAATTCCTTCATGAGCATTTTTGTTTTCTTTTTGTCGGATGCGATTGGAGTAGCCTGCAAGAAAGTTTCCATGAAAAACTTCGCCGGTTCGCCATCTGATTGCTTATCCAGTACATAAACATTTTCTTCAAGCGGATCATAGTTCATTCGAATAAGTGCACACTTTTGTACACGGCTTGATGCGTCAGGTAAAATATTTTCAATCGTTTTCAAATGTAATGTTTCCAAGTCGATCTGAACAGCATCTTTAGGATCCAGCTTTAACAGCAGAATATAATCTTCACCAATCAGCTCAATATGCGCGACAAATACCGAACCGTTACTGTTCGATACCGTCTGCATAATTTGATACAGTTTATTTGATAAATCATTGGCCAGTGATAAGAAGTGTGTGTCATCCGGATATTCTACATAACGGTTCATTTTTGTAACAATATCATTGTCACGGTCTAAAAATTTACATGCAACAGATTTAGGACTATTCAATGTAGCATCTATGTATGATTCAAAGAACTGATTATACACTTCAGATTGTAGTGCGGATAAATCCATTGTCTCACTTGCAGATACAAAACGGCTTTGCTGCATATCCAGCAATGTAACAGCCATCCGTTTCATTTGGATTGATAATGTTGTTTCAACTTCATTCATCTTTACATAACTCCTTTTAAATTCCGATTTTTCAAGTATAGCGGACATCATGAAAATTTGCACGGGCCCAAATACATTTTACAAACAAGAACATATGTGTTATGATTATTTTTGTGCTATTTTAGATAGTGCTATAAATGAATTGGCATTTCTGCTAGTGTTTTTGAAGATACTTATTCACACTGGCGCAAGCTTCAGGGCTGCAAGGACATAGTAGCAGGTTGGGACTATGTTGCTTAAGTTAGAAGAGATTAGTAGAATTTTACCGCGGTTAAAACTGGAGTTATGCACTCCGAATAAAATAAAAATTCCCCGGAAGATCGGGTTGAGACTTTCATTTATTTATAAATCTATCTATTAAATACTAAAGGGGTCCCCAATAATTGGGGGCCCCTTGTCCAATTTTCCAATTAAAAACCATCCAAATCTTATTGGATGGCACATAAAAAATATTAGTCCGTGAAGCATAAAGAAGTCATATACCCAAGCATTAGTAATAATCCAAGACCCATAACAATGTCCATTTTTTAGAACCTCCCTTAATATAACCTACAATATCTTCCTTTTTTATTGTACAATGATTACAATAAAGATGAAACTATTTGTTATAATATTCGTATATATTAGTAAGAGCGTTTTAAAATTATACATAATAAAAGTGGGTGATAGACTTGAAGAAATGGATCTACAAATCTCTCGTTGTTTCCGTCGCGTTATTATCGTTTGGTTTAATTACACCAAAGCATGAAATTTGGGCAAATTTTGATGAAGACCGTCTTGATAAATCTGTATTGGATCGTCCAAGCGATAACCATATTTCAGCTGCCTATCAGTTGGATGATATTATCGTTGATGAAAAACCGCTGCCAACGACCGATGACTTTGTGTCAGCTGCAAAAGAACAATCATACATAAAATTTGGCACAAAAGTCGGACCGGTTATTGAACAACAATTTGAAACGGATATTTTCCCGAAAATCGAGGAAGCTATTGCAATGACAGTGGAACGAGTTGGCGATGAAAAACTGCGTAACTTAACGGTTTCCGAAAAACCGAGTGGAGATTATTCAGAAAAAATCTTCCACATTGTTGACGGTCAATCGAAAACAGACGTAATTCGATTTCATGTACGAACAGAGAACCGTCCTTTTGATGGCTATTATTACAATTTCCACTACCATACGTTTGAAGACAACTATTCTAAGCATTATGACCTTGGCGAGATCTACTGGTCGAAAAACACACCGCCTAAATGGTTATCATAGAAAAAAGCTGCACCCGTCATATATTGCCGGGTGTTTTTTTTATTGACGTTAAACATTGGAGCATATCTTACAGTAGGGGTTAGCAATCATCTTTTGAAGAGTCAGACTAAGAGGTAGCACCATACTAAACAATTCACGTCCAGAACAGATAAACATGTATAAGTGCTATACGACATTAGGAGATTTTTATAACAAATTAGTGCCAAGCTGAAAAATTTTCTACCGATAAATGTAATAGACCTTATAAATTTTTATTGCCGTTAAAACGCCTACTTAGTTAGTTTGTCATTTATACTTCTAAGAACTTTTAGTTTTTCTTGCTGTATTTTAAGAATTCTAAGTAAGAACCAAATTACAAATACAAATGGTACTATGTAGAAAAAAATGCTTAAGATCGGTAATAAAGCGATTAATGTTTCCATTGATAACGGTCTCCTTCTTATTTGTAAGTACGCATAAAAAAAGACTCAAGCCTATGTTGCTCAAGTCGCAAAACAATACACTCTTATTCTAATGTATATTTCTAATTATGCCAAATAATTACGGGCAAACTAAATATGCCAAAGAGAATTGGCAATTTACAGAATCGATCTTTTTCTACTTTTCGGTCTTCTTTTTTCCAAAATTGGCGGCAAAAAGTCCACTAACTAATGCAATTATGATTGCTACCCAAGTCCAAAAACTCAAAACGTCACCCAATTAAAATAAAAATATTTATACTTATTACCACTATACATTCTTTTTTGTAATTAATCCCAAAAAAACATATTGAGCTCGAAATGTATTACTTGTCATACGAGGACTCTGTTTGACCGAAAAAAACACCGCTTAAATGGTTGTCGTAGCAAACTGCAGTCAAGTCAAATTGTTAGGATATTCATTTCCATCCATTACCAACATTAACTAAACGATTAAAAGCTTAAATAAACCGAGATTTGCCAACCTTTATCTTAAGGGGAGTGGTGATCTTGGAAAACAGATTTTTTTTAGGTTTATTTAATGGCTTGATCTTAAGTATTATATTATGGACCTCTATATTTGGATGGATAAAGATCATAACGGGTTTATTATAAATTGCAAAGAATATGCAGAGAGAAGGGCTACTCATAAATAATTTATACTTGCTATGCAGGTAAATGCAAAAGACCAGGTCTCTTTAAAGAGCCTGGTCTTTTGCATTTGTTGAGTTATTTCTCGTTATTGTTGTCTTTATTTTTTTGCTTAGAATATTCCGAGAAATCTGCTTCTTTTCCTGCTTCCATGTTATAGTTCGGTCTGTTGGAAGTTCTTGTATGCGTAACGGTTGCAGTGTCCTCTTCATCAAGGTTTTTCATTAGCAATGGAATACAAGCGAGACCTGCTAGACCTACGAGTGCGTAAATAATTCGTGATAAACCGGCAGTTTGACCGCCAAATAACGATGCGACTAAATCAAATTTGAAAAAGCCAATAAGTCCCCAGTTAATTGCCCCAATAATTACAAGTACAAGGGCAATTCTATATAACGTTCCCATGTAAAACATCTCCTTTATTTTAGATAAGAAGTTCTTTTGTATGCAAAATACTCATACGAAAGAAATTCAAGTATCTATTTCTGTTCGTATTTTTCCCGGTAACTGTTTGTTTATACTCTTTTTTTGTAAAAGAAAATGTATCAAAATACGAATAAAATTGTCCTTTTGAAAATAAAAATAATTAAAAAAGGAATTAATATCCGGAGAATTAACAAGGAAAATATATAGTTCTGTTTTCGTAATAAATACATTGAAAGTTATTTATTTAAGGTTGGTAATAGAGTATCCGACAATTAATCATATTATTACTATGCAACAAAAAAGTGTCCCTTTATTTTTTGATCTGTTTACAAAAAATTTAAAATTTAAAGGTGAATTTTTATGTAACTCGAGGTATAATATTTGTATACTATAGTAAAAAGGAGGACTGCCGATGATAACCGGTCAGTTAGGGCGAGCATTCCAATTAGCGGAAAAACATAAGCTCGACGTAAATACAATTTTAGAGTTAACAAAAATTATTGCGAAAGAAGTAAATGGTACTCAAAAAATTGAGGAAAAAATTTTACTTCAAATGATTCAAATTCTGGAAAACAACAAAACAATTCTTAGGGAGGCAACATAAAAATTGACGCAAACGATTGAGCTATACGATGACTTAGACACATTTGACTAAAGGCGCTACTCAGCAGACGAAAGACGAGTAGCGCCTTTTATTGTACATTTTTTTATACATATTGTTTTATTTGAACCAGTAAGTATTCTCTAAGTAGGCTTTTCGAGCGATTTTGCAGATTGGCGTGTTTTTCTCAACATAAGTCTATATAATATACGAAGAACATTCTTTAGGAGTGAAAACAATGACACATGCAGATCATACATATTTAAATTTATTGCAATATATTTTGGACAACGGTACCGATAAATCTGACCGTACAGGAACAGGGACACGCAGTGTTTTCGGCTATCAGATGCGGTTTAATTTACAAGAAGGTTTTCCGCTCTTAACGACTAAGCGTGTACCATTCAAACTTGTAGCAAGTGAGCTTCTATGGTTTATAAAAGGGGATACAAATATTCGCTATTTACTTCAGAATAATAACCATATTTGGGACGAATGGGCATTTAAAAAATGGGTAGAATCAGAAGAGTATGGCGGACCTGATATGAGCGACTTTGGACGACGTTCACTTATTGATGAAGCATTTAATGTACAGTATCAAAAAGAACTTTCTAAATTTTGCGAACGCGTGCTGCAAGATGATGAATTTGCTTCAAAATACGGGGATTTGGGTAATGTTTACGGGAAACAATGGCGCAATTGGACAACTTCAGAGGGTGAATCAATCGATCAGTTACAAGATGCAATTGATTTAATTAAACATAATCCGGATTCGCGTCGAATTATCGTGAATGCCTGGAATCCGGAAGATGTAATCGATGCGGGAGGAAAAGGCAGTAAAGCGGCATTACCACCATGTCACGCGATGTTCCAGTTTTACGTGGCAGAAGGTAAATTGAGCTGTATGCTGACACAGCGCAGTGCGGATACATTCCTAGGTGTACCTTTTAATATTGCGAGCTATGCATTGCTGACGCATTTAATTGCCCATGAATGTGGTTTGGAGGTAGGCGAGTTTGTGCACAGTATGGCTGATACACATATTTATTCAAACCACCTTGAACAGGTAAAAGAACAGCTTGCACGTGAACCGAAGCAATTGCCGGCCTTAAAGCTTAATTTAGAAAAGCAATCGATCTTTGATTTTGAAATGGAAGATATTTCGCTGGAAGGCTATCATCCGCATCCTTCAATTAAAGCACCGATTGCGGTATAAAGGGGGATTACGATGATTTCATTAATCGTTGCACATGATGAAAACCGGGTTATTGGCTATCAAAACGATTTGCCGTGGTATTTACCGGGAGACTTGAAATACTTTAAAGAAATGACAATGGGAAAACCGATGATTATGGGCCGTAAAACATATGATTCAATTGGCCGACCGTTACCGGGACGTAGAAATATTGTCATTACAAGAAATAAAGACTTTGCAGCAGAAGGTATTGAAATAGTAGGTAGTCTGGAAGAAGCTTTGTTGCTTGTTGAAGGTGAAGCGGAAGTGATGATCATTGGTGGTGCTCAAATTTTTGAGCAGTCCATGGCCATTGCCGATCGGTTATATATTACATTCATCAACCATAGTTTTAAAGGGGACACTTATTTTCCGTCATACGATGACTGGAAACAAATCTCATGTCTCGACCCAATCGAGTCTGATGAAGGATATACATTCCAGTATTGTATTTATGAAAAATAAATTTATAAAAGAAGGACGTTGTGACAGAAGTAAAAAATTGATTGGAATGTAGGGCGACTCCTGCGGGAACAGCACGAAGCCTGAGACTACAGGCTCAGGCCGTGCCCGCGGAAAGCGTCCCGAAATGGAAATCAATTTTTAAGCATAGCGAAAAAACGGCACTTTTCTCCATGAGAATAGTGCCGTTTTTGAATTATGCCCAAAGTATTTTTCTTTTAAATCAAGTAGATATATATACAAGCCACCATGCATCCGCAGCCTGCGATTACGAATAAATGCCATATTGCATGATTGTACGGAAGGCGTGTCCAAGCATAAAAAATCGCGCCAAATGTAAATAGCAGCCCCCCAATGAGCATCAGCATAAAACCATCAAACGTCAAAAATTCATATAATGGTCGAATGGCGAAAATGATAAGCCACCCCATGAAAATATATAGGACCAACGATAATTTTTCGAATCGATGAATGAACAGACATTTGAACACAACGCCTAGTATTGCAATAAACCAGATAATGCATAGCATGACAATGCCTGTCACACCTCCGATTGCTATAAGCAAAAATGGGGTATAGGTACCAGCAATCAAGATATATATTGAAGAATGGTCCAGTATAGAAAAGAACCGTTTATATTTTTCCGGAACACTATGTAATAATGTCGACATGAGAAACAGCAAAATCAATGAAGAGCCAAAAATAGCGTAGGAAGTTATATGTATCGCAGTGCCGTTTACAGCTGAATGGATAATTAATAGGATGCAAATAGGTATGCTGATGGCAAGGCCTATACCATGAGTTATGGCATTCCAAAGTTCTTCTTTCCAGTTTTTATAGTCAAATGCGTCAAAATTGTGCATGTGTCATCACGCTCCTTTATATTAGTATAGTTCTAAATCAAAATATTCGTGATAGATGGTTGTCATGATGTTATACTGCTATATGTCATATGTAAATCGTGATAAACGGGGTCATTCTTCAATGACAAATGTCATATTGGTAAACAAATATGATTTCTTTATAATAGTAAGGAAGATAGAAAAAGGATGTGTTTTCTTTGAGTCAAATTCATATCGTAACGGATTCAACTTGCGATTTAACAGACGCGGAAATTCAGGAACATGGAATTCATGTAGTACCACTAACCGTACAAATTGATGAAAAAATGTATACAGATCGCGTAAATTTGCAACCGGATACATTTATTAAATTATTAAAAACAGCAAAAGAACTTCCGAAAAGTTCTCAACCGTCTCCTGGTGCATTTAAAGAACTATATGACGAGCTCGGTAAAGATGGATCTAGAATTATATCAATCCATATGACAGGCAGTATGAGCGGTACATATCAGTCAGCGAATCAGGCTTCTCAAATGAGTAATTCCGACGTAACTGTAATTGATTCACGTTATATTGCTTTTGGATTGGCATTCCAGCTTCGTGAAGCGATCCGTTTACGTAATGCAGGGGCTACAGTGGAGGAAATTGTTGCCGGAGTGAATCGTGTACGTGAAAACACACGTCTTTTTGTTGCATTGGATACGTTGGAAAATATGGTAAAGGGCGGCCGAATCGGAAAAGGTAAGGCAGTTGTTAGTTCTTTACTGAATATTAAGCCAATTGGTCACTTGGATATTGGGGAAGTGACGATTTGTGCGAAACCACGCAGCTATAAGCAAGTAGTGAAATATTTGATGAGTGAATTTGAAAAGGATACTCAAGGTAAAAAAGTTGCAGGTGTCGGCATCTCACATGCGAATTCAATGGATACTCTAGTGAATCCACTAATCGAACAAGTGAAAGCAGCGGGGTATACAGGACAAGTGGAAGTTGCCTTTACTTCTCCGGTTATTAGTACACATACGGGTGAAGGTGCAATCGGCTTTATTTATTATACAGAATAGGTAAAAGGTAATTCTAAAGATTTTTAACTTTAGAATTACCTTTTTTGTAAAGCAATAAAAAATATTTTCTGATATATCACTATTTTTATAGGCATATCATTCCTAAAGATAAGGAAAATATTTTATAATGAAATAACAAAGTAAAAAGGGGGAAGTTGCATGTGGCGGTTATTACTCACATCATTAGCTGTCATTTTCTTGTCCGCATGCTCCGTTACAATTGACCCACAAATAGAAGAAGCACAACAGTCCGACAAATCATCCGATGAACAAAATGATTTGTCTATATCAGAAAAAGAAACCGAAAACGAAGAAACAATTAATACGAGCTTTTTTGATATTATAAATGATGTATTTCAACTAGACTGGTCTGATCGTAAGGAAGAAAATGCACAACCGGTTTTTTATTTAGCATTAGGTGATTCGCTCACAAGGGGTGTTGGAGATGAAACCCAAGATTATGGCTATACGATTCGTCTGCAGCAGGAGCTGGAAAAATGGCCGATGGTAGAAGAAGTTGAGCTTGATAATCGCGGTAAAAATGGGAGACGCAGTGATCAACTATTAAGTTTACTTAAGCGTGGCCATTATGATGAAGAGCTAGAAAAAGCAAATTTAGTTACGATTACGCTCGGTGGTAATGATGTGATGAAAATTGTAAAAAAGAATTTGTTTTCAATGAAAAAGTCTATGTTTGATAAGGAATTACCAAAATTCGCTAAACGTTACGAGCAGGTCATTGCAGAAATTCGTAGAGTCAATCCTGAGGTACCGATTATATTAGTTGGGTTCTATAATCCTTTTTCGATCGTAGTAGATGAGATTACACCTTTCGATCCGATTATATCGGAGTGGAATGATGAAATTGAAAAGCTTGCTGCAACAGATGAAAATGCATGTTTTGTCTCTGTAGAGGATTTATTTGTATCAAATGAGGATATGGTATATCATGTAGACTTCTTTCATCCGAATAGCACGGGATATGATCGTATGACAAAACGCATCATTGAATCAATGCAACAATGTGATATTGAGCAGATGTCAGACGGTTTATTAGGATTTGAGGAGTGAGAAGATGAATAAATGGAAAATCGCATTTTTATTATTGGCTGGAGCAGTACTCATTTCATTCGCCACATTGCTCTATTTTATAACTGCTGATGTAGAACAAGCAACAGAACAGCCGCCACTCCAAATTGAGGGTAATATATTGACTGTGGAAACGACAGCTAAAGAATTCGAAGCAATCGCAAAACAATATTTATCGGAAGCTATGAACCAGTCACCGGTTCCGGTAGAGCTGACAGTGGACGATAAAATTTATTTATACAGTACATTAACTGTCTTTAATATCGAATTGCCGATTCAGATGGACTTCATTCCTGTTGTTAATAACGGGAATATCACTCTGAGTCAAGAAGCTGTCCACGTCGGCAAGGTAAATATCCCTCCGAAAACCGTACTGAAAATGATTGATGATGCGGTTAATTTTCCTAATTGGATTACGGTGAAGCCAAACGACGAAGAAATTTATGTGGACCTGTCACGGATCAATATCGCAAGTGGTTCTAGGGTGCGTGCGAAGGAAATCGATTTAGCAAATGATAAAATAGAATTGGAAGTAGTTATTCCAAACCAAACGAAGTAAAACAGGAGGTAATTTTAATGGCGTATGAAAAAGCAACATTTGCAGGGGGCTGCTTTTGGTGTATGGTAAAGCCGTTTGATCAACAGCCCGGTATTATAGAAGTCATTTCCGGTTACACTGGCGGGCATATTGAAAACCCGACATACGAGCAAGTATGCAGTGAAACAACAGGCCATCTTGAGGCAGTCCAAATTACGTTTGATCCGGAAATTTATCCGTATGAAAAACTGGTTGAACTTTATTGGACCTTGATCGATCCTACAGATGCGGGCGGTCAATTTTATGATAGAGGCGAATCATACACAACGGCGATTTTTTACCATAATGATGTTCAAAAGCAGATTGCCGAATTATCCAAGTCAAAACTGGATGCTAGCGGAAAATTCAAATCACCAATTGCCGTTAAAATTCTGGAAGCAAAGCCATTTTACGCAGCAGAAGATTATCATCAGCACTACTATAAGAAGAACCCGGCACATTATAAACGCTATTCGGTTGGTTCTGGACGTGCAGGATTTATTGAAAAACACTGGGGGTCAAAATAAATGAATAAAGAACAACGATTAAAAGAGTTAACAGAGATGCAGTATCATGTTACACAAAACCAAGGTACGGAACCACCCTTCCGTAATGAATACAATGACGTGTTTGAAGATGGTATCTATGTGGATATCGTGTCAGGAAAGCCGCTTTTCAGCTCGAAAGACAAATATGATGCTGGATGTGGCTGGCCGTCATTTTCAAAGCCGATTGAACAAGTTGAAGTTACCGAGCATTTTGATACATCACACGGTATGCGTCGTGTCGAAGTACGCAGTAAAACAGCTGATTCACATTTAGGGCATGTATTCCCGGATGGTCCCCAACAATTGGGCGGATTACGTTATTGCATCAACTCAGCGGCATTGCGCTTTATTCCGGTTGAAGACCTTGAAAAAGAAGGCTACGGTGAATATAAATCAATGTTTGAATAAATACAACTCGCTTATGGAATTTCATAAGCGAGTTGTATTTTTTTTGCTGTTTAATTTATCAATTAGATTTTGAATTCATTGACTACGCTTCGCAGCTGATCTGCTTGAGCAGCTAGTTCAACGGCGGATGCATTGATTTCTTCCATGGAAGCGGAACCTTGAGATGCGGCAGCTGCACTGCGTTCTGTATTGACAGCAGTATTATCCGCAATAGCGGCAACATGTACAAATGAAGTTGTCACACCATGGCTATTATTTAATGTTTGTTCGATTTGAGCAACCATCTGTGTTAAGATATCAGAAGTTTTGTCTGTTTGCATTAATATATTTTGTAAAGAACCGGTCGTCTCATTTGTCACTTCTACTCCACGAATTACTTTTTGAACACCCGTGTGGTTTTGTTCAATAATCGACTTCACCTCTGTTTGAATCGAACCTACAATTGCCGATACTTCCTTTGCAGCCTTTTGGGATTGTTCGGCTAGTTTTCGAACTTCCGCTGCAACAACTGCAAATCCTCTTCCATGTTCACCGGCCCGTGCAGCCTCAATCGCCGCATTTAATGCAAGTAAATTTGTTTGTTCAGAAATCGCTGTAATTGTACTTATAATAGAAGTGATATCTTTCGATTTTTCCCCCAATTTTTCCACCGTATCCGAAGTCGATGCCATTGTTTCTTCAATTTCGAGCATGACGATTGATGAATGGGTGACCGATTTGCTTCCTCGATATGCGGCTTCTTTCATTTCATAGGCAGCCTGCTGAACCTCTCGTGCTTTTTCGTCTAATATGTGCATCGATTGTTCCAATTTTTGCATTTCATTGCCGGCACTACCAATACTGTTTAGAATGTCACTGCTGTCGCTCGCGATTTTCATCGTAGAATCAGCAATGAAATCAATTGTTCGAGCATTTTCATCCGCGAGTGCCATTAATTCCTGTGAACTCCCGGATACATTCTCAGCAAGGTTTGAAACACGTTTTACCAATGCTGAAATTGATTCGATTAGAATATTCGTAGAATTTCCGATAATTGAAAATTCATCCTTCGTTTTAACATTTACGCGACGTGTTAAGTCACCGCCAGCCTGTGCAATTTCCAAAATCGATTCATTGATCTTTTTCGTATTTCTTCGAATCGATTTTGATAATATATAGCCTAATGAAATGGTTAAAATTACAGCAAAACCTGATAAGGCAAAAATTGATATTTTAGAGGCGAAAGCAAATTGTTCCAGTTCCGAAATTGTTTTTTCGTTACGCTGTTCGAGTATTTGTATCAGTTTCCCTGTGTTTTCATCAATATATCCTTTAAAATTTTGGCTTCCGCTATTCGCAAAAAGTTTAGCAGCATTTTCAAAGCCATATTTTTGACGGATTTCTATTGTCGATTTAGAAAAAGATAAATAATTGGTGTAAAACTGTTGTATTAAGCCTAAGATTTTCAGTTCTTCATCCTGATTTTTAAATGAAGTTTCAATAGAAGTTAAGTTTGTATGTATTCGTTCCTTCGACTCTTCATATAATTGAAGAAATTTTTCATCGCCCGTAATTAAGTAAGTTTGCTCATGACTTGATAGCTTTGCAATATCGGAGGCTAAATTATTAATATGCATCTGCTGTTTTAAGTTTTCTGCAGCAAATTCTCGCAAGTTCTTTTCCAAGTTTGTTATATTAATATACGATAAAATTTGCATAGAAATAATAATTGCCATTAAAATAGTGAAAGCAATTAAAATTTTCCCTCGTATGAGATGAAAGAAGTGAAATAGGGCTTTCGGTTTACTAGGGTTTTTCCTTAGTTTTTCTTTAATAGGTTTAGTTTTCTTGCTATTTCGCAAATAATTCACCACTTTCTGAAAATTATATATTTAACTATTTTACTACATGTATGGGAAATTTTCACTATATATCGAGAAAAAATATAAAGGAGGGGAAATTTTGAAAAAATCTTTTTATCATTTTGCACTAACCTACAGAGGGGGAGAATGGTCGGATGAAAAGGTGCGTTTTGCTGAAAGCATGTTTCTGGATCACGCCTTTCCTAAAATGTCCGATAGCTTTGAAGAACTTACGAATTATATTGAATTTCAATCCGACGAATATTTGACTATCGGTGCTTTTGATCAATTATGGGATTTATATGAAAGTAAATTTTCGATATAAGCGATGTTTTGCATGTAATACGCAAGATGGGGTATAGTGAAATTATGATGCACCCTTCGTTAAATTTTCATTATTTTGTCCAAATATTGTTTTTTATGCAAATTTTTTTGTGAAGCAAGACGTCTAACGATTGAATGTTTATACGAAAACGTTTACAATTTAGAAGAATTATGATGAAAAGAGGTTTTTTGATGAGCGTTCATATTAATGCCAAAAAAGGCGAAATTGCAGAAATTGTACTATTACCAGGAGATCCATTACGTGCAAAATATATTGCCGAAACATTTTTAGAAGATGTTGTACAATACAACGAAGTACGTAATATTCTTGGCTACACAGGCACGTATAAAGGAAAACGCATTTCTGTACAAGGGACAGGCATGGGTGTTCCATCGATTTCGATTTATGCGACTGAATTAATGCAAGAATACGGTGTACAGAAACTAATCCGTGTAGGTACTTGTGGTGCGATTCAAAAAGACGTGAAAGTACGTGACGTTATTATTGCACAAACATCATCTACAGACTCAAACTTAAACCGTGTAATTTTCGGTGGTACAATCGACTATGCACCAACTGCAGACTTTGATTTATTACTAAAAGCATATAATGCAGCAAAAGAAGCGAACTTAAACGTACGTGTAGGAAATATCTTCACGGCGGATATGTTCTATTCTGACGAAGCGCAAAACGAAAAATTAGCACAATATGGCGTATTAGCTGTTGAAATGGAAACTTCAGCACTATACACATTAGCAGCGAAATTCGGTCGTCAGGCGTTAACAGTTTTAACAGTATCTGACCACATCCTGACAGGTGAAGTAACAACTTCAGAAGAACGTCAAACTACGTTCAATGACATGATGGTGATCGCGTTGGAAGCGGCAATTCAAGACTAAGCGTACCAAGGGTTTGTGAGTTACCATAATTTACAAAGTACCCAAAAGTGCCCATAATGTAATTTCGTAAGTGCCTAACAGGTTATAACTTGTTAGGCACTTTTTCTATATAAAGGTAATTGAAAAGCAACGTACATCATTTCAGTATAGGAAAATGATTATAATACTGGGCAAATTAATGGGTACACTAATGCTAAAAGTAAACTTTATTAAGCAGGTGATCATCATGATGTATTTATTAGCTATTTTCTTTCCACCGTTAGCTGTATTAATTTGCGGTAAACCAATACAAGCATTAATCAACTTTTTCCTATGTTTTTTAATATGGATTCCGGCAGTTATACATGCAATTTTGATAGTTCGTGATCATAAAGCAGATAAAAGAATGGAACGCCAGATTAAATTGTTGAAGAAATAGACGAATGTAGATGTACACGAAATAAATTATGCAGAATAACTCTTGCACATCACAATAGTGGTGTGTTTTTATGTATACCGAAAAAGCATTTTAGTACTTAACGAAGGGCGTATAAAAATTTCAAAAAATTTTCTTAGCGAATCTTTGGCATATCGAATTTGTGTTGTGGGCAAACTGAGATACCGACAATTTTAAAGCACATAAGATGACGGCCAAAAAAGTAAAAAGGAGTGAGGAGATGAGTCAGGAAGTAGCAAAGAAATTTATTGATCGAATCTCAAGCACAGTGGATCCGTTAGCGAATATTGTCACGGTTAGTCTGTTTTGTGAAAATGCCATTAACCAATTGATTCAGGAAAAGCTGCCGAAAGTACGAAGCTTCAAGGATCAGTCAACTTATATCCCGATGGCGAGCTCTAATTACAGCACTAAAGTATATTCTGTTTATGCATTAGGTTTAATCGAACAAAAATTGTTCGAAAACTTATGGTTGCTGAATTATTGGCGCAACAAAGCCGCACATAACATTAGTGTGGATATTAGAGCTTTGCCGATGAACTTTCACATTTTTGATAACAACCTCAAAATCGAAAAAGACATGAATGAAAACGAAATTGTCATCGGCATTGCACTTTGCACTTACAAAGAATTGCATGTGTTCTTAAATGAACAATACGGTATTAAGTTAAATTGGTGAAGAATAAAAAGTGTCTATGCCTGTAGACACTTTTTATTTTATCCGTCATTCCTAAAAAAATGCCTCTATCCATACAATATTTTCAATTCATAATAAAATTCATTTAATCTTATTTCCAAATTAAAGATATTAATACACCAAATTAGGGTATGGATAGGGGAAGTTTAACTAGGAAGGGTTGAAATCATTTGAAAAAACAATACTTATTCGCGATGTCTACATTATCTATTGTACTAGTTGCAGGCTGCGGAGATACAGCAGAACCGGTTGAAGGTACAGATAGCGAAGCCAATTTAACATTACAGCAAGTATATGAGAATGCCATGCAACGCCAGAAAAATTTGAAAAGTGTTCATGCTGAAACAACGATGGATCAGGTGACGAGTTTCGTTATGGAAGGTCAAACGATGGAAATTACAAGCAATTCAAACTTGGCAATGGATATACAGCAAAAACCGATGGCAATGTATTCAAAAGGAACCGTTAAGATGGATATGGGCGATGAAAAAATGGATATGCCGATAGAAATGTATATGACCGAAGAAGACGGCTTTTACATGTTAAACGGCGATACGAATGAATGGCTGAAAATGCCGGATGAGCAATATGAACAATTAATAGCGCAAACCGGTGCACAGGCAGATGCATCAGAACAACTTGAACAGCTTGAGCAATTTATCGATGATTTCAGCTTTGAACAGGACGATGAGAATTATTTGTTAACACTGAACATTGAAGGGGATGAGTTCAAACAGTTCATAGTTTCACAAATGGGTGCAAGCTTAGGTGAATCAATGGAGGTTAATGGTGAAATTCTGGAGAACATGACCTTTGAAGATTCACAATATAATATTGTCGTTGCAAAAGATACGTTTGATATAAAAGAAATGGATATGGATCTCAAGATTATCACAAATGTCGAAGGCCAGGAAACAACAATTGAAAATGATGCGAACATTGTCTATTCGAAATTTGATGAAGTAAAAGAGATCAATATACCAAATGAAGTTATAAATGAAGCTAAAACTCAATAATAAATCAAGCAGCGATGCCGCGTAATGGCGAAAATCGCTGCTTTTTTCTATTAAACATGAAACGAAATAAAAAAATTAACGTCTATCCTTTTCTAGTCGCTTGTAAACTGATATTATTGGTATAGTGTGACATCAGACAGTGTAAAAATGAGAGTGGTGAAATTGAAATGGATGAACAAAAAAGAGATGAGGATCAAAACGGTTTAAACGAAGAGCAAATTACTAAACCTGCAGGAAAATATTTACGCATGAAACCATTTGCATTCATAATGGTCATTTTCCTGACAATTTTATGTACAGCCGGTTTAACAATTTTTGCGTTAACTTTCGGTGAAAACAAAGTTGTAGAAGTTAAAGAACCGGTGGAACGGGCGGAATTCAAAAAACTATATGATGCGTATGATGCACTTCAGCAAAAATATTATGAAGACATAAATGAAGAAGAAGTGGTATATGGTGCAATCAACGGGATGTTTGATGCATTGGGAGACCCTTATTCTGATTATATGAATAAAGATGAGGCAAGTTCATTTAATGAAAGCCTGTCTTCTAGTTTTCAAGGAATTGGTGCGGAAATTCAAGAACGAAATGGTTATATAATGATTGTTTCTCCAATTAAAAATACGCCTGCCGAAAAAGCCGGTTTACAACCGAAAGATATGGTATTGGCGGTTGACGGGAAAAGCGTCAAAGGCATGAGCTCTACAGAAGCTGTGTTACTGATTCGTGGTGAAAAAGGTTCTGAAGTCACTTTGACAATTCAACGCGGAGATGCTGAGAGCTTTGATATGACGATCGTGCGTGATGATATCCCGGTAGAAACGGTTTATGGCGATATTGATGAAGAAGGAATTGCACACTTCCAAATCACTTCTTTCAGTGAAAACACAGCAGTAGAACTGGAAAAGTTGCTAATTGAATATGAAAAACAAGGGATGAAAGGGATTGTTTTAGATGTTCGTCAAAATCCAGGCGGCTATTTAAAGGCGGCAATCGACATTTCAAACTTGTTTGTTGAGGAAGGAAAAACAATCGTTCAAATTCAAGAACGAGATGCAGCACCTCAAATCGTGACTGCGGATAATCGTTCTAAGTATAATCTTCCGATAACAGTATTAATCGATGAAGGAAGTGCTTCTGCTTCTGAAATTTTAGCAGGTGCACTAAAAGAATCTGCAGGTGCCCAAATTGTTGGATTGAATTCCTTTGGTAAAGGGACAATGCAGGAAATCATTTATATGGAAGATGGGGCAAACTTAAAATTCACAACAGGTAAATGGTTAACTCCAGACGGCAATTGGGTGAATGAAAAAGGAATTGCACCAGATGTAAAAGTTGACTACCCGGATTATGCTTCTTTACCTTATATCGATCCGAGCCAGCAATATGAAAAAGAAGCAAATCATGCTTCCATCAAAACTGCTGAACGTATTTTGGAAGTATTGGGATATGAGCCAGGTAAAGTTGATACACAATTTGATGGAGCAACTGAAGCTGCATTAAAAGCATATCAGCAAGATAATGAATTAGAAGTTACGGGTATTTTAACAGGTGAAACAACATATGCCTTAATGGATGCAATTAGCGAAAAGCTAAAAACAGAAGATCCTCAAATCTTAAAGGCGAAAGAGTTATTGGATATTAAACCTGAAGAAACGACAAACGAATAAAAAAACGCGGGCTGGTAAAAAGTGAAAAACACTTTATTGCCAGCCCATTATTATAGGAAGTGAACTTATGAAGGATGTATATTTATTTAGCGGATTTTTAGGGAGCGGCAAAACGTCCATGTTAACTGATGTCATTCGCCAGTTGAAGGAGGACAACTTAAAGCCTGCTGTTATTATGAACGAATTAGGCAAGCTTCCATTTGATTCACAGGCGGTAGAAGAGGATGTGCCATTGAAGGAAATGTTGGAAGGCTGTATTTGCTGCAGTGGAGCAGAAAAAACAGAAGCGCAAATCCAGTCCCTTTTACACGATCAGGAATTTGATGTCCTTATAATAGAAACAACAGGCGCTGCACACCCTGTAGAAGCACTGGATGCGGTTTATTCGCCTTTATTTGCGGATAAGTTGAATATTAAAGGAATTGTGACGGTGGCGGACAGTCGGTTATGGTTGGACAGATCAAACCTTACTCCACAAGTACGTTCTCTTTTTATGGAACAAATTCGTCATGCTCATCTGTTACTGGCAAATAAAACGGACTTACTAACGGAATCGGAACAAGCGCAAGTTGTCTATGAATTGCAAGGATTTAATGCAAAGGCATTCATCCTCCAAACAACAAATGGCCGTGTTCCATTAAAGTTATTGCAAAATATCCAGTCAACTGCCCGTGTATCCAAAGATGATATTGTGACAGCACGTATTGGCGAAAGCTTCAATTTAGGCTCGCGACTTATACGATTTGATACAAGCTTTACACAGGAACAGTTTGAAAACTGGGTTCGCTCATTACCGGATACCGTTTATCGTATGAAAGGCTATGTTCCGATTGAGGGAATAAAAAATCCAATGCTGTTCCAGTATGCTTACGGAATGGTCCAATGGCTGCCGGAATATATTAAAATGGAACCGAATTTAGTCATCATTGGGGAGAACATTAACACTCTGGAAATTATCTAACTATCATAATATGTCAATAGCTTTTCAGATGAAATGTTTGAGGAAATTGGATAAATTTATCGCAAATTATGAGTAAAATATAAGATTTTAAGGCTAATAAGTTGGTAGATGGACAGTTTACCAATTTATAGGCCTTTTTTTTTCCGTTTTTTCATTTACGATGAAATCACGAAAGGAGGCGTACAAAATGAAAAAATTAGTTCTACCATTTTGTGCAGTAATACTTTTTGCAACTCAAGCACCCGTTGCTAATGCAAGCTCAAATGCAATTGAAGGGGGCAAATCAACAACAACTAATCATGTTCAATCAACATATAACTATAAAATAAAGCTTAATAATTACTTTAAACTTGTAAAAACGACACCTCAAAAAGGGGCAATCGTTAAACAGGAAGTGTCGACAAATACAGTTAAAAAACCGGCTTCAACAGAAGATGTCAGCAAAGAGTCTTCTAAAGAGGTTAACAAGAAAGTAGAAAAAGAGCCAACAAACGTAGTAAACAACGAAAATCCAAAAGTTGTTGCTCCAACAACGACTGATACACAGTCACAAACACCTTCAACACAACCTAAAACTGAACAGGCTCCAGTTCAAGAACAAAAAGAATCGACAGCTACAGATCAAATTTTAGCGATTGAAGAAAAAGTTGTTGCATTAACAAATGCAGAACGTGCTAAAAATGGTTTAAGTGCACTACAAATTGACCGCCCATTAATGGCAGCGGCACGTGAAAAATCTCAGGATATGAAAGATAAAAATTACTTCTCACATACTTCACCAACATTCGGCAGCCCGTTTGACCGCTTAAAAGCATTGGGCATTGCTTATAAATCAGCTGGTGAAAACATCGCCAAAGGCCAAAGAACACCGGAAGAAGTTGTACAAGCATGGATGAACTCTGAAGGTCACCGCGCTAATATTTTAAATAAAGACTTCACTCACATTGGTGTTGGCTATGTGAAGGACGGTAATATCTGGACGCAACAATTTATAAAAAAGTAATTTGATGAAGATACTATCCTTTTCAACATGAGAAGGGTAGTTTTTTTATTTCAGGTATTATTTTATTACTGAGCGAATACTTAAAACAATAGAAATATTCTTAGGGAAATTTATTATTTCTTTTGGCCTTTATAATTTTGTATGTGAAAACACCCATTTTTAGAGAAATGCTTTATAAAGTGCCAAAATGTGCTACAATATACGGTATACTTTTAAAAGCCTTATAAAAAAAGGTGTATAATTCGCATGAATAGAAGTGATAAACAGTAAAATTATTTTTTTAGAATAACAAAACAGGAACAAATATTAAATAATATAAAAGGAACTATAAAAAGAGTAGTAAAAATAAACATTGAAAATAAAATGTTACATCAAATAAATAAGATATATATCGAAGCATGTTGAAATGTCTTGTTGCATAAAATAGATGCAATGACATTTGCTTTGTTAGGAGAAATTTATGAACGAAAAAACAATTATTTTAACAGGCGGGGGTACGGCCGGTCACGTATCATTAAATGAAGCGATTATCCCTTCATTGCAGGAAGCGGGGTATAATGTGCATTATATAGGCTCTCATGACGGGATTGAAAAAGAGCTTATTACAAATGCGTTTCCTTCATTGCCTTATCACAGTATTTCGAGCGGAAAGTTGCGCCGATACTTTTCAGTACAGAATTTTACAGATCCGTTTAAAGTGATGGCAGGTGTTACACAAGCCTTTTCGATCATCAAAAAAATTAAGCCGACTGTAATTTTTTCTAAAGGTGGCTTTGTCTCAGTGCCAGTCGTTATTGCGGCAAAATTGGCAAATATTCCGGTTGTTGTCCATGAATCGGATGTGACACCTGGCTTAGCTAATAAAATTTCACTGCCATTCGCGTCCCATATCTTTACGGTTTTCAAAGAAACGATGAAACATTTACCGAACGACAAATCAACTTGCACTGGTTCGATAATCCGTCAGCAGCTATTTGAAGGAAATCGTGAGCGTGGCTTGGCGTTATGTGGATTTACAGCCGAAAAAAAAGTACTGCTTGTCATGGGTGGAAGCTTAGGTTCCGTTATTATTAATGATGCGCTTCGTGAAAATTTGTCATCACTATTAGAGAAGTATCAGATTATCCATTTGTGCGGTAAAGGGAACGCTGACAAAAAATTGGAAAATCTGCAAGGATACTGTCAGTTTGAATATGTGACAACAGAATTGCCGGATTTACTGTATGCAACCGATTTTGTTGTATCGCGTGCTGGTTCAAACTCGATTTTCGAATTTTTGGCGTTGCATAAACCGATGCTGCTCATTCCTCTTTCTGCAGCAAAAAGCCGTGGTGATCAGATATTAAATGCCAACTTGTTTAAAAAACAAGGCTTTGCACATGTATTGGACGAGGAAAAATTGACAAAAGAATCATTCATGCAAGCAATTCAAATGCTTGAACAGAAAGCGGAAGAAATGATTGATCAGATGCTCGAAGTCGAACATCCGAAAACTCCGAAAGAAATGGTTGCCTTAATTACTCAATATGAAAAATAATCAATAAAAAGGGGTTACCTAAAAGTTCATACTTTTAAGGTAGCCCCTTGTTTCGTTTCAGGAATATTTATGACGCCTTTATCATATAAGCGTAAAGATGATGTTCACGTCACAAATGCAAGTTTCCTTTTTACATTGCCTGTTCTTCTGCTTGCTCGAGCGTATTGGCAGTTGTTAAATAGAACAGATCTTTAGGAATTTTAAAAAGACGGAATTTATTAACACCTTGATTAATTTCATTGTAAAGAGACGGATTTGTTTGCTCGGCATCTACTACATAAGGTAATTTCAACGCGGCTGCTTGTGAGCGTGCATTTTCTTCCCGGATGCGTAAGAAAACGGTATGGAAATCATAGTCGAAAAATAGTTCATTTAAAAACGCTAATTTCGCTTTCTGATTATAACCGATGCCTTGATATGGTTTGCCGATCCATGTTCCTAAGAAGCCGGCGCCATCTTGGATATCAAAAATACTGATTGTTCCGATTGGAGCACCCCAATCATCTACAATTGTACGTGAAATCGTTAATCCGTTTTGTTCTTCTTCTATCAATTGTTTAGTCATAAATAAGTACTCTTCTGCTGAAGTCGCTTTCTGACGTACGAATGGAAACACAGACGGATGACGTAATAATTCGTATAATTCTGCTGTTTCATGAAGTTCTCTCTGTTTTAACATGTGAAACGCCTCCTTTTAAGAAGAAAATGGTAGAGCCTGTTGTTAAAGAAATGGTGCAAATAATCTTCTAATGCTAAAAGGTTCTTTATCATAAGGCAGTAGTCATTTCGAGCTTGATCTTACCTAAAAGAATTTGACGTTAAACTATTATGCATAATTCGTATGTCTCGCTCTATCCTAGACAATTAATAACAATATCGAAATAAGAAATATATCTACAGTTTATTATAATATATTCTCTTGCCGCAACTTTCAAGCTCGAAAAAAACATTTTTTTCTGCTAAAAGTCGATATATTCAGAATAATGCGTAAATAAAAACTATTAATGACAAGATGAATTTTTTAAAAGTATAATATAATAAAATAAGAGAGAACGCGGAGGCGTAAAATATGAGTATCCAACTAAAGAAAGTTCATGGTTCTGGAAATACATTTTATTTATACGAAGCATTATATGATGAACAATTTAATTTTGTGAATATCGCGAAACAGCTATGTCATCACTCCAATGATGGGGGAGCGGATGGCTTATTAATCGTGCTCCCATCTTCAGTTGCAGATGCAAAAATGCGTGTCATTAATGCGGACGGCTCGGAAGCTTCGATGTGCGGGAATGGGTTACGCTGTGTCGCGCGGTATGTTTGCGAAAAATTAAATGTAGATGAAGCGGTTATCGAAACAATGCATGCCTGTCTGAAAGTAAAACGAGAAGCATCCATTTTTGAACAACTACCTACCTATTCTGTAGAAATCTCACCCATTTCATTTGAATTAGTATCATTGCCAATGAAGGTAGAAAATAGACAACAATTGCGCCATGAAATTATTCCTGCTTTTTCAATGGATATTCCTTTTACAGCGATATCTGTACCAAATCCGCATCTAATCGGAATCGTTGATCATAAATATATGGAAAATACGTTACACCAAGAACAGCTCGCTGCCTATTTGAACAGTGAAAATGAATATTGTCCGGATGGAGTGAATGTCAGCTATGTCCAGCCGTTATCTCCTGATGAAATATTCGTCCGAACTTTTGAACGGGGCGTAGGCTTTACAAATGCCTGTGGTACGGCAATGACTGCCTCTGCCCTAATTGCTTCTATTGAAGGATTTATTACAAACAGTAAAGTAACCGTCTATAATCCCGGAGGTTTTGTTCAGTGTGAAGTTAAGAACTGCGGTGACAGCTGGGAATTGGCACTGATCGGAAATGCAACGGTACTTGGGGATTATGAATATGACCTTCAAGACGAAAAAATTCAATTGGTGCATTTTCAACTAGCAGAAGAGCAAATTCAATATGAGAAATGCAAACTTTTTGTGAAAGATAAAATAGAAAGCTTTCTTTAAACATCAGATAGTGGGGGGACAAGGATGATGAGTTCCATTTATTCAATGGATTTATTGAATTTGTTATTCAAAAATAGTAATGATGCTGTATTCTTCATGGAAAAAATAAATGGAAAGTATCGTTATATTTTTGTCAACGATGCTGCAGTAAATCTGATTAATACGAATCCCTGCGGCAAAACGATCGAACAGGTAATCCCGTCCCATTTAGCAAAGACGATTATTCACTATTATGATTTAACAATCGAACAAAACAGACAAGTTGAATTTGAAGATTTTACTTATGGAAAAATGAATGTTCGAAAACAAAGAACGACAACTATTCCAGTAATACAAGACGGGAAAAATTATATTTTGGCCATGACGAAAGAAGTATCGATGAGCCTTGATTTAGAAGATAAATATTTATTTATGCGTTCCATATTTTCTAATTCATTTTTATCCACGATATTAGTTTCCAATGATCTGCAATTACTTGAAGCAAATCCGACATTTTTGGAAGAGTTTAATATTCAAATGGAAGATGCTTCCGGGATCTCTATGTTAGACATGCCTTTTATAGAAAGAAAAACGGCAAAAAAATTGAAAAGTTATATAAAACGGGCAAGGCTGGGAGAAAATGTTCAATCGAAAATGCTGTTTTTCATCGATAAACATAATGAGCGGCGTTGTTTTACTGCTTCTTTTTCCTCGCTGACAAGCAATGGTGAAAATATCGCGGTATTTATCATATTGCAGGAAATTACGGAATTTATTAAACAAGGACAGGCATTACGCACAGCTTCACACGGTCTGGAAATGTTCAAAAATGCGATTAATTCATTAGCTGACGTTATATTTACAGATGTAGATGGAAATATAATCGATATTAATGAGCGGGTTATTGAAAATACAGGCTATACGCATGATGAATTAATTGGTAAACCGCATCATATTCTTCACTCAACGTATCTACCCGATTCAACTTCGATGAGTTTTTGGCAAAAAGTAAGTAAAGAAGAAATCTGGCGTGAGGAAGTGTGCAATCGTAAAAAGAATGGTGAGATATATTGGGTGGACTCTACTATGATTCCCCTGAAAAATGAACTAGGGGAAGTGGAGCAGTTTTTAATGGTTCAATATAATATTTCATCTGAAAAACAATTAATGTCAGAGCTATATATAATTGAACGAAATTTCAGAGCCATTACTGAAAACACAAATGATTTTATTATCGTAACAGACCGCTACGGCAAAATTAAATATGCTTCACCTTCCTATTCAAGGAAACTTGGCTACCGGGAAGAAGAGCTTATCGGTTTACCGTACGATCGATTGCTGAAGCCGGAAAGTGTTAAACTGTGGCATGAAGCATTAAACCCGGAAACGGTTGATGTAATACAAGAACAAAAAATTGAATTGCTTTTGTATAAAAAAGATAATAGTACGATTTGGACGGAAGGGAATTATACGCTAACGTTCGCTTTGTCACATCATGAAATTACGGAAATTGTCATGGTTTCAAGAGAAATTACCGAGCGCAAGGAACTGGAAGATAAATTAACTTATTTAGCCTATCATGATAGTTTGACGCAGCTCGGTAATCGCAGGAAACTGTACAAGGAATTTCCGCTCCTTAAAAAGGAAGCTGACGAGACAGGTACTTGCCTGGCAATTTTATATCTTGACGGAGATAATTTTAAAGAAGTAAATGATATATACGGACATGATGTTGGGGATGAGTTTTTAATTCAATTCGGGAATTCGCTCGTTCGCAGTGTACGAAATGAAGACCTTGTTATAAGGCTGGGTGGTGACGAATTTCTCATTGTTTTAACTGGGTTGTCCATCTTCGAAAAAGAACGCTCCGTCCAACTTGTTCACATTATGGACAGGATTAAAGAAAATCTGCAAATCGGATGGTTGATTAGAGGTAGCCATTTTTCACCTACAGCCTCAATGGGGATTTCGATTTATCCAAAACACAGTATAAGTTTAGATGTTCTTATCGATTTAGCGGATCAAGCATTGTACAAGGCAAAGCAGTCTTCCAATTAGCACTTGCAAGAATACGGAAACATACTCCGTATTCTTTTTTTTTGTAAAATACAAATGGTACACTAATTATGATATATATTGCTGATAGAGAGGGAAGCTGATGAAAAAGAAGATTTTAATAATCGAAGACGAAAAAAATATAGCACGTTTCCTTGAACTGGAGCTTAAGCACGAGCAATTTGAAACGGTTGTTGCATATGATGGGAGAACTGGTCTGGAATTGGCTGAAAGTGAACAATTCGACTGTATTTTGCTCGATGTAATGCTGCCGCAATTAAACGGGATTGAAGTATGTAGAAGAATACGAAAAACAAGCAATGTACCGATTCTCCTTATTACAGCACGAGATGAAGTAATGGACCGCGTTTCAGGATTGGATGCGGGAGCAGATGATTATGTCGTGAAGCCTTTTGCGATAGAAGAATTATTGGCACGGATCCGTTCAATCTTAAGGAGAGTGCAGCCTGCCCAAAAATCTAAACAACTCATTTTAAGGGAGTTGGAAATCGACGTCGATGCTTATGAAGTAATATTTGAAAACAATAAAATCGAACTTACAAGAAAAGAATTTGATCTATTGAAATTACTTGTGGAAAACAGAAACCTTGTATGTACACGGGAACGTATTTTAGAAGAGGTTTGGGGATTTGATACTGAGGTAGAAACTAATGTAGTCGATGTATATATTCGCCATTTGCGTACAAAACTGCAAACAGAACATACTCCGTACATTGAAACTGTACGTGGGGTTGGCTATGTGATGCGCGGGTGAGGATGATGAAAAACAAACTTTTGAACCTTTCTTTAAAATCAAAGTGGATGCTTGCGGTAGGTGTAACGATCTTTGTAAGCTATGCCCTAATATCTGTCGTACTGTATATCGCTTTGCAAACTTGGCTTATTCATAATGAAGAGAAAAATGCATTGCGGACGGTCGATGATATGACAACCTATTTTGAATCGCAGGGCAACACTGTTACAGTACAGGCACTGCAAAATAACACGGCTTTGATGAAAGCCATTTTAAATCAGGAACAAACGGTACGCGTATTTAATTTGGATGGTATTGAAGTAATGCGAATTAATGATGCGGCACCGGCTGCACAGCTGCCACAAAATCAAAACTATTTTTCGACGATGATCGAAAAACAGACGATTGCAGGATCCGAAAGCTATGTCATCCACCGAGTCGTTCAAATCGGACAATTTCAAGGGATTATGCAATTAATTCATCCGTTGGCAGCATTTCAATCGATGATGAATTATATTTTGACGACGATTTTTATTATTGGTTTTGGTGCCATTTTATTTTCGGTTATGATCAGCTACTACTTGGCAAATATGTTAATGAAACCGCTTGTCCAGTTACGGGACGCAATGAGCTTTGTCAGAAAAAACGGTTTTACTGCACAGCCTAAATTTGATTATGCGGCAAAAGATGAGATTGGCGATTTACTTCATATGTACCGTACATTAATGAATGAACTTGAAATTTCATTTACAAAGCAACAGCAATTTGTTGCAGACGCCTCGCATGAACTGCGAACACCGATTCAAGTAATTGAAGGCCATTTATCATTAATCAAACGATGGGGTAAAGATGAACCGGAAGTAATGGAAGAATCATTAAATACTTCTATTACTGAAATTGCACGTATGAGAAAAATGATTGAAGAACTGTTACAATTGGCACGCAGGGAGCAAGCGGATGAACATGCTTATGCTGATATAGAACAAGTATACGAACAAGTAAAAGAAGAATTATTGCAGCTGTATCCTGCCGCTGAATTTCACCTGACAGTTACTGGCGAAAAATCGGCAGCCTCCATTACTGAGCATGCCCTAGCGCAAATCTTTAGAAATATTTTGAGTAATAGTATACGATATAATAGCAATGTTCCGAATCTTAATGTGAATATCAATTATAATGATTCACAATCGTCAATCTTAGTTACGTTAGAAGACAATGGGATCGGTATCTCAGAACAGCATTTACCGCATATTTTCGACCGGTTTTACCGGGTGGATGCATCACGTACAAACAAAGTTGCAGGTACTGGACTTGGATTGAGTATTACAAAAATGCTTGCAGATAAATATGAAGTGGAAATTGATGTAGAAAGTAAATTGCAGAAAGGTACCTTTTTTTACCTAAAACTTCTTAAAAAATGAATAATTTTAGTCAATCTAATTACTATTTCAATAGTTCACGAAAAAAATTGCTTAATTTGATAAAAAGAGTTGTATTTTTTGTGAAGAGTAGTAAGATTGAGATGGAAAAAATGTTCTTCCGACGTTTATAAATGTGCTTTTAGTCCGTGTGGAAGAATGATAAAATATTATTTGCTTTGATTTGGTAGATAAAAAGAGAATACTTAATTTATCTACTTACAAAAGAAGGGAATTTTTGTATTGTAATATACAATATTATCCTTTTTTAAGTAAATTATTGGAACAGCCATAAGGCAAAATTTGGAGGTTATTTTCATGTCGAACAATGTATTACCTGCAGGTTCTCCATGGTCAGCGTTTTCTGGTCCTAACTTAGGTTATGTATTAGAGCAATATGACTTATTCCTGCAATCTCCTGAAGAAGTAGAACCGGAACTAGTAGAATTATTCCAAGCATACGGTGGTCCTGTATTTGCAGATGGTCAACAACCGGTTGCAACTGCAGCAGTAACAGGTACTGGAGACTACAAAAAAGTATTAGCAGCAGTTAAATTGGCAGAATCAATTCGTGAATACGGCCATTTAGCAGCAGATTTATACCCACTAAAAAATCGTCAATTAGACACTTCACGCATTGAAGAAAGCGTATTCAATTTAACAGCGGCTGATCTTCAAGCTATTCCTGCATCAGTATTTTTTGCAAATGTTCCTGCAGGTGTTACAAACGGTAAGGAAGCAATTGATTATTTAAAATCTGTATATACAGATAAAATAGGTGTAGAAGTTGCACATTTACAAAATCCGGAAGAACGTGCTTGGATCGAAGCTCAAGTTGAAGGCGGAGCGTTTAAAGCAACGTTATCACCTGAAGAAAAGAAAGCAGTTTTAGAGCGATTAACACGCATTGAAAACTTTGAAAAATTCATTCATAAAACATTTGTTGGTCAAAAACGTTTCTCTGGAGAAGGTTTAGACACACAAATCATCCTTTTAGATGAAATTATTAAATCATCTGAAACTAAAGGTGTAAAAAATGTTCGAATTGGTATGGCCCACCGTGGACGTTTAAACGTATTAACACACGTATTAAACAAACCATACGATATGATGTTCTCTGATTTCGCCCATGTTTCAAATGATCTATTCTTCCCTGAAGATGGTAAATTAGAAATTACAAAAGGCTGGACTGGAGACGTTAAATACCATATGGGTGCATCTTACACTCATGATTCTGGATTGAACGTTAAATTAGCCTATAACCCATCACACTTAGAAGTAGGGAACCCGCTTGTAATCGGTTCTGTTCGTGCAGCTCAAGATGATGTTTATGCAGCAGGAACAGCTAAACATGATCCATCAAAAGCATTCGGTATCATTTTACATGGTGACGCGGCATTCGCTGGTCAAGGGATTGTAACAGAAGGATTCAACTTCTCTCAAACAGAAGGATTTACAACAGGTGGTACAGTTCAGATTATCGCGAACAACATGATCGGTTTCACGACTGAGTTACATGATTCACGTTCATCTATTTATTCATCTGACCCTGCAAAAGGCTATGATATTCCGGTTATTCATGTAAATGCTGACAGCCCTGAAACAGTGGCAGCTGTTGGTCGCTTTGTAGCGGAATACCGTGCGAAATTTAAAAAGGATATCGTTATCGATTTAATCGGTTACCGCCGTTACGGTCATAATGAAACGGATGATCCGACAGTAACAAACCCTGAAACATATAAATTAGTATCAAAACATGAACCGATTCGTGCATTGTATGGTGCTGAACTAGCAGAAGCCGGCATTTTATCTGCTGATGAAGTAAAAGCTATAGATACTGCTATTTATGCGGAAATGCAAGCTGCGTATGATCATGTTAAAGAAATGGCAGAAAAAGACGAGCATGTAACGCCTAATATGCCGGAAGAACTAAAAATCGAATTCCCTGAAATTGATACTAAAGTAGATGCTGAGCGTTTAGCTAAAGTAAATGAAGATTTACTTGTCTTTGCAGATGGTTTTGAGCCGCAAAACAAGTTAGGTAAAATTTTAGCAAAACGTCGTGATGCGTTTACTGAAGGTAAAATTGACTGGGGTCATGCTGAAACATTAGCATATGCAACAATTACGCAAGATGGCACACCGGTTCGTTTCACTGGTCAGGATGCACAGCGTGGTACGTTCTCTCAACGTCACTTAGTATTACATGATAAAAATAACGGTGCTGAATTTACACCATTACATCATATTGAAGGTGCAAAGGCTTCATTCACAGTTTACAACTCACCACTAACAGAAGCAGGTGTAGTAGGTTTTGAATATGGTTACAATTTAGAAAACCAAAATGTACTAACTGTATGGGAAGCACAATTCGGTGACTTTGCAAACATGGCGCAAGTAATGTTTGATAACTTCATCTCAAGTGCCCGCGCTAAATGGGGTCAAAAATCTGGATTCGTACTTCTTTTACCACATGGTTATGAAGGTCAAGGTCCAGAGCACTCATCAAGCCGTATGGAACGATTCCTGCAATTATCTGCAGAAAATAACTGGTTCGTAGCAAACTGTTCAAATGCAGGAAACTACTACCACTTATTACGCCGTCAAGCTGCTTTATTAGGTACAGAAGGTGTACGTCCATTAGTAGTGGTTTCTCCAAAATCACTTTTACGTCATCCACTTGCTGCAGCTACTGCTGAACAACTTGCAAATGGTCGCTTCCAGGAAGTGATCGAGCAAGAAGGTTTAGGCAAAAACACAGAAGCGGTTGAAAAAGTAGTACTTGGTACAGGTAAAGTAATGATCGATTTAGCAGAACGTGTGAAAGATGGCGAAGGGCTTGATCACTTACACATTATTCGTGTGGAACAAATTTACCCATTCCCTGCACAACAAGTGAAAGATATTATCGCTCGCTTCCCGAATGTTAAAGAAATCGTTTGGGTACAAGAAGAACCAAAAAACCAAGGTTCATGGACATATGTTCTTGAAACATTATATGATATCGCTGAAGGCAAAAAAGTACGCTATGTAGGACGTCCTGCAATGAGCTCTACTTCTGAAGGCGATGGCGATTCACATAAAGCAGCACAAGCTAAATTAGTGAACGAAGCACTTGAAAAGTAATAAATGATTTGTTTAAAAAGAGCTGCTTCTATTTAAAATAGAAGTGGCTTGCTATACAATGAATGTGTAGCGTAATTAAAGGAGGATATGAACGTGGCTGAAATTAAAGTCCCTGAATTAGCAGAATCAATTACTGAAGGAACAATTGCCCAATGGGTGAAAAAAGTTGGAGATCGCGTAGAAAAAGGCGAATTCATCGTTGAGTTAGAAACTGATAAAGTTAATGCTGAAATTATCTCTGAAGAAGCAGGCGTTTTAAAACAAATTTTAGCTGAAGAAGGCGATACTGTATTAGTTGGACAAGTAATCGCAGTAGTTGAAGCAGGCGAAGGCGCAGCACCAGCACCAGCTGCAAAAGAAGAAGCTCCAGCAGCAGCTCCAGCAAAAGAAGAAGCTCCTAAAGCAGCAGCACCAGCACCAGCACCAGTTGCAGTTGAAGAAACTTCAGGTGAGCGTGTAATCGCTTCACCAGCAGCACGTAAATTAGCTCGTGAAAAAGGTATCGACTTAGCAGCAATTTCACCAGTTGATCCACAAGGTCGTGTACGTGTACAAGACGTTGCAGCACATGGTACAGCTCCAGCGGCTCCAGCAGCAGCCCCAGCTCCAGCAGCAGGCAATGGTCCAATGATCTTTACACCAGCAGCTGATACAGACCGTGTAACAGTTGAAAAAATGAGCCGTCGTCGTCAAACAATTGCAAAACGTTTATTAGAAGTTAAACAATCAACTGCAATGTTAACTACTTTCAACGAAATTGATATGACGAACATTATGGCATTACGTAAGCGTAAACAAGATGAGTTCGTGAAAGCTAACGATATTAAATTAGGCTTCATGTCATTCTTTACAAAAGCTGTAGTAGCAGCATTAAAGAAATATCCATATGTAAATGCACAAATTAACGGTGATGAAATTCACTTAAACAACTTCTTCGATATCGGTATTGCTGTATCAACAGAAGAAGGTTTAGTAGTACCAGTAGTTCGTGATGCAAATGCGAAAAACTTTGCTGAAATCGAGAAAAACATTGCGGAATTAGCTGGTAAAGCACGCGACAAAAAATTAGGATTAAACGACATGGCTGGCGGATCATTCACAATCACTAACGGTGGTGTATTCGGTTCATTAATGTCTACACCGATCATGAACGGTACTCAAGCTGGTATTTTAGGTATGCACTCAATCGTAAACCGTCCAGTAGCTGTTAATGGTGAAGTTCAAATTCGTCCAATGATGTATGTAGCATTATCTTATGACCACCGTATCATCGATGGTAAAGATTCTGTTGGCTTCTTAAAAACAGTTAAAGAAATGATCGAAAACCCAGAAGATTTATTATTAAATTCTTAATAGTATCTTCTATGCTAATGCGCAATATGTAATATATTGCGCATTAGCTTTTTTTTACAGATAACTTTCAGAAAAATGATTGTTGACGGAAATGTCGCAATAATGTAATATAAACATATCAATTTCATATTAAAACCTCACATTCTCGTGAGGTAGAGGCGCGATACTTAACAGTTTTATATGGAGCCATGAGCTGGCTGTGAAATATAAGAGAAGGAAATATCGCCGAAGTGTTGTAAATGCTCAATTTTACAATGCTGGGTCTGCAGTGAACAATTGCAGAACTGTCTCAATCATCTATATCCCTGATGGTTGAGTTGTGCTATCTCAAAATGGGAACTGTAGAGGATTCGGGCTAATTATAATTTAAACGACCTAAAGTTCTTCTTTTAGGTCGTTTTTTGTATACGTGAACCCCGAAATTTAACAAAAAAGGAGATATTTTCTATGAAAAAAAGACTATTAATTTTATTGACTGCCATGACAATGCTATTGTTAGCAGCGTGTGGTTCAAGCGATGAAGGTACTACAAGCGGTTCTGATTCAGACAAGAAAGTTATTAAAATTGGTATGGAAGCAGCGTATGCCCCTTTTAACTGGTCACAAAAAGATGATGCCAATGGCGGAGTTCAAATTGCAAGTTCAAAGGAATTTGCAGCAGGCTATGATGTGGAAATTGCGAAAAAAATTGCAGAAGGTCTGGACATGGAATTACAAATTGTCAAAACAGACTGGGATGGCTTAATTCCATCATTACAATCAGGTGCCATTGATCTGGTAATTGCAGGTATGTCACCAATGCCTGAACGTAAGGAAGTAATTGATTTCACAGAGAACTATTACACAAGTGACTATGTCATTGTTGTAAAAGAAGACGGTCCATATGCAAATGCAACTTCGTTATCTGACTTTGCAGGTGCAAAAATTACAGGTCAGCAATCGACAACACATTATGATGTAATCGACCAAATCGAAGGTGTTCAAAAACAAGTAGCGGCAACTGATTTTGGTGCAATGCGAGTGCAATTACAGTCAGGTGCGATTGATGGATATGTTTCAGAACGTCCAGAAGGTATCTCTGCTGAAATGGCACTGAATAATATTAAATACATCGTACCTGAGCCAAACTTCGAAGCAGACGAAGCGTCAACAGCTGTAGCAGTAGGTTTGAAAAAGGGATCAGATTTACGTGAACAAATTAACAAAGTTTTAGCTGAAATTTCGGAAGAAGAGCGTCAACAACTAATGGAAGACGCAATTGCAAATCAACCAGCAGCACAATAATCGTGTCGCATTAACAGTTTTGATGAGGTTGTCTTGCCGGCAAACGGAAGACAACCTTTTTCTATTAAAATTATGGTTTCATACATAAATAGTAGAAACAAAGAAAGAAATGGAGGACAAGGCGATGGCATTTTTAGAATCATCATGGAACTTGTTTACGAACAACTGGGATTTATTCGTACGTGGTGCTTGGACTGCACTTCTATTGGCAATTATCGGGACAATTTGCGGAACTCTGATTGGATTTTTTATCGGGATTATGCATACGATTCCACAACGTAAAAAGAATGTAAAATCAATAGTTTTAAAAGTATTTAATTTCATATTAACGTCATATGTGGAAATTTTCAGGGGAACGCCAATGATGGTTCAAGCGATGGTGGTGTTTTATGGCCTCGTATACTTAGGCATTGATATTGACCGCTTTTTAGCAGCTTCTGTTGTTATTAGTTTAAATACGGGAGCATATATGGCTGAATATGTACGTGGCGGTATTGTTTCGATTGATAAAGGGCAATTTGAGGCAGCACAGGCGATTGGCATGAATCACCTGCAAACAATGATTCATATTGTCCTGCCGCAAGTCGCACGAAATATTTTACCTGCAACAGGGAATCAGTTCGTAATGAACATTAAAGATTCTTCAGTATTAAGTGTTATTTCGGTTGTGGAACTATTCTTTACGGCAAACTCGATTGCAGGCAGTAACTATAAATATATCGAAGCGTTCTTTATCGCAACGATTTTGTACTTTATTATGACATTTACTGTAACTCGTTTCTTACTATTATTCGAGAAGAAGATGGACGGACCGTCTTCATATAAAGTGGAGCTTATTACCGGCAACAAGCTAGATAAGGATGGTGAATAAAATGACAGTTGTAATAGATATTAACCATTTAAATAAAAAATTCGGCGATCATGAAGTATTGAAAGATGTGAATTTTCAGGTAAACAGAGGGGAAGTCGTAACATTGATCGGTTCTTCTGGTTCTGGGAAATCAACACTGTTACGCTGCATTAATCTACTCGAAACACCAACAGCAGGAGAAATAATCTATAACGGTGAAAATATTTTAAATGACGGTCATCAAATTGAAAAGTACCGTACACATTTAGGGATGGTATTTCAGCAGTTCAATTTATTCAATAATTTGGATGTACTAAATAACTGTATTGTTGGCCAAATGAAAGTGTTGAAGCGTTCAAAAGAGGAAGCAGAACAAAATGCGATGAAATATTTGGAGCTTGTCGGTATGAGTGCCTATAAAAATGCGAAACCGAAACATTTATCCGGTGGACAGAAACAACGTGTCGCAATCGCCCGTGCATTAGCGATGGATCCCGATGTAATGCTGTTTGATGAACCGACATCAGCGCTTGACCCTGAAATGGTAGGGGAAGTATTAAAGGTAATGCGCCACCTGGCAGACCAAGGAAATACAATGCTGATCGTTACACATGAAATGGAGTTTGCCAAGGAAGTATCTGACCGCATTGTCTTCATGGATAAAGGGGTTATCGTAGAAGAAGGCCCTCCGGAACAGTTGCTTGTAAATCCGAAACATGACCGGACTAAAGAATTTTTAAAACGAACATTAAGGTAATAGCAAAAAGCTCGCAGTCAAATGCGAGCTTATTTTCGTGAGTTCCATTCGCTTATTAAAATAAATACAATTGCAAAAGCAATTACAATTGCGAAAAACCACATTGGAATACTACCAAATGCCATAAATTCCACCTCTGTTTGAAAGTTTAACATGGAATAGTAGTTCAATCAAATACCGGAAACAGCGATAAATTAAATCAATTTTTAATGTGTTCGGCGCCTATGTATTTATATAACAAACAAGAAAAGTTGATTTTTACTACAACGCGCTTTCCACTGGCAGGAAAATCATATAAAATAGGAGAGTATCGATATTAGTTAAAAGTGAGGGAACAACATGCTACATTTAAAATGGAAAGATGCACCGACAATTCGCACAGTAAAGTGTGTACATACAGACGCATCAAAATATTTAGTATCAAACGTATTAACAGTAGGTAAAGAATATGAAGTGAAAAACGAAACAGAAGAATTCATTTTTGTAATCGACAACACGGGTGAAGTTGGCGGATTTTACAAAGACTACTTCGCTTAAAAATAAAAAAGGTGTGAGAAAAGTCATAATGGCTTTTCACACACCTTTTTTATTTCTGTTCTAATATTGTATGCTCGATTTCATGGCGCTTTTCGTCTGTCTCTACATGTACACGTAATGTATCTTCAATATCGTGCAGTAATTGCATCTGAGTCTGTTTAAACCGGTCAATATCACTATGGGATAATGCAGGGCGATTCGCCGCTTTTTTGGACACTTCCAGCATTTTACCGTTTTTACGCATCAATTGTTCTGAAGCATCCATTAGCCGTTCCTGAGACCGTATTGCACGACGCTGATTGTTCATATTTAATAACATCGCAATTTGGGACTGCCATAAAGGGATAGTCGTCATAATCGAACTTTGAATTTTTTCGATTAACATTTGATTCGTCTGCTGAATCATTCGAATTTGCGGTGCATATTGAATTGCCACTTCCCGCGATAGTTCCAGATCATACATACGGCGGTCAATCCACTCGATTTGCATTTCAATGTCTTTCAATTCATGCTGTTTAAAAGGATTTTGTCCTTCTACAATTTCTTTTTGCATTGAAGGTAGGACAACATCCCGCATATGCTGTTTTTTTATTTCCAATGTTGCGATATAAACATTAATTTCCTGGAAATAGTCTTCATTTATTGCATATAGTTTATTTAAAAACTGGTAATCGTTTAATAACGCATTTTGGTTATATTCCAATTGGATGCTCAAGCGGTCGATGCGTTTACTCAATTTGTTGTAATGGGTCATAATCTCTTGAATAGACTGAGTCGGTCGGCTGAAGAGTTTTGCAAAGAACCCTTTTTCCTGTTCGATTAATGCATCCGGGTCAATCATTTCTAAATGCTGCATTAAATCGGATAATACTTCACCGACTTTCCGGACATCTTTGCGCTGAATATACTGCAGCATCTGTGTTGTAAATTTTTTCAATGCTTCTTGTGCAGGTAAACCAAATGAAAGAACCGTTTCATAATTTTTCGGCTCTAAATTTTGGGCTAATTGCAGTGCCCGTTGTTTCATATCATTAGATAATGATGCGAAAAGCGGTGAGGCTGCATTGTTTGCAACGTTCACCGCAAATTGTTCTTTACTTACTTGCAAGTCAACATTTTCACTTGCTGTAAAGGCATCAAATGGATTATTTGTCATATTCATTTGTTACTCACCGCCGATTTTTAATCGATCTTTACGCTTTTCATTCGACAATTTAGCAAAGTCGAGTTCAATTTTTAAGTTTTCGATATCCGAAGATAAAGCACTTTTTAAATCCGATTCCATTGTAATTTGGAGATCTTTCAGCGTTCTGCGTGTATCTTCCAACGCTAAATGTACATCCGTACCAGGTACTTGTTCCTTTGTCAGTAACGTGTATTTATCAGACAGCTGTACGGCTGAAGGTAGATGTGCATAGAAGAAATCTTCCACTGCATAAAACTTTTGAGGGTTTGTTTGCACAATATTGATAATACGTTTTGCTAGTTTGGACATTTCATTTATTTGCTTAAAAGCACGTACCGAACGCACTCTGACATATTGCTGATTTAATGCCTGAATATGTGAACGGGCCTGTTTTAATTGTGCTTCGATTAAATTGTATTCCGATTTAGAAAGCCCAATTTTTTTACTTTGTGTTGTTTTCTGAATAGCGTATGTTATTTTATTACTGATGAAATATGCTGCTGCTCCAAGAGGTAATGCCAGCATCGTTGTTATGCCGGTAAAATTAACAAACGTTAGTGTGGCAGCTGTCGAAAAAACCAATACATTAATTAGATGGCGTGTTAGAAAATTTATAGGACCAAGCATTGTCATACCTCCTTTACTCGATACTATTGATACGTATGAAACGTAAAAAAGTTTCACTGTTTCTTACAATATCGCAGAAATATTAGCGGAATTATTATTTTAAGCCACATATATTACCTGAACTTATTATGGCGGCTTTTTATTAATCGTAACAAGTTTTGGCTCTATTAAAAAGTAAAAAGATTTGAAAAGCGGAACAAATATTATCATTTCCAATCTCCCCCTAATTATAATGAGCATTATTAGACAATGCGGGTAATTGTGTATAAAATATAGAGAAAGAAAGGATAATGTATATGTATAAAATTATTTATATGAAGGCAGATTATGAGCCTTGGTGGCAATTTGACGGTTGGGAAGAGTATATTGTATCAACGAAACAATTTGATACAGAGCAGCAATTCCAAATGGCATTGAATCATTTGCTTGCTCAGTTTCGTAACAAATATGAGTTTGAAGCACATAAAAATGAACGATTTTATGCATTTTGGTCAGAGGATGAATGTGAATTTTGTGAAGCCTGTGATGATGATGCCCAAATATATCATGGCATTATTGTACTAACGCCAGAAGCGATTACACGATAACTTCATTAAATTGAAAATTTGCTTAATTTGCCAAATGGTAATTGACAGTCATTATTATGATATATATACTATATTTAACAATTGAAAGATGACCGAATACAATGGCTTCACATATTACAAACAGTAATCGAGTTAGTTGATCGGTACTCTTGTAATATGTGTTTTTTTATTTGGTTTTTTAATTGTTAACTTTTATTTTTGGAGGTATTTATTGATGAAACAAGGTACAGTAAAATGGTTTAACTCAGAAAAAGGTTTTGGCTTCATTGAATTAGAAGGGGAAGACGATGTATTCGTGCACTTCTCTGCAATTCAAGGTGAAGGTTTCAAAACATTGGAAGAAGGACAAAAAGTTGAGTTCGAAGTTGTTGATGGCAACCGTGGACCACAAGCATCGAATGTAATCAAACTATAATAGTACAAATTCCGAAAGCTGCGTATAGAAGTACGCAGCTTTTTTGTTTTTACATAATTTTTCCAAATTGTGATATAATTTAGAAAATAATTTGAAAGGTTGAGTTACCAATACGACAAGTACATAATGCAAACACGCGTAAAAACAGAGCAATAAAATCGGCTGTTATTATTGTTTTAGTAACGGCAGGTTTGTTCGGACTGTTTTACTGGGAAAAACAAAGTAAACAAACTAACGAAAAAATGAACCAACTGGCAGAGAGTGATGAAAATTTTATACCGATCAGCGATACATATTTAAATATTGAACAGTATGAACTTTTTTACCGGAATAATCGAATGCGTTCGAATGAAGATGTAGTGTCTTCTGCATTAAGACATGCGATATCTAAATATGCGCTCATCGATTATATGCAGCAGCAAAATATTACGCTAAGTCATGAAAAGCGTCAATTCCAGCGGGAAACTTTAGATAAACAGCTTACATATGATTTGCAGGATCCAATATTAAAGAGCTATTTTGAAAAGATGTTCCAAGATCTTCAAATTAGTAAACAGGAATATATAGAGGAATATTTACTCGTTAATAACGAATATGCTTCTTTAAGTGTTGATATGGAACTGGACCAACTTAGCTATCCAACTGAAGATCAGGAGAAGATTTATAAAGAAAAGATGGGCATAACCTTTGATTACCTGGAATATTTAGCAGAAAGTGAATTCATTCATATCGAGCCTTCCAGTAAGAATATTGATTTGCCTTTTACAGTTGAGCGGAATTTATTTAATTTTGCTAAAAATCAGGATGGGGAAATTATTCTTGCTTCAAAAGAGTTTAATACGATGAGGATTACAGATGAACAGAGCCATATAATTCACGAAGTTGGAGAAAGGAATAATCTCCAGGAGTTGGCGCGGTATAATTTCAAACAGTATGAAAATGCGTTACAGCAAGAAGCGGCATCGGGAAATGAAAATGCGCCGGTTGCGGATGAGTTACTGGAATTATTTAAAGTAGTGGAGCGGAGTATAGACATGGATCTTGGTGAAGTGGTAAATTATCAGTTCAGCAAAATCCCTTCATACGACGTCAGCAAATTGCGGAAGCATCAAGACATTACTTTACAGCTGGTTGAGCATGAATATTATTACCGTGCAGAAAACATTCCTAATAAATCCTATGCTTACCGAATTGCCAATGAAGAAGTAGGTGCGATGTATGGTTTATTTAATTATTTGAAGCAGGATTTCGAAACCGAAATAGATGAAGCAGCACGTTCAAATGCGCGAATAAAGCTTGAAAAGTCGCTAATTGAGCAAATGGAAAATCCTTATTTTAAAAAGTATATGGATGATTTATTGAAGTCATTTGATATTCCATTATCTACGTATTTAGATGATTACTTATTAGTGATGGAGGAATATAAACTCTTGTTGCAGCTAATGAGAGAGCAAAATTTAGGTCTTGATCATAATGGCCGGTACAATAAAGGCTGGATAGAAGCGCGCTACAGAATGGCTGCAGATTTTACATGGGAAGATAAATTTGAGAAAATGTGGTCGATGGATGATGAGGAAATTGTGGAGCCACTTGAGCCACAGCCTGATTTATCATTTTCTTTACCGGAATATGCACCTCAAATAGGTATAAATAAAAAAGGGCAATATGCTTTTACTAATAGTTCCACACTTTATTTGTCTGATGAACAGCAAATAGTATTTGATCTGCTTGTCAAAACGTTTGATTTACCGGTTCTTTCCCGTTATTCGATAACACAAAATATAGACAAACTGGATCAATTAAAGGCTGATGAAACAAAGAAAAAACAATTGCATGACATACTCGATATTTACAAAAATACGATTATCGAATAAATAAAAAGAAGGAGTGCAGAATAATTGCCTCCTTCTTTTTCGTTCATTAGCTTAAGCCTTGTGCATCTTTCCACTCTAGATACTCATCATATGTTAATGGTTTATCTAAAATAGAACCGTCTTCACGGATTTCGATTACGCGGTTTGCAATTGTTTGAATGAATTGGTGGTCATGTGATGTAAAGATCATCGCACCTTTGAAGCGGATTAAGCCTTCATTCAATGCTTGAATTGATTCAAGATCCAAGTGGTTTGTTGGCTCATCTAATAATAATACATTCGAGTTTGAAAGCATCATTTTTGAAAGCATACAGCGAACTTTCTCTCCACCTGAAAGTACAGCAGGAGATTTCTTCACTTCTTCACCAGAGAATAGCATACGGCCTAAGAAACCACGTAAGAACGATTCAGTTTCATCTTCCGGAGAATAAGGGCGTAACCATTCAACTAATGACTTTTCATTGCCGCCGAAGTATTGGTCATGATCCATTTCGAAGTAGCTTTGAGATGTTGTGACACCCCATTTATACGTACCGGCATCTGCTTGTTTACGATCCATTAAAATATCCATAAATGCAGATTTTGCATTTGGTGAACCTAAAAGGATAATTTTATCTTCTTTGTTCATTGAGAAGCGGATGTCTTTGAATAATATTTCACCATCTTGTGAAGCTGTTAAGCCATCAACTGTTAATACGTCATTCCCGATTTCACGACCAGCTTGGAAGTTGATGAACGGGTACTTACGGCTTGAAGGACGGATGTCATCCAGCTCAATTTTATCAAGCATTTTTTTACGAGACGTTGCTTGAGAAGATTTCGATGCGTTTGCAGAGAAGCGTGCAACGAATTCTTTTAATTCTTTAATTTTCTCTTCTTTTTTCTTGTTTTGGTCTGCCATCATTTTTTGCGCTAATTGACTTGACTCATACCAGAAATCGTAGTTCCCAACATAAAGCTGAATTTTACCAAAGTCTAAGTCTGCGATATGTGTACATACTTTATTTAAGAAGTGACGGTCATGGGATACAACGATTACTGTGTTTTCGAAGTTAATTAAAAACTCTTCCAGCCATTTAATCGCTTTTAAGTCCAAGTGGTTCGTAGGCTCATCCAGTAGTAAAACGTCCGGCTTACCGAATAACGCTTGTGCTAGTAAAACTTTTACTTTATCAGAACCTTCTAAGTCAGCCATCATCATGTAGTGCATATCGTCACCGATACCTAGACCGTTTAAAAGAGTGGCAGCATCAGATTCTGCTTCCCAGCCGTTCATGTCGGCAAATTCGCCTTCAAGTTCAGCAGCACGCATACCATCTTCATCTGTCATTTCCGGTTTCATGTAGATTGCGTCTTTTTCAGCTTTTACTTCCCAAAGACGTTTGTTACCCATTACAACCGTATCCAATACGTTGAATTCATCGTATTCGAAATGGTTTTGCTTTAAAACTGAAAGACGTTCATCTTTTCCCATTGATACGTGGCCTTCTTGTGCCTCGATATCACCTGATAAAATTTTTAAGAATGTCGATTTACCAGCACCGTTTGCTCCAATTAGACCATAACAGTTCCCTGGTGTGAATTTAATGTTAACATCGTCAAATAATTTACGGTCACCATAACGTAGACCTACACCTGATACTTGAATCATGCAAGTACCTCCTTGAATTGTTTCGTTGTATTTTCGATTGCTTAAAAAAGAGAATTCTCTTTTGCACACAATGTTTCTATTATAGCATGTCTTAGTGCTAAATTAAATAATAGCGTATCGGAAATAAATGAATCTCACTAAACGTGATTATTTACGTGTCACACATTTTTAATGGGTTTTGCTTTCCTGATAGTAAAAGAGAAACGAGGCATAATTCCCAATTGGTTTAATGCTTCCATTGGTTGAAGCAAAAAACTAAGGCTGAAGTGAATGAATGGAGTTCAATAGTATTATCGGGCGATTTTAAGATGCGTTCGATCGTCCCGCTCATCATTGGTATTTTGTATGATATGATCGGTACTCATTACATTACGAAATGGATTATCGTCATATTATTCGCTTTTATGTCATTTTCGATCATCGGGATGCAAAAGCGAAAGAAATCAGTATAATGAAAAAGTGTCTGAATCCGTTCAGTCACTTTTTTTATTCAAGGAAATAAATTTAGTTTACATAATACAATTATGGTAAACGATAAGCATGCGGAAATTATTAACCCCGCTTCGGATGATGTGGTACAAGCGCTTCACAAAATATAGGAACCCGTTAAAGGTTATTAAGTAAAGGATGCGTGAAAAGAAGGGGTCTATTATTTTATAAATGGGGAGGACGGACAAAAAAAGAGGTTCGCTACGTCTCACATTTGTACAAGAACAGCAGCATTTTTAAAGTAATCGGTGCAAATTTTTAAAAGGCGAGCAACGACTGGAAGTAAAGGTACCGAAAGTTCACTTTTTCAATAGGCAGGGAATAGAAACAGTGCCTCCATTATAATTATTTCTAATAAATCAAATGCCAGTTATTCAATTAACGGTTAATAAAAGATGAAGACAAAGGAATTGCTGTTGAAAATAGTTTAGCGCAATTTACATGCACTTCTATGGGTTGGAAGAAAATCATCTTGTTTTAAACGGCTATACGAACTCGAAAAGTAAAAATTACATTATCGCCATATTTGGAAAATGGGAATTGCAATTCGGCAATTCTTTTTTATTATACATATTATCCGACGCTATATATGTAAAATTTTAATAGCCAATAAGTCAATAAGAAGTAAAGGGAAGAAGGAAATTATGCAAATAATTTGTTTGCCTAATTAGAAAGGTTTTTATTTTGTATCTATCGAAAACAATTGAAAAAGGGGACTGATGATTTTATTATAATCATCAACACTATTAAAAGTACTATAAATATATTATGTTAACTCGAAGCCCTTTTACGAATTTTTATTTGCATGTATAATAAAGAAATTGAAGTTATTGAGGAGGGATTATGATTTCACTAGCATTACAACATTTAAAAACAAATTTTGGTTATGACTCTTTTCGTCCTGGTCAAACTCAAATTATCGATAATGTATTAAATAATAACGATACGCTTGTTATTATGCCTACAGGCGGCGGTAAATCCCTTTGCTATCAGATTCCAGCACTATGTATGGAAGGAACGACACTTGTTATTTCACCACTGATTTCTCTTATGAAAGACCAGGTTGATATGCTTGTATCCAGCGGAATTTCAGCGGCTTATATAAATAGTTCGCTCAGTTATGAAGAAGTGCAAAATGTTATGTATGGGGTGCAAAGCGGAAAAATTAAGTTGCTGTACATTGCACCGGAACGACTTGAAAATGAGCGCTTTTGCAATGAACTAGCACAAATAAATGTACCATTATTAGCCATTGATGAAGCCCATTGTATATCACAGTGGGGGCATGATTTTCGTCCAAGTTACCGTTCAATTCAGCAACTGCTACATTTATGGGATAAGAAACCAACCGTTATTGCATTGACTGCAACAGCTACTGAAGAGGTGAGTGCCGACATTCAACAGCTTCTTTCCATTGAAAAGGAAAATACATTCATTACCGGCTTTGCACGTGAAAATTTATCGTTTTCTGTTTTACTTGGAGAAAACAAAGAAGCCTATATAAAAAAATATGTAAAGGCAAATGAAAATGAAGCGGGTATTATTTATGCGGCAACTCGAAAATCGGTGGAATCGGTCTATGAAATGCTGAATAAAGCAGGATTTGCAGCAGGAAAATACCACGGCGGGATGTTCGAGGAAGATCGTACATATGAACAAAATCGCTTTTTAAATGATGAAGTTCAAATAATGGTCGCAACAAATGCTTTTGGAATGGGAATCAACAAAACAAATGTGCGCTATGTGCTTCATTATAATATGCCACGTAATATGGAAAGCTATTATCAGGAGGCAGGCCGTGCAGGACGTGATGGACTGGACAGTGAGTGTATATTACTTTACAGCTCTTCCGACGAACAAACGCAGCGTTTTTTAATCGATCAGGCACAAGATCGCTCTCGTATTCCTTTTGAACTGCAAAAGCTGCATGCCATGATTGATTACTGTCATACAGAGCGTTGTCTACAAAGTTATATTATCGAATATTTTGGAGACGAGGCAGGGCAAGATTGCGGCAGATGTGCAAATTGTACAGATAACCGTCCGCAACTGGATGTGACAACTGATGCCCAAAAAGTATTATCCTGTATCGTTAGAATGGGGCAAAAATTCGGGAAGCAGCTAACAGCTTCAGTATTAGCAGGGTCGCGCAGCAAAAAAGTGCTTGAATTCAACTTCCAAAAGTTGCCGACATATGGCATTTTACGGGCAATGAATGCGAAAGAAATCGCCAATTTTATCGAATTTTTAATTTCAGAAAAACTGATTGTTGTAAATAATGGACAGTTCCCTACGTTATCCATTTCTGATTCGGGAAAAGAAGTATTACTTGGGCAAAAAAAGGTATTACGTAAGGAAGCACTGATTATTGAATCAACCGTCGAGCCTAATGATCCACTATTTGAAGTGCTTCGTAAAATACGGAAAGAAATTGCCGACCATGAGAAAGTGCCTCCATTTGTTGTTTTTTCGGATAAATCATTAAAAGATATGTGTGTACGAAAACCTAAAAACAGCACTCAATTTTTAGAGGTTAGCGGTGTTGGGGAAAGCAAACTGGAAAAGTACGGGAAAACCTTTATTGAGGCGATTATTGCAAATTCATAATAGTTTGTTAAATAGTAACAGAGCTAATGTTATTTAAAATTAAACTTTTTCCAAAAATTTTTAAAGATATAATGTTTATACCGAAAAATACTTTTAACGAATAAATTCAATTTACTCATTGAAATTGCTATCTCACTATACTAAAGGAATGTATTGCCAAGTGCAGTACATTCTTTTTTAACTATTTTGGCGTTTAAATCATTAAACTTTAAGTTAAGATATTGTAAAAATTCTGTATTCATAGTTTAATAAGAATATTCAGTTAAGAAGTGTAGGTGAAATATTGAATATACTAGGTGAACGCATCAAAAAGCTGAGAAAACAGAAGAAATTAACTCAAACAGAGGTAGTAGGGGAACGTTTAACGAAAGGTATGCTAAGTTTAATTGAGAATGGTAAAGCACAACCTTCATTGGAAAGCCTTCGTTTTATTGCCAATCAATTAAATGTCGATGTCGATTATCTGATAGATGACGGGACACTCACAATGCTCAGAAATTTGTATACCACAATCGAAGAAGATGTAGAGCGTAGAAAGCTCATTCGCGACCCTGAAGAACTCCAATCACTAACGATTAAAATAATCGAAAAAATCGAACCTTATTTATCGGAAATTCAAGGTACAAACTATGAACAAATTCGATTAAGAGAAGTTTATTTTTTAATGAACCGTACGATTAACAAAGCCAAATCACTTGATGAATATTGGAAGTTTATCGATCAATACGAAGAGATTCATGCATATAGTCAAATGCTTCGCTGTTATTTTTATTTATGTCAGGCTGCGATTGAACAGCGTAATTACAATGAAACATTAGCTATATTAAAGCAAGGAGAAAAACGGATTGAACCTTATGAACTGATGATGGACCCGATGGTAATCCTTGATTTATACTATAATTTAACGATTTCCTATTCCGCAGTAGATAATACTAGAATGTCAGATCATTATTTACAAAAGGCATTAAATATGGCAAAAAAGAAGCAAATATTTTATCGTATGGACCGCTTTTATCATTTGTTGTTTATTCAATCCATTGCAAATGAGGATATTAATAAATGTAAAGAGTACATAGAAAAATTAATGCTTTTATCAGAGTTTGCTGACGATCCGGCGATATCTGTACGTTATTTGTACAGCAAGCTGCATTATATGAACATTGTTGAAAAGAAATACGCACAAATCGTTCCGGAAATTGACCATTATAAAACAAAACTGCAGGATTACTTATTTTTATTTAAAAATCCTATCTTCATCGGTGAAGAGATGTATGCGGAATTTAAATTACAAAACTACTCGAAAGCACTCCAAATCGGTACTGCTTTAACCATTCCTGACTACTTACACCATCCCATTGATCTAGCCAAATATTATCAATTCTTTGCTGTACGGGCATTAGCTTCTTACTATGAGAAAGATGAAGTTGCCGCGAAACGTGATATCATTTTTGCTAAAAATGGTGTAGAAGACTTTCCCGAGACAATTTACAAAAAATTTATTTATAAAGCTTTCAATGAAATTTTTATTTAATTCATTAACTTAAAAAAGAACGTACCGTTCGAAATTTCGAGTGGTACGTTCCTTTTTATGCAAAAATTTTAACTTTCCTTCCAGTGAACATCAATAAACTCATCGCGTCCTGATTTAGCCCGGTCTTCCTGATAATGTGCTTCTTCTTTTTTGTAATAGTCTTGATGGTAGTCTTCCGCTGGCCAAAAAGTTTGTGCCTGTTGAATTTCAGTGACAATCGGTTTTTTGAAACGTCCACTTTCCGCCAAGTCTTTCTTTGACTTTTGTGCAGCCTTATATTGATCATCGCTATGCGTAAAAATAACTGTTTTGTACGACTCACCGCGATCATGGAACTGACCGCCAGCATCTGTTGGATCAATTTGCATCCAATATATATCCAATAATTTTTCATAGCTGAAAAGCTCTGGATTAAATTCAATCTCGACAACTTCAACATGTCCAGAGTCTCCACGCTTTACATCTTCATATGTAGGTTTTTCCACATGACCACCCATATAACCGCTTGTTACTTTTTCGATGCCTTCCCATTGATCAAAAGGTTTCACCATACACCAAAAACAACCACCTGCAAATGTAGCCTTTTCCATTCTGTATCACTCCTCATAAACCAGTAAAAACATATTCAACCTTAAACTTTAACCTTATTTAAAGCAGTTAAATATGCTGTATTCTACCATGGATAAGAATGACATTCAATTTATTAAACTTCCTGTAAGCGCATATAATATTCTATAGCAAAAAATTGAAAAAAAGATATGCTGACATTTCATTAATTAGGAAGAAAATGTGCATAAAATGGTATACTATAAGTAATTTGCAACTAAATTTAATGTAAATCGTCTAAACTTCACAGAAATAGAAAGGAAGTTGTAGGAATGGAAGAACAGACGCGTCAAACCCGCTATCGAAAGAAAAAAATGCGCAAAGGCCGGTTACTTTTCGTAGTGGTATTTCTTTTGCTTATTAGTGCAATTGGATATAGTTATGTCCAATTTAATAAGGGAAAGGAATTGGCAAGCGGTAATAAAATTGAAGTAGAAGGCTTTGAACCAGATGACAATCATCCGACTATAGAAAATTATTTAATCTTAGGTGTAGATACCCGAGGTGAAGAAAAATCGCGTTCCGATACGATGATGGTTCTTTCATGGAACCATAAAACGAACGATATGAAGCTCGTATCATTTATGCGTGATATTTATGCGGAAATTCCCGGTTATCAATCGTATAAACTGAATACGGCCTATTATTTAGGTGGGGTACCGTTACTTCAGGAAACGTTAAATAATATGTTCGATATACCGATCCACCATTATGCAATGATTGATTTTAAAAGCTTTGAAACATTGATTGATATTTTGGCTCCAAACGGTATCGAAATCGATGTTGAAAAAAAGATGGGTGGATTAATCTATGTAGAGATTGAAAAGGGTCTTCAAAACTTAAACGGTAAAGAACTGCTCGGTTATGCCCGTTTCCGTGGGGATGCTGAAGGTGATTTTGGACGTGTAGCACGTCAGCAAAAAGTAATCGAAGCATTGAAAGATGAATTCTTATCACCAAAAAATGTTGCGAATCTGCCAAAATTTATCGGTGCTACCCAAGGTTATATTACGACGGATTTAACAAATAAAGACCAGTTGAAAACCGCATTAAAAGCAGTTTCAAGCGGGGAAATCAATGTTGAAAAAATGACGATTCCAGCAGAAGGTACCTATAAAATTAACAACTACCGACATGCTGGGGAAGTACTGGAAATTGATGTTGCGAAAAATTCGCAAATTTTACATGATTTTTTAAATTTAAGCGAGTAAGCATTACGTGTACATCCGTTATTCATGATAAAATAAATAATAAATTAAATATTGTTGAAATATTGAGGTGGTCTTTTGGAGAGAAAAAATGAAATGAATAAAGTGAATTCTTTACCCCAGGAAACGTCTAGATTTTTCTCTTCTAAATTTATTCGATTTTTAGGTGGTAAAAATTTATTATTCTTATTAGTGATCATCTTATTGGTTGGTTGTACGGTATTCGTCTACGATAAAATTTCCTTTATCTTCGAGCCGTTACATGTACTATTTGAAGTCATCATATTGCCTGGTGTATTAGGGGTTATCTTGTTTTACTTATTACGCCCGCCATTGAAGCTTTTAGTAAGATGGAAAGTGCCGCGTGCCTTAGCGATTCTAATTTTGTATATTATAGTTATTGCTTTGATCACATTGCTTGTCTTACTGGTTTTCCCGTTTTTACGTGATCAGTTTACAAACTTAGTACAGGAATTTCCTGTTGTTTTAATGGCACTTGCAAATGATTTATTAGCATTTTTAAACAACTCTCACTTCAGCGAGTATTTTGAAAAGATTAACTTTGACTACAATCAGATTTTAACGGACTTTACTGATAGTTTCATTACAACAGTAAAGGTAACTTTAGGTAGTTTAGCGACTGGAGTTGCGACTGGTATTACAGGATTCCTGTCAACAGTTACAGGTATCATTTTATCGCTCGTAATCGTGCCGTTTATTACATTTTATTTATTATATGAAGGGGATAAAATGCCGCGCTTCATCTTACTCCTATTTCCGCCGCGTATGCGTAAGCGAATTGGAGATGTATTGCATGATATGGACAAGCAGATTAGCTCTTACATACAAGGCCAGATTTTAGTATCGTTTTGTATTGGTGTCATGATGACAATCGGCTTTTTAATTATTGGAATGCCATATGCTTTACTACTTGGCTTCCTCGCAATGATCACAAGTGTTGTTCCCTATTTGGGACCAGCTATTGCCGCAACTCCTGCAGCAATTATTGCGATTGTAAATTCACCATGGCTGTTAGTAAAGTTAGCTATTGTATGGACAATTGTACAATTAATCGAAGGGAAGTTTATTTCCCCTCAAATTATGGGTAAATCATTAAGTATCCATCCTATTACGATTATTTTTGTATTATTAACAGCTGGTTCTTTATTTGGAGTTCCAGGTGTCGTGCTAGGTATTCCTGGTTATGCTTTAATCAAAGTTCTCATTTCACATACGTATCGACTCTTTAAACAACGTTACAATCGTTTCCAATCTGACGAGACGAACCTGTATGAAGAATTGAAATAAGAAAACAGGAAATTGTAAAGATGGGGTGTGTTAAAAGCGAAAACTTTTAACACGCTCCCTTTTTTAAAATCTTTTATCAATTACATATTTAAATGGAGGAGTATACATGTTAAGCAAATGGCTAACATCACTTGAAGAAAATGGCGTGAAGGTTGAAACTGTCATCGAAAAGACAGAGCTTGTAGAAGGTGACATATTAAACGGTTCCGTTTATGTTACATCACTTACAGAAGATGAAGAGGATAAAATTGATTACATTTCATTATTAGTCCTTTGTGAAGAGTTGGATGGTGAATTTTCCATTATCGGAAAGCACTCGTTTCAGTTAGTTGGAGGGATTCGATCAAAAGATGGGGAAATAATCCCATTTGAGATTATTCCAGACGAACGCTGGGTATGCGGTAAAGATGAGCAGCTGATTTTTCAAACGACCGTTGTATTTTTAGACGGTGTGGAAATCGAAGAAAAAGGTGTTATTACGTATAGCGCTATGGAATAATTAAAAAAGGCGTTGCTGATAATTACATACAGCAACGCCTTTTTGTTTATAATTTTATTGTAGACAGTCGTTTAACCGCTTCCTGGAGTTGTTCGACAGGCTGTACCAATGCGAGACGCATATAACCCTCACCGGCTGTGCCAAACACCGTACCCGGTACCATAACGACACCAGTTTGTTCAATCGCTTTATAGGCAAAGTCAATACATGGAATATCATACGGATATTTTGCCCATACAAACATCCCGCCATCACTTGGCGCAACTTCCCAGCCGATTGATGTTAAGCCTTCCATAAGTGTTTTATGGCGTACAGAGAAAGTTTCTCTCAGTACACTTGTAACTTGTTCAGCATTGTCCAATGCTAAAGCCGCTACTTGCTGAATCGGTTCAAAAATACCAAAGTCCAAGTTCGATTTCAGTTGCTTCATAATCGCCACTAATTCGGCATTTCCAACTATGTAGGCAATACGAGTCCCAGCAAGACTGAAGCTTTTCGATAAAGAGTTAATTTCCAAACCGACTTCTTTCGCACCAGGTGTGGCAAGGAAGCTGATTGGGGCATCTCCCTTAAAGTAAAATTCAGAGTAAGCCGCATCGTGCAAAACAATAATATTATACTTTTTCGCAAAGGCCACCACTTCTTCAAAATACGCGATTGATGGCATGGCCGGTACGGGGTTACCCGGCAAGTTTAAAATTAGTAATTTTGCTTTTTGACGAATATCTTCTGGAATGGCTTTTAAATCAGGCAAATACTGATTTTCCTTTGTTAATGGCATATAATAAGGTGTTGCGCCTGCCAAATGAATCCCCGCATCATAAGCAACATAGGCAGGATTTGTAGTAAGTACAATATCACCAGGATCACAGAATGCGACTGGAAGATGGACTAAACCTTCCTGAGAACCAATTGTTTGGACAACTTCTGTTTCCGGATCCAACTCTACATTGTTTACTCGTTTATAATAACGACATACCGCTTCATTAAATGTTTGAATACCCGTTAAAGTATAGCCGTAAGAAGACGAGAGCGCAGTAAGCTCGGACATTTTTTGGCGTAAATTCTCTGCAGGAGCGATATCAGGACTCCCAAGGCTTAAATCAATGAGTTCCGTTCCTTTTTGCTCTTGTAATTTAGCATGTTTTTTTAAGTCACCAAATATAGCCGGCACAAATAATGACATTTTTTTAGACGGTTGGATATTCAATTTTAACACTCCTTAAAACTTTCAATTGTAAGCACCATTTTATCATACACATCACGTATAATGGGGATGAAATCAGAAAAGAGAATTAATTCACTACATAAAGCACGAAACCGTAGTGGAATAGCAATATAGGTACAGGAAATATTATTAACAGCATAATAATTGATTAAGAGGTGCAGCATGAAAATCTATTCTTTAAGCGGGCCAAGCGGGACAGGTAAAAGTACGAGCGCTTTGCAATTTGCATATGACAATGAAATCGAAGCCATTATTGATGACGGCATACTTATTATTAACGGTGAAAAAGTCGCGGGAACGTCGGCCAAATTTGAGAAAAATACATTAAAAGCAGTACGCCGGGCAATTTTGGATGATGATATACATAAAGCTGAAATCGTACAGGCAATTATGTCCCATGAAGTGCAGTCCATTTTACTGATCGGTACTTCAGACAAAATGACAAAAAGAATAGCAAGCCGGTTACAACTTGGTGAAATCGATGAATTTCATTATGTTCATAATATCCGTACAGAAAAGGAAATTCGCATTGCAAAATATGTGCGGGAAATTCAGGGCAAACATGTGATGCCTGTTCCATATCGCCAAGTAGAACAGAACTTTTTTAAACGCCTGATTCAGCGGGGAAAGGAAATTTTCTCTTCTTCACAAGTAAAGCTCGGAGAAACGACGATCGTACAACCTGATTTCCATCAAAACAGTGTCTATATTTCCCGTACTGTATTTACAGATGTATTGGATCATGTACTTGTAAGGCAGGAAAGACTGGCAAAATTCGAAATAGCGCAGATTCATACAGATGGCGTACCCCAAATGACAATCGGTGTTTATTTAAAATCACCTGTTTCATATGTTGTGCCTAGCTATATCTATGAACTTCAAAAGGAAATTGCTGAAGAATTTTCATTGCATTTTGGTATTGAGCCCGAAACGATTCACGTACAAATTAAAGGTGTGAAATAAAAAGACTAAACAGGAGCTGACATTTAAACGTCAGCTCTTTTTTTATGGAAAATACAGTATAAAAAATAAATAGTTTGTATTTTTAGAAAAATAAATATATTCTAATTATTAAGAGTTGGTTGGACCAAAGCTCCAAAGGTCCGATAACAAAAGTGAGGAGGAATTGGTTTGAATTACATTGAACAATTGCAACAACTTTTATCACGTGAGCAGGTCACAACGAATGAAGTATTACGTACACAACACGGAAAGGATGAATCTTATCATGAACCGCATTTACCGGATGTTGTAGTATTTCCGAAGACAGCTGAAGAAGTCAGCAAAATTGTAATACTGGCAAATGATCAGCGAATTCCAGTTGTACCATTTGGTCTTGGTACGAGCTTAGAAGGTCATGTAATTCCTTATAAGGGAGGAATCTCTCTTGATTTATCGATGATGAATGCTGTATTAGAAGTACGCCCCGATGATTTTCTTGTAAAGGTCCAACCAGGTGTAACCCGCAGCCAGCTCAATAAAGAATTAAAAAAATACGGCTTATTCTTTTCTGTCGATCCAGGTGCAGATGCGACATTAGGAGGAATGGCCGCGACAAATGCGAGCGGTACAACTTCTGTCCGATACGGCATTATGCGAGACCAAGTCCGTGATTTAGAGGTGGTGGTGGCAAATGGTGATGTGATCCATACCGGCGGATTGGCCGCAAAATCATCATCAGGCTATCACTTGAATGGTTTAATGGTAGGTTCGGAGGGGACACTTGGGGTCATCACGGAATTAACATTACGTGTTTACGGGATACCAGAAAAAATTATTGCGGGCCGCGCTACATTTGAAACAATCCAGCAGGCAGTGGATGCTGTTGTTTCATTAAAACAAGCGGGAATCCCAATGGCACGTATCGAACTTGTCGACAAACGCAGTATCGAACAAGTAAATTTTGCTTCCGATACAAATTTCCCCGAAACACCGACATTATTTTTGGAGTTTCATGGAAATGAAGCAGGATTGAAGTCAGATGTCATTTTTGCGACTGAATTATTGAATGACAATGGCTGTATTGAGCTGGCATTTGAGCAGGATGAACGTGCGCGTAATCAATTATGGGAGCTTCGCCACAACTTGGCCTATACATATATCCATTCCGCACCGGGAAAAAAACTGATGTCCACAGATGTCGTTGTTCCGATCAATTCGTTGCCTGATGCCATTCAAAATTCCCGTGAAAAAATTGAAAGTATGGAAATCGACGCGGGGATTGTCGGCCATGTTGGTGACGGTAATTACCATATTTTGCTGATGGTCGATATGGAAAGTCAGGAAGAGATTGCAAGAGCAAAAGAATTAAATGAACATGTTGTTGAATACGCACTGTCGCTTGGAGGAACTTGCACCGGAGAACATGGTGTAGGGGTCGGCAAGGCCAAGTATCAGCAACAGGAACACGGAGCTGCCTACATTTGGATGAAAGAAATCAAACGGCTACTCGATCCGAACAACATTATGAATCCTGGCAAAATTTTTATTGATTAGGGGATTAAAAGATGAAAAAAATACTATACATCGCAGGATTGATCCTTGGGAGCATGCTGTTAACTGCATGCTCCACTTCCGATGAAAAAGAGCAGTATGTTTTATATGCGGGACATTCACTTGCTGCTGATCATCCATTTGAATTGGCGATGCAAGAGTTAAAAGAACGAGTAGAAGAACGTACAGACGGGCGCGTAATCATCGAGACTTTTCCATTAAGTCAGCTCGGTGCTGAGCGTGAATTGATCGAAGGGGCCATGCTCGGTTCAGTCGACCTTGTCGTTTCAACATCAGGACCTATCATGAACTTTGTTAAAGATTTTGCGGTACTCGATTTACCGTTTTTATTTAATGACCGTGATGCAGCCGTCAATATTTTAGAGGGAGATATTGGCGAAGATCTATTTGCCCAATTGCGTGAAATCGGAATTGTAGGCCTCTCTTGGGGAGAAAATGGATTCCGTCATGTCACGAATAGCATAAAACCTGTTGCGACACCGGAAGATCTGGAAGGATTATCATTACGTGTACAGGAAAATAAAGTTTTCATCTCCGCATTTAATGAACTAGGTGTAACCCCTTCTCCGATGGCTTGGACAGAAGCATTGACAGCACTCCAATCCGGAGTAGTGGATGGACAGGAAAATCCTATTCTAGTAATTGACAGCTATAAACTGTACGATGCAAATCAGAAGTATATGACGTTAACAAGTCATGCCTATTCGTCAGCGGTATTCATGATGAGTGAACATGCCTATAATCGCCTGCCGGAGGATCTGCGTGATATCGTCATGGAAGAAGGCGAAAAAATCGGTGCCTATGAACGTCAACTTGTTGTCGATATGGAGGAAAAGGCACTTCAGCGACTTAAGGAAAACGGAATGGAAGTTGTTGAAGAAGTTGATACAGGGGCATTCCGAGACAAGATTATGAAAGTTTATGATAGTTCGGAAAATCAGCAGTTATTGCAGCGTATTTTAAGTGAGCAGTAGGATGGGAGAAAAAATATGGTGAAATTAGTAGAAGGGATTAATAAAGTTGTACATATTGCACTGATTGCCTTAATGGTCGTACTTGTAGTATCTGTATTTTGTCAAATTACTTTGCGCTTTTTCAACTATTCCATTGCATGGACCGAGGAATTGTCCAGGTACTCGATGATCTGGATGACCTTTTTAGGTGCTGCGTATGCATTGGCCAAACGAGCACATATCGGGATGGAACTATTCGTTGATCGCACAGAAGGTTTGTTGAAACAGGTTTTAATTGTGATAGCGGCAGCAGTATGTTTAGTGTTTTTCGTGCTCATGGTCGTAAAAGGGTATGAACTGTCGATGAGGGTAATGGATCAGCCATCCGCTGTAATGCAGGTTCCAATGGGGATTGTTTATTCTGTTATTCCGATCAGCGGCATAATTCTCGTTGTGAACCTGTTTTATGTAACCGTCAAACAATTGAAAGGAGAATTATCGTAATGGCAGATATAATTCTTTTCGTTGTTTTACTCTTGTTAATTTTTATTAATGTTCCGATTGCGATGGCACTTGCAATGGCCGCAACATTGTTTTTTGTCACACAAAGTGAAATGCCTATTGTAGCGATTTTCCAGCGTATGTTTAATTCCATTGATTCTTTTCCATTACTGGCGGTACCATTTTTCCTCTTAGCAGGTAAGTTAATGGAATCAGGCGGAATTTCACGTCGTCTAATCCACTTGGCAGAAGTAATGCTCGGTCGGGTTCGCGGAGGACTGGCGCTCGTTTCCATTGCTGCTTGTGCCTTTTTTGCGGCATTATCCGGAAGTGCTGCTGCAACAACGGCAGCTGTCGGGGCGATTATGATTCCTGCAATGGTCAAAAAAGGATACGATAAAAACTTTTCCACAGCGATACAGGCTGCCGGGGGAACGATTGGTGTTATTATCCCTCCAAGTGTACCGCTCGTATTATTTGGAGTAACTGCAGGTGTTTCGATTAGTGACCTGTTTTTGGCCGGTATCATTCCGGGTATCTTTGTTACAGTTGCGCTAATGATTCTAGTTTATGTTATTTCGATTATGCAAGGATATGGTGGTGGTGAAAAATATAATTTCAAAGAATTTTTCATTGCCTTTAAAGATTCGATTTTGGCACTTTTGATGCCTGTTATTATATTAGGCGGCATTTACAGTGGTATTTTTACGGCAACGGAAGCAGCCCTTGTTGCGGTTGTTTACGGATTAATTGTCGGAGTATTTATATACCGTGAAATTACATTGAAAGATTTATATCATATATTCTCATCGGCAACGATTATGAGTGCAACGATTCTTTTCATTATTGCCGGCGCCTCTATTTTTGCCTACTATTTGACACGCGAGCGTATACCTATGCAAATTACTGAAGCATTACTCGGTATTACCGATAACTGGATTTTTGCATTGCTCATCATCAACCTCATTTTGCTAATTGTCGGTACCTTTATGGAAACAGCGGCAGCGATCTTAATATTGACGCCTATTTTAGCACCGGTTGCTACGGCACTTGGACTGGACTTAGTTCACTTCGGTATTATTATGATTGTGAATTTGGCAATTGGGTACATTACGCCGCCAGTCGGGTTAAATTTATTTGTGGCAAATAAAATTGCCGGAACGAAATTTGAAGGAGTCATGCGTGCCATCATTCCATTTATTATGGTGATGGTTGTATGTGTACTCATTATTTCGTTTGTTCCAGCCTTAAGTTTATTTTTAGTAAAATAGTAAAGGTGTGAAGAACGTGACTTCGGCAAATAAACAAAAAGTGTATGAGATTATAATTCAAAAAATCCAAACTGAAATCACCGCCGGAATATTAGAAGCAGGGGAGAAACTGCCACCAGAACGCGAGCTTGCAGTAAAATACGGTGTAAGTCGGACATCGATACGCGAAGCACTCCGACTACTGGAACTAAGTGATTTTGTCGAAATTCGCCCTGGTGATGGAACTTTTATAAAAACCAATGAGCAACAGACTATTCAACAGCAATTGACAAGCGTCGCGCTAAAAACAGACCAAACGACTTTGTATGAAATGCTCGAATTACGTCTAATCCTGGAATCTCAGTGTGCTGCACTTGCTGCATTACGTGCAACAGGACAAGATATTGAAAAAATTGCGCGCACATTGGAAGCGATGAAAAATACTGATGATGAAGAAATCGGTATACAAGCTGATTTGGATTTCCATATGGCAATTGCGGCAGCAGCGAATAACAGTGTGCTTGCTCAACTAATTTCGTCATTTGCATCGCATATGCGAAGTACGATCGAAGTAACAAGAAAACATCGATTATCTTCAAAAGAAAATTTCGCCCGGACTTTAGAAGAACACCGCACGATATTTATAGCGATTAGCCGGGGAGAAAGTGACAGAGCAAAAGTATTGATGGAAGACCATATTCGTACAATCAGACAAGAACTATCCGAATTAACGATATAAAAAAACTGTGTGGATTTTTAAAGTTGAATTGTTTTATAAAAAAGTCGTACCGTTTTGAAAAAAGTTTAAACGTGTATAAAAAAGATGAACCGGGATTTCCTCTCTCTGTCTATAAAGAAGGATTTCGGTTTTTCTTGTGGATTAAACCTGTTATGTGATAATAAAGTTTTTCAATTAAAGGGCCAGATTATGGAATAACACTTCGTTACATTACATTAAAAAAAGATAAACGTTGTTGTAACAGCGTTCACCTCTTTTTTGGCTCCAAAACCTTTATTTAGGAACATTATTTTGTAAATTTTATAAATCGTTGTTGTACTAGGGCACCAGATAGTGAAAGAAAAATTTATTCTTTATTAACATAAGTCCCGCTAATGAAATCATGAATGGCTCTCTTGTCTTCTCGTAAGATAACCATAAGTCCACTGACCAATACTGATATTCCAAAGGTAGCTAATACAATAATATATTTACCAACCACTTCTCTCATAATCATATTGAGTATTGAAGGTTTCTCATCATCGTTAAAACGCTTTATTTTAACCTTACAAATTTTTTGCCAATTACGTATCCACCCCACAAAATAGGAGTAATGGTCAAATACAAGGTATATAATGCTTGAAAAGTGAATTCTTCGGTCTGTTCGATAGAATAATTACCGTTTATCATGTAGAATACGATTCCAAATATTGACGAAAGAATTAAAAAATCTATAAATTTGCTACAAATCTTATACCAAATCCTGCTGGTTTCTTAAAATTCATCTAATCTCCCTAATACCTCATTTTCTATAAATTAAACCATTTTCTTGTTGAACTACTATCTCGTTAATTGAAGATAATCGTCCCCAAAGCGACGTTTTGGAGTATTGCTGATCCATATAACCTTGTCATGCCATTTTATGCTGTAAGTTTACTAAACGACGTTTTAGTAATTATATTACTTATGTTATATTTTGATAAAGATCATTCTAAGTTTGATGTGAACTTGTTTTGAAAAGATTTTTTATTAATGTATTATTAATTATGTTAATTGCACCTATTATTAGCAGTATTCTAAAAAAATTGGATTAACTTTGCGGATAAATATATAATTACATTCTTTGATAATATAAAAGTTTTTTGGACAAAAGGATTTGGAACATTTATACTGTTTTTTGTTCCTTATATCCAATTAATATTAATAATTATAGATTCTATAACAGATTACTAATTGAAATAGCCCTTATTTCATCAGTCGTTGGGATGGGCTTTTTCATTTTCAGGAAAATAATTTAATTGTTTAATTTGCTGCAAAATATGTATTTAATAGTAAGGGAGTATTGTTTTGATATGAAACGTTTTAAATTAAAGCTAATAATAGTGTTATCTATCGTATTAGTCATATTCTTTATTGGAATAAGTATGTATACTTCCTATATAAAGATTGAAGATACAGTGGAAGAGGCGATTGCTAACCAAAATCTTGAAGCTGCCAAATCCATTGCAAAGGCGATTGATCTGGAAACGTATGAGCGATTTTTAAAAGAACGGAATCGTGATGAAGATTATTGGACAATACGACATTATTTGAATGATGCCCGAGAAAAACTAGGTGTATTATACGTCTATACTATGGAAATAGACAATCCTACAACATCGAAGATTTTAATTGTAGGTTATCCTGAAAACAAGGATAATCCAAATGATTTTCTAATAGGTGAAGTTTGTACAGTACCGGAAGCACAAGTGAAATTTGCGTATGAGGAAGGAAAGCAATTTGTAACAGAGATCCTAGAAGATACGAAATATGATCATCATTATATAACGGTTGGGACTCCTATTATGAATGAAAAAGGGGAAATTATTAGCTACCTTAGCATTGATATTAGTACGGAAACACTTGACGGGATTAAAGAAACAGTTATTAATAGTAATATTTTTCTATTAGTACTCAGTGGACTTTTTGTTATTATTGTTATTATTTCTTTCTTCCTTTTACAAAAGTGGTATCAAAAAGAAGTTGGAACTACGGAGTATACATATCAAAAGGAAATTAAAACGTTAATTGCTTCTGTCTCATCATTAAGGCACGATTATATTAATCATATCCAAGTTTTACATGGATTTCTGCATATAGGTGAGGTAGATCAAGCGACAAAGTATGTCGATTCTTTGTCTAAAGACATACAGACAATTGAATCCATTAAATTGAATCTTGATCACCCAGGATTAGCGATATTACTGCAAACAAAAAAATTAACATGTCAAAATCAACAAATTGATATACAGATAACCGTTGATGATAATCCATTTGATAACATAAAAACGATTGATTTAATCAATATATTATCGAACATAATTGATAATGCGATAGAAGCAACAATGGAGTTGCCAGAGGAACTACGTAAAATTACAGTTAGCTGTAAAGCAGACGAGTTATATTATACGTTCTCGATTACGAACGCTGGGCGAAAGCTACCTGACATAAATCAAATTTTTAAACAAGGCTACTCAACGAAAAAGGTAGAGAAAGGAAGAGTTAGAGGACAAGGTTTGTTTATTGTTAAAGAAACAATTAATAAATACAATGGAACGATTACACTTGATACAATAAACGAAAAAGAGACAATAGCGATTGTGAAAATCCCTAGTAAGTAAATAGTAAAAGGTTATGGTACAAATTCGTATTAATCTAACTTTGTTTCAAAACAGTTGGTTTCTGTATAAAATAAGCGATTATAACTTACTTTTAACCAAACTTTATTAAAAAGCTTCAAACTGCCTCCACAAAATGGAGGCAGTTTTTTATTGTTTTGGAAGCTGTCTTGTGAAAACCGGCTGACGTTTTTCTACAAATGCCCGGACACCTTCTGAAAAGTCTGTTTCGGACACAAATGGTGTTGAACCTTCCCATAATACAGGGGCAGAATCGACGCATTCTTTTACGGAGCGTTTTACTGCTACTAACGAATCCGGAGACATGCCGGCAACAAGCTTGCCCATACGGATTGCAAAACGGTTCAAATCTTTTTCAGCAACTAAATAATTAAGCATTCCGGCTTTAAACGCTTCTTCTGCTTTATACATGCGTCCTGTAAATACAAAGTCTTTCGTTGCGGATGGTCCGACCAGATCGACTAGTCGCTTTGCAAATTTATTATTCAATGTTATGCCGAGCTTACCGACCGGAATCCCCATTTTCGCTTTGTCCGAACCGATACGAATATCACATGCGAGGGCAAGTTCCAGTCCTGCACCCATTGCCGGACCGTTAATAACACCGATTACTGGGATCGGTAAATTTTCTATCGTGGAAATGGTTCTTTCCATATGCACAAAAGCTTCTTCTGCTTTCTCCAACGAAATCGAATTAAATTCTTTAATATCCGAGCCTGCTGTAAAGTTCTCGCCGGAGCCGCGCAACAGCAGCACTTTGTTTTTTGGATTTTCCAATGTGCGCAATGCAATTTTTGCAAGCTGATCCCACATATTCGCCGTTAATGCATTTTTAAGTTGCGGGCGATGAATGGTAATAATGGCGAGCCCCGCAGTTTCCTGATAAATGATTTTCGCTTCTTCCGCTTCAAGTCTTGTCGTACGTACTTGCATTAAATGGTCCCCCTTAACTATATATACCTAGTCATTATAGACGAAAAAATATACAATAACATGCAATCTGGGCGGTTCAAGTAAATTTAACGAATTTTCAGCAATTTCCCGTATGAAATCCATATAACTCTTACCTCTGTGCATGATACAATACAAAGAAAGGGGCGTAAAATATGGAAAAAATCCAACCGTATGTTAAAGCGTTTACTGCTTATTTAAAGTCTTTAAATAAATCTTTTCATACAACGAAACAATATACATTGGATGCAAAGCAATTCGCGGAAATTATTCAGCATGAAAATAAAATCAATGAAGCATTGCAACTATATTCAAAAACAATTCAGGAAAAATATCCTTCGTTCAATTCGGTCAACCGCAAATTCGCATCGATTCGCCATTTCCTTACTTTTCTGCAGCTGCGCGGTGTGATTTCTGTATATAATGAAGAAATCATCGCCCCATTGACAAAACAGGGAACGGAACTGAATGTGTTGAAGGAAAAGCAGTTCACTCGAGCCTTAGCCTATTGGCCGAAGCAATATGAGATTGCCTTGAATGAGGAACATGAATGGCTCGCATTACGCAATACGGTCATCGTTTTTACAGTTGCTGAGCTTGGTATTAAGCCAGCCGAACTTGTGCGCATGGAATGGAAGCATATTAACACCGAAAAAAATGAAATTATTGTTCTGGCATCGAAAAGTTACCGTGTTTTACAGTGTTCGAAAAAACTGCTGGAATTGCTCGAGGACTATAAACACCATACTTTGGAATTCATGCCGCTAACCGAAAATTCACCATATGTTTGGCTCGGTGTCGGCAATAAAATGGGGGAACCGGTCTCCGTCAAAACAATTGAACGGATTTTTAAGGCGATGTCCGAGCAACTCCAATTTAAAGTGACCGCCACAAATATGCGCTACCACGCCATTCAAAAATTGCTAACGAAAAATGAGGATCCGAAAGTTTTGTACGAGCAATTCGGCTATGCAAGAAAAGGTGTCTTGCTTGAGCGAGAACAACGCTTCCCGAAAAATAGCTAGTAAATAATATAATTGATGAAAGATTGAGAGGGAGAAATAATGGCGATATCGATGATGGAAGCCTATACGATCGAATTACTGAAAAACCATCCTTATACATTTGAACAAATTAAACACTTTATAGAAAATGATGAACTTCATTTATTAACAAATTCCTATGATATCGATACAGATAGTTTAAGAATTTTATTAAAAGAAAATGCTCAAGAAATGGAACAGGCTTTTACTGGGAACTATGAGGTGAAATTTGTAACGATGAACGGATTGAAAAACTTGCTGCGCATGCGTTTTCAAATTTCTGATGACCAATATGAACTGCTAGCGGAGGGGAACGGTCTGCATTTTTTACAAGTCGATTCGATTACCGAGCAACAAATTCGGGGAATGCTTTCTTCAAACTGGAAAGTAGAGCGGAGCGGGGAACAGATTACACTATATGTCTAAGGATAATAAATATGGGGTTATGGGCGAAGTCAATTGACTATCCCCATAACCCCATTATCTTTGACGTCGCCTATTCACTTTCCCGTAGTAGCTAATTGAATATTTATAAACTTGATTCAAAATAAGCAGTGCCAGCGTCAGTAAGCCGAAGACCATCAGTATAAGTGCAATCCATTCAAAAAATGTAAAACTTAAAATTTCGGATATATTAAATGGCTCTGCCAGCATCTCAATGACCAAGTTCATTCCGTATATACCGGAAATCATACTGAAAATTGTCAAAATAAATATCAGTTTATTTAACCTGTCCGTTGAACGGTCTTCCTGTATCCGATATAGTTCTTCAAGCGTTTCCTTTGTCTCGCGGTACAGTCCATCAATACGAAACGCTTTCCGGAAATAGTGCGAAATTTCTTTACCTTCCGAACGTGCCGAAACCTCTGAAAAGTAATACCTGGATGCGAATTTCGTAATCTGTTCAATTAATTCCTCTACAATGTCCTTATCTTTCGAAAACTTCAATTCACTATGTTCAAATACGAGTTTCAACAACATCAGCTTATAAAAATAGTGGATAAGCAATGTATAGTAAGAAACAGAATGAAAGCTGTTCAAATATTTCTTCATGCTTTCATCGTTTACGGACGAAAGGTGAATATGGCCTTGCAATGTAGTTATAATATGAAATTTCGGTGCCCATCTTTCGTAGCAATGCTCCTGCACAAAGTGTTCAATATACTCTTCATTTGAACTTGATATATAGGGATCCCCATTTTTGTCACGTCCGTTTAACTGTCCTGCTCGATACAGTAAATGTTCGTCGATTTCAGCACCTTCTTCCAAATGATAAAAAGCACTGACATACATCCGCTCATCTTCGAAAAACGGTATTTTACTAATATTTTTATGAATCGAAGAATAATCGACAAAAAACTGTTCTAAAAAAGGTGCAATTTTCTTTAATATTAATTCATCTGTATTATAAAAGACAAAATTGTCGTAAGTAATTTCTGCGCCTAGCTCTTCATCAATTTTTGGCTGCAGTACTCTAAAAAAATGACCGAATGATAACGCGGCATTTAAATCCACATCATCTGCCAATTGTATCCTCACCGCTAAAATTCCGATCCCAAATGGACAAAGATTGATATCCGCGCTCAATAATGTAAATGGAATTTCATCGAATGCCGTCTTCATTTTTCCATCACAAAGAATTTTTTTGGAGTAGCGGTTAAAGTTTCGTACGGAAATCTCGTCGTTCAATAATTTCTCTTCCATGAAAGGGTAAAAGAATTGCTTTAACAATTGGTGGGATACTTCGATATCCGGACCGTAAAGTGTTTCGTTGAATTCCTCTTCATCGATAGTAAAATGATAAAATTTGTTGCGTTTTAATATTTGCTGTAATTTTACAAAATCGTACTGTCGATAATTGAAAGGATAATAAAAAACATAGTGGGTTTTTAGCGAATTCATCCTTTCACCTCCTGGAACATCTATTCCCAAAATCCGATAAATTTAACCAAAAGCTGCGATGACAAAAATCGCGCTCAGACGATTCGACATGGGTTACCATCCACGATTCGACATTTCACTTCGTCTGAGGTCGAAATTACATAATAAGAACATTTGTTCCTTTTTATTGTTGAAAAAACGCTTAAATCTTCTAAATTAGCAATAATGTTCCCAAATATAAATTTGGGAACATTTTTTATGCTATAATAAGAGCTAAATAGAGGGGGATTGGACGAAAATGCAGCTGCCGAAATTTTTACGTGATTTTTTAATATATTTAACAACGATTACGGGGAAGTCGCAAAGAACCCGAAAAGAATATGAATATGATCTTATTTTATTTATGCGTTTCCTTAAAGCGATTGAAGAAGATATTCCGTTAGACCGTTTACATACAATCGACATTTCTACTATTACAATTGACCAAATAAAAGAAGTGTCTCTGGAAGATTTATATTTATTTATGGAATATTGCGAAGTACAGCGAGGTAACTCCTCATCAGCCCGCGCACGCAAAGTCGCAACATTAAAATCCTTTTTTAAATATTTAAAAGGGAAACGTCGTCTAATTGATGAAAACCCGGCTGAACATTTGGAAACACCAAAAATTGGCCGACGCCAGCCAGTTTACTTAAATTATAATGAGGCAAAGGATTTTATCGGCGCAGTACAGACACAGTCATATTGTGCACGCGATGAATGCATGATGGTTTTTTTCCTGAATCTTGGCATTCGTGTATCCGAGTTATGTTCACTCAATATCGATTCTATTAATGGCCGTATGCTGACGGTAATCGGGAAAGGGAATAAAGAACGTCATGTGTATTTAAATGATGCCTGTATGAATGCATTGGATAAGTATTTACAGGAGCGGCATGCGTATAAAGGGGACGGGAAAGAACCGCTGTTCATTTCCCAAAAAGGGACACGATTTGCGAGACAGTCGATTGCACGAATCGTGAAAGTAATCAATGCAAACAGTCATTCACCGAAAGAGAAGCTGACACCGCATAAACTTCGACATACATCCGCGACAATGATGTATAAATCCGGAGCGGATATTCGGACACTGCAGCATATTCTTGGTCACTCCAGTGTCGCGACAACACAAATCTATACACATATCGAAGACGAACAAATTCAAGAAGTACTTAAAAATAACCCATTCAATAATTTATGATAATAATATTATGTAAACTAGATGAATATAGAGATATTTAACAGGAAGCGCGATAGGAGCCCGCATGCATGAGTCAAAAAAATAGCCATTTCTTATGAAAAGAAAATGGCTATTTTTAAAGCGATCAATTAATTTGATTCACCTTCATGATTATTTAAATGTAGGGAACTCATCGCTTTAAAGTCATTGCCCGTCGGATTTTGGAATAGTCGAAGGTCAAATTCTGACGCAATGGCAAAGAGATGGTCGAAAATATCAGATTGTATAGATTCATATACGGCCCAATTGATATCATTTGAAAAAGCATAAATTTCAATTGGTAAACCATATTCATTCGGAGCCAATTGTCTTACCATTGTGGTCATTTCTTTATGAATGCCTGGATGATTTTTTAAGTAATTACTAATATATGTTCGGAATAAACCGACATTAGTCAGTGCTCTGCCATTTACCTGATTGCTTGTATCGATCCGATGCTTGATATTATATTCAGTAATCTCACGCTGTCTCGTATCAATATAGTCCGTAAGATAATGGATGTTTCGTAACTTCTCGATCTGTTCCCTCGAGCAAAACGCAATACTTGTTGTATCAATAAATAAGGAACGTTTGATCCTTCTCCCACCAGTTACTTGCATACCTCTCCAGTTTTTAAAAGAGTCCGAAATTAGTGCATAACTTGGAATCGTCGTAATCGTTTTATCAAAATTCTGTACTTTCACAGTGTTTAACGAAAGGTCAATGACATCCCCATCCGCACCGTATTTCGGCATTTCAATCCAATCACCTACACGCACCATATCGTTTGATGTTAATTGAATCCCTGCAACAAGCCCTAATAAGGAATCTTTAAAAACGAGCAGCAAGACAGCTGACAGTGCACCTAGCCCACTTAGAATAATGAGCGGATTTTTACCAATTAAGTTCGCGATGATCAATATAATCCCCAGGACATAAACAATAATTTTTGCTACTTGAATATAGCCTTTAATTGGCTGAACTTTTGAAATTTCATACGTAAGATAAATTTCATGAAAAGCATTCAATAAACTGCCTAATAAACTTATTACGACGATTATGATATACGTAATGGCCCCTTTTTCGATCAGGTCCTGATACGTAAAAGCTTCAGCAAAATGATAAATAATAATCGCCGGAACGATATGAGATAACTTGTGAAATACTTTCTTTTCTAAAAGGATGTTATCCCACGTATATTTGTTATTATTCACAATATGTGTAATAAATCGGATGACAATCTTTTTAGTGATAAAGTTTGCCAATAAACAAAGGATCACGATAAAAATAATCATGATTCCTACTGAGAGATACTCAGCAACTATTGGATTTACTCCAAAATCGATTAGTTTTTTATAAATAAGTTTCATTAAATTCCTCCCGCCTCCTATGGTAACAAAGATGTCGATGAGATGAAATTATTGTCTACTGCGGTTCCACGAAAAGAACGGTTCGTCGCTAATGTTCAAAAGTAAAATAAAATTCAGATAATTCATTGACACTGTTTATAAACTGTTATATATTTAATTTACAAATAAAAACTGTTATATAACAAAGGAGAGAAGTCCAATGAATTATTTTGAAAAAGGGTATAAGATGTATGTAGAGAAATGTGAACAGTTTGGATTACAGCCGGTTAATTTCCGATATTATGTGAATCAGCTTTCCCATCAGCAATTACTTGCTTATAACGGCTATGCAATGGAACAGGAGATGAGACAACATGATTAGTCCTCAAACCGAAACAGTATATTATAAGGATGTAATGCCGATTCATTCGATTGAGCTTGTGAACATTCACTATATCCAGCCTGATCTGACGATGGAAATGTCTTATCTGTCTGCAAATTACGCCATGCTGCATCGAGGTGTTTATGAAATTACAACTTAATCTACTTTATTAAATCAATCTACAAATATATTGTAGGTTGATTTTTGTTTTTTAAAACAAAAAAAGCTGCTTCGTAATGGTGATACAAAGCAGCCTTGTATTAATCAAGGAAATAATTTTCAATTCGCAAAAACTCTTCCTCATCAATATTGTCCATATATTTATACAGCAAATCGAGATCAACTTTAATTTCGTCTTTATGCGTTAAATAAAACTGCTCTGTTAAATGAGAAATTATTAACGGAACCGCTTTTTGATGGTTAAACCGGTGCAAATAAGTTGATAAAAAATCAGCGTTAACCGCGATATCCGTATTCTGGCCTAGCGCATTGAAATCGACATAATTAAGATGCGCTGTTAAAAACTGTTCCGTTAAATGCACATTATATTGGCAAATATATGACCAATCCAGCTCATTTCGGTATTTATTTAGCCAATGCAGCTCCGCGATTGCTGTAAATAACTGCTTTTGTTCTTCATTGTAGGCCTTAAATTTTTTATCCATTTCGGCATTTGTTAAGCGTCTATCCCCATACCGGTTATACTTCTGACTGACAAGGGAAGGGATTCCTTTAACTAAGTGCTCACTGCCTGCCCATTTATAAGATCCGCGGTCATATTCGAATAGCTGCAAATCCATATCCGGGATGTCATCGGCTTCCGGTAAATAGATAAGCTCAAAGGAATTATAAAAGGCATTGCTTTCGATAAAATCATCCAGCTGATCGACAAAATCCGGATTCAGACGCTTTTTGTTGGCCATTAACGTTGTCACTAAATAACGTTTAAAGGACATCGACAACCGCTCAAGTACCGGCTTGTTATACTGTAGTGCTTCCAGATCCACTTCAGGCAAATAATCGATTAGAAACTGCTCTGATAAAAGCGGATCCGCATAACACACATACGTAAACGGCAAGTATTGAAAATATGCTGTTAAGCGGGAAGGATGCAACTGGACTGCTTGAATGCACCAATTTCTATAAGCTTCCAAAAATACACGGTCATATGGAAGTTGCTCGTAAATGGTCTCATCATTGGCCTCCAGCTTTTTCATAACAGATAAATCGTTAAAATCATCTACTGAAAATTGTGTAGGGAACGCAATTTCCTGAAAAGCATTATTTAAATGGAAGGCTGCTCTCGGCTTAGTTGAGACAAAACTGTACGTCCCGATGGCCCCGCGTTCTTCCAGTAATATATAGGCAAGTTCCTGGCGTTCATCCCGTGTTAACTCACAGTCTTTCGGAAACTTTACAGCCGCAAAATACTGCGCTTTTGCCAAGTCATAGAAAAACTTGTAGTCGCCTTCTTTCGTATAAGGTTCCTTTGATTCATTTTGCTGCCAGTAGAGGAGGGCACCTTGTATCGGACTTCTATTTGAAAACGTAATATTGGCGATTGAAAATATATTTTGCGCTATTGCGTCGTCATACAGAACTTTAATAAACTCGATCTTTTTAATTTTTAGCATGTAAGACACCTCCGTTCCTTCTATTATATACTTGAACGGTAAAAAATCCGAAAAAAAAGTCTGCATATTAGGTTTAAGGATGTTTTAAGGTGGTATATAACTTGTAAGTAAAGTTGCGGTCACTGAAGAGTAGACAGTAAGTTAACCACTAGTTTAGATAGTTTATATGATGATTTCTATTAGCTTCGTTGTATGCGTTTATCAAGCAACATTCACAGTTTATTTTAGGCAATTAATGAACAAAATGCTTTAACGAAGATTTTCGAAAGATGCCAAACCAAATTAGGCGAGCGAAATGCATACACGAATTGAGATATACCATTGAAAATTTCAGCTCAAACGTTTTATAAAAGTTAAACTAACGTACAAAACATTACAACTTAATATGCAATACCGGCCGCAACTTTACCCCTTTACACTCCTTATGCCATAAGGAGTGTTTTCATTTGCCCGATAATGGCTATATAATATACGTAATGAATTGGTGATAGGAGAATGACGATGTGGAAGATACATAACGGGAAACTGATCCAAACAACGGATGAATCAAGAATCCGGTATAAAACGCGAATGAGCGCGGCGATAATAAACAGCTTAAAACAGCTTGCCGAAAAATATGATACCCATATCGGCTATTTATTGGAAAATGGTTATAGTAATTTAATTGAGTCTGGTACAATTGCTTATGATAAAAAAAACCGACCAAAAGATCGCATCGAATTTCGGACAACATGCGATAAAGAATTACTGGAAAGCCTGAAGGAATTCGCAAAACAACATAACCTGAATTTAAACGATGTCATTGAAGCAAGCGTTGCGTATATCAATTATGAGGATGTAAAGCATACAAATTGGCGTTACCGTGTGGAAGTTTAATAAAAAAAATGATAAAAGCAATTGGAGAATTCGATTGCTTTTTTATTTTATATAAAATTCATTCCCTTATTTTTTCCAAATTATTGAAAAATGGTCCGTTATACATTAAATTTATAGTATAAAGATATTTTTTAAGAGGGGATGAGAACGGCCATGTTTAAAGACTATTCACCGAGACTGATTTTAGGTGTAATGGCGGTTACTTGTATCATTATTTCACCGCTGTTCGCCATATTTGTACCTATGACTGTTCCGGATTTATTTTTGACAGATCGCTCGTATTTTTATATTTATTCATTTAGAACCAATGTGAAAATTATTATCGCAGGATTTGTAATATTGGCTGCAGCTTTTGCAATGCTATGCTGGAAACGTCAAATTGCGACCTATGTGCTTAGTTTACTGCTCCTGATCGGAGGATTGGTGACGTTGTATAGCTCAACAAGTACGTACACAGCGATTAATGAGCAGGTAGTGTTTAAAAGCCAATTAATCGGCTCTCAGAAAATGCAATGGGATTCGATTGAGCGTGTTGCTTTAGAGTTTGTGCCGAATGCATTAGGCAATTATAAATTTATCGATAAATCAGGGAATGAATTAATCGTTCAGGAAGATAAATCGATGGCAACGAGTTATATTTATCTAATGGCTAGTAAGAAAAACATAAAATTCGATGAGTATGAAAAGAAATAGTCATTTTCAGTCGAGATAAAAAGCTTAGCTCAATAAAGGGTTAAGCTTTTTCTATATTTTACAAATTTCACCATGAAGATGATATACTATGAAAATCTATAAATAATGTGGTGTAAGGAGGTAGGTATAAAGTGTTAAAATTCAGTTGGGTAGGGAGCGAAACACATTTAGTTGATTTACCACATATTCAGCAATTCAACAATCTTGCAATTGGTCGGTTTGGCGGTAATTCATCAGCAGGGCAATACAAAAACGAAGATGGTTGTATCGTTTGGTTGAATAAAGAGCAGGACTGGGAATTCGTCATGATTCTTGATGCTCATAACAGTGCGGAAAGCGCCGAACTAGTCGTGGAGACCATTGTGAATGAAGAATATAACTTGATCACAATTTTTAACAAGTCACTACCCGATGCTTTTAATGAATTGGACGATTATATCATTCAGATTTTTCAGGATCCGCATTTTTTAGCTCGTTGCCGTAAGGTGCAAGGGGAAACGGCTTGTCTTATCGTTTTTAGGAAAAACAAATATATTTGGTGGTTTTCAGTTGGAGACTGTATTCTTCATCTATTTCATCCTGAGCTGGCTAATATGCATCAATATCAGCTAAACCAAAGGAATTTTTACGAGTGGATCGGGAATGTCAATACATTTGAATTGGAAGTACCATGTTACAGTACGGGGCGCAGGGAATTGCGAAAAGGGCTAAATCAGCTTTTTGTGACAACGGACGGGTTAACAGAATGTCCTCATACTTCATTTGATAACCCTCAGGAAATTATGAAGGTGTTTGACCATACCAAATCTCATTCCAATGCTGTGCACCATCTATTAAAAGAAATTCAAGAAAACGGCGTACGGGACAGTACAACGATTGTTTCATGGACCGTGAATATCGATAAAAATGCGAGTGAACCGAGTAATAAATAAACTATTTAAGGTGATATGTGTATGTTTAAAGTAAAAACAGATACTATTACAGGTTATAAAGAAAAGGATATTCCATTTACAATATTAAGCACTGATGAGCATGCCTCAAAATTGGCGATTCTGCTTCCGGGGGCCGGATATACCGCTCAAGCACCTCTTCTTCATTATTCAACGGGTATATTTTTACGTAAGTCTGTAGATGTACTGCAGGTCAATTATACGTATAACGATAAGTTCTATGACCATTTCAGTATGGAAGAACTCGTTGAAGCGATTAAACATGATGTGGGTGCGGTCATTGATAATGTTTTAAAAGAAAATTCGTATGAGGACTATTATTTTGTCGGAAAATCTCTAGGTACCATTGCTATGGCGTCTCTGTTGGAAAGAGAGATTTTTTATAATGCAAAAGCTGTGTGGTTAACACCGCTTCTTAATCGGGATGATGTTTTTGAATCGATGTTAAACAATCATAATGAAAGTTTATGTTTTATTGGGGATGATGACACCCATTATAATGCGGAAAGATATAGTCAATTCGTCAATAATCCTAAGCTTGTGACAAGTCTACTTGCTGGTGCGGATCATAGTTTGCAGTATAAGAGCGATCCTGTCAATTCCATTGATCTTTTAAAGACGGTAATTAAAAAGATCGATGAATTTTAACGGAAGAAGCCTTCCACCAATCAATTTGATGGAAGGCTTTCATTTTATTCTAAATTATCAATTGCGTACTGAGCTTCTTCAGCCGTAAATTTTTCACCGTATTCGGAAATCAATTGATCATAAATTGCAGAGTCAGACATTGCCATTGTTTCAGCGTATGATTTTGCTTTTTCTAATGCATTCGCTTCCCAGTCATGCTCCAGGTTATCGATTGCATATTGCGCAGCTTCTTTAGGGAAACCTTCTCCATATTCCGAAATTAACTGATCGTAAATACCTGCTTTAGACATTTGCATTGTATCTGCATACATTTCCGCTTTTTTTAACGCAGATTTATATTCGCGCGGTACATTATCTTCTTTTGCTTCCTCTTTTGGTTCTTCTTTAACAGCATCTTTTGTTTCTGCTGCGTTTTCTTTTGGTTCAGTTGCCGTTTCAACTTTTGTATCTGAATCCACTTCAGACGTATCTCCGTCACTGAACACTGCAATGATTATCACTAGTATTATAAGTGCTAAAAAACCACCACAACCAAGTTTAAATACTTTTTTCAACGCGGTAAATCCTCCTTAATCTTAATAATAATATTTTACTAGTTATTCTAGGATAATAATACTGGTAATTCTTATATATATAACAAATTTTTATTGGATTTCCGGAAAATATCTAGTTTTTTTAATTAACTTTATTTTTAAGGAGGCAAAGGCTGTTTAAATGAGAGTAATCTTATGCAATTTTAATGGAAATTATTTTTTAAATATGAGGTAAAGATGCCACGAGAATTGGTTCATCAATGTCTATCGGATGACATTTGTTAGAAGTACAGCAGCAAGAGGCTGGGGAAGCAATAGAATGTCAGTATAATAAATAAGTCAAAATATGACAAAAAAACTCGCCATTATTGAAGCGAGTTTTATTCAAAGGAAGGGATTCACGGTTCATTCATTTTCGAGCTACCTTTGGAGACATTAGATAAATTGCGCCTATCCGATGACTTGATTAAATATATTGCCGTCTCCTTTGGTGTTTATAATTTTTAAACGATTGGTCTCTTTTACAAACACGGCTTTGTATTGTAGTTCACCTTGTGCATTTAAAAAATGGAGAATACGAGTTTCTTCGTTATTAGCAATGATCACAATTTTGTAAGAACCGTCTCCAATTTGCTTACGGATAATATTGTATTCCGGTAATTTTGCAGCCTCTTCCTCACTGATATCGTCTTTAAGCTGATCGGCTTCATTTGGTTTTTCTTCTTCCTGGAGAAACTCACCAGGAGTTTCTTCCTCCGCCTTACTATTTTTTTCTACAGCTTCATCGCTGCACCCAACGAGCAGCATTCCCGCCGTTATAAGTACTATGGTCCATTTGGTCATAATGCATTACCTCCAGTTCAATTGTTTATTGTAACAAATTAATAAACCTATCTATACCCTATACACTCAAATACAGGCTAAGTTTTGGCATAATGAGGGTTTATCTCCTATTTGAAAAGTTATTCATAAAAATAAAAAAGGTAAAGTCTCTAATCAAAAATTATACATTAAAGGACAATTAAAACTTCACTGGACGAGGAAATAGAAAGGTTTATAAAAAAATCAGTTGACTATATACCCACCGGGGTATAATATATGAGTTAGAAATAGGTGTTTTGCAAATATAAGAAGAGGCAGGAGGTTTATGGATGAAAAAAGTAATCATTATTGGTGGAGTTGCAGGCGGTGCTTCTGCAGCAGCCAGAATTCGACGATTGGATGAACAGGCTGAAATTGTAATGTTTGAGAAAGGTCCACACGTTTCTTTTTCGAACTGCTCACTCCCGTTTTATTTAAGTGGTGTCGTAGCAGACAGCAAGAAATTATTAATGATGACACCGGAATCATTTGAAGCAAAGCATAATATTGACGCCCGCGTGAATAGTAAGGTTATTGCAATTAACCGAACGGACAAAATTGTGACAGTGAAAAACGTCATAACTGGCGAACAATCCGCAGAATCGTACGATAAATTAGTATTATCGCCAGGGGCTAGTCCGATTGTGCCGAATTTACCGGGTAGTGATTTACCACATGTATTTACCGTTAGAAACGTCGTAGATATCGAGCGTTTACAAAAAGCCGTTGTTGAGGAAGATGTGCAAAATATTGCAGTTATTGGTGGGGGCTTTATTGGCGTTGAAGTAGCAGAAAATCTACGTTTAGCTGGGCGTTCGGTATCCCTTGTGGAGTTTGCTCCACAAATATTAACACCATTTGATGATGACATGGTGCAAATTTTGCATAAGGAAATGGTAGATCATGGTGTGGAACTGATTGTAGGAGATGGTTTAGCAAAAATTACACCGTCTACGATTACGTTGAATTCAGGGAAAGAAGTGGCTGCGGAGATTGTCGTTCTAGCCATTGGCGTGCGACCAGAAACGTCGCTAGCTGCGGAAGCGGGCTTAGAACTTGGGGAGACAGGTGCAATTAAAGTAAATCAAAATTATCAAACGAATGATCCTGATATTTATGCAGTTGGCGATGCCATTGAGGTGTACCATCGTTTAATGAACAAGCCAACGCGCCTTGCGTTAGCCGGACCTGCGCAGCGTCAAGCCCGTGCTGTCGCAGATCATATGTTTGGGATGACGGTAACAAATAAAGGGGTCATTGGTTCATCCAGTATTCAAGTTTTTGATTATGCGGCAGCTGCAACAGGTTTAAATGAGCGTACAGCGAAGCAGATTGGATTGCAGGTAGATGCAGTGTATATCATTGCGCCGGATAAAGTTGGCTTGATGCCTTCGAGTAATCCACTGCATTTTAAACTAATTTATGAGGTACCAACGGGTCGCATCATTGGAGCACAAGCAATTGGTAAAGGTAATGCCGATAAACGAATTGATGTTATTGCTACGCTTATTACGATGAACGGAACGATTGAGGACTTAAAGGAATTAGAGCTTTCATATTCACCAATGTTTTCAACAGCAAAGGATGTCGTGAATATAGCGGCATTAGTGGCAACAAACTTAATGGCAGGACGCTTCAAGCAAGTACGAGTGAGTGAAGTACGTGGTTTAGTTGAAGAAGAAGCTTATATTGTCGATGTGCGTGACGTAAATGAGTTTGCACAAGGTGCCTTAAAAGGGGCGGTCAATATTCCATTAAGTGAATTACGTGCACGTATGGATGAAATTCCGACAGATGTATCAGTTTATGTGCACTGTCGTTCATCGCAGCGTAGCTATAATGCAGTAATGGCACTGAATAATAGTGGGTATACAAATGTTACGAATATTTCAGGTTCGTTTTTAGGAATTTCTTTGTATGAGTATTATCAGGATCAAGCGAAAAACCGTGAACCGATTGTGACAAATTATAATTTTAAGTAAGCCCTGGAAAGCCCACTGCTGGTAGAGGGGAATTAACAGATGATGTATATAAGTTTAGGACAATTCAATATTCCGGTAGCATGGCTCGCTTTTATACTTGCTATTTTATATAGTGATTTTAGAAGTCGCCAGGTAGGTGGAGCAACAAATAAATTATTAGAGCATCTTGTCTTTACCTATATTCTCGTTTGGAAGTTCAGCTATATCCTATTCTCTTTATCCGACTTTATAAAAGCACCGTTATCATTAGTTTATTTTGACGGAGGGCTAAAAGGACACGTTCTCGCATTAGTGGTACTTGCTTTTATTCTATATAGAAAAAGACAAATATTAGTCTGGGCGGATATTTGGATATACTGGGCGAGAGTTGTGGCGATATTTAGCGTCATTAGTTTAGGATTTCAGGAGCACTGGCTGTATGCAGTAATCTGGCTTTTGGTCCTTGTACTTGTTGAAAGAAAATATCAACACGGGCTGTTACTCGGACAGTTTTTACTACTAGCATGGTTGAATGGCTTTACGAGCAGTTTAACACTAGTCCATCTTTTTGTATTGTTAACAGTGTATTTAAAAACAAAGCAAGCACAGTATTTGGTCGTCACGGGTATTTTAAGTTTAGTAGCAATGATGCTTGTGGATGTGGAGAAAGCAACTGAAACAATAGCCCATGAAATGATTGTTTTACCGACAACGACCGGGGAAATGTATAGTTTATCGGAGCAAGAGCAGAAACTGACTATTGTTAACTTCTTCGCAACCTGGTGTCCACCATGCAAAGCAGAAATGCCTCACTTGCAAAGCTTTGCGGAAGATTTACCGGCGGGGGTAGCGCTCATCGGGGTAAACTTAACAGACCGTGATAACGGGGAGCAGGCATTGGTTAATTTTATGGAAACATATGAAGTGACCTATCCAATTTTATTGGATGAATCAGATGAAGTAGGAACTGCCTTTCGGGTAATGTCTATCCCGACAACAGTGCTACTTAATGCACAAGGTGAGGAACTGGAGCGCTTAGTAGGCCCTGTCAGCGAAGAGGTCTTGCGCCAATTAATCAAAAAACATCAAACATACTTGGAGGAATAAAAAATGGCAATTGTACATGCAACAGATCAAACATTTGAACAAGAAATTTTAAACGGTGTAGTATTAGTCGACTTTTGGGCGGCTTGGTGCGGTCCATGTAAAATGATTGCGCCAGTTTTAGAGGAATTGGATGCAGAAATCGGAAACGAAGTTAAAATTGTGAAGGTAGACGTAGATACGAACCAAGTTACAGCAGAAAACTATCAAATTATGTCAATTCCATCGCTATTAGTGTTTAAAGATGGTGAATTAAAAGGAAAGACAGCTGGTTTCATGCCAAAAGAAGATTTAATCGATTTTATTCGTCAATATTAATGGACAAGGAAGCCATATACAGCAGATGTGTATGGCTTTTCTAGTGTCCTCTTTGTAAAAGTTTTAGAAATTTTGTGTAACCGCTCCATAAATAGAGGCTTTCTAAAGCTGGCACGCGGGATCATAAGCAAGGAGCCGGCTCGCATGGAAAATACGATGCAAGCCACAGATTTTAGGTCATTTCCAATCTTACTAGATACAACTGGGGAGATTAGTACAATGTATGGTGCTTTTGCACTTCCAGCGACAATTATAATTGACCGAGAAGGAAACATTGCTCGTGAAATCTAAGGTCCATTGGATGATGCTCTATTATTTGAATATTTAGAGCCACTATTATAAGTTACGAGATAGAAATATCAAAAGGATGTTTGAAGGAGTTATAACTTTCAGACATCCTTTTCAATTTTGATTATTTTATCGAGCACTTCAAAACAAATAATTATTTCCTCTCTTTTTTAATGAATACTTTTTACAGTTTTGTAAATTAAAATTTAGTAGTTGCAAAACCGTGACTAAGAACATAATATAAGTATATTCTTATATAGCTATGGAGGGATGCAAATGGAACTCGATTTAATGGAAAAACAATTAAAGGCAGTTGCAGATGCCAATCGCTTACGAATTTTAGCCTGTCTGAAAAAAGGGGAAGTTTGCGTATGTGATTTTACAGACGTCCTTAATATTTCACAGCCTGCCGTGAGTCAGCATCTACGCAAACTTAAGGAAGCCGGTATTATTACTGAACGCAAGGTAGGGACATGGAAGCATTATCGAATTCAAGAAAATCAAACTTCGTTAATGCGAAATATACTTGCTTCAATTAATGAAGATTCAACATGTGGATGTAAAATTAACAGTGAATGTGTGGAGGGCTAAAAATTGAATATGTTTGTCATTGCGTTACTCATTTTTATTGTAACGCTGGTTTTTGTAATCTGGCAGCCAAAGGGACTGAATATTGGCTGGTCGGCAATGGTTGGCGCAATCGTCGCATTACTTGTTGGTGTTGTTGATTTTAACGATGTCGGCACAGTCATTGATATTACGTGGAATGCCACATTATCGTTTATTGCAATTATATTAATTTCACTTATATTAGATGAAATCGGCTTGTTCGAATGGGCTGCACTACATATGGCACGGGCCGCAAAAGGCAATGGTATCAAAATGTTTGTGTATGTTAGTCTGCTAGGAGCTGTCGTTGCTGCATTATTTGCCAATGATGGAGCTGCTTTGATTTTAACACCCATTGTGTTAGCAATGGTGCGTAATTTACAGTTTAGCGAAAAAATGATTTTCCCGTTTATTATGGCAAGTGGCTTTATTGCAGACACGACAAGTTTACCGTTTGTCGTAAGTAACTTAGTCAACATCGTTTCAGCAGATTTCTTCGATATTGGGTTTGTAGAGTATGCTTCGCGTATGATTATTCCGAACTTGTTCTCGCTAGCGGCAACGATTGTCGTGCTGCTGATTTACTTTAACAAGTCGATTCCACGCGAATACAATGAATCGATGTTAAAAGAACCAAACCTTGCGATTAAAGATATGAAAATGTTTAAACTTTCATGGGTTGTGCTAGCAATTTTAGTTGTTGGCTATTTCTCAAGTGAATTTATTGGCGTACCAGTTTCTCTTGTAGCAGGCGTTATTGCAGTTTTCTTCTTAGTCATGGCACGACAAAGTGCTGTCGTTGATACAAAAGCGGTTGTGAAAGGTGCACCTTGGAATATCGTCTTCTTTTCAATCGGGATGTATGTTGTTGTTTACGGACTTGGCAATGCAGGTTTAACTCCTATGTTAGCTAGTGTAATTGAATGGACAGCAGAGCAAGGATTGTTCGCAGCTACTGTTGGAATGGGCTTTATCGCGGCTTTTCTATCATCTGTCATGAACAATATGCCAACTGTGATGGTCAATGCTTTAGCGATTGCTGAAACGACGACGAATGGTACGTTACGTGAAGCATTAATTTACGCAAACGTGATCGGGTCAGACTTAGGTCCAAAAATTACACCAATCGGATCACTGGCAACACTGGTTTGGTTATATGTACTATCTCAAAAAGGCGTAAAAATTTCTTGGAGTACGTACTTTAAAACGGGGATTGTGTTAACGGTGCCTATTCTTATCTTTACTTTAATTGGACTATATATTACATTACTAATCTTTTAATAAGGGCGGTTTTCAAATGACAAAAAACACACTATATTTCTTATGTACAGGGAATTCATGTCGTTCACAAATGGCAGATGGATGGGCACAAAAGCTATTACCGGAAGATTGGGAAGTGTATTCAGCTGGAATTGAAACGCATGGTGTCAATCCCAATGCGATTAAGGCAATGAATGAAGTAGGAATCGATATTTCTCACCATACTTCGGATTTAATTAACCAAGATATTTTAAACAAAGCAACATTAGTCGTAACACTTTGCGGAGATGCAGCCGATAAGTGTCCAATGACTCCACCAGGTGTACGCCGTGAGCATTGGGGATTCGAAGACCCGGCAAAAGCTACAGGTACAGAGGAAGAGAAATGGGCAGTGTTCCAGCAAGTACGTGATGGTATCGGTGCACGCATTGAGCAGTTCGTAAACGATGAGTTAAAAAAATAGTATAATAAAGAAATCCCCTTGAAATGTTTTCAAGGGGATCCTTTTTTAACAGCAGTTAGAATTGTTATTACTATTTAAATCTAAACTGCAGACACCCGTTTCAGGAAGATTCAGCTCAACTTTACGAGCTGCTTCGAGATCACCTGTTAAGTAAGCGACAATTGATCGAACTTGCTCATAACCAGTTGCCATTAGGAATGTAGGAGCACGTCCATAACTTTTCATACCGACAATATAAAAACCAGATTCAGGATGACGTAATTCTAACTCACCATGAGGACGGACCGTACCGCAGCTATGCTCATTTGGATCAATGAGTGGTGCTAATGCTTCAACACTTTCGACAGTAGAATCAATCGATAATCGGATTTCTTTTAATAATGAGAAGTCTGGTCGGCTTCCTGTATTCGCAATGATTTCATCAACTGCTGGAAGTTGATGTTCGCCAGTTGGGCCATCACCTTTTATGATAATTCCATCAGAAGTTTGTGTAAGCTCTTCGATATAAAATGGAGTAAAGACTTTTATTTTTCCTTCATTAACTAAAGTATGAATGCGACTCCCTAATTCACCTCTAGCAGCAAGCGCATCCTTTTCTTCACCGCCATAAGCTTCTTCTACACGCTTTTTACGTAAAACCCATATAATTTCAACATCTTCAAGTTTTTCTAATTCTAAAATCGTATTAATAGCTGAGTGCCCACCTCCAATAACAGCGACTCGCTTGCCTTTATAGCGATCATTTAATGATTTAACATTCGGAATACCATAAAAGATCTTGTCACCAAGCTTTTGCTCAGCTGAAGTCCAAACATTCTCTGCATGAACAGGATTCGGCGTTGCCCATGTACCCGTAGCATCAATAACAGCACTGGCAAAAATGCGCTCTGTCTTACCGTTTTGTTCTGTATAAAGTACAAATGGTGCAGAATCGCGACTGGCTGATTTCATTTTATCATGATTCTTTTTACTAATGCCGACAACGGTTGTATTAAACGATATAAATGGTTTGATCTCAGGTAAATTTGCTAATGGCTGTAGATACATCGCGCGGATTTCTTGACCTGTTGGTAGAATGGATTCTTCAGGCATAGTCCAACCAGATTTAAGTAGCAATTGTTTAGCAGCTTTATCCACGTTGTATTGCCATGGTGAAAATAGACGAACATGCTGCCAGGATTTTATGTTTTCAGCAACCTCAGATCCCTTTTCAAGAAGGATAAATGCTTCACCAGCTAAAGATAGATGGGCAGCAGCAGCTAAGCCAACTGGACCTGCTCCAATAATAGCAACAGGATATGTTTTATTTAGCTTAATAGATGATTCTTTAGGGAGTGACTCATTTTGTGTACCTTCCGCAGGACTACAGCAAGAATTAATTGACGTTGATACAGGTGCACAACAGCTTGAATTTTGATTTTTAATTAATAACGGTATGTCCATTTATAACTTCCTCCTTAATTACTTGTAGTTTGCAACTATATACTAAATAAAAAAGCAAGAAATCCTTGCTTAGTAAATCGGGGTACAGCATACCGTCGATTTAGACATTGCTTCGTTTAGAAGCTGAATCGAACGAAGTACCGTTTCTTTTTCAAAGTCGTTCATATGTGAGAATACTTCCTCTAAATAGGCATTCATGGATTCATCTATCGTTGTTGCAACAAATTTTCCTTGTGTTGTTAATGATAAAATTGATACACGTTTATCTTGAAGTGAAGGCGTTTTTTTAACCAATTCCATTTTCACTAGTGTTTGAATTTGCCGGCTGAATGTCGTAATATCCATTGCAAGTGTTTCAGAAATTTGTTGCATAGAAGGTGTATGCTGTTTATCAATTTCGTAGAGAATTTGACTTTGAATTGTAGATATTTCAAAGGATCCAACAGAACAGCAATTTTTGTTTAGTAATCCAAATCTTCGTGTTAGTATATGAAAAATTTCACGTTTATTCTCCATTCAATCACCTCTAATTAAAGTAAAACAAAAACATTTGCAAAATGCAACTATTTATTTTATTATTTCAATATTCAGTCACTTGGAGGTTGATATATGTCTATTAAAATACGATTTGTTACATGTGAAGATTGGTTAGACGTAAAGCGAATTTATGAAGCAGGGATCGATACTAAAATAGCTACATTCGAATCGAATGCCCCCGATTCTTATAATGAGTGGTTTGGTGAAGCAAATCCAAATTGTTCATTTGTTGCTTTGGAGGAAAATCATATTTTAGGTTGGTGTAAATTAACGCCTGTTTCAAAACGTAAGGTGTATAAAGGAGTAGGAGAAGTAAGCATTTATATTGCACCAGATGCAATAGGAAAGGGAATTGGACATTTGTTATTGAATCATATGATTACAGCATCTGAAAAGGAGGGATTTTGGACATTAGAATCCAAAATTTTTAATGAAAATATTGCTAGTCTTAATTTACATATTAAAAATGGTTTTCGTGTGGTTGGTGTCCGCGAAAAGATTGCTCAACTCAATGGAGAGTGGAAAGACAATATTTTAATGGAGAGAAGAAGGAGTATTTAGCCGATTATGTTAGATTCGTGAATTCACGGTTAGAAGTTAGTGTATATTTCAGGAAGTGGTTTAAATCCAGCGATTTATTTCAGTGGAAACATGAATGTACTGACTCGATTGTTAGTGTATTTGGTGAAGAAACTGTTATGTATTGAAGGTTAACCTCATGCTAAAAGGAATTTCAAAACACTAATAGCAAGTAGTAAAAAACTTTTTGGGGTTCTTCTTTAAACTGAGTAATGAACATATATTTTTAAGTATTTCCATTACTTGAATTGTACTAATAGATGTTCTGAAAAGTATAAATAAGAGGTGATTCCCTGTACTTTTTAAAAAAAGGTTTGGCGCTAATTACCGGAAGCATTTTTATATCATTGGGTATAAATCTGTTTATAGTGCCACATGAAATATTAGATGGAGGAACAGTAGGAATTGGATTAATAGCAAATTACTTATGGGGTTTTAATACAGGATTAATAGTTATAGTAGTTAGTATTCCTATTTTTATTTTTGCTTGGTTTTTTTATAGAAATTATTTCTATAACAGCTTACATGGTCTGATTCTGTATGCCTTTTTTATCGATTTTCTATCACCATTAAATAAACTAATTGAATTAGAAGCTATATACAGTTCATTACTAGGTGGCATTCTTGTTGGAATTGGAAATGGATTGATGTTAAATTTTCAGACAAGTACGGGAGGCACGGATTTTATTGCCCAGTTTTTATGTGAGAAGACGGGGATAAATGTAGGGATTTATATTTTGTTTATTGATTCCATCATAATAATTATTGGTGGTTTATTATTATCTTCAGAGACGTTTTATCTCTCCGTTATGACTATACTTTCTATTGGTATCACCACGAGTATTATTACAAGTAGATAAGGACATGTTGTCGCTTTTAAATGATGTATAAAGCGAGAAAAAGAGCATGGACGGCAGGACAGGCCAAAGTAGTTGCTATCTATGATCGTGCCTTTTGGAGGGAACGAGGACTTTCTGGATACTTCAGGAGTGGGGTTGGTAGTTGGAAATAGCTGTCCGGAAAGGGCAGTAAGGATTTCTGTTTGCGTTATCAAATATTGTTTGCCATACAATTTTCATATTGTATGGCTTTTATGTGCGTGTTATGATATTCCAAATCTTGTAGGAAGGTTTTTAGAAAGGCAGGCAGGAATATGGTACAAAAAACTCGTGTAGAATCATCAGAAGAACAAACAGCTACACTGAAAAGCTACATTCTTTATCCGGAAAAACAAAAAGCGTTATATAAGCGGACATTACTCGTTGTAAGTGTCTCACAAATTTTTGGTGGGGCAGGATTAGCAGCAGGCGTTACGGTGGGGGCGCTTCTTGCACAGCAAATGCTTGGTACAGAAGCCTATGCCGGACTTCCTACAGCATTATTTACTTTAGGTTCAGCAGGAGCAGCTTTACTCGTCGGGAGACTTTCGCAAGCGTCTGGACGTCGTATAGGTCTGGCTACAGGTTTTATGATTGGTGGGCTTGGGGCAATAGGGGTCATCATTGCAGCTATTATAAATAGCGTTTTGCTGTTATTTCTATCTTTACTTGTTTATGGTTCAGGAACTGCAACTAATTTACAAGCTCGGTATGCAGGTACGGACTTAGCAAATAATAAACAGAGAGCGACTGCTATTAGTCTTACGATGGTTTTTACAACTTTTGGTGCGGTTGCTGGTCCGAATTTAGTAAATGTAATGGGTGATATTGCTCTTTCTATTGGCGTTCCAGCACTTGCTGGACCATTCATTTTAGCAGCAGCTGCATATATCTTAGCAGGAATTGTGCTTTTCGCTATGCTTCGGCCAGATCCATTACTAATAGCAAGATCAATAGAAGCGTCCAACAAAGAAAAACATGAGAAAACACATTCAGCTATTACAGAGCAAGTAGAAAACCGAAGAGGCATAATTGTAGGTGCGACTATTATGGTTCTCACTCAAATTGTAATGGTAGCTATTATGACAATGACACCTGTTCATATGCGGCATCATGGGCATAGCATAGGGGAAGTTGGTATTGTTATTGGTTTTCATATAGGTGCCATGTATCTGCCTTCTCTGGTTACTGGTATCCTTGTTGATAAATTGGGACGTACTGCTATGGCGATTGCTTCTGGAATTACATTACTTCTGGCGGGTTTAACAGCAGCATTTGCACCAGGAGATTCCATGGTTTTCCTGGTGATTGCACTTTCTTTACTCGGATTAGGATGGAATTTTGGGTTGATAAGTGGGACTGCACTTATTGTTGATTCAACTACAACCTCTACAAGGGCTAAAACACAAGGCACATTGGATGTTTTCGTGGCGTTGTCAGGAGCTGCTGGTGGAGCCTTGTCGGGAGTGATTATGGCAGGATCAAGTTATCTAACTTTATCATTTATTGGGGGGATTCTCTCTTTATTATTAATTCCGGTTATGATATGGTCTCGTAGTGCCAAAAACTAGAAAGGTTAAATTACTAACACTTTATTTTGGGTATATCTTTGTGAAGTAGAGTCCTCTAAATTCATAATAAAGGATTATAAATCTTTATACATATTCAAAAAAACATGTTTATACAAGTAGGGGGTGAACAGTTTTGTTGACGGGATTAAGTTTCCACGGGCGCTACGTTCTACCCCAACTCCGTTATAATAAGACCTAAAAGAAAAAGGTCAACCAGAACAATCTGGCTAACCTCATATTACGATCGGGCGCTATTGTGGAACAACACTCTGAGGAAATAATCGATCTTTTTTTATAAAAGTCTCATACTAACTAAAATGAAAACCGCCATTTTGATTATCTTTTTTCAAAATGGCGGTTTTGGCTATATTGCTAAATAAGGACACAAAACAATAATAAATTAATTTCCTGCATAATTTCTCCATATTTATTACTTATACTAACATTAGCTATTACTAAATAAAATAATGAATACGGTTTTATGAAAGGATTAGTGAAAATATTTTATTACCCAAATAAACCCATTTCTTGCATTTGGAACTGGGCTTTTGTCTTTTATTTCTCCATGTTCACTACTTCTTTATCCGGCATTTTTATCTTATATTACATGAATCTCCTTTAACGAACTCAAAGAAGAAAAGGGCATATTAAATCGCAAAGCATTATTACATACATTATCTTTTTTATTAGGTTTTTCTGTAATTTTTATGGCTTTAAGATTTTCAACTTCTATTATTGGAACACTTTTCATTCAGTATCAAGATTTACTAAGACAAATCGGCGCAATGATTATTGTTATTTTTGGTTTAGTAATTCTCGGATTTTCAAATTTGATTTTCTTCAATCGGAAAAGAAGTTTTTATTTAAATCACGCCCAAAGGGATATTTAGGCACCATCATTATCGGTATGGGGTTTGCTCAGGTTGGACACCATGTTCTGGACAAATTAGGCAGGAGTTATTGCTTTAGGGATATCGGATCCAAATAGAGGTATATGGTATATGTTATTTTATGTACTAGGTTTTTCGATTCCATTTTTACTAATGTCTCTATTTATAGGGAAAATGAAGTTTTTCAAAAACATAGTGACGTTTTTATGAAGATAGATGGCATTATTATGATTATAATGGGAATTTTATTGTACTCTGATTGGATGACAATAATTATTGCGTTATTAACGCCATTTTGGGGGATTAAGTTAGCTAACAATCTATTTATATTTTAAGACGTTTTATGTGAGGAGAGCAAAATAAAATGAATAAAATTTCTACAAAATTGGCGGTTTGTTTTTTCATAGCGGTGCTAATAATGGAATCGCTTTTGATGTATTACCTTCATCAAAATATGATTAGTAATAGGGTGGAAGAAGAGTTCTCGTTATTATTGGCAAATGGTGCAAATCATCGCGACGTTCTTATTGAAAATTATTCAGATACAACGATAAAACATATTGTGTTAATGGAAAAAAATGAAAAGCGTGAAGTGATGATAATAGATAGTACAGGTAGTATTATTGGCAGTTCAGATAACTCCTATATGTTACAAGAAGAGTATCAACTATCTGTAGACGATTTTAATGGTGAAAAAGATAACATTGTAGTTTCGGATTGGAGAAGTCTACCTTACATAGTTAGCGTACATCCATACATAGTGGATCAAAATCGATCAGGCGTTGTCTTAATGTTTCAAAGTACAAAATCAATCAATCAAATGGTTGATGACATGAACTTGCATTTTGTTATAGCTGGAATTATAGGATTAATCGTTTTATTTATTATATATGCGTTACTATCTAAAATTCTAACTCGACCGTTAATCCGAATGAAAGAAGCAACTGAGAAATTAAGTAAAGGTGATTTTGAGGTGAATTTACCGAATTTAGGGAGTGATGAACTAGGTGACTTATCGAATTCCATTCACAAGTTAGCAAAGGATTTAAAACGATTAAAGAATGAGAGAAATGAGTTCCTTGCTTCTATTGCTCATGAATTAAATACACCACTAACATATTTGATTGGATACTCGAAAGTTGCAAAAAGAGAAAATTTGAGTGATAAGGATCAGAAATATTACTTAGAAATTATTGGTGAAGAATCAAATCGAATGAAAGAATTAATGAAAAACTTATTAGATTTGGCACGAATGGATGAAAACTCCTTCACCATTTCCAAAGAACATTTTTTGGCCAAACCATTTCTGGAGAATATTTATAAGTTCGTAGCCCCTTCATTTGAAATAAAAAAAATCAAACTTAATCTTGTTTGTGAAAGCAATTTACACATTTATGCTGACGCTCTTAGATTAGAACAAATAATACTAAATTTATTAGATAATGCTTTAAAATATTCCAACGAAAATTCAGAGGTCTGTTTAAAAGCATATGAAAAGGATGGAAATACAGTTATTTCTGTTATTGATACTGGTATTGGGATTCCATCAAACGAAATAGAATTTATATTTGAGAAATTATATCGAGTTGAGAAATCAAGGTCACGTGCGTACGGAGGCTCAGGAATCGGTCTAGCTGTTGTGAAAGAGTTAGTAGATGCACTTGGAGGAACCATCGAGGTCGAAAGCAAATTAGGACAGGGTAGTACGTTTAAAATCACGATATAAAAGGAGAAAGAATAAATGCAAACGGTTCTTTTAGTAGATGATGAACAAAGAATGTTAAATCTGGTTGAATTATTTCTGGTTCCACACGGATTTAAATGTCTAAAAGAAAAAAATGGGGAAAATGCTTTAGAAACACTTGGAAATGAAAAAGTAAATTTGGTTATTTTAGATGTAATGATGCCTGAAATGGATGGATGGGAAGTTTGTAAAAAGATACGTGAATTCTCACAAGTCCCTATAATTATGCTAACCGCAAGATCAGATAAACTGAACTTAGTAAAGGGATTAAATATCGGCGCTGATGATTATCTCACAAAGCCATTTGATGAAAGAGAATTGGTTGCCAGGGTAAACGCGATTTTACGAAGAGTTCCAATAGTAGATGAGTGTAATCGTGATAATGTAGTTTATAACGAATTCTATTTAGACACGGAGAAATATTCCTTGTATTACGAAAATTCGACAGCTCAACTTACATCGAAAGAATTTTTTATTGTGAAGGCGCTGATGTCTAGACCTTCTAAAGTTTATGTTCGGGAAGAATTGCTCAATGCGGCTTGGGATTATGAAACAGAAACGGATATTCGAACAGTTGATTCCCATATTCGCAATTTAAGAGAAAAGTTGAAGAAAGCAGGTTTTCCTACTAATGAATTTCTAAAGACTGTCTGGGGAATCGGTTATAAATGGAATTAATTTAATTAAAACCAAGAGGTGTAAAGTAAAATGAAATTAAAAATGCTTATTAGTACTATTTTTTCAGTTGTTCTAATGACAGCTTGTAGTGAAGAAAATAAGAATGAGGAAAACAGTTCTATAAAAAATGAAAGTAGAGAAATTAAGGAATTAGTTCAAGACTATAGTGCCCGAAATGTTACAGCTGAGTCCGCTTCTATAACATCTAAACAATTATTAGTAAAAGAAATCGATGGAAATGAGAAAGTATATGACCTTCCTAAAGATGAATTTTTTGTTTCAATTGCCCCTTACATAAACGAAACACATCCTTGCGAAAATCACAGTTTAACGGGATGTCAGGGTGAAATGGTAAGTGAACAGTTTGATGTATACATTGAGGATGCCAAAGGTAATGTCCTAGTTGATGACACATTAAAAACAGAAGAGAATGGATTTATTGACTTATGGTTACCCCGTGAACAATCATTCAATATAAAAATTGAGCATCAAGGAAAAGCCATTGAATCTGAATTTTCTACATATGAAAATGACGGTACTTGTATCACAACAATGAAATTGATTTAGGGATTTTGAGATAGAGCAGGTAAGGTAGGAAATTTTCAATCTATAGATAAAGGTCTAATTGGGGCACAGTAGCTTTCAATAAGTAACTAGAGAAGGTGATAATAAAATGTATAAATTTTTGTCTCAAATAAGTCAAATAATCAGTAATCCAGTTTCTGCTTTTTTACATTCATTTGATCATTCTCCATTTTTTATAGCCATTCTTCTAGGGTTAATTGGCGCGGTAGCACCCTGTCAACTTACCGGAAATATCAGCGCAATAACCCTTTATGGAAATCGAACGATTCAAATAAACAACAGTTGGGGAGTAATCACATCTTTCATTATTGGGAAAGTGATGGTTTATAGTGTCATTGGATTTTTAGCCTGGTTTTTTGGTCAATCATTTGAAACAAAAATAACGGAGTACTTTCCATTATTCCGTAAAATAATTGGTCCCTTATTAATTATTACTGGATTTGTACTATTAGGGTTTTTAAAGTTTCAATTTTTAAGTAGCTTTAATTTTCATATTCCAGAAAGTTTAAAAAAGGGAAAAGTAAGCTCATTCCTTTTAGGTGCAAGTTTTGCAATTGCATTTTGTCCTACAATGTTTGTCCTCTTTTTCGTTTGGCTAATGCCTACGGTAGCATCTACATCTTATGGATTAGTGCTCCCTGCAATATTTGGAATCGCAACATCGATTCCTCTTATGCTGATTTTAGGGTTAATATGGTTTTTTGATGTAAAAGGCTTAATCATGAAAAAAAGTATGAAGGCAGGAAGAGTCATACAAAGGATTGCTGGAATTGTGCTAATTTTCATTGGCATCCTTGACACCCTCACATATTGGGTATGATTATAACACCGGCAATAGGTGTAGCAGTTATGTCATGAGTACGATTATTTGTGCAATAAATGCACAGCTTTTAAAGATTAATAATAAGTAAAAATAGTAAATAAAAAATTGCCTAAGAATTCGAATTCTTAGGCTTTTTAATATTATTTTTTTATGTCCAGTTTAGTAGCAAAAATTAAAGGTGAGTGAATATAATAAAAAAATATGTAATTATTTATTCAAATCTAATAAAAGTGAGTTGAGGTAAGTGTGTATTTCTAGTAATTTTGTTGAACTGCAGGCTTATAGAATATGTGAAGAAATGAAAAACCAATCAATGTACAAAATGATGAAGTTAGAGCTTTCTGATGATAGTATTATTGAACCTCAGAATCTTGAAAGCTTTGGAGATGGAAGAGCATTGATTACAAAAGCAATTTTTGAAGATACTGAGGGGAAATCCTATTCAGTAAATATTAATCATAATGGTTTAAGATTTGCTATGGGGGAATTAACATATAAAGAATATAGAAAAATGGAAAAAAATGAAGACCTAATGGCACTTGGTTTTTTAGCATTATTAATAGGTTTAATAATAACTATTATGTATAGTTTGTTACTATTCTTAAGATAAATCTGTTTAGCAATGTGGCATAACTCAATTATGTGGGGATATTTAAAAGTTTTAGGTTTAAAACCAAATATATAAATGATTTGGTAATCCCCTCTAAAAGGGGCGCATTAATTATTGCGCTATTTTTCTACACATTTTCGAACTTCACGGAAAATTTCTGCACATTCTTGTCAATGGCCGTTAATCTCCATATTTCCTCCATATTTATTTGTTACAGTAATTGTAATGAAACACAAGGAGGAAATATCATGAAGTTTAATTTTTTAGTTATTACTTTACTAATTAGTAGTGTTATTATTGCAGGCTGTAGTGCAGCTAGTTCTGAATCTGGTGAGCATGAAGCAATGGATCATTCAAACATGACAAACATGGAGGGTATGGACCATTCGAACATGACCGATGAGGAAATGGAAGAAATGAATATGGAAAACGGTCATGCAAGTCATACAAACCTTGTTGCACTAAATAATTCGACCGGGGAAAATGAGTTAGCCATCCCACAATTAATTGAACCGAAAGATGGAGTTGTTACTATTAATGCTCAACAAGGTACAACAGAATTTTTTAAGGGAGTTCAATCTCAAACATTTGGATACAATGGGTCATTTTTAGGTCCGGTTATTCGTGTTAATGAAGGAGAAACGGTAATATTTAGAACAAAAAACGAATTAGCTGAACCAACAACATTTCATTGGCATGGTGTAGATATATCAGGTGAAGGCGATGGTGGTCCACATCAGCTTTTAGGACCAGGAGCAATGGAAGACGTGAAGTTTACTGTTCGTCAAGGTGCATCAACACTTTGGTTCCATCCTCATCCAGAAGGTTCTACAGCTGAACAAGTATATAAAGGTCTAGCAGGACTAATCTATGTTGAAGATAATAATTCTAAAAATCTAAACTTACCAAAAGAATATGGGGTAAACGATTTTCCATTAGTATTTCAAGATAGAGAGTTCACTGTCGAAAAACAGTTTGATTATCAAGCAGTACGAAATGATGATGGTACAATCGGTGATACTTTATTAGTTAATGGTACGATAAATCCAAAACTGACAATAGGAAAAGAAAAAGTGAGACTTCGTTTATTAAACGGAGCGAATGCACGAAATTATACATTTAAATTAAATACAGGTGATAAATTCCAACAAATAGCAAGTGATGGTGGCTTCTTAAATAGCCCTATTGAGATGAGTGAAATTACATTAGCACCTGGTGAGCGAGCGGAAATTATTGTGGATTTTTCAAAATACGATACTGAAAGTGATATTGCACTTTTGAATGAAGATGATGCAATACTATTACCATTTATTATTGATGAGCAAAAAAAAAATCCGCTAGAAATTTCAACAAGTTTAAATGATTTCGCGGTGACAGATAAAGAAAGAAATTTATCCGTTACGAAAAAACTAGAACTTTTCGGGATGGGGAAAATGGTTTATATTAATGGTAAACAATTTGATATGAACCGAATTGATTTTTCGCAGAAGCAAGGTGAAACAGAAATTTGGGAAATTTACAATAAACCAGATGCGATGGGTGGCATGATTCATCCGTTTCATATTCATGGTACTCAATTTAAAGTTGTTTCAATTGATGGAAATGAGCCACCTGTAAACTTGCAGGGATGGAAGGACACAATTTCAATTGAAGCTGGTCAAACAGTTAAATTAGCCGTGAAATTTAATAATAAAGGTATATACATGTTCCATTGCCATATTCTCGAACATGAAGAAAACGGAATGATGGGACAAGTAGAAGTAATCTAGTTTCTAGACTGCTAATTAAATAAAAGATAATTAAAAAACACCCTCAAGTAATAGTTGGGATTTACTTGAGGGTGTTTTTAACTACTTAATTTAATTAATAAATATAGCAAGGGAAGGGTCTAAATGTCTCCTAAATTAACAGAAGATAAGAACAAAAGAAAGGGGAAGAATAAAACAATATTATTTCTTTATATAGCGGTCCTTCTTTTTATTATCTGGGCAATAGCTACTATTTGGTTGGCCTACAAACTTAATAATAAAAATAATGAGGAAAAAGAAGTTATAAATAGTGCTTTAAATAAAAAAAATCCTACTATTAATTTTAATTCAGAAGAGGATAAGACTTTTGAAAACACGGATAGAGATGACTTAAAACCACCTATGGAAACAGTATTAAAAGACAGAACTCTTCGATTAAAAAATATTGAGGGGATTTTTGGAAATATGAAATCACCTAAAGAAATTTCGGCTATCCACTCTACTTTTGGTAAAGAAGTTGTTTATATTTATCATTCCCATAGTAGGGAATCCTTTTTGCCCTATCTAAAAGATACAATCAGACCAGAAGAAGCTTATCATTCAGTAGCAAACATAACATTGGTTGGAAAAATGCTTGGGCGAGCAATGGATCAAAGGGGAGTAGGAACGAAAGTTGAGACTGTAGATATTGTACAACTTTTGAATTCTAGGAAATTAGATTACACCAGCTCTTACAATGTTTCAAGGGAGCTAGTGCAACTATCACAAAATGAAAATAAAGACCTTGAATACTTTATAGATATTCACCGTGATTCATTACGAAAAGAGAATACAACGATTGAAATAAATAGAACAAAATATGCTAATCTACTTTTTGTAGTTGGAACTGGCCATGCAGAATTTGAAAAGAATCTTCAGTTTGCGAATAATTTACATACACTATTAGAGAATAGATATCCATCGTTGTCAAAAGGCATTCTTCAAAAAAGTAGCAGTCAGGGAAATGGAATTTATAATCAAGATCTTTCCCCTAACTCATTAATTATAGAAATTGGGGGAGTAGATAATACGGTAGAAGAACTTCATAGATCAACGGAAGCTCTTGCTGAAGTGTTAAGTGATTATTATTGGGAAGAAAATTTGGAATCTCGATGAATTAAAATTAGCTGCATTTTTTATTGTGGTATTTTTTGCCTTTGACCTCCGTACTGCAAATGCAAGTGTCTCAATGGAATGAATCATACAGATAAATAAAGCAATGATAATAAGCTGTGTTGTAATAACAGGTGTTTTTCCTTAGTAGGGGATAGGAAACCCCCTCCTTAATGTACCTAATTCAAAGATACTTGGATCAAGACCGGCAAATGCGACTAGTTTCTTAGGGTGATTAAACCTTTCAATTTCCCCAATTTCAGATATAATCGTGGCAGCGATTTTTTCTCCGATACCAGGAATTGATTGGATAATCTTCGATTCTTCAATACTTTTGGCCAAAGCATCTATCTCATTTTCAAGTAGGGATAGGTGTTTTTTGTATTCAAAGATCATGTTAATATACATATCTAAACTTAGGGCAAGGCTAGAATATAAAGCCTGTTGAAATGGATTTTGAGTTGCTGCAGTCATAGCTTTTCAGCCTGTTGATTTGCCCATTGTAGAGAACGAGAATTACAGAATTCTTTTATTTTAATTGTTAATACTTCGTTATTGGCTCTTAGTATGTCTTCTGAGATAGGAAAAGTCTGTAGTATTTTTAAAGAAACATTCGAATATAAGTCGCCAAAAACTTTGCTATATTCAGGGAAAACTTGATCTAAAACTTCCTGAAATTGTAATTTAGTTTGTACAAACATGCCTGTAATATTATCGTGCTGTCTCGTAAGATGACGTAAGTTCGCTAGTTGAAAACCACGCTTTTTATAAGGCTCTAAATCCTCCTTATAATACAGCTCGCAGAGATGAGTGGATTTACGATAATGATTAAATAACCTTTGTCTTCAAAATATTGAACAACTGGTGTGTGATAATGGCCTGTAGACTCCATAACTAGGGGAGGGCGCTCTCCTGAAATATCTTCTACTTCTTTAATAAAATCTAATAAACTAGCTAACCCATCAAGATCATGTTTTACTTTAAAGCCTTTCTTGTAGGGCTTCTTTCTTTCCAAATAAGCTTGAACCTGACTTTCACCTTAGCTACATCCAGGCCAATGACTGGATTCATTATAATTCCTCCTTCAAAATGATAATTGCCGGTAACCCCTAAAACCTCTTTGTAGTGTCATAGCTTCGCTTGTTATACGAGATCACTGTCCCAACCAGTCTCAAACATGTTTCTACAAGTAGGGGGTGAACTGTTTTGCGGACGAGGTCTTAGCCCCACGGGCGCGAACGTTCTACCTCGGCTACCGTTATCATATATCGATATAAAAAATGGTCAACCAGAAATATTTTCTGGCTGACCTAATAATACAATCGGGCGCGATTCTTCAATAAGAAGATCGCGTTTTTCCGTTAGAGGGCCAAATTGCTGTATAAGTAAGTAGCCCTTATTTAAACAAAAAGACAGTAGATAAAATCGAAATCTTCGACATGTCTACCGTCTAAAGGGGACAAATAACTTTCGGCATTTTCACTATCAACTGCTGGTTACGAATTTTTTAACTTCCGAAGCCTTATCACCGTTTAATAAATGCGTCACACCGTATACATCACCTTTTCCCTTATGATTAATGGCAACGTCTAAATCATTCATAATTTGCTTCATGTACTCGAATGCTTTATGCGTATTTTCATCTGTAGGTGCCCATTGATTAACTAAATCTGTTGATTCTACTGCTTCCCCATTAGGGCCTAAATGTACCGTGCGGGCAAATTGCTTATTAGATATATAACTTGTTAAAAGGAACAAATTTATATAATCTTCTTTCAATTCTTCATATGCTCTAATTAAATGAACAGGGGATTCATCATTGACTACTTGTGACTTCAAGTAATACTCGAAACCTTCATCGTTACCCGCTTTTATCAATTTTGGGTCGTTCATCGGTTTGGAAAGTAATACGTTCATCTTTGAAACCCATTCTCCGATTTCAGCATGATAAATTTGGGATTCAGATGCTTCTACAATACCGCTATTTTTTGCTTCATCTTTGTAACTTGAATATTTAAGGACCCCACTGAGTGTAACCATAGATATAACGACAATAGCAGAACCAAATAAAATTTTTGTTTTCATGCACAAACTCCTTTCCCTAATAAATTTAATATAATCAAGAACCGCAAGACAAAATTCAATTTCTCTTAATTAGACTGATCGCTGCTGTTTTATCCAACTTCTCAATTTCTATGTCATTGGTGGAAAAGTTATAATCCACACTCTGGATAAATTTTTCAAATACCATAGCTATTGAGACATGGTTATCAACACTCCAAACAATATTGTATTTTCCCTTATGGTTAGATTCTCTAAAAATTTCAAGCTCTATTTTTTTAGTATTTCTAGTCCTTCCATTTTCCTTAAAGTAAATTTTAATTGTACCGGAGTCTGTTATCCAATTACCGACTTTATTAATAATTACTTCTTTATCATCATCAGGGGACTTACTTTCAATTATTAAGCTCTCTTCAAAATAGATCCAATAAATTAAAAAAAATAATATAACCAAGAAACCAAAACCCAATACTTTAACGGTCTGTTTTTTTACAGCTCTAATTTCTTCTTGAATTGATTTCTCATTATTTAAGTTATTCATTTAGAACCCCCTTACTTATAAATGTTACCATAAAAATTCAGTTGTTTTACAGTTTATCCCTTTTTCAAGCACTACATTTAAAAATAATCTGCTACTAGTGAAGGGTACTTTAGAATTCATAGGAGGCCGAAATTATATTCAAGTTGTTCAATAATCTGGCGCTTTTCTTGAATAGAAAAAGGGCATTATTTAATTAAAGGGCGATTTGAAGGAATCAAATTTAAAATGAATTTGGATATTTATGTTAATGTTAAGATGAAATGTACTTATACTAACGGACAGGTATGTTTATCAAGAATCGACAAATAATATTTAAAGTTTTGTTAAATAAGGGGGAGAAACCATGAAATTAGATGGCTCTATAGCAATAGTAACTGGTGCAAGCCATAACAAAGGAATTGGAACCGCTGTTTGTCGTAAGTTAGCAAAAGACGGTGCAGATATATTTTTTACACATTGGGGTTCAAATGTGGATTGGGCAGTAAATTTTCAAAACGAAATAATAGGAGAATACGGAGTTAGATGTGGCAACTTAGAAATAGACTTATCTGAACCAAACTCTCCCTTTAAATTACTGGAAAGGGTTGCTTACCAATTGGGCATACCGACAATATTAGTTAATAATGCCGCACACTCCACCAGAGATGGATATATGAAATTAGATGCAAAAACACTTGATGATCATTATGCGGTAAATATGAGAGCAACTTTTATACTGAGTGTTGAATTTGCTCGTCGCTTAAAGCAGCAAAATAAATTGAAGGGCAGAATTATCAATATGACTTCTGGACAAGCACTTGGACCGATGACTGGTGAATTAGCTTATGTTGCAACAAAAGGCGCTATATCAGCTTTCACACTTTCTTTATCGGCGGAATTGGCACCATTAGGCATTACGGTAAACGCAATAAATCCAGGGCCTACCGATACAGGCTGGATGACAGATGAGATAAAAACACATTTAACAAGTAAGTTCTTATCGGGGAGAGTTGGATTACCTGAAGATGCAGCCCGGTTAGTATCTTTCCTTGCCAGTGAAGAGGCACAATGGATTACAGGACAAATAATTAACTCAGAAGGAGGTTTTTTAAGAGCTTAGATTGGGGGAGCCAGTTGAATTAGCGTATTAAATCCAAAACATTGGAAACATCACTCTATTAATTTATCTTGTCTCAATGCAAAATACAAAGGGAATATAATTTTGAGTAAAGAACTTAAATAAAAGTAAAAATAAAACAGCGAAGGAAATTTAATTTAAATGAATAAATATGATAACTTGATTCTTCAAATTAAAGAGGGGTACGAAAAACATAATAAAACAAGACCCTATATCATTGCTTTAGATGGCTTATCTGTTGCTGGCAAAACAACACTTGTAAGTCAGCTCAAAGGGATTCTGAAAAATTTGGTAATTATTCATATCGATGACTTTATTGTTGAAAGAGACAAGCGATATGATACAGGGCAGGAACAATGGTTTGAATACTATCAATTACAATGGGATACCGAATATTTAAAAGAACACCTCTATCAAAAAATACAACAAAACGTTTCGCCTTTTAAATTGCCTTTTTATCAAAAGCAAGAGGATACTCATGTCATCAAAACCATTAATTTATCAAGCAATAGCATTGTAATAATTGAAGGCATCTTTCTTTTACGAGACGAATGGAAAAATTTTTATGATTACATCGTTTTCTTAGATTGCCCTAAAGAAATAAGATACGAGCGTGTACTTCTACGTGATACATATATTGGAGATTTAGAAGCAAGGTTAAAGAAATATAACGAACGATATTGGATAGCAGAAGAATACTATTTGATAAAGCAAAAACCTTTTGAACTAGCTGATTATATTCAAAAATTTATCTAAATTCCTATTCAAAGTTATTCAGCAATTCAGAAAAATAATGGCTGCACTATATGTAAACAAAGTGGCATCATAAAAAAGTAAAAATGAAATAAAATTGACTTTGATTGAAATACTAGGAATTAAAAAGAAATACGTGGTGATGAAACATGGATGTTGTATTAACAGAAGAAATGGTATTAAACGATCTTATAAATACGTGTAATCGTTATTTTGGATTTAAAATATTTGAAGCTACACCAATAAAACGGGGTTGGTTAAACTTAAAGTGGAAAATAACAACAGATACTGGTGTCTATTTAATCAAGCAATACAACAAGGAACGATACAAAAAGTATAACCATGATGAATTATTAATAGCTTTCTCACAACAGATGCAATTACATAATAGGGGTATTCCATGCGCTAAACTTTATTCTCATAAAGGTGAGTTTCTTATAAAATCAGATAAGGGAGAACTCTTTATGTTAATGGAATTCTGTAATGGAAATGTAATCCCTCCTGGCAAATTAAATGTCCATCAAATGTTTGATTTAGGACGAGCAACAGGGAATATGCATCATTTGTTAAATAACGGAAAACAAAAGGTGACAAGAGGTCCCGAATATAATCCTTCCAGTCGAGAACAGCGTTTAATTCATTGGGAATCTGCTTGGAATCATGCAAATAATACTGGGAAATTTAATTTATTATCTATATTAGAGGCACAATATAGATTAACTGAAACTATAAATTTAGAAAATTTTAACCTAAGTAAAACTGGTTGGGCTCACCGGGATCTCTGGGTAGATAACTTATTGTTTGAAGAGAAAAATATTAGTGCAATATTAGATTTTGATAGAATGAAGTATGACTATCCACAGCTTGATGTAGCAAGAGCTGTTATATCTGGGGCTTTAGATGATAATAACTTAGATTATTCACTCGTTAAGGCATTTAAAGAAGGGTATAGTGAGCAACATTCATTTGAAAATGGGTCCATAATCAATGCTTTAAAAATGTTATGGTTTATGGAAAGTACCTGGTGGATAGATTCAACTATGGATCAGCATAGTGGACCTCCAGAACGTTTTGCACAGGAAATGATTTGGCTGTCGGAAAATCAAAAAGAATTAGAGTCTATGATAGGAGATTTATAATATTTAGCCAAATCTTAGGAGGCGTAGAAAATGAGGAAAAATTTATTTTTCTTAGCAATAATTTCGTTACTTTTGTTAGTTGGCTGTTCACAACAAGAAACAATACAAAAGACAGGAGATTTAGTTATTCCAACCTTTGAATATATTTTAGAAAATGGTTATCCAGTAAATGATAAAGGTGAAACTTATGGACCAGATATGGGAAACATGATGATTATTGAAGAACCTGATTTAATATTGGCACAAGGCGAGAACAGTATAATAGGATATGCAAAAAAAGTAGAATTAGATGGCCCAAAACCAAAAACCCCAGAAGAAGCAGTTAAACTAAATAATTCTCCTCCAAGAGAAGTTCCTTTGTATGATGTTGATGGAGAGACTATTATTGATACGTATTGGATTGGTAAGGTAAATAGATGATATCTATTATTGAATAACTTATGAAAAGGGAATCTGTTATTCAAATAACAAAGGCATAAATATAATATTGTCTTCCACAATCGTGCGCTATTCTAAAGAAGAATGGCGTTTTATTTTATATCTTTGCCAGAACTTAGGGAGTACCGTGTAATAACCCTCTTACTACTACTAAATTTTTAAAAACAAATAATTGTAACCTTTTTCCAAGATCAAACGAATAATTAGTGAATAAACAATGAGGAGGAAAAGCTTGATTGATTTAAACGACTTAGAGTCCAGTATTGTTGAGGTCTACAATGATTATTATTTAGACGTATTCAGATTTCTAGTTTGCTTTACAGGAAATCAAAATGATGCAGAGGACTTAACACAAGAAGTTTTCATTAGATTATTAAAAAACCTAAATCATTTTAAAAGCGAGTACAATCTAAAAACATGGATATTTTCTATCGCCAAACATGTAGCAGTTGATCATTATCGAAAAAAGAAGTTTTTCTCCGTTTTTAAGGATGGATTCTTCACAAGATTGGAATCAAACGGTAAGAAGCCTGATGAAGAAGTGGAATTTAATGAAATGGAACAGTTTATACATGAAGCCATTTCTAAGTTGAAACCAAATTTTAGAGCAGTTATTATACTTCGTGGCATTAATGAATTTTCCGTAAAGGAGACCGCTGACATTTTACAATGTAGCGAATCAAAAGTAAAAGTGGATTACCACAGAGCCTTGAAAGACTTAAAAAGAAAAATGAATATTGGTATTGAGGAGGTATTGCCCAATGCAAAATGATAAAGAACTATTTAACATGATCAAAAAAGCTTATCCTCAAAATCCAAGTAAAGTGTTTATTACTGAAACTGAAAATAAACTTAGGAGGAAGGCTGGAAACATGAAAATAAAAGGGGCAGTGAGAAAAACTTCTGCTATATATAGCGGTGTTTTACTTTTTACCTTAGCATTTTCATGGTTATTCTTTTTCAGTGGAAAAGAAGTAATTACAAATGTTCTCAGTAATCACGGAGACAAATCTTTATCAACTATTGCTACAGATGAAAATAATCCATTAGTGTTTATTTATCAGTCGCATAATCAAGAAGCATATAACGTAAAGGTACCCAATGAGGCATTTCATGAGACGGATAATGTTACGATGGTCGGAAAGCAATTAAGTAAAGCGTTGGAAGAAAAAAATATTTTCGCTATCCATGATGATACTGATATTTTTGCAGTCTTAGAAGAACGTAACTTAACATTTAAAGATTCTTATAATGTTTCGCGGGAAAATTTGCAGGAAACGTTAAAAAAACATAAGAGCATAGAAATGGTTTTAGATATTCATAGAGACAGCCAAGAACGAAAGTTTACCACGGTAAATATTGATGGAAAAGACTATGCAAAAATTGGACTTATTGTATCAAAAATTAGTGATAATTATAAAGAAAACAGAGAGTTTGCGAACCATCTACATCAAAAATTAGAAAAGCTTTACCCAGGAATATCTAGAGGAGTAATTGAGCAAGGTGAAAATCCGAGGAACACATATAATCAAGAAATTCAAAAGCAGTCTGTATTATTAAATATTGGTGGAACTGAAAATACAATGGAAGAGGCTTTTAGAGCTACGGATGCTTTAGCTGAAGCTATAAAAGAAATTGTACAGGAGCCATAAAACAATAATCGGGCATGATCTTGGGCAAAACAGTTAGAAAGTGATCAAACTTTTTTATAAAACGAAAACTTATAGATGCAAGGGAAGAATCCAGTTTGATCAAATTTTCTTTAAAAATGGATTCTTCTTTTTTACCGCAAATCACAAAAAGTCTTATCCTTGTACAACATGTTTCATAACGATTGTAAAAGGACAAGAAAGTTTAAATGTTGTATTTTATAAAAAGGCTGCTAAATTAACATTCTTTGATGAAAATATTTAAAGCTTCTTGTCTAAAAATAGACATGAAGCTTTATTTTACTTAAAATAAGGACAAGAACTTTTAAATCTTTTATTTTCAGAAAATTAAAAAATTTTACTTTTAAAAGGAGAGATATAATGTTCTCTAAGCCTATTTTTACTAATTTCAGTAATAAATACGGTAATAATAGATGGATAGTTTACAGTAATAAAATTCAGAGAATTGTTTATTTATACAGTGATTTAGAGTATGCGAATTGGCTAAAAGTGGAGAATAATCCTAATATAAAATACTATTGCGAACAGCCTATACGTATAGAAGTGAAAAATACCGAAGGAAAACATAATGAATCTATACCTGACATGTATCTTTTATATAAAAATGGTACAGAAATTATTCAAGAGATAAAATATAAAAAAGATTTAACAAAAGAAACTGTAATTCGGCAAATCGAAACTCAGAAAAGATGGTGTATGGAAAATAATTATAAACATGAAGTAGTGACTGAAAAATCATTAGCATTAAATGCTCTATTTCTCTCTAATTTAAAGGTTCTCTCTAAAATTGACCCTTTAGCAGACCTGAATTTTCTTGAAGAAGTAAAAAAGTATATTTCAAATGAACCTAAAACATTAGATGAGATTTCAAATGAAATGGAGCTAGACTTTGAAGATGTGGTAGAGCATTTTTTTTCACTCATAAAAAGCAATAGAATAGGAGCAAATATAACAGATCTTTTTTTAGGGCCTTTAACGGAGGTGTGGAGTCATGAAGAGAAAATATCTAGAGAAGTTTGATATTGACCCTATATTTTTTAATCCTTTAAACTGGAGCGAACTCTATATAATGGATCTTCCTTCAGAACAACAACATGATATAATTCGAAAAAAAGAAGCGATAGATTTATTTCTACAAAGTGACTTAAATGTTAAAAGTATTGCTCTTCAGACAGGCGTTCCTCAAAGTGAGATATATAGGCTAGTAAAAAGGTGTTTGACATTGAAAAATGATAATGAAGTTTACGGATATGCCGGGCTTTTAATTAATTTCAGAGTAAAAAATTATGTAAGAAGTAATTGTGGAGATAATCACTCGGGAAATTTCAATAAACTTCTTGAAGACTACCCAGAATTGCAAGAACTTTTATATGAAGAACATTTTAGCACTAGTAAAAGTAAAGTACGAGAAAAAAAGCAATCTACCAAGTATATTCATAAGAGATTTGTTTATAAATGTAAAGACCTAGGTATCAAAGATGGTGAATATCCATTGAATACTGTCAGTAAGGGATTTAAATCCGTTGAAAGATATTTAAAAAGCTTAACAAATATTTATAGTCATTTAAGCACAAAATCGTCGGGGAAAGATGCTGCCAATTTAGCTAAAAATACCAATAATTCTACCAATGCACACACAGAAATTATTCGTCCTTTTGAAAGAGTTGAGTTTGATGCACATACCATTGATGCAATATTTTCAATTATCACGTACACCCCTCAAGGAGATAAAATCATTACCGTTATGAATCGATTATGGTTACTAGCAGTAGTAGACGTGGCTTCTAGAGCTGTTATTGGTTACCATATTAGTTATACTAATAATAACTATTCTTCGGATGATGTTATAAAATGTTTCAAAAATAGTCTACTCCTTTGGAAACCTAAAGACTTAGAAATTCCTACATTAAAATATAATGAAGGTGATGGTTTTCCATCATATATAATTAAAAAATCTCAATATGGTATTTGGGACGAAATCTGTTTTGATAATGCAAAAGCCCATTTATCAACCAAAGTTATAAATCATTTAACAGATTTAAAGTGTTCTATTAATTTCGGCCCTGTTGCAACTCCGACAAGAAGAAGTATAGTAGAGCGATTTTTTTTAACATTGGAACACAACGGCTTTCACCGTCTTCCCTCAACTACTGGTAGTAATATATTAGATCCTAAACGAGATAGAGCAGAAGAAAAATCTATTATTTATGAAATAACTGTAGACGATTTAGAAGAAATTATGGATCTCGTAATTGCAAATTATAATAATACAGCTCACTCAGCACATTATGGTTTCACTCCTTTAGAAATTATAAAAAGTAGATTAGAGCGGGGAATGTATATTAGAAAGTTACCTAAACATAAACGCACACCTGCCAATCTTTTTCCCACAGAAGAAAAAGTTAAGGTTCATGGAAATATTCAGAAAGGAATAAATCCATATATCTTTTATAAGTACGTAAGATATAGTAGTGAACAGCTTAATAACGATAAGTCAATCATAGGGGAAAGGTTAACATTAATTATAGATGAAGATAATATCCAGACCATAAGAACATATAAAAATGATGGTACCTTTTACGATACTTTAACTGCAAAAGGGATGTGGGGGAAAATACCTAACAGTTTAAAAATCAGGCAAATGATTATGCAACATAAATATAAAGAAGAATTTGCAGATATAGACCATGTAGATCCTCTTATTGCATATTTGGATCATCTCTCTACGTTATCTCTAACCGATAAGAAAGCCAAAATTAAATTACGTGAAATTACGCGTTATATAAAAGAACATAATATAAATACACAGATTGAGAAACAAAGAGTAATAAACGATGAGAATCAAAAAAAACAAAAGGAATTACATGATAATGTCATTAAAAGAATTGAAAATCAAAAAAATAAACAAGAAATAGAAAATACCATTGTGGCATTAGCAGCAGAGGAAAGTTATTTAGAGGAATCTAAAGAAGAAACATCGAAATATTATCAATCAAATGAGAGGCTTGAAAATATTATAAAAACCTCTAGATTTACTGTAGGCAGTAAGCGTCATACCAAGTCGAAGGAGGAGTAAATATGCAATCAGATGATATGCTATATAATATTCATCCTGTAGTTAGAAGAGATTATAGTGCTTGTAGCAGACAAATTGCAGATGCAGCCACGCTAATCTATAACTGGGTAGAAATGGCTATTCCTGGAGCAATAATTTATGGGAAGCCAAGGATGGGGAAATCAAGGCTTATTCGATTTATTGTAGAAAACTTTGCTACTGATTACGGGGAAAATATTCCTATTTACTCGATTGAATGGACTACTCATCCAGCTAAAGAAAATACTTTCTTTGAAATTCTGTTATATAAATTTAATCACGATATTCCATTTGAAGGACGTCCGATTGAAAAGCGGGATCGACTTCGTAATCTTATTCTAACTATTGTGTCCGAGAGTAAACAAAATAAGATTATACTTTTCATAGATGAAGCACATCTGTTGAGTAATATAGAGTACAAATGGTTGCTAGATACGTACAATGATTTGGAACGACAGGGTGTTATTCTTATTACATTTTTGATTGCAGAAGATAAAATACTTAATACTTTCAATAAACTAAGACAAAAACGGGAAATGCAGATTATCGGTAGATTTATGACAGAAGCTTATAGATTTACAGGATTTATGCAAGTATCAGATTTCAAGTATATATTAAATGAATTTGATTATAATTTGGTTTTCCCAGAAAATAGCGAATTGAGTTATACAAAATTCTTTTTTAAAGAGCAATACGAACAAGGCTTTCGTTTAAGCAATTATCTTAATGAGTTAATTGAAGCTTTAAAGTACGTTCAGCAAAAGTATAATATTGTAGAATACAAAGAAGTACCAGGAATGTATACTATTCGATGTATAGAAGAAATTTTGAAAACCCATGGCAGATTTGGTTTGAACACTAGTGTATTAACAACTCAGCATTGGATTAATGCATTAGAAACATGTGGATATATCTCTGGAAGTAATAGCGTAGATAACGAAAAACTTATGGATAACTCATATCGAAAAGAACTATAAAATTGGATTCGAATGAATCGAAATAAAGATGGATGGGCGTGTGAATAATTAACACATGAAGTATACTTTAAATAGTATCAAAAACACCTATATGTAATTGTTGAAGAAGGAAATGAAATTAATGAGCTAATTCTTCTCAGCAGATAAAGTTATTTAAAAATCGCAGTAGGCGAGATAGTGAATATTATTTTAGATGAAAATTGTTATTCATTCGAACTATTTGAAGAAGAAACTAATACTTGCAAAGAAGATGTGCAAAGATTAATTAATAAACTTAAATATAAAACGAAGCCCTCCACTTAATTGCGGAAGGATTCGTTTTAATTTTATTTATAAGTATTTTGGAATACCTTATATATGGTGCTATTACAAATGCTCGAGCTTTAATTGAAGAAGTATTACTAGAAATTGAAGAACGTTTAACTGGTCAACGTGAAAAAAATGGTGGAGAGATATCTGCTCTTTACAATCGAATTAAGAAATTAATTAATTTTGATTCAGGGCAAGAAGGTTTGAATGATTCCTTAAAACAAATTCTTCAAGGATTAAATAGCATTGTTGTAGGAATTGGTAGGTTGAGAACCAAAGCAAGTGATTCACAAGCAAGAGAATATAAGCCTAATGAACACCACGCTCGATTGGCTGTAAATTCTGCAATGACATTTACCTCTTTTATTATTGAATCATATTCTTATCAACAAAATAAAAAAAATAAAGCTTATATATAGTTATTCCATTTAAGGGTGCTTTCCTTGAATAAGGAAAGCACCCTTAATGCAGTTATAAGACCATATTATTTTATTGCTGATATAACTAGGTTAATTAGGAGAAAAGGAGAGGAAGGGGATTGGAACAAAATCCACAAAATAATATTTGCCCAATCTGTCAAAAAGAAAATCAGTGTGACGTACATGCACAACAATGTTGGTGTATGACATTTACTATTCCGAAAGCATTAATTGACAATCTACCTACGGAGATAAAGGGAAAGCAATGTATATGTAATCAATGCATTGTGAAGTATAATAATTCCAGTAGAAAACGTTAGGATAGGTAAAGAATGAAAGCTCATCCGGTCATACTTTGAAGGGTGAGTTTTTATTCTTTATAATATAATGTAATTACTTTAACTCATAGTAGCTTTTTTGTTGTTATTCGTTTATTGTACCAACTAGATCTTTATTGATCTGTTCATATGTTTCTAAAATTTCTTCGCGTGCTTCATAATTTTGTTGAATTAATTGTTGAGTGTATTCTTTGATTGTTCCTACATGAGCGTTCGTTGTTATTATTCCAAAAGAACAATTTTGGGTTATTCCTGATTGTGGGTTGAAAACACGTCAGGAAACAGAAACAGTTGCGTCTCTCAAGAACATGGTAGCAGCGGGACTAGAGCTTAGAAAACAAGTTGTTTCTATCTAACAATAACAAAGGGCAAAGCAGCAATTGTTGCTTTGCTCTTTTTTTAAAATTAAAGCTGTAATTAGAGGACAAGATTATGAGTCATTTACACAAAGTGAACTGTGATGATAATGCCGGTATTAAATCATGCCTCTCCCATTTAATACGCGAGTGTCTGTCCTGATAAAATATCGGAATTTGAACAATGTGGATAATAGTAGTAATACTGTCAGTTTTATCAGAAAAATTAAAGTATAAATTATAAATAATTTCCTACACTTAAAATAGTACTTGTGAAAAGGGTGTGATTATTTTGGGAGAAACAAAATTCGCTGAATTAAATGATGAGCAGCTCAAAGAAATAAAACAGCTAGAGGAAAAATTAAATATAACCTTAATTGCTTATGACAGCTCTGCATTAGAAAGTCAAAATTCACATAATTAGTTAATGCTTCTTAGTGTTTAGAATAATTATTTCTAAACACTTTTTTAGTGCACAATAGGAAAGAAATATTTTATATAATTCCACCTTATTTTGCAATGGGGCTGAATAAATTACCATGTGAAAATTGGAATCAAACAGTACATCTATTCTAATAGCAAAGTAAGTATTCACAGGTTGTTAACATTTAAGATTATTATTGAATGACGTTAGGATGGAATTATTGAAAGAAGCGACACGCCTTTATACAATTTAAATGGTCATAAAATATTATATTTTTAATAAGGAGGATAAGTTTTAATGAAAAATTCATAACAGCCATAACAGCTATTTTATTTACATTTAGTCTAAGTACATATGCATTTGCCCATTCACATATTAGTGAAACAACTCCTGCAGATGGTGAAATAGTAACAGAAGCTTTAACAGAGGTAGTTCTAAATTTTGAAGATGCTATTGAACAAGGTAGTCTTATGAAGATTTATGCTTCAAATGGTGAACTAATTGAAATATCGGAAATTGTAGTTGGAGAGAAACAATTGGTCGGTAAGCTTGCTAATCCACTCCCGAATGATGAATACAAAGTAGATTGGGCGATTATCAGTACAGATGGCCACCCATTAACAGGTAATTATACTTTTACAGTGAATATTGATGAAGTACCTGTAGTCGAAGAGGAATTGTCTCAAACAGATGAAACTGAAGTTGTAGAAGAAACAGTATTAAATGAAAAACAAGTAGGTTCCCAAGATACAAATCAAGAAGAAACGAAAGAATCATCTTCAATGACTTGGGCTGTTGTTGGATTTATTGCGCTCATTTTTATCGTAGTAGTCGCAGTATTATCTCGTAGAAAAAAATAAAGAAAAGTCGTAGTTTATTTGAATGAATAAACTACGACTTTTTTTGTACTGAAATCAATTTAGACTCAGTTTCTTATATAAAAATTTGCGCTTTTTTAGAATAAGAAAAGTACTTTATTCATTTAAAGGGCCATATTGTTGAATAACTATCTTTCAAGAAATATTAATGACACTTAAGGAACGAAACAAAACCTTCAAAGTGTTAGTACATCAACATTTGGAAGGTTTCTTTGAGTGTAGCATTTGTGCAGCTTCTTATGCAGCTGTTTTAGAGATATTGTAAATTAAGCTGACTCCGGTTTCTCACCGACGTCAGCTTGTTTTATCTTGATTACAATTTCGTCATTTTAATTAAGCTGGATACAAAATAGGGAACTCGCTTCTAAATTCATTTTAAATTATCATTTTCAATATTTATTATAAATTGTATAAAGCAAGTTTCTGGATCATCATCGAAATTATCCTCTAATATAAGCATGTTTTCAAGGGGTGCTATAGATTGCTGTAATTCATTTTTCATCTATATCCTCCTCAGTAGTAAGTATTATTTTTTAAAACGCTCATCAATTCTTTCATAGAGCGGGGGAGTGTTGTCTGGACTTGAATAAGACCTTCCTTCAGCAGATTTTCATAGCATTGAACAAGCCAAGGCTTCTCAATATGTGCAGTTTCCAACAGTTTGTCATCTGAAAATAGTGCATCTCGTTGCCCCGAATACAATATCCGTCCTTTATGAAAAACGATAAAGTATTCCGCCCATTCATAAATTAAATTGACTTGGTGTGTAGAATACAAAAATGTACGTTCTTCATTTTGTAGTTCATTTAGATACGTCGTGAGTTGATTAGAAAAATAGAAATCTAAACTACTTGTTGGTTCGTCTAAAATATAAATTTTAGGGTCCATTGCATAAACACCTGCAATCGTCACACGTTTTTTTTGTCCACCGCTCAAGAAGTGAATAGGCCGTTCAGTTAAATCATACAATTCCGTTAATTGAATCGCATTTGCCACATTACGCTCAATCTTTTCTTGTGGCCATCTTAAGTTAATGGGACCATATAAAATATCTTGTTTTACAGTGGAAGCAAATAACTGATTCTCTGCTTCTTGAAAAATAAAGCCTACTTGCTCACGTAGGCGGATTAATTGTTTTTTTCTATAATTTAAAGGCTCACTTAAAAAGCAAATCTCTCCACTAGTAGGCTTTTCAAGTCCAATAAGTAATTTAAAAAAAGTAGATTTACCCGAGCCATTTTCACCTAGTATTGCGACCTTTTTGCCCCTTGGAATCGATAATGAAATGTCTTTTAATGCTTCGGTACCATCGCTGTATCGAAAAGACACATGATCAAAAGTAAAATAGCTTTCTGTCATAAAAAACTCCTTATAGTACAAGTATGATGATACTAATCATAGTAAAAATCAGCGCCACGCCTGTAAATTTCATGTCCCAGGTTTTTATCGTTGTGAAATACTGTGGGAGAATAAATTGCTCAATATTGCGTGCAGCCATTGCATCTGACATGGCTTGATATCGGAAAAAAATTGTCCGAAATAGTGCACTAATCAGTAGGCTTAATGATTGAAAACTTTTTTTATATGAACGATAGCCTAAACGAGCATGCTGTGCAGTATAAAGTTGCATAACAGTCTGCAAAAATAAAAAAATAAATCGATACATCAACTCGATTAATTCGATCACAATAGTAGGCACTTTTAATTGTGAAAGGACCGGACTGATTTCAAACATTGGTGTAGTTAAAATTAAGAAATACAAGCAGCTTGTTGCACTAATAGCTGTACAAAAGATAGTTATTGCCTGAAGTATGTCGCTCGGTAAAATAAAGAACTGCATCGTAAAAACTGAACTATGCCATAATGCTGATGCTGGAATCGGCTGTGTAAATGTGATGGAAATGACAATAGCAATTATTCCTGCTAAAACAAAACCGATTGGTGCAAGTAATAATGTAATATATGTTTTCAATGGGATTTTTGCGTGAAATATAATGACACCGCTCATAAAGAGCAGTGTCCAAATCGAAAAACTGTTATTTCGTAATAATGTAACAAGTAATAAAGTACCCATGCTGAACGTCATTTTTTGGCTAGCAGCAATCTTTAGTAATGCATTATGACCGGCAATAAAATCAATTTTTAGCATGGTCTTTTGTATGTTTCCCGCGCATGTAGCCAATAAAGTAACCGATAATTAATGCACCAATCACGCCTTGTAGAACAAATAATAGACTTTCGATTTCTCCGCTTGGTGGCTCCCAAATAGCAGTAAACCAAGGTTCATAATTTGCTGCAATTTCAGTGATGGCTTCTTCTGCCTCACCATCGGCACCACCAAATTCTGCATCCTGTAAAAATAGTATCGGTAATAGTGCTAAAACAATCACGCCTATAAGTAATAGTAAGTTTTTCTTAAACATATTAGCTCTCCTTTGCCTTTAAAATACGTAGTTGAACTAATTCTCTCATATTATATTTTTGTAAGAAGTTCATAATCATAACCGTTAATAATCCTTCACTAATTGCAAGTGGAACTTGTGTCAATGCAAAGATACCCGCAAATTTCTGGAATGAACCTAAAATACCACCTACTTCAGAAGGGAAAGCTAATGCCAACTGAACAGATGTCATTACATATGTCCCTAAATCACCAAGCATTGCCGCTAAAAATACAGCTACACTAAATGATAATCCCCATTTTGTCGATAGTCTGAATACACCAACAGCTATAAAAGGACCGACAATCGCCATTGAGAAAATATTCGCACCTAATGTTGTAAGTCCTCCATGGGCAAGTAGAATGGATTGGAATAATAGGACGATTGATCCTAAGACGCTCATCACAAATGGTCCGAATAAAATTGAACCTAAGCCAACACCAGTGGGATGGGAACAGCTACCTGTAACGGATGGAATTTTTAAAGCTGACAGTACGAATGTAAAAGCGCCTGATAGGGCGAGTAGTAGTTTGCTTTCCGGATTTTCCTTAACGACTAAACGAATTACTTGTAGTCCCTTCACCAGGAACGGTAAGCATAGTGCAAACCAGAAAATTGCCCATCCGATTGGTAAAAAACCTTCCATAATGTGCATGGCGTATGCTTGCTTTGGCATAAACAACAGAACGATACCGAAGTAAGCAAGTTTTGGTAATAATTGTTTCATGTTTTTACTCCTTTTTTCTATTTTGATGAAAAAAGTGCATAAAAAAATACACTTTTTAGAGTAAAAGTGCATAACAAAAAATAAGCATTAACTGCTTATTTTCACGCACCTATCCTCGTAGGTCTGAATCAGTCATTTTTGGCAGGTATCCTGACTTCTCTTCAACGTAATTACATGCCTTCCCACATGAAATGCAGTGACGTCTTATGTAATAACTCCGAGTTACAGTTGCGGGACAGTACCGGATTTGCACCGGTTTCCCTATTAAGCTTAAAAAGCACCAAAAAATATTCAATTTTCACCATGTGTGGAAATAATATCACTTGTTTTTTTACTTGTCACTATTTTTTTTAAATACTTCAACTATTCAGTATTGAATAGTTAAATGAGAATAAGATTTATCCTTGCTTTTGTATAGAATTTTCTTTATTTTCTTTTTTTTGAAGGGTATTTTTTGTGATGAGTATCTGATTCACCAGGCTTATATAGCAGTAATTATAATTACAATAGTAAATATATCGGATTGTTGATGGAATACAACGGCTTAATTGGAAGATAGATATAGAAAGAGAACGGTAGTTGATATGTGGGAAGTGGCGGACTTAAAAAATTTTTACCGTGTGGATCATCTTACAAGTTTAAATTAGTGAGTGAAAGTGGAGAGTTAGCTAAAGTCACGCATGGAAAGCCGTTTAGTGAACATCTGCATCGATATGTTTTTTTCGCCAGCAACTTGTTCAACTGAACCAAATGGCATTTGTGCAATCATTTCGTATGTTTCAGGTAGATTGAACATTTCTCGAGTAGCTTTATCAAAACCTTGTTCATAACCAACATTAAAGTTGTAAGCTTGCGCCTAAGAGGCTAGGACTGTATATATTAAATAGTACAGTCCTATTTAATTTTCTAAGGACTTTTTACTTATGAATTTCTAATGATTTAAATCGTTAGATAGAAATTATTACATGATTGTTTGTTCATTGGATTATACTTCATTTGTACCGACTAGCTCTTCGTTAATTTGCTGATACGCTTCTAAAATTTCCTCACGTGCTGAGAGATTTTGTTGTATTAACTGTTGTGTATATTCCTTTAATGTTCCTTTTTTTGTGTTTGTTAAAGAATGAATAATATGCTCTTTTAGTAAAGTATTATATGACTCTTTCATATTCATTTCCTCCTCATTAATGTTTCAGCTTACCAATTTGTACTGAAACCTAGAGGAATATATTTTGTTATGTTTCATCAAATATATTCGTTTAAGTTTCGCACAAAGAGTACTCATGGTCATACTCTATCCCTCCTATCCGCGTAGGTTGTTGGTTTGTACTTGAAAAGGCAGGTCTCCTGGCTTATCATCAACACTTCTCACACCTTCCCATTTCGGCAATAGTGGTATATTGTGAGTTGCTCCGAAACACAGTTGCGGGACAGCGTCGGACTTACACCGAACTTCCCTTTTAATCAAACAACGTTTAAACCTTTTCCAAATATTTTAGGATTTCCGAGATAACTATTTGCAAACTGTAAGGGAGAGTTACAGCAAATAGTTATCCTACAAACACTAAAAAGCCGCCCTAAGTAATAGGGCGGCATCTTATTAGTATTCAAAGCAATTCAAATAAACCCATATAGGGTCGATTATCTTCGTTTGACGTACAATTCATCCACAACCCATATCCACGTGAGTATTTGTGTGTACTAGGACTAGGCAGGTCTCCTGGCTTCGCTTCAATCTAAGACACCCTTCCCGAAAAAATCAGTGGTTTGTAGTCTTCGTCAGCAGTTACAGTTGCGGGACAGCGTCGGACTTACACCGAACTTCCCTATTAAGCTTAATGAATAAGCACCTAATCTTACACGATTATAGTAATATAATTATATATTCAAATTAACTGAATAAATGATTGATGTAAAGTATAATGTGCAGAATTATTTTTTCTGAATTTTTTGTTGATTATTATTGTTATCATGATATAGTGGATAGAAATTACATCACGTGTAAAGAAGAGGTACCACGTAAAGTGTGTTTAAAAGGGAAACTGGTGCAAGTCCAGTACTGTCCCGCAACTGTAAGTCTGAGCTTCTCTTACAACTGCCACTGAGTAATCGGGAAGGCCAAGAGAAGCGTTGAAGACAAGTCAGGAGACCTGCCTCATTTCTAGTACACACCTAAGCTCACGTGGAAATGGGCGGTGTTCTGTGCGATTATATCAGCGTGTTTTCACGCTTATTTGAATATGCATAGATAAATCCTGAGCTGTTTCCTACAAAGGAAAACAGCTTTTTTAGTTGAGATGTAAAAAAGGAGGCAAATCGACATGAATGTCACTAGTACTGTAATTGGGTATCCGTATATCGGGTCGAAAAGAGAATGGAAACGAAAATTAGAAAGCTTTTGGAAAAAAGAATTAACTGAAAAGGAATTTGAAGCGGCTTTAAAGCAACTTCGTATCGATCGCTTAAAGCACCAACAAAATTTAGGGTTAGAATACATCACAGTCGGTGATTTTACAAAGTATGACCGTATGCTTGATTTGGCTGTTATGTTTAATTTGATTCCAAAGCGTTACGATGTATTAAAAAATCCGACAATTAATGAGTTGTATTATGCAATGGCTCGTGGGGCAAAAGAAGTAGTGGCATGTGAAATGACGAAGTGGTTTAATACAAACTATCACTATATTGTGCCGGAATATGAAGGACAAAAATTAACGATACAAGGAAATCATATATTAGATCAATTTTTAGAGGCACGTGATGAAGTAGGAATAAATGCGAAGCCAACCATTATTGGTCCTTATACATTTATTGACTTAGCAAAAGGCTATGATGAAAAAGAAAAAGCATTGTTTATAATCCAACTCCTTCCGTTATATGTTCAAGTATTTAATGAGTTAACAGAAGCTGGTGCAGAATGGATTCAGATTGAAGAACCATCTTTTACTAAAAACCTACCACTTGAAGAAATTCAATTAATTGAGGAAATGTATAAGCAACTTCATGAGCAAGCACCGCATGCAAAACTACTTGTACAAACGTACTTTGAGTCATTACATGCATATGAGCGATTAATTCAGTTACCAGTTGACGGTTTCGGCTTAGACTTTGTGCATGGTGGTAAACAAAATATAAAATCAATCCAGGAATTTGGCTTTCCGAAAGATAAAACATTAAGCATCGGTGTCATTAATGGCCGAGACATTTGGTCAGTTAACTTAGCAGAAGCCGTTTCAATAATTAGCACTGTTAAACAGTTAACAAATCTAGAAAATTATTGGGTTAGTTCTTCGTGTAGTTTACAGCACATACCAGTGTCAAAAATTTTTGAAGAAAATTTGCCGAAAGAGCTGTATGATCATTTAGCTTTCGCTGATGAAAAAATTCGTGAGATTGCACATATTACGTACTTTATCCAAAAGGGTAGTTGGTTAAAAGAAAAATTAGTTGCAAATAGTATGAAGGTGATTGAAGCACTTACAACACATCCAATACGAAAAAATGAGCGTGTTAAAAAAGCTCTAGATACGTTAGTACCAAATGACTTCAAGCGTTTTGTGCCATTTAAAGAGAGACAGCAAATTCAAAAAGAATCCTTGAAGTTACCTGATTTCCCCACAACAACAATCGGAAGCTTCCCTCAATCAGTGGAGGTAAAAAAGACACGGAGTGCTTGGCGTAAAGGTGAAATTGCAGATGCACAATATGCACACTTTGTAAAAGAAGAATCAGCTCGTTGGGTTCAAATTCAAGAGGAAATTGGGTTAGATGTTCTTGTACATGGGGAGTTTGAGCGTACGGACATGGTAGAGTACTTTGGGGAGCACTTAAAAGGGTTTGCCTTTACGAACTACGCTTGGGTTGTTTCGTACGGTTCACGTTGTGTAAAGCCACCGATTATTTATGGAGATGTAGAGTGGACACATGCAATGACTGTGAAAGAAGTGGTAGAAGCACAAGAGCTTACGGACAAATACGTAAAAGGAATGCTGACTGGTCCTATTACAATTTTAAATTGGTCATTTGTTCGTAACGATATTCCACGTGAAGCAGTGGCATTGCAAATTGGATATGCACTACGTCAAGAGGTCGCAGCCCTAGAGGAAGCGGGGATTAAAATTATTCAAGTAGATGAACCTGCATTACGTGAAGGATTGCCATTACGTAAAGAGAATTGGGAATATTATTTACAATGGTCAGTGGATGCATTTAAACTCGCAACATCTGACGTGGCAACTGATACACAAATTCATACGCATATGTGCTACTGTGAATTTAATGATTTCATCGATCCTATTCGAGCACTTGATGCGGATGTTATTTCACTTGAAACATCTCGTAGCCACGGGGAACTGATTCATTCGTTAAAAGAAAACCCATATGAGCTAGGTATTGGTTTAGGCGTCTATGATATTCATAGTCCACGTGTGCCAAGTGTTGAAGAAATGAGTGCTATTTTACATGAAAGTTTAGCCGTTATTCCAAAAGAACAATTCTGGGTCAATCCTGATTGTGGGTTAAAAACCCGTCAGGAAACAGAAACTGTTGCGGCGCTCAAGAACATGGTTATAGCTGCAAAAGAGCTTAGAAAACAAGTTATAACTATCTAAAAGAAATTGAGAAATCAGCAATTGTTGCTTTGCTTCGCCTATAAATTTTATACATGAATAGGAGAAAGCATTGTACTTGTAGAATGATATGAATTGCAGACCTTTCCATAGAACTGAATTATAGTATTAATCATTACAAAAGTTTCTTCAAATTATAAATTAGTAGACATGATTGTCGTGTTTTATGGTAATATGTAAAAAACTTCAGAATTTTTCAATAGGTGCTATATCTATCTCAAGGATTGTTATAGCTTAAAAGGGAAGTTTGGTGAAAATCCGACACGGTTCCCGCCACTGTAATTCAGAGCACCCTGCATGATGTCACTACTTTATTAAAAGTGGGAAGGCGCAGGTTGTGAAGAAGATAAGTCAGGAGACCTGCCTATTTGAATAACACTGAGACCTACGGGAGATTAGGGGGGTGGTTAGTATGCGGATAATACTTTGTCGCTTTTTAGACACTACCTTTTATCTTCCCAAAGCACTTCTGACCTCTTTAGATGTCAGAAGTGCTTTTTATTTTGAAATTGTTTAATATCGGCGCTCAGACATTATGTTGCTAGGTATAAACAATTTATTTTAGGAGGAAGAAAAAATAATGAAAACATGGTACAAAAGCTTGACTACATGGTTTTCCATGGTGCTTTGCATCCTTGCATTAGTAGGGTGCTCAGCTGAAAAGGAAGAAAAAGTAGTTACAAACAGTGAAGAAAAATCTGAAAAAAGTGCAACTTTAGCATTTTCTTGGAGTCCTTCTGGGTTAGATCCACATAGTGGGGATAGCTGGGAGATAATGCGATCAGGAACTGCGGAAACATTAATTAAATTAAGTGAAGACCTAGCTCCTACACCATGGCTAGCAAAATCATGGGAGCAAGTGGATGATACAACTTGGTTATTCCAAATTCAAGAAAATGTATTATTTCATAACGGTAAAGCAATGGATGCATTAGCAGTAATGAATTCCTTACAACGTGCTATTGATAATAATCAAGGAACAAAGGATTTATTAAAAATCAAAGCAATGGAAATGGTATCAGAAACAGAGCTGAAAATTGAAACAACAGAATTGAATGCTGCACTAATCTCAAATTTAGCCGACCCAGGAACGATTGTTATGGATGTGGATACTCTAGATAGCGAGGATAGCTATCCAGCATTTACTGGCGCATATTTTATTAAACAGTTTAACCAAGATGAATCTCTAATTGTAAATCGTTATGAAGATTATTGGGGAGAACAAGCAAAACTAAATGAGGTAACGATTAAGTTTATATCAGATAGTAATACGCGCTTAATGGCTTTACAATCAGGGAGTGTTGATGGTGCAACAGATATTTCAATAGATAACATTGAAGTTTTGGAAAAAAATGATAAATTCGATGTTTTAACAGCTAAATCATTACGTACACATTTATTAATGTACAATATGGAATCTCCATTATTTAAGCAGTTAGCTGTGAGAAAAGTTGTCGATTCATTAATTCCGCGCCAAGAAATTGTAGACTCTGTTATGAAGGGGCAAGGAACTGTAGCAGTTGGTCCATTTTCACCAGTATTGCCATTTGGACAATTGAATAAAACACAGGAAAATCTCTCTGTTGACCAATTGATGCAGCAAGAAGACTGGACAAAAAACAAGGATGGTATGTGGGAAAAAGATGGGGAAATCTTTGAAGCTACTTTCTTAACATTTCCACAACGCCCCGAACTAACAGTAATGGCAGAGGTTATTCAAAGCAAATTACTTGAAAATGGGATGAAGATGAATATTCGCCAAGTAGAGAATATTGACGAAACACTAGTAAATGAAGAATGGGATTTAGCGATGTATAGTATGCTAACAGCTCATACTGGCAGTCCATACTTTTTCTTAGAGATTTTTTATAAATCAGACAGTTCATCTAACATGAACCATTTTGCATCAAAAAAAGTCGATACCATGATCAATGAATTACATCAGACAACTGATAAAGAAAAAAGTACTGAATTAGCGATCCAAATTCAACAGGAAATTGAAAAAGAAGTACCTCATTCATATATTGTTTATCCAAATACCGTATTTGCAATAAACAAAGAATTGCAAGGCTTTAAGGCACAGTCAATCGAATACTACTATAATAATGCAAATGTCGATAAAGAATAATTGAACGTTATGGCTAAATTCGTATTAGAACGGCTGCTTCAATTGTTTCTTGTTGTTTTTTTGGTTGCGACGTTAACATTTTTATTGGTTAGAATTTCGCCTGGGGATCCAGCAACCATTATGTTAAAAGCTAATGATATCCCTGCGTCTGATAAAGCGATCTCCGCTTTACAAGATGAACTAGGCTTAACGGATTCTATTGGTGCTCAATATGTTGAATGGATTCAGCAAATATTTACGGGGAAATGGGGTGTCTCTTTTGTTTCCCATAAGCCTGTAGTAAGTGAGTTGTTTGCAAGATTGCCAGCTACGATAGAACTAGCACTAGCAGGGCTTGGGATTATGTTGACAGTGACAATGGTTTTAGGAATCGTTACGGCTATTTATGAAAATGGAGTAGTTGACAAAATTGGGCGTGTTTTAGCACTTCTAGGTTCTACAATACCTACATTCTGGCTAGGGTTCTTATGTATGTATATGTTCTCTGTTAGCCTTGGCTGGTTGCCGTCAATGGGAAGAGAAAATTGGGAAAACTTAATATTACCTGCAACAACACTTGGGTTAGGTTTAGGTACAGTATATGCACGTGTACTACGTGCATATATGCTGGATATGTTGCAACAGCCATTTGTAAAGGCATCTAAAGCAAGAGGAATATCGAAAATTAGGATTTTAGTATTTCAAGTATTAAAGCATGCTCTAACACCAATTATAACGATGATTGGAACAAGCTTTGCATTTATGCTAGGTGGTAGCATCATTGTAGAAACTATTTTTTCATGGCCAGGTTTAGGACAATATATTATTCAATCGATTAATAAGCGAGATTATCCTGTCATCCAAGGGTATGTGGTTTTTGCTGCTATATTATTTGTAGCAATTCATATGTTAGTGGATTTCATTAATTCAATCATTGATCCTCGATTAAGGGTTCGTTAGGGGGTAGACAGATGATGCTGAAGAGATTGAAGCAAGTTAATATTGGTTTACTTTTAGGGGCAGGTATCATACTTAGTATTTGTTTAGTAGGAATCTTTGCACCATGGATTGCGCCACATGATCCTTTGGCGGTAAATTTATTTGCTAGATTGCAGGCTCCAAGCTGGGCTTACCCATTTGGTACAGATCATTTAGGGCGGTGTATCTTATCTCGGATTATTTATGGGATTCGAATAAGCACTATAGCCGCATTGATCATTATGTTCTTCACAATGGTCATTAGTGTTCCAATTGCATTATTTACAGGTTATGTTCGAGGGCGTTCAGATAATATTATGATGAGGATCATTGATAGCACACTAGCAATTCCAGATATTATACTAACGATAGCGATAGTAGGCTTATTAGGGCCTGGCTTATTAAATATGATTTTCGCAATTGTAGTAGTTCGTTGGGCAAGCTATGTTCGATTTATTCGGAGTCTTGTAGTGAAAATATCTCAAGAAGATTATATGTTCTCTGCTAGAATGTCTGGAAATTCTCATTTTCGTATATTAAAACGTTATGTGCTTCCTCAAATAGGGATGCCTATTATTGTTTTTAGTTCGTTAGATATAGGAAAGATAGTTTTAAATATTGCTAGTCTTTCTTTTTTGGGATTAGGCTCTCAGCCACCAACACCTGAATGGGGGGCGATGTTAAATGATGCGACAAATTATTTTCAAGTCTCCCCGTATGTTATGTTTTTCCCTGGATTAGCAATTGTTTTGTTTGTCTTAGCTTGCCAATTAGTGAGTGAACAACTGGGGAAATATGAAACAACTGTAGGAAAGGAGGCACAACATGTTGGAAAGAAGCCCCTTATTGAAGGTTGAACACTTGGAAGTTACATATAAACATAGACTACAGCGAAAAATTATTATACAAGATGTATCTTTTGAGTTATATCCAGGAGAAATAGTTGCAATGACCGGAAAAAGTGGGGCAGGCAAAAGTATCATTTCACATGCATTAGTTGGATTGTTAGACAAAGGCTTAAGTGTAACAAAAGGTCAAATTCTTTTTGAAGGTAAAAGTATTATGCACTTGAATGAAAAGCAATTTGAAAATTTAAGACGCGAGAATATTGCCATTATGATTCAACATTCTTTAAACGGATTAGATCCGATTAGGCTTGTAAAAAAGCAAATGTTGGAGACAATCCGACAGAGAAAGCGTGGTTCAAATAAAGAACTAGTACCTCTTTTACTTTACTTGCTAACTCAAGTTGGTTTCAAAGAACCTGAACAAATTCTAGAAGCATACCCGTATGAGTTAAGTGGGGGAATGAGGCAGCGAGTATTATTAGCAATGATGTTAAGTTTACAGCCTAAAATATTAATTGCTGACGAACCAACAACGGCTCTTGATGTAGTGAATCGTGAAAAAGTACTTAGGTTGTTTAAACAATTGCAAAGAAATCTTGGTTTAACCGTACTTCTTATTTCTCATGATGAAAACAGTGTAGCAAAGTATGCAGATCGTGTTTTTCATTTGAATGAAGGAGGTGTACCTATATGACATTGCTAGAATTAAAACAAGTCACAAAAGAGTATCCTTTAAGGGTGAAAAGAGGGCATATCAAGATAAAAGTGGCCGTTAACAATGTTAGCTTTACGATATCAAAAGGTGAGAGCGTTGCGCTTGTTGGTGAGAGTGGTAGCGGAAAAAGTACCATTGCTAGATGTATTATGCGACTTGAAAAAATAACTTCTGGACAGGTTTTATGGAAAGGTCATAATATCTACTCAAAACAATTGAAAGATTTGACATTTTATAAAAACATACAAATGGTATTGCAGGATTCTTCAGCGTCATTACATCCTAAAATGCAAATTAAAGAAATACTAGCAGAGCCAATTCGAAATTTCTTTCCGGATGAGAAGAATTGGCATGAAGAATGTATTAATCTATTGCTTTTAGTTGGTTTGGACAAGTCATATTTAAATTACTTACCTAACCAATTAAGTGGTGGACAAAAGCAACGCGTATGTATTGCTAGAGCATTAGCTGCTAAGCCAGAATTGATTATTTTTGATGAATCGATTGCTAGCTTAGATCGTGGTTCACAAAAATCAATTTTAGACATCTTGAAAAAGATTCAGGTTCAAGATGAGCTAAGTTATCTATTTATTACACACGATTTACAGTCCACTAAGCAATTATGTGATCGTATAGCAGTAATGTACCAAGGGGAAATTGTAGAGACCCTTACATATTGGGAACGTGAGCAATTTACCCACCCTTACTCGCGACTACTCTTTGATACAATGGATACTTATAATCAAAGTACATAAGGAAACTTAAAAGGGTTAAATGTAAACTTTTTGATAATAAAATAATTCCAACCGCAAAAAATAATGAGATCAGTGATGGGAATGTAAAGACCCTTTTGATTCAAATCCAATTGGATGTGGTGCCTATCTAGAAATGAGATGAGAGAAGAAAATGGTTGGAAAGATGAATGGAGAGAGTAGAAAATATATAAATTGAAGAATGAAGAGGGGTCTGATATATAAGGGTGGCAGAGATGCTGTCCTTTTTATTTTTGCAACTACATTTAGACTATACATGATAACTACATAAGAATAGAGCTAAAATACAGCTTTAGATAATTGTGGCTTTTAAATAAAGTTCGATATTTTATAATAAAGTCTAATCATAAATAAAAAAGTTTGATCCAATTCCTATGTAGATAGGCAAGTTATTTTCTTATTCCACAATCGGGCCATATTGTGGAGGAAACGGATGGGGTAGCCGTAAAGTAAATGGGAATTTACAAAGTTAAGTATTTTTTATAAAAAGGCCTGCTTTCTCTTCGATAACAAAGAAAAATCAGGCTTTGCTATAGCTCTCAACGTTATATGATAGACATTTGCTACTTATTCTTCGAGAACCACTTCTGAATATTGGTACATCATTTTTTAAGCCTTACTATACCTCTCAATAATGAAGTCAATAAAATATCTACTTGCTATTGGCAATACCTTTTTATCCTTGTATGCCAAACTAATTGTACGAGCAACTGATGGAGAGATTACTTTCGTTTCAATATGATACGGACATCTACTTAGAACAAGTTTCGGTAAAATCGAAATGCCAAGCCCTTTTTCAATCATGGACATAATCGCATAATCATCATACACCCGGAATTGGATATTGGGTTCAAGTTTGTTTTGTTGAAAAACCGTTAATGGTTCACTTAGTCCTATCTCATCTAAAAGAATATAAGGTTCTTTTGTTAAATCTTTCAATGAGACGATTGTTTGTGTTGATAAAGGATGTTCTTTTGGTAATACGGCCAGCATTTCATCTTCTTGCAAAGGAATCGTCGTTAGCTTTGATACAGCCTTTGGATTTACAAACCCAAAGTCTACGGTTCCTTCTTTAATCCAATCAGAGATATTCGTATAGCCACCCTGATATAATTCGAAATGAACACTTGGGTATTGTTCCTTAAAATCTTTCATCAATCCTGGCAGCCAATTACATGAAACACTAGAAAAGGTACCAATCCGAATCAACCCACTCTGTAGACCTTCCATTTCTTTTTGCTTTTCTAGCAGTTCTCTATGTGAATTACATATATTCCGAATAAATGGCAGAAATTCCTCGCCATCGGGTGTTAGTGTAATCCCTGTACGAGAGCGTAAAATTAGAGTAGTAGAAAGTTCCTCCTCTAATGATTGAACCATTTGGCTAATGGCGGATTGCGTATAGCCGAGTTCCTCTGCTGCTTTGGTAAAACTACCTGTTTCTATCGCTTTGATAAAAGCATAATACATATTCATCCGTACTCGCCTCTTTACATTAGTATTTCTAATATATCTATTATAAACATTCGTTTTACTAATGAAAATACAGGTGATACCATTTATTCAATCTTAATGAAAATAGATGAAAGGTTGGGGCCTGCAATTATGACACAAAAACAAGCAAACTTGATATTAGCTACAGTTTCTATGGCGTGGGGAACATCATATATATTTATGAAACTTGGAGTTGATGCGATCCCTCCGTTAACGATCGTCGCTTTAAGATGTGGATTTGCCTTTATCATTTTGGCAGCATTATTCCACAAGAAAATCATTAAGGTAGAAGCTAAAGTATTGAAGTACAGTGCTATAATGGGAGCTTTACTATGTGGTATTTTTATTGGGCTGGTGTATGGAGTTAAATATACGAATGCGTCTACTGCCGGTTTCTTGGCCAGTACAACTGTTATCTTGGTACCAATTTTACAAATGTTTATGACACGGAAACTGCCGAGTAAAAAAATAATATATGGAATGATAATTGTCTTAGCCGGGTTAGGCCTACTTACAATCAAAGACGATTTCTCTATTTCAATTGGCTCACTATACTGTCTTGTGGCTGCATTACTTTATGCAATCCATATTATCGTAACAAACCAGTTTGTAAAAGAAGTAGATGCCTTGCAATTAGCTATCTTTCAACTAGGATTTGCTGCTCTGTATGCAACGATAGGAACATTTATCTTTGAAACGCCAGTATTACCACACGGTATGATTGATTGGATTGCTATACTTGGTCTTGCGTTCATTTGCTCTGCCTATGGTTTTGTTATGCAGCCAATTGCTCAGAAGTACACCACACCTGAAAGCGTAGGTTTTCTTTTTTCACTAGAACCTGTTTTTACAGCAATATTTGCATTCATCTTACTAAATGAAAATATGGGTGGACAAGGATATTTAGGTACTTTACTCATTTTGACTGGTGTACTAATTGCAAATACGACATTTAAAAAGCAAATGATATTGGAGGAAATGAAGGAATGAATATTTTAATTATCTACGCACATCCAGAACCGAAGTCCTTTAATGGGGCATTAAAGGATCTTGCTGTTATAGAATTAACTTCTTTAGGTCATCAAGTCAAAGTATCGGATCTATATGCTATGAACTTTAAGGCGATTGCCAATAGCAACGACTTTTTTAATCGAGAAAACAAAGAGTTTTTAAAATATGCAGTAGAACAAAAAAATGCAGTAAAAACAAATAGTTTTTCAAAAGATATTAAAGAAGAGCAAGAAAAACTTGTGTGGGCAGATTTTGTTATATTTCAGTTTCCGCTTTGGTGGTACTCGGTTCCGGCTATCTTAAAGGGATGGTTTGATAGAATTTTTGCTTCTGGATTTGTTTATTCTAGGGATATGCGATATGACACAGGAGGCCTCAAAGGAAGAAAAGCAATGTTATCAGTTACAACAGGTTCTCCCAAAGAAGCATATACTCCATATGGAATGGACGGAGATATACATGAACAAATCCTTTATCATATTAATCATGGAATGCTTTATTTTGCTGGGTTAGATCCTGTTGAGCCATTCATTGCATGGACCCCAACACATCATGAAGATGAACGAAAAAGATACTTAGAAGAGTATAAAGGTCGTTTACATCATCTTTTAGAAATACCTTCAATTCCATATCATCCACACTCTCATTATGACGAGAACCATCAACTAAAAAGTGAGTATAGAAAATAATTTTTTTAGTGTTCCACTAACAGTGGCTTTAGCAAAATAAAGGAAGTATTTTGCAGTATTAATTATTCGATATTCAGCAATCAAGTCGCATTTCTTTAATAAGGAGTGAGTTTTTATTCATTATAGGGCCAGATTGTTTAGTAATTATAAAGTATAAGCACTCTAACGTTTTCAACTGTCTGAAAGGAATTATCGTGAGGTGAATATATTTATAATGTTCAGAATTTTACGCAAACGGTATTGACTGAGCGTTCGCTCACGATTAATTTTAAGGGGGAATGGTTTATGGGGGAATCTAATATTATCTTCTTTGAAAGAAAATTTCCAAGTGCAAATATGGTTCTTATTAAGGATCAACTTCCTATCCTGATTGATACTGGCTTTGGAAGTGATGCAGAAGAAACAGAGCAACTAATTAGAGAAGCAGGAGTTTTACCAGAAAAATTACACCTTATTGTGAATACGCACTATCATAGTGACCATGTAGGAGGCAATTATCATTTTCAAAAAAATTATGGTGTTAAGATTACTGCTCACAAATGGGATGCCGATTTAATTAATTCCTGTGACCCTGATGCCTGTAGTTCAGAATGGTTGGATCAGCCAGTGGAACCGTATCGAGTCGATAGAAAACTTTCAGATAACGATGAGATTCATACGGGAAGTAGAACTTTGAAGGTGTTACACACACCGGGGCATACATTAGGGCATATTTCTTTATATGAACCGGATGAAGAGATATTAATTTGCGGTGATCTATTTCACAAAAATGATATCGGATGGTTGAATAACTTTCGCGAAGGTGTAGCATCTATACAACGCTCAATAGAGAGTTTAGAACGATTGGCTAGGCTTCGAATCAGGCAGGCGTATTCTGGACATGGTCCTCAAATAAATGATCCACTTAACTCCATTGATGCTGCAAGGAATCGGTTCGACAAGTGGCTCAAAAGTCCAGAAAAGGTTTCATGGCATGCGTGCAAGAGAATTTTTGCATTCACATTAATCATGAAAAACGGATTAGCAAAGGAAGAAATCGATCACTACCTACTACAATGTGGTTGGTTTAAAGATTTTGCACGTTACTCTTTTCAACTTCAGCCAGAAGAATTTATTCCAATCCTACTTGACGAAATGATTCGTTCCAGAGCAGCAAGCTGGCACAATAATCAATTAGTCGCTGTTACTCCATATAAAGCACCTGAAAAGGAATGGATGAATAAAGACATTAAGCCAAAAGATTGGAAATCTAAAGATTTTCTCGTCTAACCATACATTGAATTATCGTAATACACAATATTTATTATCAATATAAAATAGGGGGATAAATATGTCTTTAAAAATAGGGGATATCATTACATTTGAACGTACTTTTACAGTAAGAGATGTTGAATTATTTACAGAAGTTTCTTGTGATGAAGGAGTTCATCATATTACCCCGGATGAACAAGGAAGACTAGTAATTCAAGGGCTACTTACGGCTACTTTACCGACAAAAATAGGTGGAGATGCAAACGTGTTAGCTAGTACAATGTATTTTGAGTTTTTAAGACCTGTATTTACAGGAGATACAATCAAATGTGAAGTGAAAATTGAAGAATACGAGTGGCAAGAAAATAAAAGCAGAACTTCTATTAGCACATCCTTTTTATGCAAAAATCAGGATGAAAAAGAAGTATTAAAAGGGAGCTTTTCAGGGGTAATTCTTTAAATTCTTTATACCTTATTAAATTATCGAGCGCTTTAATGAACTAACTAAAGCCTAATTTCTCACTTACAATACCGAGAAATTAGGCTTTTTTATAATTGGATTTCCTTAACGTTGTAAATCCGCATTTTCCTGACGCTACCCCTTATTAGAATTATCTGAAGAGACACGTCAGAATTTTGTAGAAGCAATGAAAAAATCATTACAAAAAGCTCTTCAAGCCTAATTTTAATCAAATATTTTGTTGAGCTAATGGTTAGCTTATCTTGAATAAGGTTTAAGCAATGATCTTCCGCAATCGGGCGCTTTCCTGGAAAAGAGGAAGACTCTAAAGTGATTTTATAAGGGATTCAAGAGCAATAAGATAAAACAAAAAACCACTGAGATCATTCTTCAGTGGCTTCTTTTTGTTTCTCTGATTCAAGAATTTTACGGTTTTGCTCTATTACTTCTTTATTCTTCTTTATTGTAACCTTGATGTTTTCAAGCATTTCTTTATCTTCAGTACTACTAGTTTCAGAATTATTCTTTAGGTGTTCATCTAAGTGGGATGATTTATTATCTTTAATAAACACTAAATTCACCTCTCATAATAACTATATTTTTAGTATAAATGATTGAAAACAACTTTTATATTAAATTTATGTATCATGTTCAGAATTTTGGTTATTCTACTCGTTTACTGGGTAAGGGCTTGCTGTTTTCGGAGAACGAAATAGCATAGCTTCTTTTCCAATCTACGACTCCCTGTTCCTTTGCTTTTATACATTTATTTTTCTATGAAATATGAGGGAATTATGCAACAAAACCAGCTAATAGTTGTCAATAATTTTCATTAAAAATAATAAAAATATCATGTTATACTAAATTTGTGTATGCCAAATAACCGTCCAAGTTCTTGATTTGGAAAGTTTAGGTTTGCTTGGTTAAATTGTTAAATCAAGCTATGTCTTGGAAAGAAGTTTTGTTTTTTAATAGTGCATAAATCCAATGTAAGAGTTTGTTTGCACAAGCTATTACAGCTACTCTAAATGGTTTTCCTTCTTCACGTTTTTTATCATAAAACGCCCGTAATTTCTTATTACGAGGAAGGATTTCATCTGTAGTTTTCTGTTTTCGACAATCACGAATTGCACATTTAACAGCCATATACAAAGCTTGCCGTAGTCTGCTAGAGCCTCTTTTGGTTATTCGGTTGTAAGTGCCTTTGAATGTACCTGATTCAAAGATACTAGGATCAAGACCGGCAAATGCGACTAGTTTCTTAGGGTGATTAAACCTTTCAATTTCCCCAATTTCAGATATAATCGTGGCAGCGATTTTTTCTCCGATACCAGGAATTGATTGGATAATCTTCGATTCTTCAATACTTTTGGCCAAAGCATCTATCTCATTTTCAAGTAGGGATAGGTGTTTTTTGTATTCAAAGATCATGTTAATATACATATCTAAACTTAGGGCAAGGCTAGAATATAAAGCCTGTTGAAATGGATTTTGAGCTGCTGCAGTCATTAGCTTTTCAGCCTGTTGATTTGCCCATTGTAGAGAACGAGAATTACAGAATTCTTTTATTTTAGTTGTTAATACTTCGTTATTGGCGCTCAATATATCTTCTGAAGTAGGATAAGTCTGTAGTATTTTTAAAGAAACATTCGAATATAAGTCGCCAAAAACATTACTATATTCAGGGAATACTTGATCTAAGACTGCCTGGAATTGTAGTTTAGTTTGTACAAACATGCCTGTAATATTATCGTGCTGTCTCGTAAGATGACGTAAGTTCGCAAGTTGGATGCCACGCTTTTTATAAGGCTCTAAATCCTCTTTATAATACAGCTCGCAGAGATGATTGGCATCAACGATATCTGTTTTTACCTTTCGTAAACTAGAACTTTTCGTCTTATAAGAGATGAGTGGATTTACGATAATGATTAAATAACCTTTGTCCTCAAAATATTGAACAACTGGTGTGTGATAATGGCCTGTAGACTCCATAACTAGGGGAGGGCGCTCTCCTGAAATATCTTCTACTTCTTTAATAAAATCTAATAAACTAGCTAACCCATCAAGATCATGTTTTACTTTAAAGCTTTTTTTGTAGGGCTTCTTACTTTCCAAATATGCTTGAACCTGACTTTCACCTTTAGCTACATCCAGACCGATGACTGGATTCATTATAATTCCTCCTTCAAAATGATAATTGCCGGTAACCCCTAAATCCTCTTTGTAGTGCCATAGCTTCGCTTGTTATACGAGATCACTGTCCCAACCAGCCTCAAACATGTTTCTACAAGTAGGGGGTGAACTGTTTTGCGGACGAGGTCTTAGCCCCACGGGCGCGAACGTTCTACCCCGGCTACCGTTATCATATATCGATATAAAAAATGGTCAACCAGAAATATTTTCTGGCTGACCTAATAATACGATCGAGCGCGATTCTTCAATCTTCAATAAGAAGATCGCGTTTTTCCGTTATAGGACCATATTATTGAACAACACTTTCAACAAGTTACACACGTACTTGCCAAGCCAATTATAATGAAATAAAGATAACATCTTGTACCTATTTTTGTTAGAATTATACAAAAATACTTAAATTATTGGGAGATTAATGTGAAACATAAAATAATTTTTTTTGATGTAGATGGTACCATCACAAGTTATAAAGATGGCACAATTTCTCAAAGCACGAAAACAGCGATTAAAAAGCTGTTGGACTATGGATTTAAAGTGGTAGCAGCAACTGGTAGACCATTATCAATGTGTAATGAACTTGTCGAAATAGGAATAGACACATTTATTACGGCTAACGGTGCATATGTTACTCATCAAGGATCTTGTATTCACAAAATTGTATTCCCTAACGAAACAGCTCGCCTGTTTAGCAAATTTGCATTTGAACAACAAAATGCACTTACTTATTATTCGGATACTTTACATATGAATGAGGTACAAAGTCCAAAAATACAGCAGGCTCTCTATGAAACATTAAGACTGCAGGAATTTCCACCTATTAATGTAGAAGCACATTTGAATGAAATCTATTTGCTTTGTTTATTTGCTGATGATGTAGAAATTGAAAAGTACAAAAAACAATTTCCTACAATTCACTTTAAACGCTGGCACCCATATATTGTGAACGTACTTGAAGAAGATGTATCAAAATCCGTGGCAATTAAGGATTTACTAGATTATTTTGGACTTAAAAAGGAAGAAGCTATTGCTTTTGGAGATGGAGAAAATGATATTGATATGTTGGAACTTGTGGACTTAGGTATCGCTATGGGGAACGCAAACGAAAAATTAAAATCGACTGCTAATTTTGTTACAAAAGATTCTAGTGAGGATGGTATTGAGTGGGCTTTAAAGAAGTATGAATTAATTTGAGGTTTAATTATTATTAAAGTAACAAAAAATTTTTATCACTATTATCGATTTATTCAAATTTAATTAAATAAAGGGACAGTACGTTCATATAAGGACATTCATTTTAATACTCTTCAACAATCGGGCGCGTTTCTTCAATATGAAGATCGCGTTTTTCCGTTATAGGGCCATTTATTGGAATAACTTATTTAAAAAAATCGCTAGGATTTCGTTAAAATTTGGGTAAAATTGTGAAGTAATGTTCTTTAACTATCTAGTCAGGTTAGTTGATTAAGGAAGATTAAAAGCATTAATTATAAAACCATTTAAGGGAGTAAAAAAATGATTATTAAGTTGGTTTTTGGTAACAATTTTGTACAATACATTTCTTGTTCAACAAAAGTAGGAAGGAAAATGAATTATATTCAGGATGACTTTCTAAATTGGATTTTTGACGAGGAAAAGAATAAGGAGTATTGGACTTTGGAAAACGGGGAAAGAATTCACCCTAATTATGATTCAACTGCATTAGTTGATTGGTTAAACAATGTAAGATTTAAGCGAGGAAAAGCGAATGCTAAATTAATCACGAATCCTCAATTACCTGGTAAAAAGAACTTGTATTTTTGAGTGTCTATGAAAGTGTAATGTTCAACTAACATCTTATTCATTTTATGGGAGCTTTAGTTGGAAAAGGATCTTCAACAATCGGGCGCTATTCTTGAATAAGAATTTTGCCTTCTTCAGCTAAAGGGCCATATTGTTGAATAACAATCATTTAGAAATGTTTCCAAACATGATCTGCACCTCAATTGTTAGCTGTGTCTAACAATTGGGATGCAGTTCAACTTTAATTTGAGAACGTTATTTTGAATACAAACTAATAATTACAATTTATTAATTAGTTACTACTTTTTCCATAATATCATGAAGGGTTTTTTTCTTTAAATTACCCTCTAGTTCAGCTTGGACTGTTTGAAATTCACTTTCAATAACTTTCACAATCGATTGTCCATACGTACATTGAGGATTTACTTTTTGATGCACGACAAATATCTCATTAGAAGGATCAACAGCTTTTAATATCTCATATAACGTGATGTCTTCGGGATTTTTAGCCAACATTAGCCCTTTTTTTATCGAGATAGATTTTAATAAACCTGCTTTTTTTAATGCACTTGACATACGACGTACAACTACTGGATTTGTCCCTATACTTTCGGAAACTATTTCGGAGTTTAACGTATCTTTCTCTGGTACACATTCGACAAACACTAATATATGGATACCAATTGCTAATCTTGTATTAATCACGTTTGTCCTTCCTCTCTATTTCTAGATAGACCATGAAGATGTTCTTATTTTTCTCCAACAACCGTAATCGCTGTACAGAGGTGTTTTTCACTTACGGCTTCGTCAATAATTGCCACAGCTAAATCTGCATAGCTAATATAACTTTCGCCTAATGAATTAAAAATTAAATGGTCTTTTCCTACTTCATAATTACATGTCCTCTTACCTTCTGGATCAAAAAAGGCTGCTGGAGATACGTATGTCCACTTGATTGAAGAAGCTTTTAACTCTAAATAACTTTCGTATTGATTTTTTGAAGAAGGAATTAAAAACTCTGGGAATTCAGGTGTTTCAAATAGATGTGTTGTGCTTGTCTCGTCAACAAAAAGTCTCCCGGCACCACCAACGACCATTAAACGCGTTTTAACATCGTTAAAAATAGTAATTAAATGTTTCCCCATCACACGATATTGTTCAGCATCCGTTAATGGTGCTGCAAAAGTATTGATAATGACATCAAATGGTTTAATATCTTCCTTTGTTAATTCTAATATATTTTTATTAATCACCTGTACTGATTCTGTCAATTTTGATGGATCTCGTACAATTGCTGTAACGTCTAATCCTCTTTTAATGGCTTCCTGTGTAAGCTTTTGTCCAGCTTTACCCGTAGCACCTATAATACCAATTTTCATAATAGCTCTCCCTTATATATGTTCAAATCACTTATTTACTGTAACAATTATAGTTACAATAAGTCTTATTATAGTGACAGTACCGGATATTAGCAAGGATTTGTTATTTGCTCTGTTCGGTTATAGGCATTTAGTTAACAAAGCTTCCAAGGGGAACATACTGTGCATAAACATCCAAAACATAAAAAACTGCCGGTAAAGGCAGTTTTTTAATTGCTCGTTTTTTCAATCATCTTTTGTTGTTTATGTAATGTATGATTAGTTCCCCAATCATGCATCGCGTGTAAGATGGGTTCCAAACTCCGGCCATATTCAGTAATTGAATATTCCACTTTCGGAGGCACCTGTGGATAGACAACACGCTGTATAATATCCTCGTTTTCTAACTCGCGTAATTGATTCGTCAGCATTTTTTGCGTAATACTGGGCATTCTTCGTTTTAATTCACTGAATCTTTGAGTACCGTTCTTCAATAAATGCAATAAGATAATTGGTTTCCATTTCCCGACTAATATGCTTAAAGAATCTGCTACACGACATGATTCTGGTTCTAAATTCAACATAATTCCCCCCTTTAGTATCATTTTGTATACTATACCACTTTAAAGTACGTACTTTTTAAAATGATTATTATAAGTAATAATAACATCATTCAAAGGAAATCTAAAAACATTTGATAAAGAGAATATAGGGGGGGTGGCTTATGAGCCAGACACATCAAAAGAAGTTTGAATTTGGTATTTATACTTTTGGAGAATTGATTCCAGATCCCGTTACTGGAAAAGTGATTTCTGCGGAAGAGCGTATTCAAAATATTATCAAGACAGCAAAATTGGCTGATGAAGTAGGGTTGGATATTTTTGGTTTAGGCGAACATCATCGTTTGGATTTTGCAGTTTCAGCTACACCTGTTGTATTAGCAGCGATTGCACAAGCAACGAAAAATATTCGCCTAGCAAGCGCTACAACCGTATTAGGTACAGCAGATCCTGTCAGAATATTTGAAGACTTTTCGACATTAGATTTAATTTCAGGGGGGCGTGCTGAAATCATGGCAGGTAGAGGGGCATTTATCGAATCGTTCCCTCTTTTTGGCTATGATTTAGATGATTATCACGAGCTTTTTGAAGAGAAATTACACCTGTTACAAGAATTAAACAACAATGAACGCGTTACATGGAGTGGGAAATTTCGTTCGCCCTTAAATAATTGCGACATTGCACCTAGACCAAAACAAAATAAAATTCCTATTTGGAGAGGAGTAGGAGGAACCCCTGCAAGTGCAGTTCGGGCAGGGCAGGAAGGGTTTGGAATGGCACTCGCCATTTTAGGAGGGGACCCTCTTTATGTAAAACCTTTAGTAGAAGCTTATCGTCAAGCTGGGATTTCATCAGGACACCCAGAAGATGATCTAAACATTGCGATTACAAGCCATGGCTATATTGGAAGGACTGCGGAACAAGCTATTAATGAATTTCATCCGTATTATTCCAATTATATTCGAACTATGATGGGAAGAAGTATTTCTAAACAGCAAGTGGTAGCAGCAGTTTCTAAAAACAATGCCCTTGCCATTGGTGGTCCTGAAGAAATTGTTCGAAAAATTCTTTATCAGCACGAACTATTTGGCCACAACCGTTATATTATGCAGCTTGATATTTGTCAGCCATTTTCTCAAGTGGCAAGTGCGATTGAATTATTAGCAACGAAAGTGATGCCTATCGTAAAACGAGAGATTGAACTTTGAAATGATAAATTACAACCTAAAGGAGACTATGAAATTTTTATGAAGAAAAAACAAATTCTAATGATTATCGCTTTATTTATTGCATCATTGAACTTACGACCGGCAATTAACTCCATTGCACCTATGCTTGAAACGATTCGAGACAGCTTAGGAATGAGTGCCTCTATAGCAAGTTTGCTGACTTCCATTCCCGTTCTTTGTATGGGACTGTTCGCTCCTGTAGCCATAAAGTTCAGTGGTAAGTGGGGAATCGAACGTGTATTAGGGTGGTCGTTATTTATCATTGGAGTCGGTACAATTCTACGATTTTTCACGGATTCAGTTTCATTTTTACTGATTACCGCTTTTATCGCAGGTATAGGGATTGCATTTGTAGGACCGCTTCTTCCTGGTTTTATTAAGCGTCACTTTCCTCAACATGTGCCTTCAATGATTTCAGTATATACGGTAGCGCTGACTCTGGGTGCAGCACTAAGCTCAAGCTTAATCGTACCGATGCAAAATAGCATGAATTCTTGGCAGAATGCGCTCGGTGTTTGGGCAGTCATTGCATTCGTTGCCGTGCTGTTCTGGTGGTTGTTCGTTATGCGCCATATGAAACCGCAAAATCAACCGACTTCAATTATTACGAAAGCGAAAATGCCTTGGACAAATAAGAAAGCATGGCTACTTACAATGACGTTCGGTTTAATGGCCATGCTATTCTATTCCATTACAGCTTGGTTACCACAGATTATTCATGGGTTGGGTTATAGTAAATCCTACGCAGCAAGCGCGCTTACTATTTTCGTTATTGTTCAAATACCGGTAAGCCTTGTTCTGCCAATCTTGCTTCGTAAATTGCCTTCTCGTCGCCTTTGGTTAATGATTTCGGCGGTATTGCAACTCGTTGGTCTTTTGATGCTTGCGTTCTCTATTGTACCTTGGGTTGCCACGGTCTTTATTGGTGTAGGCGCTGGCGGATTGTTTTCGCTCAATCTACTACTGCCTCTCGACGCTACGAACAATCCCCAGGAGGCTGCAGCTTGGTCGGCTATGACTCAATCAGCAGGCTATGTAATTGGAGCAACCGGCCCGCTTATTCTTGGTTGGATTCACGATGCGACGAATAGCTTCTCAACATCAATAGTGGGTCTGATTGTCATTAACATAATGATGATGGTCGTGCAAATTGCGGCTACTTCCTTAAAAAGAAAACAACAATCAGGAGAAATTAATCCTAATCATGGAATATCATAAGCCAAAACCTTTGGGACACAAATTTAGTATTTACGAAAAATCAGGTTTATCTACTATAAGAAACTAAAATCATATAGTAGATAAAGTTATTCAACAATCGGACGCAATTCTGTAATAAGGATTAGCGCTAATTTTTATTATAAAGAAAATAACATATTCTTAATGAAAATAACCAATGGTCACTTCTAAAGTGATCATTGGTTACGTAATTCATTCTTTTATCAAATTAGTGATTGAATAATGTAGTCATTTACAAAAGCCTTAATAAAAAATAACTCATCATCATTTGGTGTTCTGTTATTTTCTAGCTTGAAGGACTCTAATGCCTTATCTAACGAAGAAGAATTAACCGCTTTACTTGCTGCTCTTAAATCTTTCCAAAAAGTCATCATTTCTTCCAAATCACAAATAGATTCATGGCCAAGAAGGAACGATTCCGCATGATATTTTTGAACGTCTTCAATCATCGGAATTAATAATGATTGCTTATAATGGAATAAAAAATCTTTCGTTGTTCCATATACACAATCTCCTAAAAAAATGACTTTCTCATCAGGCACATAAATGATTGTAGCATCATTAGAATGTGTACTGTTAATTTTTTCAAGTACACATAATTTATTTCCTAAATCAAGCGTTAATGTTTTTTCAAAGATGATGTGTGGAGAGTTTAATTTAAAGTGATCTCTATTTGGAATTTCTGCTTCAATAATCTCGATACATTTATCGCTCATCACGTTAGACTGTGCATATGATTGTAGTGAACTGTCATCAAATGTGTAACCTTGCCATACTTTTAATAATTCGTTTGTTTGGCTGTTCACGATAATCGTTGCATCAAATTCATTCATGCCAAGGAAATGATCCCAATGTGCGTGGGTAATGACCACATATTTAATTGGGGGCACATTTAGTTTCTTAATTTCATTTAAAAAATCCTTTGCATGCTGAGTAGAGTTACCACAGTCTATAAGTAGACTATATTGTTCTCCACAAACCAGTCCTAGAGTAGGGCGGTCGTTTTCATCTTGATTAGGCATATAATATATAGAATCACTGAATTTTTTTAACATGTTTTATTTTCCTCTTTACTAAGTTGTTGTAAAACGAAAGAGAAAATCTACATGTTTATCCTATATTTAATAAAATAAGTTAAGATTTTCTCAGATTACTTGTTTACCATTGGACTAATACCCCCTTTTCGATATGGGAAATTATAACATAAAAGTAGATTTAAAGGATGTATAATTAACGATTTTTTAATAATAATCTTCAACAATCGGGCGCTTTCCTTGAATACGAAAAGAATTTCTATATATATTTAAGAAAATTTATGTAATGAAAAATCCAATAACAGTAACAAATATGGGGTATTTATCATGTTAATTATTGGAGACAGAGTATTGACATTAATTTGGTAATGTATTAAATTACATATTAATTTCAATTTTAAAAAGCAATGAAAAGGATATGAATCGTTTTAGTGAAGGTCAAAAGAGAGGGAAATCACCGGCTGAAAGTTTCCTGATTGGATAATTCGTTTTACTCCCTTGGAGCTGTGCTAGGAAACTAGCAACGTGTACAGGCGTTATCTGTATCAATGAGCTACTGTAAGTATTTCAGACAGTAGGAATTTGGGTGGAACCACGGGTATGCAAGCATATATTCGTCCCTTTGCGGATGAATATATGCTTTTTTATTTACCAAATTATGAAAAGGAGAGGTAGTATGTCAAATCAAGAAGTAACAATTCAATTTCCAAATGGCGAGCAAAAACGCTTTGCCAAAGGTGTTACGCTAACCGAAATTGCCAAGTCAATTAGTCCGAGCTTAGCGAAAAAATCAATTGTGGGAAGTGTAAATACTACGACAACCGATTTGACACGACCAATTCACGTGGACGCTGAAATTTCGCTGTATGATGCTTCATCAAAGGAAGGCTTAGGGGTACTTCGTCACTCAACAGCACATTTGTTAGCCCAAGCTGTGAAACGTTTATATCCAGATGCAAAATTCGGCGTTGGACCTGTTATTGAAAATGGTTTTTATTATGATATCGAAATGAGTCATACACTCGTGCCGGAGGATTTACAAGCAATTGAGCGTGAGATGAAAAAAATTATGAGTGAAAATCATTCAGTAATTCGTAGAGAAATGTCGAGAGAAGAAGCAAAGGTTATTTTTGCACGTGATCATCTAAAGTTGGAACTGCTTGAAGCGATTCCCGAAGATGAAGTGATCACAATTTATGAGCAAGGAGAGTTTGTTGATTTATGTAGAGGGCCACACGTGCCATCGACAAATAGTTTGCAGCACTTTAAGTTGATGAATATTGCAGGTGCGTATTGGCGTGGCGATAGCAATAATCAAATGTTGCAACGCATTTATGGGATAGCCTTTGCAACGAAAGAGGATATGCAGGATTATTTCGTATTCCTTGAAGAAGCTGATAAACGTAATCACCGTAAGCTTGGGAAAGAATTAGAATTATTTATGTTTTCAGAAGAGGCACCAGGGATGCCGTTTTATTTAGCGAATGGTCAAATTATTCGCAATGAACTAGAGAGTTTTTTACGCAATTTGCAAGCAACTTACGATTACAAAGAAGTACGTACACCATTAATGATGAATCAACGCCTTTGGGAACAATCAGGACACTGGCAGCACTACAAAGAAAATATGTACTTCACACAAGTGGATGAGCAAAAGTTCGCTTTAAAACCGATGAACTGTCCTGGACATATGCTGATTTATAAAAATGATTTACATTCATATCGAGATTTACCGATTCGTATGGCAGAGTTTGGTCAAGTGCATCGACATGAATTTAGCGGTGCATTAAATGGGCTACTGCGCGTACGAACATTCTGTCAGGATGATGCACATATTTTCGTCACACCGAAACAAATAGAAGACGAAATTGCACTCGCATTACAGATTATTGATCACGTATATAAAGTATTCGGTTTTGAATATGAAGTTGAGTTATCCACACGTCCTGAAGATTATATGGGAGAACTTGACTTATGGAATCAAGCTGAAAAAGCACTTGAAAATGTTTTAAACCGACTCGGCATTCCTTATAAAATTAATGAGGGAGACGGTGCATTTTACGGACCGAAGATCGATATTCATATTCGAGATGCCATCAAACGTAGCCATCAATGTGCAACGGTACAGTTAGATTTTCAACTACCAGAGAAGTTTGATTTAACATATGTGAATGAAGACAATGAGAAAGTGCGTCCAGTTGTCATTCATCGAGCTGTATTCGGTTCTATAGATCGCTTCTTAGGCATTTTAATCGAACATTTTGGCGGTGCATTCCCATTATGGATAGCACCACAACAAGTAAAGGTGATTGGCGTGTCTGACACTCATACTGCATATGTAGAAAAAGTTACAGCACATTTGCGTCAAGCAAATATTCGAGTAGCTATTGATAAACGTAACGAAAAGCTAGGTCGAAAAATTCGAGATGCTCAAATGCAAAAAATACCGTATATCCTTGTATTAGGTGATCAAGAACAACAAAATGAAACTGTCACTGTAAGAGCGTATAAACAGGATGGATTGAATACAATATCTATTGATATTTTTATTGAACAGATTCAAAAAGAACTACGCGATAAAAAATTACCTCTGTAAATTTTAATATTTTAGAATAGTCCTTACTCACCTAGAAATAAAAAGGCACAAACGTATTCGTTTCGTTTAGTGCCTTGACTTTAAATTCGATTATAACGTTAATTATAGGAGTTATAATTGGAAAACAATCTTCCACAATCGGACGCGTTTCTTCAATAAGAAGATTGCTTTTTTCCGTTATAGGGCCATATTGTGGAATAACATGAGTATTAGGAGTATTAGCAATTAATAACCTAGAATTTTGCTACAATAACAAAGGTGTAGAAAATTTATTTACGGGGTTATAGAAAAATAACTGTATATTAGAATTACGAGAGGTTGAATATAAAATTGGAAAAACTAACAAAATACATTATTGCAATCGCATTGGTCATTTTAGCTATAAATAGTTTCTTTATATCTGCATATTTATAGAATATTGTAGAATTAATTGCAGCTTTAGTTAATTCACACTGAAAAAATCTTACTTGGGGGATACAAACTCCCACAATCGGCCGCTTTCCTTGAATAAGGAAGGGGGGCCCTTTTTAGTTAGAGGGCCATTTAATTGAATAACACTTTTGACGATAAACAATGTTATGCAAGTTTTTATGCAAATTTATTAACAAGCTCTGCGAGTATAAATGCTGCTATTTCAACCGTTTATACCATATGTATAGAAAACTGTGTAATTAATCGTTCAAGCGAAAAGGTACGAATGTTGATTTAACAACATTCATACCTTCGTGGTGTATGCCCAAACTTTTATTTGGGAACGTTTAATTAGATTTCAATGTATTCTGTATGCAACATAGTATTTTCCCATTCTTCTCTTAAAATCCCCATACGAATTGAATCGTAATAGACACCTTCATGATAGCGGACTTTACGAATGCGTGCTTCCATTTGCATACCAAGTTTTTCTCCTACACGAATCATTCTTTCGTTTCCAGACCACGTTGTAAAACCTACACGAACTAATGGCATTGTTGTAAAAAGATGATTCATCCATAATTTTAATACTCGTGTACCTATGCCTTTTCCCCATGAACTTGCTTCATGTAATATTATCCCCACTTCAAGCCATTTAGAGGGCTCATGCTCCCAATAATAAGAGATAATACCATGAACTATTCCATTTACTTCAATTACCCAGCAGCTTTCGTCACCAATCCATTCATCTTTTGATAACAAAAAATCTTCATACGGCTTCGGATGATGTGGAAAATAAGGGGCATCCCATTTTTTCCATTCGGGCTTTTCATCTTTATAAATGAGTTCCCACAAGCGAAATAAATCTTCCTCGACTACTGGTCGAATTGTTAATTCTTTATTTGAGTACATTCCTTATCCTCTTTTCAATTATTTTCGTTTCGTTGAGATTGAAAAGAGAAGACATATCTACTTTTCAATCACCTTTGTTACCTGTTTCATATTAATCAACCCTTTCTGTATAAAATCTTTATAAATATAGCATATTTTCCCAATTTTATAAAATATATATATAGCGAAACATTCCCAAAGCGACGTTTGGGAGTATTGCTGATCATAATATTGTAATGGGCATTCTTTATTCAACAATCGGGCGCGTTTATGGAGTAACTCAGGTAGAAAGTGATCAAACTTTTTTATAAAAAACAAAATTAATAATGCTAAGGAAGAATCCATTTTGATCAATCTTTTTTCATAATGGATTCTTCTTTTTAATCGTAAAATAAGGATTTACGGAGAGTTTTTGCTCAAACTTTATTTCAAAGCTACAAATAGATAGGAACTATCAGATTTTAACTTAGTAAAAGTAAGGATAATAATTAGGTCCTAAAAAGCAGCAATTCGGGGATAGAATTGCTGCTTTAACTATATATATTTATTTATACATTTGTTTTATTTCTTGAACAATATTAATAATTCTACTTAATTCATGCTCATTAAAATCATTCATTATGTTTAATAATACATTTAGCTTCTCTTGTTTATTAAAAAATTGTTCATCAATGTCTAATCCTTCAAACTTTAATAATTCAATCGGTGATATTTCTAATCCATGCGCTATTTTTTCAAGTGTTTGCATAGTAATATTGCGTTCTCCACGCTCAACACCTGCTAAGTAAGTGGTATGTAAACCGCATTTTTCGGCCAATTCTTCTTGCGTTAAACCATTAATTTTTCTAACTTCTCTAATGTTTCCACATATAACTTTAATTAGTTCTGACATTTTATCACCTCACTTTAAGATTATGTGAGATTTAAAAATCCAAAAGATAATCATAAGCGCAAAAAACTTGAATACTATACATAAAAGTATTATAATACTTAGTAGTAACAAAAAGGAGTTAAGAAATTGAGTAATTTATTAAATTCTAATATTGCAATAGAAAATGTTGTCCAGACTAAAATGAGAGGCAGAGTAGCATATCAAGGTGCTGTCTCGTCGCAAATTGCTATACAGTTTTCTTATTCTAAGCTTTATAACGATCCATCAGGCAAAGGTTACCAGCGCCCAATAACGAAAAAGCGTTGTACGGATTTTGCAAATTATTTATCACAAGGGGAGGGCGCACTTTATACGCCTATCCTTTTAAATGCAGCAGGGAATTGGGAGTTTCATGCCTATGATAAAAATCGCCCGTCTTTTGGACGGTTATTATGTAAAAACAAGGCCGCATTGATGGATGGCCAACATCGTCTCGGAGGAATCAAAGAATATATGGAAGAGACAGGATCTACATTAAATGTTCCATTCCTAGCATTTCATTATTTAGATGAGGATGAAGAAATTTTACTTTTCGATGTCATAAACACGAAAGCAAAGGGGATTGGGACTTCATTAAGCCGTTATCTTAACCGAAATACGGATGATTTAAGCTGGGTAGCTACAAACCTTATCCTTAAACCCGAAAGCCCTTTTTTTTCTAAAGGAACTTTAATAGGTATGCGAAGTAAAGAACGTAATATCACATTGCAAAACCTTTATAATATCGTTCATCTTCTTACAAAAGGTTCAGAGTTAGCTTCACTGCCGAAAGAAAAAAAGTTAAATTTAGCGCTTTTTTACTTCAATTTAATTAAAGAATTGTTTCCCGATGAGTGGGAGGATAATAAATTATATAGAATGACTCACATAACTTGTTTAAACGCATTAGCGATTGCAGGTAATACGATTCTAAATGAAAATTATCTTTCAAAATCGCAACAACCGGATTCAGTTAAAATCGCTAACAAAATGGCGAATTTAAGTAATATTGATTGGCTTTCTATTGGAGATTTAAAGTATTTAAAAGGGGTAGCCGGATCTAAAATGTTGGCTAAAGACATTTTGAATTGTGTTGAATAAGAATTTCAAGCTGACTAAGCAATATGCTGTCAGCTTTTTTATATTTAAAAGGAGTGGAATATAAATGATGACTTGGTCAAATAATTGGATTTCTGACGATGAATCTATTTGGTCTATCTTAATGAAAGTTAAAGTTGCAAATGAAATTAACAATATTTACTTTAAAAAAAATTACGTTAGTTCCATAAAGAGTCAGTATTTATTTGAAGACCTATTTCCGTTCAATATAAATTACGATGTGCTATCTAAGCAATTGTCTATAGATCTTATACAATATTTCACTTCCCAAATTGAAAGATGGGGCCTACATAATCTGGAAAGCATGACTTTCAACGATATAATCGCTAAAAGTTTCCGTTATTGCACGCAATGTATTCAGTCTTGCTATCACAGTACGTTACACCAGCTCAACATCTTTAAATTTTGTCCATATCATCGCACAGAACCTTTATTAAATACATGCAAGAATTGCAAGGGTGTACTATCTCTAGAAAGTGTCTTTTCAGAGAGAAGTTTCTATAAATGTGTGTGTGGTAATTATCTAGTAGAAGATCAACTCTTCTATATATTACAAAAAAAATGGCGAGAAACTGCTTTAATGATCTTTAAACGGAGCTTATTTTCACCAAAACAGCTAGTCTTCTATAACAAGACTGTTTCTTTGAGGGGAAAGCAGAATCAATTTTTTGATTTGTTAAATACCGTGGCTACAATAAAATTAAATAAAAACAAGGTGGGGGGGAAAGCAGCCTCTGAAGATTTAAGAGCAATTTACAAGGCTTTCTTGAGACGTATAAGAGGGCAATGTAAAAGGAAATGTTTGAAAAGCTATTATAAGATGGGGAGACTAGCGTACTTATGCAACCATTGTAAGTGTTATTTAAAACTTCGTTATCAATTTGAGGAAATAAATTCTGAGTGGGACCTATTTACGACGGCTAAACTGAAGAAAGAAAAACAAAATATCATTTATATTCAAAATCATAATAATGGAATCACAATTGATTCGTCTATTGAAAACGGTAAATACAATTTTATTGGATATATGTTATATTATGATCTTAATATTTCTTACTACAAATTACTCGCATATGTTGAACACAAAGTTTATGATGAAAATCATATCGTAGCATTTATACTTACCAACATCAACGAAGACGATATGTTACTAACCGTTCACTATTAGATAACAGGGAGGGCTTCTATGATTACCTGGAATAAGGACTGGATACAAGAACACGAATCATTATGGGGGATATTTGAAAAATTTAAATTTGCTAATCGAATTACTGGCAGAGAATTTTTTCGTTTTCTTACAGGAAATAAAAAGGCAAGTTATACACCTATTAGCGTTGAATACAAGTCTATTGATAATTTAATATCTATAGCTAAAGATAGACTCCGGATAATTTTTGAAATAGAAATTGATAATTATAATGAAAAATATAAAGATTTGTTTAAATCTTCAACTTTTTCAAATATCATCATTTTTAATCCTAAATTATGCATTTGCCAAAAATGTATTTCTGATGGCTATCACAGTATTTTCCACCAGTTAAATTTTGTATCCTATTGTCCTTTTCATCCTGAAGAGCAACTAACAGATAAATGCTCAAATTGTAAAGAAGATTTTAGAGAATATGATTTGGGATGTAGGGAACTTGGTTTTTGTTGTGAAAATTGTAATTATAACTTATTGAAAAAATCATTTTATTTGGCTATAAAAGAATGGAAAGAACCTAAACTAATAAAGGACGATTTTATCAATACAATATTAAACACTACTTATCAAAACTATTTAAAAGTAAATTATGTATCAACAAAGCAATATTCTATTTTGGTGAATAATAACATTATATATAAAACAATATTTACAAAATTTTCACAGGTATTAAGTCAAAATACACCGCTCTCAGTATTTGTTGAAAAAAAGAAATCCTTTAGTGCAGCGTATAAATTAAATCAAGAATCTACATTAAGAATAGGATATGTACAAAGGCAATTGAATATAGCTGTTGAAAAAAATAGTTTATATCCATATCAACTTACTCAATTGAGAGAATTAAAACATTCAAATTACGTTAATTATATAAATACTATTTTAGATTTTGAACTTTTTAATAGATCAAAATCTATCCTAAAATCTGTAGATAGATATATTCAGCGAAAAATAAATCTGAAATTTAATTTAAAGTCATATTTAGAAAATAATTCAAAGAAGAACCCGTATATTGATGCTTATAAAGAATGGAAAATATCTTGTTATAACATATTCCATAATCCAGACAAATTATTTAATCGTTTAGGTGCACATAGAACAATATTTCATTTCTGGCAATCATTCTCATTTAATCACACTCAAATTTATCCATTTTTAAATGATAAAAACAGCAAAATTTTCGATAGAGTAATGAGAAAATTTAAAAATGGAAATTACTCATTTAGTTTGATAGCGAATGTGTTCAGTAAATTATTATTTAATTTTTTATATATAAAATTTCAAAAATGTCTATGTTATTCATTAAACATTAATAACCCAAAGCACCAATGGCATCAAATGCCACCATTTATTCAAATAGTGCAGGGGCAAGGGGAAATTATAAATCGAGTTACATTTATTAATTTTTTTGATTTATTTAATTTAGACTTATCGATATCAGGAGACAACGATATTAAATGGAAATCAGATATATTTCATGATAGTCGCACTATATCCAAATTGTAATCTTAGTGCAATTAAGGAAGGCTATTGGACACTGTAATCCAAATATAATTAATATTAAACCTGCACTTAATTAAATGTGTAGGTTTACTCTTTATACATAAATTATTCAATAAGAGAAGATGTAAATGATAAATGTATTGGAAATTTTTAATCAACGGGAACTGGTAATAATATTTTATATGTATAATAATAAAAGTTAAAACTTCTTGTCCAAAACAGGGAAATTCAAAAATTTAAACTTTCTTGTCCAAAAAATTTAAAACTTCTTGTCCTTTTACAACGATCGAGGAAAGTATACAGTGAAGATTTTATAGGTATACAAAATAGGGACACGGTCATAATATATATTATAGGAAGTTAAGTCTCGTTTCAAAAGTATACTTATAATAGTGAGACGAAATACGTTTTTTTAATGAAACGACCATAATATAACCGGATTCATATATTATGGTCATTTGCTTACTTTTTCAGTTGGATCGTTACGCTTTTATACAGCTGTATATAAATAAAATTATTATCAGTAAAATACTCCAACGCGTTTTGTTTACTTAACTGCTGCTCCAAGCCTGGTATTAACGCGGTTGGCATTTTCAATTGTGCCGGCTGATGGAATTCCACATTTTTTCGGTTATTTGTTATTTGTATATGTAAACCTCTATTAATATATATATCTACCGTTAATTGTTTGCAACGATCTTCTACAATCAATTCGATTCCATCCGCGCTTTTAAACACCATTGGCTGACAATCCGCTTGTTGTTCAACTGAAGCTACCCAGCTGTCCCCAAATGTATTTAACGGGACTTCCAAGCGATTTTCATCCGTTTCAACTATTAGTGAATCTTCACTTTCTGTATCCGCTGAAAACAACTTCTGAATACTATCTGTCGTTTCATCTGCATACAAGACTTCCAATGTCGTTTCAGTTTCATAGATTCGTATAACTGGTTCCGCGCTTAACTGCGTCAATTCCTCAGCAGCAATTTCAAATTGATACAAATAGCGATTATGAGAATCATTCCTGAAATATAACAATCCATTTATAGAGAAACAAAATTGAATGTTAACAGGAAGTTTCTGTTTAGCCTGTAATGGATAATTCGCCAAGTTCATTTCATACAAATGTCCATTTCCAGGATGCGGATAATATACACTAGTATTGACGACACAGCCATCATATAAACGATGAAATGCTTCAAATTTAGTACTCGTACAAATGGGATAATGATTTTCATTCCATTCATGATCAAGACGCATTTTCTCATCCGCAACTAAAAAATAGCGATAGCGAACTTCTCTGTCTGGAATAGAACCGATATCATTCCAAGTCACGTCAACATGATACCAATGCCCATCAATTTGCACCATGTTCCAAGCATGTCCCTCTGCCCCCTCACCCGCCGCTTTTCCAATCACATAATAACAAGGGATCTCCAAAGCTTCCATCATCTTTTCAAACAAAAGCGCATATGCCATACAAACACCGTGTTTTTCGTTCATAAACGTATATACAGCAAACGGCGAACCTTCTGTATGACGTTCATATCTATACGTTCTGGCAATATAATCATGGACAATTAAAACCTTTTGCAACATCGACATGTCGGCATGAATTCGCTTCTTTAAAATGGCTTGAATTTCATCAACCATCCATTTTTCTTCCTGACGTGACATCCGGTAACGCATCGTAAACTCCACTTTAATCCGATTTTTCGTTAATTGGCGATATTTATAGCTGCGCTTTTCACAATGTTGGGTATAAAATGGCTGTTCTAAATGGCACTGGTCAAAAGCTTCCTTCATTAAATCATCGATTGGCATAGGCAGCTGGCCGTTAATATGCAGCGTAAATTGCCTGTCCATACGCTCCATATGGGCAATAAGCGCCGGCAGCAATTGTTTCGCTGTAATGGTTGTTGTTTTGATTGAATTTCCTTGCCTTTTATATTGTTCATAGCTTTCAAAATATGTTTTCACAATATGTCGATACTCCTCTTATAACGCTTCCGTTGGGTCTTCTTCAAATGAATTGAGCTTAACATATATTTCAACCTTTTTCCCGTCCATTTCAATTAATTTCTCCAATTGCATTCCGTTTTTTAATGCAATCTTTTTAGATCCTTCATTGCCTACTTGAATCGCTGAAATATAACGGTGCAGCCACATTTCTTCATCTGCATATTTTGCCAATGCCTGAGCTGCTTCAAATCCATAGCCTTGTCCCCAGTAAGCGCGTTTAATCCAGTACCCAAGCTCAATTTCAAATGTATCATCAATAACTTGTGCAACAAGCCCCGCATGACCGATAAAATCGCCCGTTTGACGATGGATTAATTTATGTAACCCATAATCATCAAAATTACGGTACTGTTCCTTCATCCGTTCGATTAAACGAATTGCATACTGTTCATCTTTTATATGTCCATTTCCAATATATTTCATCATAAATGGGTCCGAAACAAGCTCAATAACATACGCAAGATCCTTATCTGAATACCGTTCAAAAGTTAATCGTTTCGAATTCAAATTCAACATACTGTCCCTCCATTTTAATATTTTTTTGATTCTTTATTTATAATATCCCGGGTTTTTTCTAACACATAGTCAAAATATTAATATTTAACTTTCAATTTTTGTAAATTACAATCGATTTATTCTACAAATTAAATCAATAGGTTAAATAAAAATTTTTACATGTTAAGTATATCAAATTTTTACTATCACTTTTGTGTTATAGTACAATTTGCTGGATTGCTTAAAAAAAGCGAAAACTACAAATATTTTTAGTAGCGAAATATAATATTGTGCTTCATGTAATTTAAATTCTATCTAAAATATGTTTTTCTTTACTTTCTTTTTCTTGAATAATAATCTACTGTAAATTTAAAACACCACTCCTTCTATTTTATCTCCTTAAAACTTGATAATTCTACTTCATTCCCTTTTTAAACATTCCAAGTTTTCAGAAAAAATGTTATTGCATTATATTCTCCACCCTCTTACAATGAGTACTATTAACGGGTCCAAAGCGTAATATGCCGTTTAAAACAGAATAATTTTTCATAAGGAGGAATTCCGTTGAGTCAATTAGATAACAAAATCTCAGCGAAATGCGATGGTATTAACTATGATAAAATCGATCGCATGGAAACATTTAATCAGTTTGTAAAGAAGAAAAACACATTTTTATTCGGAATAACTATAACATTTTTGACATTTTACCTCTTATTACCGATCCTGGCATTCACTTCTGTGTTACAACAGAAAGCTGTCGGCAATATTACGTGGGTATGGGTTTACTCGCTTGCCCTATTCATTATGACCATTATTTTATGTACACTCTACGTAAAAATGGCATCAAAATTTGATAAAGCTGCAGCTGACGTTTTACAAGAATATGAAAAGGCAGGTGCATAACGATGAATCTTGTTTCAGCAGGTTTCTTTATTGGTATCGTCGGTTTAACCTTGATCGTTACATATATCGCGGCTAGGAGAACTTCTTCAGCAAGTGATTTCTATACAGCTGGCGGTGGTTTAAAAGGTTGGCAAAATGGATTTGCCATTGCCGGTGACTACTTATCGGCAGCTGCATTTCTAGGGGTTTCCGGAGCGATAGCATTAACAGGCTTTGACGGCTTCTTCTTTTCTGTCGGATATGTCGTTGCAAATTTAGTTCTACTATATATAATAGCAGAACCGATGCGTAATTTAGGACGCTATACTTTGGCTGATATGCTGACAGCGCGTTTTAATGAAAAACGGATTCGCGGTGTAGCTGCTACAGGCACGATCATTATCGTAATTTTGTATATGATAGCCCAATTGGTTGGTGCGGGCGCGTTAATTAAGCTTTTATTCGGTATTGAGTATTGGATGGCTGTTTTAATTGTAGGGGTCATGATGACGACGTATGTACTGTTCGGCGGAATGACGGCAACGAGCTGGGTACAGATTATTAAAGCAGGTCTATTATTGTTCGGTACAACATTATTGGCGTTTTTAGTATTTTCGAAGTTTGATTTTAGTTTAGTGAAAATGTTTGATACGGTTAGCACAAATTACGGTGACGAGTATTTAGTACCTGGTATGAAGTATACATCTACAATCGATTCGGTTTCGATGATGCTTGCATTAGTGCTCGGTACATCAGGTTTACCACATATTTTAATGCGCTTCTTTACGGTAAAAGATGCGAAAACGGCGCGTGCATCGATTTCATGGACAACATGGATTACTGCGATTTTCTTCTCGCTGACAATCTTCTTAGGTTTTGGTGCAATGCACTTCGTCGGGTTTGATAAAATCATCGCAGAAAATGCTGCGGGTAACACGGCTGCCCCGTTATTGGCAGAGTTTTTAGGCGGCAATATATTATTATCATTTATTTGTGCGGTTGCGTTTGCTACTATATTAGCGGTTGTATCCGGGTTAGTATTAACAGGTGCATCAGCGATTTCGCATGACATTTATGGTGAGATTCTTAAAGACGGGAAATTAACAGAAAAGCAACAAGTATTAGCAGCTAGAATCGGTTCGATTTCCATTGCAATTGTTTCTATCATTTTGGCATTATTTGCGCAAAGCTTAAACGTTTCATTCCTTGTATCCTTTGCATTTTGTATCGGGGCTTCGGCGAACTTACCAGTTATCCTTTACACGATCTATTGGAAGAAATTCAATGCAAACGGCGCGGTTGCAGCAATGGTTACCGGTTTAGTATCTTGTCTTGTATTAGGTGCGCTAGGCCCTAACATTTGGAGTCCTACAGGAAATGCGATTTTCGTAGGCGAACCACTCGTGAACTTAGCAGTACCTGCCATTATTACGATTCCTTTAAGTTTCTTAGCAGGTTATTTAGGTTCTATATTAACAGCACATAAAGTGGAACGTGCAGAGTCAGAACGTGTTTATAAAGAGATCCGCGTCAAGGCACATACAGGTATTTCTGTACAAGATGTTTCTCATTAATTATGATAAGAAAGTAAATTAGATGAATAGATTAGAATGTTAGATGAATAGATTAGAATGATAGAAAACTGTCTCGAAAATATTTACTATTTTCGGACAGTTTTTTGCTTTTTTATACCATTTTTTTCATGAATATAACTTTTTGAATATACTGAATTCATATTTTTGTAAAATAAATTATTTTTTAAATATTACTTTTACTTATAGAAACGAATAATATTTTCTTATAATTAAATTTCTGATTTTTTGTAATACTTTAATGTTTAGACCCCTTCAAACCCATATAACATATACCTTTCCTTCAATTACCCAAAATATAACATTTTAACATTCTCCCCTTAATGTATTATTTTTTCTCTATTAAACTTATTTTTGCAGTAAATTTTTCCACATAATTTATTTAAAAAGTGTTGCAATTTTGTTACAGCTAAAATAGAATGAAAATGTAAAATCCTAAAAGTAGAATTTTACGTACATTAAGCAGTAATAATTATCACAAATGGGGGAATGTTTATGGGGAATAATCAAAAGCCGATTATTGATTATGAGAGAATTGCATCGCAGCAATCTTTCAGGCAACTTGCAAGAAAAAAGAATTCATTTTTATGGTCGATTACCGCAATTTTTTTAGTACTTTATATGTTATTACCAATCTTAACTTCGTTTACAGAAATCTTACATCAAAAAGCGATTGGTGATATTACATGGGTTTGGCTTTATTCAGCAGGTTTGTTCATAATGACTTGGGGATTAGCTCACTTCTATGTAGCACGTGCTAATAAATATGACGCAGAAGCCAAAGCAATTATTGCGGAATATGAAGGAGGTAAAAGCAAATGAGTTTTACAGCGATATTCTTCTTCGTAGCAATCGTAGGTTTAACTTTAGTCATTACTTGGTGGGCGTCTAAACGTACATCTAGTGCATCGGACTTCTACACAGCTGGCGGCGGTTTAACGGGCTGGCAAAATGGTCTGGCGATTGCTGGTGACTATCTATCAGCAGCATCATTCTTAGGTATCGCCGGTTCGATTGCATTATTCGGTTTCGATGGATTCTTCTTCTCGATCGGTTACCTTGTAGCCTATTTAGTAGTTTTATATATCGTAGCAGAGCCATTACGCAACTTAGGCCGTTTCACATTAGCGGACATGATTACAGCTCGTTTCGATAAAGCAAAAGTTCGTGGTACAGCAGCATTATCTACGATTACAATTGTATTGTTCTACATGATTGCCCAGCTTGTAGGTGCAGGTGCCCTTATTCAATTACTGTTAGGTATTGAATACTGGATGGCGGTACTTTTAGTTGGTGTCATGATGACAATTTACGTATTATTCGGTGGTATGACGGCAACATCTTGGGTACAGATCATTAAAGCATGTCTATTAATGTTAGGTACTGTTATTATTTCATTCTTAGTATTAGCAAAATTCGACTTCTCTATCGCTACTATGTTTACTCAAATGACAACGGTAACTGAGCATGGTGAAGCTTACTTAAATCCAGGTTTACGTTATACAAATGGTATTGATACAATTTCAATGCTGATGGCATTAGTACTTGGTACAGCAGGTCTTCCACACATCTTAATGCGTTTCTTCACAGTAAAAGACGCACAAACAGCTCGTTCTTCAGTAATTTGGGCTACTTGGATTGTTGGTTTATTCTATGTATTAACGATTTTCCTAGGTTTCGGTGCAGCAGCATTCGTTGGTAAAGACGAAATCGTAGCGGCGAACCCGGCAGGTAACATGGCTGCCCCACTTTTAGCACAAGCGCTTGGTGGCGACATTCTATTCTCATTCGTGTGTGCGGTAGCATTCGCGACAATCTTAGCGGTAGTAGCAGGTTTAGTACTTTCGGGTGCATCTGCCCTATCACATGACATTTACGGCCAAATTATTAAAAAAGGTAAAGTTACTGAAAAAGAAGCGGTTAAAGCAGCTCGTATCGGTTCAATTATTATCTCAATTGTTTCGATTCTATTAGCTTTAGGTGCTCAAACATTAAACGTAGCATTCTTAGTATCATTAGCATTCTGTATTGCGGCATCAGCAAACTTACCGGTAATTATCTACACAATCTACTGGAAACGTTTCAACACATCAGGTGCTGTTACAGCAATGTTAACAGGTTTAATCTCTGCATTAATTTTAGTTGCCGTATCTCCAAACGTATGGAATCCGGTGGAAGGTAAAGCAATCTTTGTTGGTGAACCGTTAATTATGTTAACGAACCCGGCATTAATTTCTGTACCTCTTGGCTTCTTAGGCGGATTTATCGGTACATTAATTTCTAAAGAAAGAAATGATCTGAAATACCGTGAAGTTGAGGTAAAAGCTCAAACAGGTATTTCTGTACAAGACATTTCTCACTAAAATAACCTTCCTTACTTTGACGAGTTGAGGATAAACGAATCAGCCTCTAACAGTGTTAGAGGCTGATTTCTATATATCTACTATTTACTCCAAATGATTAAGGATTATTGAGCATATAATTTCAAAACGTCTGAACAATCTTCATAACACACGCTAATCGAAAGGTTGTTAAATGTAAATGAAGAAATATTGTAATCAAGAGCATAGCTATTTAATTCACACATATTTTCATGAATGCCCTCGCCTGTATATTTTAAAATTGCTTCTTTCCTCGTCCAAATTTCTGAAAACAGAGTGCCCGCGTTCAATTTGGTTTTTTCCTGTTCATGTAAAATCCAACCGTATAATGATTCCTCATAAGGGATTATCAATTGTTCCGCATCGATCCCAATATTCCCGATTGTACTGATTGCAACTACTAAAAACCGTTCTGTATGGCTCCAATTGATAAATTTTTCTTCACCGATTATATAAGGCTTGCCCCTTTCATCTTTTCGAATTCGAATATTAAATGTACTCTCAATAAGGTTTGATGCCCAATTGCCTTTAGGCTCATCAGTATTCACGTTATTTTTCCAATCTTCAATAATATAAATATCCAAGGATTCGCTTCACTCCAATAAAAAAGTAGGCAATGGCCCCTACAGTATTGTGTATATTAACACTTAAAAGAAATGTTCTCTATTTCAGAACAAAAAAAGCACCGATTTCATGTTAGAAAAGACATAAAAATCGGTGCTCCAATCATTTAGTTATAAGAAGTTGATTGCTCTAAATCCTACATTTAAGCCATAACTGCTTCTTTAATAAAACCGACTGCAATAGCATGGTTAATTAATTTACCGATGTACTCTTTATTCAATACAGGAATGTTTGTAAGCTCGAGTACCTGCATCGTGTTATTGCTGTCATAGACAGCGTTTGAATCGTTTGCACCGTCACCGTCAAGTTGAGCAACCGCTAAGTTTTTAACTTCCTCGCTCATTTCGTCACTTAGAATATAGGCGTTGTATTCTTCTTGTTCAATCATTGTAATATCGAAGTCTAAATCATTTAAAACGGCGATTAATTCTTCAAAGGTAATTGGGTTTGGATGGCTTACATGATACACTCGCTGAGAATTATCTGTTTTAAGTACGGAATTTACAACTACTTCGCATGCAAAGTCAATTGGTGTGAAATCCACTTTCCATAATACTTTCGGAGCCTTCTTGCCTAGAATCATTAGTTTTAACATACGGTAAAAGGCATTTGCGTCAATATTGCTTTGGAATTTCCCATCACTATAACGACCTACTAAATTCCCCATACGGTAAACAAAAACTTGTTTGTTTTCTTTAGCCTTGTCTAATATCCACTTTTCCGCAATCATCTTAGTATCCGTGTACACACTTTCTACGGATAAACCTTCTGGCATTTCAGTAGTCCCTTCTAATAAACCCCATTTTCCTTCTGCCAGTAAATCTTCAACAACACCAACAGTCGAAATATGGTGGAATACGATTGCTGGGTTTACATTTACTAATTCAAAGATATTTTGCGTACCTTGTACATTGATTTTTTCGAAATGCTCTCGATCCCCAAAGTGACGTACATCAGCCGCACTATGAATAATAGCATCAATGCGTGCTGCTAAGTCCTTAAATTCTTCTTCTTTTAATCCTAAATACTTTTCAGTTAAATCACCTTTTAATACAAGGATATTAGAAGAAACCTCTTTGTTGAAGAAATATTTCACTGTATCGCTTACACGCTTAACTGCATCTTTTCCACGTACAAGCAAAATCACTCTTTTTCCTTCCTGTACAAGCTTGTCGGCAATGTGACTGCCAAGGAAGCCGGTAGCACCCGTTACAAGCACTGTTTCAACTTCAGGTAATCTTTCAGTAACAGCCATTTTCGGATATTCAGTAAGCTGGGTAAATTCCTTTTTAAACTCACGAGCACCTAACATCGCATCGGCTTGCACCTTAGCCGCTAAATTTTCAACTGTTTTTAAATCGAAGAAATCTTTAATAGAAATTGTGCTATATTTTGCTTTTAATTTTGATAAAATCGCAATAATTTTTAATGAGTGACCACCAATATCAAATAAATCGTCCGTTACACCGATGTTTTCTAATTCCAAAACGGCTTTCCATGCAGCTAAAATATCTGCTTCAATCTCATTTCGCGGTTCTACAATCTCACCTGTTTTAAGCAATACGACTGGATCTGCTTCAAGCAGCTCTAACTTTTTACGGTCTGCTTTACCAGTAGGCGCAAAAGGAATATCCTTGATTTGTTTAAGTTTCGATGGAATCATATAGCTTGGTAATGTTACTTTTAAATTTTCAACAATAGAATTGAACGCTAACTCTTCATCCGATGTGAAGAACCCTTTTAATGTTTTTTCGCCGTCTATAACTTCAACGACGACTACTGCATCATTAATTCCGTCAATTTCATTCATTCGTGTTTCAATTTCAGCGATTTCAATACGATGGCCGCGAATTTTGACTTGCGTATCTTTTCGAGAAACAAATTCAATATTACCGTCAGCCAGGCGTTTTACTAAATCGCCTGATTTATACAGCATTCCGCCATAAATATTCTCGTCAAAAGGATTTTTAATAAATGCCTCTTCTGTTTTTTCCTTATTATTTAAATAGCCTAAAGAAATCCCTTCCGAAGCAATCCAAAGTTCTCCTACTTCATCTGTTTCACAGACTTTTCCTTCTTCACTGACTACATAAAGTTTTGTACCCGGTAAATCATCACCAATCGGCACACTAAATACAGCCTCAGACAAGTTGTTTGGCACTTCATAACACGTTACGATCGCTGTAGTTTCTGTTGGTCCATATAAATTAAAGAAACGAATTTGTTCCCCGATGCTTGACTTGAACTTTCGAGCTAAATCACCTGTTAATAATTCACCTGCAACACCTACGATTTTTACACCTTTGAAAATGTCTAAATTTCGCTCGTTCACATAGTTTACAATGCGATTAAAGAATACGGTTGGAATCGCCGGGATAATAGAAATGTTCTCACGTTGGATTACTGATAAAAAACCTTCTTCTGACATACGCTCCGCGTCGTCAATCAAGTACAATGTGGCACCGCTATATAAAGAGGCAAACGTATCTAAAATGGAAGCATCGAAGCTGTATGTAGCAAACTGCATAATAATATCTTCATTTGTTATCGACCATTCTTTTAACATGTAGTCCATTAAATTAATTACGCCGCGCTGACGGATTAAAGTTCCTTTCGGATTGCCCGTCGTTCCGGAAGTATAAATAACGTATGCTAAATCGTCAATATCATCATCTGTGAACTCGATATTTACGTGTTCTAAATTTTTAAGGTTCTCCATTAACAAGAAATTCGTATTTTCTGTTACCATCCCTTGGATGCTATTTAAAAGATTTCCGCTTGTGATAATGTTCGATGATTTTGTATCGTTAATAATGTACTTGTTACGCTCTACCGGATGTGTAGGATCAAGTGGTACATACACACCGCCCGCTTTAATAATCCCTAAGATTGAGATGACTGTTTCCATACTGCGCTTCAAGTAAATGCTGACAAATTCCCCTTTCTGCAAACCATTTTCTTTTAAATGGTTGGCAATTTTATTTGATTCTTCGTTTAGTTCTTTATATGTAATTGTTTTTTGGCCTTCTTTAATAGCTGCTGAATCGCTGAAACGCGCAACTACACTCTTAAACTCTTTTAAAATGGTATTCATTATGTTTTTCTCTCCTTGACCGCTGTAAAAGTTATTTATTTTGAACAGGGGATTCTTTGAAGAATCCCCTGTTTGTTTTTACTTATTGTATTGGCTAACTATATCTTCCAAGTGCTCAGAAGTATTAATTAACTTCTCTGACATACCGCCGATTGTACCTAGAGCCGTTTGCTGATCTTCAATGTTTTCAACAATACCCTCGTAGCCTTCTAAAATTTCTTTGGCATTAGAAGAAAGAGTAACCATCATAGCGGTTGTTTCTTCTACACCTGCCGATATTTCTTCTGCCGACCCTGAGACCGATTGTAATTTAGCTGAAATATCATTGTTGAAATTAAGAATTTTATTAAACATTTCACTTGTTTCTACAGTTAATTCCTTACCTGCTGAAACTTCCTTTTGAATGCTAGACATAACCGTTTCAGTTTCTCGAACCGATGTGCGTACCCGATTCACTAATTCTCGAATGTCTTCTGTAGATTGCGCGGATTGTTCAGATAGCTGTTTAACTTCTTGAGCCACTACCGCAAACCCTTTACCATGTTCGCCAGCTCTTGCGGCTTCAATACTTGCATTTAATGCAAGTAAATTTGTATTACTTGAAATTGAATTAATTACAGTTAAAATAGAGCCGATTTCGTCAGATAGTTGTACTAAAGTTTGAATCGTTCTATTCGATTCCTCAACATCCACATTAATGGATTCCATTTGATTTGAAACTTTATCTGTTAACTCTTTGCCGTTTTCAGTAAATGACATTACTTCCTCAGAATATCTATAAACATCAGACACGTTTGTTGCAATATCCTGTACTTGCTTAGACATATCCTCCATAGAAAATGCTGCTTCTTCAATTGAGGTTTCTTGACCTTTTAAAGTTACTTGCATGCTGTTTACTGAGTTCGTAATTTTTTCCGATGATTCGTACGTCGCTTTGAACGAACTTTCTAAGTCCATAGCACCTGCTTTCAGGCTGGATGCTGAATCACTTACCCCGCTTACCGTGTTATTCAGGGATCCGATCATGTTGTTGAAGCTCGCGTTGACTGTACCTAATTCATCTGTACCTTCTGGTAAATCTGATTTCAAGTCACCATTGCTTGCTTTATTAATACCAACCAATAGGAATTGCAGTGGCTTTAATTGCTTTTTGATAACAAAATACTGAGCAAAAATAAATAGAACAAGTAATACCGCTAAAACAAGAAGCGACATTTTCAATAAATCCATTTGGCCTTTATTGATACTAGATGCATCTACATCAATTGCATAGTAAGCAAACAGCTCATTATTACTATCAAAGATTGGATACATAAATGTTAACCATGTACCAAAATCATCGCTGTATACTTCAGTAAATTGCGGTTCATTGGTTTCCTTTAACTTTTTAAGTCCCTCCACTACTAAGCCCGGTTGTTCATACATATCACCAACGACCATCCCCTCAGAAGAGAAGGCTTCCCATAATTCTGAATCAAAAGAAATTAATGATGTTTCATTGCCATTCGCACCGCTTAATTCAGTGCCAAAAATATAACCATGTGATACAGAAGGATTGTATTCGCTCATTTTATCGAACATATCTGTATATTCCACATGTGTTTTACTTGTGATATCCGGGTTTTTCGTTAAGTCTGCAATATCCGAGCCTTCCATTTGCTCATACCATGATTCTGAAATGGCTTTTGTTTGGCTTCTTAACTGATCCTTTAAAAGGCTACCTTGGATAAAATAACTAACTCCAATTAAAAAAATGCTAATCAGTATAATCCCTGAAACCGTTGATAGCATGCTCCGTTTAAAGAACGTCATATTTTTGAACATAATAAACTCCTCATTTTTTATTTTGAGTTGCCTTTAATCTGATACATATGTAAGTTACTATATTAGTAAATTTCCGGCTGATTTCTCACCCAAAAATTAAATTCCCATTTGACCTATAATATCGACTTTAAAACACAACTCAAGATAGTATTTGCAACTTAGAAACTATATCATTAAACCTACTAAAATTCGAGTGTAATAAGTCATTTGAATCAATGTGAATTTATATTGTTTTTATAATCGATGGGTATAAATGCTTATTGAGTAGCCAACCGTTATTATATATATATAACTTACCGAATATGATTACAGCGGTTATTTTAAAAAACGAATAGAACCAATTGACCATGGCTATGTTTTCTGAACAGATCGGAACGATGTAAATGGAGCTAGCTGAATTGTTGATACATACTGGTTGACACTAGTGGGTGTTCTTAGCTTCCTAAAACGTCCAGTATGTCGTCCAGTTTACATGAAAGAATGCTTTACATTTATAGGTGGGTTTTACGGTCGGTGCGTTAAAGCAAAAAAGTATCCTCTTACCATCTACAAAAGTGGACTTATGTAAAAACTTCCGTAATAAAAAAAAGCGTCAAAATCCGCAGAATTTCTTGCCGGTTTTTGACGCTTTTTTTATATAATTTTCTATTAAAAACAGTAATATTCTCTTCAATATTTCATGGTACAATAGAAAAGCAGCATCCAGCTGACTCCTTTTGTAAAGGAGGTGTACTACTGTGTCTTATCCATCACGCAAAGAAAAGGCTAAGGCTGTTTCGGAAAAAAAGCGTAACGAAAAACTCGCCATTTTTCGCTATGTGACTGATCTTTTTCGTCTAGTCGATACAATTTATCGTTTTTTCCGAATGATGCTGTAAAAAATTTATTTTCACCACTTAGACTCGCCATCTAGGTGGTGTTTTTAATTTCAACAATCAAAAAGGGTAAATAAAAAAGCGATTGGGGGCCACCCAACCGCTCTGTACTACTGTAGATCCATCACGCATGAATCTTACTAACTTCATTGTATGAAAGTATGCCTTCCATGTCAATGAATTACTTTTATCTTATGTTTAGATTCCAGCTAATATACATGAATCCCTACTCTGTCTTCTCCACATAGGCGCGGCTAATTGCCCCATCGCCATCTGTATCAATCCGCAGTGAACCGTTTGAATAACGGTCCGCTCTCGTTAAGGATGTCACAGAGATCGTTTCCTGTACACCTTTTTCTGTCTCAATAGTAAACGTATTTCTAAAGTTGACAACTAAAATTGTAAAAATTCGGTGCGGGTTCGATTTCAACTCTTTTAAAATGACGACGCCGCGTTTTGCACGGTTGCCTAGTTCAAGTTCCGATAATAACATTCGTTTGACGGCACCGCGCTGTGTTACGATAACGAGCTCTTGTTCCTGATCCGGTTTTAACAATGCAACCGCCGCAAGATACTCGCCCTCTTTAACAATAATTCCTTTAACTCCTGCCGTTTTTACCCCTGTTACCGGAAGATCTTCCATAGGGAAACGAATTGTATAGCTCGTGTTCGTAGAAAGCAATACTTCTTCCTGATCTGTAACAAGGCGGGCAAAAATCATCTCGTCTTCACCTTTTAAATTCATTGTCTTAATCGGTTTCGAATAACGAGTGACGATATAATCGGCGAGTGCCGAACGCTTAATTTGCCCCTCTTTTGTAGCCGTAAATACATACACATTCGGCTGATCGAACGTTTCAATACCGATGACTTCGATAATTTCTTCGTTTGAATCGATTGGCACAATACTTGAAATATGCTGTCCGAGATCTTTCCAGCGAATATCAGGCAGCTCATGGACCGGCTGGTAAATATAGTGCCCTTTACTCGTAAACAGGAGTAAATGATGTTGCGTATTTAAGTTAGCTTCGTACAGCAAGTAATCGGAATCCTTCATCGCAAAATCTTTGCCGTTTGAAGCACTATGTGAACGAAGGCTTGTCCGTTTTACATAGCCGTCCTTTGTCACGGTTACGACAACTTCTTCACTCGGCACCAATACATCGCGCGTTACTTTAATCTCTTCGATTTCTGCTTCGATTGTTGAAAGACGAGGTACTGTAAAGCGTTTTTTAATGTCGTTCAATTCAGATTTAATAACACGGATCAATTTCTTTTCATCCTCTAAAATGGCTTTCAGTTTCACAACAAGCTCATGTAACTCATCTTGTTCTTTTTGCAGTTGCGTAATGTCGGTATTCGTTAACCGGTAAAGTTGAAGGCTGACAATCGCTTCTGCCTGTTCTTCCGAAAAGCCGAATTTCTCGATAATGTTATTTTTCGCATCACGTTTATCTTTTGAAGCACGGATTGTTTCAATCACTTCATCTAAAATAGATAGGGCCTTCATCAGACCTTCAACGATATGTAAGCGATCTTCTGCACGCGTCAAGTCATACTGGGATCTGCGGCGCACAATTTCCTTTTGGTGATCAATATACGCATCCAACATAAGCGGCAGTGTCATCATCATTGGACGACGGTTATGAATCGCAATCATATTGAAGTTATACGAAACTTGCAAATCTGTTGATTTTAATAGAAAGTTTAAAATCCCTTGTGCAGGTACATCTTTTTTCAGCTCCACAACAATTCGTAAACCATTACGGTCCGATTCATCGCGAATTTCGGAAATGCCGTCTAAACGGCGGTCATTTACACGCAACTCATCCATTTTACGAATCATGTTGGCCTTATTTACTTCAAATGGAATTTCTGTAATGATAATTTGCTCTTTATTGCCTTTTAGCTGTTCAATTTCTGTGCGTGAACGGACAATAATTTTCCCTTTTCCTGTTTCGTACGCTTTTTTAATGCCGTCAACACCTTGAATAATACCGCCTGTCGGAAAATCGGGACCTTTAATAACGGTCATCAGTTCATCGACTGTACAGTTTTTGTTATCCAGACGCATTAAAACCGCATCAAGTGCTTCCTGCAAATTATGTGGCGGAATATCCGTCGCATAACCAGCCGAAATCCCTGTTGCGCCGTTAACTAACAGATTTGGGAATCGAGATGGCAATACAGTAGGTTCCATATCCTGATCATCAAAGTTCGGGACAAATTCTACTGTATTTTTGTTAATATCACGTAACAGTTCAGCGGCAATTGCAGATAGACGCGCTTCCGTATAACGCATTGCGGCTGGCGGGTCCCCATCGACAGAACCGTTGTTACCATGCATTTCTACCAGCATATGACGGCTTTTCCAGTCCTGACTCATACGGACCATTGCATCATACACCGAAGTATCTCCGTGCGGGTGATAGTTACCGATTACATTTCCGACTGTTTTTGCCGATTTACGGAACGGTTTGTCAAAAGTATTACCTTCATGGAACATCGCATACAATATACGACGCTGAACAGGTTTTAGCCCGTCACGTGTATCAGGTAATGCACGGTCTTGAATAATATATTTGGAATAGCGACCAAAACGGTCACCCATTACTTCTTCTAATGGCAAATCTTGAAATTTTTCTACAAAACTCATTATTCGTTAACCTCCTCATGCTGGATGAATTCATTTTCTAAAATGCTTGCATCCTCTTCCATGCCGAAGTTGACGTTTGATTCAATCCATTTACGGCGGGGCTCTACTTTATCGCCCATCAATGTTGTAATACGACGTTCTGCACGAGCACCATCTTCAATTTTAACGCGGATTAATGTACGTGTTTCGGGATTCATCGTTGTATCCCAAAGCTGGTCGGCATTCATCTCACCTAACCCTTTATAGCGCTGAATAATATAGCCTTTGCCGATTTTTTTCGTAGCTGCACTCAGCTCCTGTTCTGTCCAAGCATACATAAGCTCCTGCTTTTTGCCGGATCCTTTTGATACTTTATAAAGAGGCGGCAACGCAATATATACTTTTCCTGCTTCGATGAGCGGGCGCATATAACGGTAGAAGAATGTCAGCAATAATACTTGGATGTGAGCACCATCTGTATCGGCATCGGTCATAATGACAACTTTATCGTAAGCGGCATCTTCCACCGAAAAATCAGCTCCGACACCGGAACCGATCGTATGGATAATCGTTGCGATTTCTTCATTTTTCATAATGTCCTGCAATTTTGCCTTTTCGGTATTGATGACTTTACCGCGCAATGGCAAAATCGCCTGGAACGTCCGGTCACGACCTTGCTTAGCCGAACCACCCGCAGAATCACCCTCTACTAGGTATAATTCATTTCTTGAAGCATTTTTCGACTGTGCAGGTGTCAACTTACCAGACAGAAGAGTACTTGATTTTTTCTTTTTCCCATTACGGGCATCATCACGTGCTTTACGTGCTGCTTCACGCACTTGTTGGGCACGAATTGCTTTACGCACTAAAGAAGCCGACAGCTCGGCATTTTCTTCAAGCACATACATTAATTGTTCTGAAACAACGGTATCAACGGCTGAACGAGCTTCAGATGTACCAAGCTTTCCTTTTGTCTGACCTTCAAATTGCAGCAGATTTTCAGGAATACGTACAGAAACAATTGCTGTCAGGCCTTCACGAATATCGGTACCTTCCAGATTTTTATCTTTTTCTTTCAGTAACCCGATTTTGCGGGCGTATTCATTAAATACACGTGTCAGAGCTGTTTTGGCACCTGTTTCATGTGTACCTCCATCACGAGTACGAACATTGTTGACGAACGATAAAATTGTTTCGGAATAGCCGTCGTTAAATTGCAGTGCGAACTCCACTTCAATTTCTTGAATTGTGCCTTCTACATATTTAACCGGATGTAATACGTCTTTTTCTTCGTTTAAGTATGTGACGAACGCTTCAATCCCGTTTTCATAATAGAAAATTTCATGCTGTCCTTCTCCACGGGCATCGATCAGTTCAATTTTTAATCCTTTTAATAAAAATGCAGATTCACGTAAGCGCTCTGCCAATGTATCATAATTATATTTAATGACAGAAAAAATCGATGGATCCGGCAGGAAATGTACGAGTGTTCCAGTTTCCTTCGTTTTCCCGATCATATCAAGCGATGTCGCCGGTTTCCCGCCTTGCTCAAAGCGCTGGCGATAAATTTGGTTATCACGGTAAATCGTTACTTCCAAAAATGATGATAAGGCGTTTACAACAGATGAACCAACACCATGTAAACCACCACTTGTTTTATAGCCGCCTTGCCCAAACTTTCCGCCTGCATGAAGGACGGTGAAAATAATTTCCGGGGTTGGTTTACCCATTTTATGCATACCTGTTGGCATACCACGACCATGGTCACGCACGCTAATACTGTTATCTTCATGAATCTTCACGATGATATGATTTCCATATCCAGCAAGCGCTTCATCCACTGCATTGTCTACAATTTCATACACTAAGTGGTGAAGACCTCGACTATCTGTAGAACCAATATACATCCCTGGTCTTTTGCGTACGGCTTCTAAACCTTCTAATACTTGAATGGCATCTTCATTATATGAAATACCGGTTTGGTTTTTTACCAAATGTAATCCCCTCCAAAAATACAAACAAACGTTCTATTTACTACCTAATCGTACGCTCAAATATGCATGATGTCAATGTTTAAAGGTACTGATTTAGGCTTTGCAAAGATTAATTGTATCATCAAAAACGAACGTTTAAAAGCATATCCTTTAGCAGCAAACAATAAAATGTAACTTTTTCCCTGTTTTTTTACGATGGATGAAAAAATAATACCTCTTTCCTTCTATTAAAAAACATTGTAAAATATTCGATACATACTATTAGTACCAAGTAGTAATTCTGAATTCGAAAGGAGCACAACACTTGATCAACGCGTTAATTATTATTTGTGCTTATTTAATCGGTTCCATTCCATCAGCTTTGTGGATTGGCAAGATTTTTTACAAAACGGACATTCGACAACAAGGCAGCGGCAATCTAGGAACGACCAATACATTTAGGGTATTAGGTAAAAAACCGGGTATTGCCGTATTGCTTATTGATATATTAAAAGGAACGGCTGCGGTATTGCTACCGTTATTGCCGTTTTTTGCAGACAGCACTGTCCACCCGCTATTCTTGGGTGTGATTGCAGCAGCAGGCCATATGTTCCCGATTTTCGCAAGCTTCCGTGGAGGGAAAGCGGTTGCTACAAGCGGCGGTGTTATTTTAGGCTATAATTTACCGTTATTTTTAATTTTAATCATCGTATTTGTCATCGCCTTAAAGTTAACTAAGATGGTGAGCTTGTCATCTATGATTGTATCCGCTGCGGCCGTTATTTATGTAATTGTTCATTGGATGCTGACAGGTGAATATGCATTACTCATTTTAGTTGTCGTTTTGGCAGGCTTTATTTTTTACCGTCACCGTGAAAATATTAAGCGGATTAAAGCCGGTACTGAACCCAAAATTAAAGGATTTTAAACTGTAGGCTGAAGGGGTTTCCTTTCAGTCTTTTTTTGTCTGGACATATCTTTTGAAATTCAGAACGCGAGCTTTGTAAGTTTTTTTTATTTACTGCATAATGACAGTAGAGGTGAAATATATGGAAATCAAACTATCAGAAAAAGCACTCAATTGGTTTAAACAAGAGATGGAAGTAGAAAAAGGCGATTTTATTCGCTTTTATGCACGATATGGAGGTTCTTCACCTTTTCATGAAGGTTTTTCGTTAGGGATGACCCGGGAACAGCCGCATGAAATAGGCGTTGAAACAGTTGTTGAAGGCATTCATTATTATATCGAAAAATCCGATGAATGGTTTTTTAATGAACATCATTTAGTTGTAGATGTCGACAATTCGTCCGATGAATTGCGCTATTCATATGAAAATTAAATGCTCATATTCCCTATTCTAATCGGGTCTATTTGCAGCTCAAAAAGTTCAAATGTTTCGAATTTATAGTAAATCCATTTTTGCCGATTCAATCGTTATAATGAGTAAGGATTATATCGAGGATTGATGAGGGATTACATGTGAAAGTGAAACAGGAATTTTATTGGCGCTGCGTATTTTTTATTGCAGGCATCATTGTTTTATCATTAGGCGTCGCATTGACGATCAAAGGACAAATACTGGGAGTTGGGTCATGGGATGTCCTTCATGTCGGACTACAAAAAAGCTTGGGCTTGACGGTCGGTATGTGGTCCATTATTTTGGGCTTGCTTATTCTGGCTGTTGATACGTTTTTCACAAAAAGATTGCCAAAAGCCGGGACTTATTTGGACATGTTCCTGACAGGGATTTTTATTGATATATTTTTAATTGTCTTACCGGATGCAAATACGCTATTAGAACAAACATTGGCGTTTGTTGTTGGCGTTGTTCTGCTGGGCTTTGGCTGCGGGATGTATATGGTTGCAAATCTCGGTGTAGGGCCTCGTGACACGTTAATGCTGCTGTTGGTGCATCGCCTCGGCTGGAGTGTCAACCGCGCACGTACAACGATGGAAGTAACGGTTGCTGTATTAGGTTTTGTATTGGGCGGACCAGTCGGAATCGGTACCGTCTTTATGGCATTCGGCTTAGGACCTGTCGTACAATGGGCATTAAAATGGAACGGAAAGCTGTTCCACCGCGCAGCAGGTGTCGAAAGTGTTGTTATATAAATAATAGGAGAGCAAGCATTCTACGTTTGCTTTCTTTTTTTTCACTCGAATTGTTACAATTTTCAAAAAATACTTCCGTTCAATTGGAAAAGAGTGCATAGTAGTAAGTGGAGGTGTTTTTAAATGATACATATTGAAAATATCCATTTATATCGCAATGATAAAAAGATTTTAAATGATTTAAGCTGGCATGTACAAAAAGGACAGCATTGGGCGATTTTAGGGTTAAACGGATCCGGTAAAACAACCTTGCTAAAAGTAATTAACGGCTATATTTGGCCAAATGAAGGAAAAGTCCAGGTGCTCGGTGAAACCTACGGCAAGACGTATATACCGAAGCTTCGAACGCGGATCGGCTGGGTGAGCAATGCGATGATCGATAACTTCAATTGGCAGGATAATGCGATTGAAATCGTGCTCAGCGGAAAGTTCGGTGCCCTTCGTCTATTCAACGATGTGACGGAAGAAGAAATTGATCTTGCCGTTTCTATTATGAAACATTTTCACTGTGACCATTTAGCGAATAAATCATTTGAGCATTTGTCTCAAGGTGAACGGCAGCGTGTTCAAATAGCAAGGGCCATTATGGCGGATCCGGAAATTTTAATATTGGATGAGCCATGTGGCGGTCTGGACTTAATCGAACGGGAAAACTTGCTGCAAACAATAGAACAGATTGCACAAGCAGAAAATGGCCCTACCCTAATGTACGTGACGCATCATGTAGAAGAAATACTTCCTTGTTTTAGCCATGTGCTTCTGATGAAAGACGGAAAAAATGTGGAAGCCAGTGCACGGGAAGTTGTTTTAACAGACGAATTATTAAGCGATTTCTTCGGGCGGGAAATTAGTTTGCAGATCGAACGCGAACGTGCCTGGGTCGCAATTAAATAAAACGAACCAGCAGGAGTCCATCTCTTGCTGGTTCGTTTCATTTATAAGCATTAAATATGATATTCAATATTTTCATCGACGTAATGCCATTCATACGGCGTTTCTTGATATACGTAGTAGTTCAGCCAGTTGTAGAACAACAGGTGCGAATGGGCACGCCAAACATTTTTCGGTGCCTGCAACGGATCGTTATTCGGGAAATAGTTGATCGGCATTTCCGTATTGTCCGGATCCTTCTCAATATCGCGGAAGTACTCATCTGATAGTGTCGTTGCATCATATTCCAGATGCCCGGTAATCATAATATGTTTATTGTTTTTCGATTGAACAATAAACACCCCTGCGTCATCCGAATAGCTTAGTAGACGCAAGTCAGGATGTGCCCGCACTTCATCAATCGAAACCGACGTATGACGTGAATGCGGTGCCACATATTCATCGCTGAAGCCCCGCACTAAATCTACTGTTAAATCCGTAATCACATGGGAATAGACACCGGAGCATTTTTTCGGCAATTCGAACTTTCCAATACCAAAATGGTGGTACAGGGCAGCTTGGGCGCCCCAACATATATACATGATTGAAGTGACATGTTCATTTGCCCAATCCATAACATGCGTGATTTCATTCCAGTAGCCTACCTCTTCAAAATCCATTTTCTCTACTGGCGCACCGGTAATGATCAGTCCATCAAAACGACGATGCTTTACTTGGTCGAATGTTCGATAAAATGTATCTAAATGTGATTTGGAAACATTTTTTGATTCGTATGTAGCCGTGTTTAAAAATGTCACATCCACCTGTAATGGTGTATTACCTAGTAAGCGCAGCAATTGCAGCTCGGTTTTTTCTTTTTCAGGCATTAAATTAAACACTAAAATATTTAACGGTCGAATTTGTTGCGTTTTCGCACGGTCTTCCTCCATAACGAAAATCTTCTCTTTTCTAAGCAGCTCTCCCGCCGGTAAATGTTTCGGGATATTAATCGGCATTCCACTTTCCCCCTCATAAACTTTTCAACAATCTTTTAATAATCTGTGGTTTTCAGGCAATGCATTGTTTTATGAATGAAACAAACTGTTCCAGAACAATATAAAAAGCCCCTCTCATTCCAGCAAAACAGAAATGAGAGGGGCCTTTTTACCCGTTCTTATCTGCCAAGGTTCACACCTTGCTGGAAGTAGCACCTTTCTAGTTGAACTAGAGGTTGCTGAAGCATCATAAGGCCAAGTCCCTCCGCTTCTCTTGATAAGACTATTAAATTGTCATTAGTGTATCATGTACTTTATAATTTTGCAATAATTCTAAAAATATTATTTCGCGCTTACTACAGCTGTTCTTTTTCTATATTGAATAACATTGTCTCCAGCTGTTCATCCCATACACGTGTCAATGTATTGTATACCCGCATAAAATGTCTGTTTTCCTTTTGATCGAAAAGCAAAAAACATAGGACCGGTATATCATTAATCTGGATCGATTCCGTCGAAACAACACTTGTAATATAATGCGGTACTTCATTTTCCGCAACCGGTTGTTCGGATAGTTGCTGCTGAATGAATTCTATCAGCACCGCTTCTTCAATTGCTTCGATTTCTTCCGTTTCGATTGTCGGGAAAGGCTCCGGAAACTCCTCCAAATCCGCAAATTCCTCCAGATCGCCCTCCAATGGCTGTTCATGAATCGGGCTGTATTGAATAAAATAGCTTGTTTCTTCAAGTTCCTCTTCAAAAATGCCCGATTCCAGCTGAGCCTTCCCCTTAGCAGTTAGTGCAAATTCCTGTTCCTTCACAATCATACCCAGTCGTAACATTTTATTCGTCAAATCATGAATAAATAACGGTTCCACTAACAAAATTTCGGCTAATAACTCAACATTTTTTAGCTTTGCCTTCTCAAATGAAATGAGCATCATCTTCATTAAAATATCCATCGCATTGCGTATCACCGGATGATATTTTACTTCCAATGTGTGAATCGGAATGGCATATTGCATTTGCTTTTTTATTTCAATGGACGGGTTTTGGATGAGTTCTTTCTGCAGCTGTAGAACTGTACTTTGTAAATCCATTCAATCCCCCTGTTTCTACACAGCATAATAGCCGTCTTGCTCTTTTACTGTCGTTAATACATGGGCATACATATCCCGTGTTTTCGCGCTTTTAGGCCGCTTTGTGAACATTTCAGTACTGCCGATCATGATCAGCAGTTCCCTTGCGCGGGATAATGCAACATTAAGGCGGCGGTAATCTTTCGCAAACCCGATTTCTCCGCGTTCATTGTCATGGTTCCGCACCATGCTGACGATAATCACATCCATCTCCATCCCTTGGAATTTATCGACTGATCCTGTACGGATGTGTAAATGCGGTACACTGATTTCCTGTTCGATCAAAAGGTTGATGCGTTTTACTTGCTCGGCATAGAAAGAAATAACGCCAACCGATTTTAATGCTTCCTGCGGAATCAATCCTTGTGCTTTCGCTTGTTCTGTCGCTGCATTCAATTCAAGTAGCTGCTGTTTAATTTGTTCCAGCTCAGCCAAATTAAAAAGACTCGAACCTTCTTTCATACGCTCTTCAAAATACGGCTTATCATTTGGAATATCGAGCCATAGTAAATGGTGTTTCCGCGAAATTTTGGATGTTTCAAGGAAATGGTCACGTACAGCATCCGAATCCTCTAACCCGCATTGCAGCTGTTCGGATTCATTTTCGTAAAACGGTGTGATAGTTGACATAATATTTTTATGCATACGATATTGAAGTGCGAGCATTGTTTTGTTTTGTGACGGCAGATTGTTATAAAGACGCTCGAACAATGATTCTTCCAGTAACTTTTCAAGCTCCCGTTTTTCTTCAAATGTTGTACTTTCCTTCACAACTTGCTCCAATGTCTCTTCAAACGTCGCATCCCCGACAAGTGGCGGCAGCTGGTGATGATCCCCAACTAAAATGATTTTGGCACCTTTTAACATCGGCAGTAACAGTTCAGGTGGTGTTGCTTTCGAAACTTCGTCAATAATGACAACATCAAATGTCGGATAGTTGTCCATAAACTCTTTATTCGCTGAAGCAACACATGTTGTTCCGATGACATTGGCGTGTTTCACATACAGTTTGCGAATTTCCTCCAAGTCATGGGCATTGGCATTTTTCAATAAGCCGTGCCATTTGTTTTGAAGTTCCGCTGTTACCGGAAGCAAACTAATTTTCACTTCTAGCGTCTCAATCTGTTCAGTAAGCTGTTCGATCTTTTCGTTTACTTCGATGATCGCTAGCTCAGGGTTCTGCTTTGTCAGCTGCTCCAGTTCTGTCCTGCGTTTTTCAAGCTGGATCCCTTCACTGTTGATGCCTTTAAAGCGCACTGTTAACTGCTCGACAGTCTCCGTACCGAGGGCAATCTGTTCATTTAAAACTGCCAGCTCCTCCGCTTTTTTGTTCAGTTGAAGCTCCACTTTTTCTCGGTTTTGGCGCTGTGTTTCGGTTTTCATCTGATCGAGTTCATTTGCTGCGAGCAGTTCTTCCAGCTCATCCGTTGTATGGGTCAGCGTTATCGATTGATCGATTTTTTCGTTGACCGCATCCATTTGTGATTTTACCGCTGTTGCCTCTTCTTCCAATTGCTGAAGATGCTGTGCCTTCACATCATTTTGCTCTTTAAACTGAAGAATGATTTCTTCTTTCAGCTTTTCGAAAATGAGCACCGTTTCACGGATTGCATCCATATATTTATTGTTCAGCTGCTCGATATATTGCATGCGTAAATGAATGCCCTGAATGGAGCGGGTTCCGTTTTGGGCATTTACTCGACGGTCCCGGAAAGCGATGCTAAGCTTCGTCAAAAACTCCTGAATCTCTTCAAGGGTATAATGATGGCCCATATCCAGCCTGTCCGGTGTCACATGGATACCTAACGCCGTTTTACTGTAGTGCAATGCCTTTTCCAGCCGTTCCTTCACATCTTTGATCGGCTTATACTGTTCCATTTGCGGCTGAATTCGATCAAGTGCTGTAAGTAACCGGTCCATTGCATAGTTCCGGCGAATATTGTATTCACTCATGAACTCTTCAATTTCATATACCTTTTTCAACGATGTGATTTTATCTACGAGCAAATCATACTGTGACGTTTCATTTGCCTTTTCGATATTCGTGTTGATCCCATTAAAGCGCTGCTGGAATTGTTCAAGTTGCGCTTTATAGTGACTTTGCGTAAGTTGCTGCTGGAAGTTTTCTCTCACTTCTTTTAACTGTTGTGCTTGTTCAGTCAGTTGCTCGACAGTCGAGCCGTCTTTTAATTGCTGTTCAAAATTCGCAACGGTTTCTGCTACTGTGCTCTGTGTTGCCTGCAGTTTTTCCAGTTTTCGTTCATTGTCTTCCAGTTCTTTTTTGCATTCAGTCAGTTCTTTTTTCAATGCCAGGATTTTTTCGGCCAAAACATGCAATTCGGCTTTTGCCGCTTCTTTTTGTTCAATTTGCAGTTCGAGCTCTTTTTGTTTTTGTTCAAGCGCTGCAATTTCATTTTGTGCTTGATTGATCTCATTATTTAAAAGCTGTTCTTTTCTTTCATGCAGCGAAATTTCATGGCCGATTGCTTCGAATGTCTGCTCCTGCCAATAGGTCGCAACATTTTCCTCAATGAACTTTTTCCCTTCTTCTTCAATGCTTTCTGTACGACCGTAGCGTAAAATCCGGATATCCTTGTTTGATAAAAGCCGGCTTAATGCATTGTCGACTGCTAAGTTTGATTGGGAAGCAACAAGTGTTTTCAGTCCTGCCTTTGCATTTTGATAGCAAATTTCCGAAATAACTGTCGTTTTACCAGTACCCGGCGGACCCTGAATGACATACAGATCTTCGGAACTAATCGCCCCTTCGACTGCCTGTTGCTGGTAAGGATTCAGCCGATTATGAAAATCTAGAGGAATCGTTTGTCTGCGTTCGGCAATGACTGGTTTATCTTCAAATAGAATCGTTTCGAGGTTCGCATTTGCGGCCAATCCTTCTTTTAAACGTTCAAACCCTTTTAAAAGGCGTTTCAGCTGTGATTTCGTTGCAGCATTGGAGAATTCAATGTCTTCTGATTGGAACTGAAGCTCATTTTTCCGCGCTAAATTACTGTAATACGGTTTTAACGCAATTTCGACGGTATTCTCGTTACGACGGATTTTGGCAACATCTCCGATTTCCTGGACATAGCCGCGTAAACGCGCACTTAGCCCCTCCAGCTGTTTCCACTGCTTTTTATCAAGGTTATTAATTCGGACGGTCATATGAGAAAAGTCGGCATCAAACGTCACACTTGAAAAACGGGCGTGAATATCTTCAATGTCCGCATTTTTGTTCAATACTTTTAAATAGCCTTCCCAGCTGCTGATTCGCTTATTGACATAATCAAAGCGTTCCTGTGCAATCGGCAATTCGTCAATTGCCTTTAGAAACGGCTCCTGGTATGTATGGCCGCTAATACGGGAGGCAACGAAGCGGATTTTCATCGTGGCGCGGCGATTTGTGACAACCGGTGTCCCTTTGCCGCGTGTTCGAAAACTTTTCGCCACAAGCCCGTTTTTCGGGTCGAAAACACAGTCCATGATGACAACGCGCTCTTCAAACTTGTTTTTAAGCTTTACATTTTTTTCATTGTCGAAAAAGATGGTCAAATGCGTCTGCTCTGCATCGACTGATACTTTCTCAATCGCGACAATGAAATATTGCTGTAAATTAAAAAAGGCGTGTTCATCTGGAACATGCTCCTTCATCGCTTCACGTGCCGTATTCGTCAATAAAATATGACAGCGGGTTTGAATATTCGCGATTGTTTTTGGTGCCATGAACACACCTCCCTCATAGTTTTTTATATACAGTTCCGTTAGGTCGTATATGATTATAACAATATTCGTCTGTTCGTTAAAGAAAAAATGCCCTGTTATCAATTTAACAGGACATGTCGATTAACTTTGAATTTTCGCAACTTCCGCATATTTGGCATCCCAAGCAGCATCAATCTTTTTCAATGCGACCGGACGGAAGTTTTCCTTTTTCACTAAAATATGTTGAGACTTCGCCGTTACGGCAACGGTGCCGTCTTCATGCAGAATTTCATAGCCATATGTAGTACGAAGCTTCGTATGTTCTTCTATCCATGTGCGAACGGTCGCCGTTTGTCCGTAGCGCATCGCCGCTTTATATTGAATCGAGAAATCCATAACAGGCGATAAATACCCGTCTTCTTCAAGCTTCGCATAATTAAATCCTAAATCCTTCACAATCTGTGAACGCCCGATTTCGCACCAAATGATGTAATTGGCATGATAAACTACACCCATCTGATCGGTCTCTGCATAACGCACTTCTACTGTTGTTTCTGAAATAAACATTCTCTTCACCTCTAGAGGTATTATAGCGCTAAAATGATTGAGTTGTAAGGATAAAGAATCGATTTGCTGTTTTAAATAGGGTAATTGATGAAGTGTTTAAACTAAATCAGTAATCCAATATCATCACGCTTCTTTACTCTTTCTTTTAATTTCCAAATACAGCAATTTTGGAACAGTTTTCCTCCAGTGCTCTGGTATACTGATTTTACTGTACGAATGACTATACAGCTAGGAGGATATAAATGGACACAATAGAAACTTTACAGGGGATTTTAGAGTTTATCGATGAAAATATTACTGAAAATATCAGTCCGGATATTTTGGCTACACAAGCGGGTTATTCAACTTGGCATTTCAGCCGGGTATTCCAATGGGGTACCGGATATTCGGTGATGACCTATGTCCGGAACCGACGACTTGCATTTGCTGCACATGAACTTTCTTCAGGCAAACGGATTCTCGATATTTCAGTGGAATATGGGTTTGAGACTCACTCTGGATTCAGTAAGGCTTTTCGACGTCATTACGGCTGTTCACCAGGAACTTACCGTTTGCATGCGCATTGTGGCCGACCATTCCCGCCAAGCTTAACCTGTACGTACAAATACTTTATCGGAGGAATTGTTATGGAACCTAAATTTGTTACACTGCCTGCTATTAAACTTGCCGGATATGCCATTAAAACAACGTCAACTGGCGGAGAAAACTCTACAGCAATCCCAGCTTTTTGGGATGACTATATGAGCGGCGGAAAAATGGAAAAACTTCACTCGGAAAACTTTATTAAAAAGCACGATGAATATGGGGTATGCTTCCCGGAAGACCCAACAACCGGAGAGTTTGAATATGTAATCGGGGTCGAACCAAAAGCTGGGGCAAAAATTGCTGACGAATACCATATTTGTGAAGTATCTCCCGCAACTTATGCCGTATTTTCTACACCCCCTTCTGATGCTAAAAACTTTGTAGCTGCCATTCAGGGAACATGGAATTATATTTTTAATGAATGGTTTCCTAAATCGGGGTTCGAGTATGCACCAGGTTGTAATGACTTTGAACTATACGATGACCGTTGCATGCTTGATGAAGGGAAAATTTGCGATATCTATATTCCGGTAGTGAAGTCACAAAAATAAAATCCGAATAAACTTTTCCAACGATTTCACCTCTAATTATTACGTAAAACTGGTCTGCATGTAATTATTTTGGGTTAAGCAGCATATATTAGAATAAGGGTTTATAGACTTGAGTCGTTGCTCAGGTCTTTTTTAAATTCGACAAGGAATAAGATCGACAAAATTGGTTTCCTCGAATTAACTGATATCTATATTGCTTCATACTATTTTAAAATTGGAGTTGATCTTCATGGCAATATGGATCGACATATCCACTTTAAAACATCGATTAAAGCTAATGGATGACAATAAACTTATAAAAGCTTACCCGATTGCAGTTGGCAAAATATTAACCCCAACACCTTCTGGTACATACACGATCATCAATAAACAACTTAATCCTCCTGCACCATTCGGAGTGCTTTGGATGGGATTGTCTAAGCCTCATTATGGTATACACGGAACGAATAACCCGGCTTCAATTGGTAAGAATCGTTCACATGGATGTATTAGAATGTTTAATCACGATGTTCTAGAATTGTCATCTAGAGCAACCATTGGTACGAAGGTTTTTATTCATAATTAAATTTGTAAAATCATTGACTTACCTTGAATTTCGAACCTTATTTCTAGCATAAATTTATCTAATATAGTTTAAAACTATTATTATTTTGGGAATAACAAATATAGAAACTTGAAAAGGGGTAATTATCATGAACATTTCAAAATTATTAGGTGTGCCATATGCTAATTTAAAGACAGCTAAAGTATTTGTTAAACCAGGGCAAGTGGTCGTTACATATAATAAGAAAACATATTTTATTGTAAAAAAGGACGTATTTACTAATATTCTTCATCCATTAAACTATAATGCAATTAATTCTTGAGGCTTGAGAGATATTTTTATCTCTCTTTTTTTCTGCCAAATTTACTGAATCGCTATTTTGTCCTACATACAGCACGGATAAATATAAATTTACTTTTCATACTACATCTATACTGTAATAAGGATGTGATTATTGTGGAAGAAACAAAATTTGCAGAACTGGATTTGAATAAACTGGAGGCAATTAAGCAACTGGAACAAAAATTAAATGTTACGCTGATTGCTTATGACTTATCCCCAAGTCATTCAAACCACCATGAGGATGCTCCTATAGTGATTAATCCTTCTTAATGTATAAAAGAAAAGCCTTCGCATAATTTGCGGAAGGCTTTTTTCTAAGTTGACTGCTGGTGCTACCAACTACACTTGTTTCCCAGTTATTTGATCTAGAGCAGCTCGGAATGGCTGCCGCTCACCCACTTCCCTGAAATTTTTGAAAGGATCCGACATGCGTTCCAGACGTTTTATTATATTTGGAATTGTGAAAAGATCAGGCGTTAATCCTTCGTATACTTCTTCCCATAATAATGGAGTGGCGATTAATCCTTTATTATTGCCGCGTGGTGAATATGGTGCCACAATCGTTTTGCCTTCCCGATGCTGGACATAATCCAAATACAGCCTTTTACCCCTGTTTTTCTTCATCCGCTCGATTGTAAACGAATCAGGAAATTGCTGTACGAGAAATCGGCATATAAACTCGGTAAATACACCCGTATCTTCATAAGAAAATGTGTGCAGTGGCAATGGGATATAGATTTGCATGCCCTTTCCGCCTGACGTTTTAATAAAGCTTGTCAGTTTAAAGTAGTCCATTATCGTTTTAAACTTTACAGCAGCATCTACCGCCAATCCAAACTCATGAACGGAAGGTGGATCCAAATCGAATACAATTTCTGTCGGCTGTTCTGAAGTGACCGGCTGAAACGGAATATGAAATTCCAAAGCGAGCTGATTTCCCAACCACAGTAGGGATTCGAGATTATTGCACAAGATAAAATGGGTGTCGTCTACTAACTGAGTTGTGATAAATTCCGGCAAGTTCTCGATATAGTTTTTCTGGTAAAAGCTTTCACCAGGTACCCCGTGCGGATAACGGATGACCGTCAATAACCGGTCCTGCAGAAAAGGCATCATCATGGGCGCTACCGTCTGTAAATAATACAAATAGTCATCCTTTGTAATATGGCTAGCAGGAAAAACCGATTTGTCCGGATGGGTGACGATGACACTTTCCGGAATCGGGTTTAATTGTCTCTGCATTTGCTGCCAGTTGCACTCGGTAACGTCCAGATGATGTTGGAACGAATGAAAGCGCGGCTCTCTCAATTTACTGCCATCGAAATCAATACAGGCAACGGTTACGCAAATTGAAGGGGGAATCTCGAATATACTTTTCTCCTTTACTGTCCCTTTCGATTTAAAAAAGGCGATCAATGTTTTGCTTTCTTCCTCGGACAAACCATGTTTAAACGAAACCACTTCCATAAGCATGTCTTCTTGATAGATTGCACCATTAAAAAAACCGTTTAATTGATCAAATTTCGTGAGGATGACATTTACATGTTTCCAGTTTTTTATTTTCTGCCAGCTTTTCGTTCTCGTATTTTCCAGCCATTTGCTGCTGCGCTTTTTCGCAATGATCCCTTCCCCATTATGGGACGTTACTTTTTGCCAAAGTAAATGCGGATTTTCAAATACATCAATCGCTTGAAGTCTCTTTGAATCATTATATTGAACAGTGTCAAGTAAATTGAGCCGTTCAAAAAGATCGGATAATAATTGTTTTCTTGTTGTTAACAGGCTATTTCCCTTATCTTTCCCTTTTAATTTCAGTAAATCAAATACAATATAATGACATGGAAATGTCTTTGCATTCGATTCGATATTTTTTTGATTCGTCATTTTTCCACGCTTTTGCACAAACGAGAATTTACTTTGAAAATGATTGATTAAATAAACGATTTCTCCGTCAAAAATCAGCGGTAAATATGGTTCGATTTCAGCATAAATACTCTTACAGAAACGAATGATTTCTGGAAATTTTTCATTTAATACATTCCCATTTCGGCTTTTCAGCTCAGGAATATTTTTGCCCTTGTCCCAAACTAAAATACAGCGATAACCGTCATACTTTGCCTCATACAACCAATCGTCACCTAATGGAATATCCGGTACATCGGTTAATAACATAGGTTTCACATATAGGCCAACTTTCATTTTTATATTTATGCTTTGTTTTTTTTCGCAGACAATACATAAATTAAATTTTTAGTCCCATAGTAAGGAAAAATGAGGTGACAACATGCATACTGTCTGGAAAGGTAGTATTAGTTTTGGCTTAGTAAATATTCCCGTCAAGCTACATGCCGCAACTGAAAATAAAGACGTTAAACTTCGGCAGCTCCATAAGGAATGCCATACACCGATCAGCTACAAAAAGGTGTGTGAAGGATGTCAGGCAGAAGTAAAGGATGAAGATATCGTAAAGGCATACGAGTATACAAAGAACAAATTCGTCGTTTTGGATGAAGAGGATTTGGAAAACTTGCGTAAAGAAAATGAGGACAAATCCGTAGAGATTATAGATTTTGTTAAGCTGGAAGAAATTGATCCGATTTATTTTGAAAAAACATACTATTTATCACCTGATAATACAGGTGGAAAAGCTTATGTCCTATTACGAAAAACGTTGGAGGAATCAGGTAAAATCGGTGTCGCTAAAATTACGATCCGGTCAAAAGAGCAATTGGCCATTGTCCGTGTCTATAAAAATACATTAGTTATGGAGATCATTCATTTCCCGGATGAAGTGCGAGATGTCGGGGATGTACCGAATATACCAAGTGTTGAAGCAGTCGTGCAAAAGGAACTGGATACGGCCCTTATGCTTGTTGAACAATTGACAACAGAGTTTGACCCAACCAAATATACGGATGATTACCGTACAGCGCTCATGCAGCTGATCGAGGAAAAGAAAACGGAAAGTACGGTTGTGGCAAACGAAAAACGACCGCTGCCTGATAATGTGACCGATTTAATGTCCGCATTACAAGCATCCCTGGATAAGACGAAGAAGCCGAAAACGAGAAAACGTGCAACCACTACAAGGACGAAAAAGAATGCATAAAATAAAGCCCATTTCCATTGAAGGAATGGGCTTTATTTGTAATGTGATTATTTTACAGCTGCAGTTTCCAAAAGCTGTTCAATCGCATTTTCGATATCCAGGAATGAAGCATCCGGCTCAAAACGTTGGATGACACGGCCGTTTCGGTCTACTAGGAACTTCGTGAAATTCCAGCGAATATTGCGGCCGATTAAATTATCAGGATAGTTTGTTTGAATTGTATTGTACAAATGTTTTTGCTGCATTGTATCACGTACAAATTCCGGACAATCAACCTCGTGTTTTAAGTAGTTGAATAGCGGATGAGTCTCTTTGCCATTCACATCGATTTTATCAAATACTGGATATGTAACACCGAACTGTAGCTTGCATTGTCTTGCGGACGTTTCTCCGTCTTCCGGGTTCTGCTCGCCAAATTGGTTGCATGGAAATGATAGTACTGTGAACCCTTTTGCTGCATAGCGTTCATATAACTTTTGCATGTCTTCATATTGAAAAGTAAATCCGCAGTTACTTGCCGTATTCACAATCAACATCACTTGATCACGATAAGTTTCCATTGACAGGATCTCACCGTTCGTTTTTTTCACTAAATAATTATAAATACTCATTAAGTCATTCTCCCTGATTCAGTTAGTATAAAACTATCATATTATAAAATTCTACGAAGTACAAAATTACTAACCTGAAAGTTGTAAAAAGTTTAAGATTAAATGAGCAAAATTAAAGGCGCATTGGATTCACGAGGAATCATGCGCCAAAATCATTCGATGGCTAACCGACCATCGTTACTAGCATCACCACTTATTTTATGTTTATACAAAATAATTTTCTTTTGTTTTTTTTAATATGCTCCCGAGTAATTTACACGCAGCTGGGTATTCATATGAGTAGTACGGGAAAGATAACGTTGTATGAAAGGAGCGAAAAAAACATGCCAAGAAAACTGGTAGCTGCAATAAAAGAGCACGCCCTTCCCTTTAACGAACACGGTTTAAATAAAATTGTCGATTCGATTGGAAATGCCCAAATTGTGATGATCGGTGAAGCGTCGCACGGTACATCGGAGTTTTACACAGTCCGCGCAGAGTTAACTAAACTTCTGATCAATCAAAAAGGGTTTAATATAATCGCTGTTGAAGGAGACTGGCCATCTGCACAGGCAGTAAACCGCTATGTAAAAGGTTATGAAGATGACAATGCAACTGCCACAACAATTTTAAAGGAATCTTTTAACCGGTGGCCGCAATGGATGTGGGCAAATGAAGAAGTAAAAGAATTCGTAGAGTGGCTAAAGGATAAAAATGACACATTGAGCAATAAAGTCGGGTTTTATGGTATTGATTTATACAGTCTCTTTGAATCGATGGATGAAGTAATACACTTTTTATCTGAAAACCCTAAGTATAAAGCAGATTTTGAGCACGCAAAGAAGGCATTTTCCTGCTTTGAACCTTACAACAGAATGCCCGAACATTATGCCCTTTCCACTGCTCAATTTACGGATGAATGTGTCCGTGAAGTAACAGATTTGCTGAAATCACTGCGAAATAACAAGGAACAGTACTCGAATAAACATGAGGAAGATTTAAATGTCATGATGAATGCGCTTGTCGCGAAAAATGCTGAAACGTATTACCGGGAAATGATGCAGGATGCAATCTCCTGGAATACACGCGATTCACATATGGTGGAAGCGATCAATGAATTATTGAAGTATCACGGGGATGATGCAAAAATTATTATTTGGGAACATAATACACATATCGGAGATGCATCCGCCACCAGCATGAAAGAAGATCAGATGATCAACGTCGGTCAACTTATTCGTGAACAATATGGAATGGACAATACTTTTGCGATCGGCTTCGGGACGTATGAAGGTACGGTCATCGCTGCTGACAGCTGGGGAGATCCTTTGCAAATAATCCAAGTTCCCTCTTCCAAACTCAACACATGGGAAGGACAGCTCCACGCAGCTGGCGGACAAGATAAAATACTGATTTTTACTGATGAGAATCGGAAATTATTCAATGATCGGATTGGCCATCGTGCAATTGGTGTTGTCTATCATCCTGAATATGAAGTATACGGGAATTATGTTCCATCCAATATTGGTTCAAGATACGATGCATTTATTTACATTGAGCAGACGAAAGCTTTAAAACCTTTATAAAGCAAGCCTACGTTGATCGTATGGCTTGCTTTTTATTTTTAGGCTCTGTTGAAACGCTGTGACATAACGTATTAAGGAAAGATAGATTCGTTTCAATATTTTTACCTTTTCACCACTCTTGTTGTGTGATGATATTAGGTAATAAATTTATCATAATTCACCAGTGAACTTGAAGTTTATTCCCATTTGGGTCATAAAAGTGGAAAAAGGCATGCCCATTATCTTCTTTTATATCTTCGACCGTAACTTGATGATCAATTAAGTGTTGATGAAATTTAGATAGTTCAGGACTCGTGAAGCCAATGCTAAATTCCTGGTTATTATCAATTGTGAAATGTGCAAATGTTTCATCTTCAGTAGGAACTAAGATTAATAAGAATGGTCCTTCATTTACTTTTAAAATGGCTCTTTCCTCAGTATTGTTTAGTAATTGGAACCCTAATATATCACTGTACCATTGTGCAGACACTTCTAAATGCTTTACAGGAATTCGAATATAATGGACTTGTTCAATAAATGACTTACTCAAAGCAATTTCTCCCCTTTATTAAATCAGCTATATAAAAGAGTTCCCTTTTTAAAAGCCTTTTCCCTTCCAATTTTTGCAATAGCTCGACCTTTAAATGAAAATAAATTTTTTGACAATCCAGTGCATAACCACCTATCACCTTCCATTTTATTCTATAATAGTAATCATACTTATTACTATAAACAGGAGGAACCTATGATTAAAGAAGCGACACTGGACCAAGCATCTGCAGCAGCTCACCTTGCTTTACTCCTTTGGCCAGGTAATGATTTACAAGAATTCGTACAGAACATGGAAGACGTTATTACAAACCAGAACAGTACTATTTTCTTAGCATTTAACGATGAAGAACCAATTGGTTTTGCACAATGTCAGCTCCGGTTTGACTATGTAGAGGGTACACATTCCACACCAGTTGGCTATTTGGAAGGCCTATATGTAGTGGAGGCTTCCCGTAGACAGCATTTCGCGCAACAGTTAGTACAAGCATGTGAACATTGGGCTAAAACAAAGGGATGTACAGAGTTTGCAAGCGACTGCGAATTGTCTAATCAGGACAGTATAAACGTTCATCTTAAATTAGCCTTTAAAGAAGCGAACCGCATTGTCTGTTTTACGAAAAAACTTTAAAAGGAGCGGTTCATTGTGGAATTTAAAAGAATGGAAAAATCCGATTTAGCAACATGTACAGAAACATTTATAAAAGTATTTAATGCAGAGCCGTGGAATGACAACTGGAACGATGAAAGTGCGCACCAGTATTTATCCGATTACTACAATACCCCAAACTTTCTAGGTGTAATTGCTATCGAAAATGGTGTACTGCTTGGCTTTATAATGGGCGTGCAACGGAAGTGGTATAGTGGCGATGAATATTTCATCCATGAAATGTGCGTCGATCAAACGTTGCAAAATAAAGGAATTGGAAAAGCGATGCTCAACTATTTAGAAATCCAGTTGAAAGAGAAATCAGTTGAATTGATGACACTGCTCACAAACCGAAATATTCCGGCAGAACATTTTTATAAAAACAATGGCTTTGATGAAATTGAACGTCTCGTCTTTTTATATAAGGAAATAAAATAGTACACTTACAAAAAATGGCTTACCACTGTTTGGTAAGCCATTACAATAAAAAGAATTAATTTGATAGGGCGATTTTAATATGAGCGAAATGATGCTCTTCATGCCATGCCAATTTCGCTAATTTTTTGGCAACTGTGATTGGCCCGTTTGTCTCATGTGTAAATTCACGTTTTAGCTGGTCTTCAGTTATACGTTGACCTAACGAAACGATCCGCTCATTAATACCTTCAAGCATTTTAATCGAACTTTCTACAGGTAAGTCATTGTCTGGCAGTACTGCCCACTTTTCTTGATTAAATCCCGGCAAAGTCGGGTTGTCGTCCGTTAGTGCCAGCTTCAGCCGCTGGTACATGTTCAGCTGTGAATCAGCAATATGATGAACAAGCTGACGAACTGTCCAGGCACCTTCGCGGTAAGTTTTGTTTAACTGCTCTTCATTTAAAGAATCGACCACTTCTCTTAAACGTGTCGTAAATGATTCCGTTTGTTGTAACCATTCCTTTACATTGGCAAGTGTCACCTGTTCAGGTACTTGCAATGGACCAATAGGAAACTTTACATCCATGTTAAAACGCCACCTTTGTCTGTTTATCCATTAGTGTTTAATTTTGTCGTCTTCAAATAACATTGTCCCATTCTCTTTTAAATTGTTATGGAATGAGAATGCTTTTTCAAGGATATGCGGTGTTTGGCCGCCTACTTTTTCTTTTGCCTCTTCGAAATAAGCACGTAACTGTTCTTTATATTTCGGGTGTGCAATTTCAATCAATTTCTCTGCTCGCTTCACTGGTGGAAGTCCACGAAGGTCCGCATAGCCCTGCTCCGTTACGATGACATCGACATCGTGTTCTGTATGGTCGATATGTGAAACGAATGGAACGATTGTTGAAATAGCCCCGTTTTTCGCTAATGAAGAAGTAACGAAAATAGTAATGCGTGCATTACGTGCAAAGTCACCAGAACCGCCAATACCGTTCATAATCTTTGTGCCGTTAACATGAGTTGAGTTGACGTTACCGTAAATGTCGACTTCAATTGCTGTGTTAAACGAAATAACACCTAAGCGACGAATTATTTCCGGGTTATTCGAAATTTCCTGTGGACGGAACATAATTTTATCTTTGTACTTTTCCAAGTCTTCCGCTAGTGAGTCCACGCGCTTTTTGGAAAGCGAGAATGCTGTACCTGCCGCGAATTTAACGATACCCGCATCAATCAGGTCAAACACACCATCCTGCAGTACTTCCGAGAATACTTCAAGATCTTTAAATTGAGACTTTTGCATGCCGTTTAATACGGCATTTGCTACCGAACCAACGCCTGATTGTAGCGGCGCTAAAGATTCCGGCAAATTCCCTACTTCCACTTCATTTGCCAAGAATGCTAATAAATTATCGGCAATTTTCTGTGTTTCCTCGTTTGGCTCGAATAATGGTGACGGAATATCCGGCTGCTCCGATAAAACAATACCTTTAACTTTCGCAGGATCGACTTTAATTCCGATTTCACCAATTCGGTCCCCTGTATTGTAGATAGGAATTTCTTTACGCTCGCCTTGTGCTTTTTGAACATAAATATCATGAAGCCCTTCATATGCTTTTGGGGCTGTTGTATTAATTTCGATAATCACGTTTTCTGCTTTTTCTACAAAAATCGGTGAGTTCCCTACAGAACCTGTTGGAATCACGAGACCGTCTTCTGTAATTGCTGCTGCTTCAATAATCGCATAATCAATTTTACCTAGTGAACCTTTACGTACTTCTTCCGCTGTATGTGATAAATGCTGATCAATATAGTAAATTTCCCCGTTGTTGATTTTACCCCGCATAATCGCATTACCTTGATAAGGCACACGTAAGTTGATGATGCCTGCTTCTGCCATCGATTGGTCGGCAGTTGGACCTAATGATGCCCCTGTATATAGATTTACTTTGAAATTTTCCTGCTCTCCCCGTTTAGAAAGTGCAAGAGGAAATTCTTTAGGCTCTCCGAAAAGTGTAAAACCACTCATTCCCAGATTCATGCCGTCTTCAATCCAAGACGCGGCTTCCTCTGCTGAAACAACTTTGTTTAAAAACGCTTCATTTCTGATGAACTGACTTAAATCTTTTCCCATTAACAATCACCCCAAAATAATATTTTTAGTTCGATGTTACGATGAATTTCTGTAAATCCATATAGCCATTAAAAAATTCGTTACACCTAATTTTTTAATCGCCTTATCTATATTGTAATGAGAGATTCGTCTTTCGTCCATTAGATACTTCCTATAATTTTGATAGATAAAAACTATAGTAAATAAAAAAGCGGATTTAAGGAGTATTCTTTCACCTAAAACAATATTTTTTCGTCACACCATTCTATTGACAAAATGCGATATCTTTATCCTCTATACTGGGCCTTACTGTCTGAGTCTCTTTTTGTTGCAGTAACATTTCCAGGAAAACTCGCCTTCATAAAAAACAACACTTCTTCTTAAAAAGAGGTGCCATCACTATTAAAACTTCTTCATCCATTCCACGAAGTTCACAATCACGCCGTCTAAAAATGCGATTGTCGCTTCATCTGTCAGTTGTCCTAGCGCATCAATTTTTTCATGAACAGCTCCAATATACACTTCGTTACCAGGTAAAACCGGGGAATTTAAACCGATTGCAAATAAAATATCTCGCAAATGCATTTGGGCTTTAACAGAACCTAAGATTCCCATTGATGACCCCATTATAATGGATGGTTTGCCGTTCATCACTTTATCCACACGGCTTAGCCAGTCGATGGCGTTTCCTAACACACCGGGGATTGTAGCGTTATATTCAGGTGTTATCCAAAGAACTGCATCAGCTTCTTTTACTTTTGCCTTAAAGTTTAATACTGCTTTTGGAGGATCCATTTCGATATCCTGGTTATACATCGGCAGAGGGGTTAAATCCAGAATTTCCAAATCGAACTTATCAGCATATCGTGCCTGAATATATTTTGCGATCTTTAGATTGTATGATTCTTTACGGATACTTCCTACAATTGCTACAACTTTCATATTGAAAAACCTCCATTATTTTAGAATTCAACTATAAATGTTTTGTAAACTTGCTGCTGCCACCATGTAAATGGGCAATGATTTTAGTTTGCGTCTTCCGTTTATTGATATACCCTACATTCTTCAATGTCGAAATCAATGAAAAAACACGTAACCGTTCATTAAAGAAAACTTTTACGTGTTGATGACTATTCTATTTAATTAATGATGAGCATGATCGATTGCCTGATGGAGCAAGTTGATAACATGTTCATCTGCACTTGTATAATACAATGTCGTCCCTTCACGCCTGAATTTTACTAAACGTAAATTCTTCAAAAAACGTAACTGGTGGGAAACCGCCGACTGATTTAAATCGAGCTTTTCTGCAATGTCATTTACCGAATGCTCTTCACAGCATAACATGTTTAAAATACGGATTCGTGTCGGATCGCTTAACGCCTTGAACGTTTGCGAAACGACAAACAATGTTTCTTCATCCAATTCATGTTGGGTTCTTTTTTCCATTGTCATACGATTTACCTCTTTTCTCTTATACGCCCGGCGTAATTGATTAATGATGGTGGTGGTGCTGATGGCTTGAATCTTGCTTCGCTGTACAATAAACCGAATGGTCGTGCTGATGCGTAGTTGTTTCAATTTGAATCGTCACGTGATGAATATTTTGATGTAGCAGATCATGTTCAACTTTCTCTAAAAGTTGCTCACTTTCCTTAATCGTCAAGTCATCATTTACAACAACGTGACATGACAGCGCATTTAATCCACTTGTAATTGTCCAGATGTGCAAGTCGTGAAGCGCCTTTACCTCTTCATATTTCTCAATCGTTTCTATGATTTCATCAACAGTTATATCCTGAGGTGTGCCTTCCATTAAAATATGCAATGAAGCTTTCGTTAAATGATATCCGCTGCGAAGTACAAGCGCAGCTACAAAGACACTGGCCAATGGATCTGCCCATCCCCAATCAAAGAACAGTATAAGCAACGCGGCAACAATGGCACCGATTGAACCGATCATGTCACTGATCACGTGCAAATAGGCGCCTCTCATATTTAAATTTTCCTTCGTATCCGCACCGCGCATCATAATCCATGCCACTAGAATATTTACTGCCAATCCGATACTGCTGATGACGAGCATCCCGGTTGAAGCAACTGCAGGCGGATTCATGAAACGACCGATCGCTTCATAAAAAATAAACAGCGCGATGATGATTAACGTCAGTCCATTTAGTGTGGCAGCCAATATTTCAATACGTTTGTAGCCGAATGTTTTACTGGCATTTGCTACTTTTTGTGCAAATACAATGGCCATTAATGCAATTCCAAGTGAAACGGCGTCGCTTAACATATGTCCTGCGTCAGAAAGCAGCGCAAGACTGTTCGTCAGCACCCCACCAATCGCTTCGACAATCATAAACCCGGTAATAATTAAAAAAGATATAAACAGTACTTTCTTGTTCGTACTATGCGAATGATGATGGTGATGATGGTGCTCTCCCATTTAAAACGCCCCCATTTATTTAATATATGAACATATACTCATATATTAACATATTATGAATTCAGAAAATAGTCAATTATATATGCCCAGATTTAATGGCTTAAATTTTTTACACATGAAAAGATTCGCTAATTTTAGGAGTTGTATACAAACTATAGTTTAGCTGTGAAGAACAGCTAAACTATGTTCTGTACAGGAGGTAGATTTGATCAGCAATGTATGACGCATTTAAATAACCTCCATCTTTTAACCACCACGAGATCACACCGACAAGGGACGCCGCTTTTATATGACTGTCGACAAGTGATTTCGACGAAACACGGTCACTGTTCAGCCTTCTCGTATCAATCAATTGTTTCATTAATTGAAATAGCACTTTTTCAAATTGTTCAAACTGGAAAAGTAATCGTAAAGCGTGTTTTTGTGAGGCCAAATAATTGAGCAGCTCAACTAAATGTTCCTTTTCGTTTAACAGATGAATATGGTTTAAATCTGTTATTTTTTCAGTTACTTCATTGAAAATCTCTTTTGTTAAATCATCCATCAAATGATTGATATCTTCATAATGCAAATAAAATGTTGTTCGGTTTAACGTGGCTTGCTTTGTTACTTTTTGTACAGACAACTGACTAAGCATTACTCCTTCTTCCAAAAGTTCGAATACCGCTCTCTTTAACATTTCTTTTGTACGAATTGTTCGTGGATCTATTTTCATCATCAGATTTACCATTCCTGTCTATTAAATATTATTAAATCTACATATTTGAACAATTTGTCGATTAGTCTACAAAGTGCTTCATATTGTGTATGTCAAAGGCTCCTGCTCATTGTTAAAATACTTATTAGACAAACTGTCTATAAAGTTATCGTAGCGTAAGGGGTTTTAAAATGCAAAATGAATTATCGGAACAAACAAGAAAAATACTGCTGATCGTCATGATTGCAGGCTGTTTTTTCTCCACTTTAAATCAGACATTACTCAATGTCGCACTAAGTGATTTAATGAACACCTTTTCGGTATCGCCTACAACAATTCAATGGCTCGCAACAGGCTTTATGCTTGTGAACGGAATTTTGGTTCCAATTACGGCATTTTTAATGAAGCGCTTCTCAACACGCCAACTGTTTATTAGTGCGATGCTATTTTTATTAGCCGGTTCTGTTGTCGCAGCATGTGCAATGAACTTTGGCATGCTTTTAACAGGACGTATGATTCAAGCTGTAGGAGCAGGTATTATTTTGCCTTTAATGATGACCGTAATTGTCTACTTGTTCCCTGAAGAAAGAAGGGGCGCTATTATGGGGAAAGTCGGATTTGCGATTATTTTTGCACCTGCCATTGCCCCGACTCTTGCTGGATTTATTATTGATTATTTATCATGGCGCTGGCTGTTCATCAGCTTAATTCCATTTATCGTTATTATTATTGTCTTAGCGTATAAATACTTGATGAATGTAAATGAAGGTGCGAAATCGAAAATCGATTTGATCAGCTTAATATACTCAACATTCGGATTCGGTCTCTTATTGTTCGGGTTTAGTAGTGCCGGAAGCCGCGGATGGGATGATGGAGTTATTTTAACAACGATTGGTGCGGGATTGATCATTATTTTTCTGTTTTGCCAACGTCAATTGTCTTCACAGGATCCTTTACTGAATTTATCGGTATTCAGATATAAAATGTATTCCATGACGACGATTATAAATGTCGCAATTACGATCATCATGTATGCAGACTTGATTTTACTCCCGATGTATTTACAGGATGGCCGTGGTTTTTCTGCATTGGATGCAGGATTACTGCTGCTTCCCGGTGCGATTATCAATGCATTTTTGTCACCGGTTACAGGGAAACTATTTGATAAGTACGGAGCGAAGCCTTTATTTATATTCGGTTTAGTTTTAGTTGCACTTTCGATGTGGCTCGTTATCGACTTATCTTCTACTACTTCGTATGTATATATTCTAGTACGCACCATTATTTTACGGATTGGGCTGGCATTTATTACAATGCCGTTAAATACGGCTGCCCTTAATGCGATTCCAAGAGAACTGGCCTCACACGGGTCTGCCGTAAACAATACAATCCGTCAACTTGCTGGTGCAATCGGAACGGCTGTCATTGTAACAGTGTATACACTGCAGTTAACGGGTACATCCGTTCAGGTAAACGAAAGTTATGCAAATGCGGCTAGTTCGACGTATTTCTATATGTTCCTATTAGCAATCGTTGCCTTTATTGTCGTACTTTTCGTTCCTAAACATAAACGGACAACGCCCGCTCAAGAAACAAACTAAAAACTGGTGAACCTTCGTAATCGGGGTTCACCAGTTTTTTTACCAGTTCCGGGCCTCATTGGCTATATAAAGTCCGACTGTTTTATTTTGCTTCCAAACATTATTCCATCTTTTTAACGGAACGGATGCTTCTCCGGCATATGGCGCGATTTCAACTGTCATTGCAGGGCGGTCTTTTACTTTTGTGAAATAATCTTCAGATGCCGCTATTGGTTCATTTTTCTTTGTTACCGGCATTACTTTATAGCCGGTAATGGACGATACCCCTTTCACCAACTTTTTCGTTCGGCTGAACTTTGATTTCGTTTGGCTCCAGTAAATAAGTTGACCGGAAGAATGATATGAAATATATGCTAAATGATCCCCACGGTCAATCAGTCTTTTGATCGCAAGCGCTTCCGGTTCAGTATTTGGTGCTTTTCCTTTATATTCTTTGAATGAGGGCCTTGTCGTTTTGATTAAATGCCAGTTTACATTAAATTGACGATTCAGATCGACACCGTTTATATTCGCTTTCCAACGATTAAAATTGGTGCTGTTGTTGTTCATTGCTTTAAGCTTTGTCATCGATGTTTTTACTTTGCCTCCTTGCGCTAGTGTTACCCCATCAGGATTCACCATTGGCACAAATACGATGCTCACTTCACTTAAAATTTCCTTCACCTCGTATTTTCCAATTTTCGTTCCGTTCACATATGCTTTTAAATATGTATCAATCATTTCCATCAATACATTTGTCGTCATATGTTCACGTCCATGAAAAGATGCATCCATCAATACTTCCTTTTTACCCGTTCCAACTTTTAATGAATATAAAGAACGTCCCTCAACCGAACTCCCGATCATCTTCAATTTCGTCAGTGATGGATACATTTGAGAAACGAGCTTTAGCTTTGCTGCCACTTCATCGGACGTGATTATTTTCGAACCATCGACTAACTGGATATAGTGAACATCGGTTAAAGGGATGTAGGCTTCTTTGGAAGAATAGTTGATAACTCCGGATATACCTTTTAATGCCTGCAATAATAACTTCTCACCTTTTGCTACAGTTTTTATGATGTTGCCGTGTTCATCTTTTAGTTCTGTATTCTTCTTCGCAACTACTTGCACCGGGTATTTACCAAGCTCAATTGAGTCTGACGCTGCTTCGGCAGAAATCGAACCAAATCTGAAAATGGCTGCAGCTAACAGACTGAACAACAATAGTTTCTTCATAAAATGCCTCCCGTTATGTATGTTAAAACTTTTCTTCTATACCCATAACTTTACTATAAAAAAACAACCTGCAAGAAATTACTTCTTACAGGCTGTTCGTATTAATTGTCTTTTACATCTTTACGATTCTTCTTCAGTATTTTTGATAATACTTCATATACAATCGGTACGATGATTAATGTTAATAATGTTGATGATAATAAACCACCAATTACTGTTACAGCAAGGTCTTGAGAAATCAGACCGCCGCCAGCACCACCGAATGCCATTGGTAACATTGCACCAATCGTTGCAATCGCCGTCATTAAGATAGGACGTAAACGAGTTGCACCGGCTTCCAGAATTGCTTCACGCATGTTCATTCCTTCATGTTCCATACGGATAATGCGGTCAACAAGTACGATCGCGTTCGTGACAACAATTCCGATTAACATCAGTAATCCCATCATAACTGAAACCGAAATTGTAAGACCTGTTGCGAACAATCCAATCCATGAACCGATTACTGTAAATGGTAAAGAGAATAAAATCGCAAATGGTGCTAAACCTTCACCGAATGTTACAACTAAGATAAAGTAAACGATCGCAATAGCTGCAATCATCGCAACCCCTAGTTGAGTAAATGTTTCAGCCATATCTGCAGCCACACCACCTACACCAGTCGTAACGCCTTTCGGTAATTCTAGATCAGCAATTTTTTCATCCGCTGCAGATGTTGCTTTTGAAATATCTTTATCTATGATCGTTGCAGATACTGTCGCAAAGTATTCGCCTTTTTGACGAGATAATGAATTTAAAGTCGTACCTTCTTCAAGCTCTACAATGTCACCAATTGTCATTGTTTGACCAGTTGCCGTTTGAATCGGTGTTTCCAATAATTCATCAATATCCGCTGCCGCAGATTTTGCTTCACGTTGAACAACTACATTAATATCAGCGCCGTCACTCTCGACAGTTGTCAGCACTTCTTTAGCTGAATTTGTTTGTAAAGCCATTAAAATTTGAGCAGTAGTCAGACCGTATTGTAATACATTTTCCTGATCTACTTTGATTACATTTTCTACATATGGTGCAGAAGCATTAGACTCAACTTCATCAAGTCCTTTAACATCAACTAGAACATCTTCTACTTGAGCAACTGCTTCGTTTAACTTATCTAAATCTTCACTATATAGTGTATAGCTTACTTCATTCGATGACATACCCATCGCGAAGTTTTGCGTTTTCCACTCGCCGGATTGGCCAATGTTAAAGATATAGTCTTCTACTTCTTTTTTCGCTTTCGGGAAATCTTCCATATCCGGATCGAAAATCGCATAGATTAAACCACCGCCTGCACCACCGCCAGTCATCATTGCAGCAGCATCAGTAGAAGGTTCTGTGTTCACCGATAATTGTAAAATATCGATGTCCTCACGTTTCAATAACTCTTTTTCTACTTCTTCAATATTCGTAAGTGTCTCTTCCATCAATTCGCCAGTTCCAGGTGTGTATGTTAAATACATTACTTTCTCTTCTTGAGAACCCATGAAACTAAAGCCGATTAATGGTGTTAGTGCTAGTGAACCAACTAATAGAACAATCGCAATAATTGACGAAATCCATTTATGGTTTAAAGATTTTTCCAAGAAATTACGGTATGTTACTGCAAGCTTACCGACTTCTTTATGCTGACTTTCAGACTTTTCGCCGTAAATTTTCTTACGGAATAATGTGTGTGAAAGTGCAGGTACGATTGTAATCGCAACGATTAATGATGCGATTAAAGCAAATGACATTGTTAATGCGAATGGTACGAATAATTCCCCTACCATACCGCCTACAAATACAAGTGGTGCGAATACTGCAATTGTTACTAATGTTGAAGACATGATCGGCTTGAACATTTCAATTGTTGCTTCACGAATTAACGCACGGCCTTGTAATTTCTCTTCTTTTAAATGCATACGACGATAAATATTTTCTACTACTACAATGGAATCATCAATTACCCGTCCGATTGCAACCGTAATCGCACCAAGCGTCATAATATTCAGCGTAATATCCAGCCAGTGCAATGCCATTAAAGCCATGAATACTGACACTGGAATTGAAATAATCGAGATAATAGTTGATTTAAAGTCACGCAGGAATAATAGGATAATTAATACTGCGATTAAACCACCAAATACCGCTTTTTCAACCATTGTAAAGACTGAATCTTCAATTGGTTTCCCTTGGTCTAAAGAAATATCGATTTTAAGACCTGAAATGGCTTCCTGCTCTTCTTCGATTAAATCTTTAACTGCATTTGCTACAGTCACCGTATTGGCATCCTGGCCTTTTACGATTTGAATCGCAATCGCATCTTTACCATTTGTTCGAGATACTGATTGCACTTTACCTACTTTTTCGATTTCAGCAATATCCCCCAGTTTTACGAAAGGAACCGGGTTGGTTTCAGAAGGTGTTACAGGAATCAGCATTTCTTTTAACTGTTCTTCTGTTTTGAACTTGCCGTCAACTGCAACAGCTTGCTCGCCAGCTTCAAACTCGTATAATCCTAACGAGACTGCAAGGTCACTTGCCTGAATCATTTGCTTAACAGATTCTTCCGTTAAACCTAATTGTGCCATCTTTTCTTCATCATATGTGAAGGCAACTTCTTCAAGATGTTGACCTGTAACTGTCGCAGATGCAACACCGTCAATTTTGTTTAGTTTCGGCAAAATTATTTTCTCTACTGTCGACGTCAGTTCAACAATATCTTCATCCGAACTACTTACTGATAATGCAATAACAGGCATCATGTTCATACTGATTGCCATGATTGAAGGTTCTTGTGCACCTTCAGGAAGCTCAATATTATCTAAAGCAGCTTCTAACTGACGTTTCTTTTCATCCATATCCACGCCATATTCATATTCCACTTGAACTTGTGAAACATTTGATGAAGATGTAGAATATACAGCCTTTACATCTTCTAAACTTTCAACTGCCTTTTCATAAGGAATTGAAAGATCATCCATTACTTGCTCTGGTGTTGCCCCAGGATAAACACCCATAACGATTAGGAACGGGATCGAAATATCTGGAATCGACTCCATTTTCATACGCGTGGATGAATAAATACCGGAAAACACGATAATGATTGTTAGTAACCATACTGCAAGCTTATTCTTTAATACGAAATTAACCAAGCCCCTCACAGTTCCACCTTACCTTTCTTGACTATATGTAACCACCATTCTATAATAATGACTAGTCGGTCACGTGTCAATTGAAAGGGGCTTGAAAATATTATGACAAGAAAACAATTGATAATCGATTCAGCACTACATTTATTTGCCGAAAAAGGGATAGAAGCTACGTCAGTACAGCAAATTACCGATCATTGCGGCATTTCTAAAGGTGCTTTTTATTTATCATTTAAATCAAAAGACGAGCTTGTTTTTTCTATTATTGAACATTTTATGAACAATATAATTCGCGAAGTTGACCAAGCAGTCAGTGAAGGTAATACGCCTTCAGAAAAGCTCCATATCTACTTTGTTCATACTATGAAAGTATTGTCACACTATGCGGGATTTGCGGATATTTTGATGAAGGAAAACGTTTCTGCCATCAATAAGGCATTAATTGAACGGATTCATTATTATGTAGAGCTTTCCAATAAAAATTTGGAAAAGCTGCTGTTTGAAGTATTTGGCGAACAAATCGAGGGACGACAATATGATTTAGTCGTTATTGTAAATGGGATGGTTCAATCGTATATGCAGTATATTTTCGACTCGTGCCAGACATTTGATGCGATGAGGTTTGCAGATTCGCTTGTTGAGAAGACAACTTTATTAGCGACAAAAAGTAAAATAGCGCTGTTGCAAAATACTTCACAGTTTTACAGACGGATCGAAAATTATTCGATTGATCATATAGTGGAGGAACTGATGTTGCTTCAACAGCAGACGACGAACAATTTGGAACTCGATTCCCTCCAATTATTAATAGAAGAAATGAAAAGTGAAAATCCAAGAAATGCGATCATTATTGGTCTCATCTCCAATTTAGAAAAAAACGAGTCCTTTAATTGGATTACGTTATATTTGAAAAAGCAATACAGTTAAAAAGAGAGGGACCCAAAAAATGGATCCCTCTCTTTTTAGTTTTAGCTGTTTAGGAAACGAATGATTTCTCTTGCTACCGTTTGAGAATCTTCCACCATACCAAGATGTCCTGTATTGGTTTTTACTTTCTCCACATTCGGGTTGGATGTCGTAATCGGTGTGACAGCTTTGTCCTGTTCTCCTTCAATGACGAGAATTGGAATTGATATTGTATCGACAAGATCTCGTTGGTTTGGACGTGACTTCATAGCACCTAGTGCAGCAACAAGGCCTTCTTCTTTTCCTTCATAGGCAACTTCTTTTGCAAACAGCACATCTTCCGTTTTTGCATCGGGCGCAAGGAAGTTATGAATCACTCCGTCTACGAACGAGCCTGTTCCATGTTCCTGAATCTCTTCTTGTTGTTTCGTTCTTTTATCGATTGCTTCTGGTGTATCCGATGAGTCGGATGAATACAATAAGACAGCCTTTTCGATTTTAGAGTATTGTTTCTCGATTGCCGCCAATGTAATATAGCCACCCATCGAATGCCCGACCCAATAAGCCTTTTCAACTTTTTCCGTAACTAATACATCGATTATATCTTCGGCATAGCGATAAACTGTATATTCCCCTTCCGGCATTTCACTTTTTCCATGCCCTGGTAAATCGATTGCAATGACATCAAATTGCTTTGTTAAAGGTTCCATAATTTTTTCGAATATTGCTGTACTCCCTAAAAATCCATGTACTAATACTACAACTTCCCCAGAACCATTTCGCGTATAATTTAACATATAACCAGTCCTCCCCTGAATTCATCTCTTATCCTTTTCCGTATTTCTATAATAATAAACAAAATCAGCCATTTTAAACGGATTGCTTAAAATGGCTGTTCATTATATATAGGATTTTTTACGTCTAAAGGTCGGTTTGACTTCTGCAAACAAAATCGCAAAGAAGATAAGAACACAACCAACAAGCATACGCCCAGTTAAAATTTCATTTAAAATAAGGACGGAGAACATCGTACCGAACAATGATTCCGTTGATAAAATAATTGCAGATTTCGTAGGGTTTGCATATTGCATGCCGATATTTTGGCATACATACGCCACAGCAGTACAAAATATTGCCAAGTACACTATGATACCCAACCCTTCTGAAGTATAAGTCGTCGGCACTTCCCCTAGCATGACAACACTAACTACACTTAGGACAGTCGCCGTATAAAACTGGACAATTGTCAGCGCTAAAGCATCTTCAGTTTTAACAAATACATTTGTATAAAAAATATCAAAAGCGAATCCGACCGCACAAAGAATCGACAGGAAATCGCCAAAATTAATCGTCATCGAATCCTGCAATGATAAAAATCCAATTCCGACCACTGCCACACCAGCTGCAATAAACTCAAACCGGTCAATTCTTCTTTTGTAAATGACATAAGCGATAATTGGAACGATAATGACATTAATCGCTGTCAAGAATGCATTTTTAGATGGGGTTGTATATTCCAAGCCCATGGTCTGCAGGGCAAAGGCGATAAACAAGATTGCGCCGAGAATCGCACCTTTCCATATTACAGCTTTTGAAATGAGTTTTAATTTTTTATAGAAAATGAAACTTAAAATAATGGAAGCTAATAAAAATCTCCCGGCCATCAATTGAAAAACGGTCCAATGTTCAAGCCCTTTCGCCATTCCGACAAAACCGCTTCCCCACATGACAGCGGTGATGAGCATGAGCAGCTCACCTTTATATTTTTGCATATGATTCCTTCTCTCTTTTTAAACTACTGTTTATGTATAATTGTTTTTAACTGAACAAACTACTATTACAATAGACAAACTTCGAGGAAAAAGAAAGCGAAAATTCAAAAATTATCTTAACTTGCAGTAAAGTTAGAATTTTTTGCTTGACTGGGTTTGTTACAAGTAGTTTTTTTATTATCTAAAAGGTATGTAGATTATGGTATTGATTTAGTTTTGTTCGAAGTAAGTGAATAGATAAAATCAATTAATAGTGTCGGATAATATGTATATACTTCGTGTAGTTGATTAAGGTAATTCCTTTTATATTGTCGGAAATATCCATAGTTTTGAAAATAACGGTAAAAAATCCGCTTATTTTATTATTCGCCAATGCCTGGCCTACTATATCAATAGCATTTTATCGTATTATCGTGTAAAATAAACTTTTAGAATAATTTAGGGACGTGAACAGTTTGATTAAAATTGAAATGCCAAAACCAGATTTAGTAATTCGTCAACGCGAACAAGTGTTAAAACCAGGGGATGTTGAAATTACACCATACTTCGGATTTATTGATTTCCATAAAATTACGCGTGATAAAGGCGGTATCTTCTTCTTCTATAATGAAAAGAACGAGCTTTTATTCGTAGGTAAAGCACGTAAAATCCGTCAACGTATCAAAAAGCACTTTGAAGACAATGTTTCACCAATGAAAAACCACCGTGCTGAAATTCACAAAATTGAAGTATATGAAATTGAAGATCCAATGGAACGTGAAATTTACGAAACATTCGCAATCAATCAATTCCAGTCAAAATACAATATCGATAAAGTATTTTTCGAACGCGCATAAGCTTATTAACCATAAAAGCCATTCTTTCTCTGAGAGAAAAAATGGCTTTTTTCTATGTTTGAAATTAACCGTTTTGATAATGGACTTATTTACTCCGCTTTAAAATCAAGCATTTCATTAATTTTCGACAGGTCTTCCATTATGCCTTTTTTCTGGATGGCAATGCCGTCGTACCATTTGTTTAAAATGTCCTGCATGCCCTTCTCGATTTCTTTTCCTTCCGATACGAGCTGTACCATCACGTCAATTACTTTTGTACGTTCTTCGTAAAACTTGACCCGTGCCGGAAAATCTTTGCCGATGTTTTGTTTAAAAATATAGCCGAGTTTAATAATTCCATTATTCATCAGCTGCTCCGAGTAAAGTGTCGATCCGACAACTGCTAAACGCTCTTTAAAATCCGGCTCTTCTTTAATATAGTTTTGCATCAGGAGGGCAACCTCATCTGCGAAAGATTTGAGTTTGTTGCGCTGTCCTTCCATCAAATCTTTAGATTCCTCGAAAATATTTAGCATCAGTTCTGTATGTTCAAGCATATTTTTCACTTTATTTAATGGTTCTTCACTTGCTCCATTCAGACGTACTTGAATTGTACGATATACATATTGGCGTTGTAAGTAGGCCGACAGTAATATAATCCCGTTGTAATGAACGCTTGCTTCGTAATGTTGTTGTGTTATCATAGTAAAATCCTCCAACCAGTATGTCTATACACTGTTAACAATACCACATATTCTTTCTCTTGAAAGGAAAAAATTCAAACTATTTTAACTTTTATATAAAAAAGAAAGTCTCGGAATGGCTCCGTGACTTTCCCATATCGATTACACCGATGCGTAACCGACCAGTTTATTGAATTCATCCCAACTTGTAAGACGGGTGTATTCCACAGTCTGATTATATGACTGGTTTTTCACGATTACTTTCGTAGTGCTACCAGCCAATGTGTTTAAAACAGCTGGTTTATCATCTACATATACATCAAGTTCCAGGTTTTTGATAATATCGATTTTCTCATGGTCTGCCATCCCGCAGTAAAAACGCTCATCCACAACCGGGAACCCTTGTTCTTTTACCCATGCGCGGGTCTGTTCACAATACCCTTTCGGACGGGATGTAATATAGTAAATTTCATGCCCTTCTTCTGCTAAAGCGTTCAATACCTCTTTTGCGCCTTCAAAGCTTGGACAATCCGTGAAATAGATTTCTTCCATTGAGTCTTTCCACATTTGGCTGCCTTCTTCATTTGTTAGCCCAAATGGTTCATGGATTTCGACAGTTGCAATTGTATCAAACACATCTTCGCCAATCGTTTTGTTCAATTTTTTATTATATAAATGAAACGCATGTCGACGTAAATCGATTAACGTATCATCAATGTCAAATCCGAATTTCATATCCCTCACCTAACTTAATACGAGAAAAGCTTCATGAAACTTTTGCTCTTTTTCTATTTGTATTGCCTGGATTTTTTCAATCTGTTGTTTTCGTGCTGTTGCGCAGCTGATAAAATCAAATTTCTCATTTTCCAGTAGCATTTGTGCCAGCACATGGGCATCCATTAACGAACTATTTAATCCGTACGCGCCGGTCGGAGTCATCGTATGCACAGCATCCCCGATCAATGCAACACCTTCTTTACCCCATTGCTCCGTTGTACTGCTGAATACATCAAGCAGCACAAAGTCTTTCCATGACTGGATATGTTCCTGTACGACAGGGGCCAATTGTGGAAATGCTTTTACGAGCTTTTCAATAAACGGCATAAAAGGCTGTTTACGTAATTCCGGATAGCTTCCTTTATTAATATTCCAGCCGATTTGTACAAATCCTTTTGCCTGTGTAAACAAGGAAATTTGCATGCCATCAACAAGGGCCATTTTAATGGAAGGTGTCCAATTTGCAGGTGCCGGTATTCTTGCCCAGAGCAGATCATAGCCATGATCGCGGATCGTTACATCCAGATTCGCCAATTTTCTGACTGTAGAATAGCGCCCATCCGCACCGATGATAAGCTGCGCCTCAATTGTCATATCGTTATCACCTTGTTTGGCGCGAACTGCTGTATATTGTCCGTGCTCGTTTTGAACAAGCTCTTTAACCGTTGTATTCAATAAATAGTTAAACGTTGGATAGCCTTGTGCCTGCTCGATAATTGCTTGAAGCAAATGAGCTTGCGGAACATGGATGCCTAAATGCCCTACAGCCGGATCCGGTTCAACTGTTTTAAACTTTTCACCGCTCATCCAATATTCCAATGTTTCCATACGCAGCAAACCAAGCTGTTCAATTCGTTCAAAAAGCCCGTGCTGTTTTAGAATCCGCTCGCCTTCTTCATTTAAATGTTCCCCGCGGAATGCCTTTGCAAAGCCATTTGTCCGTTCAATTAAAAGAACAGACACATTATTTTTCGCCAATATATTGGCAAGAAGCGCGCCTCCTGGACCACCGCCAACAATGCATACATCCACTTTTTTAATCATGTAAACCAGCCTTCTTTGGATAGGCAATAATACGCAAATCTTCCCCGACGTGAGTGACTTCACCGAATTCAAGCTGATTTGCCAAATCAATTGTTTCTACATCAGTTCCTGTAAACGGTGTAATGGAGTTTTTCCCACCCAATACTTTCGGTGCGATATACACAATATACTGGTCAATGAAGCCGCCTCGTAAAAATGACGCGTTCACATTGCCCCCACCTTCAACAAGTAGATGCGTAATACCCTTTTTATATAATGCTTTTAACATATCCCCTATGTGCAAGCCTGATATTTCTTTTTCAACTCGAATAATTTCAACACCATTACGCTCCAATTGCTGTGCCTTTTCTTCATCAGAATCGAGTGAAGTGACAATGATTGTACGAGCTTCCGTTGTGTCCGCAATATGTGCATCAACCGGTGTTTTCAAAGTACTATCCAACACGACACGTATCGGGTTACGACCTTGTCGACCATCATTTAGTCGCGTCGTCAGCTTTGGATTATCATTTAAAACCGTTTGTACACCTACTAATATCCCGTCCACTTCATGACGCAATTCATGTACATCCGCGCGCGCTTCTTCCCCTGTAATCCATTGTGAATGACCATTATATGTCGCAATTTTGCCGTCAAGTGTCATGGCGAATTTCGCAACTACAAACGGACGCTCTGTCAGCATATTATGAATAAAGCGTTCATTCAGCTTTTGTGCTTCCTCTTGAAGCACACCGACTTCCACTTCGATTCCCGCATCGCGTAAAAGACGAATACCGCGCCCAGCTACTTCAGGATTTGGATCTTCCGTGGCAACGACGACGCGCTTAAACCCACTTTCTTTCAACAGCTTCGCACAAGGTGGTGTTTTGCCGTAGTGTGAACATGGTTCCAGTGTGACATAAATTGTCGCATCTTTTGTATGCTCGCCTGCCATATTCACCGCATGTACTTCTGCATGGGGTTCCCCTGCTTTTCGATGAAGTCCTGTACCGACAATGACACCATCTTTTACGATAACGGCTCCAACTAGCGGATTTGGATTTGTATTCCCTCTGGCACTTGCTGCCAATTCAAGCGCAAGCTGCATATAGTCCTGATCAGTTTTCATTTGAAATTCTCCTTACACAGTTAACTTTTCAACAATTCCGATATGTCCAGACTTTTCTACTTTAGTTTTCAAGTACTGTTCATTCGTTTCCGTCAGGCCGCCCCATAATGGAATATGGCCATCCGCAAGTAAACCGTTTTCCTGCAGTGCTGCAAGTTTTTTCGGATTGTTCGTAATGAGCGTTACCGGTTTTGCCCGCAGGACTTGCAATACTCGGATTGCATCATCATATGAGCGGACATCATCTTCAAAACCGAGTGCATGATTCGCTTCCACCGTATCAAACGCTTCTTCCTGCAATAAGTAAGCAAGTGATTTGGAAAACAGACCAATACCGCGACCTTCATGATCTGCCAAATAAAAGATAGCGCCACAGCCGTGTTCAACAATCATCTTCATGGATTCATGTAGTTGATAGCCACAGTCACAACGCTGTGAACCGAAAATATCACCTGTATGACAAATGCTGTGCATACGGATCAATGCATCATCCTGATTGGCAAAATCACCATACACAAGTACAGATGACTGCTGGCCAAAAGCTAAATGCATCGATGATACAGAGTCTACTACCTGTTCTTTCGTCTGGTTTTTTTCAACAGTTGTCCATGAGTACCACTGAAATGTTGCTTCTAGATTTTCTTGTTTTATAGGTAGCTTTACCGGTCCGACAACTGCAATATTTTGCAGATCATCACGACGGACAAGCTGAATTTTATCTTCTAAAATAGCCATTATTTTTTTCATCTTATCACCTTTATTTTTTATTAAGTTACTTTATGTAACCTAGTTTACAATAATAAGCGTTTAACGTCAAATAAACCAGAACTATCAATTGATAGTCCTGGTTTCTATCATACAGAGCCAAAACGATTCTGGCTATTAGAAATGGTAATCTTCTATTTTTTTCACCTTTTGTGCAATCATACTTACTGCTACAAATGTGATAAGAGAAGCTATGATCGGAATTGTTACGGAATGCATGCCATAAATATTTTCCGCAAAACGGTAGATGACAATATATAATGTCAGGCCGACAATCATCGAACTGATAGCCCCGTATTTGTTTGCTTTCTTCCAGTACAGGCCAAAAACAACACTCCATAAAAAGGCCGATTCCAGTCCACCGAACGCAAACAAATTCAGCATGATTAACAGCTCAGGCGGTTTAACGGCAAAAATAACTACCGCGCCACCGATAATGCTTGTCACCCAAAAGCTGCGATTTTTAATTTGTGCATCGCTTGCTTTCGGGTTGATATAATTTAAATAAATATCTTTTACAACCGTAGAACTTACTAGTATCAACAGTGCATTAACCGTCGACATAATGGCCGCCATTGGAGCTGCAAGTACGATTCCTGCCAGAACCGGCGGCAGCACTTCCAATGTCAGCAACGGCATGACTTTATCGCCGACTTCAATTCCCGGCATGACCGGACGTGCAAATACACCGATTAAATGCATGCCAAACATGATTGTCCCGATTCCGATTGTCCCGATTAAAATGGCTTTATGTAGGCTTTTAGAATCTTTGTAGCTCATCGCACGAACCGCGATTTGAGGCAAACCAATAACACCAAGTCCAATTAAAATCCAAAATGTTGAAACATACACTGGTGTCAGGTTTTGTTCCGCACCAAATGGCGTCACTAAATTCGGATTTTCTGCAATCAATCCTTGCATAATTGTGTCAACACCACCACCGGCAATGACTGTAGCAATAAGTAGGATGACCGTACCTACAATCATAATCGATCCTTGCAATGCATCCGTTAATGCAACAGCCCGGAAACCACCGATAATTACATACGCCAATACGGCTACCGCAAAAATGAGCAATGCACTTGTATAAGAAAGCCCTGTCAACGATTCAATCAGACGTGCCCCACCTACCCATTGCGCTGTCATGGAAGCAAATAGGAAGATGATGATACTGATTGCCGATAAAATAACAATGGTATGGCTGTCATAGCGTTTCTTTAAAAAGTCGATTAATGTAATCGCTTCAATTCGGCGTGCCACAATCGCAAATTTTTTGCCGAGCACCATTAAAACAAAATAACCTGCAGGCAGCTGTGCCATTGCCAACAGAACCCATCCAAGACCTGTATTATAGGCAACTCCTGGTCCCCCAATAAAACTTGAGGCACTGCCATATGTCGCCATCATCGTCATTGCCAGGATAAAACCGCCCATTTCTCGACCGCCTAAAAAATATTCCTGTAAAAACGAATTAGATGTACGGACTTGGCGATTTGCCCAAATACCGATGCCAAAAATGATGATTAAAAATATGAGTAATGGAATAATCACAGACCAATGTATCATTTTTGTTCGTCCTCCTCTTCAAGTGAAATATCTTTGAAGAAAAGCTTCATTGCAAGCCAGATGGCAATAATCATGAAAATGGTTCCTGCGATACAGCTATAGAAAAACCATGCCGGGAATCCGAATACATAGTCATACTCAAGCGGGTCACCAGAACCAAGCCCATACGCAAATCCGAACCAGATTGCAAAGTTGATGATGACAAGCACGACACCGATCAGTGCTTCTTTATGTGCGATTTTAAAACGCTTATCCTGCACATTAAACATCCTTTCTGTTTACCATTTAAATCTGCTGTAATTTCAGATTCATTAGGGAATTAACTCGCTCTAAAGTGGACAACCGTCATTTTAGAGACTTAACCTCTCTATTCTACGTTGCCAAACCTTGAATGAAAAGACTTTGTCGACGATTTGTCTAGCAAAAATAAAAAAGCGTCGCCTAGATTTACTAGACGACGCCCCATTTGGAAATTACAGTAACTCTTTGCGCAAATCGGCCGGTGATTTTGGGGATAATAAACCGTATGGAATGTCGAACACCGTTTTTGCCCCTTTGTCTCCCTTTGCGTGCAATTTGTATGCAGCGCGGGCATAGGCAACGAGAACACTTGATGTAAACATCGGATTCGATTCTAGCGTTAATGAAAACTCCATAATTTGTTTGTCTGATTCGCCGGATTGACCAGAACGGATAACAAATCCGCCATGTGGCATACCTTGGTGATTTTCTTTAAATTCAGCTTCCGTAATAAAGTTCACAGTCGTATCATAATCCGCAAAATAATTTGGCATTTCTTTAATTTCTTTTTCGATCGTTGCTGCATCTGCACCTTCTGCCAATACAACAAAGCATTCACGGGCATGTTTTTCACGTGTTGTCAGCTCCGGATTTTCACCATTGCGCACACGGTTAACCGCTTCTTTAATCGGCAATGTATATTGCACTGCATTTTTTACGCCTTCAATACGACGCACTGCATCTGAGTGACCTTGGCTTAAGCCGTCTCCCCAGAATGTATATGTATTTCCTTCAGGCAGTACTGTTTCACCCAATAGACGATTCAATGAAAACAGACCCGGGTCCCAGCCAACCGAAATGATTGAAACTGTGTCACTTTTTTGCGCCACTGCTTCGACTGCATCAAAAAACTCCGGAATTTTTGCATGCGTATCATAGCTGTCGATCGTGTTGAACCATTGCGCAAAATGAGGAACTTGCTCAGGTAAATCCTTTGCCGAACCACCACATAAAATCATAACATCAATTTGTTCTTTGTAATTCGGTGCATCTTCCACTAAATAAACCGGTACGTTCGGTGATTGGATTGAAACTGTAGCAGGATCACGTCGCGTAAATACAGCTACCAATTCCATGTCAGCATTTTGTCCGATTGCTGCTTCTACACCACGACCTAAATTCCCGTAACCTACAATACCAATGCGAATTTTACTCATTATTCATTCCCCCAAGTTAATTATTCGACGATTGCTCATTTACATCATGATGTAAATTCAGAATTTTCGTCTAAATTATATTTCATCATACAGTTTCATTTTTATGAATACAATATTTTTTGTTATTTTCACAAGAAATGTTATCTTTCGCGCGATGCTTGTATTATTTACATAAAAGTGTTTTCATTTTCTATTTAGGTGAATTTTTGATATACTGATAAAGTAAAAAATAGACTAATTGGGGGAAAAACATGAAAAAGTTATCAGCGATTTTATTAGCATTCACACTTGTATTTTCAAGTGTAGGGACTACGATTTTATTTGCTAATGATGCACAGTCAGTTGAAGCAAAAGGTTACAAATCTGGGAAAAAAGGCTTCAACAGCAACAATAACAATTCTAATATTCAGAAAAACAACAACGATGCAACAAACCCGACAACAACAAAACAAAATAACAATACAACGAAAAAGAATGATTCAAATACAGCTTCATCAAACAAAGGCGGTTTAATGAAAGGCTTAATGCTTGGTGGTTTAGCTGGTTTATTATTCGGTAGCATGTTTGCCGGCATGGGTATGTTAGGTAACATTTTAGGTCTGTTAATCAACGTAGCAGCAATTGCGGCAATTGTCTTCTTCCTAGTGAAGATTTACCAGTTGATCAAACGCAAAAAAGATAAAGAGGTTACTGATACGTGGAAAAACTAACATTACTTGAACAAGATTTAATTAATGCCGTTTGTCTATTCCATGCAAAATTCAAAAACACAGCACCTGAAGATGTGGAAGTGGAGCTGATGTATGATGATGTTGCGGGTTATTCAGCGGAAGCTTTCTACAATGGACAGCTAGACGTTTACAACTCTGTAAATTTCATTATGGCACTTCGTCTGTATATTGATGAGCAGCTTGGCCGAGATTCAATGTCAGCCCGTATTTCACTTGCTATTGATGATGAAGAAGGCATGATTGCTCACGTAGAGTTTTAATAAAAAAACTGTAAAACCCGTCTCCTCTCAGATTTGAGAGAAGACGGGTCTTATTTTATGCAGTCGGCTGTACTTCCGGCTTATACTTCGTCGTAAGTGATTTGTAGCTTACGATAAACGCGATCAGTGCCAATATAGAAGCAGCGACTAAATAAATGACAAGGACTAAAGCATTCGATGATAACATTGAAAGATCACCCAATGAAATAACCGATTTGAATCCTGAAATTGAATACGTAAACGGTAAATACGCACTTACAGCCTGTAAATTTTCAGGCAGCATTGGAATCGGCAAATTCGAACCTGTAATCGATAATTGTGCAACAGCAAGTACAAGTGCGATAAATCGTCCGATATTGCCTGCAACGGATACAAGGAAGAAAATAATTGACATGAACACAACGCTGACAAAAATCCCGAATAAAATAAACTGTACTACATGATCTACCGATAGCTGTAATACGACTAATGTAAATCCTGTAACCAATACCGCCTGAATTGTAGCAAACAGTGCTAATTGCAGCCATTTAATGACAAACCAACTTACAGCAGACTTTGGCAATACAGCCGGCTTTTTAAAGTCCACAAACATGGACAACACAAGCATACCTACAAATAATGCCAACGATAAAATATACGGAGCTGTTGAATCTCGGTAATATTCATAAGCATTAACCTTCTCCCCTGCCAACGTGACCGGTGAAGAGAACATTGCAATATTTTTATCGGTAATTCGTAATGCCGCCACTTGCTCACGACCCCCTTCCAAACCAGTCACCAATTCCGATGAACCTGCCTGAAGACGATTGACACCATCATTTAATGAAGTAACACCTTCTGTCATTGTTTTCCAGCCGACTGCAACGGTTTCATTACCCGTGCTGATTTGTGTCAACCCGCTTTTCAGGTTGGAAACACCTGCGCCTAATTTGTTCCATGAACTTGTTAGCGATGCGTTACCATTTGCTACTTGGGAAGCACCACCCGCTAAAGTAGATGCACCTGAAACGACCGCTGTCTGTCCTACAACGAGCGCATCGATTCCTTTTACTGCCTGCCCTTGTCCAGCTGTTAATGAACTAATACCGGATACAATCGTTTTCTGACCGGCAATTGCGTTTTCAATTCCGGCTGTCAATGCAGGCATTGATTGTGCCATCTGGTTGGCACCATTGCTTAATGCATTGGCACTTTGAACGGCAACCGGATAAACGGTACCAAGCTCTCCTAAACCTGCACTTAAAGCAAGTAAATTTTCACGGTATGCTTCCATGCCAGGTGCTTGCGCCAATGTTTGCAGTAATGCTGCACCTTGTGCCATTTGTTCGATATCCGCCTGTTTTGACTGCAATACGGTCGCCAGCTGGTTTAAGCCTTTTGCCAACCCTGGATTCCCCTGCGTGCCGTCCCCTAGAGCGATGCTAGCATAAAGCCGATTTGCTCCTGCTGAAAGCTGCTGTAATCCATTCAGAAGATTTTCAGAACCGGGCTGCAATTTCTGTAAACCTGTATAAATTTCCGTTGAACCGCCTTTTAATGAATTAAGACCCGCTAACACTTGCTGTGAGCCGCCCTTTAACTGTGTCGCACCAGATGCCACTTGACGTGATCCGGACGCTAGTTTATTAATATTGCCTGTTCCACCATTGATTGCGGAAAGAAGCTGACCTGCCCCTGCATCAGCCGTTTTCGCACCGGCAGCAAGTTTGTTAATGTCTGCCGATTTTTCCGTCAACGATGTTAACAATGTATTCGTCCCGTCCGCCAGCTGCTCTGTACCATCTGCAATTTGCTTCGAACCATCCGCTCCACTAGCAAATCCTGTTTCGATATCCGTAAATCTGGAGAATACCGTTCTGGCATAGGTCGCTGTAATTTTGTCCCCTAATTGTTCGCGAAGTTTTTCTACAGCACTGTTCGTAACTTGCGCACCCATGAAGTTTAATCCTTCATTTTGAATGTAACGCAATTCCGGCACTTGCGGATTTGCATCAAGAACAGTGGTCACCTTTTGGGAAAAGTCTTCCGGTACTTCTACCACTAAGTAAAATTCCTGCTTATCCAGCCCTTCCATCGCTACTTCTTCCGTCACAAAATGCCAGCCCAATGAGTTACTTTCTTTCAATGTTTCCATTAAATCATTGCCGACATTGATCGCTTGACCACCTGAAATCCCTCCGGCATCCTTATTGACGAATGCAACCGGTAAGTTATCCAGATTGTCGTACGGCCCCCATGTAGCAGACAGAAGAACTGCTACATAAACAATCGGAATGAGCATGACACCGATCAATGCAATGAGTAAACCTTTGCGATTTTTCAGTGACTGCAATTCCTTCCCAAACAACTGAAACGACCCCATAAAAACCCCCCTTTTTATGAAAATAATCCTATACGAATGAATAAAGACTCATTGCGTATATACAATAATATATTCTAAGTTTTTACATATTTCTACTAGAAAATGTAAATATTTTCTTGTTAGTACGTGAATTTTGTTCATATTAATATTCAAAAAATAGGACAAAATAATCGCTAAATAATTTTCTATTTTAGGACTCTCTTTATTTATCTGAATATTCTAACTTAAATTATTATCGATAATTAAGATAATAGTTCAGTTTCCATAATGTTTTTTGCAAAAAAAAATAAAAAAAAATACCACTAATTGGTTGCCCAAATTAGTGGTTTAATTATGAAATTATTTTTCTTGTGGTGCAGCTGTATCAACAATGCGGCCTTCAGTAGTAAACTTAATTTCTTTCATTGATAGTAATTGTTCTTTTAAGTTTTCCCAATCTGATAAACCTAAGTCTGTTACACGGCCTTCGCCATATGCTTTTTCAAACGAGCTGAAGCCGTCTCCGCCTTTAGCTGTGAAGGCATTTGTTGCTACTGTGTAAGTTTCGTTGTCCGCTACATCTACGTATGCTTTTGTTGCTTCATCATAGTATTTCAATGAAACGACACGAGAGCCCGCTTCTTTAGAAGAATCGTATTCTAGTTTAGCACCTGAGATATGCAGGAATCCGCCATTTTCCTCTGGAGCACTTTTTACAGAGTGTTCAAATGCAGCTTTTAATTCAGCACCTGTAACATCCATTAATGCCAGTGTATTACCAAACGGCAATACTGTAATAACCTGTCCAGTCGTAATATTCCCTGCCGGAATCGCAGCACGAATACCACCCCCATTTTGTAATGCCATCACTACTTTTTTATCCGTATACTGTTTCGCTTTTGCCAGCATGCCGTCTGTAATGATGTTTCCTAATACTGTTTCGCTGTTACGCACACTTACTGCACTTGTATCGGATTTACGAGGACTCACTAAATCTTCTGTCAACTTAACCCCGATTTCTGCTTTAGAGACAGCATCCACTTTTTCTTTAAATGGTGCAAGCATTTTTAAACCTTCTGCATCATCAGCCAGTTTACCAATCTCAACTAATTGACCGTCATGTTTAACAACGACACCATTTTCGTCAAATTCTACATTCAATGTTCCTAGGAAACCAGCATACTCTTTCGCTTGTACGATTAACGTTACGTCTTTTTTCTCGCCGACTGTGTTCGTATCCACTACGAATGGCTCTTTAAGCTCTGTATGCGAGTGACCGCCTACGATAATATCAATTCCAGGGACTGATTTTGCTAGAATTTGATCATTATCATATGCAGGGTTATCGTCAAATCCAATATGAGTCAATGCAATAATTTTATCGACACCTTTATCTTCAAACGCTTTTACCGCTTTTTTCGCTTCGTCAATATAATTTTCAAATGCGACACTGCCTGGAGAAGCGATGTCTTTTGTTTCAGCTGTTGTTAAACCGAAGATCCCGACTTTCTCACCGTTTACTTCTTTAATCATACCTGCATAAATTTTGCCGTTTTCAGGCTCGCTTGATACTAAATCAGAGAACATACCTGTAAACAGGCTATCTTTTGTAAAGTCAACATTCGCTGTTAGAACCGGGAATTGTGCAGCTTTAATGAATTCTGCCAATGCTTTATGTCCTTCTGGTGAAGAACCTAAGTCAAATTCATGGTTTCCTAATGTGATCGCATCAAATTTCAATGCATTTAAAAATGGAAGATCTGCTTGTCCTTCAAATTCGTTGAAGTATAAAGTTCCGCTGAAAACGTCACCTGCATGCAATAATAGCGCATCTGGTGTTTTCGCACGTTGTTCATTGACAGCCGTCATTAATTTTGGAAGCGCCTCTACACGAGAATGTGTATCGTTTACATGCATAATGGATAATTTATAATTATTTGTTTCCGGTTCCGGTTGTGGTGCTGGTGCAGCTGCAGCCAGCATTGTAGCCAGTACGCTTGATAGTTCGCCACGTGTAAGTTGTTTAGTAGGATTGAATACTACTTTAGCCTCTGTTAATAAAGCCGTTGCATCAATCGGGTATACCGCTGATACATTCGTTAAAATTTTAGCCAATTGACCATGTGTAATTTTATCCGCTGTACGGAATGTACCGTCTTCATAACCGTTAACAAATCCAGTCGCTACTAATGCTGCTATTTGACTATAATACTGGTTAGACGTTTTAATATCTTTAAGGTTAGGATTTTTAACATTTGTTGTATCTAGTTTAAGAGCGCCAGCAATCATTTTTGCTGCTTGTCCGCGTGTAACCGTTGCATCCGGTTTAAATGTACCGTCTCCAAATCCTTTTACGATACCTGCAGATGTTAAAGAATTGATCCCTTCTGCATATGGATGGCTAGCACTAACATCCGTAAAAATTGTCTCTTCTGCCATAACACCTGTTGCGCCTACAGCTACTGCCGTAAATGCCGCTAAAGCTGTTGCTGAATACATTCTCTTTTTCTTCATCAAAAGACCCCCTACAAAATTTTAACCTACCTTTTGATAGTAACGAAATATTATAAAAATTTCCACATATTCCGGAAAATTTTACTTCTAATTAACAAAAAATTTCATACTAAAGGCACAAAAAAAGACAAAGCCAATAAAAATTGACTTTGTCTTTAAAGTTATCGAATGGAATTATTGTTGTGCAGCTTTAGCACGTAATACCATTTGTAGGATACCGCCGTGACGGTAGTAATCTACTTCTACTTCAGAGTCGAAACGAGCTAACGCTTTGAACTCAGTTACTTTTCCTTCTGGAGAAGTTGCAGTAACAGTTAGGATATCACGTGGTTTAACATTGTCAGTTAAGTTAACGTCGATTGTTTCGTCACCTTTTAATCCTAAAGTTTCAGCTGATTCGCCAGCCATGAATTGTAATGGTAATACGCCCATCATTACTAAGTTAGAACGGTGAATACGCTCGTAAGATTGTGCGATTACAGTTTTAACGCCTAGTAAGAATGTACCTTTAGCAGCCCAGTCACGAGATGAACCCATACCGTAGTCGTTACCAGCTAATACTACTAAGCCAGTACCTGCTTCTTTGTACTTCATACAAGCATCATAAATGTACTCAACTTCGCCTGTTGGCCAGTAAGTAGTGAAACCACCTTCTGTACCTGGAGCGATTTGGTTACGGATACGAATGTTTGCGAATGTACCGCGCATCATTACTTCGTGGTTACCACGACGAGAACCGTAAGAGTTGAAGTCACGGATTGCAACACCGTTTTCGATTAAGTACTTACCAGCTGGTGTATCTTTACCGATTGCACCTGCAGGAGAGATGTGGTCAGTAGTGATAGAGTCACCGAACTTAGCCATTACACGCATTCCAGCTAATGTTTGGATAGCACCTGGCTCTTTAGAAAGACCAGTGAAGAATGGTGGGTTTTGGATGTAAGTTGATTTTTCATCGAAAGTATATAAGTTTTCAGTTGAAGTTTCGATTGCATTCCAAGCTTCGTTAGCAGTGAATACTGTTTCGTATTCTTTTTGGAATAATTCACGAGTTACAACTTTATTTAATACTTCGTTAACTTCTTCAGTTGATGGCCAGATATCAGCGAAGAATACTTCTTTGCCTTCTGGAGTTACAGCGATTGCGTCTTTTTGTAGATCGATATCTACAGTACCCGCTAAAGCGTAAGCAACAACTAATGGTGGTGAAGCTAAGAAGTTAGCTTTTACTAATGGGTGTACACGACCTTCGAAGTTACGGTTACCTGATAATACAGAAGTTACGAATAAATCGTTTGATTTGATTGCATCTTCGATTTCTGGTAATAACGGACCAGAGTTACCGATACATGTTGTACAACCGTAACCAACTGTGTTGAAACCGATTTGGTCGAAGTAGTCTTGTAAACCTGATTCTTCTAAGTAACCAGTTACTACTTTAGAACCTGGAGCTAATGAAGTTTTAACCCATTTAGCAGGTTTAATGCCTAACTCAACCGCTTTTTTAGCAACTAAACCAGCAGCTAATAATACGTATGGGTTAGATGTGTTTGTACAAGAAGTGATGGCAGCGATTGCTACAGCACCTGCAGGAATTTCTACGTCACCTTCTGCAAATTTAGCAGTTGATGTTTTAGAGAATTCTTCTTCTGTTAAACCGAAACCTTGAGTACCTTGTGGAGCTACTACTGATTCACGGTAAACACGTTTCATTTCAGTTAAAGGAATTAAATCTTGTGGACGCTTAGGACCAGAAAGGTTTGCTTCGATGTCCGCTAAGTTAATTTCTAAAACGTCAGTGTAAACAGGCTCTAAGTCCGGGTTGAAGAACATGTCGTTAGCTTTTAAGTAAGCTTCAACAACAGCAATGTGCTCTTCGTCACGGCCAGTTAAGCGCATGTAGTTTAATGATTCTTCGTCAACTGCGAAGAAACCACAAGTAGCACCGTATTCTGGAGCCATGTTTGAGATTGTAGCACGGTCAGCTAGTGGTAAACCAGGTACGCCAGGTCCGAAGAACTCAACGAATTTGTTTACTACACCACGAGCACGTAATACTTGAGTTACTTTTAATGCTAAGTCAGTAGCTGTTGTACCGTTTGGTAATTCGCCTACTAGTTTAACACCGATAACATCAGGAATTGGGAAGTAAGATGGTTGACCTAACATACCAGCTTCAGCTTCGATACCACCAACACCCCAACCTAGAACACCGATACCGTTGATCATAGTTGTGTGAGAGTCAGTACCTACTACTGAGTCAGGGAATGCTACTAAACCTTCTTCTGTTTCGTTCACGTGAACGATTGGAGCTAAATACTCTAAGTTAACTTGGTGTACGATACCAGTTGCTGGTGGTACAGCGCGGAAGTTATCATAAGCAGTTTGAGCCCATTTTAAGAAGTTATAACGTTCAGCGTTACGCTCGAACTCTAAATCCATGTTCGCTTGTAATGCTGCTGCGTTACCGTATTTGTCTACTTGTACTGAGTGGTCAATTACAAGGTCAACTGGAATTGCAGGGTTGATTTTAGCTGGGTCTCCACCCATTTCTTTCATTGCAGAACGTAATGAAGCTAAGTCAACTACTACTGGAACACCAGTGAAGTCTTGTAATACTACACGAGAAGGCTTGAATGGTACTTCAGCATCTGCATTGTGATTACCGAAGTTAGCTAATTCATTAACATGCTCGTCTTTAATTACGTAGTTATCATATTGACGTAATACTGATTCTAATAATACTTTAATTGAATAAGGTAGGCGTGATACTTTTGCGATACCAGCTTCTTCAATTGCAGCTAAACGGAAATAGTTATAAGTTTTACCGTTAACTTCAAAAGTCGAACGACTGTTGTGTAAGTTTGCCATGTTGTGTTCCCCCTAGTTTTTCTTAATTGAAAAGGTTGTAAAGCTCTTTTCTCCACAGTCAATAATAACGCACATTCATACATAAGTAAATTGCATTATTATTATCTTTTGCGATAAGTTAAAATTATGACCTATCGGAAATACCATTTTCTTCTGCAATACATTTAGAAATCCTACTTTGTCAGAAAGTTCATCTCACACTGTATTCCTCAACAAATTTCTAATGCATTGTAAATTGCATTTTTATTAGTACCTATTTGAAAAAAGTTTGAATAAAAATAATTTTATTATTGTACTAAAATAAAATAATTAGTTTAATTTGAGCCAGCGCTGAATGAATGTTGATACGATACTGCGCAGTTTTTCATTCCGATTGGCAAATTTCAGATAAAAATAGATCGTTTTTGCCAAGTTCAGCTGGTTTGTTCTTGCTTTAAACCACAATGCATCATAGCCCCGCTCATAGGCGACCATTTCCAGCTGGTCAAACAGCTGTTCAAACCATTCAATGAAAAGTTCTTCGTCAATATTTTTGGCTAACAATGCCTGAATGATATTGCAGAAACGTTCTTCCTCATCATCGATAAAAACATAGCCCTTCCAAATATTCGCGCGTATTGCCTGCAATATTTGAGCCGTAAAGCGAATCGGATAAAGCGGATGTGCAATAATTGCGCTAATTAACTCCGTTGTATTCGTAATGCTATGTGCCCAGCCAGACTTTGTATCGACAAAGCTTCGCAAATCCTGCTCCTTCGATAACAGTGCCACTGCATTTTGCGCAAGCAACTCCAACTGCTCACTCGTCAAAATGTTAAGCTGTCGATCGGCATTCACGATTGCGGCTAAATAAAGAGCCGCATAGGAACGCTGAAAAACAGAACTTGTCCCATTCTCACCGATATTAAAAAGTAAACCGTCAGTTGAAGAAAGTTTGCTCACAAATTCGGTAATAATTGTTTCGCCGAGTGCATTCTCAGATAACAGCATGATGAACAGTCGATAGTTCAGCTGGTCACGGATTGCTGCTTCTTCATGACCGATTGTTCCCAGTAAATCATTCAATATCGACGGGTGCTCCTGAATCGATTGTTTTCGCTCTTCCGTCGTCATTTCAAAAAACTTCTCATAATCTTCCACTACCAAAAAGACGCCTCCTTACCAAATGCATAACATCATTGTAAGAGACGTGCCAACATTTGACTAGGTAAAAGCTCTTCTAATAGACGCACACCTTCTGAATATACCCGTTTTTTATAAAACAAATGCATCTTCTGCTTCAAATAATTCATTTACTTCAATAACACGATCTGAAAACCGATCCACAACATTCAGATCGACCGTATTAATTAAATTTGTTAATACAATCGAAGTACATTCAAACTGTTTCTGCTTTTTTGTTTGCGCAAATTCCTCAATAAAACGTGACGGTAAAAAGCTGGATCCGTCCGTTACAAACAACAAATCCGCTTTTTTAAATTCACTTTTCTTTAAAAGTTTTAATGCTTCACGCAATGGCAGCTCATAATTCGTCCCGCCACCGATGAAACTGTCACTAAACTGAATGAGCTCCTGCGTCTTTGCCTGACCTTTTCTGAAAAATTTGATTTCCCCAACATTTGTTGCAAAAGGAATAATCGCAAAATCTCTTCTCTGCTTTTTGGCGATGTTCAGCAACGCAATACAAAACGCCTTACTTTGTGCTTTAATTGATGTCATAGAACTGCTTTCATCCATGCATACAATAATCGGTCCCTTTCCTTGACGGTCTTTTCCTTTCTTATTAAAAACGAGTGTTTGCTGCTCGCTTAATCGCTTCAAAAAATCCAGTTTGCTGTGTCCAAGCATATAGTTCGCCAATTCTGCCGGAAGTAGTCGGGATAGTTCATGCCCAAAAGAAACCGAGTGATGCTGAATTGTCTTTGCTTGTTTTGCTTTCTGCTTTTTCATCGCAATTTTTTTAAAACGGCCGACTAATTCGGCAATTTTATGCAATTCCTTTCGCTCGCTAATCATTTTTGCCAGTTTAAACTGATCGCTTAAAGGAACTTGCTCCAATTTTTTTCCATCCATCGTTCCTACTTTCATGATCGCAGTTTTTGTTTGATGGATGTTCTTTTTATTTTCCTGAAGCATCATGCCGATGGATGTTTTGGATAACTGTTTTAAATACTCTCTTTTTTGCGGTAAATCATTTGCCGCACTGGGCATTTGTTGCTGCTTTTGAAAGGCTTCCAGTTGCTCGATCTGAAATGGGTTTTTTTGCTCCTCATAATATTGGAAACTTTTAAGAAGCTGTTCGGCAATGCTGACGGAAGTAAGGACACTCAACAGCTCGTCGCCCTTTGTCAGCGCATGCCATTGGTTGTATTCTTCATTCTTCAGCAGCTCTTTCATAAAATCATATTGCACTTTGTCCAGTTGCTTTGCATTTTCATTTATTACAGGCGCTTTATAATAGAAAGCATGCCAGCAATCTCCGATGATATTCGTAAAGCCGGATACAATTTTTTCACCTTCGATGCAGCTGTCATGCAATAAAGTGGCCATTTTCAACAATTCGTTGAAACGGGTCTTTTGCTCAGTGCTGCTCTCAAAAACTGTTCGGCTGTAGATTACATGTATGTTCTCGCTCATGAAGCATCCCACCTTCTGTATTCTTTAAAATCCGATGACATCTGAAGTAATTCGAAGCAATTGTTTATGCATTTCCGTTTTTAAACTGTGCAATTCCGGACGGCTCGGGATTTGACGGCTCATATTTTGTACTTCTACAAATAATGTTTTTCCCTGCAGGAGCAGTTGACTCAGCTCCGATTTAGCAAGCGGGGATTTTTGAAGCATCGCATTTCTTGCTGTTAAAATAATCATTTCAAACTCGTTCGCTGTCCTGTGAATAAACGCTTCTACTGTATCAAAGGCAACTTCATTAATGATTTGTTCTGTTAACGGTTTTTGTTCGATTGTTTCCCACAAAATATTCGTCAAAATCGTCAAGTCTTCCCGAATCACCTCTGTACGCCCGTCTAAATACGCTTTCGCTTTCAAAATCGACAATGACTGTTTAAAACGGCGATCGGACGGTCGAATCCCTTCATCATGAAGTGCCTGCCTAATTTTAGCGACCACTTTAAAAATCGTATCAGAAATGGCAACCTTATCTGTCCTTTGCTGATGTTCGGTCAGCTCGTCCAATGTTATTTTCGAAATTTCCTTTTTTCTTTCATCCTTTAACATCGCAATAAAGGCTTCTTCATCACGAATATAATTCACTTCATAGCGCAGCAAAAATCGGTCGAATAATGCTTCTAGTCCCTCCCCTTCTTCGATGTATTCATTGGAGGAACCGACCATCGTCATAAGCGGTGAAGCAATGGGAACCCCGTTGTTATAATAAATCCGCTCATTGATAAGTGTGAGCAGTGAATTCAGAATCGCAGAGTTTGCTTTAAAGATTTCATCAATAAACGCAAAATGGGCTTCCGGGAGCATATTTGTCACATTCCGTTTATAAATCCCCTGTTCCAAATCTTTCAAAGACAACACACCAAACAATTCTTCCGGTGTACTGAATGGTGTCAATAAATGCTGAAAACAATGACTTCCCTCGACAATCGAACCAAGCATGGACGACAGCACACTTTTTCCTGTCCCCGCCGGTCCGATAAATAAAAGATGCTGTCGTGATAATAAGGCAATTAATAATGCTTCAATCTCTTCTTCCCGATCATAAAAACGTTCATTCAGTTGCTGACGGATGGTTTGCAGCTGTTCACACATTGATTGACCACCTTTCCCTCTATCTTTTCGTAAATCCGTATACCCGCACGTTTATGTAATACTCTACTTATAACGTTACACTTCCTGTACGATTTTTAAACCTTTGCTTGTCTTAATTCTTCCTATAAAGAACTAGGAATATTTCAGGCGACTTTGCACTATTTTAGTAAGAGCATTGGAAAAAATTTTTTTCATGTTTCCACACAATTTTAGTTACAAATGATTAATTTTGTTATTTTACGTGAACATATTACATATAGCATGTTTTGTAGGAGGAATCGTATGGCGTTAGTAAGAGTGTCATCTTCAATTTTTTCACGCATTAAAACTATTCAAAAAGCGGTGCAGCGAACAATGAACCATGATGAAATTATCGTTGCATCCGGGACATATAAAGAAACTTTAACTTTTGAGGAAAACAGAACGATTACCGCACCAAATGATGCAACGGTCTGTATAAAAGGAACGATCGTGATTGCTGAATGTGCGACCGTCACATTTGAGAACATGACAATTCAACCTACAACGCAAATTTACGTCGAAGGTAAAATTATATTAAAAAACTGCATTATTCAAGGTGGACGTACAAATGTGCTGTTGGCACTGAACGGCGGGACATTACAATGCGAAAATACAACATTCATCGGTGCATCGGATGTGGCAGTCACGTTGGTATACAATAGTGAGGCCCATTTGGAAAATTGTCATTTTGAAAATAATAAAAAAGTCCATATATTAGCGGAAAATTCAACAATTCATTTAACAGATTGTACACTTTCAAAAGCAAACCAGGCACTTTGGGTAAAATCTCATGCAAAGGCTTATTTGACTCATGTAAAAGTCCAGCATCATTCCGGCACACAGCTCATTATTCAAGACCATGCCTTATTGGAAATGAACGACAGCGAAATCATGCACGGCGAAGGTAATGGTATATATGCATCAGACCATTCAAACATTCATTTAATAAAAACAGCTATACAGCACCATCGCCTTCCCCAAATCTGGATGCAAAAAAGTTCCCTAAACGTAACAGATTGCAAAATTCAATACGGCAATGAATCCGGTATTATTTTACGGGATGGTTCGGAAGCAATGATCGAAAATTCATTGATTGCTTTCCATAAAATCGCAAATGTCCAGTTATTGCTCGAATCTTTACTCAATATGACGGACTGTGAGGTGTACAGTTGCCAAGGGGTCGGCATTCATATAAAGGAAAAATCGATTGCAAACTTCAACGGTACGGTCTTTGCATATAATGTGCTGCCACAGCTTTTCATTACCGAAAACTCCATTTGTACAATAAAAGATACGACGATTCAGGAAGGCAAACAGATTGGGGTCTATACGGAAAAAGGGGCATCGTGTTCGATTGTTTCCAGTACGATTACAGGACATAAAAACGCAGCGCTAACGGTAATGGAGGCAGAACTATTCCTTTTAAACACAACAGTGCATCATAATAAAGGGAATGGCATTTTAGCGGTCAATCATTCAAAGGCTTCTGTGGACAATTGCCATTTCAATCACAATGAATTGGCTCATATTGCAGGGAAAAATAACAGTACTGTGACGATTTACCAAAGTGAATTAGTCGGCGGCAAAAGTATATTTGTCATGGATCAATGTGAACTGGAAGTAACCGAATCGGTTGTTAAAGATGGTACGGGAATTCAAATTGAAATGGTGGGCAATACAAATGCCACGATTCAACAAACCCAAATTAGCGGCGGTGAGACAAATGGGATTGTGGCGATGAAAGATACATCGGTCCATATTATCGATAGCCAAATATCTTGTCATAAAATGCCGCAAATCATCGTCAATGACAGCTCTCTTGTATTAAAGAACAGCGAATTGATGGAAGGTGAACGAAATGGTTTAATTATTGAAAACCATGCAGAAGCATTAATTCAAGATTCGTTCATTTCCAATCATATGTATTCTCAATTATGGATTGACTCCGAATCTTCTGCGGAGGTGAACGCCACACAAATTATCGAAGGCCATGAATCTGATATTTTTGTACAAAATAAATCGGTTCTCCATGCTTCGAAATGCATTATCCAAAATGCGAAATTTGATTTCAATATCCAAGCGGTCAACTTCTCGAAAATTTATCTGTCTGAAACAATGGTCGACAATTCGTTCGGTTCAAAGTTTTACAGTGAAAATAACAGCGAAATTTCATCGAATTTGGATGAAATCAGTTAGGTCATTACTACCTGTAACTTTTTTCAGTTGCAGGTAGTTTTTTTGCGGACAATAAAAAACAGTTTACCCTCATTCCATGTAGGATGATAGGTAAACTGATTTATGAAGGTTTATTTAATACTCCCACTTACAAATTCTGTCTCAGGATAGTACATATTTTTAACAATAACATTCGCCCCAAGGCATTTCACCGCAGGACAATGGCAATTGATCGATTTAGAAATATTTGAATCTAGCCATCTCTTATAAATTTGAGTCAATGATTCATTTTTAATATTGCCGAACGCCTGACCGTCATCCGAGAAATCGGTAACCGAAATATCACCGGAGAAAATATTGAGATTCATTCTTGAACGACCATCCACATCGTTTCTCATTGTTGTATTTGATGCGTTATTGATTCTGTTAATTAATGCTAGATCACGCTCATCACGGCTGCACGGATAGAATGGCAATGTTCCGAATAATACCCAAATATCTTTATTTCGGTAATCGAGAATTTCGTTGATCACTTTTCTGTATTCATCCAAACCGATCGTTTCTAAACTTTCAGCAAAATCGCTGGCGTACATCGGATGAATCTCATGACGCTTACATAGCATTTCATTTGCCACTTCATGATGAATTTTCTCCATAAATGGCACTGTGTTACGGTTTAGCATTGTTTCGGCGGATACAAACATGCCGCCTTTTGACAGTTCTCTTGCGTTATCAAAAATATTACGATATAAATTCCCTCTATATTCAACTGACGGCGTTTTTTCCATCATAGCGAACCCTGTTTCAACAAATTCTTTTTCATCACACCAGTTGTGCGATATGTGCATGACATCTAAATAAGGAGCAACCAGCTCATAATGTGACATCGGCAAAGTGAGGTTGGAGTTGATCTGTGTCTTGATCCCCCTGCTTTTCGCATATTTCAATAATGGTAACAGATTATCTTTAATTCCCTTTTTCGTTAATAAAGGTTCCCCGCCTGTAAAGCTCATCGTGCGTAATGTTTCAACTTCATCCAATTTACGGATGATTTCGTCTGCCGGAATGGCTGGTAACTCTTTCGTTAGTAATGTATAGCCTACTGCACAGTGCGAGCATCTCATATTACAAAGGTTTGTTGTTGTAAACTCTATATTCGATAAAGTTAATTTACCATGTTGATCGATATCAATATATGGTTCCCACTCATCATGCGGTTTAAAAATTGTATTCATTTAAATACTTCCTTTCTGCGAGTACAATTTTCTCATAAAACAGTTGTATTGCAAAGCTATTGTTTGTAAGGAAATCGCAGAGGGAGTGTTACATGCAAATAGCTGCAAGGGATGAATTTCCGCGCAGCCGCTTTTTTAGATTTCGATTATTCCCGGTAATTCCGGAATGTCCGATACAATATCTTCTACGGATAACCGCAACTCAAACAGGGGGTATTTTTCTTTCAAATTCAGCAGTGCCAGCAGTTCACCCGAGTCTGCTACTGCTGGTGCTTCATATGAATAATCTACCGTCATAATATGTTCAACCGTCTGTCGGATGTATGCTTCTTCCTGCTTTTTAATCGGCAGCACTCTTTCCAATAAAAGGGGCTCTATCGCAGCTTTAAGAAAGTTTTGTGCTTCGGCCATACAGCTGAATTCCGCCAGTTTATTCGTATATGATATCATTTTGGACCGTTCGCGAATTTGTTGGGCTTCCAGTTCTTTCACCTGATTACGTATTGTTGTCAGTTGCTTTTTTGTCAGATCGTTTAGCCGGGCTTGGACTGAATCCAGTTTTTCCAGGATAAATTGTTCGTATTTTTTAATAGATATCAATTTCTGTTCACATTCTATGCGGATTCTATTCAATGTTTGAATTTGCTCGGATACTATCGACGAAAGTTCACTCTCTTCCAATGGAAATGCAAGCGACATCCCGGTTTGCTTTTTGAATAACTTCTCCAGTTGGCCATATTCCATCATGTAATCTACATGCAATTTTCGGTAATCACGTACATTTTTTTGATAAAGCGCTGCCGTTTCCTCATACATGTCCACGACGGGGTCATGTAGATAGGAATAGCTCTCCAGTGTCTGCAACAGCTGAAAAAGCGTTTGTACTTCTTTGAACACTTTACTGACCGTTTCATATTGTTTTTCAAAGGAAGTAATGAGCGCTTTATCCTGTTGTAATTGAGCGGCATCAATATGAAGATTGCCTTGATGCTGTACGATATATTCAAACGCCGATACATACGGTTCTCTTGCCGGAATTGTATTCATTTCTACTCGCAATCGTTCCAGCCATTGTAAAAACCGCTCCGTCGTATGGCGTGTCTTCTTCTGCTTGTTATCAATTAACTGGAACATGAGTTGTGACAGCTGTGTTATTCGGGAATCAATGAGCAGCTGTGTACTGTTCGTCTTACGGGCTTCTTGTGCCTGTAAAGCAGAAACTGGTACATCCTCCCCAATATAGTAGCCGTAACGTTCTTTCTCCACTTCAAGAAAGGCTTCCACTTCCCCATCTACCCGATCAATCCCGTTTACGACTAAATGGGCCGTTATCCCCGTCTTGTTCAGTTGCTCGATAAAATTCACTTCTGCTTCTGTTGCAGGCGAACCCGCTTGTAACACCCAGAATACTTCATCACAACGCTGTAATAGCGCCGGTGAAAAGTAGGCCGTATTGTTTGCGCCTGTTTCCAGCGCTACCGAGTCGACAATGGTCACTTTCTTTAATAACTCACACGTTATATACACTTCCAAATAATCCAGATGCTTACGAATTATTTGCGCACTTTCTGAATTTGAAATAGTAAATAGCGAGAGGTTGGCAATATCAAATATTACTTCCATACCGTTCAGAAAAACAGCTTTTATATATTCCTCATCACCGTATTTCAAAAATGTATTTGTCCTCGTTGGTTCTGAAGGCCGGTCTTCCAGCAGGTTTCTGCCGATTAAACTATTGATTACTGTCGTTTTCCCAACCCGCTCTTTTCCGATAAAGAGGACGATTGGCTGACTGTCCGCATCATCAATAATCCTTTTTAAACGGGTAGTCGTATCTTTTACATAACTATTTTGAGACAGAATACTATGCAAAGGTTTTAGCCGTTCTATTAATTGTTCCAACGGATTATGTTCATCAAAGTTGTTTAGCTGTTCGCTGAATCGCTCAGTCATACGGGTCACTCCTTTACAAACGATTATTATTCTATTATAAACGCAGTGATTTCAACACGGACAAGTAATTACGAAAAACGAAATAATTGGTTCCTCATACTTAATCGACAAAACGATGAGTAGGTATTAACACATGGAAATTTTCTTGAGTAAATTAAATTTCATCATAATGTTGCTATTGCTCGACATTGTATGCATGCTATTATAGTAGAAGAATATTTAAAAGGAGCTACACAATATATGTACAATATCCGTGAGCAATGGTTTGGGAATGTACGCTCAGATGTGCTGGCAGGACTTGTTGTCGCACTGGCCCTCATCCCTGAAGCAATTGCTTTTTCTATTTTAGCCGGTGTAGATCCGATGGTCGGTCTCTATGCCTCACTTGTCATCGCTGTAACAATCAGCTTTGTCGGTGGTCGACCTGCGATGATTTCCGCTGCAACAGGAGCGATGGCACTTGTGATCGTTTCACTTGTAAAAGACCATGGATTGCAGTATTTACTCGCTGCAACAATTTTAACTGGTATCATTCAAATCATATTTGGGATGCTGAAAATTGCACGCCTGATGAAGTTTATTCCGAATGCGGTCATGATCGGCTTTGTAAACTCATTGGCGATTTTGGTATTCATCGCCCAAACACCTCACTTTATCGGTGGCGATATCGTCACATGGGCGTTTCTTTTAGCGACAATTGCTCTTATTTACGCAATTCCTTTTGTCATTAAAGGTATCCCTGCCCCTCTTATTGCTGTTGTAATTTTATCGGCAGTAGCCATTTATTCAGGCTTCAATTTAAATACGGTTGGAGATATGGGCACGATTACACAATCGCTGCCATCATTTTTAATACCTGATATTCCGTTTAACTTAGAAACGTTGATGATTATTTTGCCGTATTCACTTGCTTTGGCTGTTGTCGGACTAGTCGAATCATTACTGACCGCTTCTATTTTGGATGATATGACGGCTTCTGAGAGCGATAAAAACAAAGAAGCACGCGGACAAGGAATCGCCAATGTGATTAACGGTTTCTTCGGTGGTATGGCCGGCTGTGCAATGATCGGCCAGTCTGTCATTAACGTAAAATCAGGTGCACGCGGCCGACTTTCCACTTTTGTAGCCGGTGTGTTTTTAATGTTTTTAATTCTCTTTTTAGGTGATTATGTTGTTCAAATACCTATGCCGGTGCTGGCCGGTGTAATGGTTGTTGTATGTATTACTCAATTCGACTGGCAATCATTCAAATACGCTGTGACAGCACCGAAAAAAGATGTATTTGTTATGCTTCTGACAATCGCGGTTGTCCTGTATACACATAACTTAGCGTTAGGTGTTGTAGCCGGTATTATTGTCAGTGCGCTGTTTTTCGTCAACGAAATTTCACGGGTAAGTATTTCACAACAAGGGAAAACATACTTTGTCAAAGGGCAACTATTCTTCGCTTCTACGGAAGGCTTTATCGACCATTTCAAATCGGTTCAAAATGATCATTCTTCCATTGAAATCGACTTTTCACAATGTAAAGTGTGGGATGATTCGGCAATCGGTGCTTTAATGAAGGTAAAGGACCAGCTGAAAGCGAAAAATATAGAAGTAACCTACTTGAATATTGATGAATCAAGTAAACAGCTGTTGAAGAAGTTAACCGGTATGACATTAATCGATTAGGAGGTGGCGTATGTATCAACATATTTTACTGGCCGCTGATGGTTCGCAAAACTCGATACGTGCTGCAAAAGAAGCTTTAAAAATAGCACAAGTACATGCCGAAACATTGGTGACGATCATTTTTATTATTGATATGGAAAAAGCAAAAACGGATGTACTTCATTCAAGTTCCAATGAAAGTCTATACATGGAACGCCGTCGAAAGCTTGTGCCAATTGAGGAATTGTTCAACGAGCATCAAGTTCGCTATAAAGTGGAAATCATTCATGGCTCACCAGGACCTGAAATCATCAAATATGCCAACACACAAAATGTGGATTTGGTCGTAATCGGCAGCCGCGGGTTAAACAGTCTGCAAGAAATGGTATTAGGCAGCGTGTCGCATAAAGTGATGAAGCGCGTTCAATGCCCTGCAATGCTTGTGAAGTAAGGGAAAACTAAACAGAGAAAAGACAAAACATTTTTAGAGCGACTAATATGTTTTGTCTTTTTTTTATGTATATCTGATATAATTGGGGTCAACATGTCAAATTCACGATGAGGTGGGAACTGTGTTTTTCTTAAAGCCTAAACTAATTAAAAATGGTAAGAAATCTAATGCGGAATTGTTATTTAAAGATGTTTCACCAGATCAATGGGATCAGGAACATTTAACGAAAGCTAATTTGGATTTTTCAATAGATAGTGTTCGTCTCGTTAATGAGTATGCTGAACGGTTAATCCATACAGAATTTGGACAGCAGCTTTTAAAAGAGCATTCAGAAAATTTCATCACACGTATTGGTTCCTATTTAGGCGAAGTAATTAAAAATCACAAAGACGGGCAATATCGCTGGTTTGATTTTAACTCGATAAAAGAAAATACCGTACATTTAAATAGTTATGTATTGAGTGTAGGCGATGAATCTGTTCTTTATTCTAAAAAATTGGATCACGTATTGTGTCCAATCTATGAAGTGAAGCAATACTTTGAGGGCAATTCTAACTATGATAATTTTTTGGCATATGTAGAAGACGCAATTAAAAACTAGACTTCCTATGGAGGAACTAATTATGACCAATGAGGCATTAACAGTATTAGCCATAATTTCGATGGTGATATGGATTGCTGTATCTAAAGAAGCTGTAAAACCTTTAAATGAGGTTAACCGACGAAAAATGATCACTTTAACATCCGCAGGAACTTTATCTGCAATTGTAATAACTTTTATCCTTTTTCAAAATTTTTAGTTTTAATTTGAATGAGTAGATTATAAGGAGATAATTATGAAAAAACTAATTTTATTACTCATTGTTCCTGTTATTATTTGGTTTGGTTGCAGCAATACTGTAGTTGCAGAGTTTGCTACTGTGAAGGAAATTAAGGTGAATTCGATTATCATTCGAAATTGGGGTGGAGAAACAAAAGAAATCGTTATTCCCAAAACTAATGATTATTCTTTTGAAGTAGAGAAAGAATATTTTTTTAATTACGAAGTCAAGAAAAGTAAAAAGGCTGTTTTAATATCTGCAGAACCGAATGTACCTTAAACTTCTGCTACAGCCTATTTTAAAAGTTATCTGGTTAAATTAAATATAATCCTCAGTTCCGGCAAAATAATCCTCACTTCGGGCTATATAATCCTCACTTGCTTTTGCATAATCCCCAATTCTTTTTTGTTAATCCTCACTTTCAAGTATATAATCCTCAAATCGATTATTTCTAAAAACTGGGGTTAGAAACTCCGCATTCGTTTCCTGTTGAAGCCCGCCTCCTCTATTACCTTTTATAACAGTGGCAATTTGCTGTATGGTCGTTCACCATGCCAACCGCCTGCATATAGGAATAGCAGATCGTGCTGCCGACGAATTTAAAGCCGTCTTTTTTCAGTTGCTTGCTCATCCGGTCACTTATTTCTGTTGTAACGGGTACTTGTCCGAATGATTCCCACGAATTAATCATTGGCTTGCCGTCGACAAATGACCAAATATAGTTTGAAAAGGACCCGTATTGTTTTTGAATGGCCAAGAAACTTTCGGCATTCGTCACAACACTTTTAATTTTCAACCGATTGCGGATAATGCGTTCGTCATTTCTTAATGCTTCAAGTTTCTCTTCATCATATTGTACTATCTTTTCCGCATCGAACTGATCAAAAGCATCCAAATAGCCTTCTCTTCTTTTTAAAATAGTAAGCCAGCTTAAGCCTGCCTGTGCCCCTTCCAGACAGAGCATTTCGAACAGTTTCCGGTCATCATAAACGGGTACGCCCCACTCTTCGTCATGATATTTCACATAGATAGGTTCATCCAGCTTCACCCAACTGCAACGTTCCATGTCCTCACCTCTTTTTACCAACTGTAATATAACGCGCTTGCAATCACAATGAATTTTTGTTACATTTACCTTACGAACGTCAGGAAGGTGATCATGTGACAAAAGAGAAAATTATACAGGCCGCTCTGCTTAATTTCAGCGAACACGGATACAGCGGTGGATCGTTGGCCCAAATCGCAGAAGAAGTAGGAATACGTAAACAATCAATTTATACGTATTTTAAAAGTAAAGATGCTCTTTACTTAACGATTTCGAAACAGGCAATGGAGGCTGAGCTGTTGTTTGCAAAAGAATTTATCGCTAAACACCAACAACTTCCTGTCGAGAAAGTATTGCTGCCATTTCTGCAGTCTTTTCAGGAGCGCTTTGAAACTATAGCCGAAACTAAATTTTTCATGCGCTCGATTTTCTTAATGCCCCAGCATCTGGAGCAACAGTTAAGTGAGCAAACGTATATTTATTTGGACGAATTGGAAAGGCTTTTCACGGATTATTTAAAAGCACAAACACTTTCCGTTTCGGCGAACGATGCAGCAATCGGTTTTTTGGCATTACTTGATAGTCTTTATGTCGAAATGCTTTATGGTGGCAGTGAACGTTGCGAAAAGCGCCTGCAGGCTGGATGGACAATATTTTACAGAGGAATTAAGAGCTGAGGTGTACACATCATGACAAAATACTGGATACTCGTCCTATTGGCAGGCATCATTGAGATTGTTTGGGCAATGGGACTGAAATATGCAAACTCATTGTGGCTTTGGGTCGGTGTTGCCGCATTGATCGTTTTATCGTTTTATATTTTAATCATCGCAACGGAGAAATTGCCTGTCGCTACCGTTTATGCGGTCTTTACAGGGATCGGTACTGCCGGTACGGTCATTGCGGAAACGGTCATTTTCAACGAGCCGTTTAGCTTAACGAAAATCGGTTTCATTGGATTATTATTAATCGGTGTTATTGGGTTGAAACTCATTTCCAATGAACCGGAAGAAACGAGGGATGCATAATGGCTTGGGTATATTTAATTTTTGCCGGACTTTTTGAAGTCGGCGGTGTCATCGGAATGAACAAAGTTGCCCAGAAAAAGTCCCTAGGCTCCTATTCGTTTCTGATCGGCTCCTTTATTATTAGTTTCTCTCTCCTTTCAATGGCAATGAAAGAATTGCCGATGGGGGTTGCCTATGCTGTATGGACAGGAATTGGTACGGTTGGCGGTACCCTAGTCGGAATGTTCCTCTATAATGAATCAAAAGACTGGAAACGAATTCTGTTTATTTCGTTTATTATTATTGCGGTTGTCGGATTAAAAATTACGCAGTAGAATAGAGGTACTAGAAGCAATGTGTACATTTTATGAATATTTTCATAGATTGTGCACATTGTTGTTATATTTTGGAGGCCATTATGAGAAATTTATTTCAAGTAGTCCCAATTCCGATCAGTGGGCTGATGCTCGGATTGGTTTCATTGGGAAATTTATTTTTAAGTATGGGCCAAACCGCTTTCGGTCATGTCTGTTTTTTTATAGGAATCTTTTTATTTCTATTAATCATTGGCAAACTAATCTTTGCGTTTTCCAGTATCCTTACAGAAATGCAAAACCCGATCATTGCATCGGTATCCCCCACTTTTACGATGGGGACTTTATCAATAAGCAGCGGGTTGCACTATTACGGTGTACATGAATTCGTTATACATATGATCTGGATTTTGGCTGCGACGACTCAAGTGTTTATTATTTTTTATTTTGTTCGAACATTTATTTGGAAAAAACGGATCACGATTTCCGATATTTATCCAAGCTGGCTAATCATGTTTGTCGGGACAGCTGTTATGCCATTAACGGCGAGTGATCTTTCAGGAATCTTCACAAAAGCCATCGTGATTTTTGCGGTATGTGCCTTAATTGTTTTAGTGCCGATTCTTATTTTGCGCGGTTTTGTAAGAAAGGATTTGCCGGAGCCGACGATCCCGATGCTAACAATTTTAGCCGCGCCCGCTTCGATAAGTTTAGCCGCTTACTTCCAGCAGTTTGAAAGTCGATTCGGTATTGTTTTGACATTATTCATCGTCGCGCAAATCTTGTATCTTTTAGTATTGTCGAAATTACCCAGCGCATTGCAGCTTCCCTTTTATCCGAGCTATGCGGCCTTTACATTCCCATTAGTCATTTCTGCTACAGCAACTAATGGTGTCATTCATTATTTTGAACAAAATGGGTTGTCGACGAGTTGGCTGGAAACGTATTTTTATTTTCAGTTAACATTCTCGGCAATTATTGTATTTTACGTTTTAATTCGCTATATCAATTACTTATCTATACAAGTGCGACAACAGCGAAGAGTCATTCGAAAAGAAAAAGAGGCAATTTCATAATTGTTCCGCAATAGCGAAACATTCCCCCTTTATGCACCGTATACTATATAAAGGGGGGATTTTTTTGAAAAGAATTATTTTTGCACTATTATTTATTCTAATTATACTCGTGTTAATTTTCTACTGGCTCGACCATGAAATGAATGCTGTGTTAAAAAATGAGGCAGATGGTTCAAATGAATATGTTGTCATTTTAGGAGCAAAAGTGAAACCAGGCGGCATCCCTTCCCAGTCTTTAAAAAACCGGTTAGATGCGGCAGTGGATTATTTGAAAAAATATCCCACTGTAAAAGCGATTGTTACAGGTGGCCAGGGTGCTGATGAGGATCGTACGGAAGCGTCGGTCATGGCTGACTATTTAATCAAACATGGGGTTGCTGAAAATAGAATCTCACTGGAAGATCAGTCTACAACGACTTATGAAAATCTGTTGTTCGCAAAAAAACTATTGCCCGATAATACCGCGAGCATCACGATTATTTCAAATGATTTTCACTTGAAACGTGCAACAATTCTTGCCCGCAAGCTCGGTTTAAAGGCGGATGTCGTAGCAGCCCCTACCCCGAAAGTCATCAATACAAAATCCCGTATTCGCGAACGTCTTGCGATCATTAAAGCCTATACGAGAGGCCAATAATTTTACATTTCGCGTCCAATTCGTTATCGTAAACTGTAACGAACAGTTGAGGTGAATTTCAATGAAACTTAGTATATTAGATCAAGTACCCATTTCCAAAGGCATGACATCAACAGAAGCACTTGCTAATGCAGTGAAGCTTGCCCAACTTGGTGATGAGCAAGGTTATGAACGAATCTGGTTTGCAGAACACCATAACACGACTTCCCTTGCCAGCTCTGCGCCTGAAGTAACCGCTGCTTATATAGCTGCGAAAACAGAACGCATCCGTGTCGGAACGGGCGGCATTATGATGATGCATTATTCTCCATTTAAAGTGGCAGAAGTATTTAAAACATTGGCAGCACTTGCACCAGGACGTATTGATTTCGGTGCAGGCCGTGCTCCTGGCGGGGATATGCCGGCAATGACCGCACTTGCCAGTGGACGCAGACCGGATCTGACAGAACAATATGATAAACTTGAAGTCATTTTACGTTTAATGAATGAACAGCGTACTGGTGAAGCTGTTTATGATAATGTCGTAGCAGTTCCATTTAAAGTTCAACTACCACAAAGCTGGCTGCTTGGATCAAGCGGACAAAGCGCGAAAAAAGCCGGCGAAGCCGGTGTTGGCTATTCCTTTGCCCAGTTCTTCAATGGACAAATGTCAAAAGGAATTTTTGATGCGTACCGTAACAGTTTCCAGCCATCATACTTTATGGAACAACCGCAAATTATTACAACTTATGCTATAAGTGTAGCTGAGACAGCGGAAGAAGCGGAATACTTATCGATGCCGATGCAAATTACCCGCCTGAACTTAATGCGCGGTAAGCTCCTAAGCGTACTTTCTCCTGAAGAAGCAAATGACTATCCGCTAACTGAGATGGATAAAATGATTTTGGAGCAAAATCGTCCGCTTATGCTGATCGGTTCTGCTGAGGATATTGCAAATCAGATTCGAGAAGAACAGGCATATTATGGCTTTGATGAAGCAATGATCAACTGTAACTTATATACGATCGATCAACGTCTGAACAGCTATCGTCTTTTAATGGAACAGTTTAATAAATAATAATAGTTTGATAAGGTAGTGCCATTTGAAATTTCAAATGGCACTACCTTTTTCTTTTGCATAAAGTCAGTTGGTATTGCAGTCTAAGAATAATAATCAACTAAAAAGCAGTCCAAACTTTACTTGTCGTAAAATTCGAACTGCCTCTAATTTTTAAATCCTTTTCACTTTTACCTGTTTAATTAAACTGTAGCTGTCGTCGTAACGGGTTGCGGGGCGATTTTTGCTACGATAACGCTGTTTACCGCATTAATGTAAGCCATTGCAGAAGCTTTTAAAATATCAGTATCTGCTGCTTTTGCGATATAGTTTTCCCCGCCGTATTCGATAATGATTTTAACTTTCCCTAATGCTTCTTGGCCGCGTGATACGGAGCTGATATTGTACTCAACAAGCTTTACCTTGATTCCAGTAACATCCGCAATAGCTGAGTAAAGGGCATCAATCGGACCGGAGCCGACCGCACTTGATTTGAAAATATCTTCTCCGCGGCGGATTTTTACGCTGGCAGACGGGAAAGAAGCGTTTGAAATAATCTGTAAATCTTCAATATCATAAAACTGGTCAGAATATGATTCTTTATTCGGATTGTTCTTTTCTGTTTTTTCATAGTAGTTTTCAACGATGACATATAAATCATGATTATAAACTTCTTTTTTCGAATCAGCCAGCTTTAGGAAGCTTTCAAAAATGCCTTCAAACTCTTCTTCCGCAAAATCATCAAAGCCTAATTTAGACAGTGCATTTTTTACTGCATGACGACCAGAGCGTGCTGTTAATACAAGTTCCATATCATCAAGGCCTACATCTTCCGGATGAACGATTTCATAAGCATCACGTGATTTCAGTAAGCCATCCTGGTGAATACCTGATGAATGGGCGAAAGCATTGTCACCTGTAATCGCTTTGTTTACTTGGACATCCAGTCCCATAAAGCTCGACACTAAGCGAGATGTATTCATTATTTCCTTTGTATTAATATCTGTGAACACATCGTAAACGTCCCCACGTGTTTTAATTGCCATAACCACTTCTTCTAATGCCGCGTTTCCGGCACGTTCGCCAATACCGTTCATTGTCACTTCTACTTTATCTGCACCGTTTTTGATCGCTGCTAATGTATTGGCAGTAGCCATCCCTAAATCGTTGTGGCAGTGAACTGAAAGCAGCACAGAATCATCCAGGTTTTTCATTCGATCATTCAGCTTGGCAATCATTTCACCCCATAGTTCCGGCTCTGCGTACCCGACTGTATCCGGTACGTTAATCATCGTAGCTCCGGCTTTCATAACCGCTTCAATCGTTTTCCAAAGATATTCAAAATCAGAGCGGGATGCATCCTCTGTTGAATATTGTACTTGCGGCAGTAACGTTTTCGCATATTTCACTGCGTCTACACCGATTTGCAGAATCTGGTCCTTCGATTTACTGAACTTTTTCTCCACATGAATATCGGATGTCCCTAGAACCATATGAATCATCGGATTATTTGCATATTTGACTGCATTGTAAACAGAATCAATGTCATCTTTTACAGCACGAGCAAGTGCCGTAATCATCATATTCGAATTATGGCCGACCTTTTGCGCCACAGCTTTTACCGCATCAAAATCACCTTGTGAAGACGCTGGGAATCCGGCTTCAATAATATCAACACCGAGCTTTTTTAACTGCTGGGCAATTTCCACTTTTTCATATAAATTCAGTTTAGCCCCAGGCACTTGCTCACCATCACGTAATGTTGTATCAAAAACCCAAATTTTTCTGCTCATTTTCATTTCCCCTTTTCTTCTCAAATTGATTTTTAAACAGTAAATAAAAATAAAAAAACTCGCCTCTATGAAAAATTCCATAGAGACGAGGTTAAACTCGCGGTACCACTCTAAATTGAATGTCCATTGCTGAAACATTCCACTTAACGACAAATCTTTTGCCAGTCTTTTAACGGAGACTTCCGACTTCCCTACTCTAATTTCAGGTCGTAGCTCATGGACGAGTTCAACAGTTGTATCTGCCAGTTTGCACCACCCACTGGCTCTCTAAAAGTATACAAGCTATTTACTGCTTCCAATCATTGCCTAGATATTACCTTGAAATGAAGTTTACCGGCAATGAAATAAAATGTCAACCCTTATTATCAGAAAATTTAAAAATTACATACTCATGTATTGGCCTCTCTATTCGGCTTTGCGCTCACACAAAGTAACCGAATCATTGGCAACCATTAGGGCTAACTTCATTTAGCGCACTGAAGAAAATTAAATTTTATCACCATTGAAAATCGAATTTTTAACAATTGCATAATCTACATTACGAATCGCCGATAGCGTTTTGCCGCCAGCATATGAGATTGATGACTGTAGATCTTGTTCCATTTCAGTTAATGTATCGAAAATCGAACCTTTTGAGTCAACGTACATTTTTTTGCCTTCTACGTTTTTGCGCTCGCCTTTTTGGAATTCCGATGCAGAACCAAAGTATTCTTTCACTTGTTTGCCGTCGATTTCCACTGTTTGACCTGGTGATTCTTCATGACCTGCAAATAGTGAACCGATCATTACCATTGATGCACCGAAACGCACTGATTTTGCAATGTCGCCATGTGTACGAATACCGCCGTCCGCGATAATCGGTTTTGAAGCCGCTTTTGCACACCAGCGAAGTGCCGCTAACTGCCAGCCACCTGTACCAAAGCCAGTTTTAATTTTCGTAATACATACTTTACCTGGACCAATCCCGACTTTTGTCGCATCAGCTCCAGCATTTTCAAGGTCACGAACTGCTTCTGGTGTACCGACATTTCCTGCAATCACAAAGCTGTTTGGTAAATGTTTTTTAATATGGCCGATCATTTCGATGACTTGGTTTGAATGACCATGTGCGATATCGATCGTAATATAGTCCGGTACAAGCTGAGCATCTTTCAGTTCTTCGATAAATGTATATTCCTCATCTTTTACACCAACAGAAATTGAGGCAATATATCCCTTACTTTGCATATCGCGAATAAATTGCGCACGCTTTTCAGGCTGGAAACGGTGCATAATATAGAAATAGCCTTGTGCAGCTAATTTTTCTGCTAATTGCTCATCAATAATTGTTTGCATATTTGCCGGAACTACCGGAAGTTTAAATGTATGATTTCCCAAAGTAACGGTTGCATCGCATTCTGTACGACTTTTCACTATGCACTTTGCAGGGATTAATTGAATATCTTCATAATCAAAAACTGTATCTATCATTTCACTACACTCCTAAATACGAACATTTTTCGTGTTTTTTATAATAATCATTCGACATCTGTTACTTTACAAAACAATGAAAACGTTGTCAACCATAAAACGAATATTTTATTTTAATTTAACATAAACGTTCGGTTTTTAAGAGAATTTAATAAAATATTCCGTTGTAAACCCCTTAAATATTAATTTTGCCCTTATTTTTAAATAACTATTGTCCACTGACTCATCATAATGTTTTAATAGAATTATTGAAAAGGAGTCGATGAATTGATGTTAGAGAAATGGTTGAACGTTCAGAAATAATATTGAGCTGAAAAAGGCTCAATAATCAATCATTATTGGAGCTGAAAACATTGGAACATTTATTAAAGTGCATGAAAATCATCGGAGACGATACAATCCAACGTACACAATTAACACATCGTATTGAACTGGTAAAAACCTTTCAAGTAAAAAAAGGCATGAAGGTACTGGAAATCGGGTGCGGTCAGGGTGATACTACAGTAGTACTGGCGGATGCCGTCGGAGAAACAGGACATATTGTTGCAATCGATATCGCATCTCCTGAATACGGTGCACCAATTACATTAGGCGAAGCAGCGGAAACTATTTCACAATCGCCTTTAGGACAGCGAATCGACTTCCACTTTGAAACGGACTTTTTGCAAATGGCGTTCGCCGAAAAATTTGATATCGTCGTTCTATCCCATTGCTCATGGTATTTCGAAAGTATCGAACTGTTAAAGAATTACTTGCAAAAAATCAAGCAAGTCGCTGACCGGATCTGTTTTGCTGAGTGGGACATCGATTATACATTAGAGTCCCAGCGTGCTCATTTTTGCGCAGCCAATATTGCGTTGCTTTATACAGCTTTTACAGAAAATGATGGGAATATCCAGAATCTCTTTCATAAAACGCAAATAAAGGAACTTATGCATAGTGAAGGCTTTTCGATCAATTTTGAACAAACCGTCGATGCCAGCTATTTGCAGGACGGGCTTTGGGAAATCGACTATAGCAATTATTTGCTAAATGAATTCCCGGAGGTTCCGACCAAAATTCAGTCATTGATTCATAGTTATGCCTATTTAATGAATGAGCAAGCAAAGCCTCCCCTTTCGCTGAATAGTTTTGTACTGTGTGCTGATTTGTAAAATTAATAGTTATAAAAACTCAAAAAACAGTTTTCCTTTATGATAGGAAAACTGTTTTTTCATCGCTATAGATCTTAAGCAAAAAATTACCAATAAATATTTTATAAAATCGTCATACCACCATCAAAAGGCGCATTTTCCCCGTTAACTAGCACATTAATTGTATCATGTTCTGAATCCTCACCATGTAATTGATAAACATACTGTTTCAACTCAGTATTACCACGATTGGTTGTATTAAATTTTATATTTAATATATTCTCTGTCACTTCAAGCTCAACTGAAACTTCTTCTGTTGAGTGGAAAACAATGTAGGTGTTCTTTTCTCCACTAGTAATCATTTGCAGGGTAGAATCAGAGTTGATGACATCTTGAACCTTAACAGGAACAGTTTCCAATTCATGAATGCTCAACTGTGAAGAATGACAAGCTGCTAAAATGATGCCAGCAACTAACATTAAAGTAAATAACCTTTTCAAATACATTCCCTCGTTTCTTAGTAAACGCCCATTCATTTAACCATCTGGCTGTAAGATCGCGCTAAACCTCATAAAAGCAATATGCAACAATAAGTAATTTATTTCTTACGCTTTCGTTCTAAAAGGATAGGTGCAATATTGAGAAAGATTGAAACAATCGTCAAAAACCATAATGCCCTTTCCATAGTGGGTACTACATCTTCTAACGCTGCCCAATCTTTCACTTCCACCCAATCCGCTACAAGACTGTATTCTGCACAAAGTGTTAATGCTGTAAATGATAACCCTATTGCCATCGCAAGTTTGTAATCTTTACCTGTCATATACATATACAGATTTATAAAAGTTGCTACTATTGCAATAATACCTATTGCTAACCACATTATGATGCCTCCATAATTCATAATAGTAATTCTCTCTTCAATTAAAAATTATTATGGTTCGCTAATTCCCATGGCTAATAATAAAAGAAATGCAACAGCTAAAACGGCCAGATTTGCGATGATTCCTATCAACCCGATTAATAATTTGCACATGCGCCCCTTCGATATCCATGACGAGAATCCAGCAGTTATAAGACCAATAAATGATAAAACGGTTAACACCGTAATGATACGATAAATATCAGCTTCCGGTCCTCGTACAGAAAAGAAATAAATAATACTAACGATTACCGGTAATTGAGAAAAAACCCCTAGAGTTACCCCAACCTTTCCTTTATTCAAATAAATTCCTCCAATAGCTGGCTTTGTTTGTTAAACTATTTCACGAAGACTATTATTTTAAAATTTTAAATATATAATGCAGCGTTGTTGTACGTTTAACTGAAATGCATACTCATAGCACCACGTGGCAAACTAACATCATGGAGGTGTATATGATGAGTAATAACAATAAAAGCAATCGCAGCACTAGCGATGAGCAAGCAGTACGAAAGAATTTATCAAAGGAGCTTGATCACGAACTTGCAAACGAACCCTTAACAGCTGCAGAGAGACTGAACAATAAGAAAACGAAAAAGCGGCAATAGCAGCATGCCCCCATCTAAAATAAGTTGGGGGCTAATTGATGTTTACAATAAAAAAGTTTTACTAATAAAAATCACACACGTCATAAGTCACCACGTTCATCTATACTATCCCGCTTCTTTTTATCTCCAAAACATTTACAAATATGGTATGTATACCAAAATAATGTCGGAAAAATAAGAATTGAAAGTGTTGAAACATACGATTTTTCAAGAACATTCTTAGGGGTAAAATAAACGTATAAGACCATAGTGATTAGGAATGGCATCAATAGGATCCAGTAACGTTTGTCTTTAAAAGTATTAAAACTCCCCATATTCCCCCTCCTTCCTCAACATGTGATGATTCAAATAACCTGCCCATCTTGCATTTACCAAAATAATACCATATTTCTTGTAGAATTCCTTTAGATACCAGATGTTTCAATGAAAAGGATGCTATTCTACCAATTCTTTTACTGTCCAGATTACGGTTCGTTTCGCAAACTTTAAATTTTAACTACAACTATCTTTCACCAGTTCCGGTACGATGCTTGTTCACTGAAGAGCATGCACTCCTTTAATTTATCCATATATACAGTTGAAATGTATAGTTCGACTGTATATAATAACATTAAGTTTAACTGTATTTTTGTTTGCAAGGAGCGCTGTAATGAAAAGACATAAGCTATTACCATTAACAGAAACAATGCACTATATATTACTTGCGTTGAGAAGTCCATTGCATGGATACGCAATTATGCAAGAGGTCGAAACGATGAGTAATGGAGAAGTAAGGATTGCTGCCGGTACTCTGTATGGTGCAATTGAAAATTTATTGAAGTACAACTGGATTATTCTCGTTCCTTCAGACGACCCGCGAAGAAAAGTTTATCGTATTACAGATGAAGGCTTAGAGATTTTAGAAATTGAAAAAAGACGTTTCATGCATATTCTTTCACTTTACGAGGGAGGGTTTAATAATGAGAAGGCTTAAACTATTTTCGAATGTTCAAAAAGAAGAACAGTGGTTAAACATGATGCTTCAAAAAGGATGGCAATTAAAACGTGTAAATGCCTTTAATCTGTACACATTTGAAAAAACATCAAACAAAGAACAAATTTTCCGATTAGATTGCCAATCATTCGAATCTGAACAAAAATTTCAGGAATACAAAACATTTTTTGAGGATTTTGGCTGGGTGCATGTAGGAGGCTCATGTTTCTCGACTTTACAGTATTGGTTAAACCCAACAAATAAAGACGATTCCCTCTTTTCCGATCATTCCTCAATAAAGTATTATTTTCAGCGTCTTAGCAAAATCTACGGTGCATACGCATGCTTCGCCCTTTTTATTACATTTTGCGTATTCCAAAACTCAGCGCAATTTACCAGTCTTAAAGATGCTTATTATACACCAGGGTTGTGGGATAAAAATGGCTTTGACTTCTGGAGTGCCTTCTTTTTCGAGACACCTTTCGCCATTACAAGATTCGGCTCGCCATGGCTAATGCTAATTTTCGGCTTAGTTTCTTTAAATATGTACTTTAAATACAAAAAGGAAATCGCTAAATCGATTGGATAGGACATTAGGAAATGTTTCATTGTAGCTACTAACTGCAAAACGACGTAAAGAGGAAATCCAACGCATGGGCTTCCTCAAACTTTTTATACCAGATTTATAAAAAAGGTAATATAACTATCGTTTTTGCCAATGATCGACCATTTTCAATAAATTATTTAACAGCTTTCCAAATTGTCCAACGATCTTTTTCCACTATATTTTTTTCATTTGTAATGGCTTTATCTATATAAGAAATCAATGCACTTAATTCGTCATCATCTAATTCGTGCAAAATACTTCTTCCTGTTCTCTCACCCAGGTCGTTTAATAAATCCTCTTTATTTTTATGAACTTTTCTTGTTTCCCAAAGCTTAACTTCTTGAATCTCTTTAAACCCAACCTCCGAAAGCGTTTTTAATACAAATTCGCTATCGTATCTGCGCTTTGTCTCTTTCTCGATCAATTGTGGAAATCGCTCAAAGAAATATCCTCTAATATGATGTTCATTCCCATTTAATAAGCAGTCTTCAGGTGTACGATCTTGAACAATATAGATTCCTTTGTTTTCTAATAGTCGATAGGCCTCTTCAAAACAGTTCTGCAAATTATTGATATGATGTATTAACGCTCTTTCAAGAATTAGGTTGTAATCATTACTTTCTAAGCCGGTATTCAGCGCATTACCATGCTTAAATGATATATTCGGATATTCTTTGCAATTCTCCCTCGCACCTTTAAGTATTTCTTCGGAAAAATCAACCCCTGTGACAGAAGCTACTTCCATTTCAGCTAATGCCTTTGAATAAATACCCCCACCACATCCTATATCCAACGCCTTAGAGATATTATCCAATGGTACCAAGTCCGTTATTACATTAACCCATGAATCATCTGCTTTTCTAGTTGTATAAGTATTACGGCTTTTTTCATTATGAAAATCAATCCCCATAGTAGATCCTCCCCGTACTATCCTAAATTTACTTAATTTTATAATGTACGCTTTTCCAATAACCGAATTAATAGAAGATATTCTTATTTTTTTATCAATTTCTGATATTTACTATGTCCATCCGTAACACCAATAAATTCAAACCCATTGCCTACATAATAATTATTTAATTTAACATTAGCCGCAACACAATCTAACTTAAGCAATTCCTTATCACTCACATATTCTTGTATCCACATTAAAATACTTTTACCAATACCTTTATTCATATAAGCAGGAATTATTGCAAGTCTATGCAAATAAAGCGAGGATAAAGTAGTGTCACTCCCCCATAATTGTCTATCCCAATCACTTTGTTTAGATGATAATGAAAAAGTTGCGATTATCTCCTTATCCTTCAATACGATGTACGTTTCTTGATTGACTATAGCTTGCTTGATCTCTTCATCATCACCACCATCCAATAAATACTGCCATTGATTTATATCATGCTCCTTCATCCATTGAGCTAAATGCTTTAACATATTTATTATTACGCTACTATCTTCAATTGCTGCAATTTTGACTTCGAAACCTTCAACATTAACCATGCCTTTTTTAACTCCTCAAATAATTTTTTTTGACAATATTAAATTCTACAAAATACTACTATTAACCTTCTATACCAGTCTTCTCAACGTAATACTTCGCTAGGTTTGTTCCAAAACCCGTATACAGGATTAATTACTCTTATTTTATAATTTACTTGAAAATGTTAAAATTGAATTATAAGAAAGGAGAAGGGTTCCTTGAATAAAAATAAATTTAATATGGCTATTGCAATAGTTGGAAGCATTCTTATTCTAACTATTGGCGGTGTACTGTTTAACCAAATTTATAAGAATCATCACGCAAATGAGCTAATTATTGAGAAGTGCTTTGAAAACTTCGATAAAGTAGATGAAGTGGTGATAAAGAAGGATGGATTTTGGTCTCCAGTTATTTGCGTAAAAAAATAGCATAAAAAGAAATTATTTAAAATCTTTTTATGCAATCCATTACATATTTTCTTATTGGTCTTTAAATAGTGGAAAACGCTGTTTGCTACTGCCTTTTTCGCTCAAAAAATATCGGTGCTATATTTAGTAATATAGAAACAGTTGTTAAAAACCATAGCACCTTCTCAAAATTGGGTACTTCCCATAAAGCTGGCCAATCTTCGTTTTTTATCCAATATGAAACTAGGCTGTATTCTGTACAAAGGGTCAACGCTGTAAATGATAATCCCATGGCCATCGCAAGTTTGTAATCTTTACCTTTTATAAACATATACAGGTTTAAAAAAGTTGCTACGATTGCAATAAGACCTATTAATAACCACATCATGATGCCTCCAAACCATTATACTTTCATTTCTAATATAGACATGAATTGTAAGTACATGGTTCCATCTTCTCCCTTAATTTGCTATCCTGTTAACTCAAGGAGTTAGAAAACTATAGATGCGGAAATAATTATAAATATAGTTAAGCAAGCACTCCAAACACAGCCTAAAATTTTTTGATTATGTATATTTTTCCCTTGATGTAATTTTTCTAAGAGCTGAACCAAATTAGTAAACCATAAGATCGAGAACAATATAGCCCCTACCAGATATAAAATTTCCAAATTAACACCTTCCTTTACGATAGACTAACTTAGCGTTTATCCTGATTGTAATATCCAATTTGAAGAGTCTTTTCAAACATTTACTTAGAAGAACTCATATAACCCGTTTACAAAATAATCGTACTCATTATCATCAATGATTTTGCCCCCATAGCCCTCAAAGAATATTTGTTTATCTATCTCATCCTCAAAGGCATTGGGTTTCGGACGAATAGCTAAAGATACGTCATATCTTGGGTCTCCGTATGCACCACCACCCCAGTCTATTACGCCTGTAATTACTCCGTTCTTGACTAAAACATTATCGATCGTAAAATCTCCGTGTATGAGTGTTTGAGGGCATTCTTTCGGTTTAAAAGATTTAATTTTTCCCAATAATTCTCCAGTACCATCCACATGATATTTTTTTAAATTAAGTTCTGCCTGGCATAGCTTCTCATCTAGCCAAGGACGTTCACTTATTAGTTCAGAAGGACAAGGTGTTGAATGAATTTGCCACAAAATATTACCAAAGTTATATATTATTTCGTGTCGTTTTCCCTTACTTTTTTCGTTATATAAAGCGGCTCTAACAGTTTCCCCTTCTAGAAACTCAATAAGAGCCCAAGATTCCTTTTCGGATACTTGTTCAACGAAACTCTTCACCTTTGGGATAGGTAATTTTGTTTTTTGAGTCAAACAGTTAAGTACTGTCACCTCTCGATTTAGTAAAGCACAATTTAACTCTCCCTTTGTCCTCTTGAGTGCATAGATCTCTTGATTATTTTCAATTAAACCAACATTGGAACTATGTCCTTGTCGCGGGAAACTTATGGAATTAATCTTGTTAAGGTATTCCTGTATTTCTCTTGGAATCTCTTCAATTCGAATTGGCAGCAATAGTACACCTCCTCTAGTAATCTCTTAAAAGCCAATTTCCACCCACTTGACCTTAAATGAAAAATACGCATTTCTTATTAAAAAATGCGCTCAAAAATTGTAGATATACTTTAGTTTAAAGAAGATTTAACTTTCCTTTTATATGTTGAATAATTTCATCGATACTATTTTTTTCAGTATCTATATACTCTCCAAAATCGTATTGATTGTAGGCAGCTAAGCATTTATCGGTTTGTTGAAAACACCAGTTGCCTTCTTCCTCTCCACGTTCTCTTAACCTTTCGTATATTGTCTCTTTACTTGCATTGAGACAAAAATGATAGGTTTGTTCATCAATACTTTTAAACCCTTTGTAAATATAGTGAAAGTATTCTATTTCCCTGATCGTCATTGGCACGATTAAATTGATTTCATATTTAGTAATCAACTTCTTTCCCATATCAACCGTTAACTCTTTCCATAAATCTAAATCTTGAAAGTCTCCTGTAGCGGATTCTGTCCTTTTTATATCAATCGGAATAACATTTCTTAACATATAGCCTATTTCTTCAGGATCATATAACATACTATTTTCAATTTCGTTCAGGAGCCTATTTGCAATTGTAGTTTTGCCTACACCAAATGCTCCATTTATCATTATAATCAAAATACCATCTCTCCTGTTGTCCAATTAACCTTCGACAAGACTATCCAATGCTTCTTGTATTTCTTTTTCGAAGAGTAGATTATCTGAATTTAAATTTCCTCCATGTACATAAAATATTAAGATATTTTGTTTTTCAAATAGACTGTACGAAACTAAATTCATAGAAGCCGTCTTTTCAACAAATACGCTCTTACCATCCTCACGATCAGCTGCTGTGTCGAATTCATAAATAAAAACCAACTTTTCTTTTAACTGATATGCCCCTGGCTTCACACCTTTTAATTTAGAACCAAATATGTCTTCTTCTGGGGTATGTATTTCAATTAAATTCATTTTATTTCTTTGAAACGCCTCTACTACTTCTGCTTCAATATAAGCACTACTAGTTACAGATTGACACGCTGCTAAGAAGAACATTAAACATAAACTACTTATTTTCTTCAGTTCATTTCCCCCTAACCCGATTGTAGGACGCTTCTATATAAACCCGCAATTTAATCTGGAGTTATACTTTTTTAAAAATGCATACAATAAAATCCTCAAGACCAAATTCATCGTGATTTAAATTATTGTGCTGCATATCACGTATCTCAATTTCTTGGAATTCCGAAAAAAGGATTTGTAACTTTTCTTTGGAATATCCCAAACCACCGTATAAAGTTCGATCCATATAATATTGTTTATCGGATAGCGATGATCCACCGTACTTTCCGTTTTCTTTAAATGCACTAATCGAAAAATAACCATTATTCTTTAAATATTTGTTGATAAATTGAATGTAAGATACTCTTCGATGTGGTGATAGGTGATGAAAACAACCGGAATCATATATGTAATCAAACTCTTGTAATTCCAGATTTAAATTAAAGATATTCTCACAAACAAATTGAATGTTTACTTTATTGACATTTGCTTGCTCTTTTGCCCAATCGATTGCTCGTTGTGATAAATCTACAGCGGTTACAGTACAACCTTTTTGAGCTAGATAAATAGCGTTTCGCCCATTCCCACAGCCAATTTCAAGTACCTTACGGGGCTTAATAATTTGTCTTTCAATATATTTAACCAAATGTTCGTCAGGTCTATCACAAAAAAATGGGACATTTTTTTCTTTATCTTTATAAAATGTATTCCAAAATTCTGTTGGCTCTCTCAACAAAGAATCTAGTAATTCATATAAATCTTCATTATTTTTAACTAACATCTAACCCCTTCTTATTTAATATTAATTGTAATATAAAGGAATTAATTCGTTATTACATTATGTTTAAAATACCATTAAATTTCTTAATCTATCGTTGGGGAAAGTTCCCAAATCATTGTATTAAATGCGTCTAGTATTCCTCTGAAATGAATAAAACGGTTAGGAGATAATAACCTATAGTAATGGATAAAAAATGCTTATAAAGCAATTAATGAAGGTTTAAATTAAGGGAAAAAAATAATATTATTACATATATTACAAATATTACATAAAGGAATCATTCCTAAAACATTTGTATGATAACTTTCCTTGAAGGTATGGTCTGCTCACTATCGCGCTGTTTCGTATGTAAGCCAGCCATTTGTTAATGGAAGATTACTTTTTTCGGAATTAATAAAGATAAAGGGTACTCGAGCTACAAGTACGATTTTTTATCGATTTAAAATCTGATACATTCAAATCTATATTAATACTCATTTACCTTGTTATTAATATATTTATTAAATCATCTATAGTTCCAATAACTATCTCCACTTCAGGTAAATGATAAAATGTACTTGTAGTTTCAAAATTATTTACTTCTTCATTCGGTGAGTAAAGATATATTTTTTTGCCATGTCCGAGAGCTATCCCAAGTTCTATGTGGCTTCCCTTTCCAGCAGGCAGTATGACTACTATAAAATCAGCATCAATTATAGCCGCCTTCTCTTGTTGACCTATTTCTCTTAAGTCAGTTAACGAGGCAGCTCTTTCATTTATTGTCCAATCATATGTATGTTGGTATCCATTATTCTTTAATTTTCCACTAACATATCTAACCTTATCCTTATTCGTAAAACTTGATGCAATATAAAATTTCATGTCTTTCCTCCGTTTAAAATCCAGAAAAATTCATTGTGAAAAAAGATTGTTCAAAATGGATTCTTCTTTAATGTTTTTATGTTTGGGTTTATAAAAAGAAAAGACTGTTTTCGCATAGTCTGCTATTATGCGTAGTAGAATTACTTTGGTAGGTTTTGTAAAATAAGTATATAACAAATGTATAAAGGAGTTGAATGAATAAATGAAAAAAATAATAGTTCCATTATTAGTTTATTTAATTGTTTGTATAATTGCTGTTATGCTACCTGCTTCTGATGGATACAATACGATAGGTTGGAAATTGCTAATCGGCCAAATATACGCAATTCCCGTCTTAATCATTGCCTTTTTAATCTCTTTCTTTCTGCATAGAAGACTTTCACATTAATATGAAAAACATAAATGAACAGTAATTGCTGTTCATTTTTTGATGCATCGCTACATTTTTATATCAATATTAATGGTATTATGTCAGTTTTATTGTCCCATTTAATAATCGCTTCTACCTCTGATCCTTTAACTAAATTAGAACATCCCTTTAATAATGAAAACATACCATTTTCATCCAATGAAATAGTACCCAATATTCTTATATAAAGAAATGTGCGAATATAAATCCGATAGGAATAGTTATCCAAAGTAATAGGTTATTAAATATAATTTTAAAATTAGAAGTATTTTCTAACTTTGACTTAGCGAATATTTTCCATATCAATAGTGCTCCAATTGCCCACATAAGTAAGATTAAAAAGAATTCTGGTGTAAAAGAATTTGCGTCACCAATTCCCCCCTCTGCAAAAAACCAAGAAATAAAGAATGCAACAAAACCACTAAATATAACATTACCTATAACTAATGAACCTTTTATTTTATCTAACATCTTCACCAACTCCTATCTCCCATTTATATAATTAGTTAATTCACTTAATTTTATAAATATACGATTGATTTGTATATTAAATGCTACCAAAACGTCGTTTGGTTACTTACCTTAACAGATTGTTAAAACAATAGGCCCTTATAAGGCATTTTTCTTTTTAAGAAGGTACTGCACCCGAATGATGAAGGTCGATATTCAACTAATACCCCCATTAATTAAATAAGTTCAACAAATCTTGAGTTAAATTCTATTGAATTAACGCACTATATTTCTTAATGAACTATTTCCACTTAAAATCAAACTTATTTTCCTCAATATAAATTTTTTCCTTAGAACTTTTAATAATAATGTTGAAATTTTTACTGTATGGATGCATAAACACTTCGTACTGTATACGTCGCTCATTGTGAGATTGTTTTAAATAATTGATATCCGTTCCTCTTTCCTCTATATCTCGAGCGAATCTTCTCTCAAGTTCCGTATCACCATTAGTATAAAAATAAATTAAAAGATCAAATAGTTCAGGCTTAGCAAAAGCAACACTCATACCTTCTACAATGGTTAATTTGTTTTGTGAAGAGAGGATTTTACTTTTTAAATAATGTGTATCAATTGTGAGTAGAATCATACCTGCTTTTAACATCAGTACATCTCTTTCTAAAGAGGCTACATGATGTGCTGCGGGATGGCATGCTGTCATTTTAAAACGATGTAATGTTCCCTTATGTGTATAGTCAATTACCGCGTGTTTTCGTATTGATGAACTTACTATGTATGGATCAGTATTGAGATAGTTTACATCATTCTCTAACTCTTCCATTAACATATGTGCAAAAGTCGTCTTTCCGGCAGCTCCGTGTCCAGAAATCCCAATAATCAGCTTCTTATCCGAATTATGAATCCAACTTATGATTTCTTGAATTAATGTGTTCATTATTCACTCTCTTTCTATAAATCCTTTGTAAATTTCTAAACCCTCTTATTACTAATATGCTTCGGAAAATTTAAGTACATAACTAAATAGATCACTTAATAATCAACAGGTAGAACATCTATCCACGAACTTCAAGTAGAAATTAATGGTGATCTTGTTGTTTTTGGAGATTATGATACCTACATCTTGTAATAACAAGAAATTATTACCATTGTCAAATTTCTTAGTAAAATTTATCCTAGAAGAAAAATTGTATAAGAAACCAAAGTTAAATTAGAAAAATTAATTTCTTAACTACTGGAGAGGTACTATGAGTGATTTAGGGTATGTAAAACAATTAAACGCCAATCATACTGGTATGGTTTATAAATTTATAAAAAATGGTGAAGTTTTTATCCATACGATGATTGTTGGCGATTTACTTCATCATTTAGGGTTTAAAGCAGGAGATATTATAGGAAAAACATTACATGATTTTTATCCAAAAAATTATGCTGATATCAAACATCAATATTACCTACAGGCTTGGGAGGGAAATTATGTCCAATATGAAGCAGAGATAAATGGAATACTTCAAATTGCATCCTTAAGACCAGTATATAATAACAAGGAAGTTGTAGAGGTTGTAGGTTCTTGTATTAATATTACTGAACATATTCCGATATCCAAAAGAAATAACTTTGAAAGTAATATTTCGGCAAAAAAGAGTTTGATGTTAAAAGAAAATAATTACGTTATTTTTGTACCATTAAATGAGATTATGTTCATTGAGAGATCCGAGAGAAAATCGATAATTCATACAGGCAATAAAGAATATGCAACTTATGAATCATTGGCTAAATTATATAAGCAACTTAATGTTCACTTTATTTTTTGCCATAGGTCCTACATTATAAATATTGACTATTTAGAAATAATTGAACAGAGAGGTCAATGTTTTATTGGACATTTTAAAAATAATAAAACAGCCAGAATATCTAAAAATATAGTAAAGGAATTAAAAGATTATAAAACATATTAACCAAACTCAGCATTTGTGTTGAGTTTTTTGTTTGAAAATAATTTCTAAAAGAAGATGAATTGTTGTTTTAAATCCATCATTTCTTGACTGAAAATATTATTTTATTATCTCAAATGGATATTTACGTGTCTGAAACGAATTAGACAACAACTTAATTTAGTTATATTATACATCAGTCAATTAAAAAACTAACTTTTCTAAGGTTAAACAACATAATTAACAAAAAGTGAAAGAGACATTACTTATGAGATTTTTAAAATTAATATTAAAACTAAGAATAGAAAGAAAAAGAAAACATTTATATAAAAAAGTAAACCATTTAGGATTCACACATCCAGAGGTAGTAAATTGCAGCCAAAAATTAGATGGATTACTAAATAAGTATTATGATTCTGCATAGAGATTATGCAACTTAGCAACTTGATGTTCGCTTTACTTTTGCCATTTGTCGTACTATCAATTGAAATAATTAGACTTAGCATAAATTTACATGTTTGCAACTTAGACATTAATTTAATTTAGTTTTATTCTACAACAGTAATTTAAAATGTTATTTAAGTGGAGGTATTCATGGCAAATGTTAAATATTTCAAAGTTAATTGAGGAACGCGCATTTTATACCGTTTTTCAGCCATTAATGGGTTCAGAGAGTGGGGAAATTTTTGCTTACGAGGCATTGATTCGAACTACACCCTTTATTAATCCAGAAATTATTTTTAATTATGGAAGGGATAAAGGACTTTTATTTAAGTTCGATTCTGCAGCAATCTCAAATGCAATAAAAGAATTTCCTTATTACTTTTTTGAGAAGTATATCCTTTTTTTAAATGTGTACCCCTCTTCTATCGTTCACCCTAATTTTAAAAATTTCATTGAAAACTTATTACATAACTATCCAAAAATAAAATATAGAATAGTTTTTGAAATAAATGAAGCTAGTTGTGAAAAGGATTTTTGGAAAGAGGACTTTTTTTCAGAGTGTCTACAGTGGTTAAAATACATGGGGTTTAAAATTGCTTTTGATGACGTTACTTTTAATCATTTTTCTGTAGACTTTATAGAGAGTTATAAACCTGATTTTGTAAAGTTCGATCGTTCATGTTTATCGGCTTTATTAGAAAAGCAAAATTTCATGTTAAATTTAATATCTAAGATGAAGATAAATATGTACGTTGTTCTTGAGGGAATAGAGACGAAGGAAGAATTTCAAATTGCTAAGGAAATGGGAGTACCTTACTTACAGGGTTATTATATTTCGAAACCTCATCGACTATAACTTCTTCAAAAACAGAATTAAGTGACATTCAAAAGAAAGAAGGACATGGGTAAATTGTAGAAGTGGTTTAAAATTAAAAACTTTTATCAGATTGATTAATATATTTCTTGTAATCAGTATCCTTCCTGGGGTTATGCGAATTTACTTTTTATTAATTGCTTCTTCTTTACCTTAAAATGGTAGTTCACTGTAACCGTTTTGAAAAGGTAGGAGCAGGGAATTCATCAATTCTCATACGAAGTAAACTATATGGTTTTTTCCTGAGGTCTCTTCCATAATGAAATCTTGCCTGCCGGTGTAATTGATTCACAATGACATATAAATACTGATCGGGGCCAATCGAAAAAGTATCCGGCCATAAAATTCTAGGATCATGTGCGATAGTTTCCATTTCACCATTCGGTAATAATTTCCGGATACTGTTATTTTCATAATCTCCCGCATAAACTGTTCCTTTTTCACTGGTGATCATTCCGTCAGACGCACCTTTTTCGCCCCAATACTGTACATATTGGGATAAATTCATGTCCAGAATACTTCTGTCTCTTAGTGCTTCTGTTGAGATCGAGAACAATTGACGGCTAGTTAGTGGAGCATAAAATAACACCTTTCCATCAGGAGAAATCGCTAAACTATCGGAAGCCAATCTAAAGGGAAAAGTCGTGCCGTCCGGATTTCGATTCATCAATATTTTACCTTCTACTTTCGGTAAAAAATAGGGATCAGGAGAAGTTGATATTGCCCCATTTAACCTTCTAAACGCATTCCCATTATCTAAATCTAGAACGATAATAGCCCCTGGCCCTCTTGAAGAAGAATCTGTTATATAGGCATACCCTCCTCTTCCAACTCGAAAATCCAAACGAACATCATTCAGGTAAGTTGTTGGTAAGACAACATCCTTTGTAAAAAGATATATTCTCTTTATTGTATTCGTACTTAAATCAACAGCTACTAATTTTGCTCCCCCTAAAATAGGTTCAGAAAAATTGGGTGCCCCTGTATCTAGTACCCAAAGTGTCCCTCTTCCATCAGCAACTATACTTTGGACACTTACGAAAGACATTGCACTATTACCTGTATTATTTATATTGGTTTCTAAATTGGGATAGGGCATCAATACGCCATCCACAATTTCCCCCACAGTAAATTGAACTTCATCTCCCCATTTCGGAAAGCAAACAAAAATACGACCGGTTTCGGAAATACTGACACCTGTAGGCATTGCACCATAAAAAGCATGCACCAGTTCAAACTGTCCAAAATATTTTTCCATAGGTAACATAGGTTGCATGATATCCTCCTCACTTATTCTAACGGATATCAACTATATATGATGAAAAAATTTTATTGTGCGCGGTGCACCATATTACACAAAATCCTAAATTGGAATTTTTGATTATTGTTTCTTACTTCTTTTTATAAGAAATAAACGAATTGAACAATAAACCCAAATAATGATAAGGAAATAAAAAATAATAATTTCAGTTACCTCCATCACCAAAAAAGGATTTACGGCATTCTTAAATGAAGTTTTTAAGTCAAACCCTAAAAGACTGTCCATACCAATAGAAATGCCAGATAATAATAAGAACATCAAAATGGAAATACCGAGGATTTTCAATCTTTATCACACTCCAAAAGCGAAAATTACCATTTAATTACGAATACGTTTGCGTTGTTTATTCCTGTTCTTAAAAAAAACAATACTAAGAAGAAGAACAGGAATAATCACTTGAAAAGGAAGATGCACATACAATGGGACAATCTGTAATCCTTCATAAACATGTTCAGAAAAATTGCTGGCAATGGTTATAGATAAAACTAACAGGAGCAACCCCAATGGATACGCCAACTGAGCTGAATTTTTTATATTGAATAAATTTGCAGTGCCTACCATCGAAGCATAGAAATACATACTGATTTTAAAGAAACCTCCGATTACCGTCGATAGCATAAATGTAATATCTAGCCGTTGTAAAAAACCTGCAAATTCAATGGTTTGTATGGTTGAAAGTAGGGGGAAATGTGATCGTGAAATGAGGTTTACACCGAGTACACTGATGTTCATAGCCATAATTAGCGCTATGATCAGTCCACTCAGACCTAGTCCAAGTAAACCGGTTTTCATCGCCTTTGATTTTTGGTTCAAATAGGGCAATACCATGGCAAATACAATGACTTCACCAAAAGGGAAAAATAGGGTTTGGGTAAATGCCGTTTTTATAACAGGCTTTATTCCTTCTTCGAGCATTGGTTCTAGGTTAGATATTTCAATAAGGCCAGAAATAATAATTAAAACGGTGCCACTTATGCCAATCAACATCATGATTATAAATAGTAGTTCTCCTGTTCGCGCAATAACCTCAATTCCTTTACTAATTGTATACACAACCACTAATACCATCAGTACATTCATGATAAACAATGGTGTTTGCGGATAGAAAACAATGATTAGCATTTCTCCAAAATCCCTTAGGACTCTCGCTGCAATATACATAAAATAAAGTACATATAAAAAGGCCAAAACCTTTCCTAAAAAACTCCCTAATATTTGCTGTATATATTCAGTAAGCGGAATTTCCGGATAATATGAATAAAGGCTATGATAAATCCAAAATAAACAACAGCCTCCTGCCAGTCCAATCAAAACTGCCAGCCAAGCATCCTGTTTCGCTTCAATAGCAAGAGGGACTAAAATGGCACTGCCAATTTCAAATAAGAAAATGAGCACGAAAAGTTGATACGTGCTAATTTTTGCCTTTTCCAATAAATCCCCCTCCACTTCAGTGCTTAATCTTTCAAATTCGATAAAATTGAATTTGATCTTAGGCCACTACGCCTAACAAAAGCTTCAACTTTTACTTGTATGTTTAGTTCTGGAAAGTAAGTGTTGTTCCAATCATTTTTCAGTTTCTTCCACTTTTTAGGGTCGGTACGATGAACTTCTTCGCCAAACCCAAAAATATCGGTTTTATTTTGTTGTGTACGTTTAATCGTATCAACTAACTGTGTCTTGATTTTTTCTTCCAGTTCTTTTTCTAATTCCAATAAAACTTTTGGATCCTTCAGGTTAATCGGTTCCCTTACTTCGCGAACATCACCTTCAGCACGTACATGAATTGTAATGGTAGGAATGTCATTTGTTGTGTCTGCAGAAACCTTTGTTTTTTGCCGAAGAACATGGTAAACGATGACGTTTTTCTTTTCATCCCTGTCCAGTTCTACATCAGTTTCTTTGATTTTATCCAGTATCCATATTACCCCTTTGGCCATATCATCTTGATACCAGTCAATCAACTTTCCTTCTTTGAATATGGCCACTCCATCTGCTTCCAGAGTAGTATCGAGTTCTGATTTCTGGACATTCTCCATACTTTTCCCAAGCTCAATATCTCCATTCATACTAAAACCACTGATTACCGGTTCTTTCCCTTCGGAGGTAAGTGCCTTAATAGCATCCTGAAGAGTCACTTCCAAATTTACACCCCTAGATTGTTCAGTAACTTCCAAAGTTCCGTTCACTTTATCAGCTGGAATTTTATCAACGGCTGTCAAAGATTTAAGCAAATCGCCAGCTTTTGTATTATGAGCAATCACAACCCTGGCTGTTGATCGGATTTCCGGATCCCGTTCGAAGGCATCTAAAACATTTTCTAGTCCATCCTCTCGTACAACATCTTCACTCAATACAATTAAATTTGCATGAGAATGATACAGCTTTCGAGAGATTTTGGCTGATGCGTTGAAATGGGCTTCAAGTACACTATCTCCTGTTGCAGAGTAAACGGTAACAGCAGGACTTTGCCCACCACCTCCCCCCTGTAGCCCCCCTGCTACATTTGATGGATTAATCAGTTGAATGGTCTTGATGTATTTCCCCTCTTCATTTTTATCAATAGACGTGGCGGAAATGATTGCCAGTTCATTTAACTCTTTTTGACTCCAACAACCCGAAAGAAATGAGATACTTGCTATTATTAAGTAAAGAGAAATCGGTTTACGATTCATTTCATTCTCCTTTCTCATAGTCAGAACTATTCATGGTACGAGGTTCTGGAGGGTGTGGTTTCTGATTTTCCCCTTGCCGGACCTTATTTCTGCCACTAATTAACTTTGGTCTTTTCTTGTAATCCCAAAGTTGTCTTCGGACAATGGTATCCCCAACTTCTTCTTTAATGAATGGTGCAAGGGGTGTCATATATGGAACACCAAATGAACGTAAGCTGGATAAGTGGACGACAAGGATGATAAACGCCAGAATCATTCCGTAAAAACCGAACGTTGCTGCGCTGACCATAAACATAAATCTAACCAAACGTGCAGATATTGCAACCGCATAAGAAGGGGTTGCAAAACTGGCAATCGCAGTAATAGAGACGACAATGACCATAACTGGTGAAACAATGCCTGCCTGAATCGCTGCTTGCCCAATGACAAGCGCACCAACGATGGAAATCGTAGAACCTATCGCTTTTGGCATTCTTAATCCTGCTTCTCTTAAAATTTCAAATGTAATTTCCATGATGAGCGCCTCGACAAATGCAGGAAAAGGAACAGATTCTCGCTGAGCGGCTACAATGACGGTTAGTTTTGTTGGAATCATCTCCTGGTGAAAGGTAGTCGCAGCGATGTAAACTGCAGGTCCGATCAAGGATATAAAGAAGATGATGGTACGCAATAAACGAATGGCTGTTGAGATGTCAAAACGTTCATAGTAATCCTCGACCGATTGAAAAAAGTCAATAAATAAGGCTGGTACCATCAGCACAAAAGGTGTCCCATTTACGAAAATGGCAATCCTCCCTTCAAGAAGATTACCTGCCACTCCATCTGGCCTATCTGTATGATGTATAGTTGGGAATGTGGTATTTGTCTGATCTTCAATCAGCTGTTCTATAAATCCGGATTCCAGAACGCCATCGATGTCAATTCTTTTTAAACGTTTGCGTACTTCTTCGATGATTTCATTTTTTGCTATGCCATTTATATACATGATGGAAACATCTGTTTTTGTCATTTTGCCAATTTTCATAGTTTCAATCCACAAATCTGGCGTATTGATAATCCGACGTACCAAAGCGATATTAGTCTCAATTGATTCAGTAAACGCTTCTTTCGACCCGCGAATAGAAACATTGGTAGTCGATTCTTGAATGGAACGTCTTTCCCCACCTTGAGTACTGACACTTAGAGCTGCGTTATTGCCCTCGATAAATATAATCGTATTTCCTGACATCAATTCTGTGAATAGTTCGTCCCAGTCCCTTGATTTTTTTATCCCACCGACAGCCACAACATCTTCGGCAATCACATCGATTACCTCCTGTTGAGTATTCTGTTCTTGGGATGCAGGAATATCTATCATCGCTTCTATTAAAAAGTCGTTAACAGTTTGATTATCTATCAGCCCTTTAATATACACAATTTTCGTTTTAACCTTAGGGTATTTCCCCAGTTTAACCGGTCTGATTACAATATCTGAACTATTTCCTGTTCTTTTTTTAATGATTTCCACATTCATGGACAATGAGGTATCGATGTTATTCGACGATTTATCAGTAGATTCAGTAGGGCTATTTCCCTGCTGATTTTTACTATTCTTCATTTCCCTTTTCCCTTTAAAAAATGAAAACATGGCACCGATACCTTTCTTTGCTTTTCTACAGTTATTTCAATCATATCGTCCTTTTATACACTTTAGTATCTTCATTTCTAATCCAAAACCTAAATGTATATATAGACTTCTACAGGGTAGACTTTCATCGTGGTAACTTTTTAAAGAAAAATCAGGAGGTGTGCTTAACGTGTTAGAAAAAAAATTAGCACTTCATGAAACAATGGAATTTCATGAAGTCATAAACTTTATGACAACGAGTTTACTCAAATCGAAGCTGAGTCAAGGGGTTGTCTTTGATGATGATTTAAGAGCCTTATTAGACAAAAATGTTAAATTATCTACCCCAGCACTCACTGCCATGGTTAAGCTTTACTCTAAATCAGAATTAGAATATTAGGAGGACATTGATATGCAAGACTATTTAGATCCTATAAATTCAGTTGGAATGCCTGAACTAACTGATTCGGGAGTTGCTCTTGAGTTTTTACTTACTACCAAAACGGGTATTCGAAATCTTTCAATCGCCTTAACCGAAACAGCTTCCCCTGCAATTCAAAAAATCATGAGAACTCAGCTAGATGTCATGATTGATTTATATTTTGAGATTTCTGATCTAATGCAAAAAAAAGAATGGCTGAAGCCCTTTAATCTTGAAGGTCAAAAAGAACTGGATATTAAATCTGCAGAAAATGCGATTAGTATTGCACAGTTGGAATTATTTCCTAAGAGCATGAACCGCAAAGGAATGTTCCCTACCCCACCAAAAAATTAACTAAAAAAGAGGGATATTTTAAATGAAAGCTGTTACTTATCAAGGTGTTAAAAATGTTGAGGTTAAAGAAGTAAAAGACCCTAAAATAAAAAAAGCCGATGATATTATTGTCCGCCTAACAACAACGGCCATTTGCGGGTCAGACTTGCATTTGATTCATGGAATGATTCCAAATCTTGGACAAGATTATGTTATTGGCCATGAACCGATGGGAATTGTAGAAGAAGTCGGTAAGGATGTGACGAAGGTAAAAAAGGGTGATCGGGTTATTATTCCTTTTAACATTGCCTGTGGTCAATGCTGGTACTGCAATCACGAGCTGGAAAGTCAATGTGATAATTCCAATGACAATGGTGAAATGGGTGCCTACTTTGGCTATTCAGACACTACAGGCGGTTTTCCGGGAGGACAGGCAGAGTATATGCGCGTTCCCTATGGCAATTTTCTCCCTTTCAAAATTCCGGAAAAATCAGAAGTTCCTGATGAAAGTCTCGTTCTACTTGCCGATGCTGCCTCTACAGCTTTTTGGAGTGTAGAGAATGCCGGTGTAAAAAAAGGAGATACGGTTGTTATTCTTGGCTGCGGACCAGTTGGGCTATTGGCGCAAAAATTTACTTGGTTAAAAGGTGCGGAAAGAGTAATCGCAGTTGACTACATCGGATATCGTCTCAAACATGCAAAGAAGACAAATAAAGTGGAAATCGTTAATTTTGAAGACCATGAAAATTGTGGTGAATATTTAAAAGAGATTACAAAAGGCGGCGCAGACGTTGTCATTGATTGTGTCGGGATGAGCGGAAAAATGACGCCTCTAGAATTCCTTGCAAGTGGCGTAAAACTGCAAAGTGGCGCTATGGGAGCGATAGTCACAGCCAGTCAAGCTGTACGTAAAGGTGGAACAATTCAAATTACCGGTGTTTATGGTGGGCGATATAATGCCTTCCCACTCGGTGATATCTTCCAACGCAATGTAGCGATACGTACTGGACAAGCACCAGTTGTTCATCTTATGCCTCATGTCTATAATTTAATTGCTGATGGTAAAGTGAATGCAGGTGATATCATCACACATGTCCTCCCTCTCGAAAAAGCAAAACATGGCTATGAAATATTCGATACAAAACAAGAAGATTGCATTAAAGTGGTTTTAAAACCTTAAATTTAGTGTGTAGGTACTTTTGTCTCTGTTATTTCAAAAGTACCTTTTCATTATTGGAAGAGCTATTCTAATGTAAAAACTGCCTTTAATTATTACATATTATTACCCCAACCATTCTTCAAATCTAGTCCTAAAATGAAGATGAGCACTTATCCTTATTTATTTCAAAGATAACATCAGATTGTAGAAGTTATAAATTAAAGCATAACTATAATGGTATAAGACCGTTGTGTATTCCTTGCGTAAAATCGTTTTTCTGTGTCCCTCAAAAGTTTAGTTTGGAACGGTATATGTATAAAATTTCATACGTCATTTATTGTATAGCACAGTCCATTATTTCCTGATAAAGCCCATTCCATTTTGGATAATAGTCGGAAATACCATTAGGGTTTATAAAAATACGTCGGGTAGATTCATATTTACCTTCAAATGGTAACAATTTTGTGATATTCATTTTGTAGAAAACCTGATAACCGATTTTAGGATATGGACTGCCTTCTGTCCACATTGGATTTTCGCAATGGTCTACAATTATATGTCCCAATAACTCACATTCCCCTTCAATATAGCCCTCTTCCAAAGCTTCCCGTTTAAAGCATTCCTCTGGAGTTTCCTCTTGTTCGATGTGTCCTCCCGGAAAATCCCACCCTCGATCCTTTAAGTCGACTAGTAACAGTTGATCTTCTTGAAAACAAAAACCGTGTACACTTGTAATCAAATTAGATTGAGGAAGTAAAGTATTTTCTTCCCAAGTTAGTTTAACTCTTGATTTGCCCCAATTAACATAAGTTGCAGTCATTTTTCTCCTCCATTAAAAAAGCTTCTTATTTTCTACTGAATTTGAATAAAGGTTTTAACGGTGTCCATCTTTCCTAGCTTGTATATAGCCATAATATACACAAGTACCATGGGTTGATACATCTTTTACTTCCAATCCGCAGCCCTCGTAAAATTTAAAATTGTTTGCTGAAGTGTGCGCAAACCAATCCCCATGCGGAAGTTTTTGAATACATAACTCAACAAGTTTTTTCCCTAACCCTTTGCCTCTATATTCTGTTAAAACGACTAAATCCATTATATTTGCTGCCATGATTTGATCGGATATCACTCTCACCATTGCAATCATTCTCTCATTATCCCAAACAGTAAATGCCCAAGTGGAATTTTTAAAGATGAGTGAGTATTTTTCTTTTTGCCACGATGGAATATTTTTTGCCCATCCAGCGTCTTTAAACAAGGACTCAACAAAGTCGGCTGGAATCCCATCAGTACCTTCTCTAATTACGAAACCATTAAAATATTGATACATTTGCGCTACTCCTTCCAGTGATAGGTATTACATAATGATTAGATAAGAAGGCGGTATTTTCCTCTAATTTGTTTGTAATTATTTTCGAATAGCTTCACCATGCATTTTTACCTTCAATCTAAATAAAAAACAGACGTTTTAGAATTGCAATGTAACCAATTCTAAACGTCTGCTCTTTCAAATTAAGGAGCTAATAATTCTTGAATTTCTTCAAGCATTTTTCGAGCTGCTAAAATACCACCTGCTGTATTCCAAACAGCATCATTCACGCTAATAGCTTTGCCATTTTTTACTGCATTAAGATTTTGCCATAATGGATCAGCTGTCCATTCAGCTTCTGTTGCAGATGCTGAATCGTCGCCTGTTGGCAGATAAGTAAAGTAGAATAGCAAATCCCCATCCATTTGTGGAATTAATTCTTTACCGACTTCTACTGCCATTTGATTATCTTTAGTAAATAAATCTGCTTGCTCTCCTACGCGATTAAAGCCTAATTCTTTTAAAATAACACCTGAAAATGAGTCAGTGTAATAAATTCTAGAAGTGCCTGATAAGAAGCGAACGACAGATACAGATTGATTAACTACATCGCCTAAAGATTCTTTTGTTTCTTGAATCTTAGCATCATAATTCGCCAATACTTCTTCGCCTTTATCTACAGCATTAACTGCTTCTGCATATAATGTGAAATTATCTTTCCATTGTCCTGTTAATGTTTCAGCAAAAACTGTCGGCGCAATTTTACTTAAGTTTTCATAATCAGCTTCTTGACGGATTTTATTACCGATAATTAAATCTGGCTTTAACTTAGCAATCGCTTCTAAATCGATAGCTGTTTCTTGCCCTACAACTTCTACTCCATCCATTTGTTCTGCAATATGTTCATACCAAGGTTCACCTGACCATGAAGATACCGCGCCAACCGGTTTAATTCCTAAAGCAAGTAATGCTTCTGTTCCTTCATTTGTTAGTACGACAATTTTTTCAGGTGTTGATGTAATATTTGTAGAACCCATCGCATGCTCTACTGTATATGATGTAGATTTTTCCTCTTTCGGCTCAGCACTGCTTGCCTCTTGGGTTTCCCCTGAATCGCTACACGCAGCCAGAACACAAACTGTTAACAGTAATAAAATTCCTAAGACCTTACTAAATGACATTTTCATACTTTTCTTCCTCCGATATGTGTGTTAGTATTATTGTGCTAATACATAATTGATAATGATTATCATTTTCCAACAGTTTAAATCATATTTGACTAGGAATCTTCTGTCAACATATTTTTTAAATATTCATTCTAATCAAAGGAATTCATATGATGAAAAGTAACTTATCGAAAGTAATTCTATTATTATTTGGTTTTATTATGATGATAATAGGGATCGTGCTAAGTATTACATATGGCTATGCTAATACGAATCTACATACAACTTGGGAGGCATTTTTTCATTTTAATAAAAGTAATGAACATATCATTATTCTTAAGCATCGTTTACCTAGGGCGCTTATTGCCACTTTTGTTGGAGCTTCTCTTGCAATAGCTGGTGCTTTACTTCAAACAATGACAAGAAATCCTTTAGCCTCTCCAGGTATTTTAGGAATAAATGCTGGTGCCGGCTTATTTGTAGTATTTGCTATAAGTATTTTACAAATGACAAGTCTCTTTAGTTTTACATTAGTCGCATTTTTAGGTGCGGCTATTTCGGCCCTTAGTATTTTAGCGATTAGTTCTATTGGTCATGGAGAAATGATGCCTATGAACTTGACTTTAGCCGGGACTGCTCTAGGTGCGTTGTTTTATTCCATAACTCAAGGCTTGTTAGCGATCAATGAAGCACAGCTCGATCAGGTATTATTTTGGCTTGCGGGATCTGTACAAGGAAGGGATCTCCAAATGCTATGGGTAGTACTGCCTTTTTTTGCTATAGGCTGGCTTATTACTGCGATTATGGCGAAACAATTGAATTTGTTGTCTTTAGGTGAGGATGTCGCAAAAGGGTTAGGATTGAATGTTCTAAGAACCAAGTTATTAATTGTACTCATTGTTGTGCTACTAGCTGGAGGTTCAGTTGCAATCGCTGGACCAATAAGCTTTATCGGTTTGATCATTCCGCATATTGCACGCAAAATAATTGGTACGGAACATCAATGGTATATTCCGTTAGCTGCACTTCTTGGAGCGATATTATTACTATTTGCAGATTTAGGTGCACGCTATATCATCATGCCACAAGAAGTACCCGTGGGCGTCATGACTGCCATAATTGGTACGCCAATCTTTGTATATATAGCTAGAAAGGGATTTAATAAAGGATGAAAAAGTTAATAAACTTACAATCAAATTATTTTTCACAATTAGTAGATTTAAGCGCTGTAAAAAAGCTATTCATATTACTGCTTATAGTTGCTTTAACATTTATTTTGAGTTTATCGATTGGTGATTCCTTTATTTCTCCGCTTAAAGTTATTTCGATACTCTTTGGTAAAGGTTCCGCATTTGACACACTAATCGTTCAAGAATTTCGAATGCCACGAATTTTTATCTCATTATTTGCTGGTATGGGTTTAGCAATTTCAGGTGCAATTTTACAAGGAATTATACGTAACCCTTTAGCTTCACCAGATGTAATCGGTATTTCAACTGGTGCAGGCACAGCCGTTGTTGCGTTTTTGGCAATATTTAGCGATGCTAACTCTTCACTAACTGTTAGTATTGAATGGATGCCGTTTGCAGCATTTATCGGTGCTTTAGCTACGGCACTACTCGTCTACAGTTTAGCTTGGAAAAATGGCGTCTCTGCTACACGACTCGTAATGATCGGCGTTGGTATTGCTTCATTTATGCAGGCAGTCACAACCGTATTGATGCTCGTTGGCCCGATTTATCAGGCAAGCAAAGCAAATGTATGGATTACCGGAAGTGTGAATAGTGCGACATGGCAACAAGTGAAAATTATTATTCCCGTAGTCACTTGCTTATTCATCATTACCTTGCTCGTTACTCGTCATTTAAATTTACAGCAATTTGGTGATGATGTGGCAACTAGCCTAGGACAGCATGTTCAAAAGACGAGACTGGCATTGTTACTTTTATGTACCGCTCTTGTAGGGAGTGCCGTCTCATTTGCGGGTACAATTGGGTTTGTAGGATTAATGGCTCCACATATTGCACGAAAATTAGTCGGATCATCCTTTGGTTCGCTAATTCCTGCTTCAGCTTGTATCGGTGGAATTTTAGTTGTACTTGCTGATACGATCGGACGGAGCTTATTCGGTTCTATTGTTGTTCCCGCAGGGGTATTTACTGCCGCAATAGGGGCACCTTACTTTATTTATTTGTTAATAAAAATGCAAAAAAGGTAGGCTGATAAGAATGATTGAAACAAAGCAGCTACAGTTAAATTACGGTGAAAAAATTATTATCGAGCCTTTAGATTTAGTTATGCCTAAAGGAGAAGTCACCGTATTAATAGGTGCAAATGGTTGCGGGAAATCTACACTTCTAAGATCCATTGCTCGATTATTGAAACCCCAAAGTGGATCCATCCTATTAAATAATGAGGATATTACGAAATTGTCCGCAAAAGATACTGCTAAGAGACTAGCCATTTTACCACAACAACCAATGGCACCAGAAGGTTTAACCGTCCTACAATTAGTGAAACAAGGACGATTTCCATATCAAAATTGGCGCAAACAATGGTCTAATGAGGATCAACTCATTGTTGAACAAGCGATTGCTGCCACAGGTTTGATAGAGTTTAAGGATATGGAAGTTGAAAATCTTTCAGGTGGACAAAGACAACGGGCATGGATTGCGATGACTTTGGCGCAACAAACAGATATTATTTTACTTGATGAACCAACAACCTATTTAGATGTCACACATCAAATTGAAGTATTAGATTTATTGTACAAATTGAACAAAGAAAAAAATCGTACAATCGTAATGGTACTGCATGACATCAATTTGGCTTGCCGCTATGCTACCAATATTATTGCCCTCGTTAATAAAGGAATATATGCGCAAGGAAAGCCAAAGGATATTTTGTCTATAAAGCTCGTTCAAGATGTTTTCCAACTAAATTGTGAAATTATAGAAGATCCAATATACGGAACACCTATGTGTATTCCGTATGGAAATAAAAGATAGCCAAGGCATTGTCTTGGTTATTTTTGTTTACTCATATACTCATTTTCGTGAACGTTGTACATAATGCAAAATGGCTAATTTAGTTTATAAATAGCAAATCTTATGGTTTTTGAAAACCCACTGTTGCCATAATCAATATAACAAGATAGCCAACCAAGCCAGCAATATATAAGCCTACTAATGTTAGTCTTATATATCCTTTCACACCGAACATGGCAAATAATAATCCTAAAATTCCTAATCCAAAAGGTAAGTATATATTAGTGCCAACAATTAAGTTAAAAATCTTTTCTTCAAAACGAAAAGGCATTTCTGTAAATAAAAATTAATAACAAAAAAAGAAGTGCGGAAACTACTGAAAAAATTATTCTCAACAAACTATCACTCCATTTTCTCCATTAAATTATTTATTGGAAATCCATTCATAAAGAATATCAGGTAAGTTTTCTTCATTTTCGTGCCCTCTGGAAATGATTTTAAAGCTATTTTTTTCATAAAATCTTCGTGCATTTTCATTTACTTCAAATGTATATAATGTTAATTTTCCACTTGACTGTTCTTTTGCCTTATCAAGTAATGTTTTACCTATACCAAATCCTTGAAAATCAATATGAATGTAAAGTTGGCTGATTTCCCTATCATTATAGGCAATCATACCAACTACTTTGTCATCCATAAGGACTACATCTATTTGATACTGCTCACTTAATATATTATTTAGAAAATATATATGATTTTCAAAGCTATGTCCTTCTTTCTGACCAATAGCCCGTTCCTTACTTTCTCTCCACATTCCCACTGTCTGTTCAGCATATTTTGGATGATACTGGGTTATTATTAAATTGTGCGGGTTCACTACATTACCCCCCTTAGAGTTTTCACTTTTGCATACCCGTGCAGTTATCCACTTTGCCTCTTTTTAATAAAAGTGTAGATATTTAAAATAACTCCGATCACAAACATAACTATTGCATTGAATGCCAGTACTATCGCTATAAATCCTCCTGCAAAGGCTATTCCTTCTCCTGTATTATCCGGATCGGTATTGGTTCTTTTAAAATAATCAATTCCTAAAACTACAAAACTATATACAATCACTGGTACTAAAAGAGCTATAATAATTGCCGAAACCCATAAAGGGAATCTTTTTTTGCGGTATAAATACACTGCTATTCCATCACAAATTAAAATAGACAATATTATAATCAACCAAACAATAGAATCTCCGCTCATATAATCTCCCCTCTTAACGGCATAAACTGGAGTGGCGATATCCGTATGACTTAGTTACTATTTAAGTGTGATTAGCCTTACGAACTTCAAGAAACTTGAACACCAAGTAACAAATGATTAATATTACGCCAACCATGAATGCGATAAGGAAGCCAAATGTCCCTACAAAACCGACCCATCCAATTGTAAATGTAAAGAAAAATAGTAAATAGCATAAACCAGCTATTATGATTGCAATAGGTACATTAAATGGGAATAGTCGTTTCCAACCAAAACATAATAAGGAAGTTGACAGGAAAACTGTAATTAAAATGATTTTGTGTATTATTCCCCATCGGAATCCCGCACGAGACTGTGATTCTTCACCAAACGTAATCTGAGTATTTAAATCATACAGCGTAAATGCTGCTGTTGAAATTCCCACCAATAACATAATAGTGAAAGTAACCCAGTTTATCGTTATAAGAATATTTTTGTTTTTCATTTTTCCTCCCAATTTTTTATTTTTCTCCAAACGAAAAAAGCCGCTCACATAGTCTTGTCTGCTAAACTGCCTGATTGTTGAAGAATGTTTTTCAAATAATGACTGCATTTAATTCAAGATTTGACATAGCAAAAAAGCTGTTTAATCTTTTAACAATACTTTCACGGACTTCGACTTCCTTTTCAGCATCAATCGCTTCAGGATATGCAAAAACAATTCCCATCGTACCCTCATCTGGTGGATTTAACATAACCCCTTTGCCTGTAACAATAGCATTTGTCATTGCTGAAAAATGCAATATTGAGTTTTATAAAATCAATTTTTCTCTTTCTGTTAAAACTTGATTAGAATTTCCATTAACTACTACTTTAAAATATGACATTTAAATCCCCCTTTATATAACAAAACATCCCCATTATCTTACCATTTTTACAACTATTAACTAATAAATCCCTAATATGGTCCTATAATATAAATTGATAACTTATAATTTTTCAAGATCTAAATTTAACAGTTAAAGAAAAATTAAAGTATATATTGTATAATATTACCAAATACATTTTAGTAAGGAGTCAATGTATCGTGGAGGAAACCAAAAATTATCACCGAGCCTTTGGTGTTTATGGGATTTATACAGAAAATGAAAAGCTCCTAGTAATAAATAAAAATGGTGGGCCATATAAAAACCGTTATGACCTCCCCGGTGGTAGCCTAGAATCTGGGGAAAGTTTATCAATTGCAATGAAAAGAGAATTTCTAGAAGAAACAGGCATTGAAATTGAAATTCTAAAAAATATTGGTGTTATTGATTTTCAACTCCCTAACAATTGGAATGGGTTCACAGACTTACATCATATAGCTGTTTATTATTTAGTTAATAAAATAGGTGGAGAATTGAGTGAACCCCTACAATTTGATGGACAAGATTCACTTGGAGCTGTTTGGGTGTCAGAGCAAGATGTATCAGTAGATAACGCTTCGCCTTTAGTCCTTAAAGCATTTGAATGGCTAAAAACAAACACACTAGGTATTGATGCAGAATGTTATAAAGAATGGGAAGTTTATTAATTAATTCGCGCCATTTTGTTGAACAACTTGAACATAATCTCAGCCTGTCTTTTTTTATTTAAATAAGGGCCACCTATACAGGCTCCGGTTATTTAGGATGATCAGAAATCGGAACTCATATGGGAACTACTATGTTTAACCGTACAAACGTATCTTTTTTACTGACATATGGTACCAGGAATAAAACGTATATTTCATGGTACAGATACTTATTCAACAATCTGTCCCTTTAAAGGAAAAAGAGGCCTTTCCTTTATTCAAGGTAAGCGCCCTAATGCTGAGGATATCTATTCAAAATTCTTATCCAAAAATACATTCATACCGCAACAATGGTAAATCTACCTTGTGGTGCTTTGATTTCAATGTAATATTTTTCATTTCTTTTCAAGCCCTCTAATTTCACACTTTTCCCTGCAGGTACTAGAATTTCATCAATGACTATATTGTCATTATCATCTTTTACACTTAATAAAACGTTCTTCCCATTATTCGCATGATTAACGATTTCTTTCCTCCAAAAAATACTATCAAATATTATATAGTTTTGATCGCTAAACTTTATACTCTCCCATTCTTCCCTATCATCTGTTACAGTTGCCAATCCCCACTTGTCTGGGAAGAAAATGTCATTGACTGCCCCAACATCTTGTACTACCCATGCTCCTATTATTGTCACCATAAAAGTAATTGCAATTGCTATTAGTACTTGAATACGTCGCTTTTTATTAATCCGTTTAAAAGGCTCCTTTGCTGCACTTACTTCTTCTGTCATCATTTGAATGCTAGTGTTTGGTTTCTTCATCCTCTGTATATATCGCTGACACTCTTCACAGTGTTCAATATGTTCTTCAACAGCTTCAGCAGTCTCTTTACTACTAATTTCATCAATATAAGAAGGCAATAAATCTTTAATAATATTACAATTCATGCGGATCAATCCTTTCTGATAGTTTTAATTTCGCACGATAACTTTTTCATTGTATTTATATGTAAATTTATATGGTATTATATGTAATATTATAACCGAACTATAAGTATAGGAGGATATAAAAGAAATATGGTCAAGTATCTTCAAAAACATATAGGGATAATACAGCAGAAACCCCCAATGCACATTAAAATAATGCATTAAGTGTTAGATGTATTTCCAATTAGTGGTTTAACCTGCAGTAGGTTTTAAAAAATATTTTCTTGAAATAAATAAATATAATTATAGATATACTTTCAAAATGGGTCTTCTACTTAATAGATACGTAGGCATTGCCATATCAACAATTATTGAGGGAGGTGAAACTGTGTTTGATTCATTAAAAGTAGGGTTACTGATAGAACGATCAAACCAGAGAAATTTAGCTATACTTATTGCCGTTTTAATTATTGTATTTGGCTTTATATTTTACATAAAAGCACAGTCTGTCGGGAATCAAATTTTTGAACAAAAAGGAGACTATTATTCAACACAAGCAATACTTTCACAGTTTCTGGTGAAAGATGCTTCAGAAACAAGTGATAATAGTGATTTATTCAAAAATTTAACTGAGCAGAAAAGGACTATTGCCTTACAAATCGCTTCCCTAACTATGGATAACCAAACTTTATACTATGAGGCCTCACTTCACCTTACAGAATTAAGACAGAAAGCTTTCGATATAGAGGGATATGAAGAAATTTCAGAATTATTTCCTTCTAAAATACAAAATTCTTTGGATCACCTTTATTTTGAGGAGATGAAAGAGGTTGGCAAGGATACGATACTAAATTTATTACAATACATACCATTTTTACTGTTTTTCTTTAGTAATGTCGGTGTTGGTTGGTACATATTTGTCAGTTTCCATACCAGTTCAATTTTAATTGATGACTTTGAACATACTAGTCTAATTCAGGGTTTCCCAGTTCGATTCGATCACTATATTTTATCAAAGTGCATCATATCATTTTCAACTACTATAGCAAGCATCCTACTCATTTTTGTTTGTGCTACTCCATTAGGGATAATAAATGGATTTGGTGATCTTTCAGAACCTGTGGGCATTTATTTAGGAAACGTTAAATTAATTTCCGCACTTCAATATATCGCAATGAGTATAGGTTATATGATTTTGATTTCAATTTTTATTATGCTGCTATCCATTATCTTAAACTTCTTGTTAAAAAATTTGTATTTAACACTATTTGTCCATTTTATTTTATTCTTTTTACCTGCAATTTTCCCAGCACTTATTAGCTTATTCCCCTATAATCCTTTTAATTTCATGAACTTTAATAATATTTTAAGAGGCTTTTCAACTGAATTAATAAAGCCTATCGATATTACGATGAATCTAGGATTAATTATCTTATCTATCAGTATTATATTTATGTTATTTGTCATTAAAACTTTCTTTTCTATTGGAAAGATTGGGAGAGGATAGGAGGGCAACTTCATGTGGAGTTATTTTAAATTCGAGTTTAAGGAATTTTTCCTAAATAAAAAAAACATAGCAGTCTACTTTCTGCTTGTATTTGTGACACTTTATTATGTATTTCAGATAGCTCCTGCTTACAATCCGATAGAAAATGTAAACGAGAAGGAGATTGAGGCACGTTATTTAATGCGTCAAGAATTTTTGAATCGAATGGAAGGGCAAGATTTAAATGGCACCCATCCTTCCGTCCTGCATGCAAGAGATATTTTTAAGGCGATCAATCCTATTGATAAAGGAAGGTTAGACGCATTAAAAGAAGAGGATTTAAATAAATATGCTGAATTGTCGCGTGATTGGTATTTTATAACGAATGCATTTACATATAGAAGTGAATTATTTACCTATAATACAAAGTACTTTATAAAAAATAATGAATATGCTGAAGAAGATGCCTTTTATTCTTATTTAGAGCAAGCTGCCCGCTATGATGCTTATTCAAAAGCAGATTATGCCTTAACTATCGATGCATTTGAACAAAGGACAGCATTTCAAACATTGGAACGTCTCTTAAAGGGGATACTTCCAATAATCTTATTTGTTTGTGTCTTGCTATTGGCTATTGATATCGTTACTAAAGACCGACGTCATCCATCCATTATAAAAGGATTTCCTATAAGCGACTGGAAAAAGCTGCTTGTCAAAATGTTCGTTGTCTTAATAGGTGGCTTTGCTTTACTTGTCCCATTAGGATTTGGTTTCCTTGTTATAGGTTTTCAGACTAGTTTTGGACATCTTCATTTACCGTCGCCAGTGTATGCAGCTCATCTGGAATATCTAAAAGATGGCAAATTTGAAATGATGACATTAGCTCAATTTTTATGGGAATCGGCTATTTTAATTTTTGCATGGTTTATTGTCATTATAAGTTGTGTAGTTTTATGCAGTGTGGTGCTTCGCCAAGAAATGGTTAACCTTATTGTCGGCTTACTAATCATTTTCGGCGAGAATATTTATTTCAGCCGTTATGTAGGTCATTTCTGGGATATTCAAAACTATCCGACATCGTATATACAAGTAGGACAAATCATATCTAAACAGCGAAATTTTTATTACATGAACGATTATTTAGATTTTGGATTGGGCTTACAATTATTGCTCGCCGTAGTAGGTGTGGTAATTATTTTCATTTTATTTGTTACAACAAATAAACGTTACAAACTTATTAAGTAGGAGGGTTATAAATCCGTATTTTTCTGACGATAACCTCATTAATATGTTGTTCAATTATATGGCCCTTAGCTGAAGAAAGCGCAGTTCCTTTTCAAGAAGGTAGTGACCCCTTAAAGTTAGAGTTTTTATTATGCAGCTAATTGGCTGGCATGTTTTCGGTAATTTACCGGACTCATGCCGGCCAGTTTTTGTTTAATGCGAACATTATTATAATAATTGATATACTCATTTATTTTCTTTTGTAATGCTTCATAAGAGATTAATTGTTCTCCATAATACATTTCCTGTTTTAGTAAGCTAAAGAAGTTCTCCATGGCCGCATTGTCTGCGCATGTTGCTTTACGAGACATGCTTTGAAAAATCCTGTTCTGTCTTAATGTTTTCACCCACATATTGTGTTAATAGTGCCATCCTTGATCGGAATGAATTGTTGTCCGATATTCAGGACGTTTCTCAATGATTGGAAGTACTTGTTTAAGTGAATCTAATACAAAATCTAGGCTCGGTCGTTTTGACATACTAAACCCAATAATTTCAACATTATATAAGTCCATAATTGGACATAAATATAGTTTTTCATCATTTGAACATTTAAATTCAGTTACATCAGTCACCAATTTTTGAAGGGCATATGGTGTTCTGAATCTACGATTCAAAAGGTTTTTAGCGACTTTCACAACCTGTCCTTTGTAAGATTTATAACGTGATTCACGTACAAATTTTACACATTTCAACCCTAACTTTTCATAATTCGTTGAACTTTTCTATGATTTATTGTGTATCCCATCTCTCTTAATTCCGCATGAATTCGACGATAGCCATTTCGCCCTTCATGCTTTTAAAAGGTTTCTAAAATCAAAGTTTCCCATTTTTCGTTCGAATCTGCTTGTTTCTTTGTTTCATCTGATAATGGGTACGTTACTTCTGGAATATCCAATTGTTTAAAATATCTTTTAATCGAAATCCTTCTTGTTTAAGTTCGAAGGCAATGGTAGCTTGTGCTTTTCGAGGAAGACGTCCGGATTTTATCGAAAAGCTTTCAACTTTTTTAAATACGCGACCTCTAAACGAAGTAGTTCATTTTCGCGTTCTAACTGCTCCTCACGTGACATAGTTTTTTCTTGGTTATTCACTGTTGATTTTTGTTTCTTAGACATAGACGGATGCCCCTTTGATTTTTTTTGTAGGCCCTCTACCCCTTCATTTAAAAACCTATGATACCAACTGGCAACTAAAGTTGGATCATTCAAGTTAAAGTGAATCGCAATATCTTGATAGGAAGCCCCTGTTCGTTTCATATAGTTTAATACATCTAATTTAAAATGAACAGAATAAAACTGCTTCGTTTTCTTAACGGATAAGCCGCTACGCCCAAACTCTTTATAAGCACGTACCCATTTCCATAACGGTGTAGCACCGACACCATATTTCTTCGCTATCGCTCTATATCCTAGTGATCCACTTCAATATTCTTGAACCACCATCAATTTAAATTCTTCATTATATTTAGTCATAAAAAATCACCTCAAAGGTTAGTTTTTTACTCTAACTTTTGGGGTGCAGTACCGAAAAGCGCCAGATTGTTGAATATTCACTTTGTAAAAATGGCTAGGATGTTGTCATTAGCCTCGACCAATGGTATCATTCAACTTCTTTCGATATTTGTCCTGCCAAGTTTTCGCATCCTTTACTAGTTCGTCACAGAAAGAAGCAACATCCACACCCGTGAGGTCAGTAACTTTCTTACCTTCTGATGCACCTTCCTCGAAAAGGACTCAACAACCCCCTATTTTTAAATATGCCTTAATTATAGGATTGTTCTTTTGGTTAATAGAATTACTGATTCAGATAATACAATTTTTATTTTCTCTTTTTAAGAAGAAGATTTAAATGAAAAATTGATAAAGAACATGGAATTCAAAGATCAGTTGAATGTTTAAAAAATGCTTTTTTTAATATTTTTTGCGTTAACCAAAATAGAATTGCACAGATGATGCCTAATATCATCATTAAAGATATATGATCTCTAATGGATATCCCTCGAAAAGCTATAAAACAAAATAGAATTCCAACTAAGCACCCACTAAAAATATAACTAACAAAATTATAAAATTTGTTTTTGATTTTAAAGTCTAAAATAAAAGAAACACTTGCACCAACAACAAATAATGGGAGGACATAAAGGCTATAACCAAATAGGCTAATAAAAAATTCATCATAGTTGGGTGGATTATGTAAAAAATAAATATAATTAAATGCTAAAGCGATTGAAATTATTAATGAAGTAACAAGTGTTGTAAATATTTTTAGTTCAATAAATTTCATTCCAATCACCCCCTTATAGTTTAAATCTTAAACTATTCTTTAATATAAACCGAAAACCCTCTCTAATGCATTTCCTTTAATTTGTATAAAATCATGTATATTTCTTATTGTTTTAAAACCGCATTTTTCTATGGCTATTCCATAAAAAGTTATTCAATAATATGGCCCTTTAGCTGAAGAACGCACAATTCTTTTCAAGAATAGCGCCCGATTGTTGAAGATTATTCAATTAAATCTATCGTTTAATAACCCTTTAAAATGTTATCCTTCCTCTTTCCCCTTTAACAATTTTCCAACCATCTATCTCGCCGAAAAATGTTGTCTGATTTACTTATCTCCTTCTAACAATTTAAGTATAGATGGTCGAACAAACAATAATTCTTGGAACCAATATTTTCCTTAAACCTGATAAATTAGTCGAAAATATCATTAGGGTTTAAAAAGATACGTTGGATAGATTCATATCTCGACTCAATTGGTAACAGTTTTGCAATATTCACTTTGTAGAAAACTTGAAAACCGATTTTTGGATATGGACTGCTTTCTGTCCACATTGAATTGTCACTATGGTCTACGATTATGTACCCTAATAACTTACATTCTCCTTTCTAGCATCTAATAACATTTCATTAATACCAATATATTCAATAAATCAAAAATATAACTAAAAATATAATTGACAAAATTATACATAGTATTATAATTTTACCAACAGGCAATCGGTCTGTATTGGAGGGGAAAATGAGAAAAGATGCAGAAGAACGTAAAAGTGAAATTCTTGATGTGGCAGATGAGCTTTTTAGTAAGAAGGGCTTTGACGGTACGAGTACAAACGATATTCTCGAAAAGGTAGGAATAGCGAGAGGCACATTGTATCATCATTTCAAATCAAAAGAGGAGATTATGGACGCGCTGATGGAGCGTTATAGTGGACGACTATTAGGTGCAGCACAGGAAGTTGCCGCAAACAAAACCATCCCCATAGTCGATCGTATCATCCGTGTTGTCATGTCAATGAATCTAAGCAGCGGAAGTAGCGATGAAATTATGGAACATATTCATAGACCTCAAAATGCGCTTATGCATCAGAAAATACAGAAAATCATCATCAATGGCCTTACGCCTATATTGACGGAAATCATCTTTGAAGGTATTGAACAAGGAATGTTTAATACCCCATACCCGTATGAATGCATGGAAATGGTTGTGACATATGCAAATACTGTTTTTGATGATGATATGGTTCAATTGACAAACCATGATCGTGTTACCCGCATACAAGCGTTTATGTTCAACGTAGAAAGACTGCTAGATGTTGAAAGAGGCGGTCTTATGTCAGTTATACAAATGTTTAGTAGCAATGAATAGCTGAAAAAAATTTCTTCTATAGAGTCGGAGTAATTAATGGGTTATGTTTATGGACAGGCAAAGAGTACTATTTTTCATTTTTATCAAAGCAATTCTTCATATTGTAAAATTGGTTGGCAATTTTGAAAGCAGAGGTGGCTTATGTATTCTAGAATAATGTGCAATGACATTTTAAAGAATAAAGTGATTACGTTAATAACGATGATATTTATCGCTATTGCAGCTATGCTTGTATCGCTAGCGGCGACACTAACCATTAATCTTTCAGGCGCACTAGATACTCTTATGACAAAAGCTCAAACTCCCCATTTTCTGCAGATGCATTCGGGGGAAATTGATAATGCTCGGCTTTCATCTTTTGCAGAGCAGAATAGCAATGTTGATAAATTTCAAGTAATTGAATTTCTCAACATAGACGGCTCAAAAATTATACTTGGCGAAAATTCATTAGCGGATAATGTTCAGGATAACGGTTTTAGCACCCAGAGCGATAAATTCGATTACCTTCTTGATCTTGACGGAAACATCATAAATGTATCCGAAGGTGAGCTTTATGTTCCAATAAGCTATATGCGGGAAAACATCACAAAGGTCGGTGACGAAGCAGTAATAAGCGGTCAGAAATTTGTCGTTGCGGGATTTCTTCGCGATTCGCAGATGAATTCTACGCTCTCCGCTTCAAAGAGATTTCTTGTTAGTGAAAATGATTACGACAAAATAAAAAATCTAGGGAGAATAGAACATCTAATTGAGTTCAGATTAAAGGACTTGTCTGCGCTTGGCGAATTTGAAACTGCTTATGCAACCGCACAGATAGAAGCGAACGGTCCAACAGTTACTTATAAGCTTTTCAAAATGATGAATGCACTTGCAGATGGAATGATGATTGCAGTTATACTTTTTGTTAGCGCACTTGTCATTGCAATCGCGTTTATCTGCATTCGCTTTACGCTTCTTTCAAAAATGGAAGATGATTACCATGAAATTGGTGTTATGAAAGCAATTGGACTTCGTATTTCCGATATAAAAAGGATTTATTTCGTAAAATATGTAGCAATTGTTACGGTGGGTAGTGTACTCGGTTTTGGGCTTTCAGTTATGTTCAAAGGCATACTACTTGAAAATATACGCCTTTATATGGGGGAAGCCGAAAATTCTTCTTTTGCACTTCTTTTCGGAATCATGGGCATACTGGTGGTGTTATTTTCTATTCTTCTCTATGTAAATGGCGTGTTAAACCATTTTAAAAAAATATCCGTTGTGGAAGCAATTCGCTTTGGTACTTCACAAGAGAAAAACTCAGGCGCAAAGCGCTTTTACTTGAATAAGAATTGGTTATTTAACACGAATGTTTTTCTTGGTATTAAAGATGTTCTCACAAGGAAGAAGCTTTACGCCACAATGCTTGCTGTATTGGTAGTTTCATCATTTATCATTATTGTTCCACAGAATTTGTATAACACGATATCCTCAAAAAGTTTCATACAATATATGGGCATTGGTGATTACGATATGCGTATTGACATACAGCAAACTGAAAATATCTCTGAAAAAACTGACGAAATTTTAAAGGAGATAAGTAATGATCGCACCATTTCAAATTACGCTTCTCTTACAACAAAAATATTTAAGGCCAAAATGGAAGACGAAACGGAAGAAAATTTAAAAGTCGAACTAGGTGACCATTCTGCGTTTCCTATAGCATATTCTCAGGGAAAAGCTCCCGTTAACGAAAACGAAATTGCACTTTCATCTATAAACGCTGATGAAATGAATAAAAAGGTTGGCGATGTCATTACATTAGTGGTTGAAGGAGAGGAAAAATTTTTTTCGGTAAGTGGGATCTATTCTGATATTACCAATGGCGGTAAAACTGCAAAGGCTGTATTCAACGATAATTCAGCAGATATTATGTGGAGCATTATTATTGCTAAATTTTCGGATACATCGATTATTGAACATAAAGTTTTGAATATTCAATTGGATTTAGTTATGCAAAAATTTCAGATGTTAATGAATTTGTTAAACAGACATTTGGTTCAACAATACGTTCTGTCGAAAAGGCATCCTACGCAGCAGTTGTCATTTCGCTCATTATAACAGTATTAATTACACTGTTATTTATGAAAATGCTTATTGCAAAGGACAGAACCTCCATTGCGGTAATGAAAGCACTAGGTTTTAAAAAATCAGATATCAAGATACAGTATATTTCACGTTCAGTATTTGTTCTAATTATTGGAACTGTTCTAGGTACACTTCTAGCTAACACGCTCGGAGAAATACTTGCTGGGGCAATTATCTCTTCGTTTGGAGTTGATTCATTTAAGTTCAAGGTTAACCCACTTTCGGCGTATTTACTTTGTCCGCTGATGATGGTAAGTGCGGTACTGCTCGCAACAATAGGTGGTACATCAGGAGCAGGACAAATCAAAATTTCAGAAAATATAAAGGGGTAAGCAGATGAAAAAGATTATTATCGGTGACTGTATAACAAAATCTTTCGGAGAGAGAAATGAACAGCGAAATGTTCTCGATGGGGTTTCTATTGAAATAAACGAAGGCGAATTCGTTGCGATCATGGGTCCATCGGGGTCAGGAAAATCGACGCTAATGTTCACACTAAGTGGAATGGACGATGTTAATAGCGGAAAGGTCATATTTGACGACAGGGATATATCTGTAATTGGGGAAAATGAGCTTTCAGATATACGTAGAACAAAAATGGGGTTTGTTTTTCAGCAACCCACTATGCTAAAAAATTTAAATATTATCGACAATATCATTCTTCCTGCGATGCGTGACAATAGAAAAAATGTTGCAAGTATTTCAAAGAAGGCAAAAATGCTGATGAAAAGAGTCGGTATTAAAGAGCTTGAAAAACACGATATTACACAAGTATCAGGAGGGCAACTACAACGGGCGGGGATATGCAGAGCACTTATGAACAATCCGAAAATAATGTTTGGAGATGAGCCTACCGGAGCTCTCAATTCAAAATCTGCACAGGAGATTTTGAATATATTTTCTGAAATTAACGAGGAAGGCACAACAGTTCTGCTTGTAACTCACGACGCAAAGGTTGCCGCACGGACTGAACGTATACTGTTTATGCGTGATGGAAAAATCGTACACGAACAGAAACTTTCAAAGTGTGACGGGACTGATATAGATGCTAGAATCGAGAAAATTACAATGAAAATGATAGAGTTAGGCATATAATTCTTGTGCTTCTTGGGGAAGAAATTTAATTCTATATTGTTTTAAATAATGAGCCTAAGAATAGGTATATCAATTGGTTGGAAATCCTTCCTCAATTAAATGGCCCTATAATGGAAAAACGCGATCTTCTTATTGAAGAATCGCGCCCTATTATGGAATATGTATAACTAATATTTCACCCGCATATTATCTTGTAGTATTTTCTCTGCAAGTATAATGTTTTCTTTTAGAAATAAAGGTAGTTCCGTATGTGCAAGAACCTCTGATGTTGTCATCCAAATAACATCATCCACTTCTTCAGTACTTTTAGCGTAAGGTTCTCCAGATTTATGATGACATAGGAAAACGATATCGATTACATTTATTCCTGATTCTGTCACGAAGGAGGAGCTATTTACATATTTAATGTCTGTAATTTCGCTACCTACTTCTTCAAAAACTTCTCGTTTTAATGTTCTTTCCAGAATATCAGACGAATCACCTTCAATTTCACACTTTCCTCCTACTAATGAGAGACCTCCACCAGCATGCTCCTCCTTTTCACTTCTGCGGATTAAAAGCCATTTCTCATTGCGACGAATTGCCCCTTCTACATTTACTACAAACATAAAATACCCCCTAAAATTAGCTGGTTAGTTAAATAAACTTATTTAATTCATTTTTTTCTAGCGTGTAATGATAATGTATTTGATTTTCTATCTTAATATTCCCTCTAAGTTGAAAGCCACATTTATTTAATACTTTATTTGAAGCTACATTACGCGGAAGAACTACAGCATTTAATTGTTCTACATGAGTGTTTTCAAATAGGTAATTTATTAACCCATTTACTGCTTGTGTTGTGTACCCCTTGTTTCTAAAATGCTTAGAAATAGAGTAAGCAACTTCTCTATTTGGTCCGCTTAGTTCCTCTTTAATTCCAGTATTACAGAAACCAATAAATTCGTCAGTTTCTTTTAAAACAATTCCCAACTTCAACCACCTTTCGCCTATGCTTGGGACATTAGCTAAAAACTCTTTATTATCGGGAATCTCATAATTAGTAACCCAATCTAACCTTTGTTCTCTAGTCGAACGCCAATCTGGCAAAAACTCATAAACTTCGGGTTGTGAAGTCAGTTCATAAATAGCATCTACATCTTCTATTCTAAACTCTCTTAATAGTATTTCACCGCAGTCTATTGTAAATAAATCATTCATATTCATTTACCCTCCAATGTAATAACATTCTTTACTAAGTTAGATAATTCCTTCTTCAACTAAACTGCTGCGTTAGTTTAAGTGCATTTCTTCACAATCTTGTTATTCAACAATCTGGCCCGATTGTTGAGGTTTGGACTAATTAATTTTTGTAAACGAAAATTGAATATTCAACAGGTTCAACAAACCCTAGCTTCCCTGCTAAGTTTATAGAAGACTCATTTGTTACATCACAATCCCATTTAGGCACGATACTATTTTTCAAACAATACTCTATAAATGAAGTTGCGATTATATTTGCTAATCCTTTTCCTCTATAATCTTTGTGAGTAAAAATATCAATCTCTGCAAATTCTTGTGAAGAAAAAATTGAAGAACATTCACTAATTACTCTTTCATTATGTAGTATACTGAATCCAAAACCATTTTTAAGAAAGTTTAATGTGGAGCCCCAATATTCTTTATAGTAAGCCTCATTAAATTCCAAGCTATTCTTTATTATTTCTGAGTTTATTTTTTTTATAGAATATTCACTAGATTGTAATATTGTTTTGTCTATTTCCTTATCAAAATTATAATTAAAAGAAAATCTGCTCCTTTGTTTAATTTCCTCTTTTAACTGACTCATTATTGCACAATTCCATTTACTCGATGAAGAGAATAAAGTGAATCTTGACTTATTATTTTTCTTATACCTATATAGCTCAAAGAGGAAATTATTGAAATCTAAGTTATCTACCTCTCCCCCCACAAAATAAATACCTGATTTAGTCCCAATCAGAACTGACTTATGAGAACTAGAGTCAACATAAACTGTTCCTTGTATATAGCCATCTAAAATTGAATATACGAAAGTTGGACAAGTTATATTATTTTTGTTCAATGTTCTTTTTAAATTTTTAAATTCACTTTGATTAAGTGATATCATAAGATCACACCTTTCTATTTTATACCAACTAATGTAAATAACATATTAACCACAATTCAAAGCATGTCATCTATTTACTTATTCAAAGCCCATAAATTGAGGAATGCGTATTCCTTATTAAAGAATCACGCCTGATTGAATATCGAGATAGGATTACTCTTTCTCGCCATGAATTAAATATTGTACGATTCAGTTAGAGGATGATTTCATATATTTTTTGATAACCAAAAGGTAAAATTGAAACAGTTAAAATTCCTGCTACAATAAAAGAAGTTGTTAAAACTCTATATTTTAAAATCGAAATATCTTTTCTTTTACAGGCTATACTTAATACTTTAATCATTGAAAAAACTGTCATAAAAATTATGAAAGCGGAAAAAACACTTGTTAGAATTACCGGCATTTTTTTAACCTCCTTCAACTATTTAACTCACCTTTTGGCGTACTATGTAATTTATATAGTAATACTGCAACTGTTATAAAGAAAAATCCGCTAATTGAAGAAAACGAGAAAAAAATACTTCTTCCTAAAGTCGAGGAATTAAAAATCGAGCTACTAAATATTAACAGTATTACACCTACTAGTCCCCAGTAACCAATTCCCCATTTAGATTTACTTTTGATTAGATATAAGCCAGTTACACTTAGAATATAGAGGACACTTACGATCATAATTGTGGGGAAAAAGGGTTTAAATTTAGCTGCATAAACGAAATAATCGAGTGGGCTAATATCATGCCCATTTGTAATCTCTGTATTAAACAAATTGGTAAATGGCGTTGTGTGCTTCCATTCGAATGGTTTTTCTATAATTGCGCTTCCTTCATACCATGCAATAAAAGTTGATATTATGAAAGTTAATATCCCAACAATGATTTGCATTACATACTTAAACATCTCCACTCTCCTCTTACTATTTTTTTTGCGTCCATTAGGGGATCTGTTAATATTTCTCGATTTTAATAGTTATTTTTAATTCTTCACTTGTTGTTTCGGTTTCTGATTCAGAAATATTCTTAATCGAATCTTCAACTATTTGTTGAATCAACGTAGCTTCAATATTTGATTTCTTTGGAAAACCTACTGCAACGGTTGATTCGCCAGCTCCACCATCTAACATTATTGCGAGTGCATCACTTTCAAGTTCTGTTAACTTTGTAATCGATCCTATTATTTCTGTTTGTAATTCAGCAAATAAGGCTTTATGAGAAACTGCTACTTCGTGCTCGCTTTCTAATACCTCAACTTTATTACATCCACCTAACCAGATTGAACAAAATACAATCCCTGAAATTATAGTTTTTTTCAATTTTCTGCACCCTTTCATACTGTTTCACGAATTAATAGATATAGTTACTTAACGAACGCACTTGAAATAAGTTCCTTTTAAGGCTAAATATGTAGATAATAATATGGATAATTAATGTTAATATTTACATAAAAATTAAAGGAAACCTATTATATAAGGTTTCCTTTATGTACTAAGTCCAATTAGTAGAATAAACAATTTATTATTTTATTGTTACCACGCCTTGTGGTAGAGAAAAGTCCTGTATCCAATTTTCAATCATTTGGTTAAAGAAATTAGGATTCATCAATGATATTCCGTGACCAACATTAGGTATAATTATCCCAGTACAATTTGAATTACTTGCAACTATATCTCTTGCAGACTTTTTCATAATTGCTTTTTCTTTTTCACCCACAGTAACTAATATATTGCTTTCTGCATTATTAAAGCCGTTAGGAATTTTAAATGACATATTTTCTTCTAATATTCTTATAAGGGTAGCAGATTTCATTTGAGAACTTTCATCGTAATATGTTTCAAGGAATTCTTCATCAATATAAAGTGTTTTGGCTTGAAGTTTTGAAAAAGTTTTATTTTTAACTAATGGAAAAAATAGCTTTATAGATGGTTTTATCATTTTTCTAATAAATGAATTAGGCCTTACTAATGCGCTGTTTACGATTGCATAATTAATTAAATTTGAATTATTACTTAACATTTGAATAGTTACCTGTGCCCCTAATGAGAAGCCAATAACAATAATTTTTTTACCATCAGCTATCTTTTCTATTAACCTATTTACTTTTTCTGCACTTAATTGAATTGAAAAATTCTCGGTATTTCTACTTGCCCCTTGTTCTGGCAAATCTATTGTAATGCAATGATAATTACTGAAGTATTGAATTTGTTTATCCCACATCCAACTACTTACTCCACCACCGTGTAAAAATACCATTAATGGAGCGTTCTCATCGCCATACTCTCGATAACTTAAATCCAAACAATTCACCTCTTTCATATTAATTAATTCTGTTCCATAAATCTTTCAGAAATTCTTTAAAATGGTGTTTCGTGCTTGCAACTAAACTATCTAATGAAAATATGATTGTTACGGATGCTTAAAGGGCCTATAAAACATATGCAAACCCTTCCTTGAAACGAGGTTCTCTCATTTTATTTATTAAAGAGGAAGAAGGGTCAACATAAACCATAAATAGAGCTGTTTCTTTTAGGTATGCGGTAATTTGTAAATATTATTTTATAATCGCGGATCGGTTGTATCACTTTCTAATGCAAGCGTTGCAAGTGCACATTCGTGTACACGATTGCTGCTTTCCAAACTTACAAAACGTGAAATTCCCTCTAAGCCTAACTTAAATTCCAATAAAGCGTTCTTCATTTTTCGGGAAGGGTTCCGCTGTTTTAACTTTTTCATAATTGCTTCATCTGTATAATCCATGCCATATATGATGCGTAAATATTCCCGGCCGCGTACTTTAATTGCCGGCTGCAGTAATTTCCCTTTATGATAAGCAAGGAAATCGAATGGCTTAATAACAATGCCTTCATGACCATTTTCCGTCATGTCCTGCCACCAATCTATTACTTCCTGTTTATCCTGTTCGCTTTCGATTACACGATATTCTGTCGCTATAAATAACGAACTATTTTCAGCCAAATGTGCATTCATTTGCATATGCCAGCTATGAGGCTGATGGAAGTTAGTTGATGAACTATGGGCAAGTATATGGAATGGTGCGATTTGTATACCGGATAGTTCATTTGTTGGCCAGCAATAGTTTTTGAATACCGCATCAAAGCGTGCTGCATTTTTATATTTATCTGTGTATTCCTCCAGCCAGCTTGTAACATCCACATGTTTAGTATCCTTCAACTTTTCGATGAGTTTATAGCGATCCATTAATGCATTTTCAGCGACCGTTTCATATTGTTGATCGATTAAGCGGTGTGCTTTTAAATTCCATGGTAAAATTTCGGCGTCCATTAAGACGAAGCTTGTATTAAATCGCTCGAAGTAATTTTTAGCCATTAGCTCAGCATGGATTTTTTCCACCATCTGCTGCTGCTGTAATTTTTCAAAGAAGGCACGACCTGTACGTGTTGTAATGTAGCCTAAGCTGTCACTGTTAATGAGCTTCTTTGCAACTTCTCTATTTTTTGCAATAAAGATGACCGCACGACTGCCCATATGCTTTTTCTCGGCAATCATTTTTTGAATACCGTTTTTCTTATAGTAATTAAACGCTTCTGCAGGGTGTTCCAAATAGTCCGGTAATGCAGCTGTTTGTGGTGTTGGACTCATTGTTGGCGGAATGTAGATAACCTGCTCCAAAGGCAATGTGTAGTGAGAGAATGTATCCATTGCTGCCATAGCATTTTCTTTCGGAATTGTTATTTGATCCCCACTAGTTGTATGAACTGCAAAGCCATTTATAAATTGGGCCACATTTGGTGGAATGAAACGCTTATTTTCCGCCTCTAAAATGGGGTTGTCCTCTGTGCCGGCATAGTTTGCGAATGCTTTCACACTTCTTAATGTTTGCTCAGGATATTGAAATGCCGTTAACTCCCCGCCAAATACAACTCCTTGGTCAATATTTATTGTCCGATTTGCTTTAAATGGCTGTACTTTCACATCATGTCCCCAAATGATCAACTCGCTTGTTTTATGCTGCGAGAACCAATCACCGCGTACAGGCTTACTGTAGCTGTCCGTTTGCTGAATATCACCATATCGACAAAAATCAGATATGCGTCTAGATTCCTTGCCGATGTAATGGTCCTTTATCCCGGCATGTGTAACAACAGCTTTTGTGATCTTATTTTTCGTTAAAATATAATGTGAAGGTGCCTTTAGAAGCATGCTTGCAAAACGTGCTTTTAGTGCCTCAGCAGCCTCTTCGCCATGCTCCTTTTCATACTCGGTAAATTCTTGCTCGACAAGCTCATCCCCGTGGTTGAGCGAAACATTTTTTCCATCTAACCAACGTGCTATTTTCCAACCATGATTGCTGTCTGTCATAAAGCTTAATCCCGCATCAATCTGATTCAACCAAAATTGCATCGTTTCAATGGATTTAGGTCCGCGGCTCATAATATCGCCTACAGAAATTAACCGTCGCCCAGCTGGGTGAATATATACATCGCCGCGCTGCTCATAGCCAAGATCCTTCAAGAGCACAAGCATCTCATCATAGCAGCCATGAATATCCCCGATAATATCAAAACCGCTTTCGATTTCTAAATAAAGCTTATTCGGTTCACGGACAATCTCGACGCTTTCATCATCTACTTTATAAATTTTGGCAAATGGCTCTTTCTTTATTGCTTTTAACTCATATTTCAGCGTATTGAATTGCTGCAGCACGCGTTTACGACCTCGAGGATTATCGCGCAATACATCACGGGCCAACAGCTGCTCTTTTGGTGTGTTTAAAATAAGCGCCAGAACGGGTACGTGATTGCGCTTAGCTATTTCAAAATATTTGGCGCGTTCAAAGCCGCGTAAGTTTGTTGCATCAATAATCGATACTCTATTTAACTTCGCACGAGCTTCCACAATCGTATGAAGCGCTTGGAATGCCTGCTCTGAAATGCGCTGATACTCTTCGTAAATAATATCCTCGTCATCTTTTGATACAGACGAAAGGTCGATAAAATCGATATCCGCCACAAGCCGTCGATAGTAGTCAGAGCTAATTATTTCGCTTTCGAGGAGCTGATCCGAATCAACTAATGATTGCAGTAATGTGGTTTTCCCACTATTCGATGCCCCGATTAAAAGTACAATGGCCCTGTTTGGAAGTTTAAATTGCATGTGAATCTCTCCTTGTCATGATACACATTTGAGTAGGAGCACCATATTGTTCATGTACAGAACCGATCCCTTCAAATAGTAAATCATAGTTTGGCGCAACTGCTTTACACCATGCCTCGAACTGCTTGCGATTCCATTCAAAGCGGTGATCATCGTGGCGCATATCTTCAAGTTCGTACACCATATTATACTCTGCGTTTGGTGTCGTAATAATTAAATGCTTAGGCGTATAATTTTGTGTGATGAGCTGCATCATTTGAGGCAGTCGTTCCTCATTTATATGTTCAATCACCTCGCATAAAATAAAGACATCCGCCTCTGTAAACTCTTTATCTTCATAGTAAAGTGATCCCCACTTAATAATAGGTTTTGTAGCAAATTGCTGATCGGCAAAACGTTTTTGCATTTTAGCAAGCGCATGATTACTAGGATCTACACTGTACAGTTTTTTAATCGTAGCGATTTGCGCAAGAAACATCGATAACTTCCCTTCTCCTGCCCCCATATCGATAACCGTTTTAGGTTTTAATGCTGTAACTGCCTCGGCAATTGTTTCATAGCGACGCGTATTTAAAGATGGTTTATCGACTTTTTGCTCATTCTCTTCTCTCATGTACAATTGTTTAAAGCGCAATGCTTTTTTGTAAATAAATTCACGCATCGGATGAGTTTCAAGCCAGCCCTCACCGTAGTTTTCTATACGCTCCCGCTCGGCTTCATCAATAAAATAATGCTTATAGTCATCCATAACCGGGATTAATATAAAAATTTGCTGTAGTGCTTTCTTTAACGTAATGGTATTTGCAAGCGTTAAGAATCGTGCTCGTTTAGCGTCAGTCATCGTGTTAATCGTTACTTCATAGCCTAACGGTTCCCATAAATTTCGGAGTTCCTCGTCTGTGAGCTTTGATGAAATGGGACCAAACTCAAATGTAAACGGAAAGTCCATTGCTGCAAATTGTAAATATTCTTCTTTAGGCTTTCCGTTCAGCGCTGTGCCTAAAGCTGAACGAATAAGCGATAAGAAAATGGTACTTACAGCAAATTCCCGGTCATTAATGTAATGGGTAATATCAAACGCTTCATTGTCTTTTACAAGCGCCAATGAATCAGGTGTAACAAAGATGGAAGCGTATAATTCGTCATCTGTCATTTTATGATAAGCAAATCGAACCGAATGCCCTTTTACTTTGCGCTCATATACGGTTGACGGGTTTTTCGCCAGTAAATGCGATATTGCTCTTGCATGCGGATTTTTTGTGTAAATAGATAGTTGCATAAAGTTAATTTTCTCCTTTAAGGGATTATTACTAGTGTCTATTATAAATGAGTGGCAGCCGAAATGTTTGTAAATTTGTAGTTGGTGTTTCAGGCCTCCAAAATCTTTGTGCCTTTTCATCATATACATGAAAAGCGCCCGATGTTGAATGTTGAACCCCAAAAGCATTGCCCACGGCAGGAGTCGGTATGAGCAAATGGGAGGATATGACACTATTTGACATACAGCTGAAAGGAACGGAAGAATACGTCAATCAAGAAGAGGACAAGATTTTAGCTATTTTGTCGGAAGTTTTGGTAAAAAAGGTTATGATAACTACAAGTTAATGATTTCTAAGACGAATGAAATATCACCCGAGCTATCTTAGGTATTTAATCAAAGGGGAGAAATAGGCGGAAAGTTGAAGTCGGACTTGCAGGCAGCAGGCTATTCGATTTTGGATATTAACGCATACTCGCCTATCATCAAAGTATATATACCGGTTACTGATGAAGCTAAGAAAGCAGAAATTAACACAGTAGCGAGTGAATTCTTGAATTCAAACGGTTCATTGAAAAGTGTACAGATTATAACAAAAGATGTTTCGGTTGAAGAACTTGAGACAAAGTGGATGCCCGTCATTACAAGTATTGAAGAAGAGTTATACCTAAAAAAAGAGTACCGGGTAGATGACATTAGTTATACCTTCAACCCTGAAAAAGTGTCTATTACCATCAAGCTGACCATGAACTCATCACATACTGAATCTAAAGAGGCAGTGAACAAAATCCATGAAAGAATTACTGAATTCCTAAATAGTGAAGAAGTAAAAATAAAGATAGACAATCAGGTATATGAGTTACTAATCCAAGACAAGAACGGCAAGGATTTTCTATTTTAAAAACAAAAATACTTACCAACATAGTAGAGCAACCTCTTTTATGGCGTTGCTCTTTTTCTATTTAAAGTTACTTTTGAATCGCGCCTGATTGCTGATCTCACTAATCCTCTTAGAATAAGAAACTCATCACAATTAATTCACCCTTAGGCCCTTGACGGCGCACACCGTAATCCTTAAAACCACACTTCTTATAAAGATTTTGGGCAGCAGTGTTTGCAACATTAACAGCAAGTACGATTTCATTAATATGAGGGAAATTCTTTTGTACATATGCGGGTAGTAACTGCAATGCCTGCTTTGCATAGCCTTTCCCTTGTTCATTAACCTCTGTTGAAAAAGCACGTACTAAAATCGCATTACAATTATCCGAATATGGTGCTACTCCTTCCTGCTGATGTAAATCAAAATATGTTACAAGCTTTCCTTCAACGATCGCTAATATAGGCGTTCTACTATTACTTGCTAGTTTTAAACATTCACGTGGGTGCCCTGTAAATTTCAGCTGGCTTTCAACTAATTGATATTCGTTAATTAAATGTTGATATGATTGATTGAACGATTGTAATTCCATAATTAGCGCCTCCAGATAAGAACTTATGTTCCTATTTTAACTTTTTATTTTGAATATTGCAATAATTTTCAGAATATGTGCCAAATAACACTTTGGTAGCGTTGAATATTTTTGATTCTACATACTAGTTAAGTTAGGATTACTCCAGAAAAAATGTTATTCAACAATATGGTCCTATAACGGAATAACGCGATTTTCTTATTGAAGAATCACGCCCTTTAATGGAATAACATAAATATTTAAAAGAGCTAAAGCTTTAGAAAATAAAATTGACCTAAATCTTACTATTTTATTTCCCTATCATTTTTATCCCTAATAATAATTTCGTATGGAATTTCTTCAATCGATAACTCTTCTCTTTTCAACTCTATGATTTTATCTACATACTCTGTAATTTGATTTATCTTTTTATCTGAATTCCCGAACCATTTAGATGAATGGATGTTAGTTTTAATTATAATTTGTAATGGTTCAGGGTGGAATGAGTAGGCAAACCCCCGATATTCCTTAAACCTCTTATTCGTTTCTTCACTTATCGCACTAAAGATTGGTTGCCATTGTTGATCACGTATCGCACTTTCGCTTTTCTTTTGTATCTTAACCGTATATTCTAAATCCGTTTTTGAGAGAATCGTTTGATCTATGATTTTTTCGAGATCTTCAATTTCCTTACTTTTCCCGAAATCTTCCTTCATTCCTTGCATTTCAATAAGGATTTCATTATTCGAATTAGTTGAGATTGAATTAGACGGACACCCCCTTTCCTTTAATAAAGCCGAAATTTCTTCAATTACTTCCATCATAGTTTCCCTTTGCTTTTCATCTTCTTCACTTAATGCAGGATAGTTATCGAGAGCAAGAAAATCTACTGTATAATTTTGAAACCCAATCATATTTGCCGTGTTATGGATGATTTTTTCAATGTTTGTTTTATTGGCTTCTAAAAATGCCTTATTCTGAACCTGCACAGTTACGTTTCGTTCTTCATGTGAAAAACCTAAACCAACTTTAAACCCATTATCGTTTAGTTCCTTAGCACTTTTTGTTAAAAACTGCTCTAATTTCTTTTTTTCCACTTTCGTTTCTTCCATACTTTTAACTAATGTACTTTCTATTGCTTCGGTATTTACAGATGCTGTTTTATTTGAACCTTTTTTAAGTATCATATTAGATGCCGTTATTATGAGTAATAACACAACAAAGCCTGTTAGGACTTTTTTCAAAATACCGCCTCCCATTAAGAAGGTATGTCGGTATTTTTACATTATTCTCATTATCATTCCACATAATTGTATATTTAATTTAATTGAACTTCTTTACTTTATCCCACTCGCGTTATTCAACAATATAGCTGATTCGGGCATAACAATTGCTCCCAAATGCTAATAACTATAATAGTTGCACTTCTGTTTTTAAGTACTGAAACGTCTCATTTACTGAGCGATAACCATCACACACAGGATTTCAATTCATACATATACAGCTCATTCCCGTCCAAAAACAGCAACTTATTCTCCCGGTTATTCACTAATTGCGGTTCTAGAGGCTTCCCATTTGGTTTCATCAATTCGAGTTTACGGACCGTCTTATATTCATTGCCTTCACGTTGTAACTCAAAAAATGCATGTTGTTCCCATCTCCCTCGGTACGCAATGATTGTCTCCCCTTTTACCGCAAATGCCTTAAAAGACATATCTTCAGTTGAATAATACTTTGTGAGACCTTCTTTCCGTACACCAATCATCGATTCCAGGCTAAAGAAAAACCAAATCCCTTCATTAGGTACATCATTCAACGCTAAACACTCAAAAATATAATATTCCGTATCCTCTTCAAGCGAATCCATCTTACCACCCGATGCGTCCCAGCCAACTAGCCCGCTACTGCCAACCGGATCCTTCCAGCCGTAATTGCCGAAAACGCCTTCATCAAAGTATCCTGTCCAAATCTCTTGATTCTTTGTTACGAATACATGCTCAATACCATCCCCTAAACAAAAGGATCGGATGAAACAACCATTTTCATCATAGACTCGTGCGTTTTCTTCAATATTTTGAGCATCATGGTAATACGACCGCGCGCACACAAGTAGAATGTGTCCGTCATCTATCGGCTGTATGTAATGATAATTCCATGTCTCTTCCGGCAAATCCAGCACTTTCTTTTGTCCATCTTTTAGATGAACGACTTGATATCTATAGCTTTTTTCCGTAATAGTTGCAGGGAAGGAACCACCAATTAGTGGAATTTGCTCCTCCCTCAGTAGAACAAATACTTCGTTGTCATGTCCAAGTGCAATTGAAAGAGGTGTCATTTTTTTCAGCTCATCTTTCAGATTAGCAATTGGATTCATCGGTATTTTGAGTATTGATATCATAATCTTTCACCAACCTTTTCTTTATAAAGAATTTCTATATCTTAACGGCCATTAATTATTGCTTTTTACTTTTAAACTCTTCATATTCTCCCCAGGCTATGTACGCTATACCTATGATAATTCCCCCTTGTCTCACAATCCATCATTTTATTTTACCACAAATTTTCCATATCCCTGCGTTTGATAGTATGCGAATAGCAAGTTTCAAACAAATCTAAATTACTTCTCATGAACTTTAACATATACACTTCCAAATAGGCTTTCTCCTATATAAGCATCTAACTTCCATATCCCACTTATAGGTAATGACATGTTGGATGGGGCGTGTTTGTCTGCCCCATTATTAGCAGCACCTAGTACGCCACCGGTCACATAGATTTCTTCATCTTCAATTCCATGTGTGGCTACAACTTTTAGTTCTCCTTCTAACTCTTGTTCTTCCCCCCAAAAATGCCACATGTACTTTTGCACTTTATTAGGATAGAACCTAACTTCTTCGCCATCATCGTATATAAAACCTAATCGCCCCTCTTCTCCAATCATTGTGTAACCGCCTGATTCAAAAAGTGAACTTTCATTCCAATTGTGATTAATTACTTTTTCATTTTTTCCAATCGACTCCTCCTCATTACAGCTCGCAATTGCTAACGATAAAATTACTGCGAAGATTAAAAGGATTCTTTTTTTCAACATAAATACACCCCCACTGACTTTTAATGCTTATTCTCTATCTTACTTTGATAACCCTTCAAAAAACGCCAAAAAGGGGCAATCCTTTTATCCCAGGAAAGCACCTGAAATCAAAAGGAAAACCTGAAACCCTAAAGCGGAATTTCTTCCTCTATTTCCGCCCCTCCCTTCATTACGCTTTCTCGACTTTTATAATAAATCGATATGTTTTAATATTTCAATACAGTAATTTTTTTACAACCAAATCAGATTTGCTGCGTCTAATAATTGAAAGGGTGAGGAAGGGTGAGGAGGATGCTTGAACGAGTGCTAGAACAAGTAGAAGTAAGTGATTTAAATAAAGAGGAGAGAATTGAATGGTTGATGAATGAATACGGCCAAAATATAGCTCGTTTAGCATTTACTTATACTAAGCAGAAGCAACTATCAGAAGATATTGCGCAAGAAGTATTTATTAAGTGCTACGAGAACTTAGACAACTTTAGGAATGAATCTACTTATAAAACATGGTTATACCGTATTACGGTGAACCTATGTAAAGATAAGTTAAGGAGCTGGTCTTTTAAAAATATCGTACTTACTGAATTTTTCACAAAAATAAAGAGTACAAATAAATCACCTGAAATGGAATTAGTCGGTCTAGAGGAAAGGCGATTAGTTGCAGAAAAAATACTTTCCTTACCCGTGAAGTATCGAGAAGTAATTATTTTATATTACTATGAAGAAATGTCATATAACCAAATATCAGATTTATTAAATTTGAGTATACAAACGATAAAGTCTCGATTACATAGGGCGCGCCTCTTGTTAAAAAAGTTACTAGAAGGGAGCATCAAACATGGATGACATGTTTAAACAAATCGTAGAGACTATGAACAAAACTGTGTTAAAGGACATTCACTTCGATGCGAAACAGAAAGAAAACGTAAGGCAGGTTATATACAAAAGAAAAAAGAAGCGCCATATCAAGCCAACGTTGAATTATCTATTACCAATAGCTGTAGCGTGTCTGTTTTTTATAGGCACAAGCTATTATGTTACTACGGAAATGGAAATTTTCTCACGTGAGGAGCAGACGGCAGGTTTAAATACCAACAAGGGAGATGTTCCACCTGGCCCCAAAGTTGAAACCAACATCTATACACCTCCTACCCAAGAGGAATCATACGAAGAGATGACAAAAGAAGATGTGGTTAGCAAGCTCTTAAATACGGTGGATTATTTTTACACAGCAACCGGAAAATTCGAAGATTATTCAATATATTATGACGACTCAGATAGTAAGTCAGTGACTGAGTATAAACTAAGTATAAAAAATGTAATTGGTGGCTATCAGAAAAGTACCTCTCAATTTGACGAAAAGTTAATGGGGTATGGGGAAATGATAAACGAAATTATTTATAATGAAGAAAAGGTCTGGCTTAAAGAAAGTGTAAATAAAACATATCTAGTTCATGACTATCAATCAACACCCACACGAGACCCGATAACGCCTGAGGAAGCGTTTAATTTAGAATTGAAAGACATTTATTCAGATAAGGCCCCATTTAGAGAAAGACCGGAAATTTCCGCTGGCGGCATGTCTTTGTTTCCCTATGAAATCACAGCTAGTTACTTAAGAAATACAGAGCTTTGGGAGATAGAAAAACAAAATGAAGAATTGTTAGGTCATAATACCATTGTTTTATATGGAAAAATGGATGAACAAGTAATAAATAGATTCAAAATGAAAGAAACTACCGATACGTTTCGCTTTTGGGTAGATAAAGATACTGGAATCTTAGTTAAATATGAAACGTATGATACGGACGGTCAACTTACTAGTTATCTCCATCCAGAAAGTTTGGAAGTGAATATACCCATTGAACCACAAGATTTTGTACCAAACTTGGATGGATATAAACCTTTTGTTCCACACGGAAAAAAGCCCGAGCTTGATTCAAGAGAAGAAGAAATAGAAACTGTAGATTCTGCAGACACCAATAAAGAAGATACGGAGGCTATAGTAGATTTAATGCGAAAGGACTTGCCTTTCCTGTATGAATTCACGCATCCGATCTTGAAATATCTTCAGCTTACTATATGGAATTTGAAGAAAAATTCAGCCACGCTTACCTTACGTATATTCCCAAAAATGAAGCGGGAATAGTATACGTAACCGCTTATCACCAGGATTCCTTTATGCGTCCTTCGAATAATTTCGATGTGATTACAGGAAAACAACTTGAACTGTTCACGTTAAACGGCATTGAATGGAAAAGCTATGAATTAAAAGATGTTTTAGGCGCCAAGTTTATAGGCATGAAAGATGATTATATATATGAGGTCGTGAGTCAAAAAATATCCCTCGAAGAAATGAAGGCTTTATTAGAATCTTTTCATCCAGTAAATTAGGGATGAGTAATAGCCATATAAAAAGAAGTAAAAGCGCTCAGAAAAAATTTGAGCGCTTTTATGCGTATTTCATCATCGCTACATTTTTTTATCTTGTGTCGTTCCATCTGGATTTACTTGATACTGCCAAAGTTCCCCATCTTCCCCTCTGTAAATGTACAGATACATAAATACTTCATCCTCAACAAAATTTATATATAACTGATAATCCACATTTCCTTCTCTAATTGCATCAAAGGGGACTCTTTGTATACTTTTTTCATACTCGAAATCGTCGTTCACTTTATCGTAAACCCATACTTCATTGGTCTCGAATTCGCCTTCTCCAGCGAAATATTCTGTTCCGAATATTTCTTCTACTTCATCTTTAGTTTGACCTATTTTTGCATTTGCTTCTATAAACTCTTTATCTAATATGGGACTCGAATCTGATTCACTATATACATCTGAACAACCAACTAATAAAAAACTTAATAATACAGTCAGTAGTATCCTTTTCATGCTATTCCCCCATTGTTTGATTGCTACGTGTAAATTTTATTTCAGAACACTTTCAAACTCTGCAATCATTTTGCTAAATTTCGATTCATATAGCTTCCACTGCCAACCGCCATAAAATTAAAAGACCTAAGCCTGGTGTAATACCAAACCTAAGTCTATTAATTTCGCCAATTACATCTATCTAAATTTAACTTTAGATTAAATCAAAGTCATTCATCCGGGTGTTCTTTTTTAATCATTAATATGGGTCTGCCTCATGGCTTTTCTTCACTGCATCTTTTGTTGCCTCATTCGCAGCGATCGTACCCTGACCATACTTAGAAATCCCTGACTCTCGACCCGGTAATTTACCTTCCTGAACCAACTTTTCGATTTCTTTCATTTTCATTTCAATGCCTTCCTTCACACGGCGACCGTAATCTTCATCAGCCTGTGTAAAGTGATGAATCATCGCTTCCTGAATGCGCTCGTCACAGATTGCCAGAGCATCCGATAAGTTATTTATGAGCTCATCACGTTCCCAGTCTTCAAAACTGCGGTATGTTTCACCTGCTTGACCATAGTTATTCGGGCGATCAATCGGCTCACTCATTAATGCCGCATTATAAGATGGCTGATGTGGTGGATATGCTTTATCCCCTGCATCACGGTAGCCACCAATCATTGACGGCTCATAATTAATATGTGGGTTTTCACCGGATTCTTTAGAATCACGAGTATCCATCTGACCACGCTGCTGATTTGTACGAACCGGTACCTTTGGTGCGTTGACTGGCAATTTTAAATAATTCGAGCCTACACGGTAACGCTGTGTATCTGAGTATGAGAATGTACGCCCCTGCAACATTTTATCGTCTGAAAAATCCATACCGTCAACCAGTACACCAGTGCCGAATGCAGCCTGCTCGATTTCTGCATGAAAGTCCTCCGGATTACGGTTAAGCACCATACGACCTACAGGCAGCCAAGGGAACTTATCTTCCGGCCATAGTTTTGTGTCATCAAGTGGATCAAAATCAAGTTCCGGATGATAGTCGTCCTCCATAATTTGGACGAACAGCTCCCACTCTGGATACTCTCCACGTTCAATTGATTCATATAAGTCCTGTGTAGCATGTCCTACGTTAGTAGCCTGAATAGAGTTTGCCTCTTCTTGTGTCAAATTGCGGATACCCTGTTTTGGTTCCCAGTGATACTTCACAAGTACAGCTTCACCTTTCTCATTAACCCATTTATATGTGTTAACACCTGATCCTTGCATATGGCGATATGTCGCTGGAATACCCCAAGGTGAAAATAGGAACGTAATCATATGCGTCGCTTCCGGTGTACGTGAAACAAAGTCAAACATACGCTGTGGATTCGGTACGTTGGAAGCCGGATCTGCTTTAAAAGCATGAATCATATCAGGGAATTTCATCGCATCACGAATAAAGAAAATCTTTAAATTGTTCCCTACAAGATCCCAGTTACCATCTTCCGTATACATTTTCACCGCAAAGCCGCGTGGATCGCGTGCAGTCTCAGGTGAATCCTTTGCACCTGCTACTGTAGAAAAACGCACCATAAGTGGCGTTTGTTTACCGGCACCAGAAAAGACTTTTGCGCGGGTATATTTTTCTACAGGCTCATCTCCAACCTTACCGTAAGTTTCAAAATAACCGAAAGCACCTGAACCACGTGCATGTACTACACGTTCAGGAACCTCTTCACGATCGAAGTGTGAAATTTTTTCAATGAAATGGTAATTTTCTAAAGTCGCTGGTCCACGGTTACCTACTGTACGGATATTTTGGTTGTCCCTTACAGGATGTCCTTGACGAGTAGTTAGAATTTCACGTTCCCCATCCTCTTTTTTTGCAACATGTTTGTCTTTGTTCTCTGCCAAAATAAAACCTCCCCTTTAATCAATTACTAAAATACATTGCTAATAAGCATGATAATAAAAAACATTTTGCTACTATATCTTTATACCCTAATTTATCTGTTTATAATCAAAGAAAAAATAACTTTGTCCTGTCCCACACTATATGAACACGGGAATGGAATTCTATTTAATGATACTGTGATATTTAACTAACGAAGGGTCAAAAACCATATCCGTAATGTATTTTTCATCTAATGTAGCTTTGAAATAAAGTTTGAGCAAAATGGATTCTTTTTAGCATCTTTACGTTTGGTTTTTATAAAAAGTTTGATAATTTTCTACTTGCATTACTCCACAAACGCGCCCTTTAAATGAATACCGGAAGAGCCTCTTTTAGTGATATGACATATCAATTCTCTGTCGAATGAAGTAGTTTTATTGAGATGATTTTCTCTTTTATTCATCATTACAGTTTCAATTTTTTTCTATCAGGATGCAATAATAGGCTATCTGTAAGGTCCAATCGTGATAAAATTAAACAAACAATTAGAGCTATGAAAACTCATATATGAAATATGATATTGGCTAATAACACGAATTGTGAAAAAGTCATTAAATTACAGGGGAAAGATATAAATGGCAGAATTAATGGATTGGAAAAATAATGCTCACGGGCAAAAATTTATAGCTTCTTTTAGCGGAGGAAAGGATAGTGCCTTAGCTCTATATAAAGCAATGATGGTTGGAGAAGCGGTTGGACTGATCGTCATGCTGGAGGAAGAAGGAAAACGTTCTAGATCTCATGGAATGACCCCGGAACTCATACATGCCCAAGCTAGATCTATAGGTTTGCCCGTATATACTGCAGCTGCAAGTTGGAGAGATTATGAAAAAGTATTTATAAGTCTTTTAGAAAAGGCTAAAAATCAAGGATCAGAAGTGTTAGTAACTGGAGACTTAGATATGCCTACACATGGCTGTTGGCATGAAAAGGTTACGAAGTATGCTGGATTAAAGCTTGGAATGCCCTTATGGGAAATGAACCATCATGAAGCTGTCGAAGAGTTCATAAATTTAGGATTTGTAACGATTATTGTAACTGTAAATTTATCACTTGGAATGCGAGAGGACGATTTAGGACGAACGTTAACTCATGAATACGTGAAGGAGCTTGAAGCTCGTGGTATTGACCCCTGCGGAGAAGGTGGAGAGTTCCATACCACAGTACTAGATGGGCCCATTTTTAAACATCCTATTCCAGTTCGTAAATGTGAGATTTTTAAGGACGGAGAATATGCTTTTTTACCTTTAGAGCTAGACCAGTAACTTATTAAACCTTGATAAAAGTGCAAAACGAAAAAGCATGTTTTGAAAAAATGATCAAAACACGCTTTTTTTATATTCAATTTATTTTCCTTTTCGAGACAATAAAATTGAAGAAATTGAGAACGGGATAGTTGAAAGTGTTTGGGTTTAAAATCAATTAGGTAGACCTATCATTAAAGTTATTTAATGTAAAAAGCCAAACAAGCAATAACCCCTTCTAAATTTAGGACGGGGTTAAAATAAAGTTGTTTAATTTTCTATATACGATACTTCACTGTACTCAAAAATATAACTATAAAGTTATTTAAAAATCTAAGGTTTATTCAAGAATAGCGCCCGATCGTGTAATAAGGATTGCACCATGCAGATTTACAACGTTAGGGACAAAATAGGGACTAAATTAACCAGTTTTTAAATAACTTTAGAAAAAATGAAATTTGTTTTCGTATGTGCAAATGGGATTAAACCGTCGATAAATAATTCTGCCTCCTCAAACGTAGCAAAGTTCGCTTTCAACATAAAACATGCAGCTCCAGCAATTCGGTAGCAAAAATCGATATTATGTTGCTTTTCAATATGATTTTTAAAATCTTCATACAATGTATTTTTAATTGTAGCCTCGATAATTGAACTAATTGGATAACCACAATTCTTTTTATTCAATTCAATTGTATATTTCGTGATAATTCTTTGCTCCTCTAGCTGTAGTACACGTTCTTTTACTGCTGGTGAACTTAAATGTACACGTCGACCTAATTCACTCATTGATAATCGACTATTCATTGAAAGTTCTTTTATAATTTGCTCATCAATTAAATCCATTCTTAAAAATACCTCCAATTTTTAAAGTCCTTTTATACTAATACTTTAAATTTCAAATGTAAAATTTAATTTTGAGTTGGTAAAATAAATTATCATCTTTTGGAGGTAATAAAATGACACCATTTCAAAAACTATTAAATTTCAACCCTACCGTAAAACTGTTATGGAGAAATATTAGCGAAGAACTTGAAAAAGATAACTATCTATCTGCTCAATTGAAAGAAGAAGTACGTAAAACATTAGCACAAGTTAATGGCTGCCTGTATTGTAAAGCGAAAGGGACACCTAATCCACAATTATATGATGAAAAAACTGCAGTATGTACTGGATATGCGGAAGCTTTTCTTCAATCAAAGGGACAAACTTCTCCTTCTGTTACAAATGTTTTAGATAAATATTTAACTGAAGAAGAGAAGGCTGAATTATTAACGTTCATATGTTTTATCACAGCTTCGCAATATCTTGGTGCTTTACATCAGCTTCAACCAACGATCATTAAATAACCATATTAGGGACCAGTCAGAAAAAATGAGCATTTACAGTGTTAATGTTCCCAAACGACGGTTTGGGATGGTTATACTTGAACTAACGGGCAGGTTACTTGAAGATGGGAAACATGATTATTGTGTGGAATTCAGTTGAATAAAAGTGACGTTTGGAGTGTGATTATAATGGATAGTCGATTATTAGAAATATATGTGGGATGGGAAGATAAGTTAAATAATGACGAGTGGTATTTTAGTAATTCATTCAAATCTATTACTAAAGGAATGTCCTCAGAAGAAGCTTTTAACTACATTCCAAATGTCATTGAGATACTATTTAAGTTAGACGATGACTTTTTGATATGGGAAACCCTTTATTTTCTAATCGGATTGTATAGCATTGCCGATACCATTCAAGTACATCCATCCATAGAAAGTAATTGGTCTCAGTTAAAACAACATATTCTGAAGTACCAAGACTCTTATTCAACTCCATTTAAAGAACTAATGATAGTGCTAAAAATCAAAGAATGAGATCACCACCTTGTTCAACTAACGGTGCTTTAGTGTAACAAGCATTTCAATATGTGCCCAAAACCGCTTTGGTAGCTTTCTTTAAAGTGTATTCGTAATTTATGGTTGAACTCTAATAAAAATGGAAAGTGAGGGAATTTTTTAATGATTACAGAATTAAATAGCTTAGAATTTTTCAAGTGTAAAGAACTGTTATATGAGCATGGTCAATTAGAAGCAAATGCAATAATTGAAGGTATAAATCCAGGTAGAGTATTTGTAGATGATGTTGATTCGCCAACATCTGTCCTTATTTGGCTAGGTAATAATGATGGTTTTATCTTTATTGGAGATGAAAAAAACGAAGCATTCAATAACGAATTAAATACTTTTATTGACCAATTCATTATACCCGAGGCACTAAAGTTAGGATTACATTGGTTTGAAGTTGTTGGTAATCATCCAAAATGGAATAAAGTAATTGAAAAATTGTTGAGTAATCGTGAATTAGGTAGCTGGAATCAACGTGTATATACGCTGCAAAAGGCTGATTATACATATAACAATGAACTCACTATTGGAAAAGATTATAGAGCTGAGAAAATAACAAAACAGCTTTATGAAAATAAAGACAATGCAATAAAAAATATCGAATTTTTAAATACAAAAATTTTAGAGTTCTGGTCTTCGTCTGAAAAATTTTTTGATCATGGGATTGGTTACTGTATCATTTATAAAAATGAAATTGTGAGTATTTGTGTTTCGTGCTTTGTCGTTAGAGATGTGCATTGTGTAAGTATTGAAACCTTAGAACTGCACCAAGGAAAGAAGCTAGGTCAAAAAATAGCAAAGTCTTATGTAGAAGAATGCTTACATTATAATCTCATTCCGTATTGGGACTGTATGGCATCAAACAAGCCCTCTATTGCTGTGGCTGAAAATTTAGGATTTACAATGACATTTAACTACATAGGATATGAATTTCCTTTTAAGTAAATTTAAATTTTCTATATAGAGCCTTCGTTCTTTTAGGCTTCCTGTCCGTAATAAATAAACAAGGATTTTCATCCTCCCGTTCATCTAAATACCTCTTTAACCAAATGGAACAGCGAGTATTAAAGTAAACTTCTCTTTCTTTGTCACCTTTCCCTTGTACAATGACGGAATTTGTTCGGAAATCAATATCATCACGGTCTAATTTTACTACATCCCCAATATGGCAGCCTGTCGAATACATAAACTCAAATAGCGCATTTTCCATAGTTGTTTGGCATGCTTCCCTTAAATGTTCAATCTCTAGTTCTGAGAGAAACTTAGGTATTCTTTTACCTAATTTCGGTTCTTTCAATTTAGCAGCAGGATTTTTTAGAATATATCCCTCTTCATGTGACCATCTAAATAGTGATTTAACACAACGAATCCTATGCCCTAAACTAGAAGGCTTTAAGTGATCTCCTGACTGTATTAAATATTCTTTTAATTTTTCTGTACTGAATCCATTCATATCAATATCACCAAAAAATCTCAATAAAAGATTGTATTGAAAACAATATGTTTTTAATGTAAGTGTTGGATAACCCTCGATTTTTTATCTTGTTGGTATTTCTTCCACGCTTCGGGTAATAACATCTATCTATCACTCTCCTACTAAGGTTAAATCTATTATTCTAAATTTTATTATGTTCAGAGAGAGTCTTTTTCATACCGAAATAATCAATAATTTAAGATATTGATTATTTCCGATTTCTTTGTAACCAGTTAAAATCAGAAAAGGGCTCTCCCTTTTTCCAGGAAAGCGCCCGATTGTGGAATAAGGGGGGACATCCGTTAGTATATTTTTTTATGCGGATACTGTAACATTCTTATTAAAATAATTTGTTATTCCGAAAACAATTGCATAGAACAATGATAACAATAGTGAATATGACCCGTAATCAAAATTGAATAGTAGATTGCCTCCAAATAAGGGTGTAGTAAAGATTAGGTAAAAAGGATACTGTATTGAAACTATAACATCTAAAATACCATTACCAATCATAACGGATTTAAAGGTTGTGATTACAAATACAATTACCCCTGATATTACACCGAATACAGAGAAAAACTTTAAAAACTTACTATCTTTTTTAGAGTACATTAATAAAAAAAACATAAACAATATAGTCACAATAATATTGAAAATACCCATATTTATATCTGGATGCTTTAAGGCAGGCATAAAATTTATTGAAAATGCAAAAAAATATGTTCCTATTAAAATTATTAAGAGTTTATTTTTCATATTAACTCTCCTCCTTTTTATGATAATGGTTTAATCATCTCCAAAAGATTGTCTGACTGAAATACTCTCAAAATGACTCAATAGAGTAATTTTGCATTATTTAGTGTAATTATACACTAAAAAGTTAATTTGTAAATATATAACAGATACTTCGTGGCATTTAGTACTATAATTGAATAAAGCATTTTTTTTTGATTAAATTAGTTAAAATGAATATATCTTTGGGTAAACGAATACACGAAATGAGGGAATTTACTTGATAGAACAGATAAATAGCGAAAATAAAGATAAAGTAATTTCTTTTTTCAAGGAACATTGGGGAAGTTCTGAAATGATTATTTCATCCGGTATCTATAAGTGTGAAAACTTGGATGGTTTTATTTATGAAGAAAACCTCCAAATTGTTGGTTTAATTACATATGTTATCAAATATGATGAGATTGAAATCATTTCATTAGATAGTATCCTAGAGGGTAAAGGTATTGGCACTGTTCTAATTGAAAAGGTCGAAAATGTAGCGAAGCAAAAACAAATAAACATAGTAAGTTTAGTCACTACTAATGATAATTTAAGTGCTTTAAGATTTTATCAAAAAAGAGGATACAGAATTACCTCTATTATCCCTGATGCTGTAAATGAAGCTAGAAAAATAAAAGCATCAATCCCTTTAATAGGCAATGATGGAATACCACTAAACGATGAATTAGAATTGAAAAAAATAATCTAAACAATACAATTTAATACTAGTCGGTAAACATTGTTGTAGCAGCGTTTACCGATTCTTTATTGGAACATTGTTGAAATACGGGGTTTTATGAAAGTCAATTAAACGTTACTAAAGAAGCTTTTATACTTGTTATGCATGATCTTTAATTTGCATAAGAACTTGTTTATCCATTCTTTTTTATCGGTATAAATCTGCATCTTCTCTAACACTCCCCCAAGAAAAACGTTGCTCCACAATATGGCCCTATAACGGAAAACGCGATTTTCTTATTGAAGAATCGCGCCCGATCGTATTATTAGGTCAGCCAGAAAATATTTCTGGTTGACCATTTTTTATATCGATATATGATAACGGTAGCCGGGGTAGAACGTTCGCGCCCGTGGGGCTAAGACCTCGTCCGCAAAACAGTTCACCCCCTACTTGTAGAAACATGTTTGAGGCTGGTTGGGACAGTGATCTCGTATAACAAGCGAAGCTATGGCACTACAAAGAGGATTTAGGGGTTACCGGCAATTATCATTTTGAAGGAGGAATTATAATGAATCCAGTCATCGGTCTGGATGTAGCTAAAGGTGAAAGTCAGGTTCAAGCATATTTGGAAAGTAAGAAGCCCTACAAAAAAAGCTTTAAAGTAAAACATGATCTTGATGGGTTAGCTAGTTTATTAGATTTTATTAAAGAAGTAGAAGATATTTCAGGAGAGCGCCCTCCCCTAGTTATGGAGTCTACAGGCCATTATCACACACCAGTTGTTCAATATTTTGAGGACAAAGGTTATTTAATCATTATCGTAAATCCACTCATCTCTTATAAGACGAAAAGTTCTAGTTTACGAAAGGTAAAAACAGATATCGTTGATGCCAATCATCTCTGCGAGCTGTATTATAAAGAGGATTTAGAGCCTTATAAAAAGCGTGGCATCCAACTTGCGAACTTACGTCATCTTACGAGACAGCACGATAATATTACAGGCATGTTTGTACAAACTAAACTACAATTCCAGGCAGTCTTAGATCAAGTATTCCCTGAATATAGTAATGTTTTTGGCGACTTATATTCGAATGTTTCTTTAAAAATACTACAGACTTATCCTACTTCAGAAGATATATTGAGCGCCAATAACGAAGTATTAACAACTAAAATAAAAGAATTCTGTAATTCTCGTTCTCTACAATGGGCAAATCAACAGGCTGAAAAGCTAATGACTGCAGCAGCTCAAAATCCATTTCAACAGGCTTTATATTCTAGCCTTGCCCTAAGTTTAGATATGTATATTAACATGATCTTTGAATACAAAAAACACCTATCCCTACTTGAAAATGAGATAGATGCTTTGGCCAAAAGTATTGAAGAATCGAAGATTATCCAATCAATTCCTGGTATCGGAGAAAAAATCGCTGCCACGATTATATCTGAAATTGGGGAAATTGAAAGGTTTAATCACCCTAAGAAACTAGTCGCATTTGCCGGTCTTGATCCTAGTATCTTTGAATCAGGTACATTCAAAGGCACTTACAACCGAATAACCAAAAGAGGCTCTAGCAGACTACGGCAAGCTTTGTATATGGCTGTTAAATGTGCAATTCGTGATTGTCGAAAACAGAAAACTACAGATGAAATCCTTCCTCGTAATAAGAAATTACGGGCGTTTTATGATAAAAAACGTGAAGAAGGAAAACCATTTAGAGTAGCTGTAATAGCTTGTGCAAACAAACTCTTACATTGGATTTATGCACTATTAAAAAACAAAACTTCTTTCCAAGACATAGCTTGATTTAACAATTTAACCAAGCAAACCTAAACTTTCCAAATCAAGAACTTGGACGGTTATTTGGCATACACAAATTTAGTATAACATGATATTTTTATTATTTTTAATGAAAATTATTGACAACTATTAGCTGGTTTTGTTGAATAAAACTTTAAAATAATACAATAAAATGAGAAGTACATAATACAAACTAGTTTTATTGGTTGTTTAAACTTAAATTCGTTTAGATGCTTCTTCTAATTTTTGAAGTTCTTCTTCTATTTTTTTTACATCAATCCTTTCATATAGGGGTTCTACATTATTTAGTTCAGTTGGTAAGTCAGCAACTTCAACCCATCCGTTTAAAGAGGTACCTAACATTTGACGAATCTTTTCACAACCGAAAGGTAAGAAGGGATGTAATAATTGAGCTAAATTTTGAATAATGTAAACACAAGTTGCAAGCGTTTCTTCACATTTTTCAATTTGATTATTAACAGTAGTCCATGGTTGTTCTTCATCAAAGTAGCGATTTGACGTACGAATAAAGTTAAAAATAGCTTCAATTGCCTGTTTCATTTCACCTGATTCGATATGTTCCCCAACTTTTGCATATAAGTTTTCCACATCTAATTTAATACTGTTGTTTACTTTTGCTTGAGGGACTTTGTGATTAAAGGATTTTGCAATGAATTTCAATGTTCTATTCACAAAATTGGCAAATGCACCTAATAGTTCACTGTTGTGACTGTAGATAAATTCTCGCCAAGAAAAATCGGCGTCACGATTTTCTGGAGCATTGATTGTTAAAAAATAGCGAATCGAATCTGGATCATAATCTTTTAATATTTCTGGTACCCAAACTGCCCAATTTTGACTTGTTGAAAGCTTTCTTTTCTCTAATGTTAAATATTCATTTGAAACAATATGTGTTGGTAATCCCTCTTGACCAAGACCCATTAAGATTGCTGGCCAAATTACTGTATGAAATGGGATATTATCTTTGCCATGAATATAATAGGAAACGGCTTCTTCATTCCACCATTCGGAAACATCTTTCCCATTTTGTTTTGCCCATTCTAAACTTGCTGTATAATATCCTGCTACTGCTTCGATCCAAACATAGATTTTCTTTCCTTCAAAACCATCTACAGGTACTGAAATACCATTAGGTAAATCCCTTGTGACAGCCCTATCTGGTAATCCTTCAGTTAAATAACGTTTAGTTAACTGTACGGCATTCTCTCGCCATCTTCCTTCTATAGATGCTTCATTAACAAAGTTCTCTAATTGCTGTTGAAAATGACTAAACTCATAATAATAATGTTCAGTTTCTCGGATTTCTGGCTCATTTCCGCAAATTTTGCATGTTTTATCTTTCAAGTCAAGTGGATCTAGAATGGTTGAACAATTGTCACATTGATCTCCACGTGCTTTTGCCCCACAATTTGGACATGTTCCTTCCACAAATCTGTCTGGTAAGAATTGATTATCTACTGTACAGTATGCTTGCTCAATCCTTTTTTTAAATAAAAAGCCATTCTCTAAAAGCTTTAAAAATATATTTTGTACAGCTTTATGATGATGTGATGCATCAGTTCTTGTATATAGATCATAAGTAAATCCTAATTCATTGAAGCATTGTAAAAATTCAGTGTGATAACGATCCGCAATTGCTGTTACTGTAGTATTTTCTTGATTTGCCCGTATTGAAATTGGCGTACCATTACAGTCACTACCTGATACATAAAGCACCCTTTCACCTTTTAAGCGATAATATCTTGCCAAAATATCTCCTGGCAAAAGTGCTGCTACATGACCTAAATGCAAAGAACCATTTGCATAAGGCCAAGCGCCTCCGATTAATACATTCATTCTATGTTTCCCCCTTATAATAAAAAAAGCCCTAATCGCAAATTGCGATTAGGACGAATTATCTCGTGGTACCACCTAATTTTACAAATAGCTTACACTATTTGCCTCTGCAAGTACGAAGTCATACTGCCGCTGTTGTAACGAGTGCTCATCTCGTCGTAGCCTACATATCGGTACGAAGCTCAAAGGCCATGTTCAGTAAATTCGTTTTGCTTCATTTCCACCATCAGAAGCTCTCTATAAAAACTCCAATACTTACTCTTCCTTATCAACGCTAAATATTACAACTATAATTTACCACAATGGTCAAAAAAGTCAAAATATTTTATTTGAGTTTGCTCCACAATATGGCACTATAACGGAAAAACGCGATCTTCTTATTGAAGAATCGCGCCCGATAGTTGAATAACAAATCGATTTTTAAAAAGATACATTCTACAAGAAATTGTCTAAACCTCATTAACACTATCTAGGTGTGAAATATCACCTTCAGATTTTACACGATACACTTCATTTTCTATTTCTACTATTGAAAGACTTGTGTCATGTATAAATGGGGGCGTCCATAAATCCTTAACAGACTTTCCATTTACATGCATAAGTAACGATTTTAGAATAACGGAATGAGTAATAACCAAAATATTCCCATTATTATGTTTTGAAGTTATGTAGGTTAATACCTTGATAGCCCTGTTTATAAGTTGCTCAAAGGTCTCTCCACCAACAGGCTCATAAAGTGCTGGATTTTCCCAAAAATATTTAAACTGTTCAGGATAAAAATCCTTTATCTCATCAAGAGTTTTCCCCTCCCATTCACCTAAATTTATTTCCCTAAGGTCTTCATTAGTATTAATAGCTAAATTTCTTTTCTCTATAATTAATCTTGCTGTCTCGATGGTTCTTTCACTTGTACTTGTGTAAGCAGCAGCAAATTCTACACCTTCTAACTTTTTTCTCAATGCAATTGCGTTATTTACACCTTTTTCAGTTAAAGCTGAGTCTTCCCAACCCTGCATTTTTTTTTGTACATTCCATTCCGTTTGACCATGTCTAACCAAATATAATCTAAGCATCATATATTCCACCTTTCCTCAACTTTTCTAAATATATTGTACACCAAATTACCATCCAATTAATGTAAAATCCGAGAGGCGTCTTATTCAACAATATGGCCCTTTAACAGAAAAACGCGATCTTCTTATTGAAGAATCGCGCCCGATTGTGGAATAAAAGTAGTCTTAAATAATTTAATCTTTTTGATTTTCTATACGCTCAATTTGTTCTAAAACCCAGGATTTATCTCCTTTTTTTGAATACAAAGAAAAATACTCTTTATCTTCCTCAATTAAGTTCCATACCATTTCTTCTTGAACTACAATCTTAAATGCTTCTTCTTTAGTTTGATTATTCGGGTCGTATGCTTTAACCCAATACTCTTTATAGTCACTTGAACACCCCTTTTCAATAACAATCAACATAGAAGTAGTTGATATGAAAGGTCCTCCACAAGATGCGAGAACTAATAAAACGACTGTAATCATTAAAATTGAAGCTTTTTTCATTGTACTCCCCCAATATTTAAATTTCTCAACTTAATTCCAATATCTCTACCCGTCAATTTAAGAATACTTTTAATAATATCTTCTAAATTGTAATCTAGATAACTATGTTGGGTTTAATTATATGTCCCTTTAAAGGAAAAGGCGAAAAAGGACCCTCTCCTTATTCAAGGAAAGTGCCCGATTGTGGAATATCATTTTTTTGTATAAATAGGGTTATTTAACAATACCTAAATTGTCAAATGGATAAAATCTAACATTGGCTTTTCCTAAAATTTTTTCCATTGGAACTAATCCTACCCTAGGATCTCTGCTATCAGCAGTTTTTCTACGATTATCCCCTAAAACAAATAAATATCCGTCCGGTATTTCTTTATAATCTGTTAAAGATTCTAAAGCGAAATCGTATGTAAGTGGAGCATTGTCTATTAGTTGTTCTTTATATTCATCTAAATAAGGTTCTTCTAAAGCTTCACCATTGATATAAAGGATATCATCCTCATAAGCAATATAGTCTCCCGGTAACCCCACAACCCTCTTAATGTAATTTTCACCAATCGGGGCTTCAAATATTATGACATCAAATCTTTCTATACCCGAAATCTGCTTACTAAGTTTATTGACAATAACTCTGTCTCCATCCTCAAATGTTGGCATCATTGAAGAACCATCTACTACAATTGGTGAAAAAATAAATGTTCTTATAGCAATAACAAAAACAACTGCTACAGCAATAGTTTTAACCCAATCTAATAGTTCTTTTTTCTTTGATTTCCCCAAAAAACATCACTCCTTTAATTACCATAAAATAAAATTTTTCTACTTGTACTATTCTGCTACTTTAGTTGAAGTACATTACTTCACAATTCAACCTAAATTGTAACATAAATTCTCCATTTTTTTTAAGTACGTTACTCAATTAAATGGCCCTATAATGGAAAAACGCGATCTTCTTATTGAAGAATCGCGCCCGATTGTGGAAGATTATAATTAGTATGTCTTGTTAATTAAATCACCTGTTAGCTTAATATGGTTAGATTTACAGGTACTATTTATTATTTATTTAGATTTGGTACTTCAGCTCTAATAACTTCCTTTATTTCATCGTTTCCAATTGCTCCATTATGAAATGTATTGGAATCACCCCAATAAAGTAGCCTAAATGAAACGCCGTTATTAAGTTCAATCTCTAAAAATAGTCGAGTACCTTCTAGCTTACCTGCATCTATTAATGACTGTACATTTTCTAATTTTAATTCATAAAATGCAGTAAGGAACTTATCCTTAGAAGACTGTGAGAATGTATGCATTCTCTTGCCATCTTCGGTGCTTTGAATATAGATATTCTTCACCAGCCTATCCATAGGATAAAGTTCTCCTGCAGTTTTTGCATTTTTATTTGTGTTGGCCACATATACAACATCATTTGCAGCAACTACCAAGGAAGATGGATATCCTTTTATTTCATAAATGATTGTTCCTTCATTTAAAAATGCCGCATCACCATTTTGCATCTTGTGATTGCTACATGCACTGTCGGCCATCTTATATGTTACTTTACCAAGTTCTTTACCTTTTTCAATCGTTATATGAAAATTTCCATTTGCTAGCTCTGGATAATGACGCTCGTATTTAATATCATCAATCATCAGCATATCTACCCATTCAATTATTGCATCAGGACACCCTTTAAGAGATATGGAGTTGCTACATGAAGATAGCAACAAAGCAAATACTGAAAAAAATATAATTTTTTTTAAAGTTCTCATCAAAACACAACGCCTCCTAATTATTAGACTCGTATCCCCAACAGAAGTTGCAAACTTTTATGAATATTCAGTAATTATTTTTGAATACGTTATTCTCTCCCAAGAAAAACATTGCTCCACAATATGGCACTATAACGGAAAAACGCGATCTTCTTCAAGAATCGCGCCCGATTGTGGAATAAGGGGTCGTCATATTCATGTGGTATACTAAATACGATTTTGAGTACGGGACTAGACTGTAATTATGTTACCAAACGTCGGTTTGGGAATGTTTACGTTTCTTAAATTTCATTTACTCGATGGGAAGTGAATTATCTGGAGGCAGTTATTCCAAATATAAACTAGTTGAATATTCAATCCCATCTTCACCTATAAATTTTCTAGGTGCAACTTTATTTAAAGTATAACTGAATTTTGGATTTCCTTTTACTTTAATTGTATAAGTGTCTTTGTTCTTTAATACACTGTACTTTTTATACTCCCCAGGAATTAGTTTCGTTTCAGTGATTGTAATATGCTTGTTGAAATCTTCTTTGGTAGAACCGTCAATACGGGGAGAGGGTATAAATGAATTTTTTATTTCGAGCGTTCCATCAATAGATTCGATTGCGTATTGCGTAAAACTTGTTTTGCTTGTTTGTTCTAGATAAAATCCTTCCCATTCCGCTGTAACATTGTTGTTCTTTTGCAGAAAAGTAAATACCAAAATTAAAGTCAATAGTATCCCACCAAGCAATATGACCACTGTTTTTTTTGACATATTCAATCTTCCTCCTTTTTTAGCATTATTTTCATTTATCTGTTATACGAATTCCAAAGCAAAAAAGATTCATCAAGAGGTCCCATCAGATTTATGCGGAATTACAACGTTAGGCGCTGAATGTTCCCAAACGACACTTAGGGAGCCTTTTAAGAGCAGCTGGGACATTCACTTGTCTTAGCTGCTTTTTGTTTACCAAACATCGTTTCGAGAACTTTAACGTTATAAATAAATGCTACAATGTAAAAGGTGAATTTGAATTCTTTAGCTAGGAGGGTTAAGTACTTGAAATTAGTATCTTATATTTCTATTGTTTTAGGCGTTGCATTTGGTCTACACGGTGTGATTACTGGAGATTTAAAATTACAGCCAATTATGTATTTTTTCTTTGGTATTACATTTTTGACGTTAGCGTACAAGTCTTATAAAAAAGGTGAAAAACGTAATGCAATCTTCTTCACAATACCCTTTTTATTGGGGATTGTCGCATTAATCGTTATGTTGTATAGAATATATTGAGTTAGATTAGAGTATTTCTCTAAGTACATCGAGCATTATTAATACATAGATTTAAAATATACATTCACATTCAAAATAACGTTCCCAAATGAAAGTTTTGGAATACACCAAAATGCGGGAAACGTTGATTTAATAACGTTTCTCGCTTTTCTTATCGAACATTGTTTATACGTGATTTTATACAAGTCAATGAAAAGTTACTAAAGCAGCCTTTCATACTTGCTGGGCATGATCTTTAATTTGCATAAAAACTTGTATAGCCATTCTTTTATCGGTATAAATCTGTATCTTCTCTAAGACTCCCCCACGAAAAATTGTTGCTCCACAATATGGCCTTATAATTGAATAAAGCACTTTTCTTATTTAAGAAAAGCGCCGATTGTTGAAAACCATTGTTTAACTAAAACACCTTGTTAGTTAATAAGGTAAATACTCACATTTTATATTAGGTTAATATATTTATAAGAACACAGCAATTGAATAAAGAATTATTGCAATTATGATTACCACAATCATTATACTTATGCTATTTTTCATTTTATTTCTAATCATTTCTTCATTTTGTTCTGTCTTTATTATTTTACCTAGCCGAATGTTTGTTAATAAAACTATGAGGAAAAGTAATGCAGCTATAAAATATAGTGAAAATTTAATCCAGTTCAATATTTAACTATCCTTCTTCTGTACAATTTTGTCAGTTTAAGTGTACCTCTTTACAATACTATTCTACATGAATACTTAAGAGCCTTTGTTATTACACAATATATACTGAACAATGCTCAATTGGTTTAATTGATATATACTTTGCTTTCCTAAGATTAAAGATAAATTTTTAACTTAAAAGCAATTCTGAAAAGAATATTCCAAAACCTAACCCTAAAATTAAAACTAAAGAATATATCAATTTCATTTTAATGGATTGATCATTAAAAACCATTCCTGAATATCTATACACCCAATATAATATTGGTAAAACCACTATAATGCAGAAGATATTTTCAAAGGAAAAGCTCAAATTTAATGTGGGGTTAATTACATATAACCAACTTCCCATGATAAAACCAATTGTATAACTACCTAATAAAAAGTGTTCTAACTCTTTTCTTTTCAAAATCTCCACCTTCTTAATGCTGTTTTTAATATTAGAACAAATATTCTCTTTAAACTCAACTTAAGATGTCTTATTACTCTTGTTAAATAACACCTTTTTTAAAAGAAGTTATTCAATAATATGGCCCTATAACGGAAAAACGCGATCTTCATATTGAAGAATCGCGCCCGATCGTATTATTAGGTCAGCCAGAAAATATTTCTGGTTGACCATTTTTTATATCGATATATGATAACGGTAGCCGGGGTAGAACGTTCGCGCCCGTGGGGCTAAGACCTCGTCCGCAAAACAGTTCACCCCCTACTTGTAGAAACATGTTTGAGGCTGGTTGGGACAGTGATCTCGTATAACAAGCGAAGCTATGACACTACAAAGAGGATTTAGGGGTTACCTGCAATTATCATTTTGAAGGAGGAATTATAATGAATCCAGTCATTGGCCTGGATGTAGCTAAAGGTGAAAGTCAGGTTCAAGCTTATTTGGAAAGAAAGAAGCCCTACAAGAAAAGCTTTAAAGTAAAACATAATCTTGATGGGTTAGCTAGTTTATTAGATTTTATTAAAGAAGTAGAAGATATTTCAGGAGAGCGCCCTCCCCTAGTTATGGAGTCTACAGGCCATTATCACACACCAGTTGTTCAATATTTTGAGGACAAAGGTTATTTAATCATTATCGTAAATCCACTCATCTCTTATAAGACGAAAAGTTCTAGTTTACGAAAGGTAAAAACAGATATCGTTGATGCCAATCATCTCTGCGAGCTGTATTATAAAGAGGATTTAGAGCCTTATAAAAAGCGTGGCATCCAACTTGCGAACTTACGTCATCTTACGAGACAGCACGATAATATTACAGGCATGTTTGTACAAACTAAACTACAATTCCAGGCAGTCTTAGATCAAGTATTCCCTGAATATAGTAATGTTTTTGGCGACTTATATTCGAATGTTTCTTTAAAAATACTACAGACTTATCCTACTTCAGAAGATATATTGAGCGCCAATAACGAAGTATTAACAACTAAAATAAAAGAATTCTGTAATTCTCGTTCTCTACAATGGGCAAATCAACAGGCTGAAAAGCTAATGACTGCAGCAGCTCAAAATCCATTTCAACAGGCTTTATATTCTAGCCTTGCCCTAAGTTTAGATATGTATATTAACATGATCTTTGAATACAAAAAACACCTATCCCTACTTGAAAATGAGATAGATGCTTTGGCCAAAAGTATTGAAGAATCGAAGATTATCCAATCAATTCCTGGTATCGGAGAAAAAATCGCTGCCACGATTATATCTGAAATTGGGGAAATTGAAAGGTTTAATCACCCTAAGAAACTAGTCGCATTTGCCGGTCTTGATCCTAGTATCTTTGAATCAGGTACATTCAAAGGCACTTACAACCGAATAACCAAAAGAGGCTCTAGCAGACTACGGCAAGCTTTGTATATGGCTGTTAAATGTGCAATTCGTGATTGTCGAAAACAGAAAACTACAGATGAAATCCTTCCTCGTAATAAGAAATTACGGGCGTTTTATGATAAAAAACGTGAAGAAGGAAAACCATTTAGAGTAGCTGTAATAGCTTGTGCAAACAAACTCTTACATTGGATTTATGCACTATTAAAAAACAAAACTTCTTTCCAAGACATAGCTTGATTTAACAATTTAACCAAGCAAACCTAAACTTTCCAAATCAAGAATTTGGACGGTTATTTGGCATACACAAATTTAGTATAACATGATATTTTTATTATTTTTAATGAAAATTATTGACAACTATTAGCTGGTTTTGTTGAATAAATAGCCTTTGGCTATTTCAATTTATTTACTAAGATTTTCTTGTGGATATTTGATAGATTTAGCAATTCAAAGCTTTTATTATTTATTAACTCAGTAATATTGTTAGCTTCTTCCCATGCTATATCATAAAGGGGTTTATCAATAATCCCATTTAGATAAGCCTCTTCCAGTTCGTCAACATCTTTTAGAATTACTTCTCCAGAAGGTAACACAATAATATCCAAAAATAAATCATCCATCCAAGGTCTATTTCTATCTAATCCATTCTTTGAGCAAATATCTATATACCACTGCACGATATTCCCCTTAGTATCAAACATGGTTGTTACTGAATGCTTTTTGTCTATGGGGAATTGTTGAAGCCACATATAACCATCATTACAAATACATATATCATTTTCTCCATACCTTGCTGATAATGGTTTTGCTACTTCTATAGTATGTATTAAAGTGATATACCCCTTAAATACCTTTGTATCAAGATAAGATTGCGCGTATTTTCTCTTTGAGATTCTTTTCCATTCTGAACGATCCCCATACTTTCTCTTCATCGCTTTACCCTCCGTAATATATAGAAGTATAGATTTATAAAATGGATTTCATTTTATAAAAATCTCATTCTTACAAAAAGGAGCACTTTTGTTAATATGAACGTACTGGAGATATAAGATAATTATAAGAAGGATTGTTAATAGGTTCAATTAAAACTGGTCTCATCGAACCACCAAAACTTAATCTTATCTCTTCTTCTTTGATTACTTTTAAGGCATTTATTAAATAACTTCCATCAAGCGAGATAGTTAAATCAGTTTCACCATTAATCTCCTTGATGTTTTGTATTTCCTCTATTCCCCCTATATTTGATGAATGGGAAGAAATTTTTATTCTCTTAGCATCTAGTATTTCTAATTGTACGTTATTATTTTTCCATTCACTTGCAAAAAGACATGCTCTATCAATAGCCAATAATAATTGAGCTGTATCAAGAGTAATAGTTGTCTTAAAGTTTTTCGGGAATAATCCTGTTATGTTAGGATAATTCCCTTCAATCAACCTTGAAAACAATGTAAAAAAACTTGTTTTAAATACCATATAACTCTCAGTTACATATATACGTATTTCGCCGTTATCATTATTTATTAACTTGGTAAGCTCATTAAGGCTTGAACTTGGGACAATAAATGAGCCATGTATATTTGATTCTAATTTGAGTTCTCTTAACGCTAAGCGATGGGAGTCTGTTGCAGCAAAAGATAGGCGATTATCTTTAAACGACATATTTACTCCTGTCAAAGCAGGTCGAGATTCACTCTTTGATACTGCAAATGCAGTTTGTTTAATAATTTCAATTAATTCAGTGCTGGGGATTTTAATGTAATCAGTTTCATCAATTTGAGGAAGCTTTGGGTACTGTTCCGAATTAAAACCGAATAATTTTGTTACAATTTCTTCGGATTGAATGGTAATTACTTGTTTTTCATTTACTCTTAAATGAACTTTAGCTGGTAGCTTTTTAATAATTTCACTTAAATGTTTAGCAAGAATAACAACACTACCGGGTTTATGTACTTCTAATACTTTTACTCCATTCAGCGTTAAAGGAACAACCTTTTCAATAACAATATCAGAGTTGCTTCCAATAAGTACTAAGGAATCATTATAAGCAATAATTTTAATACCTGACAAAATAGGGAAGGGTGTCTTTGAAGAGATTGCTTTATTAACATCTGAAATTGCTTTATAAAACCATTCATTATCTATAATAATTTCCATATATAGTTCACCTCATTATTATCACTAGGAGTCTAGTTCGACAAAATAATCTATAAAACCTCTTTTTCAAATTATTGGGTTGTTTAATAAACCTAATTTTCCAAATCCTATTCGTTTATGTTATTCCACAATATTGCCCTATAACGGAAAAACGCGATCTTCTTATTGAAGAATCGCGCCCGATTGTAGAATAACGTTAACTCCAAAACTTATTTAATCAAACGTTCGGCATTGTTTTTCGACTTCTTCTTGCGAAATATGTTTTTTAATTTTCACATTTGTTACTTGTAATCCTGATAGGTTAGAGTCACTTATAGAAAAATTAAGTTGGTCATAATCTCCACCGTGGTGTCCTGAATAGTTTAAGGAGCTTCCAAAAATGAGATGTCTTCTAGGATCTCCATCAATGGGTTCAATGTTGATTTTTGGACACACGAAAAATTCCGAATAAGATGGACCCAAATGATACAAATAACGTGTAAACAATGCTTCTTCAAGTAACTCTTCTTTAGTAGATCCGTCAACTTCTTCTCTCCAACCAACCATAAGCCAGTCATAAAGAGATTGTGACTTTAATTGCACTTTCTTTCCATTTTCAAAAACGATTAATTCCCCCTCATTAGCCGTGCAGGTTTTGCGTTTATTATCAACTACACATAAATAAGCGGGTTCAATCGTGATCACATCCCCCTTTTTCATTTTTAAAGCCATTTTATTGGATGGATTATCTATTGATATATCAATTGTTCCAATCGCTCGTTCGGAGTTATTAAGCCAATATACTACTTTTCTGAGTACACGTTCTTGAAAACCATTATTGATACTGAATTCACGTTGAAGTCCAGAATTATTTTGAACTTGTATATTTTGAACATCATTATGCTCTAATGTATTCGTCACCAGTTGTTCCATAAAAGAGGGATTATTCTTTTTTGTTTCAGCCATTTGGCTAGCTGCTTCTTGCTTTGTAAAAACAGTCGTACTATATACGATAAATAAGATACATAAAAGCATGTAGATTTTTATCTTCATTGAAGTTCACCTACCTTATCTTTAAAAGTAGCTTTCCCGAATATTTTTTAAGTATCCTGCTTCTATCATTATTCTTTTAAATGGTCCTATAATGTAAAAATGCGATCTTCTTATTGAAAAATCGCGCCCGTTTGTGGAATAAGCGATTGCTTTTCGTATTTATTTCCCTTTCTTTTTCATACCTTTTCTCAAAATTAATCCGAGTGTAGTAAATTTCACAAATAAATGTTTCCCAATAAATTTTTATGTCTTTATGACAAAAGGTGACCAAACGATGTTTGATGTGCGTTAGAGAATATTACAGCAGCGTTTTACTTAAATAAGAATTGTTATATCTAAACTGGACAAAATAAACCTAAATAAAATTTAGGGTGATGAAGTTGAAAAAAGTTTTCCCTCTTTTCTTATATTTATTAGGTTTCTTAGTTTTGGGAATAAATGATGATGGACATGTTTCTGGGAATACAAACGCTACTCCTCCACCTTTTGAGGAAATACTTCTTGAAATAGGGTACAAATCGGTAGATGTTGCAGTAAACGATTTTGAACAACATTTTAATCAAGAACTTATATTGCCACTAAGAGTACCACCAATTAGCTTTACGCATTACCTTGGCAGGTTTAATGATTTAGAAGGCGAAGTAAATGATACTCTTGAAGTTAAATTTATAAGTGAACATTTTCCTAATAATCACTTTAAGATTGATGTACGACCTCTTCAACACAAAATCCCATTTGAAAAGTATAAATCTAAAGTCTTTAAACTAAAAAATGGAAATGATGCAATCTATATTGAAAATCAAAGATTTCCTGTTAATTTTTTAGTCTTTGAAACAGTTCATTGGCAATATGCGTTTGGTATTGATAGAAATGTCTCTGATGTAGTAACTCCTGAAATACTCGTTCAGATAGCGGATTCTATTGATTTCTAAAAAAAACCTTAGTATATAAAGCCTACAAAATAAACCTTATAAATGTTCCCAAATGCAAGTTTGGAGTTAAAAGAAAAATCGGTAAACGTTGTTATAGCAGCGTTTACCGATTTTTTATTGGAACATTGTTTAAATGAGCTTTTATTAAAGTCAATGAAACTTTACTAAAGCAGCTTTTATACTGGCTGGTCATAATCTTTAATTTGCATAAAAACTTGTATAGCCATTCTTTTATCGGTATAAATGCGCATCTTCTCTAACACTCCCCCCAAGAAAAATGTTGCTCCACAATATGGCCCTATTCATGAAGAAACACCCTTTCCTTAATTCAAGTAAAGCGCCCGATTGTTGAAGATCGTTATGATAATTGCAAAGCTACTTATTATCCAATTTCAATAGAAATTATTGATATCCAATATGAAAATAAATAGATGAATAACCTCATACAAAATAATGTCACATAAAATGAATGAATTGTTTTATGTGAATTTATGATAAACCGCCCTTATATATGATACGGTTCTCCGTATGATATTTTAATGATGTTTTGGAGGGCACCTAATATCTAACTAGCATTAAAACTTTAGCCATTATTTCTTTCTAATATCTCAGATATCTTATTATCAGCTTTTAGTAATACCTCTTTTATTTGTTTAATGTGATTTTCCTTTTGTACCATCTGTTTATATTTCTTTTGAAATATCTCTTTTATTTGAAGGAGATTTTGGATTTCTTCTTTTTTCAGTTTTTTATTTTGATCTGTATTTTCCGACCACTTAAAAAGCATTTTAATTTCTTGAAGTGAAAAACCAGTTTGTTTTAGTTTAAGAATCGTTTCAATTACATCGATGTCATGCTTATTAAATTGTCGGTGCTTATTTATAATTTCAGGATGTAATAAGTCCATCTTTTCGTAATAACGAATCGTATCTTTGCTAATACCTGTGATATCAGCAAATTCACCGATTTTCATAATTAAAACCACCTAATTAATAAATTTATAAACCAATAACACAATTATACAATGGAAAAAGAAACGAATGATATGATGGCGGTAATTTAGTCGTCCAAGTTTTAGTAATCCTTCTGCAATCGCTAAAATATGTAACAGGGCAAATGTGAGTATTAGAAAGCTTAACATCCAGTCTTTATTCGGTAAAAATAATATTATGAGCATGCTAATTGATACAACAACAAACATAACTGTTCGCAATCGAAACCCTTCTTCTTTCCACTGTTTTAAACCTGCTGTTCCTGTTAAAACTGCATATAACCCAATCAATAAATTTGTAATAAAAACCATTTGGCATCACTCCATTCTTTTAATACATTTACTTTAAAAGATGGAGTTAACTCCATGTCAATAATAAAAAACAAATTCACTTTAATACCTCATTAATAAATTAACATCATACGAAGAGCAAAAAGACTAACGAAAATGTTATAGAATAACCATTCTCGTTAATCTTTTCATTAACCGCACTTGCTTATGATACGGTTCACCTTGCATAATATTATAAAAATAAATATTTACTCAACAATCTGGCCCGATTGTTGAATAACGCATTTATCAATATTATATCTTAAGAATGTTGTTCAACAATCTAGCCTTAAAGAGAATTAAGTCTAGTCTTACGGAGTCATTTCTCACTATTTACAATGAATTGATGGACTTTGTCTAGGTCCACATTTCCGCCAGAGATAACAGTTGCGATGTTTTTACCTTGAATGTTTAGTTTATTGAACATAGCTGCTGCGATCGTTACGGCTGCCGATGTTTCTATTAGTTGTTTCGTACGTTCCATGACGAAACTAAAGGACTGACGAATTTCATCTTCACTCACAAGGACAATATCGTCTAGATATTTCATAAGTACAGGGAAGGTTAGGTCACCCGGCTGGTTAGTTCTTAATCCGTCCGCAATGGTGTGACTTACGGGAATTGTGGTGATTTTTTCATTTTGTAATGATAGGTATGTATCATTAGCAAGCTCAGGTTCTACCCCAATTACTTTTATTTTCGGGTTAGTTTCTTTAATGGCTGTTAGGATTCCCGATATAAGACCACCACCACCTATCGGGACAATGATTACATCAACATTATCCACCTGTTCCAAAATTTCCAATCCAATAGTTCCTTGCCCTGCCATAATCAATGGGTCGTCATAAGGGGGAATGTATACGCCGTTTTCTTGATTTGCAATCGCCTGTGCTCTTGGTATACGTTCTCCAGAAGTAGTCCCGCACATTTCCACCTTACCACCATAAGTTTGGATTGCGTTAACCTTACACTTACTAACATTTTCAGGCACTACAATGGTTGCCGGAACTCCGTATTTTTTTGCAACATAAGCAACGGCTTGACCATGATTACCTGATGATGCTGCTGTTACAAACTTCGCACCATTTTCAATCGCATGAATAATTTTATTACTTGCTCCTCGTATTTTAAATGAACCTGTTTTTTGTAAATGCTCTGATTTTAAAAACATCTGATTCCCGCATATTTCAGAAAGTTGCCTTGATTGTAAAATTGGTGTTACATACGCTATATCGCTAATTCGTTCTCTGCCATCTTTCACATCTTTTAAAGAAATCATCTTGTTAATCCCTCCTATTTAACTGCAATAACAAAATCAATCTCAATCGGCCTTTAATTTGGGAACGATTGTTTATATTTTATTGTATGTATAAACATTTTAAGCTTTTGATATTTTAATTAATTTTATTAAGCCTACACTAAATATCAAAGTCCCTATTAGCATAAACGAATGGATGAAACCATTTAAAATTGGTACATACTCTCCTGTTAAGTTTCTCTCTGCATAAATAATTCCAACAGCACTATATGCTAACGGCGTGCTTACCAAAACTAAAATTAAACCAAAAATAAAATACCATATGGATTTTTGCATTGCTCGTACCTCCCTTCTCCATTCATAAAATAATATTTCAACAGTTTATAATGTAAACCCTTCAAAATGCCCCAAAGCTTCGTTTGGTGATCTCTCATATTAGAGTACAACAGCCCACCGTTAGTTCAATATCTTCTTCTTTAAATCAATTCTCTGGTAAGTTTTATCATAAGAAGATCCATCACTATCATAAAAAATTGCTTTCTTTATATATGGTTCTGATATAGTTTCATAACTGTGCTTTTTAATTAACTTAACCATCTTAGGATTCTCTATTGGATCAACACTCACATATATCTCCGTATAACCTAAATTCCTTGCGATATTTTCCCTGCATCTTATTAAATCTGAACCGATACCATTTCCCCTATACTCCTCTTTTACATAAAGGTCGCTTAATTTGGGGTGTAATGTACCTTTAATCTTAAGCAATCCAAAACCTAATATAATTGAATTTTGTTCAGCAATTAGCAAATAAATTTCTTTATTCATAAATTTCTTTAGATAATGAATAAATAAATCTCGATTATTCCTAATACTACATAAACCAGACAAGTCGTTTTCATTTGCAAACCTTATAATGTATCGCATTATAACTCTCCTAATTTACTGACTTCTTACACAATCCTGCGTGATAGTTTAAGTACATTCAAACCTAATCAAATTTTAACATAAATATCCAATTCATCCTTACTAAAAGTTAATCTAGAAAATGGCCCTATAACGGAAAAACGCGATTTTCTTATTGATAAATCTCCCCGATTGTGGAATAACACGAATAATTTCTGATGACTTGCAAATGTGATAAAATAATTGTTCACTACGAACATCCATTCCTGTATATTAAAGATAAATCAATAAATGGAGGGTGAATTATGAAATCAATTGAACTTATTCTTTTAAATTTCAATGAAGTACGAAGAAGAAGTATTAAGCTTTGGAATTCTATTCCTCAAGAGAAATTACATTGGAAACCCGATGATGAAGCAATGACTTGTATAGAGATGATTAGGCATGTTCTAGAAAGTGAATATTATTACCACCTAGCTATTCAAAATCGTGGAAGTCTAGAAGTATTCGATTCTCCTTTCGAACAACAACCCTTTACTACTGTAAACGCTGAATTAAATTTTGCTGAACCATATAGAAATCAATTCTTAGAAAGTATCAAGTCATTTTCAGAAATAGACCTTATAAACATTAAAATTGATCGTTCCGAATCAGGTTACATAAGAAGTTTAGGCGACATGTTGTTAAGAATAGCCTATCATGAATCAGTTCATACCGGACAATTGCTGGATTACTTAAGAAAGGCAAATGTTCCAAGAATACGAGTTTGGGATTGAGTTTATCAATAGGTGTTATCACTTATGTGATACACCTTTTTTAGTTACTATGTTTATATGTTTCAAATACAGGAAAAGCGAACGATTATGATTTATAGCGTATACAAAACAAAAGTAAATAACTTCCCCCTTTAAAAAGTCACGAATTATTCTTTAGATTTTTTGTTGCATATAATATGCTTCGACAATTGGTTTCATATCTGATAGTGTTGCAGGCAAATGACTTTGGTCAATCATAAATTCGAATTTCAAACGATTAGTTTCTTGGCTCGGAAATTCTTGAAAGCGACCTTCACACTTTATTTGTCCAACTGAAGTGAATTGAAGTGTAAATTGCAATGTTCCATCCAAATTCGAAAAGGCAATATTTCCTTTTAGTATTTTATAAGCTTCTTGTAACTCTTCATATAACACAATCAACTCATTTAATGACACCCAAAATTCTGCATTTATTACATAGTAATTTCCACTTTGGATGGATACGGTTCCTTCGTTTTGCCCCTCGATTGTATTTCCTAAATTTATTTCAATAAATCCTTGATTTCCTCCAAGTTTAATTTTATTCAAAATTTATCACCTCTTACTAAAATGCTATCATAAATCATTCCCAAAGCGTCGTGTGTTGACATTTCATAAAGAATGTTATTCCACAATATGGCCCGATTTTGGAATAAAAAGACGAAACCCTGTTGGATTCCGTCTTGAACAATCAATGTGTAACATTATATTCTGTTGTTATTAAAACACGTATAGATAATTAAAACTTGACTTTTAATAGAAACTTTACTGGGTACTCTTTTTTAATATATTAAATAATTCATTAACGGTTTCGTTATTTTGTATTTTATAGACTTTACCATCAATGTTAAAAAGTCCATTTTCGTTGATTTGGATACTATAAAAATTTCCATTGTGATTAGTCAAAAGGTCGTAACCTTCACTATAAGAGAATTTTAAGTTAGATTTTCTAAATTCCATATCTGTTAGTAAAGTTATTAGCGGCAAAAATAAAGGATTGTCTTTTTTGATACTCTTACCAATAGTTGTAGAGTTATCTACAACAGAGATTTGATTTATTTCTTCGCTTAAATTATCTGTATCGAAAATATGTATTTCGAGATTTCTAGATTTATTCACATTTAAAAAAATAATTACTGTAGTTGCTATTAAAATCACGATTAAAAACGAAAGTATATATTTCTTCATAAAAATCACCTCTTAATTATTTTTAACAATTAAAAGGTTTTTAGTAAATAAAAACAGGAATAATATAATTGATAACATTACTAAAAAAGTTATTTTATTTTTTAAGAGGGTTGTAAAATGAAGAACCCCACTTTAATAAGCAATTCGTCCCTATCTAAAAAGGTTCCTTATGTATTTCGTTATTTTCCCTTTAGATTTTTAACCGCCAACATCGAATTATCTTGAATGATGCCTGTATCTACGAAACCAAATGAAGCGTATAATGTTTTCGCTAGGACATTACTTTTATGATAAAAGAGGGCTACATATTCAGCATCTCCATTTGGCATAGTTCCAATATTTATCAAGACCTTTTTAAAAGCCAGTTTACCAAATCCTTTCCCTTGTTGACTTTTATCAATCATATTATGCCAAATAAAATACGCCTTCTTGCCATAAAAAGCTTCATTTTCAAATGATTCATGATCCATCGTATCGTAAATATACATCAAAAATCCAACCATAGTATCATTAGCATAAATGGCTAGCGGTGTAGCTGGTATGCCATCTGCATTCAACATATGTGCATCTGCAAAACATTTGAGGTTTGTAGTTTCTAATATAAATTCTTTCTGGTTTTCTCCAACTTCAAGTGTTATTACTTCGTCTATGTTATCCCCTGATATTTTTCGTAATTCTATCATTTTTTTATCTCCCCCTCCTAATACAAGTTATTTAATTTTAACATAAATATCCATTTCTCTAAGTGATTGCCGTTTAATTATATCTCCTTGAATAGAATAAGTATGGAGAACCAAATATTCACCCCAAAATGAAATCGCAAAAGGTATATTTTACATATTTTACTATTGAATAGGAGGATGAACTATTGAAATTAAAATTAGTTGAGTTTATTCAAATACCACAATAAAAAATACATCCATTATCTCTTTAATGGATGTATTTTTATATACTATATATAATCAAACTCAAATCCTCTAAATATAAGATCTGGTTTTATTTTATTATACTATTTAGCCTATAGTAGTATCATTACAGGCTTTGTTATTACTTTTCGAAATCCCCCAAATCTTGATAAACATCCGCTAAAATTTTCCCTGCCGATCCTTCCAACACTAAATCAAACGAATAGTGTAGACTGGTGGACGTTTGCTCCCGGTTGATGTAGACGAGCTTTCCTTTCGACATGCTCGGCAACTGGTTGACAGGGTAGACTTCCAAACTTGTGCCGATCACAATGACAAGGTCAGCCTGGTGTATTTCATGTAACGTGCGGTCCCATGCCTCGGATGGCAATGTTTCTCCAAAAAGCACCACATTCGGGCGTAATTTTCCCGAACAATACGTACAAATACTGTTATTCAAAAATTGCTCTTTTGCATGTGGCTTGCCGCATTTTTGGCAGCGGATTGTTACAATATTTCCATGCAGTTCCGCTACATTTTTACTTCCCGCCTGCTGATGAAGCTGGTCGACATTTTGGGTCGCAATAAGCGAAACAAGTCCGCGCTTTTCAAAGTCCGCTAAAATAAGATGTCCTTCATGGGGTTTGCAGTTGTTCAATGCATTCATTCGTGTCTGGTAAAACTCGCGGAATTGTTCATAGTTCTTTTGCAGGCTTTCTGTCGAAGCAACAATACGTGGATTGATATTTCGCCATAAGCCTGTTGACGAGCGAAAATCCGGTATGCCCGATTCGGTGGACATTCCGGCACCTGTCAGCACTATTGTACGGTTCGATTGTTTCATCAAGTGAGCCAGTGTTTCAGCCGTCATCCTGATTTCCCTCCATCTCAATCTCATTTACAACTTCCAGCAATGTATTCGTCAAAAGCGCGAAACGTTCAATGATATGATCTTTTACAATATGCTCATGTTCTGCATGAATGCCGTCCCCTACTAGTCCAAGGCCATCCAATGTCGGCGTGTATAACGATGTGAAATTGCCGTCACTTGCACCGCCGACTGATGCTTCTTCCACATCAAAACCAAGCTCCTCCGCTTCTTCCTGCGCAATTTCGAACAGTTCTTCACTGTCTTCATCACGTTCCATCGGCGGCCGGTTAATCCCGCCATCAATTTCAATTTTCGTACGTTGATCATATGGCTTAAGCTCTTCGAAATAATCGTCGATACGTTCCTGCTCTGTGCGAGTAACCGATCGGACATCGACTCCTACGTGCGCTTCATCAGGTACGACATTCAGTTTACCGCCGCCCTGGATCATACCGACATTCAGCGTTGTCCCTTTTTCGTAATCGTTCAGTGCATCAATATTCAGGATTTGCCTTGCTGCTTCCGTAATTGCACTGACACCATCCCGCGGATTATTGCCAGCATGCGATGCTAGTCCTCGAATATTCAGCAAATACCTGGATGTCCCTTTCCGCGCAATTTTCAGTTCACCCGAAACAGTAACAGCAGGCTCCAATATAAAAGCCGCCACAGACTTTTTTGCTTCTTCTTCGATTAGCGCTCTGGATGTAGGGCTTCCAATTTCTTCATCGCTGTTCAGGAAAAAAACAACCCGCCGCTTCAAAGGCAGATTCATTTTTTGAACATATTTAAAAAACCAAATAGCACTGACGAGACCTGATTTCATATCCAGAATACCAGGACCAAAAATTTTATCTTCTTCTTCCCGGTATCGCAAAGCTCCCTGATCCCAAACGGTATCATAATGACCAATCATTAATATCTGTTCGGTCCCTTCGCCCATTTCAAAACGGAGATGATTGCCGTTATGCTCCATCGCATATTCCGTAGCTTTCACATGAAAATAGTCATAAAACATCGATTGGATCACATCTTTGCACAGATCAAGCAACTCTTTATTCTGTGATGGGGAATCAGCTAATACTAAGCGTTTAATATCGTCTTTAATATCCTTTTCATGCAATGTAAAAAAATCGAATGCTTCCATAACAACGCCTCCTTCGTTTTCTATACCCAAAAATGCCTAAGTGACATTCACTTAGACATTCGAAGAGTTGCTTTTTTGCTCCCGGCAATTGATAAATAGACAACAAAAACAAGCATTAAAAAAATACCGACATATTGCCAGCTATACAAAGTTGCACCGAGCCAGACAACGGAAATCACCATTGCCGTCAACGGTTCGAAACTCGATAAAATACTCGTTTCAACTGGAGATATGTATTTCAGGCTTGTTAAAAATAAAATATAGGCGAAGGATCCAAAAATACCCGTAGCAATAATAAGAAATACATTTACCGGATCCAGCAGTAACAGCCATTGTTCTGTTTTCCAAAGCTGACCCGCTACCGAGAACATAAGCCCGCCTATGATCATACCCCAGCCAATAATGATGATGACCCCTACTTCAGCCATTAGCCGAGCAGGATACAATGTATAAAATGCATACGTAAATCCTAACAGCAGTCCCCAAACAAGCGCTTCATTGCTCACAAGCAACCCTGAAACAGAGCCATTTGTCAGCAATAGAAACAGCCCGACGAGCGTACCGAAAATACCGATCAGTTGACTGCGTGGAGGAAGAACCTTCCCAACGACCGATGTATAGATAACGATGAAGATTGGCGCCAAAAACTGCAACAGTGTTGCAATAATCGCATTGCTCACTTCAATCGATTTTACAAACGTAAATTGTAAACCTACCATTCCAATCACACTGAAAATAAGTAATTGTACCGAATAGTTCCGGTTTTTCCAAATCGAGAATATCGATTTTTTCTGCATAGCTGCAATGCCAAGTATTAAGATGCCTGCAATCATTAATCTTACAGCAAGCATAAATTCGGCGGTCATGGCTGTTTGTTGCAGGAGCCATTCCATCATCGGACCAGTAGCCCCCCAAAATATCGAGCCTACTATAATCATCGCTATGCCTTTCAGACGTTCCACAAATACTACCTTCTTCCAACGTTCTATTCATAATAAAATTTTATCATGATTCCATTGTTGGGAAAATAGTACTTATTATTTGATTAGCTCAATCCAGCCACTTTCTTTAATCGTTACACGGGGTGATGCGTACTTTGGAGGTTCGTAGGAAAATACGGTTTTATCAAAATCATCCTTTACAACAAACACATTTAAAAATTGGATTTCATTAATTAATTTTCGAATATGCGCTTTATCATACAAATCGCTTTTTTCATTCATTAAAATAAGCAATTCATTCTTTATACTCAATACGTCCCGTTCATTTGCTCTGCGTATAACACTTTTCGGCATTTTAAGAAATTCGTCGATTTTCATTAAGTTCTTTTCCATCGTTGTCTTCCTTTCCCTCTTGGCAATACTTGTGTAAATCTTCTTTTATTGTTATTTACCCAATTTCACCAAATTCACCCCTAATTAATCACCAGAAAGAAATTTTAGACGGCTTATATGCTTAATATAACAAGCTTTTAAATTGTATGTTAATCCGTATTTTTGAATATATATTTATCGGATAATAGGTGTATACCACATTAGATGGCTGCCCCCAGCCCTCCTATTATTGAGTATAATAAAAGATTCACATCTTCAAAAAACAAGTCAGTGTTCCAAAAAATGATAAAAGGCATCGAGCAAAAGATACTCGATGCCTGCATTATTTTATTACATACTTTTTAATTTCTCATACTCAAGCTGCAATTGTTCAATACGCTTACGTCCTTCTTCACGATTGCGCACTGTTTCTGCCTGAATTTGTTTTGTTTCTTCAATACCGGAAATTATCGTTTTCCACGTTGTTTCGATTGTTTCGACTTTGATGCTCGGACTGCCTGCCTGACGCGCAATGTTCACCGAATTTTGTCGCACATTTTCCGCGTTTCGTACAAGCATTTCATTTGTTCGACGGTCCAGTTCAGCCATCGAATCGGAAACAAGCTTTTGTCGTTGCATTGTTACGGCATGGATCAGACCTTGTTTGAAAATTGGAATTGTCGTCACGAATGCGGAGTTAATTTTCCCGATTAAATGGTTGTTGCCTTGCTGCATTAAACGAATTTGCGGTGCCGACTGGAATGATACTTGCTGAGCCATTTCAAGATCGTAGCCTCGTTGCTCCAGCAACTCGATTCCGCGTGTAACCGTTTCAAGCTCCATGATCGCTTCATGGTCACCGGAATCCGCTTTTGCCGATAATGCTGGCAATTGCTGACGCAAATCGTTTACTTTAATATCGATTGCCGCAATGTGCTCGCTTAAAGTATGGAAGTAGTTGAGGTTCTCATCATACATTTGTTCAAGCTGCACGGTATTTCGTTTCATTTCCACTTCGTACTTCTGAATTTCGTTATAAACGACATCGACTTCTTTATTCATCGTATCGTATTTGGATAAAATGCGCTCCAACTGCTCTTTGCTTTTTGAAAACAGTTTTTTCAGGAAGCCTTTTTTCTGCTCTTCCTGGAAATCCTGAGGATCAAAACGGTCCATAATTTTATTTAGATTGTTGAGTAATGTTGTCGACTTTTCCAGGTTGCTCTGTTTAATCGTTGCGAGCATACGGTCCGAAAATGTTGAAATACCCTGAGCCGTTTCTTTACCGAATTCGAGAACGGCAATTTGATTTTTCACGTCAATTTTTTCTGCAAGCTGTTGAACTTGCGGCTGTTGTTTTAACTGTTCCTGACGCTGGCGGATTTGAGAAAGCTCCTGTTGCGAAACGAGTTGTTTTTGTGGTTGTTCGATCATATCAGTTGTTGTTGCCGGCTCTTGCTCAGCACGTTTATTTAAATCTTCAAATAATGGATTTTCAGCCATGTACGATTCCCCCATTCTATGTATTACTAGTATTTACGTAAATTTTCATGAAAAGTTTCATGCTGTTGTTGCTAATTATAACGCAAAACATTGTGATTATTCTAATTTGAGCCTACCGGAAAATAAACGCACCGCTTTTAGACAACAAAAAATGCCCTTTTATGCGCAAAAGGACACTTTTTGTAAGTCTACTATTGGGGGAGAGACTTCACACCCACACAAGCTTTGCATGAGTCTAAAGATAAATTACCCCAAATCGTTCAACCTAAAACAATTTTTTATATTTCCAATGATTTTTTTCGAATCGGTTTTAAAATCAGTCCTAATGCAAATATACAAATGGCAATTATGACTGCCGAGTAAAATAGTCCGCCATAGCCGTTTTGCGCTGCCATGACCGTTACTTCATTAACAGAATTCAAAATGACTTCTTTTAACGTCGGATCCTGGATATTTTGAACGACCGTCATCATTTGTTCCTCGGAAAACTGACCGCCCGCAGCGAACTGACTGCCCACTTGAGCAAGTTCTGCAGTTGCCTGTTCCGATAAATTTGCCTGTTGTACATTTTGCTGCAAAATTCCTTGGAAATCGTTTTTAAATAGTGATGGGATTTCGCTGAATCCGCGCGCGATAAATCCTGCATAAATTGTCGGCGCAATCGTCATCCCGATTGTTCGAATTAATGAGAGTGACGCTAATGCCGTCCCTTTATTTGCTTCGAGTTTTTCGGTTGCCAAAATGTTCAGTGGTGCTCCTAGAAGAACACCCATGCCGACACCGCCAATTACAGATGCAATGACGAACTGCCATTTTGCATCAATCCATGTCGGGAACAGGAAAAAGCCAATAGCAGCAACGAGACCGGAAAACAGAACAGCTAATACCGGGCCACGTTTATCGACTAGAATACCGCCAACCGCTGCCCCAATACCTGCAGCTAGTGCAAGTGGTGTCATCCAGTAACCCGCATGTTCGGATTTAATACCCAATACTTGTTCTGAAAAGGCCGGAATGAAAATCATAGCAGCAAGCATTGCACCAGATAGAAGACCTAGCAGCAATGTCAGTAAATAAGTAGGCTGACGCATTAACGCTACCGGTAAAATCGGGTCTCCTCCACGACGCTCAAGACGAGTTTCATAGAAATAAAGGATAACAAGAACAATAATTCCAGCTAGTAAATAAGGATATACGGTTGGTTCGATTAACGAGCTGAAAAAGTTGATGCCCTCAATATTAGTCAGTCCGTACATAATTCCTAAAATTGCAATGGAAAGCAGTACCGTACCGGTCATATCGAGCTTGCCAGGTGCTGCGTCTTTCGTTTCTTCCAGTTTGAGAAAACCCATGATCACAAGAAAAATTGCGATCGGCACATTGATTAAAAACAGCCAATGCCAGCTGCCTGTGAGATCCAAAATGACACTTCCGATATTCGGACCTAACACTGCGGCAACCCCGTTCATCCCGCCAAGCAATCCTAATGCTTTCCCTTGCTTTTCTGCTGGCAGTGTACTCACGACATATGAAGTACCGATAATAAAAATTCCGCCGCCTCCCATTGCCTGGATAAAGCGGGAAATTAAATAAAACGTAAAGTTCGGGCTAAGTGCAACGAGCAGAGATCCAAGACCAAACAACGCAATTTCAACAATAAACAGTTTTTTGCGTCCATAACGGTCCGAGAGTTTCCCGACAATCGGGACACTGATTGCCAAGCCAAGAGTATACAACGTGACACCCCAAGCTCCCCAGTTTGCTTCAACATTGAATGAGTTGTTGATCGTAGTGAGAGCTGCACTGATGATCCCATTGTCAAGTGCCGCCATAAATACGCCCAGTGCAAATAAAGTAAGCACCCATGTTTGTGAAGTCTTCGCATTCGTCATAAAAAGACACCTTTCTTTTTAAGTTACCTATTATTATACTGCTAATTTTGAAATTGACTAAGAAAAAGTACCAAAAAAAGGAACAAAAATGTCCTGTAAAAATTTTTACAGGACATCCATTGTTAAACTAATAGCTGTTTCGCATTTTGAATTTGAAGTGCTACTTGCTCAAAACCTGTACCGCCCAATGAATTACGTCGGCTGACAGCAGCTTCCGGTGCAAGTACTGCATAAATATCTTCTTCAATTAACGCAGATTCTTTCTGCATTTCTTCCAATGGCAGATCCAGTAGGTAAATTCCTTGCTGGATGCATGTAAATACAAGCTTCCCTGTTACTTCATGTGCTTCACGGAACGGCATTCCTTTTGTCGCCAAATAATCCGCAAGCTCTGTCGCATTTGAAAAGTCTGAATGTACAGCACTGTGTAGACGCGCTTTGTTGACCGTCATCGTACGAACCATACCTTCGAAGATTTTCAGTGAGCCTAATACGGTTTCCATCGTATCGAACATGCCCTCTTTGTCTTCCTGCATATCTTTGTTATATGTTAATGGCGTACCTTTTAAAACTGTTAACAGCCCCATTAAGTTCCCGTATGCACGGCCTGTTTTCCCGCGGATCAGCTCTGCCATATCCGGGTTTTTCTTTTGTGGCATAATGGATGAACCCGTTGAGAACGCATCATCCAGCTCGATAAATTTAAATTCATCTGTCGACCAAATAATGATTTCTTCCGCAAAACGTGATAAGTGTGTCATTAATAGTGCTGAATTCGATAAAAATTCGACGATAAAGTCACGATCACTTACCGCATCCATTGAATTGGCATATACTTCAGCAAATCCAAGCAGTTCAGCCGATTTTAGACGGTCGATCGGGAATGTTGTACCTGCCATCGCTCCGGCACCTAAAGGTAAAATATCAATACGTTTCATTGATTCTGTAAAACGCTCTTTATCACGTTGCAGCTGCCAGAAGTACACCATTAAATGGTGGGCAAAACTAATCGGCTGCGCACGCTGTAAATGCGTGTAGCCAGGAGCAATCGTGTCCACATTCTGCTCCGCCTGCTCGATAATCGTTTTTTGGAAATGTTCGATTAATCCGATCACTTCAGGTATACGTTTCTTTAAAAATAAGTGCATATCTGTTGCTACTTGGTCATTACGTGAGCGTCCAGTATGCAGCTTCCCGCCAACAGGACCAATCAAATCAATCAGCATCTTCTCAAGATTTAAATGGATGTCTTCATTTGAAACTGAAAACTCCAGTTCACCTGCTTCGGCTTTTACTTTTAATTGTGCCAGACCATCCAGAATTTTCTCGACATCTTCTTTTGGTAAAATATTTTGTGCTCCAAGCATTGTGACATGCGCTACAGATCCTTCAATATCTTCCAATACTAACTGCTGATCAAAGCCAATCGATGCCCCGAACTCGTCAACCCAGCTTTCTGCAGACTTTTGGAAACGACCGCCCCATAATTTTGCCATAGTAGTTTCACTCCTCAACTTATGTTCCTCATAATAGAAGAAGCGACTCGGGTTCCGAATCGCTCACTTCATTAACCGTATATCTAATTATTTATTTACTGTTTGTTTTGTGCTTTTTGCTACTTCTGATGCTACAACTGTTGGCATACCCCATAATTCGATAAAGCCTACAGCAGAAGCGTGGTTGAATTGGTCATGTTTTGAATATGTCGCCAATTCTTCAGAGTATAGAGAATTTGGAGATTTACGTCCTTCAACAATCGCATGACCTTTGTAAAGTTTTACACGAACTGTTCCGTTTACATACTTTTGCGTTTCTTTTAAGAATGCTTCAAGAGCTGTACGGATTGGGTTGAACCAAAGACCGTTATAGATGATTTCAGATAGTTTTTGTTCAATGATTGGTTTGAAATGCGCCAATTCTTTTACTAATGTAATATCTTCTAATTCTTTATGCGCTGTTAATAACACTTTCGCACCTGGAATTTCGTATACTTCACGAGATTTAATACCAACTAGACGGTTTTCAACGTGGTCGATACGGCCAATACCGTGTTCGCCCGCAATTTTATTCAATTCTTGAATTAAGTCTGCTAGTTTCATTTGAATTCCGTTAATTGAAACAGGCTTTCCTTCAACGAATTCGATTTCCACATATTCCGGTGTATCCGGTGCTTGTTCCAATGAAACTGTTAAACCGTAAGCTTCTTCTGGTGGTGCAACCCAAGGATCTTCCATGACACCCGCTTCGTTTGCACGGCCCCATAGGTTTTGGTCAATCGAGAATGGTGAATCGAGAGTTGCCGGAATTGGAACACCGTGTTTTGCTGCATATTCGATTTCTTCGTCACGGCTCCAGCCCCACTCACGTACAGGTGCTAATACTTCAAGATCCGGATTTAATGCTTTAATTGATACTTCAAAACGTACTTGGTCATTCCCTTTACCAGTACAACCGTGTGCTACTGCATCGGCATTTGTTTCATTTGCGATTTCTACTAATTTTTTAGAAATTAATGGACGAGATAATGCAGAAACTAATGGATATTTTTGCTCATACCAAGTGTGACCTTGTAGTGAAATTAATGCAAAGTCTTCTGCAAACTCATCTTTAGCATCGATCATATATGATTCAACAGCACCTACTTGAAGTGCTTTATTACGGATAAATTCCAAGTCTTTACCTTCACCAACATCAAGACATACTGCGATTACGTCCCAACCTTGTTCTTTTAACCACGGAATTGCTACTGATGTATCAAGACCACCTGAATATGCTAATACGACTTTCTTGTTCGCCATGTTAATTGCCCCCAAATGATGTATGTTTATACATTTAATTAAAAGTTTATACACGAATAGTAACACGTTATAAAAATAAACGCAACTGCATTTATATAAATTTTTTCACTTTTTGATACAATCTAAAAACATTCATTCGTGAAGTTTTCACAAGCTCTCGTTCATGCATAAATATGCTATTAATTGCAGCAGATTATAAAAGAGAGCAATTCTATTTTTATGACTGAAAAATCGAATGCTCTCACACTTACTTCTTATTAAAGAAACCTTTGCCGACAAACTCAACAAGCGCTGGTGCTACTGCATATAATTTACTCGTTACACTCATAATACGGGGCAGATTCACTTCGCGCGGACGTTTCTCGATTGCATCGACAACTTCTTTTGCGACTTTCTCAGGCGGTAGCAGAAATTTTCCGATTGCTTCCTTATAAGCATTCGTTGTATCGGCTTTCTGAATAAACGGTGTATCGATCGGTCCCGGATAAATCCCCGTAACATGTATATTATATTCTGCCAGCTCCAGTCGAAGGCCATTCACAAAGCCGGTAATTGCATGTTTACTCGCTGCATATACACTTGCTTTTTTCGTTGCGACCTTGCCCGCCTGTGAACCAACGAAGATAAAGTGGCCGTTCTTCTTTGCAATCATTGCCGGTGCGAGACGTTTTGCCAAGTAAATCGGCGCACGTACATTCACATCTAACATTTGTTCGATTTCCCGGTCCGCTAAATCAACCGCACTTTCAAAGTAGCCTAATCCGGCATTTAAAATCGCGATATCGATTGGCGGCAATTGCGATACGACTTCATCTATCTGAGATGGAATTGTTAAATCCGCTTTGTAGGCAACCGCTCCGATCCCATTTAAATAGTTGATGGCACTGTCATTTCTTCCAGTTGCATAAACGGTGTGTCCTTTTTTTACTAACATTTCTGTTATGATGCGTCCAATACCGCTTGTCGCACCTGTAATAAAAACTGTCTTTTTCATAGCTTCCCTCTTTATTTTCTTATTTTTATGTATATAAAAACTAGTAAATATTTATTTACTAGTTTGGGTAATGCCGAATAATTCACTTAAAATGTCTTTCGATACGAGCACATCCGCCAATGTATAGGTATCAAGCACAGCCAAATATGCTTTTAATGCTTCCTGTAAAGCAAATTTCAGCCTGCACTCGGGTGATATTTTGCAAAGGTTCCCTTCCGGATTAAAACATTCAACTAAGTGGAAGTCATCTTCCGTTTTGCGCACGACTTCACCAATATTAATTTGTTCAGGTTCCACTGCCAAACGAATACCGCCACCACGTCCGCGAATCGTTTCAATATAGCCAAGTTTTCCTAAATCATGCGTAACCTTCATTAAATGGTTTTTGGAAATCTGATACGCATCTGCAATTTCCTGAATCGTAACTAAATTTTCTCTGCCCCGTACACCTAAATACATGAGCGTACGTAAAGAATAATCTGTATATACTGTTAACCGCACGCTGTTCACCATCTTTCTTCAACTTAAGTATAACATTTTAAATAAAATGTTCGAATAGAACGGCTTATGTTTGTCGATGAATTCATTATAATATTTTGTGTCCAATTTGTTAAAGATGTATTTTTTATATATGTTTGTGACAGATCTGTTAAAGATGTATTTTTGATATTGCTTTAAATTTTTTTTAGCAGTATATTGATGGTGCAAGAAATAAACTAACCAATTTTGAGGGGACGTGCAATGTATGTTAGCACAACAAACAATTGATACAATCAAATCAACAGTACCTGTATTGGAGGTACACGGATTAGCGATTACTAAAACTTTCTATTCAAACCTATTCAGAGAAAACCCGGAATTACTGAACATTTTCAATCATACAAACCAAAAGAAAGATCGTCAGCAAACAGCTTTAGCAAACACGGTTTATGCAGCAGCAGTTCACATCGATCACTTGGAGGCAATCGTACCGGCTGTTGTTCAAATTGCCCATAAACACGTAAGTTTAGGTATTTTACCGGAGCATTATCCGATTGTCGGCAAATATTTATTAGAAGCGATTAAAGAAGTTCTTGGAGATGCGGCAACAGATGAAATTATCGACGCTTGGGGTAAAGCATACGGCGTCATTGCAGATGTATTCATTTCAGTTGAAGAAGATTTATACAAAGCAGCAGAAAATGCTGGAGGATGGCGCGCATTCAAAGAATTTAAAATTGCAGAAGTTGTGGAAGAAAGCGAAGCAGTCAAATCTTTCTACTTAAAACCAGTTAACGGCGAAAAACTGCCTGCCTTTAAAGCTGGTCAATTCATTACATTACGTACACAAGTACCTGGTGAAGAATACTTAATGAACCGCCAATATACATTAACAGACGGTTCGGAAGATTATTTCCGCATATCTGTAAAACGTGAAGATGATGTAACACCGAACGGAATTGTTTCCAACTTCCTTCATAACGCAGAAATCGGCATTAAAGTGGATGTAAGTGCTCCTGCAGGTGTGTTCACATTAGTGGAAAATGAAAGCCCTGTTCTATTTATCAGCGGTGGTGTTGGTGTAACGCCATTACAAGGAATGCTGAAAACAATGGAAGGTCGCCAAGCATCATTTATTCAATGTGCTCGCAACAAAAATGTAGCGGCATTTAAAGAAACAATCGAAGAAAAAGTTGCAGCGACAGACGGTAAATATAAAGCGGTTTATTCAGATATAGACGGCTATATTACAAAAGCGCAAATCGAGGAATTTTTAGTTCCTGGTACAGAAGTGTATGTATGCGGTCCAACAGTATTCATGGAAACGGTGATCCAATACTTAGTTGAGCTCGGTGTACCAGCTGAGAAGATTCATTATGAATTCTTCGGTGCAGCGATGGCGTTGCAGATTAAGAAGACAGCTTAATTTATAGTAAAGCTTTTATATAGTATGAAGAAGAAACAGCCAGTTTCCGGTAGCCACACCGGGGACTGGTTTTTTGTTTTCCTCCCCTTTCACTACTATTTACTTACTATGTTTCTGTGTTTCTAATAAATTGGTGCGATGTTCTAATAAACCCGAAAAAGTTCTAATAAAACACCGATCTTCTAATATAAGTCGTCAATATTCAAATAAGTGGTCGAGGTCTTCTAATAAGCTGCCGAGAACTTCTAATATGTTAGCAACACTATTAAAAAATTTCATCTTAAAAGTAATGAGTCCGGTTTAATACCTGACCCATATTTAAAACAGGCTGATAAATGTTTCCGCAATTAACGGGTCAAAATGTTTCCCTTTGTTTTCATCAATAAATGCCAGTGCTTTTCCTTCTGGCCAAGAATCTTTATACGGTCTGCGCGTCGTTAACGCATCAAACACATCGACGATCGATACGACTCTCGCCTCAAGAGGAATCTGCTCACCTTTTAACTGGAAAGGGTAGCCTGTCCCATCCCATTTTTCATGGTGATACAAAATAATATTTTCTGCCACTTCCATACTCTTTATAAAATCATAATTGATTTCCTTCGACATTTTATTTAAAATATCGGCACCTGTTAACGGATGCATTTCAATTATTTTTCTTTCGTAAATGGACAATGCTCCAGGTTTATATAAAATTCCTTCTGGCATACCCGCTTTTCCGATGTCATGCAATATACTAGAATGAATTACATTGTTCATATAATTAGGTTCTAATTGAAGGTTATTTTTCTCATTGTATGCTTTCAAAAGTTTTTCCGTTAATGCCTGTACTCTTATCAAGTGCTCTTCCGTTCCGGGATCACGAATTTCACAAGAGATGGCCAGCACTTTCAAAAGCTCTCTCTGCACTTCAATTTTTTTGTCTTCCGATATATATAACCCTTCTTCCAACTGCTCTAACGCGCGAAAAATACCAATATAATATAATTCATTCCCTATCTTGAAAGGAGTGATTGTAATTGACGAATGCCAGAGTTCCCCCGATTTCTTTCGATTCACAAAAATTCCCGACCAAGGGATCTGTTGCTTTAGGGAATCTTTCATTGAACAATATGTTTCTTTATTCGTAAGATTCGATTTAATAAAACCTGCTTTCACACCGATTATTTTACTTTTTTCAAAACCGGTTACCTTTTGATATGTGTCATTGACATCCATAATAATATGGTTACTGTCTGTGATCAGTACAGCATCTCCCAATTCCAAAAAGCCTTTTAGCTGGAAAGGTAACTGCAGCGTTGTTTTCATAAATTTCCCCCTGTTCCATTTGAGTTCTTGCTTAGCATCGCGTGAACTTCTTACACTCAAACGAATATATGGAAATATTATACTGATAAAACAATAATAATGCGCCCTTGTTCTTCGTGAAAAAAGACACTTTTCCCACTCATTATATCGCTTTCTTAATATCTCAATATTTTTTAACTAAATGTAAACAGTTTATGAATTTTTACAACCCGCAAGGATTAGAAAATGACTAATTAAAACAACAGTTCACATACAATAAGGGGGTCAAAAATTGAAGCTCCAAATCATAGCTTCCCACAATACTCCTGACTCGCAGCTACAACAGCATTTAATCCACCTTTTGCATAGGCCTTCGTTAAATCACTGCCAATGCCTACAGCAACAGCACCTGCCTCGAGCCACTCCTGCATATTGTTGGCGTTTATCCCGCCTGTCGGCATTATTTCCACATGAGGCAACGGTCCATTCACCGTTCGGATAAAGTCGGGTGAGAAATGGTTCGCCGGGAACAGTTTTACGATATCACAGCCTGCTTCCAATGCCGTTATTATTTCATTTAAAGTCATACACCCCGGTAAATAGGGCACGCCGTAGCGGTTGCATAATTTTGCAATGTCCGCATTAAAGCTTGGGCTGACAATAAATTTCGCTCCGCATAAAATTGCATGTCGTGCCGTTTCCGAATCCAGAACGGTTCCAGCGCCTATGACCGCATCTAAAGAGCGGATCTCCTGAAATACGTCCTGAACAAACGGTGTTGTATATGTAAGTTCTATAAGGCGGATTCCTCCCTGTACAGCGCCTTGAATTATCTCTGTCGCTTCGTTCACCGAGTTTCCGCGAATGACCGCTACAATTTTATGCTCTTTCAGTTGGTGTATCACTTCATATTTTTTCATCGGACCCCTTACCTTTCGACTAACGTTTTCTGTCCTAAAAATACTTCCACATCCGTATATTCCGGCAAGCCTTCATTGTCTCCCTTTACCGTTGTTACCATCGCACCAACAGCATTCGCAAAGCGCAGACGCTCGGCCACGTCATAACCGTTCATTAGACCGTAAATATAGGCCGCATCATACCCGTCTCCGGCACCAACCGTATCGACAGGTTTGACGATAAAAGGTTCGGCATTATGCCAGTGTCCATCTACATAAGCTTTCGAACCATTCGCGCCGTCCTTTATGACAAGTTCGGAGATATTATACTGTGCAACAAACTGTTCAAATGGCATAGAATCGATAATCATCTCGATTTCGTCCAGCCCGGTTAATAAAATGTCGACATACGGGAAAATCTCAAAATATGCAGCCCTTGCTTGCTCCAATGTCCAAAGCTTCAAGCGGATGTTCGGATCAAAAGAAACCGGAATGCCTTTTGCTTTTGCGATTCGTAAAATGGACAGTCCAATTTGCAGGTTTTGCGGTGCAATGGCCAAAAACACGCCCGTCAGATGAACATACGCAATATCATCGAACATTGATTCATCAATATCCTCTTCGGTCATCGTTAAAATCGGTGACTGATAGCGGTAGTAAAACGTCTTACCAGAGCCGTTTTCCCATATTTCTTTAAAATTAAGTGATGTCGGATAGCCGGACACATGCTCCACATAATCCATATTGATGCCCTCACCGCGCACTGTATTATAAATATATTTCGAAAATTCATCCCCGCCTAATCGGCTCATCCATTTGACGGGAAGCCCTAATCTGGCACAGCCAATGGCAAAATTCAGTTCTGCCCCGCCTAACTTGCGTTCAAATGAATCAACATAACGTAACGGACCTGTAGCCACCGGATTAAATGTGATCAGTGCATCCCCTAAAGTGAAAATATAGTTTCGTTCCACGAGCTTTCCCCCTGCTTTCATACAAGTAATTGTTGAAAGAAAGGCCGTCCTAAAAGTAAATGACTTTTGGACAGCCTCATTTCTTCTATTAAATTAAAAGCTTCTCTATTGCTTCCGTTATTGACGAATACGTATTTCTGTTTCTTTATCAAAGAAGTGCATTTTATTCGTATTAACTGCAAAATTAACTTTTTGTCCTGCTTCAATTGTTTGTTGGGCATCTGTCAATGCGACAACTTCCTGGTCCCCGATTTTGAAATACAGCATAATTTCAGAGCCGGTTAACTCCGCAACTTCTATTTCGTATTGAGACACAACAGAAGGATCAAGCTCCGCCGTCTCTTCCCCTACGAAAAAGCTTTCTGGACGGATACCTAAGATAACTTCCTTCCCGACATAGCCTTGCTGACGAAGCATCGTCATTTTATCTTCCGGAATAATTATTTTTCTGTCACCCAGCTGGTAATAGCCATCTTCTACCCGACCATCTAAAAAGTTCATGGAAGGTGAACCGATAAAGCCGCCAACAAATACATTTTCCGGATTATCATAAATATACTTCGGTGCCCCTACCTGATGAATAATCCCGTCCTTCATTACGACAATACGGCTCGCCATCGTCATCGCTTCTGTCTGGTCATGTGTTACGTAAATAGTCGTTGTACCGATACGACGGTGCAGCTTAATAATTTCTGCACGCATTTGTACACGCAGCTTTGCATCGAGATTTGACAGCGGTTCGTCCATTAAGAACAGCTTCGCATCCCGCACAATGGCACGGCCCAATGCAACACGCTGTCTTTGCCCACCCGATAAAGCTTTCGGTTTACGATTTAAATAATTTTCAATACCTAAAATTTTCGCCGCATTGCGCACGCGCTCATCGATTTCCGACTTCGGCAACTTCCGTAATTTTAAACCAAACGCAATGTTATCATAAACCGTCATATGCGGGTAAAGCGCATAGTTTTGGAATACCATGGCGATATCACGGTCTTTTGGTGCGATATCATTGACACGCTTATCATCAATATAGAAATCCCCTTTTGAAATCTCCTCCAAGCCTGCCATCATCCGTAAAGTTGTCGATTTACCGCAACCCGAAGGACCTACAAACACGATGAACTCCTTATCCTCGATATGCAAGTTAAAATTATCAACAGCGGTTACTTTATTATCATAAATTTTATAAATATTATTTAATTTTAATTCTGCCATTTCCTTACCCCCTCAATCGTTTCCATGTGAACATTGCTAATGTGCTTCTTAATTTAATAGTAATAGAAAACGCTTTCAGAAATAATTTAAAATTTTTAGATAATTGTATAAAATCTTATAATATATGGCGTATGATGTGCTATTTCGTTCTTTACTGCACTCTTTTAGCTTGTTCATACCGTCCTTGTATATAACGAATGCTGTCGGTAAGATGGGGGTCGCGTGTATTTTCCAAAAGAATATTGATGAACGGCTTCTCCTTCTTCAGTCGTTGCAACAAATATATATAATCCAGCTGTCCAGTCCCAACTGGTACCATCGTAATTTCTCCATTGTCTACGATAAAATCTTTTGCGTGAACAATAACTATCCGTTCACCGAATAATTGGAACGCTTCCTCCATGACAGAATGCTGTTCATGGACATTATCCAAGCTCATAAAATTCGCTGGGTCATAAATGACTTGCAGGTTAGGAGACGGTACATCTTCCAGTAATCGCTTCATCCGTTTCGGTGTATGAATCGGGTGATTGATTCCGCCTTCAACCCCGACGATGATACCAAACTTTTCGGCCTCTTCTACGAGCTCACGCACACTTTTAACCACTTCTATATAAGCTTCCTCAGTAAAATTATCTTTGCTGTAACCGAGTGACGGAATAACACTGCCCGTTTCTGTTCCGACAATAGTACAGCCGAAATCACGTGCGAAACGGATATGCTCTTTAAAACGATCGAGCTGCCTCTGTCTTTCAGGTAAATCCGGATGAATCATATTAATGTAACAGCCTAAAACAGCGATCCGAATATCATGCTGCTGAAAAATCGATTTTACATAATAGCCATACCCTGGTGATAATGAACCTGTACTTGTTGAAAATTCCGTAATGGATTTTGCAAGTGCAAGCTGGACTGCAGAAAATCCTCTTTGCGCTACGTTTGCAGCAAGCTCGTGTATGTTTTTTGCTTCCACATCATGTGCACGAATACCTAAATTTACTTTCATTGTCCCCACATCCTTTAGTAAAAGCCGTATCAGCATAGCGTGATACGGCTTATGATTTCGTATTAATTTTAGTCGTTATCTTGCCAGCCAGCCGCCATCAACAGCTAAAATATGACCGTTCGTATAATCCGAAGCACGGCTTGCCAAGTAAACGACCGATCCCATCAAGTCTGCAGTCGAAGCCCAACGTCCTGCAGGAATACGGGATAAAATTTCCGCACTGCGCTTTTCATCCTGGCGAATTGGTGCCGTATTATCTGTCGCCACATAGCCTGGAGCGATCGCGTTAATCTGCACATTATGCTCTGCCAGTTCATTGGCGAATGCCTTTGTCAAACCGGCAACGGCATGTTTGCTCGCTGTATATGGCGGAACAAATTTGCCGCCCTGATATGAAAGCATTGAGGCGATATTAATAATTTTCCCGCTCTTTTTTGCTACCATTACTTTCGCGACTTCCTGGCTTAACAGATAGAGGGAGTTTAAGTTAATTTCCATAACCGCATCCCAGTCTTGCTCCTCGTAATCCAATAATGGTGAACGACGGATCGTACCGGCATTATTCACTAAAATATCCACTGTGTCATACTCTTGCAGGCAAGCTTCTACAGCTGGCTTGATGACCGTACGATCGCTTAAATCAGCCTGATAAAATGTTGCTTTTTGGCCTGTTTCGTTGATAAGACGTTCTGTTTCACTCCAGTCTGCGCTGCGTGCGATGACAAAAATATCTGCACCCGCTTTTGCCAATGCGACCGCATATGCCTGACCTAATCCTTTATTGCCGCCTGTTACAATCGCAATTTTCCCTTTTAAGCTAAAGTAATCCAATGAAAAACCGGCTACATCCTGTGTCATCTATTGTTCCTCCATTCGCTTATCGTAAATCTTCCATTTTCACATGGTCCATGTCGTCATACGTAATGTTTTCGCCGCACATTCCCCAAATGAATGTATAGTTACTTGTCGCTGTGCCTGTATGAATCGACCAGCTCGGGGAAATGACCGCCTGTTCATTTTTTAAAATAAGATGACGTGTTTCGTCCGGTTGGCCCATAAAGTGGAAAACGCGTGTATCCGCTTCCATATCAAAGTATAAATACACTTCCATACGACGTTCATGTGTATGAGCAGGCATTGTATTCCATACACTGCCAGGTGATAGCATCGTCAAGCCCATCTGCAACTGACAGCTCTCGCAAACATTCGGATGAATATATTGATAGATTTTCCGTTCATTCAATGTACCTGGTGCACCTGCTTCTAACGGTTTGATGTTGTTAATATCAATTTTCACCGTCGGATATGTATGGTGCGCCGGTGTGGAATTGATGTAGAATTTCGCCGGATTTGCCGCATCGTTTGATCGGAACAGCACTTGTTTCGTACCACGGCTAACATATAAACCGTCTCGGCGCTGCATGTCATATTCAATACCATCCAATACGACAACCCCATCACCACCGATATTGATGATGCCCAGTTCACGGCGTTCTAAAAAGTAACTCACGCCCAAATCTTTATCCAGTTCAATCGTCAGTTCCGTATCAGCTGGTGTCACCCCGCCAAAAATCATACGGTCGACATGTGTATATGTTAAATGTACCTTTCCAAGTTCAAAAAGTGTTTCCACTAAAAAATGCTGACGCAATTCGGCCGTATTATAGCGTTTAATCTCTTCAGGATGATTGGCATAACGTGTTTCCATTTTGACTACCTCCTCCGGTTAATAAACAGTTTTAATCATTCAGGTCTGTGATCCCTATGTTTCGCTATTGTTTTCTGAATATTGTTACAACCCGATTATAAAAAACGATGTAAGGGTTTACAATGTTACGTAAGGATGTCCTTAAAATATCAAACGCTTTTCTTAAATATTTGTACACATAAGCTCGTCTTCAGCCCGGGCTATAAAAAAAGCTAGCGGCATCTTTAACCGCTAGCTGACGTTCGGATTCAGTTTCTTTTTAAATTCGGCCGGTGTATGGCCCGTGTATTTTTTAAAACAAATGCTGAAATATTGCGGATTACTGTACCCTACCTGCTCGCTAATTTCATAAGTTTTCAAACTTTCTTCTCGCAGCAGTTCCATCGCTTTTTTCATGCGTAATTCCAATAAATAATCGCCAAAATTAAACCCTTTTTCGAGTTTAAACAGATTGCTTAAATACGGTGCACTTACATGAATCATTTTAGCCAGTTTCTGCAATGTTAAGTTGCTGTCCGAATAATATTCATTCATATAGTGGATTGCCAAATCAACATGGCTTTTAAACTTACTTTCCTCTTTTTGATAAAGAATTTCCGACCACTGTTGAATAAGCTCCCGGATAATTTGCATCATGTCGTGCAGTGAATTCATTTCCATAACAGCCTGATATACATCAGCGGAATAGGTCGATGCTTCGTCTTTACTCCAGCGGTCGATTTCAAATGATAACAGCGTCGCATATTTCAACGTCATCACTTTCAGAACTGCTAGAGACAGCGATTGATAGTCGATGATTGCGTCATGAAATTCTTCAAGCAATTCCTCCACTTTTTCCGGAACCCCTTGCTTAATCTGTGCAATCAGTTTCGTATCAATCGCTTTTAAACTTTCCGCTGATTGCTCGCCGCTTGTCACTTTTTCATCGATTGAAAACAGTTTGCCAGTCCCCAGAATATAGCGCAAATCCAACGCCATTTTAGCCTCGACAAACGAACGGCCAATTTCAAACAAATTCGTATACGGACGCCCATACGCCAATGTCACATCCGGCAGCTGCTCAAGCAAAAAGGTTGCCAGGCCAACAGCTTCCACCGTTTCATCATGACCGATCAGCAGCACCCATTCATTGTCCGTGACAGATAATAGATGAAATTTGTCTTGATCAATCTGCGTTGATGTATTCAGAACAATTTCTTTATCAAGCGACGATTGCAGCTTTCCTTCACATCCGTCATGCACAATAATGGCAGAATAATATGTCCCGTCCAAGTGAACATCCAATTCAGCAAGCCCTTTTTCAATATCGGTCTCCGTTTCACCAACCGTCATGAGCTGCTTGAAAAATTTCTGCTGGCGTATTGCACGCGACTCTACCAGCAATTGTTCATTCGAAAACGTTTCGGACCATTCCGCGAGTGCTTCCTTCACCTTTTCCAGCAGCAGTTCCGAATCGACCGGTTTCAATAAGTAATCGAATGCTTTTAACTGTACCGCCTGCTGTGCGTAACTAAAATCCTCATAACCCGTCAAAAATATAAATTTTGTCTGCGGACTGATTTCCTTTAATTGACGCGCCATATCGAGCCCATTTAAAAAAGGCATATTAATATCTGAAATGACGAGATGCGGCTGATGCTGTGCAATCAGTTCAAGTGCCATTTCCCCGTCACTTGCTTCTCCTACCACTTCTATTCCATTCTCTCCCCATGGAATCGTCTGACAAATGCCTCGACGAATAATGCGATCATCCTCTACTACGATTATTTTATACATCCTTAGTCAAGCCCCCCTGTTGTCACCGGAATAGTAATAATCATTGATGTCCCTTCTCCATATACACTTCGGATTGTGAGTCCGTAAGCTTCCCCGTACTGCATTTTAATTCGGTCATTGACAGACTTTATGCCAATTCCGATATATTGCTTCTGATCTTGGTAAGTCAGCTGCAGCTCCGCATGAATCGCTTCAAGCCTTTCCTCGGAAATTCCTGAGCCGTTATCTATTACTTCCATGTAAATACGATCTGCGTCCCGGTATCCTTTAATCACAATCTTTCCTTGGCCGCGCTTTTGCTTTACGCCATGATAGATCGCATTTTCAATTAACGGCTGCAACGAAAGTTTGACAATCTCATTATCCAAAATGCTTTCCTCTACTTCAATTTCATACGTAAAATCATCCCCGTAACGCATCTCCTGGATAATCAAATAATTTTCGATATGCTCAATTTCTTCTTTAACCGAGATGATTTCCTTCCCTTTACTAATCCCGATACGAAAAAAGTTCGATAATGCCGTGACCATCTGGCTCGCTTCTTTTGTCATGCCCATGTCACAGAGCCCCTTAATCGAGTAAAGCGTATTATAGAGGAAATGCGGATTAATTTGTGCATGCATAATAGCAAATTCCAGTTGGCGTTTTTCTTCTTGCTCCAAAATCACTTGGTCCATCAACACATTTATCCGGTCGATCAATTCGATAAAACCGCGGTTCAACACACGCATCTCTTTCGGTCCTGATATTTTTTCTTCCAAATAAAGATGGTTTTCATTGACGAGATCCATCTGTTTCGCCAGTTTCTGAAACGGTTTCGACATATAGGAAATGAAAATATTCGTCACAAAGACAACGAGACCGATCATGATGATAATTAAAAACAATGCGAATATTTTTATATACTCCACTTTGTTCAACAGATCATCTTCAGGCACAATCGCTGCGATTTTCCAGCCGTTCGACTCTAGCGTATCGTATATGACTATCATTTCTTCATTGTCTTCATTTGTATATGTAATTTGGTCTTTTGGATTTGATAATTGATGCAATTTCTGAAAAGTCTTGTCATCAAGCGTATATTTCGACTCAAGTTCCTTCGACTGATAGATCCCATCTTCGGAGATAAGCGCCAAATAACCATTCTCCCCGATGAGTGATCGACTCAGCACCTTTCCGAAAAATTCTTCGCGAATATTAAAGAGCACTATACCTTTTTTCTCCAGCTCATTCAGTTCCAAAAGCTTGTACATTGACATCACCGAATTTCCGGTATGAAATGCTGCGTCTTCATGCACATTTTTCCATTTGAAATTTTCACTGTTTGGTTTGTAATTCACGAAAAAATCATCATAATCAATTACCGGTTTTTTCGTAAATTCACTTTGATAAATCAAAAATTCCCCTACGTTCAGATCAATCGTAGCCGACTCCAAAATGGTACTGTACCGCCCGTAAATGATCTGCAGGTTTTTGTCAATCGGAATGTAATCTTCCGGTACAATCTGCTCCTGCTCCTTCATCAGTAAACTGACCAGCCGTGAATCATAGGAAATGGACACAAGCTGCGAAAACAGATCCGAAAGGGTGTGGTCTAAATAATTTTTCGTTTGATAAATCGTATCGTTCATGCTTTGATACGTATTTTCTTCAATTTGTGCCGTTGCGATGTAAGTCGATACACCACCCGTCACTAAAATACATAAAATTACAATCGGCAAAAACAACATATTCATCGTTGTTTTAAAAGAGTGAAAAATATATTTATACAAAAATGTCCTCAGTCGTTCCAGATGCCCCACCTACCAAACATTCCATTCTCTCTTAAGGAGATGATATTACATACATAAAGCGCATACAAGAAGAGTAACGCAGTTTATACAATTATTTTCTATATTTTCTAATTATTCTAACATAAATATGTTATTACTTTACATTTATTTTTTGGAGTCAAGAAAAAAGTACCCTATATACCGGGTACCTTTCCGTTTCTATTATTATTTTGCCTTAATGTCGTGCAACGCCATGCTTGCTAGGATGAATGCGCCCATGCCATGCAAATCATTTTCGGAAGTTGGGCGGTCCACATAATAATCGTACACCCCTGCGGATGTGCCAATGCAGATACCTTTTAGATTGGCTACATCCTCCTGCACATCGACCATATGCTCGATCAGTCCGTCATACGCTTTATTTACTACTTGTTGATAGGAATCATCAACCAAGCCAAGTTTAATCGCTTTTGCGATGAAGTAAATAAACAGGGACGAGCAGGAAGATTCCAGCCAGTTATCATCAAGGTCTCCTTTATCAACAATTTGATACCATAAGCCCGTTTCTTCGTCCTGAAACTTCGTAATAGCAGGCACTAAATCTTTTAGCGATTGTTCCATCTCTTCCTGCCCTCTTGAACCGTTGATCAATTCCAAAATATCGACAAGTGCAGTACCATACCAGCCGACAGAACGTCCCCAAAACTCCGGTGAGCACCCTGTTTCTTTGTCCGCCCATGGTTGCGCCTTTTTCTCATCCCACGCATGGAACAGTAAGCCTGTATTCTTATCCTTCATATGTGTGCGCATCAGTTTTTCCTGGCGAACGACATTCAGCACTAGCTCTTCCTCGACAAAATGCTCATTGTACATGAGCATAAACGGTGCCGCCATGAACAAACCGTCCAGCCACATTTGATAAGGATATTTATCTTTATGCCAGAAGCCGCCCTCTGTTGTCTGATTAATCGAATACAGCAAATGACGAAGTTTTTTCGCAGCAACTAAATAACGACGGTCTTTTGTCTGTTCATACAAAGGGAACAGTAAAATGCCTGCCTGAACAGAATCAAGCTCATCCCGTGCAAAGTATAAGTTACCTTCTTCGTCGATCAGGCTGTCGATATAGCCTTTCATATAGTCAAAATACTGCTGGTCACCTGTCGCTTCCCATACACGAAGCATACCGTATAAAAATACCCCCTGATGATAGTGGAAGGAATTCGCCGGTGGCAGCTGATCCGGTGTATACGTATCCATAATCGCCTTACATGCTTTTTCCGCCAGTACAAGCGGTGTATTAACCGTAATATTTTCGGATGTCGTTCTCATTTTGCCCTCTCCTTTAGCTTTAGCGTCGTCTGTAAATTTCAAAAAACAAAGGGTGTGGCTAAAGCACCGCACCCTTTTTTTGTATTATTTGCCGAAGTGCTCTGAGTATTTAGCTTGCGCAGCTTCCATCGCACCCGCCCACTCATCTAAAAATTCCTGTGCTGACGCTTTACCACTCATTACCGATTGGATTCCCGCATCGACCGTACCATCCAGGATTGAACGGTATTCAGGTAAATAGAATGGCGGCTTATAAAGAACTGTGTTCGGATCATCATACACTTCAAATGCTGTTTGAATATGAGGCGAATTTTGAATCCAGTCTTCTTTTAACACGTCACTGTTCGTCGGAATCTGACCGACTTGCTCATTCCAGAAACTTTGACTAGCTGCCGAGTTCAGGAATTCTGCAAATTTCCATGCTTCATCGGGATTGTCTGTCCCGTTGAAAATTGAAATACCGATCGTATTTCCGCCTTCCGCCACGTAATTGCCGTCTTCCGATTTAGGCAGTGGAATCGCCTGGAACTGTCCTTCTTCCAATGCTTCCTTGTGCTCACCGAATGAACCGATGTTATGTTGTACCATTGCCACTACACCTGTATCAAAACCGGCGATCATTTCTTTATAGCCGTTTGTAATATCGCTTTTCGGTGTGTAGTCTTCATATAACGATAAATACTTTTCGATAAACTCAACGTTTTTCGAATCATTGATCGTTGCTTTGCCGTCTTCCGTCAAATAATTTTCAAACCCGTTGTACGCATACATCATACGCTGAATTTGGAATGATCCGCCTGCTCCGCCACGGATTGTATAGCCGTAGCGATTATTCGCTTTATCCGTCATTGCTTCTGCAGCCGCATAAAATTCATCCCAAGTCTCAGGAATCTTTACTCCTTTTTCTTCAAACCAGTCTTTGCGTACCCAAAGGATATCCAGGTTTTGTGTATAAGGAATTCCGTATAGCTTTTTATCCGCTACGATGTCCTTATTGAAATTCAGTGCCCCTTCATTGATCATACCGTTCAGCTCTGAATCAGCAAAATATTCATCTAATGGCAGTAATGCTTCACGAATCGAGAATTCAGGTAACCAGCTCGTTTGGACAGATGCCAAATCCGGCGTATCGTCCGCTGCGATGGCCGCATCCATTTTTGATTTTGCCGAGTCTTTCGGTAATCCAACATACTCCACATCAATCATCGGGTTTTCCTTTTCAAATCGGGAAATTAATTCCTCCCAAATCGGTGTTCGCTGCGGTCCGGCATTTTCATCCCAGAACGTAATTTTTACCGGCTTCCCGTTTTCTGCTGATACCTCTTTTTTACCTGCCGACTCATCATCCCCGCAAGCGGCCAATAATAACGCTGTTGCGATCGTACCTACTGCTATCGATTTTCTGAACTTGCTTTTGAACATCAACCTTCACCCCTTATAAATTCATGTACAATTAACCTTTTACTGCTCCACCCATACCATTGACTAAATGCTTTTGTGCATATGCAAATAAAATTACTGCCGGAATTAAGGCAATGACACTGCCTGCTGCCAACGCACCGTAGTTGACATTGAATTCGCCCATCATCGTACTCAGACCGACCGGCAAGGTGAACCGGTCCTGACGATTCGTGAGCATTAAGGCAATTAAAAATTCATTCCATGTGTAAATGAATGTAAACACCCCTGTTGCGACAATACCTGGAAGTAGCAGCGGGAACACGACATGACGGATGGACTGAAGTTTCGTACACCCATCAATCATCGCCGCTTCCTCCAACTCTTTTGGAACGTTTGCGATGAACCCGCTCATCAATATGGTCGTAAACGGAATCTCAATCGCCGTATACGTAATAATTAGTGCGAGTGGACTGCTGATCAGCCCTAAATTTTTGAAAATGATAAATAACGGGATAATCATCATTGATCTCGGGATAAATTGCGTACATAACAGCATCAGCATAAAAGCGCGTTTTCCCTTGAACTGATAACGGGCCAATGCATAGCCGGATAATGTTGAACAGATCAATACGACAATTACTGTACTGACGCCGACGATCAAACTGTTTTTCATGAATGTGGCAAACCCGACATTATTCCACGCCATCACAAAGTTTTCCACTGTAGGATTAAGCGGCGCATATTCCAGCGGACGCTTCATAATATCTCCCTCAGGCTTGAACGCCGTATTGATCGTCCAATAGAGCGGGAAAAGTGTAAAACTTAACAACATACCGAGCGGCACATAAAGTGTCAATAACTTATCTATTTTTTTATTTTTAGAAAACATAGGCTATCACTCCTTTTCATAGCGCGATAATTTCAGATAAAGCGCCGCGAAAACTAATAGAATACCAAACGAAATGACTGTAAGCGCTGAGCCATATCCAAAGTTACTGCCATGAACAGCTAATTCTGCAATATACATAGTCAGTGTCGTTGTTGAATGGGCAGGTCCGCCGCCTGTTAAGTTGAAGATCAGGTCAACGTTATTAAACTCCCAAACCACTCGCAGCAGTGTAGTTAAAATAATCGTATTTTTCAACTGCGGCAATGTTACGAACAGGAATGATTTCCAGCGGCTCGCACCATCTACGCGCGCTGCTTCGTACAATTCTTGCGGAATACTTTGCAGACCGGCCAAAAGAGTAATCGCAAAGAATGGAATCCCCCTCCACAGTTCGGCAATAACTACTGCACCAAATGCGGTAGATGTACTTGCCAAAAAGGCTTGCGGTGAATCTATAATGCCGAAACGCATCAGGATATCATTCAGTACACCCATATGTTCGTTGTACATCAGTGACCAGATAACAGATGCCAGTACACCTGAAATCGCCCAAGGAATAAAAGCAACCGCACGTATAATTCCTCTGAATTTAAATGTCTGGTTCAGCAACAGAGCCAAAATCAGACCAAATACCAATTGAAGCCCCACTTCTGTAACAACCCACTTCAAACTGTTGAGTAAGCTCGGGAAGAACAGCTTATCACTGGTAAAAATATTCACGAAGTTATCGAGCCCTGCAAAACTATTATAGTAAGGTGCCGAAATATCGTAGTTTTGGAAGCTATAATAAAATACCATTCCTATCGGGTAGAAAAGGAAACTTACAACCATTAGTACGGCCGGCGTAATGAATAGATATGGGACCAGCTTCGCCTTATTAAATTTGCGGACTTTTTCGCTTTTCTTTTTTTCCAATACTGGTTCATTTACTTCTGGGGAATAACTCATTAAATTTCCTCCCTTCTTACAAATCATTCTAATTGAAAACGCTTTCCCGAAATATTCAAAATATTAAGATGTTAGATAAAAATTTTAAGAATCTTCACATTTTGATGGCATAAAAAAACGCTGAGCAGTTTTTCCACCTACTCAGCGCTTCCCGTTTGGGCATGATATTTTTCATATAGTGCATATTCATTTTCAATGGCCACGCTCCACTCTTTCAAGAACTGCTCGATTGTTTTCGTACCGCTCAGCACTTCCTGAAGCCCAGGTTCGACAATCGTAAACCGGATGGAATTATACGCAATTAAATAGAACGGCGGCTCGTACATTTTCGTGTTCGGATCTTGATAGACAGAAAGCGCTGTTTGCAGATGCGGCGAATTTTGCACCCAGCCCTCCTCCAGCACATCCTCATGTGTCGGCAATTGACCGACTCGTTTGTTCCAATGGCTTTGTCCCTTTTGCGACGCGATAAAGGAAATAAATGTCCATGCCTCTTCCGGATGATCGGTGCCCTCGAACATTACCATATCCATCGTATTACCTGCCTCGACAGTGTAATGCCCATTGACTGACTTCGGCAATGGCAATGCCTGAAACTGATCTGGTGACAGCACTTTTTGATGCTCCGCATATGAGCCGATATTATGCTGGATTAAACCGACAGCGCCATGTTCAAAATCGTCAAGCATGCCTTTATAATCTTTTACAATATCACTTCTCGATGTATGTAAGTCATAGAGCGACAAATATTTTTCCAGAAACTCCACATGGAGCGGGTCATCAATTGTACTCTCTCCATTTTTGATATACGTCGAAATACCCGAATAGGCATACATCATCCGCTGCAGCTGAAGTGACGACCCTTCCCCGCCGCGAATGCTGTAACCATACTGTTGATGCTCCTTATCTGTAAAAGTTTTCACCGTATGAAAAAAGTCATCCCATGTATCTATCGTATCCAGCTCATAGTTGGAGAGCCAATCCTTTCGTACCCATAAGACATCCATATTTCGAGTGTAAGGCAATCCGTACAATTGATGATCCTGTGATATATTTCGATTGTAACTGATGAGAGATTCCGCAATCTTGTCTCCTTCTTCCCACTTTTCAAAATAGGAATCCAGTGGCACCAATGCTTCACGATTTGTATATTCCGGTAACCAGCTCGTATAAATGCTGCCAACATCCGGCAATGCCTGCATTGCGAGTGCCGAATTGAATTTCGGTTTCGCGATATCCTTCACGAAGCCTTCGTATTCAATATGAATATGGGGATGCTCCTCTTCAAAGGTCGCGATCAGTTCTTTCCAAATGGCCGTTCGTAACGGACCGGCATCATCAAACCAAAACGTTAAGGTCACGTCTTTTTTCGGCGAGCCATCCACCTTTTCTGCTTCCTCACTTGAACAACCCGCCAACATTAACAGTAAACAAATGGGGAAGACATATAACATATAGGTTTTTCGTAAGCTGCTCAATGAGATTCCCCCTTAGCGTCAGCTAGCTTCTCACATTCGACATTTGGACAAGCATTTCATCCTTTGCCGTATCTTTGGAACGACAGTGTTCCATCACGACATTTTTACTATTCGTTATTTCAAATGCCGGTCCTTCATGCTGTTGGACCGTCACATGCTCAAACAACACATCTTCCGCATTGGAACAGAAAAAACCACGTTGTTTCATCGGTTCCAGATCCACCATCATTGCCGGTAAATCTGGTTGTGCATCCAGTTTCATCGCAATACGAATATGGCTGAATGTAATATCCTCAACCGGCATCTCCGGTAAGCCATACATAAAGCCGGCAGCCGCCGTTACGTCCGTCGCGGTTATATTCGAAAAATGAATATGTCTGAACTTCGGTGTCAGCGCTGTAACAGGCTGCACCTCCTTATCCGAAACATACGGCTCTATTCCTCGTGGACCGTGATAATAGTATAAGTTTAGTATAAACGGACAAATGACATTATTCATCACAATATTGTTTACACGGATATTTTCAATCGTACCGCCTCTTCCTCGCCGTGACTTAAAGCGAATGCCGCGGTCTGTGCCTTCAAAAATACAGTTCGACACAACGACATTGCGAATATCTCCGCTCATCTCACTGCCGAAGACGACCCCGCCATGACCGTGGAGCATCGTACAGTTCGTAATCGTTATATTCTCACAAGGAATCACACGCTCCGCATCCTCAGTACCCGATTTTATCGCAATACAGTCATCCCCGACGTCAATCGAACAATCGGAAATTCTCACGTTGCGGCACGATTCCGGATTAATGCCGTCCGTATTCGGGGAATTCGCCGGATTTACAATCGACACAGCCGAAATCGTCACATTGTCACAATCGTTCGGATGTACCGTCCAGCTCGGTGAATCAATCATTTTCACCTGCTCAATATGCACCCGCTCACAATGGTCAAAGCTCACTAAATTAGGGCGAGGATATGCGAGGGCATCCTCTTTAAAAAGTTTCCACCAATAAGCACCCTGGCCATTCAGTGTGCCAAAACCTGTAATCGCAATGTTTTTTGCATGACAGGCATAAATACAGGACATATATACATCACGACTCGCCCCTTCCCAGCGAGAGGAAATGACCGGATAATCCGCCCGATCATTTGAAAACAAAAGCTCGGAACCCGCCTCCAAATGCAGATGCATATTACTTTTCAATTCAATCGCACCCGTCACAAAAACACCGGCAGGCACATAAATCGTCCCGCCCCCTCCCTGTGAACAAGCCTCCACCACACGCTTTATCGCAGATGTGTTATTGGCCCAGCCATCACCTACCGCACCAAACTGTTCAATATTATAAACCGCCGAACTATGCTGCTGCATTGTATCCCATCCTTTGCAAACAAATCTTGTTGAGATTAGCATATAAAATCTTGCTAATTGGAGTCTAGCTGTAGATGGAAAATGCTAAAAAAAGTACGGGGAACATAGTAAAATATTGAAGGTTTTTGTGGGTTGGATCTAGGTGCTTTAGGAATATTTTAATATTTGATTCAATAATTTTGATTTATATAAAAATTAAGCATTACTTTTAGACCATGTTATAATCATTCAGGGATTATATTAATTCCCGGTAGTATACCAGGAGGATTCAAATGAAAAAAATCACTATATTATGGATTACTTTACTTTTCATATTATCTGCATGTGGAGATTCAAAACAAACCATTTCACAATCAGATGAAAAAGAAAGTAAATCTGAAAATTCAGAAGAAACAACTCAAGCCAAGGAAAAAGTCAATGCAAAATTAGAAATTGAAGATTCCGGATCTACTATTTGGAGCGACTCTATTGACTCAATTTGGATCAATACAGCGGCAATTTTTAAAAACACAGGCGAAGTGCCGGTTGATATTGGCGAAACACAAATGAATTACAAAGGAAAAGACGGGAGTATTCTAGGCACTTCAACTATGATTTATGCTGTTCCTGAAATTGTTCAGCCTGGAGAATCAGCAATTATCGTAGAAGGCACAACACTTAATGATGTAACATCACTTGACAATTATTCTGAAACAACATTTAATTTTAATTTTGATGCAACAGAAGAAGACTCAAACTTAATGGAAGTTAGTGCCGTAAAAGGGATTTCAAGTGACTATGAATATAGTGTTACAGGTATTGTTAAAAACCCTACAGATGTTCAGCAAGAAGATATACGTCTTGCGGCCATTTTATATGATGAAAACGGTAAAATTTTAGGTGGATTATCTGGCAGCGTTGATGTAGGACTAGCTGCAGGTGGTGAAGCAGGTTTTGAACTAAGCTACCCGCCATTACCAGATAACATTGGTTCAAAAGTAAATAAAATCGAAGTAAAAAGCTACGGCTTCACTTGGTAATCGAAGGAGTATTTGAAATGAAAAAATCATTATTTATTTTAAGCACAGCGCTATTAATTTTAACAGCTTGTAGCGGAGAAGAAGATAAGAAGCAATCAGATAGTCAAAAGGAACAAAGTATTGAAGTAGACAAAGGTTTGCTTGATGTAGAATTAACACTACCTGCTGACTTCTTTGAAGATGAAACGCCAGAGGAAATTGAAGCAGCTGCTAAAGAAAAAGGTGTTAAAGAAGTTAAAGTAAATGAAGACGGTACTGTCTATTATAAAATGAGTAAATCTGCACATAAAAAAATGATGAAAGAAATGAAAGAAAGTATCGTCAGTACGGTAGATGATCTTGTTAATGGCGAAGATTTTGAATCATTTAAAGAAATTTCATATAACAAAGACTTCACAGAATTTGACGTAACAGTGGATACGGCAAGCTTTGAAAATAGTTTTGATGCATTTGGGTTAATGGGATTGGCCTATGTATCTATGTTTTACAGTGCATTTGATGGCAAGTCTAGTGACGATATTAAAACTAGGGTTAATTTAATCGACGAAAAAACTGGTGAACAAACTGAATCAATGGTCTTCCCTGACGTTATGGAAGAGGATTCAGAGAATGGTGAAGCAGATTCAGAAAACTAAATCGTTAAATTAATTTATGTAAACAAATATCTGTAAATTAAAGCTCAGTAAACGATTTTTGTAAAAATCTTACTGAGCTTTATTTTATAGAAATAACATTTTTTATTCCTCACCGCTTTATAATTATTATCTTAAAATAGAAATTTCTTTAACTTCTACACTTTCCTGTTTACGTACAAATTAGTCCATCCCATAGGACGGTTCTGACTCCTCCAGAACAAGTCAATTATATCCCATCCACATGTGGCCAAAAACGTCCCCTCAAAAAGATTTAATATCTTTTAAATAATTTAAAAAATATATATTGTTGCGTTAAAACGCAACCGGGTAATTTTTTTCTCTTTGTTCTTTATCATTGGGGCAATGAAAATATTATTTCACTCAAGATGTCCCCTTTTTTAATTTCGGAAGGCATATATAGGGCAAGAGAGCAAACAAACATTGAGGGTTGAGGATTGAGACATGAATTGATACATGATTAAAACCCATTGACATAAAAAATACGTTGGGTCTTCAATGATAGTATTTAGACAATTTCGTTAACCTCATCAATCTATAGTTTGATTTTCTTTATAACTTTGAATAAATAAGTGCTAACTGAGTGCGGTTACTTACTTGGCATTTTCGATATAAGTTTTGAAGATGTTTCTTTATAGTGTTCTCACTTACAAATAATAACTTTGCGATTTCATGATTTTTATAGCCTTTACAAATGTAGTTTAATAGTTCCTCTTCACGCATTGTAATATGATTCAACCTTGTTGGCTGTGCATTTTCCCAGAGTAAATAAACGTTTTCTAATGCTTTTCTTACATAAGATAATTTCAATGCATCTTTTAGATGAAAGTTTTCTTCGTCTTTGTTTCTTAAAAAACCAATCGCTGCTAGTGAATTGTGCCCGTCTTTTAAATACATTACCATCTCATCTTTAAAATAAGTATGCTTCAGAAAATAATCTTGATAATAGTTTTTCTTTTTCAATGAAATATTATCATGTTGATGAATTAATTGAATTGTCGGCTGATTTTGCATATTAGCTGGATGTAACGGATCATAATATTTATATGTTGTTAAATAATCTTGAACCGTATATTGTTCAATATTTAATACCGTAGGGGTCTCATTCAGTTCCCCTTCTGCTACTTCCCAAAATACTGAATGGTGATAACACAATATGTCCCTAAATATTTCTAAAACATTTAATTTAAAATCCTCTCGACTTTGTTGAATATCTATATTTGATAGTTGGAAGACTGTCTTCAAGACATTTTCATAATCTTTTCCCTCAAACAAAAGAGCACCTCATTTACTATTTCATGTCATAAATATTCTACGAAAGATATAATTATCCTTTCGGGTAATATTATTCTTTTTCAACTCTTAATACAATGAGACTGTATCAAACAAAACAATGAGGTGATTAGATGAACTTACACGAGTATGCAAATTATGATGGATTAGGTTTAGCTGAATTAGTTAAGACAGGGCAAGTAACACCAAAAGAGCTAGTAGATTTAGCATTAGAGGGAATTGACAAAGTAAACCCTCAATTAAATGGCGTCTGGCAAATTTTAAAAGAGCAAGCATATAAAGAAATTGAAGCTGGATTACCTGAAGGTGATTTCCAAGGGGTCCCTTTCTTAATTAAAGAGATATTGCTACATGCAAAAGATGTTACTACAAACTTCGGCAGCCGTTTTGCGGAAGGAGTAAGCTTTCCAGTAGATAGTTTTTTAATGGAATCATTCCGAAAAGCAGGCTTTGTGACAATCGGTACTACAAGCACACCTGAATGGGGCTACAATGCTACAACTGAGGGTGTGCTCTACGGTCCAACACATAACCCATGGGGATTAGGACATAGCTCGGGTGGTTCATCAGGTGGTGCAGCAGCGTCAGTTGCAAGTGGTATTGTTCCAATTGCACATGGTAATGACGGTGGCGGTTCTATTCGTATTCCAGCTGCAAATAGTGGTGTTATTGGCTTAAAACCAACTCGTGGTCGCGTAAGTGCTGGTCCATTTAATAGCGAGCCATTAGCTGGAAATGGCATTGAATTTGCTTTAACAAAATCAATTCGTGATACTGCCGCATTATTAGATGCGGTAAGTGTTGAACGTCCAGGCGAGTATTGCTACGCACCACGTCCAAAAGTTCCCTACAAAGAAGGTATTAAAAAGCCTGTAGGAAAGCTACGAATTTCTTATAGTACAAAAACAGCTTTAAATCACGAGCCAACTGATGAAGTGGTAGCAGCATTAAATAAAACAGTGGAATTACTACGTTCTTTGGGTCACGAGGTACTAGAAGATTATCCTGAATACGATGGCGAAGAGTTTTTGGCCGCTGTGAATGATATTTGGTCTGCATCTGTAGCAGGAATGATTGAGGCGGTCGCAGCAATGAAGGGTGAAGAGCCAACCGAAGATGTAATTGAAGCAGCGATCTGGGACTGTTACCAAGAAGGAAAAAATATGTCCGCATTACGATACAAAGCGGCAATTGAAATACAAGCAAAAGTTTCTCGTCAAGTAGGAGAATTCTTCACTAAATATGATGTAGCATTAAGTCCGACGATGGGATCTGAGCCAGTAAAGCACGATGTTCTAAATGCCAACAATCCTAATATTTCAGCTTTACAATTAACGCATCAAATGCTGGGACAAGTTGCACCTTATACTGCACTATACAATGCAACTGGACAACCGGCACTTTCATTACCATTACATTTAAGTAACAATAACTTACCAATTGGTATGCAATTTGCAGGGCGATATGGCGATGAAACAACGCTATTACAATTAGGGAAACAACTAGAAGAAGCCGTACCGTGGATTGATCGCAAACCAGCTATTCATGTTAGCCCATCAAACGTAACAGTATAATAAATATAAGCACTAACAATAGTAGTACAAACCAGAGCCAAGGTTTGTACTACTATTTTAAGTATGTATTACATTCCTAAACTATGCCTTTCATATTGTAAAATACAAATCAGCTTAACTAAAACACATAGATTTCTTACGAAAAGAAAATCAATTTATTTTAACCATCAGAAATCTTTATATTAACTACATAGTACTTACTTATTAATCAATCTTAAATAAGATTCATAATGTTTATGTAGAAATGGCGAAACTCTACATTAGTAAAATCATAAGGCTCATGTATAAATATCGAAATATTGACTGCATCATTATTTTTTCGCAGGTGTATTGCATTGGATGAACTATTTAGTCCGTATTGCAAACCTAGATTAACTAAATCTTCCTTTTTTATTTCCCCGAAATTATGATCCATGGCAATTGATAGGTATTGAGGGTTTGCATCTAGCTGCATCCAACGTTTTTTATTATTATTGTCCGATACGTAAGGTGAATATCTAATGTTACCTGATTTTAGAGTTCTTTCTTTATAAAGAATTGCTGGAAATTCTCTTTTTAAGACATCCATAAACTTTTCTCTAAGTTCATTACTCGTCATTATATTCCCCCATTAAATGAACATTACTCTACATATCTATTATAATTGTCCCATCATTATATGCACCTGATTTGAAGGTTTCTTTTGCCGCAAATGCAATAGTTTTAGTGCTCATTGCATCGAAACTTCCACCAATCACTCCGCCCAATAGAGGTACCATCTTGCCTAAATTCAATACACCTTTTTGTCCGAATTTTGTAACTAGCCTGAATCCCACAGCTCGATTAATACTATTGATTACCTCGCCTGGAATTCTTTTAATTTGTGCTTCCCCTACTTTTAAGCCTATTCTTACTCCAGCACCTTTAACCACTTCATTTACAGTTTGGCCTGTTAAGCAAGCATATACAAAAGTTTGTACTTGATCCTCCTTTAAATCGTACCCTCTCATATGTGCTATCGCTGCAATCATTCTCATTTGAACATACATTACGGATGCCAAATTTGCGGGAATAGCTACCGGCATAGTCACGATCCCACCTAGGCCCGTTATAAACCCTGATGTAGCACATTTTGTAACTTGGAAATTTACCAGGCTATTTATAGCTGCATCAACATTTGAATGTTTATTTAAAAAGTTATCCGCCAATTCATATGCTGAATCTGTACCTGGAATTCCATTTATCACTTTTTCGTATGTCCATTCTAATACTTTAACTATATTACTTTCAGTCAATGTCGCCATAAAATTCCCCACCTCAAAATATATTTCTTAGTTTATCGTACCTAAATATCACTATAAAAGATAGGTAATTTTAGGTTGTTTATGTAGAATTTTCTGTATAACCAACAAATAATCTTAATTTTATGAAAATTAAGATATAACTTTTAGACTATACTATAATCATTCGGTAATTATATTAATAAAAAGTATTATAACAGGAGGAAATTAAATGAAAAAACTTACTATATTAATGTTTAGTTTACTTATCATATTGACTGCATGTGGAGATTCAAAACAAACAATTTCACAAACTGCAGATAAAAAAAGTAAAACTGAAGAAAGTGCAAATACTGAAGAAAAAGCCAATGCAAAATTAGAAATTGAAGATTCAGGATCTACTGTATGGAGCGACTCTATTGACTCAATTTGGATCAATACAGCAGCCATTTTTAAAAATACAGGCGATATGCCGGTTGATATTGGTGAATCACAAATGAATTACAAAGGAAAAGACGGTAGTATTTTAGGGACTTCAACTATGATTTATGCCGTTCCTGAAATTGTTCAGGCTGGAGAATCAGCATTTATCTTAGAAGGTACAACACTCAATGAAGAAACATCACTAGATAATTATTCTGAAACAACATTTAATTTTAATTTTGAAGCAATTGAAGAAGATTCGAACTTAATGTAAGTTAGTGCAGTAAAATGGATTTCAAGTGACTACGAATATAGTGTTACAGGTATTGTGAAAAACCCTACAGATGTTGTGCAAGAAGATATACGACTAGCGGCCATTTTATATGATGCAAACGGTAAAATTTTAGGCGGAATATCAGGCAGTGTTAATGTAGGACTGGCTGCTGGCGAAATTTCTTTGACTTCTACATTTTCCTGTTTACGTACAAATTAGTCCATCCCATCGGACGGTTCTGACTCCTCCAGAACAGGTCAATTATATCCCATCCACATGTGGCCAAAAACGTCCCCTCAAAAAGATCTTATATCTTTTAAATAATTTAAAAAATATATATTGTTGCGTTAAAACGCAACCGGGTGGACTTTTCTTTGCGGTTTTATCAATCTGGCATTTAAAAATTATTATTTCACATAAATTGTCCCCTTCTTGGTTTTTGAAAGCCATATATAAGGCAAGGAAGGAACAAAGCAAATGGAGGCGGGAGCATGAATTTGGTAGTGAATGGTGTATATCATAACGTCAGTCAGTACAAATTGAAATCAACACTCAGTCAAAACTTTATAAAAAAACCTCCTAATTGGTTAGGAGGTTTGGTGCTGCACCCCAAAAGTTAGAGTTAAAAAACTAACTTTTGGGGTGTTTTTCTATGGTTAAATATAGCGAAGAATTCAAATTAATGGTGGTTAAAGACTACCTGAGTAGTTCATTAAGTTATCGAGTAACAGCTAGGAAACATGGCGTCGCTGAAGAATCTCAAGTAAGACGTTGGGTGCGTGCTTTTAAAGAATTTGGTCAAGGTAGCCTATCGATTAAGAAAAAGAAGCAGTTTTATTCTGTTCAATTTAAATTAGATATATTAAACTTTATGAAACAAACAGGTGCTTCTTATCTAGATACGGCGATTCAATTTAATATGAATAATCCAAGTTTAATCGCAAATTGGTACAGTAAATTTTTAAAAGAAGGGATAGAGGGCCTGCAAGAAAAAGCAAAGGGGCGCCCATCTATGTCTAAAAAATCAAAAACTACACAAAAGAAGCAAGAAAAAGAACTGTCACGTGAGGAACAGTTAGAGCGCGAAAATGAACTGCTTCGTTTGGAGGTTGCGTATTTAAAAAAGTTGAAGGCTTTTCGAGAGAATCCGGATGCCTTTCTCGAAAAGCACAAGCAGCGATTACCTTTGGACTCAAAGAAGAAGGATTCCGATTGATAGATATTTTAAAACGAGTGGACATTCCAGAAGCAACGTATCATTATCATATCAAACAAATGAATCAGGAAGATCCGGATAAAGCATGGAAAACATTGATTTTAGAGACGTTTGAGAAACATGAGGGTCGATATGGCTATCGCCGAATTCACGCAGAATTAAAGGCAGAAGGACACATAATCAACCATAAAAAAGTACAGCGAATCATGAATGAAATGAATTTGAAATGTGAGAAATTCGGGCGTAAATCTCGTTATAAATCTTATAAAGGAACTGTGGGTAAGGTCGCAAAGAATCGATTAAACAGACGTTTTATCACACCAAATGCCCTTCAAAAATTAGTAACAGACATAACCGAATTTAAGTGTACAGATGATGAAAAATTGTATCTAAGTCCCATCATGGATTTATTCAACGGTGAAATACTCGGTTTCAGTATGTCGAAACGCCCTACACTCGATTTCGTAATGGAGGCACTTGACCAAACACTTCCGATTATTCATGAGCAGGCGAATTATCGAACAACAATTCATTCGGATCAGGGGTGGCATTATCAACATAACAAATGGGTGAAAACATTAAAGAGAAACAAGATTTTCCAAAGCATGTCTCGTAAAGCAACATGTGCAGACAATGCGGCCATGGAGAACTTTTTTGGCATACTCAAACAGGAAATGTATTATGGGGAAGTATTGATTTCCTATGAAGCGTTACAGAAGAAAATTGAGAAGTACATCAGTTATTACAATAATGATCGAATTAAACAAAAACTGGCCGGCATGAGCCCGGTAAAATACCGAACTCATACCAGCCAATTAGCTGCATAATAAAAACTCTAACTTTAAGGGGTCACTACCTTTAAGCAACATATTCGACTAACGTTCTATGGAGGATGAACACTGTGCATTTAACTTTTTCCTGCTTTGAAGGAAGCAGCTAAATGTGTCAACATTGATAATTTATCTAAATCTGCTATTAGTAACCTGTTTTGTTTAACGATTTACTGCCTTCACTTGAAGCAAACCGGGATACATCACTTTTCTTATAATAATGAATCCCATCCCGCTCTTCAATCTCGACCATCCCTTGATCGACCAAGTAATCAAACTGCCCTAACGTTTCCGATAGTGTCAGTCCTAACTGCTGCTGGTAAATCCGTTCAAATAATTGAGTAGTCATTTCAAAGTTTGTCTGCGGTGTTTGAAGCAGACCGTATACTTTTAATGCACGTTGTCTTTGTTTTTCCAAGCGCTCATCGATGAGTGGTTCGATATTTGTCAGTTCCCCACCGTGCCCCGCGTACACTTTTGAAATCTCTAAATTTTTCAGGCGCTTGAGTGATTCATTATACTGCAGCAATGATTTAGGACGTTCCATCGATAAATCTAGTGGTGGCTCGATTAATGGATTCGATGATGTGCGTTCCAGCAGTAAATCTCCACCGATACATTCCCGAGTAGTCTCGTCGACAAAAATTAGATGGCTTTGTGCATGTCCGGGTGTTTCATATACTTTCAATCCAGGATGACCAGGCACTTCATCGCCCTCTTTTAAATAACCTGTCAGCGGAATCGTACCGAATAGCTCAATTTCCCCTTTTACATGTAAAATCCGGTTTACGTATTTTTCCGGTACTCCTTGCTCGATTAAAAGCTTTTTAAAAAACCGCTCATGATACTGCAGAAATTCCGGCTCTTTTTTCATCCAGTAATCAACATATTGATGCCCTAACAGTTCCGCGCCGGGAAATGCGTCGATCCAACCGGCATGGTCCGGATGATGATGTGTCAAAACGACTTGTTCCACGTCTTTCAGGTCATAACCTGCACTGTGTAAACCCCATTTGATTGCTTCATATGCTTCTTCCGTTTTCGGACCTGCATCGAATAATGTCAGTGCATCCCCCTTTACTAGAAAAGCATTTACATCTCCCACTGCATATGGTGTCGGTATAACAATTTTATGTACTTCCATATTTTAATCCCCTTTGAATAGCTCGTAATGAATGACTATTCATTTATTTTAACTCTTTTTTCTTCATTCGTCACGTCAAAGGTTGACAGTTTTTCAATACAGCACTATAATTTTGGATAATTCAAAATTTACAGGCAATGAAAAAGCCAAGTAGATTATTTTAAGGTTATAGAGAGTGCCGTCTTTGCTGAAATCGGCATAACCCGCTGGAATAATTGAACCTCCTTTTGAGCCGTTATGACAACATAACCGTACCCTTTGCGATAAAAAGGCTGAAGCTGCACACTTTATGTGTGAATAAAGGTGGTACCGCGGAAATCAATGCATTTTCGTCCTTACTTGTTTGTAGGGATGGAAATGCTTTTTTATGTTCCTTAAAGGATCGGATTTAAAAATCGGAGGGATACTTTATGCAAAAAATTATTTTTATTGGCGCAGGCTCGATGGCAGAAGCACTCATTCATGGATGGATTAAAAAGAATGTCATCAACCCGCATGCCCTGTTTATATCCAATCGGTCGAATAAAGAACGTCTAAACGAACTGGTGGAAAGCTATGATGTCAACCTATTGGAGGACCATACACACTTGCGGGATGCAGACCTCGTTATTTTAGCAATGAAACCGAAAGATGCGCGTGCTGCTATGGAAGTCATCGCTCCCCATCTAAGTGCTGATACTGCAATTTTATCGGTACTGGCTGGTGTCAGCATTGATACGATTGAAGAGCATCTCGGCAGCCGCCCAATCGCTCGTGTAATGCCGAACACCTCCGCAACAATCGGCATGTCTGCATCCGGCATTGCATTCAATAACCATGTAACAGACGTGAAGCGTGCGCTTTATATTCAAATGTTAGAAGCGATTGGCATTGTCATCGAAGTGGAGGAAGAAAAGCTTCATGCAGTTACAGCGCTCTCTGGAAGTGGTCCTGCCTATTTATATTATTTGGTTGAAGCATTTGAACAGGCTGGTGCTGAATTCGGTCTATCAAAGGAAATTGTACGGGAACTGATGGTACAGACGATTGCTGGTTCCGCGGAAATGCTGAAATCCGGTAATTTGGAACCTTCCCTACTGCGCAAAAAAGTAACAAGTCCAGGAGGAACGACTGAAGCCGGGATCAAAGCACTTGAATCGATGTCCTTTAACGAAGCGATTGTGAACTGTGTTCGAAGTGCCGAAAACCGTTCAAGGGAACTGGCGCGTGAGGAATAAAAAAACACCTACTAATAATTCGAATATAGGGTGAAAAGTATAATAAAATAAAACAGTACTTATATTTAGGGGATTTAAGTTTTGTTGTATATAACAAAAAGTTTTAATAAAACTAAAAAACATCCATTAAATCTTTATTGAGATAATGGATGTTTTTTAAAATTTTGGTCTTTACTTTACTTAATTCACTTTTCTCAAAGATTGTGGCTATGAAAAAAAGAAAAATGTCATTATTCAATATTCGTGCGCGATTGTTGAATATCGTTTTCTGTGTTTCCAAAATTTTATTTGGGAAAATATTTAAAAACTTTATACACCCTTGTGGAATATAAGCACAAGTTAGTTGGTTTGAGTGTTTGATACTCTAAATATCTTTTGAGATAGAGAATAAGCAACTGTGGCTGTTAACAATGCCAATAGTAATGGATTTGAGGCACTTCCAAATGATATTTCTCGATTTAAATCATTTGCAATTGAAGGGAGATTTGGAGTGTGAAAAGCTGTAAGTATCAAACCCGATAATATTTGAAATGCTAGAAATAATATTATGAAACTAATTATAAATACAGAAAACTTCTTCAAAATTTTCCACCTCCTTCGAAACTATTATTACATTTACGGATTAGAATTCAAAAAGTTTCGATAATTCCAAGCAAATATAACATAATCGTTCCAAAAGCGGCGTTTGGGAACCTTCTTAAAAGAATGTTATTCAACAATATGGCTCTTTAGCTGAAGAAGGCACATGTCTTTTCAAAAATTGCACCCGATGGTTGAATATTGAAAGAATGATAACCAACCTTCACTCATCCTTCTCTATATATTTTATTTCGCATCAGAATTGAATCGTATTAACGTTAAAATTGAGAATAATGGGAAAATCAAATATATAGACATAAAACCGCCAAGAGTAAAGAACCAAAGATCAATGCACCACACCAAAATTAAACCGATAACATTTGTTAGAACAAAAAAAAGTATTTTGTTTATTATTTTATTAGTTAAATAAATTTCAATAGGGACTACAAAGATAATAGTAAATAAATAGATTCCTAAATAGAGCAGTACAGCAAGCTGTATTTTCTCAGCTGTCGAAGGAGGCATTATTTCGGATCGGAATACTCCTTCGATAAATACGATACTTAATGTGGTAACTAATGTTACTATTATCGGGGCAAATAGCATCTTTGCAATAGAAATCTTTCTCATTCAAGTCACCTCTTTTTGTTATTATAATCCAGTCTTTAAGATGACAGCTAATCTTAATTTCTTTAGAGACATTGTTCAACAATGTGGCCCTATAACGGAAAAACGCGATTTTCTAATTGAAGAATCGCACCCAATTGTTGAAGATCAAGAATTGATTACTACTAAAATAGCTGTCCGAATTACTCTCCTGTTATGGTAATTGTTTCTGATTGATTGTTCCATTTTATTAATCCTACAATTTCCGAATCCTCACTTGGAGAGGTACAAGGACTGCACTCACTTATTCCCAATGACATGACCCCATCTGAACCTAATGCTCCTTTTCCAGAAGAAGAAACAACAGTGAACGAATATTCAATTTCTTTTGGAATTGGTTCTGTACCAATATATTTAATGTAACCAGTTTTTTTACTATCTTCACCCCTATGTTCATATTCAATTTGAACTCTCCAGTTTTCACCTTCCCCAGAAAATATAACGGTTTTCTGTCCACATGCAGATAGAAGAGAAATACCGAGCAAGATAACCAAAAAACCAACTTTCCCAAAATTCATATGTAGCTCCCCTTTCAAAAACGAATGGTTTACTTATTTCTCGAGACGTAAGAAGAAAATGCTCGTTTACTGATGAAAAATAAAGGGATGATTATTAGACCATAAATTATTTCATTATTAAAACCATTAGCAATTACAATGCAACCTAATACGGTTAACGCCATTATTTATTAGAATTTAGGTCATCCCCATTTGAATTTATATATATTTTAACAGTAATATCCTTTTTTAAAAAAGGAAGTTATTCAACAATATGGCCTATAACGGAAAAACGCGATCTTCTTATTGAAGAATCGCGCCCGATTATGGAATAAGAATATTAAGTAGTTAAACGAAAAGATAAAGGTTTTTCCTGCAATTCCCACCCACTAAATGTTTCAAGGAATTTTTCATGTAGTTCTTTATCTGCGCTTATTATTTCACACCCTCTATCATCGTATAAATGAAAAATACAATTAGTATTAACATTTATTAAAAAAACATCAGGTGCATAATAGCTATGTGCTTTTCTTAACCGAGGTTGTAGAGGATGGAAATCCTCATGAATTAATGTTTTCAAAAGCTGTTCTATCTTCAAATCAGAAGCTTTACAGAACAATGTCATTTGCTGAATAAGTAAATTATCTTCATCGAACTGCCATTGGAACTCATGTAAGTGCAAGAAATACTTTAATTTTTGTTCTTTTACATATCGTTTGAAAAAGTTAGGATAAACTACTTTGTTTGTTTCATGGGGGTATGAATTTACCACCACTAAGACGTCATCCATTTTCTTGAAAAGTATTGGAACAATTGCAGATACCTGTTCATAAATCGTATTAAACCTTTTCATGTTAAGGCGGTTATTGTCACCAAACTGATAAATGTCATTTCCTAATTCTAGATGTATACCGATATTCCATTGATGATAAAAATCTGGTGTTATAGAAAGGTCATTAAAATGTTTTTCCATAATTTCTTGTAGTTTCATAAATATCCATTTTCAGCTCCATTACTATTTTTGTTGAATTTAAATAAATTAATTATCATTGAATTTTAACATAAATATCAAACTTACTATTTAAACATTATTCCAGAAAATGACCTTAAAAAACGCGTCGCGCCTTATTGTTGAATAGTATAGGATATATCTCTTTCGAATCTTAATATTTATTAAAATGATCTTTCAAACCAAACACATTTACATCATTAAAAATGTAGTACTTTTTAATAGTTTTATTATAAATATTTAACCCTAGATAAGTTAAACTAGTGGGTACCTTTTCCTGGGAAATACTTCAATATCTCATCTTGACATATCGAAAATTCTAGATATATAATTACACGCATGGAACCTATTGATGTATTCAAAGCATTATCGAATGAAACAAGACTCAATATCCTCGAGTGGTTAAAGGAACCCGAGAAACATTTCCCAAAACAAGGCGCTCACCTACCAAAGGAGGTAAGTTACAAGGGTGGAGTATGTGTTGGGGATATTCAGGAAAAGGCCAAAATTTCTCAATCTACGGTTTCGAGCTACTTAAATATGATGCAAAAAGCTGGTTTACTTGAGTCGATTCGCCATGGACAATGGACATACTACAGACGTAATGAAGAATTTATTCAACAGTTAGCTGAATACTTTAAAACAGATATCTAATATTATTGATTTCTGTTTTTTTATCAATACTTATATCGATATTTCTAGATATATAATTATACCGAAAAGAGGATTTTATCTATGCGCTTTATATTTTATATATTTGCTTTTTTAGCTGGGGCAGCACTTAGCTTTGAAGGCGCGATCTATGCTGAACTAGGAAAAACAATCGGACAAATAGAAACAAGCTTTTATAACTTCTTTATGGGCTCTATTATCATGGGGCTATTGTGGCTCTTTTTTGGAAAAGGCAGGATTTCCTATACTTTGGAGGCACCTAAATGGGCATTACTTGGAGGTATCCTGGGTGTTGTTTATTTAACTTCCATCGTTGTAAGTGTCCCATTCGTCGGTGTTGGTATAACAATGGTTGCTGTCATCATCGGGCAATTAGTGATGAGCATGACGATCGAACATTTCGGATGGTTAGGTAGTAAGAAAAATAAGATTAATAAAGAAAAACTCTTTGCAGTTATTTCAATGATCATCGCACTTATATTAATAAATTAGGAGGTATGGCCATGGGATTATTTATGATTCTATTCACATTGATTGGCGGTATCACATTAAGCGCACAATCATCTATCAATGGTACATTTAGTCAAAAAGCCGGAACAATTGAAACAACATTTTTAACCTTCCTTACTGGGACAATGTTTTTGACCATATTTATTTTATTTTTTGGCAGCGGGAATCTAATAGGAATTTTAGAGGCACCAAAATGGCAATTAAGTGCAGCGTTTTTAGGTACGATGTATTTACTTTTGACAGTTATGGCAGTTCCACGAATTGGAGTGATCGCAACAAGTATTGCTGGTATAGCTGGTCAACTAGTAAGCGGAGTGATTATTGATCATTTTGGATGGTTTAATAGTTTAGTCATAGAATTAGATGTTAAACGAACATTTGCCTTATTCTTTATGTTTATCTCCCTATATTTTATCTATAAAGGGAATAAACGCACTACCGATGATCCTGTTGCATAAGAGAGTTTAATATTCTCTAAAAATAAACAATTTGAGGCAATCTTCTACTTATGAGGATTGCCTTTATAATAAACAGTAACTATTTCTGTATTCAGATTAAAAAATACTGGATAACTTTTTAATTATAGTAACTAAAATAGCAAGAAGAAATACAATAAGGCTATTTATTAGTAAATAGCCGGCAAGATTTAACCCGTAGAATATAGCAAAGGCATCATTAATAAATAATGTTAATGCAATGCCTAGTCCGCCAAATGCACCTGCCAGCAGTAATATTATTAATGCAGCAGAGTACAGACTTTTCTCTTTTTTGAAGACTATAAATCCAATAACATTTGCAATAATGATTAAAAAGATCATTAGTATGATGAAAAAATTACCCATTAAACTCCCCTCCATATACATACTTTACCAGTTTAACTGAAAACTTGTTAAGAATTTCCCATAATGAAATCAATCTGACTTCAAGTGCTTCTCTAAGGCAAAATATTCTCAGCATTAAGTTTGTATAAACTTCTATGAGGAATAGCAAGTTCAAAATACAAAGGATATAATAGCAGTAAAAAAGGAGATGATTACTTTTGGATTACGAATTAGAGTTAACGAACATTATAAAAACAGACCAACTTTTGATGTCAATTTTAAAAACCGTGCAAGAATTACAATTAAATGATTGCTGGGTCGCAGCGGGTGTTATTCGAAATAAAGTTTGGGATTACTTACATAATGTACAAACAGAAATAAATGATATTGATGTAATATATTTTGACGAGTTGAATAGTTCAATCGAGTCTGAAAAAGCATTAGAATCCAAGTTGCAAAAGAGTATGCCTCATCTACCCTGGTCTGTAAAAAACCAGGCCAGAATGCATTTTAAAAACAGATTTCCTCCCTATTCATCATCATTTGAAGGTGTTGCTCATTTCCCTGAAACACCTACAGCAGTAGCCGTTCGTTTAAATAACAATCAAATAGAAATCTTAGCTCCTTATGGTTTAAATGATTTATTCGTAGGACTAGTTAGACCTACGCCTCCATTTAATCAAGACTCCAAATTACATCCTATTTATTCAAATCGAGTACAAAGTAAAAATTGGGGTTCTATTTGGAATACCTTAAAAATTGATTCGGAATAAAGCGTCATTTGGCGGCCTTCAAAAAAAAGAATCCGTAAGTAATCTGAACATACCAATAGCAAAAACAACTAAGTTACATACAAGCGTCATAACGATACGAGCGCTGATCCTTTTGATAGAATCGCGCCAGACAATCAATTTTATTTTTATTCTTTTCATGACGTTCACTATCTAAAAACAAAAATATCACTAAAAATTTTGTCAATCATTTCTTGATATAATTCCATTCATCATCTCTCATATTAAGGAATGAGGAGATGATAACATTGTCAAATAAGAACAATAAAGAAAACAAGCAGGCAAGTAATGATCAATCGAAGCTAGGTACTCTTTACGAGATCGCGAAAGAATTTTCACCCATCCTTTCAACCGATGCTAAATCCAAAATCGAAGAAATTGCAAAAGAGTTCCTTCCTGCTGATCAAGCTAACCGAATGTCCAATGCATTTGCTTCAATGAAATCACAACCGAAAAGCCAGGAAGAAATTGCGAAAGAATTCCTCCCTACAAATGATCAAACAAATCGGATGTCCAATGCGTTTGCTCCGATGAAATCACAACAGAAGAGCCTAGAAGAGATTGCAAAGGAATTCCTCCCTACTAAAGACAAAACATTTAAGCATGATAATGGTGCGAATTTTGATAAGTAGAATACCTAAGTCTTGATAAATTTATTAGCAAAGCCTGTGAGATTTTTTTACGGGCTTCTTCACTTTAGATTAAAAAAATTTTAAAACTCAACCTTTTTTCAATAAAGATGGTATGGAACCCTTCTCTTCGGCTAAATGAATAATTGCTTAGAAAAAATGGCTACAAAAGTCGGCAAACAGATTATATCTAGAAAAGTAGGATTTCCCTCATAATAAACCTGGATTATTTCAAATTACTCTTTTTCCTCCTTTTTGTTCTCCTTTTCCTTGTCTTTCTTCTCTTTATCCATCTCTTTCTTCTCTTTTTCTTTCTCTTTCTTCTCCTTATCCTTCTCTTTCTTCTCTTTTTCTTTCTCTTTCTTCTCCTTATCCTTCTCTTTTTTCTCTTTTTCTTTCTCTTTCTTCTCCTTATCCTTCTCCTTCTTCTCTTTTTTCTCTATCTCTTTTTCTTTCTTCCTCTGCTCTTCCTCTTTCTTTTCCTGCTCTTTTAGCTGTTTGCCTAGTAGAGGTAATTTAAATTCTTTTTGGTTAAATTCCGTCATAGATTCAGCCAAAACTGCTTTGAAAATCTTTGTGACAGTAGATCCGCCAGTTCCCATCAAATAATGATTTTCATCTGTTTGATCATATCCCATCCAAACTGCCCCAACAATTTCTGGCGTATATCCAACAAACCAATGATCCTTCGCGCCCCCTGAATTCGCAAAAGGAAGCTCGGTCGTGCCCGTTTTACCAGCTACTTCCCATCCTTCTACTTGAGCGTTCTTTGCTGAACCTTCTTCAACAACGCCCTTAAGCATATATGTTATTTCCTGAGCGACTAGGGGCTTCGTAACGCTCGTCTCATTATGAAGCCACTTAGCAATGACCTCGCCATCTGCATCTTCAATTTTTTGTATAGAGTGTGCTTCTACCATTACACCATCATTAGGAAATGTGGAATATGCCTGAGCCATTGATAAAGGAGATATGCCTTCACTCATACCACCAAGTGCTAAACCTAAATTATGATCCTCTTCTTTTAATTTTATACCAAAACGCTCAACAGCATTTATACCGTATTTCAATCCCATTTTATTTAATAACCATACCGGTGGGATGTTGTATGAATTCACCAATGCTTCATACATCGTTACTTCACCATGGAATCGTTTGTCATAGTTCATTGGTTGATACCCGTCAATATTAATAGGTGAATCTTGTAACTTATCATAGATTTCGTATCCTTGCTCCAAAGCAGGAGTATACGCCGCCAATGGTTTCATAGTTGACGCAGGCTGACGTTTTAATTGAGTAGCTCGATTAAACCCTCTAAAAGTATGTTCCCCTCTACCTCCAATTAGTGCAGTGATTCCTCCGGTTGAGGGATTGATGAAGATTGCTCCACTTTGGATTAACTGGTCCGATTGCCCTTCAGGAAACATTTCATTATCGTTATATACCTGTTCAACTGCATTTTGTATTGAAGGATTAAGTTCTGTATAAATATGAAGTCCACCCGAAAGTACCTCATTTTCTGTAAGCCCGTATTGTTTGATCGCTTCTTCAATAATATGGTCTACATAATAAGGATATTTCCCCTTATAATCATCCATCTTTTTGCCCTCTAATACGATAGGTTGTTCTTTTGCTTTTTTCGCATCGTTTTGAGTTATGTAACCTTCCTTTTCCATTAATGCTAGAACAAGGTCTCTCCGTTGAACTGATTTATTCATATCTTTTAATGGTGACAAAACTGACGGCGCTTTAATCAACCCCGCAAGCATAGCCGACTCACCTAATGTTAATTCACTAACATCTTTGCCGAAGTACATTTGGGAAGCACGCTGTATGCCCCATGCGCCTTCACCAAAGTAAATCTGGTTTAAGTACCGTTCCATTATTTCGTCTTTATCGTATGTTCGCTCAATTTTCTTCGTCAATATGAGTTCTTTTAACTTTCTCGTATATGTACGCTCTTGTGTAAGAAAGACATTTTTAGCCAACTGCTGTGTAATCGTACTTCCTCCCGCCACAATTTCTCCTCTCATCGTGTTTTGAGTCATCGCACGTACAATTCCTATAACATTAATTCCATTATGCTTGTAAAACTTTTGGTCTTCCGTTGCAATTACAGCATGAATAAGATGTTCCGGAATCTGTTCTATATTGACTCCATCTATTTTGGAACCGGTAACTTTACTGGCTACCTCTCCATTTTGATCATAAATAATTGTTGGCTGCGGAGTGGGTTCTTCCAGTTTACTAACATCGCTTGTCCAAATAAAAATATTAAATATGAGGAAACAGCATAATAAAAATACTGAACCCACTGCTATAACTTTCAACATTATTTTTTTATCTTTAACCTTACTCCATATCTTCCAGGTTAATTTTTGTTGCTGTCTTCTTTCCGTTCTTCTCACGTTTTATTCCACCTTCTAGTCTGACGAATCAGCTTCTGCATAAAGGTTATTGTTAGATATGAAATATACATAGTCAATAGGGATTTTGTAATCTGCTACTTTATCCTCTCTTAAATTCAATGCACTTCATAACATTTCTCCTACGTACTGTGGCTCTAAAATGAGAAAAGGACGCTAATTCTTGTTTAAGAATCTCGCCCAATTGATGAAAATGCTTCTTAAAGTAAAGCACTCCTGAATTATTTTTCTGATAAAAGGATAAGCTTTATCCTGAGGGTTGTTTTAGAGGTTTTTACATTCTTACGTCTTTACTAATTATTTTATTAGTATCGGGATTTATATAGATGCCAATCGGCCCCAGAAATCTGTCTCGAGATGTATTAAATATTACTTTCATGACTTTCATTGGATTATTATCTGGGAGTACTTCATCATTAACGCTGAGCTGTTCCTCAGTTACTTTCGCATCTTTCCAATTCCCCATCACGGTTTCTTTATCCGTATCGCTCAAACTTGCCCAAGCAATTTCCCGCATTTCCATATATACTTTCTCTAATTCAATTACAGTTTCTATTGGCTCTTTTAATGTTGCTACGTGATTTTCATTAGTACAACCTAAACAGATGGAGCTTAACAAAAGGACAAAGATAAATAAAAATAAGTTTTTCATTTGCCACCTCGCCGATATTTCAAAATCTAAGCATACAAAATACCTCTATCAAAATATGGAATAAAATCACCAAACTAGATTGTCCCCTTAAAATAGGCACATTTCTAAATTATGAAATACGAATGCCTCGTACCAGTTATGTACTTATTTAGTTTCTTCTTTTGGTCTACTTCTACCGATTATGTACCCTATAATGATTCCCATTAGAAACATGAAAAACCTTTCTACTGAAAAGTCATCTGTAAAATATCCCCATATCAGCCAACCTGCTATAGACCCCATTATTAAACCCAGTATATTTTTCACTTTCTACCTCCTAAAATTTAAAATGGCCATACTATATTTGTAACTCTGCTGATTGTATAATCAATAGCAGTGAAACCTTTTTGACTACCACAAACGTGACTTTCTCCTTTTTCCCATAAGACAGCTTCACCCATTTGCAATTTTACCTTCTCGTCGCTTTTCCCCTGAACCCAACCTTCTCCCTCAATCACGATAAACAATTGTGGAACAGGTGCTTCATGACGACCTACTAAACCGTTAGCTTCGACATAAATAAATCCAAAATTTGTTGGTGTTTCAGTTTTTATAACTTTATTATAGGTAGTGAAAATTGAATTATAATTCAAAACTGGTTTCGCTTTATCTTTCGTAAAATTTAATAGTTGCAAGATATATCCCCCTTAAGAATTTAAATTTGTTATTTCGATAAAACATTCTCCAAGAGTACTTTACATTATTTATAATCTCTTTGATTTATTTCTTCTCTTAATTTCTTTATTTCTTCCGTCTGTTCCAGAATATTATTGTTCATTCTTCTAATCAAATCATATATAGCAAAGAGGCCAACGAAAAATAATATAGCGAATAGTATACCCATCAGTTACCTTCTTTCTTTTTTCTTTAGTTTTATATTCTTTAAAAATACATAGGATTATTTGTACAAATTTTCACCTTAGAAAATAAATAAGCGCTGATTCCAATTACAGAATCGCGCCAAATGAATTTTAAATAAATCGATACTTACGGGAGAATTGGGAAATAGCCAAAATAACAGTTGCCCCAACTACCAAATCCCAAATTATATTAAAAGGAATTACAAACATCAGTAAACCAAACAAAACAGCTACTGAAGCGCTAATGATCATTGACTGTGCGCTAGTTAATCTATTTTGTAAGAAAAGATAAATTACTAACGGCAATGCCAAAGTAAAAATTGGAATGTAAATTGTGATAAAAGAAAGCTTAAGTAAAGACAACGACAGTACTGCAATTACAAAACCTATAGATGTAGTAAAGGTTCTTCCTAAAGTTTTTTTTCCTGAAATAGAAGCAAACAACATAATAGTTAACACAGCAAATAGTCCGGAAATTGAAGCAAATGTATAACCCATCAACAAAGCCGCTATGGAAAGACAAAGTAATGAAATACATGGCAACAGCAAGATTAATGGTTGTTGCTCTTTTTCTATATTCATTACATTAGTAAACCCTACTAGGAATAATAAAGAAAAAGGAATTGCTAATAATCCTAATTCAATTTGATTAATATAACTAACTTCTAGATCACCAAACAATACAATGATCAATGACGCGCTAATTTGCCCAACTATCAACCAAATGCCTGATAAATTAAATTTTTGAGTAAGCTTCGTTGTCATTACGATCAAAACCAAGCCTACTAACAGCGTTAAATATAACAAACTTCCCCCACCTCTTATACACTGGAATAGTAAATCCAAATTAGCCTAATATAATCGGTCACCGCCTATATCCTACCATAAAAATCTAATTTTTCAAATACTGCATTTACTTAAAATATTCTCTATATGCATTGATGAAAGCTTCAGGTGAGGATTTCACGATATACGTATATACACCTTGCAGCGTATGTAAATAAAGGATCCCTCCCTGCTTTGCAATTTCCCGGTACGAAAAATCCATTACAATTTTAATCGGAAACACTCTATTTTGTGTAACGACTTTATCATTGTATAAATAAATGATCCGGTCATGCACAATTTCAAACTGTTCAGTACTTGTCACGGTTCTTTCTACTTTAATATAAGGATGTTGCGCGATCAAATTCATGTGAACCTCCTAAAGCAAAGACTTATTGATTATATTAGCACAAACAGATTATTTATTTAGTGAAACGGACACACCTTCACTTTATTAAGTAAAAAGGCGAAATTCATCATCATGAATTCCGCCGATAGTTGGTTTTAAAATTTCTCCACACCAAAATATTCAGTTAAAGGTTGCTGTATCCCTTTTTCATGCCATTCTTCATATTTGCTAAATACCTTTTTTACGTCGCCTTCGTAGCGACATTCTACTAAAAAATGAATTGCAGCTGTGCTTCTCCAATAATTGAGCATAATTGAAGCTAACGATGTTTGATGATAACTACCTATTCCAAAATGATCTAATGAAAAACCGCCATACTTTAGCTTAAATATTTTAATCATCAAGTTTTCAATTTTTCTTAATTCTGTATATCGATGTTCCGTTAATGTCATTCTTTGAGAGAGATATTCACACATCCCTTCTTCAAACCAAATACTGTTATTGCGCTCATCTTCAAACTCATCAGGAAAGAGTTCAATATGATGTGTTAATTCATGAGCTAAAATACAAAAAACGTCATCGATCGCCAGTGATTGGAAATATTCTTTTATGTACTCAATTTCATCACTTTTCTCTAATTCCTCACCATCAAATAGCGAAAGGTAAAACGCCTTCCATTCACTAACACTTGGCGACATATAAATGGTTTCCCGATTAGTATAGGCTGGGACAGGGACTTGCGAAAATATGGTAGTAGCATTCTTACTGCTCGTCCAAACAATTGTTTTAGGTAACTCTATAAGCTCAAATTGGTTAATTAACAATTCTTTATACATATTCAATTTGTTATTTAATAATTGAATTTCGTCTTTATAGTTTTCAAAATCCTGTATGCTTTCAAAAGCATAAATTTGTTTGATCACTTCTCTTTCCCCCCCACTCTCACCTTTTATTATCAGCCTTATTTTTACGATGTAACTCTGATAGATCTCTAATATATATTAATGAATAGTCATCTCTAATATCGACTTCAAAAAAGTAATAGGTATTCGTACCTTTATCCTTAACTTCTATTTCAAACAACCCCATTCCTCTTCGGAAATTGTTTTCTACTAAAATTATATTTTCCCCATCAATCCCATAGTTAGTTTCCATATAGTCTTCCACATAATTGAATACAACCGCGCTTCGAGATTTAATATTAAAATAATTGAAAGCAACAAACACAACAACTATACAAAATAAAAGATTAAAGAGAATTATTTTTTTCAAGTGCCTCTCCCTTCCGTTACAACAGGACTGCTTTTCTAAATTTAATCTTTACCAACTAGTTTATAAGTAAAATATAAATAATCATTTATTACGTAATCGGGCCACTTCTTCTAACATTAAAATAAACTTTACTCGCTCTTTTTCACAACGAATTAATCTATTTACACGCATTGAACTTTGTAAGTACTTTCTAATTTTTAAGCTTAAATAAAATGAACGCTGATGTTCCTCCATTTTATATACTTCATTAAACCAAGAATAGCCTTTTAATTTTTCTAAATTCTTTTCTATCTTTTCTGTATTTAAGCCTTTACCACCACTAAAATCAAAGAAATTCACACCTGATACGATACTTGAAATTATAGTAAGCAAAATTCCTAAATATATTACAAATCCTCTGCCGAACTTATTCAAAATAATCCTCCTTTATACAAGGTTAGGCCTATATTAGCATATTTCAGTCCCTACCCTCGTTGGATATCGGGAGATAGTGGAAATTCATCTGATGGATTGCAGTTACTTCGAGTTATTAGAGAGTAGATAATAAAAAACACTCAGTTCAAAAAATACTGAGTGTTTTGGCATGTAATCAATTCAATTAATATTTTTCCCCTTACGCGAACCGGAACCCTTTACAATGTTCCATTCTTAATCCGCTTCACAATACTGAATGTCGTATAGAGTGAAATCGGACCTAATACCGCCGCAATGATCAGCCACGTCGTTAAGCCGTCTGTCGCTTTCAGCATTTCCAAGTTTGTTCGTATGTAAACAACGACCCCAAATAACAGAATATAGCTCATGACATTTGGAAAAATAACTAGCAATCGTAATACTTTTGGTGAAATTGTCGGTTGCTGCATCATTCATCCCCCTTTTCTCCATTATAGCGGAAACTTTCTGTTATTGGACAAAATTCTCTTAAAAAAGTAAAGAAGCATATAGTAAACATTCACCCCGTTTACTATATACCTCGATTAAATTCATCTATTCAATTTCCAGCAATTCGTTTTTTCGCCACTCATATTGGCTGAAATCATTTGCTAAATAACTGTTTTCGAAGATCGCTTTTGCTTCTTCCAAAAACGGAATCAGATCATGCTTCAAAAAACGGGCGCTTATATGATTCAACAGCAAATGTCTCGCTTGTGCCTCTTTTGCAATTTTAGCTGCTTCTGTATTTGTCGCATGTCCGTACTTGCCCGCCAGCTCGATTGTCGAATGATCAAAGGTTGCTTCATGTACGACAACATCTGCATTTTGTGCTAAACGGATACTGTTATCGCAATACTTTGTATCCCCTAAAATTGCAACAGTGAACCCTGGCTGTGGTGGTGACGTTACATCGCTGCTTTCCACAACTGTTCCATCTTCCAATTTTACAGAATGACCTGCTTTTAACTGGCCTAATAACGGACCTTTTGGTACACCTAATGCTAAAGCCTTGTCAATCAGCAGCTCGCCCTGCATCGGCTTTTGTTCAATCCGATAGCCGAAGCATGGTACAACGTGTTGAAGCGACAGTGCACGGACCGTAAACATTTCATCTTCAAATATGATTCCTTCATTTACTTCGACAAATTCAATCGGATATGTTAAATGGGTTTTCGATAATTGTAATGTTTGTTCAATCCATTGTTGTAATCCGGTTGGCCCGTAAATAGTGAGCACATCTTCCCCGCCTAAAAAGGAACGGGAACTCAAAAAGCCGGGCAGCCCGAAAATATGATCACCGTGTAAATGAGTAATAAAGATTTTATCGATTCTGCGCGGTTTAATCGTTGTATGCAAGATTTGGTGCTGTGTTGCTTCCCCGCAGTCAAACAGCCAAATCGAGCCCCGTTCCTCCAACAGTTTGAATGCAATGGAACTAGTATTGCGCTCTTTTGACGGCATCCCTGCACCGGTACCTAAAAATTGGATTTGCATGTCATTTCCTCCTACCACGAGTTTAGTTTGCCTCATGTAGAAGCTTTTTACTATCGTTGTATTTATTATAGGTTGCAAATAAATTTATGCAAAGAAAAAATGAAGCGGCAACAGAAATGACCATGTGGAATGATAAAAATTCCCTACTTCATCACTTGAATAACGGAAAAATTAAGGTCGGCTTTCCGCGAATAATAAAAAATGTAAAAAGAAAATCACTTAAATACAAAAGACCCTTTCCTGAAACCGGAAAGGGTCTTTTATGCATGAACAATCTTTAATTAAAACGTGCGCTCATACCAAGCCTTCGCTTTTTGTACTTCATTCATCGTAAGCTGGTGACCGTTTGATTCCCATTCCAGCGTTACATTCGCCCCAGCATCCGCCAAATAGCGTTCAAGATCAATCGCTTCTTGTTGCGGGCAAATCGGGTCATTCACTCCTGCTGCGATAAATACATGTGTGCCGTCTTGTTTCGCAACCGTTGCTTCATGATTCGGGACCATTGGATGATGCAAAATTGTACCTTTTAATGCATTTTCATATTCAAATAACAGGTTCGCTGCGATATTGGCACCATTTGAGTAACCGATTGCAATGATGTTTTGACGGTCAAACCCGTATTCTGTTGCTTTCTCGCCGATAAATTCATACAGTTCTTTCGTACGGAAAGCGAGGTCTTCCATATCAAACACACCTTCAGCTAGACGACGGAAAAATCGAGGCATTCCATGTTCCAGAATATTGCCTCGTACACTTAAAACCGATGCTTCCGGATCAATGATTTCTGTCAGTGCAAGCAGACTGTTCTCATCCCCGCCTGTCCCGTGCAGCAGTAAAAATACCGGCTTGTCTTCTTTCCCTTTGTTGAAAATATAGTTCATCGGTCATTCTCCATTCTCATTTTGATAGTCGAATTACTCGTATTCCTTCTCGATTGTTTTTGTTGAGCGTACTGTATCAATCGGACGCACAACACTTTCAATATAGTCGCGTTTGCTCTCTAAGAATGGCGGCAATGAAAGAATTTCCCCTACTGTTTCGTATGGCTCATCGCCCATGAATCCTGGTCCGTCCGTAGCCCATTCAAATAAAATACCCGGTGCTACACGTGCATAGAGCGATTCAAAGAAGAAGCGGTCCACATAGCCAGAAGTACCGAACCCGAAGCTTTCAAGACGGCCGATCCATTCACGTAATACGGCTGTATCTTCTACTCGGAACGCGGCATGGTGAACTGTACCGAAACCTTGACGGCCAGGCTGTAATACTGTATTGTGCTCGACAATAACCGATGCCCCGTTACCGCCGTTACCTACTTCAAATAAGTGCAGTGAATCTTCTTTACCTGTTTCACGCATTACTAATACCTTTTCAAGTACTTCTTTGAAATAATCAAAGTTCGAAACGCGTACATGAATCGGACCTAAGCCTGTAATCGCAAACTCTAATGGAATCGGACCTTTTTGCCAAGGTGTACCTGATGCGATCCCTTCATTGTTTTCATCTGAGATGAGCATGTATTGCTGGTCATCAAAATCGACAAATGATAATGTTTGCTTGCCGAATAATGGTTTGATGCCTTCATGCTGTACTTTCAGACGGTCAAAACGTTTTACCCAATAAACCAGTGCCGCATCATTTGGCACACGGAAAGCTGTTTTGTAAATTTCATCCGTCCCGTGACGTCCTTTCGGGATGCCCGGAAAATCAAAGAATGTCATATCTGTTCCTGCAGACCCTTTATCATCCGCGAAAAACAGGTGGTATGTTTGAATATCATCCTGGTTGACTGTTTTTTTCACTAAACGCATTCCTAATACATATGTGAAAAATTCATAGTTTTTTTCTGCACTGCTTGTAATCGCTGTTACGTGGTGAATTCCTTTAATATGGTTCATCTGTATGGCCTCCATTTTCTCGATATCGAGATATTAGTTTAAAAATGCACCGAACCCGATGCTTGTAATCAATTTATAATTTGTTCGCATGGTGTCCCACACGCTTTAAATAGTCTGTTAAGTTTTGCAACTCTTCATCCGATAACACATCAAAAATCGATGCAATCTTCTCTTCATGTGAAGGGAAAATCGATTCAATCATCTGTTTTCCTTCATCCGTTAACGATACAAATGTAACACGGCGGTCTGTCGGACAGGCAACACGTGCAACGAGATTTTTCTTCTCCAGTTTATCGACGACATACGTAATGCTGCTGCTAGCGATCAATACTTTTTTACCGATGATTTGGATAGGCTGATCTCCTTTATGATAAAGCAATTCCATTACGGCAAATTCCGTTAAATTCAGATCATGCTGTTGGATATCTTTTTTCGTCGCTTCTTGGATAGAAGTTTGAGCCCGATGTAAAACAGTAAATGCTTTTAATTGCTTGTCATATTTACTCATAAAGTACCTCCTCCCTGTTATTACGAATTCATTTATCTTTAATTCGAGATAAATATACCATGTATAAAATACAGTGTCAAATAAAAAACGTTCCAATCCAGGTATTCACTGAATTGAAACGTTACTTCTATTCACATATTAAAACTTGGCGTTCAAATTTCCCTTTTTTCAATACGGCTCGATCGATAATCGTTAAACCGGCTTCGTGGATTTTATCGTCCATCGATTCGATTGTCACAATAATGACCCGCTTTGCAATCCGGCGGGCATTTGTAATGATGCTTTGCTGCAGCTCACCCGTAATATGCGTAAATAAATTGTACGGCATATCAATAATTGCGACGTCATATCCTTCATTCGCCTCTTCAATTGGACCGATTTCCACATTCGGTTCATATCCGAAATGGCGGAGATTAATTTGGGACCCCCAAACAACACGTTTATTGATGTCGCGTCCTTCAATCGCAATGCCCATACTCATCGCTTCCACAAGCACCGTACCGATACCGCAGCAAGGATCAATCACCTTTAGTCCGTCCGGAAACGGTACCGCGATATTGACGATCGCACGCGCATCCCTTGTACTCAGTGCTGTTGAATACATTTCAGGCTTCTGCATATGCTTCAGCCAAACCGCTTCACCGTATGTAAGCTTGCCTAAATAAAAGCGCTCCTCATGGCAGACAAGTCCCAATACTACGTCCGGCTTTTCCAGATCCGGTTCGGCATTGATTGCCGAGCTGACACGAATCATATAGTCGTTTCGCATCGAGCGGTTCAGTTTTGGCTGAATTCCATCAGCACTATTGTTTAAACAATGAATTTTAAACGTCTTTTGTCCAAGCTCCAGCTGTGCCGCCATTTCTATCAGCTGTTCTATTGAACTCGCTTCATAGAAAACGGCCAAACGTGAACGCATATACGGACTACGACTCGGCTCTATTCTTTCTTGACTAATTAGAACATTTCCTTCCACGTGAAAGTTAAAAAATGTGCGCATTTCCAAACGTGAAAGATCATATTCATCTCTTTGCCAAGTAAAACTATATAAATATTTTTGCGTCATTTATTTCTCAACTGTTGTTATTAATTGCGCAACAAATTGATAAAGCATTTCACAAACTTCTGTAAGAGTCATCTTCTCATGGAAGCCCTCAATGCAGTCAACCGCAATGTTCAGTTCCCAAAGTCCTTCTTGACCAGAGAACGCTGCACTGCTGCTTCCTAATGCAGATTTTACATTGTCTTTCAAATATTGACGAATTACTTCACCATGTTTCTTTTGCAGTTTTAAGCCGAATAATGCCGTATATAGATTAAATGCATCATCAAATTCAAGTGCTACCGCATCAATTCGTATATCATTGAATTGAGTACATTCCACATAAATAAATTCCCCTTGGTTGTCCTTTAAATAGTGGATTGGTGTTGATGCAAATGCGTTACTCTCCGCTGTAATTGTATCTTCTGTTTCTTTACTGCATCGTTCTAAAACTTCTAAATGTAATTGTACCATGATTATAATTCCTTTCGATTCCATATTCGCCCATAAAAAATCACCTAGTCCAGTATACATGACTATCGTTTAAAGCGCATTAGAAAGAAATTTCTTTCAAAACGAAAAAACTGTGTATTTATGAATGATGCATTTTTTCTTTATGCTGAACTTTTACAAATGCGGCACCTGATTTCATAAATGAAAAAAGAACAACGATACAGAAACTAAATAATAATGTCCCTGTAAAGACAAAGCCGGATGTTCCTACTAAATCAAGTGCGCCTAATAGTGAAGACCCTGCGACTACCCCAATGGAGAAGAACGCATAAAAATAACCATAAGCTTTGCCGCGAATTTGTTCAGTCGTTGCATCAATTAACAGGGCATTGATAGAAGGGAATAAAAATGCAAACCCGATCCCGTAAATTGCGAGTATTGCATACAGCCAGGACATTTCTGTTGCCAGGCCAATGCCGATCTGAGCAAGTCCGAGTAATAGTACTCCGACAAACAATGTCACTTGCGGATTTAAATAGTCGAAAATTTTGTTCGTCGGTAATATAAAGATTAGGACAGCGACAATTCCGAATACACTTAGTAATGTACCGGATACACGTGAGTCATACCCTAAATCCTGCACGTAAATCGGTAGCAAATACGCAAGAACACCTTGAGAAAACATAAGGAAAAATGCGCCGCCATACGCTTTTAAAATACCGCTGTTCCAATTGAACTTTTCGGTGACCTGTTTCTTATCGCGTTTCGGTAACGGTGATTTGCGTAAAAACAGGAACAAGCCTATCAATAAGACAATGCCGAACAGCGCAACAATTCCAAGCACATTCGGCACGGCAATTTTGCTTGCTAAAATTCCGCTTGAAGCCGGACCGACAATCGCCGCAATGCCGACAAACGAGCCTGTAACCGCGCTTCCACTCCCCTGTTCGTTGGATGCACGCATATTCGCAAGTAATGTAAAGGCAGCCGGAGTGATAAACCCGCTACTGAACCCATGAATACAGCGAACGATTAAAAGGACCGTCGCATTATCAACAAGCTGGTAGCATAATAACGAAATTGCAGACGTAAACAGGCCAAATACTAAAATGTGAAATGGCCCAATTTTATCAGTAAAAATACCACAAAAAATATTACCGAACGTATTCATAAATGAATAAAGACCGACAACAATCCCCGCAACAAACGTTGTCGCGCCGACCGACAATGCATAAGTGCTCATTATCGGCAACTGGACGAACAGATCGAAAAAGGAAAAGAAAATGATGGCATAAACGAGCCATTGTTTCGGAAACGGCTTTGTATGTAAAGTCGGTTGCATTTTTTTCAGTTGATAGTCGAACAGAAAATTGCCGAATGGGATAAATGCGACTAACACACTTAAAATTGACCAGCCGATATGCCATTGAATGCGCAGTTGCACAATTACGATTGCGAGAAAATAAGCTATAAAAATACCGCCGTGTACACTGCCGTTTACCGTCACAAATTGCGGTAAATCCGCGAAATACTTAAGCGGCATGGAAATAAGTAGTAATGTAATGAGCGAAATCCCATCGAGTAAGCCCATTATTCTTAAAAATCGGATAGGATGTATACGCATAGTGTCCTCCTGAAGCATAATATCAATCCTATTATAACATGGGTCTTTCGTAGTTACCTAACTAAATGAAAATTATTCTCACAATACTATGTATGCGTTTGTGAGAATTTAATAAAAACCACCAGTTGAACTGGTGGTTTTCTCTGCGCGTAAAACGCTGGGTTACTGGCCCACGTCTAATGACGCTCTGAAAGGTCTGCCAACCGCACTATGTTTCCATAAACATTGCAAGCTGTATTAAAGTTTATCTTTAATACAGCTTGCGTTTAATTCGTATGATCTTCCAGAAAATCCTTGCTGAAGCTTGTTTTCGATGCGTAACTTTTTGATTTCACCCGGACACCACGTTTAATGGCCCCTTTTCCGAATTTCTTCTCAATATTATCGACCAGTTCCAAAATAGGCTCGTCTTTAATATGCTGTTCAAAATTAAACAGACTAAGCTGTTGGGTCAATTCGGATTGATCAACAACATTTGAAACAGTAATACCGATAAGTCGGACAGGTGTCTCATCCCAGTTTTCGGTAAATAGCTTCCAGGCGATTTCAAATATTTCATCGGCCTGACTGACTGCATTACGCAATGTTTTACTGCGTGAAGCATTTTGCCAGTCAAAATTGCGTATTTGAATGGTCACCGTTGTCCCGGCCAAATACTTCACTTTCAGACGCTCAGCGACACTTCTGCTCAGCTTTTCGAACGTTTCTTTCAAAATATAATATTCCGTCTCATCCCTTGGAAGCGTCGTCGAATTCCCGACGCTTTTCGTATCAAATATCGCATTGGGATCAACCGGCCGCGAATCAATACCGTTTGCACGTTTAATCAGGCGAGCCCCGTTTTTTCCTAAATTCCGGATTAACAGCCGTTCATCCGCTTGTGCCAAATCACCAATCGTAAAAATTTGGAGTCCATTCAGCTTCTTCGCTGTTTTTTCCCCTACACCATGCATTGTCACAACTTCCTGCGGCCACAAAAGCTCCGGTAGCTCGCGAATTCTGAGGATAGTGATTCCGAGCGGCTTTTTCATGTTCGATGCCGTTTTTGCTAGGAACTTGTTAGGGGCAATACCAATGGAGCATGGTAGATCGAGCTCATGTAAAATGCGCTCCTGAATCTCTTCAGCCAACTGGTGCGGATGCTGTGATTTGGAGCGTTCCGTTACATCCAAATAGCCTTCATCAATCGATACAGGCTCCACTAAATCGGTATAGCTTCGTAATATTGAAAAAATCGCTGCACTTGCTGCCCGGTATTTTGGAAAATCGGGAGGTAATAACAGGAGTTCCGGACATTTGCGCTTTGCTTCCCCGACATTCATCGTTGTATAAATCCCTTTTGCACGGGCCTCATAAGAGCTTGTCACAATAATGCCGCGCCGTTCCTTTACATTCCCCGCTACGGCAATCGGTTTCCCCTTCAGACTCGGATTATGCGACTGTTCAACAGATGCATAAAAACTGTTCATATCCAAATGAAATATGATTCTCGCTGCCATTTCCCCCACCTCCTTTACCTAGCAGATCCTTTATTGATCTTTTACAAATTTTAATAAAAGTGTTGAAAGTTCTTCTGGCGGATAGGGCTTTGTAAAATACTCTTCAACATTGTATTTATCCATGTTGACGCTTGATTTGTCCAATGCTGAGGAAATAATAATTGGGATTTCCTTTGTATTTTTATGATTTCTTAAAGCTTCGACCAAATCCCATCCATCCATATTTTCTCCCATAATTAAATCGATGACAATACCTACTAATGGAATTTGAATGGCATCATCATAGGCACGTTTCAGGTCATCATGATAAATGATGGTAAAACCTTTGCTTTTCAGCTCTTCCGAAAGTAATAACGCTAAACTCAAATCATCTTCAACAATCATTACCGTACGATTTGATATCGTTTTTTCTTCAGACAGCTCATTTCGGTTTTCTACTATTTCTTGGTCATACAATGGCAATGTGAAGAAAATAGTCGTCCCTATACCTTCCTCCGATTCAAGCCAAATGTCCCCTTTATGCTTGGATATAATTTCTTTACTTAACGCAAGTCCTAAACCGGTCCCGCCGATTTTGCGTCGGGAACTGTTGTCCACGCGCTTAAACTTTTGGAATAATGACGGAATTGCACTTTCAGGAATTCCAATTCCGCGATCTTGAATGGAAACTTGCACCGTCTCATTTATATTTTGCATGCTAATTATTATTTCGCCGCCATTAGGGGAGAATTTTATCGCATTGCCGATTAAATTGAACAAGAGCTGGATGATACGCTCTTCATCTGCATTAACAATTGCATTTGTCGATTCATCTACAAAACGGATATTATGCTGCGGATCAATCTGGAAGTTTTTCAGCACATCCTCGATTAAGGCAGTTAATGAAATTTTATTCATTGAATACACTTGTTGACCTGATTCGATTCGTTGGATATCTAAAAAATCATTAATTAAGTTTGTTAGTCGCTTTGCTTCTTTATGAATCGTTTCGATATATTTTTTCTGACGTTCCGGCTTTATTTCTTTTGCCAAAAGCAGTTCTGTAAATCCTAACACACTTGAGAGCGGCGTACGTAATTCATGGCTTACCGTACTTACAAGCTCGGACTTCATCATATCCACTTCATATTCGCTCGTAATATCGCGATGAACAAACATCGTTCCTACTTTTTCATCACCTTCAAATACACTTGTTGCATAAACCTCCACAAAAACCGGACTGCGACCATCTTGTTGAATGGAATAGCGCATCGTTCTCGTATTTGTAAACTCTTCGATAATCGCGATTTTCAGGAAGTAAACGAGCTCATCCGATTCTTCAGCAATTTTCTGGAAATGCTTCAGCCATAGTTGTTGTGGTACTTTATCATCGATTTCTTCAAAAGGATATCGAATTATATTAAATAATGCTTTATTAAGCAGCAGTACTTCCCCATATTTTGATACAAACTGAATTCCTTCATTGGTTGTATCGATGATGGTCTGATTCAGTTTTCTTGAACGTTCCACTTCTTCATACATGAATATTCGTTCGAACGCAATGGAAGCTTGGTTCATATGTCCATTGATGTCGGTTAACTCCTTGCTCGAGAAACTCCGCCCTTCTCTTGTAGCCATTAAAATAGCGACAAGTTTCTTCTCGGAATTCAGAATACAAGTGTACAAGTCATAGTCATTATAAGTTGTATTGGCGATATTGCTTGCCGATTTTACCTCACGACAAATGACGAATGTCTTTTCTTCCTCGAGTCGTGCAATCTTGTCAATTTCCAGATGTTTAATTAAGCGTTCCGTAGTTTCTTTCGCCAATCCTTTTGATACAAATTCACCGCTGTCGATTAAATACATCAAGCTCGAATCGAATTCATAAATACTACGTAAATAGTTGTGTAGATCCTCTATCAGCTTCTCTTTATCCAACGAAAAAGTCAGTACATGATTCAGTTCATTATACTGCTGTAAATGGCTTAAGGATTGCTGTAATTGTTCCTGATTGCCTTGAAGTTCATCCTGCTGTGCCATCAACTCTTCATTTTGCGTTGTCAGCACTTCTTCCTTCTCTTGAATCGAACGGGTCATATTATAGAAGGAAGTAGCCAATACACCAAGCTCATCTTCTTTATTTTTTAATGGCGTAATGTCAACATAGTCCCCAGTTGCAAAAGCATCCGTTGCGGTCGTCAATTTTTCGATTGGAGAAATCAGATTTTGGATAACCCGTTTCAAAATAATTCCAATGATTATAAATACGATAATAAACAGAAAAATACAAAGAACGGTTAAAAACTTAATTTGATCAAGCGTCCGGTTAAAATGATCGTTTACAACCATATCCGTTTCTGTCGTATAACTTTTTGTATATGCAATAAAACTGTTTACTGATTCATTCGCACCGCTATTTGATAATTCACGCAGCGCTTCATAATTATCTGCTTCCACATAGGAAACGGCTTTCGGCAATATTTCATTCCGATAAGTGACAATAAATTGATTTAACTCTTCATAAAGAAGGTTTTCCTCGCTAGATAGGGGCATTTCACCAAATTTTTGCAGCTCCATCTCAAATTCAGACATTTGATCATATAAAATGTTCAGTTCATTTTTGTCTTTAAATGCATAATAGCCTCTTGCACGGAAAAATATATCATTGAAGCTTTCATTCATTTTCCGAACGAGCTGCTCTTTCTCGCTAATCGCTTCCCGCTCGGTGATTAGCCGCTCATTTGTAACGTTCGTATAAATGAAAAATGCCCCTACAATAATGGTAAATAAAATTATGATGGACCAAAGCATACGGACAAATTGATTACGTATGTTTTTCTTAAATGTCGGAATCAGTCTTGGCATTAATGAGCTCCTCTACAAATGAAATCAGCTTTATCGGGCTGAATGGCTTGGAAATGAAATATTGTGCGCCTTTATCCAATGCGAGCTGGCGGTCGGATTCCTGTGATTTTGCTGTCAGCATAACGATCGTTGTATTCGCCTTATACTCATCCGAAAGCTTTTCTATTACTTCCAATCCGGTAAAGTGAGGCATCATATAATCCAGGATAATGAGATCATAGTTATTTTCCTTCATTTTTTCCAAAGCTTCTAAGCCATTTTCAGCTTCATCAATCGTAAAATCGAAACTTTCCAATGTATCGCAAATAAGCATTCTTAAAATTTCTTCATCATCTACTACTAAAATTTTATTCATCGTTGAATTCCTTTCTTTTACCGAGCTTTTAAAAATAATTGGTTGGCTAATTGAAGCATTCGGTTTGTTACATCCGCGATATTAAATGGCTTTACGATGAAATCATCCGCCCCGTTTGCAAGTGCTTCCAATACATATTCCTCGTCATTGCGGCCTGTCAGCATCGAAACGATGACGTCGTTTGAAGAATACTCTTCGCGGATTTTTTTCAATACATTCATCCCATCCATTTGCGGCATCATGCCATCTAGTAAAATAATATATTTTGTATTTTTCTCATACCAATTTGACTCCAAAAACTTCACGCCATTTTCAAAGGCAGCAACTTCCATCGTAAATTCTCCCGGTACTTGTAGTTTATTAAAATAGTTCGTCACTAAGTTTCGAATTATCGCTACATCATCAATAACAATAAGCTTCAATTTCTGCTTCTTGCTGATTTGCTCTTCTTTTGTAAATAGAACCGTTTGATTTCTTCCGGATGTCTTTGCTTTATACAATGCCTGATCAGCCTGTTCAATTAATGCCTTCGGGTGTTTATTTTGATGATTAATTTCCGCAATTCCTGAAGAAAACGTAATATTAAACGATTGTTCATTCCCTTTAAATGGCTGTTTACCAACAATCGTACGCAAGCGTTCCATAATACTGAAAGCTGTATTTTTTGACGTATTTGGCATAACAAGAACAAATTCTTCTCCACCAAATCGGAAAAGAATATCTTCCTCCCGTTTTGCCGACATGATCAAGTTTGAAAAGCCTTTTAATACTTCATCACCAACGATGTGGCCATATGTATCATTTATATTCTTAAAGAAATCGATGTCAGCAATCGCAATCGAAAATTGTTCACCTCTTTTTTCAAATTGCTCCATTAGAAATTCCAGCTGGGTATTCATATATTTCCGGTTATAAAGTTGTGTCAGTTCGTCTGTCATAATCGAAAGTTCAAGCGCCTGCTTAAAAACTAGACGGTTTCTTACATATGAAATTAAAATATCGGCATCCAGTGGTTTCTTTATAAAATCAAGCGCACCCAGATCATATGCCTTTGCACGGTTCCCTTTACTGTCATCGACGCTCATTATTGTAACAAACATATGATTGGACTTGATTTTATTAATATTCTCCAGTATGGAAAAGCCGTTTATATCCGGTAATTTGATATCTAAAAATACGAGGGCCGGATTCAGCTCATAAATCAGCTCTAAACCCCGTTTCCCATTATGGGCAACAATGACCATAAAACCTTTTGATTCTAAAATATTCTTAATATACGAAGCAAACACAATATCATCGTCAATTACTAGTATAAAGTTATTTTGTTTTGACCCTTTTATAAAAGGAAGATCATTTTCTTCGGTCGGACTGCGCTTCACATTTTTTTCAAAAAAGCTTACCGTTTCTTCAATTTGAAATAAAAATGCTTTCCAGTTTTCTTTTCCCCAGCGTTTGCTGCTTTTTTCTTCTAATTGTTCAAGTTTTGTTGCCGCAATTTCGGATAACCCTTCCATCCCAATTGAGCCAGCAGTCCCTTTTAAGTTATGAAGAAATGTATAGATTTCCTGTTCCTCAACAGTATTTTGCTGTTCCCAATTTTGAATTGTTTCAGTAATTCGATCACACATCATAATTTTATATTTATCGTTTAACACCAATTCATCCCCTAAAATCAAATGACTTAATCTTAAGTATAAAGCCCGCACTGGAAATTGCTATATCCTTAAATGAATATTTTTTATCTTTCGTACGTTTTGATCCTAAATAAAGACACATGGATTAGGATTATGCAATTGCTTCATTGCCAGGAATGATAAAATCAAAAATTCCCCATTCCATTTATCATTACTGATAAAGGAACAGGGAATTATAAATTATTTTTTTCGCTATCCCCAAAAAAATTTCTGAACTAAGCCGTTACGTCACGCTTCATAAAGTAACCGAACGTAATCACCAGGAAGACAATCGCATACACGATATTGACAACTAACGAGAATGTAAACGTTAATCCTTCAATCATTGGCATACTTCCCGGTGCATAATATGATAAATCATTGGCAAACCAAATGTATTTCGCGAAATCATATTGGGCGATAAACATTGTCGCCGTTGAACCCATTAGTAAAATGAACAGCGATAAACTTACCGCTAACGTACTTGAACCAAAAATTGTACCGATCATGAACGCAAATATAATTGTCATAATTGTAGAACCGAGTGAATAAAGCGTCGTTTCAATAAAGGTATTTTTCACCGTATCCTGCACGATTTGCCCATCAACAATCGATAACGCTATCGAACTATCTGTACCGAATAAAGCTATCCCGATAATTAATGCGACAACGATTCCAGCGGCAAAGAGTACAATACCATAAAGAATGGACGCAACAAGTTTCGAAAGTAAAATTTTCCATCTTGATACAGGTCGCGTCAGCAACATTTTAATCGTACCAGTACCGAACTCAGAAGATACGATACCTGCCGCAATCACAACTGTAAAAATACCCGTCACCATGATTGTCAATGATAATGATAAATCCATATGTTCCGTAAATGTCATGGCATTTGCTGCTGGCAAATCATTGGCGATACGGTATTCGGCCATCGCAATTTCTTCCTTGAAATATTGCTCATCTTCCGGCGTTATATCTTCCGAAGCAAGCATTTCTTTCGGATACGCCATCATTTCTTCGTTTGCTGCTATGCGCGCCTCTTTAGTACTTGAATCCACATCATAATATTTGTTCATACCAGCCACAAATACGATTAACACGATTAAAAGCCCGCACATAATCCAAGCATTTTTTTGCGACCACATTTTGATCCATTCATTTTTAACGTATTGCATCGATAGCACCTCCACCTGTCATCTCGATAAATTGATCTTCAAGACGTTTTTGAATCGGCTGGATCGTATAAAGATCGATACCGGATTCAACGAATTTACGAACAAGCGCAGGCACTTCTTCTTTTGTCAGATTTACTACATAGCCGCCGTTTTCTTTTGTTAACGGCTCTTCGAACATTGCCTGAAGCTGGTCCGGCTGTCCGACTTCAATATAATATTGTGCTGCCGCAACATGTTGCAGTTCGCGAATATCAATCAGCTCGCCATTTTGGATAATCGCAATACGATCTACCATTAACTCGATTTCCGATAAAAGGTGGCTCGATACAACGATTGCCACATTATCCTCTTCCGCAATTTTGCGTAAGTACATACGGAATTCACGGATACCGGCCGGATCCAGACCATTCGTCGGCTCATCCAAAATCAGAAACTTTGGACGATGCAGCATCGCCTGTGCCAGTCCGAGACGTTGACGCATCCCTAACGAATACGTTTTTACTTTTTCATGAATACGATTTTGCAGACCCACTTGTGCTACGACTTCATCAATACGCTGTTTTGTTACCCCTTTATGCATACGGGCAAAGTGCTGCAAGTTTTTGTACCCTGACATATATTTGTACATTTCCGGGTTTTCAACGATTACACCGATATTACTGATCGCTTCTTCATAATTTGTCGACAGCTGTTTCCCATCGATGATTACTTCTCCTTTTGAAGGATACATTAACCCCGTCATCATACGGATCGTCGTCGTTTTACCCGCCCCGTTCGGACCTAAAAAGCCCGTTATTTGACCTGGATAAAAGTCGAGATTCAAATCTTTAATAATGTGTTTGCCTTTAATCGTTTTATTCAGATTTTTAATTTCCACAATTGGCTGTGACAATTGTCCACACCTGCTTTCTGCTTTTTCTTCTATTACAAGCACTTTTTCGTGTGCCTAAATGTTTTATGTATTGGCATTAATGACTTCACATGTAATAGATTCTAATTACTATACTTGATGAGTATGGAAAAAGTTTCATTATTTATAATTTTTCCGACAAAAAACCTCATCAGTTACTTCTGATGAGGCCAAAATCAGTTATTTATATTCTCCTACCCATTCGTCTTTTAACAAACCATACACCGCATGATCGACATAATGATTGTACAGCCACTCTGCCTGACGGATTGTCCCTTCATGCATAAAGCCTAGTCGCTCCGCAATATGACGGCTTTTCGTATTGTTTACGGCCGCATGAATTTCGACTTTCCCAAGCTTATATTCATTGAAGGCGATATCAATGATGCCTTTTACAGCGCGTGTCATAATCCCTTCACCTTGGAATTCTTCATCTAAAAAATAGCCGATCTCACATTTTTTCAGAGACCAGTTAATTGTATTAATCGATACTTTCCCGACAAATTGTCCTTTATAAAAAATCGCTGTATCGAGACCTTCACGCTTTGCAAATTTTGATAAATTCATTGCGGCAAAATCGCGTGTATCTTCGACAGTTTTTGTATTATCTACCCACCCAAGCCATTCGCGTAAATAATCGCGTGAACGGTCAATGAAAGCAAAGATTTCTTCTGCATCATTTTGTGTAATCAATTTTAATTGAATTTCATTATCTACTTCGTAAAAGAACATTACTATCTCTCCAATCTAAGCTCCCATTTAAAACAATAAACCCTTTTTTATTTTCTTATCATATAGAGCTATTTCAGAATATGCAATTAAAATATCTAATCCTTTAATGATTTGTGTAAGTTTACCATTTTCACAGCGTTAATTGTGCTTTTTTTAAAGAAAATTCGCAATATTCCCGGTTCGTATTTTGGTAAACTAACTATGAGGTGTTTTTATGGAAAACAATGAACATGCTTGGGGAAAGCTATTAAAATATTATCGTCAAAAAAAGAAGCGGAAACAAGATGACGTGGCATTCGGCATCTGTACCCCTTCCTATTTAAGCCGAATTGAGAACGGACTTGTTATAGCAGAACATTCGATCTATGCGCAGCTGTTTGAAAACTTAGGCATCGATTTCAACCAGCTCGAACAACAATTGAAAAACCAAACCGCTTTTTTGGAGCAGCTATACGAAAAACTATTATTAAATGCCGAGCTAACATCCGATGAAATTAAACAATTGACCGCGATCCAAAACGATGAGCAGCCTTTTGAACAGCAGCTGATGGCAAAGCTTGTGTATGCACGGTTCCTGTACTCAATAAAAGAAGATGATGATGCAAGAACAATACTCAATGAAGTCGAGCCGCTCGTCAGCTGGAAAAAAGATCGGATCACGCAGCTATTCGTAGCGATTACGGCGTTCGGCCATCTTTCTTTTCACGAATTTGAACAGTTATCCCTTAAAGAAGCGGAAAATCAATTTGCGCAATATTTATCGAATGCCCACCCGTTTGAGCTGGCTAACTACCATTATCATATCGCTTTTGCGAATCACCGAAGCTACAAGTTGCACAAAGCGCTTGAACATATTGAACTTGCACAGCAATTTTTTATCCACCAGTATAAACCGTTGTTTCAGTTGAAACTTTACTCAATGAAAGGTGTAATTTTTAATGATTTGCACCGATTCCGTGAAGCTATTCAGGAGTTTGAAGCAGGACTTGAATTACTGTCAAATGTCCAGTCCATCCAAACACCGGTGCAATGGAGCTCACTGCATAACAACATAGCCTACTGTTTTGAATGCCAGGAAAATTTCCCGGAAGCGTCTAAACATTATGAACTGGCGAATCAATACGACGAAGACTTGCATTCGGCGATCAACTGGATGCGTACATGCTTTGTACAAAAGGATTTCAATCAGCTGGAAATACTCTTTAATCGCTATGAAGAAATTCGGTTTACTGTCCCTCATCATATTTATCAGCGGAGGTTATTGCAGTATGCGGTTGATACAGCACATACGATCCGCGGATTGAAATTACTGGAGGATGAAGCTTTTACCCATTTCGATGAACAGCAGTATTATTCGCTAATTCTGTTCTATGCTCCATTATGGGGACAATTTTATGAGCAGCTCCACGGCTATAAACAGGCAAGTCATTGCTACAGGCAGGCATTGGAAGCGAGTGAAAAAGTTCGTCAACGAATGAGCAGCTAAGGGGTGATGAGATGAAGTTACGTAAAGAATATCTCTATTTATGGTTTGGGTTTGGCGCATCAAAATTGGGCAGCTGGATTTACTTGATCGCTCTCAATTTAACGGTTTGGCATTTGACCGAATCCCCGGCTGCGGTTGCGGGTATCTATATCATTGGCCCGATTGCCCGCATTATGTGCAGTTTTTTTGCAGGCTCGATCGTAGACAGGGCCAATAAAAGAACCATCTTAATTACTTGTGATGTTTTCCGCGCAGGTCTTGTCTGTACGATGCCGCTGCTTTCGGAAATCTGGCTTATATACAGTTTTATCTTTTTGGCAAATGTCGCCGTCTGTTTTGCCAATCCGAGCAGCACATTTATGATTACAAAACTTGTATTGCCAAATGATCGTCTTCGGTTTAATGCGATCAACAGCATGTTAGGCTCGGGAAGCTTTATGATTGGACCTGCTTTAAGCGGTGCCATTATCGCCATAAGCAGTACTGCTGCGGCAATGTGGGTGAATGGTGTCATGCTGCTGTTCAGTGCGATCATGATGTTTTTATTGCCGAATGTTGAGCAGAAATCGGCAGGTACCGCTACTGTACTGACACCCGCTGTCATCCGTGAAGATTTTTCAATCGTCTGGACTTTCATTTCGCAACGAAAAGCGGTACTGAAGTTCTTTATTTTATATTCAACAGCTTTAATGATCTGCTATTCGCTTGATTCTCAGGAAATGTCGTTTTTGAAGGATTTTCATCAAGTAACGGATTCAGTTTACGGAATCATTGTAGGTATCACGGGAATCGGTGCCATTGTCGGCGGCTATTTGGCTGCCCGATTCGTCAATAATCTGTCACTCGTCTCATACATTGGCATCGGGTTTACATGTACGTTACTATCCTATTTCACATTTTATTTCTCGCCTAATTTGACGATTGCGGTCGCTGCTTTCATATTGCTCGGACTGTTTATGGCATTTAGCAATGCGGGCTACGCGACCTTTTACCAGCAGACTATTCCGACTGAATTGATGGGACGGTTCGGCAGTTCGCTTGGCCTGATAGAAAGCGTAATGCAAATTACCTTAACCTTGATCATTGGATATTTGGCGGAAATCTATACAATTCAGCTGACAACTAGCCTCTTTGCCTTTATCGGCGCTGTCATCGCATGTATCGTCTATTTCCACCTGTTATACAATAAATCACTTTTTGTAAAGGAGGAGCTAACATGATTACGTATGAAACAATTTGCTACTGCTGCAAAAAACCATTTTTATTAATAGAAGGAACGGTAAAATACCGGAATTACAAACGGAATATGCAGGGGAAATTTTCCTGTGATTCATGTGACAATAAAATCTTCTCAGAAGCAAGAAGCCAATTTTTGCGGAAAATAAACTAATAGAAAAAACCGGGCTTCCTCGATGGAAACCCGGTTTACTGTTTATTTTTTTCGTACCTTATAAAGAACAAACAGCAGTATAAACCATATTGGTGTTAACAGCAGTGATGTTCTCGTTGATTCGGAAATACCCATAATGACTAGTAAAAATAAGAAGAATGCCAATACTAAATAGTTGATGAAGGGTGTTAATGGCGCTTTGAAAACTGAAGTTTTATGTAATTCCGGATGACGCTTTTTGTAAATGATATGCGAAATCAGAATAATGCTCCAAACCCAAATAAAACAAATCGCACTAATTGTTGTCACGATACTGAATGCATCGTCCGGCATGAAATAACTAAGCAATGCCCCAATCGAAACTACGACCGCAGAAAATATCAGACCATTTTGCGGCACCGCATTTTTGTTTAATTTACCGTATGCTTTTGGTGCTTGTTTATTATTACTTAAACTGTACAGCATACGGCTCGTTGAGAACATCCCGCTATTCCCTGCAGAAGCAGCTGATGTAAGCACAACAAAGTTAATTAAACCTGCTGCAATCGGAATACCTACCAATGCGAAAACCTGAACGAATGGTGAACTTGCAGCGCTTAATGTATCCCAAGGATTGATTGTTAAAATGACGAATAATGCCCCTACATAAAACAGCAGAATACGTACGGGAATTTTATTGATTGCAGATGGGATATTCTTTTTAGGGTTTGCCGTTTCAGCAGCAGCTACCCCTACTAATTCAACCCCAACGAATGCAAAGACAACCATCTGGAACGCCATTAAGAATCCAAATGCCCCATTCGGGAATAACCCTCCGTGCTCCCATAGGTTCGATACGGCAACTTTGCCTGTATCTGTTTCAAAACCAATGATCAACAATATAATTCCAATTGCAATCAATGCAACAATTGTGATGATTTTAATCAACGCAAACCAAAACTCCAGCTCTCCGAACAGTTTGACCGTCAATAAATTCAAAATTAGTAAAACTACTAAACATGCGATAGCCGGTACCCATTGCGGGATGTCGAACCAGTATTGCGTGTACATGCCGACAGCGATTATATCTGCCATTGCCGTCATAACCCAGCAGAACCAGTATGTCCAGCCGGTAATATAGCCTGCCCAATCCCCTAAGTATTCAGTGGCGAACTCGGTAAACGATGCATAGCCGCCTTTTGATAAAAGCATTTCGCCAAGTGCACGCATGACGAAAAATAGTGCGATACCAACGATTAAGTATGCAAAGATAATAGAAGGTCCTGCAAGTGAGATCGCTTTACCTGACCCTAAAAACAACCCCGTTCCGATTGTTCCTCCAATCGCTATTAACTGAACGTGTCGATTTTTCAGATCGCGCTTTAATTCTTGTTGTTCCAAAACGATTCCTCCAAAGGATAAGTATTTTGTCTGTTTACACAGCGCAAAATAATAAGTACTTCATCGCGGTCCATCAAGTAATTTTTTCTGGAAAATTAAAACAGGGACTGATTATGTGCCAGTCCCTGTGTCTAAGAATAATCGATCTCGCCTCTGCGAAATCGCGTCCAGATTTCAAAAAATCTGTGACATCTATCGAGGGCTTTTCTTTTTCAAACAGTGGATGCTACATACACCAATTTTTAAGGAAAAGCGTCTCTCATTACTCTTCTGTCCTTTTGCCTGAGATTATGAACCCTTCGGCGACGCGGTATACGCGCTCTCTCCAGAAACTGCTCCCGCCAGTAGTTTTATCCACGACGATCAACGCTTGATATGTATGCAATTAGTTGCCTATAGGTCATCTGGCATCTTCCAGTTTCCTATAGCTCGCGTTCAATACTATTATTGTACGATAATCATACTATCAATTTTCTGCCCGCCTTACAATGGATAATCGTAGTCAGTTATTATGTAAATAGCAATTTAACCTTATTCCCAACATAATGTTTTCTTCTTGTAGAAGATTCATGACTAAAAAAATATTACACCGAAAATTCAATATTTTCAGTGTAATATTTCATATAGAGGAATTGGTAGCCCCTCGTAATTCTGTTTTCGTTTACTGCAGTTTTTCCTGTACCGTTGAATCTTCTTCGTATGTTGTTCGATTGATATCGATCAGCTTTCCTTTTGTTGTGTTTGTCTTTTTCATTTTGACAACATACGTATTGTCTAAAGCAATGTCTGTGCAGGCGATGTCTTTCTCGCGAATATTTTCAGGGTAATTTAAAGTAATAACTAATGTATCCCCGTCTTTTTCGATTTTTTCAATTTCTCTTCCACAGCCATCTGAATACCCTGTGACAAACAGCACTTCTTCTGTTTCAAAATCGATGGGCGGAATCGATTCAAAACCAAAAATATCGGCCCACGTCGTATAAAGCTTTTCATCCTGCACGATTGAAATACTCGTACCAACTTCAGGGGGAATCGAATCTAATTGAAACAGTAATTCATATTCAACTTGATTTTCTTCCTGAACAGGGTCGGTCGAATTGGATGAGGTTGCTTGATCTTTCGTATTACATGCTGCAAGTAGAAAGATCAGTCCCATGACAAGCATGCAACTAAAACATTTTTTCAATGTCCATCACCTCGTTTCTTACATAATTAGTTGGATGAAAAATAAAAAAGTTTCGATTTTCCCACATTTTATCTGTTACTATTGGTTAATTTAAACTTACAAGATTATGTTAAATAAACTAATAATTCAGCAAGTAAGCTTTTATCATAAAATGGCGTATAATGTAGTTGTTTATCCAACTATTACACCATTCTCTTGGAGGGTTTGTACAAATGAGTACACGTATTGAAAAAGACTTTTTAGGCACATTAGAAATCCCAAAGGACGTTTATTACGGCGTTCAAACAACTCGTGCATTAGAAAATTTCCCGATTACTAAAATGACAATGCACCCTGAATTAATTCGTGCATTTGCCATCGTAAAGAAAAGTTCGGCACTTGCAAATGCCGCTATCGGTAAATTGGATCCGGTAATTGCCAATGCAATTGCACAAGCATCCGATGACATTATTTCAGGACTATTACATGACCAGTTTGTTGTAGATCCAATTCAGGGCGGAGCAGGCACTTCAATGAACATGAATGCCAATGAAGTAATTGCTAACCGTGCACTGGAAATTTTAGGGGAAGAAAAAGGTACTTATTCAATCATTAGTCCTAACAGCCATGTCAATATGGCGCAGTCAACAAATGATGCATTCCCATCGGCTATCCATATCGCAACAGTTTCTACATTAGATAATCTAATTATTGCAATGGAAATGATGCGTGATAGCTTTATCAAAAAATCAGTAGAATTTGATTCAATCGTTAAAATGGGACGTACGCATTTACAAGATGCTGTACCCGTTCGTTTAGGTCAGGAATTTGGTGCCTACGCTGCCGTTGTTTCTCGTGATATTGCTCGCATCAAAAAAGCGCAGCAGACAATGCTGCAAATCAATATTGGCGCAACTGCAATCGGTACAGGCTTAAATGCAGATCCAGAATATATGAAATTAGCTGTGGAAAACATTGCGGTTTACAGTGGCTTCCCGTTCATTAAAGTAGACAATTTAATCGACGGTACACAAAATACCGATACGTATGCAGAAGTATCATCAATGCTAAAAATCGCTATGATGAATATGTCGAAAATCTGTAATGACTTACGCTTAATGGCATCAGGTCCAAAAGCCGGATTTGCAGAAATTCGTTTACCGGAACGCCAGCCAGGTTCTTCTATTATGCCAGGTAAAGTAAACCCGGTTATGCCGGAAGTAATTAACCAAATTGCTTTCCAAGTGATCGGTAACGACGTGACAATCTCACTTGCATCAGAAGCAGGTCAATTTGAGCTTAACGTAATGGAACCGGTTCTAGTATTTAATCTGCTTCAGTCGATTGAAATTATGACGAACGGTTTCACAGTATTTACAAAATACTGCCTGGACCATATCGAAGCGAATGAAGCACGTCTGCATGATTTTGTTGAGCGTTCAATCGGTGTTATTACTGCACTGGCTCCACATTTAGGGTATGAGCGTTCAAGTCAAATTGCGCGTGAAGCACTGCATAGCGGCAAATCTGTACGCGAACTTTGCTTAATGTACAATTATTTCACACTTGAGCAGCTTGATATTATCTTAAATCCATTCGAATTAACGCAACCCGGTATTGCTGGTGAACGCGCATTTGAAAAACAATAATAAAAGCTAAAACGAAAGCTCCGCCGGGATATTTTCCCTGCGGAGCTTTTTCATTAAATATAGAGCACTTCTTTTGCGAGTGAAATCGCACGCTTGCTAACTTCCAATTTATCGCCGTCCGCATTTAGCTTCACGACTCCATTTGGCTCATCAAAAATGGATTTCAGCTGTGCTTTCGGTTTGACACCGACCATCATCGGTCCTTTTTCGGGCTCACCTGTACGTAGTTTTTCCTGCTCTCGTGTGACACCTTGTTCTTCCCCGATTTTCGGGAAAGCTGTTGTTTGTTGCTGTAAATTTCGGGGACGTGTCTGGTTATTTAAACTTGAACTCCCTGTTCCAACAGAACGTATCATGAATGATCCCCCTTCAATTATCTTTTCTTACTCTTTCGTATATCAATATCCGCGTAGATTTCAACTTCCAGTAGTGCCTGATTCGCGAGCTGATCTGCTTCACCGTTTAGTTTGCGGTCAATATGTTGATATTCCGGTCGAATGCCAAGCTTCTGAAGCTTCGCATCAATTTTATCTGCCCACGTTGACAGAACACTATCCGTTACGCCCCATTCGCCGTTCATTTCATTAATGACGACTTGCGAATCACCGTAAATCTTTATTTTTTGGTGATGCACGCCCATCTCCTCAAGCTGCTCTACAGCAAGATTCAGTGCCGCATATTCCGCTTCATTGTTTGATGTTAAATACTCCGCCAGCTGATTCGTCCGCAAGCGATAGTTTTTTCCGTTCTGTTTATAATAGACGACTATCCCTAAACCGGCCAGCTTTTCTTCTCTATTAAAACCGCCATCAAAATAGACTTCCACTTCGGTAGGTTCTGTTTCGAGAGATTTCAAATATTTTTTTAGCTCTTTTAAAGTCCATGTACTGTCATGTTCATCTGTCATCACAATATTTTTTGTACGGCCCGTGTTTTCCATATCCAGTACGAGCGTATAGGCATGCGCTGCAGGAATTGCCTCACTTCGCCATGTAATTTCCTGCTTAGCCTTTGTGATATATTGCCATTCAATCGTCAATTCCAATCGGCTCTCCCCTTCCATTTTTCGTTTGCTGCAAATCTTCTATAAGGTGAAACTTCATTCAGTGGGGGGTTTTTCATCTCCACTGATTGTTAGTTGAACCAATTCGCCCTGCTCAAGTTTAGAGGCGGGAATCGTACTACCTGTTAATGCGGGATAAAACCAGTTAATACTAAGTGTACTAACCATTATGCCAACTATAAACGGTGGTGATACAAAAAATAAAAAATCTGAGCTGCCGATCGGTACTTTTATCAGCAATCCGAAAATGATTGGCTGCAGAATGCAAAAGATAAAACTTGTTAAGTAAAGTGCACGTTTGCTGTAATTTTTACGCATGAGGTACAGCACATAATACCAGGGAATCACGACAAAAAAATAAATCGGCAAAACATAAATAATTATGGACATGGCCGTACCGAATGTGATCGATTCATTTATATAAGGCAATGAAAATGCAATAAAAACCATGACCGCCATGACATAAGGTAAAAAACCGGTTAAAATGATTTGCCAACTCTTCATCACATTCCCCCTATTTCCAATCATTATACCAAACACTATTTGCCTATACAAAATTTGCATTTACGGGTATAGTACAGGGGGTGATAAAATGAAGGTAAAATTTTATGAAAATAATGAAAAACGCGTACTAGGCATTACATTAAAAGATCCAGCATTAGCCGAGGACAACAATATGGCACTCCATGTTTGCAAAAACGAAGCTGATATTATCGAAAACCGCCAACAGCTTGCCTCACTGCTGCAAACCGAATTATCAGAGTTTGTATGCGCCAATCAAACACATAGTGCCAACTTCTTCCGTGTGGAAAAATCGGAAATCGGCAAAGGAGCAACCGACAATACAACTGCTGTTCATGATACCGACGCATTGTATACGTACGAACCAAACGTTGTGATCTCAAGCTTTACCGCAGATTGTGTACCGGTCTTATTTTATAATGTAAAAACAAATGTCATCGGGGCTGTGCACTCTGGATGGCAAGGGACGATTAAAGAAATTACATTAAAGTTGCTTCAACATTTACAACAAGAGGAAAATTGCGATTTACGTGATTTGAAAGTAATGATCGGGCCAGCAATCAGCCAAGAGAAATTCGAAGTGGATGCCGATGTTCAGGAAAAATTCAAAGCACTCGGATATGCGGACGAATTTATGTACTGGAATGAAGAAACGAGCAAATTCCATATCGACAACCAGTTGACCGTGAAAACACAGTGCATGCTTGCAGGTGTGCCTGAAGAAAACATTTCGATTGACCGAATGTGCACATTTTTGGATGAGGACGGATTCTCCCATCGCCAAGACAGCTCAACCGGCAGGCACTTGAGCTTTATTATGCGAAAAGAATAGATTTCGTTAATAAGTGTGAGAAAAGGAATACCTAACATTCAGTAGGTATTCCTTTTTTCATGAGTCTAAAACCGGCGGCATAATCATGGTGCTACAAGTTCAACCTTGATTCTATCCGGATCTTCAAAAAAAACAGCGTAATAATTTTCCCCTCCTGCATAGGGATGTTTATCAGTATAAAGGATATTAACACCTTTACTTGCTAACTTTCTTGTCATCTCATCTACTTGTTGACGCGAACTTGCATGGAAAGCCAAATGATTTAGACCTACCCGGCATCTATGATAAGGAATATCCATAAACCGTTCTTCTGCTTGCACGAAAACGATATAGGTCTCTCCGATTTTCCAACTCTGTCCACTTTCCCACGATTGATAAGATTCATATCCCAATTCTTCTAACAACCATCCCCAAAAGTTAATGGAAGTTTTTAAATCTGAAACATATAATTCGATATGATGAATAAGCCCTTTTGACAATGGATGCCTTCCTTTCTATCTACCAAATAATCCTAATCGATATTTTAGATTAGGTACGTTTTTGTATAGTTTTTGTAATAACAAGAATTTCTGGTCATACTTCATTTTTACACTCTCTATTGCAGCTGGGTATTCACTCTCTTAATTATTTTATTCTCTATACCTTAACATAAATAACCATTTTATATTATTCATACTGACAGAATGGAATCATTCGTCGAACAGGTTTTCATTTATACATTGTAAGACGATGTACATTGGATTAATATGTATTTAAAGGCGGTGATTGTAAAAAATGGAGAAAGAAATGATGAAAGGGAGTATCGATATTTTACTTTTATCACTATTGGCAGAACAGGATCGATACGGCTATGAAATGACAAAGCAGCTTCGCGTTTTAAGCGATGAAGCCTATTCGATGAATGAAGGAACGTTATATCCAGCATTAAAGCGTTTAGAACAGCATCGTTTTGTGACGAGTTACTGGCAAGATGAAACTTCCGGAAAACGCCGGAAATACTATGCCATTACGGATATTGGACGCGAACAATTAAAGCAAAAGTTATCAAGCTGGGAGCAGTTGACCCGTTTAATCAAACGAACGGCAGGTGGATTGTATGGAAGTCGTTAAACAATATGTTGAAAAAATTATAGCGAATTTGCCAATCCATGATGATGAACGGGCATTGATGAAAGAAGAATTTGAAAATCATATTTTGGAACATTTCGATGAATTACGAATGGTTGGCTATTCAGAACAACAAGCCATTCAACTCGCTATAAAGTCGTTCGGTGAAGCGAAACACATTGAAAGAGAAATGAAGAAAGTATTGTTTCCGCATTATAAATGGATCCGCTTTTGTGCGGCGATTATATTTACGACGTTTACACTATGTTTGAGCTCCCACTTTATTACAAAATGGCTGGAGCCACGTAACGACTCACCTATTTCCACCGATGTGGTTTTGACGTTGCTTTTTATCTGTACAGTCGTTTTCGGAATATGGGAGCTATTATACAACGAAGCGAAAAAGGCCTACAAAACAAAATGGCTGAATGTGGCCACGATTTTTATCGTACCGACATTCGTCTATGAAATGATTGTCTTTTGGCAATTCCAGCCGAATACATTAGAGGACTGGTTACTTCACGATGAACTGTTAATTCCACTATATGTAATCTTTTACGTTGTAGGGCGCCAATTATATACGTATAGTATAGGCGAAAAAAATTAGGAGGTAAAAGGCCTTGGGAGTCGCATTATTAATCATAGTTGTTGTCGCAGCAACTGGCCGGGTGTTAACAAAAAATCAATCTAAAAGAAGAAATCGGATTGTATGGGGTATCCTGGTCATGATTGTGTTAAACCCGTTTGTTTCTTGGCTAATTGGTATTTGTTTCGCAATTTTTGCCGGGGAAGGCTTTGCAGGAATGGGCGTGATGGTCATACTGTTCATTGCCATGTTTTTCATTGGGGCTTGTATTTTGATAAGTGGCCTGTTAACAAAGGTAGATATTGAACAAGCGTCTCCAAAATAAGAGCCGCTTGTTTGGTATGATTAAAATGGTAGTGACTTATTACAGGTTTTCAATTTTTTCGACATCTGCTGCAGTTAATTCGAAATCAAATAGATCCAAATTTGCTGCCTGATTCAAACGGTTGTGTGATTTCGGAATAACGACAACACCGCGCTGGATTTGGTATTTCAATAAAACTTGTGCACCCGATTTATCATAGGCTTTACCGATTTCATCCAATACTTCTTGTTGATGCGCTTCAGTTTTCATCGGTCCCCATGCAACAGGTGTAATGCCCTCGTCTTGTAATAAAGCAAGAAGGTCTTCGTTCTTTTCTTTTAAGTTGATTTGTATTTGATTAACGGCTGGCTTCACTTTCGCGAATTCTTTCAATTCATCCAGATGATTTTTTCTAAAGTTTGAAACGCCAATTGCTTTCAGTTTTCCTGCTTCGTAATATTCTTCAAAAACTTCCCAAGTGTTTTTAAGCTGTTCCTTGTCCTCGATTGGTGCATGAATCAGAAGCAGGTCCAAATAGTCTGTTTGGAAATTTTTTAGACTGTTATCGATTGCTGCTCGAGTCGACTCCTTTGAAGAAACATATTCTTCTCTCGCCGGAATTTTCGTTGTAATGAACAACTCTTCTCTCGGTACTGAACTTTCTGCTAATATTCCCCCTACAAGCTCTTCGTTTCTATAACTAATCGCAGCATCTATTGATCGATATCCTGACTCAAGTGCTGTTCCGAGCTCAGGAATTTCATTTGTTAACGCTCCGTTATAGTCCTTATTTTCTTTACCATACGTATTTGTACCTGTACCAACAATCTGCATTTTTATTCCATTATTAAGTGTGATGTATTCCATATTTTGGTACTCCCCTTTTATTCTTAAATTATTTTACTGATTAAGTATATCATAACAAAATATAGAATCTTCAGAAATCGAACCGGAAGACATAATCCTACTCAAATAAAAAGGAGCACTGTTCCCTGTTGGAAGCGCGCTCAATTGTTGGTGATATGCCTGCATCAATTCTCCCACTTAAGGTTCTTCAGGGACTTTCCTTAATTGCTTTCTTCGGATGGCATACACTACTATCAGTAAAAGAGGTAAGACTATACCAATTGTATAGGAGAATATTAAACCTATTGTAGTATTCCACTGTTGCTGGTAAATAACATTTGGGAAAATTACAATCGAAATGACTACTGCAATGATTCCAAAAGGGATCGTTAACGGGCGATAATCCTTTAAATTAAATATTTGTGCGAATCCTAAAACAGTAACATAAAAATAAATCGTTGCCTTATAATAAAGTGCGATAATCCAAAGTGTCCCCATTAATGCCTCAATACGTTGTATAAATTCACCGATATTAATTCTTTTGGCCAATACATAGCCAGGATATAGCTCTATTCCCGTATTATATGCCCCTAATACTGCTACACATAAAAATGTAAAAATAATAATGACAATTCCACCTAATAAGTTCCCGATCATAAAGAATTTTTTAGCTTTAAGACCTGTGTTAATAAAAGCAGGAAAAATCATTAATAACACTATAGCGTTGACCGAAGTTACTTCTATAAAAGATAAGGATGTTTGAACAATTTTTTTAGGTTCGGCTTCAAATACTGGTTGCAAGTTATCAAAATGGACTTGCGGAGAAATGAAAAATACTAAAAAAAGAAAAAATATCAAGCAAAAGAGAATTAATACTTCTGCAGAACGTGCAATTGTTTCTAATCCTAAACGGACGCCCATCACAATAATAATTGCCAAAAGGATATTTAGCGCGACCATTGGCGTATTTGGCATTAAATGAGTGTTCAAAAAGGTCCCTGAATAATATAGTAGGATTGCGGTATAGACAAAAGACATGAACACAAATAAAAGAGATGCAGCTTTCCCTAGCCAGCGCCCCAGAACCTTTTCCATCATTTGAACAAAAGTAAGGTCCGGAAACCATTGTGCGATTAAGCAAAATAACCATATTACGATTAATCCAATTGCTGTGCCGAGTATTGCAACAATCCAAGCATCTTGTTTTGTTTCGGAAGCTAAAAATGACGGAACAATTAAGATACTTGTACCAACTGAAAACAACACAACTAAAACCATAAATTGATATGGATTTATTTTTATATCCTGCATCCTGCCATACCTCCTTCCACTGAGGGATCTATTGAACAAACAACTCTTTTTCAAGCACTCCTTTTATTTTTACATGGCGATTAGTCCTTAAGCTTTTCTAAAAATGAACTATTTACCGTCCCTGTAAGGCGAATTTTCATATCTACCTTAACGTTCACTGTTAAGGCAGAAAATTCCTCGTCCCAGTTTTCTTTAATCTGATTCCACTCTTGCGGGTTGGAACGATGGATTGCTTCACCGAATCCAAATATGTCTGATTGGTATTCTTGTTGTAGCACATCGATTGTCTCATTTATTATTCTTGTCGCTTCTTTTTCATAAATTTTCTCAAGCTCCTGTATGGCTTCCGGATTCTTTAAATCAATTTTACATCTAACTTCGCCTACCTTCCCCTCTGCTTTCGTATGGATATTTACTTCGGGTTTTCCATGGACTATATTTCCCTCGACTTTAGAATGGAAGTTAGTCACTTCAATGGTAGATTTCCCTTCGTTAGGACAAGATATTGATGTTACGGTTGATTTAACTGAATTGGTAATACCGCTATACCCTCTACTATCTTGTTCAGTTAACCAGCCCATCAGCCGATCTTCTTTAAATACGGCTAAATTATCATATTGGATTTGAGCAGGCTTAGAAATGGATTCTATATTTTGTTGGGTGGATCCTATTTGTTTATTGCCTGTCAACTGAATCCCCGTTAGTACGGCTTCTTTACCTTCACTTATAAGATCGACTATCAATTCATCTAAAGTAACACCACTCGTACCTGCCCACGCCTTTTCCGATACTTTTAGACCTGCAAACATCTTACTGGCAGGTATGCTTTCCAAGTCTGTTGTGACATTCAGAACTTCTCTGGCGGTTACATCCTTAGCAACAACAACATAGAAGTCAGGTCGAAGTTCCCAATCCCTAGCGAGTAAATCCAAAGATTCACCTATTCCTTCCTTAGCCAATTCTTCACCAATGATCAGCATTTGAAGGTGTCCGGGATATATTTTCCTAGGCGAGACTTTTGTCATTCTACGAAGTGCTTCATAAACTGTTTCCCCATTCTCTGTAAAAAGTGTGACTGTTGCACCCCCTGTCCCGTCTTTCATGGAAACGGCAGATGGTACTACTACTTGTGCGGTTACCTCGTATTCATCTTCACCCTCCACTTTATCGATACCCAATGCCAGAGTAATTGCGAGTTCGTTTAACTCCCTCTTATCCCAGCATCCCGTAAGAATGAAATTAAGGATTATGAGAATAAACATGTACTTTTTCATCGTTTAAGTCCCTCTCATTCCTTATTTTTTGGAGGTGCTGGCTTTGCAGAGGATGGATTTTGTTGCCTAACTCTATTTTTTTGACTGATTAGATGGGGTCGAGTCAACAAGCTCCAGAGCGGAAATACAATAAACGTATCCTTTTGATCGGAAACATTAAATGGTGCAACCGGTGACATATAAGGTATCCCAAACGAGCGTAAACTGCATAAATGTAAAATTAGAGCGATTAATCCAATAGTAATTCCATAGAGACCAAATGATGCTGCTAAAGCCATAAATGCAAAGCGGAGTATCCTTGTAGCAATCGCCATATCGTAAGAAGGTGAAACAAAACTGGATATGGCCGTAATTGAAACGATGATTACCATCATGGCTGAAATTATTCCTGCTTCCACAGCCGCTGTACCTATAACAAATGCCCCAACAATGGACATTGCTGAACCAATCGCACGAGGCATCCTAACACCAGCTTCGCGTAATATTTCAAACGTTATTTCCATTATTAGTGCCTCAACAAATGCCGGAAACGGAACACCTTCTCGCTGAGCTGCAAGACTGATAAGGAGTGCAGGTGGTAGCATCGTTTGATGAAACGTCGTGATTGCAATAAATAATGCGGGTGCCAGCAATGTAATTGAAAATGATAAAAAACGTAGGAGCCGAACAAGACTCCCTATAAGCGTCCGAACATAGTAGTCTTCCGGAGATTGAAAAAACTGTATGAATAATGCTGGAACAATCAGCACAAAGGGTGTTCCATCTACAATGATCGCTATGCGCCCCTCGAGTAGTGCAGCGGCTACTACATCCGGTCTTTCTGTATTAAAGACAGTAGGAAAAGGTGTATATGGCGTATCCTGAATTAATTCCTCGATATTTCCGCTTTCCAGAATTCCATCGATCATTATTCGATCCAAACGTAAATTGACTTCTTTTACTATTTCGTCATTTGCAATGCCGTTGATATAGGCTATGGCAACATTTGTTTTCGTTCGTGAACCAATCTTCTTTGACTCAATCCAAAAGTTAGGATCTTTAATTTTCCTACGGATCAGCGCTGTATTGACACGTAAATTTTCGGTAAAACCTTCGCGCGGACCTCTAACTACTGTCTGCGCCACTGGTTCCGTTACCCCACGCTCAACCCATTGCCTGTTGGAAATAGTTAAGCCATGATTATAGCCATCGATTAAAATAATCGTATCCCCTGACAAAAGGTCCGTAAATAGTACATCAAAGTCTGCTATTTCTTTAATATCCCCTACTGTCATGGCGACATCTTTTAATACGGTGATAAGATTTTTCTGAGGAAGAGTCTTTCCCAGTAATTCAATTTCCTTTATATCCAGCATCAGCGTTTCAAGTATAAAGTTTTGTAAAGAAGCTGTATCGGTTAATCCGTCCGTATATATAATGCCGGCTTTTATCGTTCCTTCTTTACCAATTAGAATTTCGCGAATGACAATATCCGAACTGGTTCCAAGAGCATCTTTTATAAATTGTAAGTTCTGATGAAGATTTGTTTTTATCAGATCATTTTCAATGTCATCCACTTCCTGAATCTGAGTAGCGGGAGAGGAACTAACTTCACGAAATTTTTCCTTTTTCTTAAACCACATCGTATCCCTCTCCTCTTCTTCATTCAACTATCCATATTATCATTTAGTAATTTATGGTATTTATATAAATCAAGTCTATATTAAAGTATGGACGAATTGGTTTTTTTTATACGAATAATACAACAGCAAGGGGGTTATAAACGAAGCCAAAGTATGTTCTCGTGCTCGATAACTGCGTACCGTTCATTTAAAAACAGTTCAAATGAACCCGAAATGTAATTTACTGTTCATCTCCCGTTCATATTCGATTTATAAACTATGGATGTAAAGAACAGATCGGAGGAAAGTAAAAATGAATATTGCGTGGAAAGAAATCAAGAAAAATAAAGTGAGATTTTTAATTTTAGGTTCCATTATTTTTCTCGTTAGTTTATTAACATTTATAATATCTGGTTTAGCAAATGGATTATCGCAAGACAATGCTTCTTTAATTCAAGATTTACCAGATGGTCAATTTTATATGAATAAAAATGGAGATGAAACTTATAATCTGTCAAAAATAGATAGTAGTATACAGGATAAAATAATAATCAAAGAAAAAGATGCTGTGGCATTTTCAATTCAAATGGGTTTCTTAACGAACAAAACTGACAAACAACAGAGTGTAGCCTTTGTTACATCCACTGATTCAGAACTATTTGAGAAGGTGGAAGATGGGGAGATTATATTAGATCGCTCAATGGAGGACAAAGGGATAAAGGTTGGAGATACGTTAACGAATAATCAATTCAGTGGCGAATTTAAAGTAAAGGGTTTTGTCGACCAAAAGAAATTCAGTCATGCCCCGGTTGCATTTATAAACACTAAAAATTTTCAGGAAATGTATCGGGTTATGGAAATGCAACTGATATTTATACCGGGAGGAGATTCTTCACAACAATTCGCAGGCTTGCAATCCTTTACGAACAAGGATTTTCTCAATACCATTCCAAGCTATAATGCAGAACAGATGTCACTAAATATGATTGTTTGGTTTTTAGTTGTAATTAGCGGAATGTTATTTGCCATCTTTTTTTACATGATGAATATTCAAAAAGTCGGTTTATATGGGATTTTAAAGGCAATCGGTATGAAAACAAGCAAGCTGTTCAAAATCATGTGGTCACAAATGCTCTTTATAACGGTCGTTTCGCTTATATTGTCCATTTCTTTCAGCCAAGTATTTAATATGATTGCACCTGAGGGAATGCCTTTTCATTTAACATTTGAAAAAACCGCCCAATTATCTATAGTTTTCCTGCTAATCGGTTTTATCGGAGCTACACTCTCTGGAATACAAATCAAAAAAATCGAACCATTACATGCGATACAACAAGGAGAGGCTTAATATGACAATATTCACACTAGAAGATGTTAGGAAAACATTTGTTACTGGTGAAGTAGAGGAAGAAATACTAAAAGGAATCAACCTTACGCTTAAAGAGGGAGAGGTAACAGCATTAGTAGGTGCATCAGGTTCTGGTAAAAGTACGCTCCTTACTATAGCTGCAGGATTACAACCTGTATCTGATGGGCAAGTTATATTCGATGGAAATAATATGACTGCCATGAGTTCTGAACAGGTTCGAAAAATTCGGGCTAGCAAATTTGGCTTTGTCTTTCAATTTGCTCATCTTGTTCCTTTTCTCACAGTTGAAGAGCAGTTAATGTTAATGCTGGATGTTTCTGAATCAAACTTAAGCAAACAGGAAAAACATGCAGAAGTTAATAACATTCTACAACTAGTTGAAATGAATCATAGGAAGCATGCTTACCCCTCTTCCTTATCGGGGGGAGAAAAACAACGGATCGCCATTGCCCGAGCAATCATCCATAAACCGAAAGTTCTCTTTGCAGATGAACCAACTGCCAGTCTTGATTCAAGGAAGTCCAGAGATGTTATGCTGTTAATTCAAGATTTAACTAAAACGTTGAATATCGCTACATTAATGGTTACCCATGATGAGGAATTGCTTTTATATGTAGACCATGTGATTAAAATGAGTGATGGAATGGTTTTGCAAAGTGAAAAGTAGATTCTAATAGATGAATTATGTGAAAGAACATAAATGAACAGCCTGGACGTGTATGGCTGTTCATTTGTTAGTTCATTAAATAGACGAAATTTCTATAAAACAGGAGAAAATAGAATGACAACAATTTTAATTGTAGATGACGATATCAATATATTACAGCTTGTAAACATCCACTTGTCCGAAGCAGGTTTCAAAGTTTTCCAAGCAAAAGACGGGACTGAAGCATTAGGGATTCTTAATCGAGAAGTATGTGATTTAGCAGTAGTGGATGTAATGATGCCTTTTATGGATGGTTATGCCCTAACAAGGGTGATTCGAAAAAAATACGATATTCCCGTTATCCTTTTAACTGCCAAAAATCAAATTGAAGATAAAGAAATAGGATATAAATCTGGTACGGATGATTATCTAGTCAAGCCGTTTGAACCAAAAGAATTAAATTTTAGAATTGAAGCCTTACTGCGTCGATACGATAAGCAATACGATGAATCGATTATTAGATTAGGAAGTACAACTATTAATAAAAAAAGCTATGAGGTTCAGATTGGTGACCGGACGATTCTCTTACCCTTAAAGGAATTCGAACTCCTGTATTTCCTTGCTTTAAATCCTATGCAAGTATTTTCTCGTGATCACCTAATCGAACATATATGGGGTGTCGATTACGAAGGAGATGAACGGACAGTAGATGTTCATGTAAAACGATTAAGAGAACGTTTTTCTAAATTGACAGATGATTTTCATATTAAGACAGTGCGTGGGGTTGGCTATTCATTGGAGGCAATCAGAAGATGAGATCTCTTTATGTGAAGTTTGTTGTGTTCACGATTGGAATTATGATTTTTAGTGGAATATTAGCTTTTTTAATCTCGAATATGTATTATCAGCAAAAATTAAAACCATTTAATGACCAGAAAAACACAACAATTGCATTAAACATTGCTGAATTTACCGGGAACCAACCTGATTTAGATCTAAAAGATTATTTTGAAAACATTTCGTCAATTGGTTATCAAATTTTCCTCGTTGACAATTCCGGTAATGAATTTTATTTTGGTGCACCCTTTAGGGAAAAGACATTGTCTCATTCCACCAGAGAACAAGTAATAAACGGTGATATTTTTCATGGTATTCTAAATTTCCCACAGGAGACATTTGTTACAGGATTTTTTGCAAACGAATTGAAAAATACGATTGGTGTTCCATTGACACATAACGGGGAAAAGTATGCGCTTTTCATTAGACCGGATATTAAGCTACTGTTTAACGAAATGCATATTTTATTCGGATGGCTGCTGGCTTTGGCGATTATGCTGAGTATCATAATGGTCATTTTTATAACTAAATATTTAGTTCATCCAATCTCAAAACTTACATCTGCAACAAAATCACTCTCAAACGGAAATTACAATGTCGATCTTGATACTACCCGTCATGATGAATTAGGTGAACTTTCACTTAGTTTTTTACGGATGGCCAGTAAACTGGAGCAGATGGATGAAATGAGGAAAGAGTTTATTTCGAATATCTCTCATGATATCCAGTCACCTTTATCTAATATAAAAGGATATGCAAACCTTTTGAAAAGCGAATCCATGAGTCCGGAAGATAAAAGCAATTATATTTCGATCATCAACGGAGAGATTAAAAGACTGTCTACATTAACAAGACAGCTATTACTTCTTGCTTCGTTAGACCGAGATGAGGATATTATGAAAAGAAAGTCAGTTAATATCGGAAAACAAATTAAGGAACTTATACGGAGCAATCAGTGGCAAATTGGAGAAAAAGGTATTACGCTCGGATTCACATTACCGGATGTAGAAATTACTGGGGATCCGTCCTTACTTAATGCGGTCTGGGACAATCTGTTAACAAATGCCATCAAATATAATAAACCGAATGGCATTATTGAAATATCCATTAAAGAACAAGGAAAATCGGTGTTGGTATTCTTTGAAGATTCTGGTATAGGTTTGAATGATAAAGAGAAAGAAAGAATTTTTGACCGCTTTTATCGAGTAGATACTGCACGGTCGCGTTCAGTTGATGGAACAGGACTGGGACTTTCAATAGTTGCCGCTATCGTTACATTACATGGTGGAATCATTCATGTGAATAGTATTGAAAACCAAGGAACGAGCTTTGTCGTAGAATTGCCTGTCAGGTAGTAACAGGAAAAATAGATTGCATCAGACAACTACAATTGCCAATTGGTATATAAAAATCGGCTGGCTTGAGCACGGTGAAATACCACTTTCAAACCAACCGATTACCTGGTTAATCAAAACTCAATATTAAAGGGTTCACTATCAATTCATATGCGAATTTGATAGTAAACCCGCTTCCCTGTTATACATTCCAATCATACCGGATAAACGAATATTATTTATTGAAAAGGTCGGTGCTGTGCGGTACATGCTTTTTTGCTGACGGATCAATAAACAACCGAGCCGCACTAATGGCAACCGGCGCTTCACCGAAACCAGTTGCAATCAACTTCACTTTTCCATCGTAAGTTGATACATCACCAACAGCATAGATTCCCTCGATATTTGTTTCCATTTTAGAGTTTACAATAATGGAATTTTTCTCGATTTCTAATCCCCACTCCTTGATTGGACCTAATGACGATTTAAATCCATAGTTCACAATTATGTCATCAACCTCAAGTGTTTCTTTATCCCCATCTGCATTCCGGATGATAATTTGTTTAATGCCGTTTTCATCGCCAAACAACTCATCCGGCATATAAGGTGTTTTGATCGCCACACTTGATTTGAACAGATTTTCAACACTGTACTCATGTGCTCGGAATTGATCTCGTCTATGGACAATTGTAACTTTGTCAGCAATAGGTTCAAGCATAAGCGACCAGTCAATAGCTGAGTCTCCTCCGCCGAAAATAACTACATTCTTTCCCTTAAAATCATTTATATCGCTGATGAAATAATGAAGATTTTTGCCCTCAAAGTATTCTGCTCCTTCAACTTCCAACTGTCTTGGCTGGAATGCGCCAAGACCTGCTGTAATAATGATTGTTTTTGAATAATGGATTTCTTCGTTTGTTGTCAGCTTAAATGTTCCGTCATCCAACTTTTTAATCGTTTCGACACTTTGACCAGTTACTACTGTTTGGTCAAACGCTGACATTTGTTCTTTCAGATTATTGACAAGTTCCTGCGCCCGCACCTTCGGAAATCCTGCGATATCATAAATATATTTATCAGGATAAAGAGCAGCAAGCTGCCCACCTAATTGTGGAAGACTTTCAATCAGTTTAACTTCAAGCTGGCGCATGCCGCCGTAGAATGCCGTAAACATCCCCGCAGGACCTCCACCGATAATCGTGACATCATATACCTTTGAATCTTCCTTCATATTGATGGCTCCTATCATTATTGGTTTATTTCTAATAAAGATGGATTGATTAAAGTCTATTATTTTCAATTCCATTTTACACTTCGATTGTAAGTTTCCACTATAATTATTTTCAAAACCTATACTCTGTATCTATGTTGGTATATTCTTATTAAATTTAAACTTCAAAATGGATCGTCATTCCCTCAATCATCCTGTAAATCTTCTTAGTCCTTTTATGAATGAATAGCCTTCTTTATTCAGGAAGTCGGTATTTTTACAATTTTACACGCTGCAGTCTCAATGCATTCAACACAACCGAAACGGAACTGAATGCCATTGCTGCGCCTGCTACCCAAGGTGCGAGGAAACCGAGTGCAGCGATCGGAATACCGATGACATTGTAGGCAAACGCCCAAAACAGGTTTTGTTTAATATTCGTCATCGTTTTACGGCTCATTAAAATCGCATCGGCAATACTGTTCAAATCTCCGCGAATCAATGTAATATCAGCTGCCTCCATCGCAACATCCGTTCCTGTGCCGATTGCCATCCCAATATCAGCTACCGCAAGGGCCGGTGCGTCATTGATCCCGTCACCAACCATCGCAACATTTCGTCCCTGTTGCTTCAAGTTTTCAATTTGCTGTGCCTTTTGTTCCGGCAGCACTTCAGCAATGACTTCATCAATACCCACTTCTGCTGCAATCGCTTTTGCAGTTCGTTCATTATCACCTGTAAGCATAATCACTTTCAGACCAAGTGAATGCAGACGTCTTACCGCTTCAGCAGATGTTTCTTTTACCGTATCTGCAACGGCAATAATTGCAGCGAATTGGTTGTTAATTGCTACTAGCATCGCCGTTTTCCCTTGCTGTTCCAATGAAATCAATTGCTGTTCGATCGGTTCTTCAATACTAATTTGTCGATCCCGCATCAGTTTTCTCGTACCTACTGCTACTTCTACATTATCCACTTGTGCTTCAATACCAAGCCCTGGTAGTGCCTGGAAGCTTGAAACAGCCGATAGCTTAATCCCGCGCTCTAATACACCTTCAACAATTGCTTCTGCCAATGGATGCTCAGACTGTTTTTCTGCAGAAGCAACAATGCGCAGGACATTATTTTCTTCTAAATCACTGAACAGTACAACATCTGTCAAAACCGGTTTCCCGTTTGTAACCGTTCCTGTTTTATCGACAACGACAGTATCTACAAAACCAGTCTGTTCAAGGTGTTCCCCGCCTTTAAATAAAATGCCAAACTGTGCCGCACGTCCTGAACCCGCCATAATTGACGTTGGTGTCGCCAAGCCAAGCGCACATGGGCATGCGATGACAAGTACCGCAATTGTCGCCTCAAATGCCTGAATGAATTCTCCTCCGATCAGCCACCACAAAATGAACGTTACAACGGCAATTCCTACTACTATCGGTACAAATATATTGGAAATCTTATCGGCAAGACGCTGAATCGGTGCTTTTGAACCTTGTGCCGACTCGACGATTTTAATGATTTGCGACAATGCTGTTTCACTGCCAACCTTTAATGCCTTCATTTCCAGTGCACCATTTTTATTCAGTGTTGCACCATAAACGAAATCGCCTATATTTTTTTCTACCGGCAGACTTTCGCCTGTCAGCATCGATTCATCCACCGCAGAAGTTCCGGAAACGACTTCCCCATCGACTGGAATCTTTTCACCCGGCTTGACGCGGACAATATCATTGATGCGCACTTCTTCAAGCGGTACCGCCTGTTCAACGCCATCACGGATCACAAGCGCTGATTTCGCCTGCATGCCCATCAATTGTTTGATCGCCTGCGAAGACTTGCCTTTTGCACGTGCTTCAAACAGTTTCCCTAATAAAATCAGCGTAATCAGCACCGCGCTCGTTTCAAAATACAAGTGTGGCATATGACCGCTCGGATGTGCGAGCATTTGATAAATACTGTAAAAATAGGCCGCACTCGTTCCCATCACAACGAGCACATCCATGTTTGCCGCACCGCTGCGTAATGATTTGTATGCACCTACGTAAAACTGCCACCCAATAATAAATTGAACGGGTGTTGCTAATGCGAGCTGTACCCAAGGATTCATGAGTATATCAGGCACGTATAAAAAACTCGTAAACGAAAAATGTGCAACCATCGTCCATAACAAAGGCAATGATAAAATGGCTGCCGCGGTAAATTTAATTGTTTGCCGTTGGATCGCCTTTTCCCGATGGTCAACCGGATTGCCCTTAACGACTGGCTGTGCACCATAACCGATCTTTTCAATCCGCGCAATAATATCGGACATCGATACTTGAGAAGGATTAAATTCTATCGTCGCTTTTTCCAATGCCAAGTTCACATTTGCCGAAGCAATCCCGTCCATTTTCCCGAGCACCTTTTCGATTCTTGCCGAACACGCCGCACACGTCATTCCATCGATTGTAAAGTCGACTTTCTCTTTTACGACATCATAACCGAGCGCTTGGATCTTTTGCTCAATATCCTGTGCTTTGATGACCGTTTCATCATACTGAATAGCTGCTTTTTCAACCGCTAGATTGACATTCGCCGATTCGACCCCTTCCATCTTGTTCAGGCCATTTTCAATTCTTGCCGAACATGCCGCACACGTCATACCTGTTACTTGCAATGTCAGTTCTTTTGTCATGTTCTCACCTCATTATACCTCAAGGGGGTATGAAATTTTGTAAAAAGAGAGGTCCTCTAAATTAGAGAACCTAAATCATTTGTAAACCTCAATCATTCAACAACGTCGTAACCTTGTTCATCAATTGTTTCTTTGATCTGCTCAACAGTAACGGCATCTTCGTTATACGCAACCGATACTTTTTTCTCAGCAAGATCCACTTTTACTTCCTGTACACCAGCTAATGCGCCAATACTAGTTTCTACAGATTTCACACAATGACCGCAAGACATACCATCCACATTTAACGTTACATTTACCATACTCGAACACTCCTTATTTTTTCATCATTTTTTGAATAGTTACGACAAGCTCGTCCAATACTTCAGTATCGCCTTCATTTAGACGATCCACGACACAGCCTTTTAAATGACCTTCCAGCAATATCTTCGCGACACTATTTAATGCCGATTGCGTTGCGGACAATTGTGTAATGACATCATCGCAATACACATCTTTATCAATCATGCCTTTGATTCCGCGAATTTGCCCTTCGATTCGATTTAATCTTGTCGTTAAATCTTTTTTTATCGGTTCAGGATGATGACTTTTACGACAGCTCACTTCATGAGTTTCCAATAATCCATCATTTTCATGAATCATTCAATCAATCCCCCTTACTTAATTTTACATTACCATACCTATAAGGGGTATGTAAAGCGTTAAGAAAAACGCTGAAGTCCTTGTAAAAAGAACTTCAACGCTATTTTATTTCGTACACACCATAATGAAACTTGGCTGTTAACCGCACATCCCGCTGGAACTGGTACTTTTCAAACCAGTCTGATTTATAATGAGCTTTTAACACAACCCGGCTTTTCGCAACACGTTTTGCTTCAGCCACCCATTCATCAGTTAATGTTAAGTGTTTTCCGGCATAACGCAACGTTTCAAAATTTGTCGATTCTTCAATGATTTCCTCGAACATCGGGTCCATGTAGACAACATCAAAGCTATCATCTTCTTGCTTCTTTAAATAGTCTAGAGCAGTAGTATGAACAACTTCGATATTTCGCATGCATGCAGTTAACGGAAGTTCTGTCGTGTCATAATTTTGCATCCCTGTTTTCACAATAAATGCGACATTTTGATCAGCTTCCACACCGATTACTTTCCCTTTCTCGCCAACTGCAAAGGCTGCCAATAAACTATCGGCCCCGATGCCAAGAGTACAATCCAAAAACGTATCCCCTTTTTGAAGTGCACAAGCAGTAAGCATTGGGTCATCTTCACCGCGAGCCACACGCTTCAAACGAAAAGCGGCAGAGTTTGGATGAAAAAAGAAAGGCGCCTCAGCACCTTTCGCATAGTATTCGAAACGGTTTTTTCCCGCAACAATGACATTGGCATCGTACACTTCGGAAAGCTTACGAACAGAACGTTTTTGGCGCGGAATGATTTTTGCCTGCAGCACCTGACTTGCGAATACAGCTAACTGAAGTGATTGCTCGTCCGGTCTACCTGCAGTAGTGACAATTGTTACTCGGCACATACTTGTTTTAACACATCTGATAAATGATCACGAATTTGTTCCATTGGATGACCTTCGATTTGATCCCGTGGAATGAAATAAGCTAATTGACCATCTTTTAAAACTGCCATTGATGGTGAGCTTGGCGGCACTTCATCAAAGTATCCGCGCATCGCTGCAGTCGCTTCAGGATCTTGACCGGCAAATACGGTTACTAGCTGGTCTGGTTTCACATCTGCAACAGCTTCACGGGCAGCCGGACGTGCCAAACCTGCAGCGCAACCGCAAACAGAATTGATTACAACTAAAGCTGTCCCTTTTGTTTCAGCCATAAATTCGTGGACGCTATCTGCCGTTGTTAATTGTGTAAAGCCTGCGCTTTCAAGTTCCGTACGCATTGGCTGTGTTACCTGACGCATGTATTCATCGTAAGCATTTGTCATTTTTCATAACCTCTTTCTGTTTATATGTATTCACAACGCTCATTATATCAAGGTTGTTACCAGTTGTACAAAAATTGGATTTCTGGGATTCGCGAATTTTACCCTTCCCGATGCCCCTCCTTAAATTTCATACATTTTAAGTTTAGTCAAATATAAAGCTTTCTATTTTTACATAAATTTTTTCGTTTTTTACAAATTATTGAATTTTCCATTTTTAGCATGTTTCGACATTTATCTTGTTTAAAATAAGATAGGATTAAACAGTTGTCATTTTATTTTAACAAAAGTTTATAACCTACCAACTATTATTGAAAGGAAATTTATCGATGAAATTTTTACTATTAAAAAAGCTACTAAAATTAAGAATTGAGACAAAAAGAAAAATAATGTACAAAAAAGCAAGGGATTTAGGTTTCACCCACCCGGAAGTCGTCAATTGCAGTCAGGAATTGGATGAATTGCTTAATAAATATTCGGATATTGCCGCCTTATAAAAGAAGGATTACATAATGCTTCACTTCGAATTATTAACTGGACATAGCTCATTGACTGCCAATGGGCTATGTGCCTGTATGTATTATATGATCTACGTTTTTATTCATAATCACCCTTTTTATTCCCCTTTAAATTTAAAAAATATGAAAATTCCTTTCCCTAAAACTCCTTATAGTGAACTAACATATTTACAGCATTCATAAAATGGACATTTAATCAGCTTTGATTGAGGCTTATTTAATTTTAAAGAGGTTATACTCTACATAAATGGGAATATAATTTTTGTTAGCATTAATTTAGTGAAGTTAGGGGGAATGTTATTGGATATCTCTTTATTACTAGAGTATGGTTGGGTATTATTATTGTTAATTGGCTTAGAAGGTTTGCTTGCAGCAGACAATGCCCTCGTTTTGGCAATTATGGTTAAACATTTACCTGAAAAAGAAAGACGAAAGGCACTATTTTATGGTCTTGCAGGTGCTTTCATTTTCCGGTTCGCTTCTTTATTTATTATAACGTTTCTTGTAGATGTATGGCAGGTTCAGGCTATTGGTGCCCTATATTTATTATTTATAGCAATTAATCACATTGTCAGGAAACTCTACTTTAAAAATAAAGGACCAAAAAATGAAAAAGAACAGAAAAAATCTGGATTTTGGGGTACGGTTATAAAAGTCGAGTTGGCGGATATTGCATTTGCGGTTGATTCGATATTAGCAGCAGTAGCTCTTGCAATGACACTACCTAATACGAATTTACCACAGATTGGTGGCATGGATGGCGGAAAGTTCCTCGTAATATTTGCAGGCGGATTAATCGGATTAATCATCATGAGGTTTGCTGCAAACTTTTTCGTGAAACTTCTTGAATCCAAACCAGGACTAGAAATTGCAGCATTTGTAATAGTGGGATGGGTTGGTGTCAAGCTTGCAGTATTAACTTTAAGTCATCCTGATGTTGGTGTCATTTCTTATGAGTTTGCCCACTCCCTCGAGTGGAAACTGATATTTTATGGAGTGTTAATCGCTATTGCACTAGCTGGATGGTTTTTATCCAATCGCAAAACAACAAAAACCTCAATAGAATAATTTTAACTGAAAATAAGTGGTCCCATTGCTTAAGCCGATCACTAATAAAAAATAACCCTCCACCAATTCAGTGGAGGGTTTTATTCATTTTGACTTTTCATTATTTAAGGTTTCCTTTCTGATAAGGTACATGCTCTTTAATTTGCCCAAACGTGGTCTATTTTTCACATTGGTGTCAAAGATTTTTTCTGCCTCCATTCTATTAGAAACTTTCTGCATCAATTTTAACCACCTCCCTATCTTTATTCTACCATAAATAGTCAGAATATTACACACAATCATCACTTAAAAGATAAGATTTTCCCTTTTTCGATAGAATACCTCCTAGATATTAAGCCTCTAACCCTCGTATTTTTTTATTTACCGGATGTACTGCTAAAATATTATCTATAATAAAATTTCGTTTTGCATGTCGTGTAAAACAATAGGCTTGCGCATAGTCACCAGAAATTTTTATTAATTTAATTCGCCGTTTCGTTATTTTCCGGTCTTTGGCCATGTACATAATATCCAAAATCTGATGTTGCCGCATTGCTTTTGTTAATTGATCTTTCATTAATCACACCTCACTCATAACCACATTATAGAACAAACGTTCCCTTTTAACAATTATTAAAATTTCCCATTTAAAGTGTGAACTCGATGCCACTAACAAAATAAATAAAAACAGCTTACTTTAAGTGATTTTTTTTGCTCCCAATTAATCAAGCATATCGAAACATTGATTGTTATAACAAAGCGCTCTCCATTATGTTAAAATAGTAAAATTCGAACATGAGAAAGCAGAGGTCCACCGATGAATATTTACCCCTATGAAAAGAAATACGCTGTGCAAATTGCTGCACTGCTCAATAATTTTTTACCATTTGAACCGGAAACGGCCAAAACCGTCGATCAGGCTGGCGGCATTCGTTATGTATCCATTAATGAGCATGATGAAGTTGTCGGATATATTGCGGGTTATGAAATACAGGATTTCAACAAGGAATTCCCTTATTTCCATGAAGAGCTGCAATCGTTAAAGGAACTGGTAACAACAGGCATCAGTTATTATACAAGTCATTTTGTCGTCCATCCGAACGAACGGAAAAAAGGGATTGGAACTAATCTTGTGCGTGCTTATCTTGAAGCAGCACAGCCGATTGCAAAAACAATCGTGACGGTTGGCTGGGTACAATCTGATACAAACCGCTGGGCAGCTGAGCGACAGTTTGCGACACAGGGATTCGAACCATTCGTTTATATGCCGCGCTATTTCGAGCCATATAACGTCGATTGCCCAAGCTGCAAAGGACTTTGTTATTGCGATGCACATATTTTTGTGAAATAAAGGCTGACTTCAGTAGGTAATAGTCCATGTTCCATAAAAAAGAACACAAAATGGATTATCAACGATCAGTTTATGCACATGATTTCATGCAAAAAAATCCATGACACAGCGTCTCAATGTACGTTCAAACCGTTGTCAGTATTGACTTACAATGTTCCCTATATTAAAAGCAGAAACGTTGATTTAACAAAGTTCCTGCTTTTTTTGTGTATTCAAACATTTTTGAATGTGATTTTGTACACTGTATAAATTCTTTTAGACTAAAGTACCTGGTTGTTGAAAAACACGTCGTTTAAACTAATTCCTGCTTCAATATAACTTCTTACTAATTTCCAATCACCTTGGTTATATTTTTTAAACGTTTGAGAATAAATTAGCTGTTTTTAAACTCTCTCCTTGAATAACCATAGTAGCGGATAAAATAGCCATCGTTTCATCTTTTCTTAAAGGAAGAATTGAAACTACTTTTATATTCCATTGAGCATTATTCTCTTTAGCGAAATTAAAACCCTGTTCCCATCCATTTAAGGATTCTTCATAACCAAAGTCAACTATATTTCCGCCTGTTATTTCTCTAGCTTCATAAGATTGTGAAATTAAATCTTTCATGTCCACTAAAGATGAATTTCTCCAAGCATCTAAATAAGTGTCCAAAAATATAGAAAATGAATTGTCCATAAAAGTCTCCTAAAAATTTATTTATAATTATGCTCTAACATATTATCTAGTGATATGTAGGTTATAAGTTAAAATAAGTGCTTCCGAATCGATTTCAAACAGTTGCTCTAATTGGTCAATAGGATAACGTTTTGCATAATCTTTTACGGCATTGTAGGCAAAAGCATAGCCAGCCATGTAAGGGATTTGTTGTTTCACGCTACCGAAGCATAGAGGTCCTTTCACAGCATCATCATTTGTATTTAAAAATCTTTTTGCTTCAGCAATATAGCGTTCCTCAATGTCCAGTGAAAAGCTTTCTTTCCACCAACGTTTATCTTCGAAAAATTGTAAGCTGAAATATTCAGCTATCCCTTCCATTTTATACCATTCTTTTAATGGGAAATTGTCGATTGTTAAGTCATAAATTGGATTTTTGGGTGCTGAATGATGCAGTTCGTGTGCAAGTAAATAGCATAAAAACGATCTGTCTGGATTGGGCGGAATAGCCATCCATATACTTTGACTACTATTTGTAAATCCATTTGTCCAAAAAGATCGTTCTAAATTCGAAAACCAAGGAAAAGGAAGGGCAGGCACAATTGTAATTTGTAAATCCTTATCTAATTCAATATGTTTTTCTACAATCATTAGGGTTTCATTTATAACTTGTGCAATTATTTTTTCATTCCAACTATACGAAAGCATCTCTTCAGCTGACAGGTCTAAGAATTTAAAAAGTTGAAAACGTGATGCAACATCTCGCCAATTGTTCATCCAGCTATTTGACGTAAGGTTTGGGTGAATTATATTATTTAAATACATATCAGCATGGTGCTGATTTTCCAATAACAATTGAGGTGTTAATTGTACGATTTTCATATATGCTGCTCCTTTTTCTGTAATCTTCTTTATTTCTATAACAATTTAATTTTCCCTTTTTAATAATTTGGATTACATTAAGAACGCTTCCTACCCCTCGTTTAGGAACTATCTTATATAAAGTTAAGTATTTTTAGATGCATCTATTCGGCTAGAACCGAAAACTGCGCAAGAAAAAATAAAAATGCCTGTACACACCCACATCGTGATTCCATTCCATTCACCATTTAACAAAGTTATATTTGTTAATATACAAAATTGCATTAAACAAATTGAAATAAATAAAATTGTAGTATGTTTCATAGAGATGCCTCCCCATTAGTTATGCAAAAATTCCTAACCTCGTTTTTTAAATTTATTATTTCATGTTGATATATCAAAAAAAGAGAGACACAATTCATTTACGAAATGCGTCTCTTACTGCACTGTTATTTACTGTTTTCTCCACAATATCAAACCCGTTATCTGTCGGTAATTTAGATCACCTAATTATGCATTTACCGGACCCTTGTTAATCTTAGTTAACGACTCGTTCACCGAGAAAATTTTACTGTTGATCGCTGTAATGCCAAAGCCATTTAGCCGTTTTGAATGCATTTCCAAATAAGCAGCAGCTGTTTCTTTTGTTTCAAATAAATAAATACCACCAGCTTCACCTGCTTCCGCATCCTCTGTCCAAATTTTCCAAAGCATGCCTTTTTCCTCATTTATGCTTTCCGCTAATTCTTTAAAACCAACTGCCATTTCATCACCGAAAGGGCCATCCATTTTGAAATCTACTTGTAAAATATATGCCATTATAAGTGCCTCCTTTTTAAGTTCCTTACTGCTTACTTCTTTTATTGTTCTGCAAAGTCCTTCTTTCATGCGTCAATCAATTTCGTGCACTTCACAATGCATCGCTGCTTTTGCCTTATTCCATGGCACACTGTAACCCTTACCCTTTGCACAAAAAATACTGGACGATGTATATTCAGGGTCAGCGTTTTTATTGTAGCCAATTTGTTCAATAATCTCATCACTGTTATGGCATACATCATAGCCTTCAAATTGCAGCGTTAACGCACCTTTTCCATTTGTATAGGCTGCAAATTGAGTGGAATAATCCATAAAAGTTGCTACAGGTGCCCGTCCGTAAAGTGTAACAGTGTCTTCTGTTAAATTCGGCGCTTCGAACGACCCGCTTGCCTGCTGGATATCCGACATCATCCGGCCAATATGATCACTTGACGCTTTCATTTTAAAACGGTAATACGGCTCCAATAGTACATTTTCTACTTGTTCCAGCCCTTGTCGCAATGCTCTAAACGAAGCTTCCCGGAAGTCGCCGCCATCTGTATGCTTATTGTGTGCACGCCCTGTCAGCAGCGTCAAATGAATATCGGTTACCGGAAATCCTGTTAGTAACCCATGATGATCGCGTTCAAATAGATGCTTTTCTATTAACCGCTGATGCCCGACAGATAAGTCGTCGGCATGACAACGGTTCGAGAATGTGATGCCGGCACCACGATTGTTCAGTTCCATTTTCAGATGCACTTCCGCATAATGCTTTAACGGTTCAAAATGGCCATATCCGATAGCAGGTGCTGCAATTGTTTCTTTATAAAGAATTTGCGGTTTGCCAAATTGGACCTCGATTCCAAAGCGCTCTTTTACCAATTCCGTTAATACCTCAAGCTGGATTGTTCCCATGACATGAACGGAGATTTCCTGGAATTTCTCGTTCCACACGACACGTAAGCTCGGTTCCTCTGCTTCGATTTCACGGAAAACACGGTGAAGTTCTTTAATATGTAACGCACCTTCATATATCACTTTCGCCTGCAATGTCGGAATCATATCAAATTGTGCAGGATTAGTTTCCGTTGCCCCAATCACATCACCGATAAGCGGCATTGCCAGTCCCTTCACCGCAAAAATATCGCCCGCTTGCACTTGTGGAACCGTCGTAAAACTGTTGCCATTGTATAAACGAATTTCCGTAACTTTTTCAGTTGTTTCACCAAAAGTAAATTCATCACGTACCTTGAGAACACCCGATAAAGCTTTCATAAATGTCAGACGCTGCTGATGATCATGGCGAATTTTATATACCTTTCCTTCAAATGGACCATTCACGTCAAACTTTGTTTCCATCAGTTGTGCAATCGTTTCAAAAAAGGCCAGTACCCCTTCATCTTTTAAAGCTGAGCCTGACATACAAACAAATGCTTGTTCATGGTTGATTGCATGTTTCAGGCTCTCTAAACAGTCATTCTCCGCTATATTATCGGCAAAATATTTTTCCATCAGCTGTTCGTCACGTTCCGCAAGCCACTCTTTTACGGTTGTGTCGAACCCATCATTGAACAATAATGCATTTGGGGATAAGTCTTTTTTTATCGCAGACATGACCGCTGCAACATCTGCTCCTTCACGGTCTACTTTATTAATGAAAATAAAAGTCGGAACATGATGCTCCCGCAGCAAATGCCAAACCGTTTCTGTATGTCCCTCGATTCCGTCGACCGCACTGATAATGACAATGGCCGCATCCATTACATGGATCGCACGTTCCATCTCCGGTGCGAAATCGATATGCCCTGGTGTATCGATCAGCGTATACGCTTGACCATTATAGTCAATACGCCCCTGCTCTGCAAAAATCGTAATCCCGCGCTGCCGTTCAATGGCATGGTTATCTAAAAAAGCATCTTGGTGATCCACCCGCCCGCGCTTCTTGATCGAATTTGTATGATATAGTAATTGTTCGCAAAATGTCGTTTTACCAGAATCGACATGAGCGACAACTCCGATTGTAGTATGCAATAGTATTCCTCTTTCTTTTCCCTTGGATTTATGAACCTATGTACGGTTATTTCTGTGAAAGAAAATATTCTTTAATTTCCTTTGGCAGTTCTTCAATATTAATAATTTCCCATTTTGTCGTACCGGGAGTAGACTGAATTAAAAAACTCTTCTCATCAAACTCCAGTATTGTAAACTGCTTCACCATATTTGGGCTAAATTCTTCTTGTATGTACTCAACACTATCGGCATCGAAATTATTTTCATCCATAAAAAGCGATTCCGGATTTTCTGCATTTCTTAATGTTTGCATGAGCTCCAATGAATTGGAGGGATTAGTCAGCAGCCACTCGATCATCGAAATTGAGACAATGAATACTACTGCAATGATTGCAAATACTTTTTTCATATAATAACCTCCAATAAATTGCTGCCAGTAAGTACTTACATTTTAACAGAAGATGGAGTATTTTGATTCATTCACAGATAAAAGCCATTCTCATTTTCCGTTACATTAAGTGAGGTGCATCTATTCACCGTTAATGAGGGTATAATAAAAAGCCACTTGAAATTAAGTGACTTCATCCATTACAAAAGCATACACTTCGATGTTTTTATCAGCCTCTATCGTAATTCCGAATACAGTAATAGCACCATCACTTACCTCAACGTCCATAAGTTTGTTCGTCATTTTTTCGAAGATATTTGGATTCATTTTAATTTTATTTACCTTCTTACCTTGTATAGTCAGATAATCCAGACCTTCACGAATTTGACCTAATAAAACGTCCAACTATTTTCCTCCTAGTAGATAATATTTGTTCTTCATATCATGCCTCAACTAACGAAAAATATTGCATAAGAAAAAGCCACAACTCGTAATGAGTGTGACTAAATTGAAACGTAATTGCAAATTGAGTTCAGCTCTATAACTACCTGTCAATTTCCTGAAGTATACTGAGTAAAGCTTTTATAGGACTTATCCATTAGAAATGGAAATCATCTTCACAAATAATCAGCTCTTTCGGGTCGTACGGTTCGATATGGACAAGTGTTGTTGCATAAGGGTTCAACTGCTTCACTTCATTTTCAATCTGCTCCGTAATGGCATGTGAATCACGTACATTTAGATTAGGATTAACACTTACCGTAATATCGACAAGAATTAAGCTTCCGTGCTGTCTGCCGCGCACATCGGTAACGTCACGGACACGCGGAATTTTCGAAACGCGCTCTTCAATCGAACTGATTAATTCCGTATCAAAACCGTCTGTTAACGAGAACACCGCTTCTTTAAAAATTTCAATCGCTGTTTTAATAATAATTAAACCGATGATAAAGGCGGTTATCGTATCGACAATTGGAAAGCCTAGAAGCGCAGCACTAATCCCGATAGCTGTTCCGATACTAACAAAGGCATCAGAGCGATTGTCATAAGCTGCTGCTTTAACTGCAGAACTGTTAATTCTTTTAGATAGGTTTAAATTATATTTATATACCGCAAACATGACGGCCGCACTAAATACGGCAACAATAATTGTTAAATAGGAAGGATTCTGATCGATCGGATTGGCAATTTTTTCACCTGCTGATATAAGGACTTCGATCCCGACATAAATCATAATAAATGATGCGACAAGTGATGCGATCGTTTCTGCACGAAAATGTCCGTATCGATGGTCATCATCCGGCGGGCGCTGGGAAATTCGCAGCCCGATTAAAACGGCTACCGAAGCAATAATATCCGTTGTATTGTTTAATCCATCTGCCTTTAATGCTTCTGAATCCCCTAAATAGCCTGCTGCTAACTTAAGCGCACTTAAAAATATGTAGGCAATAATTGATAAATAGGCACCTTTTTCGCCCGCTCGTAAATTTGTATATTGCTCCAAAATGTTTCCTCCCTGAAAAACTTCTTTAAACACGAAAGAGGCTACCCCGCACAAAATCGAACGGGATAACCTCTTTTATATTGTTAATAATAGTATACCAAAAAATCAGGGGAAAACATACATCCAAGAAATAATATTATTTAAATATAACTTTTCACCCAATCATAACGACACTTGTCAATCATTGAAGTTTTCGGCTTTTTCAGAAGTAACGGTATATATGTGAACAATTTGCCCAACTTCCGACAGAACGATGCCATTCAATTGTCCTGTAAAATAACACCCTCCGTCTATTCCAATATATTTTTGGTCTTCACTAATCCAAACATCATTAGAATCATGAATATGTTGTACTGGCGTATGTCCAAAAACATTGATAAATGGCGTTTTATTCTCATTTTTATAATGCTGGCGAATCCACAGGAAATTTTCTTCCGGCGTTTCATCAACTGCCGCACAACTCGAATCAAATCCTGCATGCGTCAACAAAAGGTTCCCTGCAATTTCATATAATTTGCCGCAATTTAGAAAATCCAATTCCTCCGCAAACTTCTCTTTCACAATCTGTACTTGGTCAATCGGGTCGAGTTCGCTTACTTCAACCGGTAAGTACCTTAAAAATGAAGCCATTGTTTCCCGACCGCCGTATTTGTAATAAAAGGCGTGTTTTTGCCCGGGGTTTTCGATAAAATCCAAAAGCATTGCTTCATGATTCCCTTTACAGAAAACAACCTGTTCCCCGTATTGCCGCTTCAGATCCATTACCTTTTGTACAACCTCATAAGACTGAGGACCCCGGTCGATCAAATCCCCAAGCAGAACAAGGACATCCTTTTGATCCCAAAACGTTAATAATTGTTCAAATGCTTTATACTGACCATGGATATCACTAATAATAAAATAATTTTTCATCTTGCACCTGCTTTTCTACAACCTATTTTACACAACTTACCGCCATATACGATTTCCAACTGGATGTTCTTTGCTAAAATCCATTTCAAAGACATCCGGATTCGACAGTTGCTTCCATTCCTCGAATCCAAAATGCGGTTGATAATAATTGAGTAGTAATGACATGATATTGCCATGTGTAACGATTGCCACTGACTTGTAATTTCTTTGTTTTAATTCTTGCACCAATTCATTAATACGTTTTGTCGCTTCATTACTTGATTCCCCGCCAGTAAAATTTAACTCCTTATCAATATAGGTTTGCTGTAACTTTTCATACCAGTCGGGAAGATCTTCACTGCTTAAAACCCTTTCCTTTAGATGGTCATCTAATTTAAATGGAATGTTGTTTTGTAGAATGAAAGGTTGTATTGTATGAACTGCCCTCGTAAATGGACTTGAAATGACTAGCTCTATATTTAAGCCAGATAAAAACTTTGCTAAACGCCCGCTTGTTTCACTCCCAGCCAACGTTAAGCATGCATTTGGTGCTTGCCCATTGGCTTCACAATGGCGAATTATATATAATTTCACAACTTAAATCTCCTTACGCTATAATTTATAGCGAGGTGATGCCTCGAATTGAATCGACTCTTTTTTAAAACATGTTTCCAGATTATTTATTCATTCAACATTACTTTTAGTCATTCCCCATGACAATTTAGTCAATTTCTAACACGAAAGCTTCGCTATTAGTAAGCCAGTTGCCAAAATCCAAAACAATATTTTATAAAATATCAGATAATTATTAAGCTTAAGTATATAAGTTTCTTCTTAACCACTACTCTATCTATAGCCTCTGACTCTTTTACAGTATAAACTAGTATGTAAAATATTAGAAGAATGGAGGCAGGAAAATGGAAGATTGGATAAAAAATTTACCAGGTCCTGCAATAAAGCAAATTTTGGAGACTGCCTTTCCCTGGTTTGTAGTCGTAGACAGAAATGCAAAAATTATTTACCTTAACGAAGGTTATTGTAATTTTCTCGAAGTAAAACGTGAAGATGCGATCGGTAAGCATGTAGCAGATGTCATTGAAAATAGTGAGATGCACCTCGTCATAGAAAAAGGGACACCTGATATTGCAGCCCCTCAATATATTAAAGGTACCTATATGCTTGCCAATCGTGTCCCAATTGTGATTGATGGGGAAATTATTGGCGCTTTCGGGAGTGTAACCTTCCGGGATTTAAATGACTGGAAAAAACTAAGTTCTCATGTTCGAAAGACTTTAGACCAAATTGAAACAAATATGAAACAATACCGCGAATCATTTTATAGCTTGTCAGATATTAAAGGAACCTCCAACTCTATGCGAAAAATAAAAGAAACGATCACCATGATTGCTCCGACAAAACTGCCTGTTTTAATCGAGGGTGAAACAGGTACAGGAAAAGAAATGTTTGCCCAGAGTATTCATAGATTATCCGATCAGGTGGATCATCCTTTCGTAAAGATTAATTGTTCCACTATACCAAAAGAGTTGCTGGAAGGAGAATTGTTTGGAAAATGGGATTCGGCTGAACAGCGAATTAAATCAGGAGGAATTCAGAGAGCACAAGGCGGAACTCTTTTTATTGAAGAGATTAGTGAACTCCCAACAACCTTACAGGCAAAGCTGTTAAAGGTCATGCAGGATGAAAAAGTTCAACCAGCCGGCACTGATGAAGTAATTCCAGTTGATGTTCGCATAATCGTAGGTTCAAATTTATCACTTGCTGGGCTAGTAAAAGAAAAGCAATTTCGTGAAGATTTATTTTATCTTATTCAGGCGATTACATTGCAAATTCCCCCTCTTCGCGATCGGATTGAGGATCTTCCTGAATTAATACAAACTTTTATGCACAAATTCAGTTCCGAAGTGAGTCGCCAAGATTTTAAGCTTAGTCGAAAAGCTTGGTTGTTGCTTCAACAATATAACTGGCCGGGAAATGTTCGAGAACTCAAAAATGTGTTAAAAGCAATTATTCAGTTATCAAATGGTGAGCAAATTACTGAAGATGCATTACCAATCTATATTCGACGACAAAAACCGGATTATACTCGAATTAATGGAACTTTGGAAGAAATCCTTTTTCAAGTAGAAGAGCAGATTTTACAAGAATATCTAGAAAATGAGAAGGACAAAATACGGATTGCCGAGAAGTTGGGCATTAGCCGTTCAACACTTTATGAAAAAATAAAAAAACACAACTTATGACCTAAATTCCGAGATTTTGGATTAAATTCCGAAATATCGGATTTTTTAATTTCACATTAATCCACTTTTTAAAATTCCCCATAATAATTGAGTCCGATTTTCCGGAATACAACTACCTTAAATTCTGTCACAGTTCTGTCACACGATATTGTACACGCTGAAATATTCTGCTTTAATACAATTAAATATGCTTTTAAAGCAATATTTTCACTAAAACTATTTTTCTATTGGAGGTAAAAACATGAAACGCATTTTCTCTTCTGCAGAAGAGGCAGTCAGTCAAATTCAAGATGGCACAACTCTCATGGTTGGTGGTTTCGGATTGGTTGGTATTCCTGAACAGCTTATCCTTGCACTTGAAGAAAAAGGAGTAAAAGATTTAACGGTAATTTCGAATAATTGCGGTATAGACGATTGGGGATTAGGACTTTTATTGCGGAAGAAGCAAATCAAAAAGATCATTGCATCTTATGTAGGTGAAAATAAAGAGTTTGAACGCCAAGTACTTTCCGGTGAAATCGAAGTGGAGCTGACTCCCCAAGGCACACTTGCTGAACGAATCCGTGCAGGAGGTGCTGGTATTCCAGCCTTCTATACACCAGCTGGAGTAGGGACAATCACTTCAGAAGGAAAAGAAATTCGAAATTTCAACGGAAAGGAGTATGTTTTAGAGACAGCATTAAATGCTGATTTTTCTATAATTCGCGCTGCTCAAGCTGACCATTTAGGCAATCTGATTTATAACAAAACCGCTCAAAATTTCAATCCTATCATGGCTGCAGCTGGAAAAGTTACGATTGCAGAAGTTGAGGAAATTGTGGAAACAGGTATATTAGATCCAAATATGATTCAAACGCCGAGTATCTATGTCCAAGGTATCCTTCAAGCAAAACAAGAAAAGAAAATAGAAAGATTAACAGTACGTTAATAAGAAAGGAGTATTCTAAATGACTTTATCTAATAGGGAACGAATTGCCATTCGGGCTGAAAAAGAAATTGAACACGGTAACTATGTCAATTTAGGAATTGGGATGCCTACATTAGTCGCAAATTATATATCTCCAGAAAAAACCGTCATCTTGCAATCCGAAAATGGTTTGCTTGGAATCGGACCGTATCCGACAAAAGAAGAAGTTGATCCAGATTTAATCAATGCCGGAAAAGAGACAATCACAACAATACCTGGCTCCTCTTTTTTCACAAGTGCAGAATCATTTGCAATGATCCGCGGCGGACATATTGATGTTGCCATTTTGGGTGGAATGGAAGTCTCCGAAAAAGGCGATTTAGCCAACTGGATGATTCCTGGAAAAATGATTAAAGGTATGGGTGGTGCGATGGATTTAGTACATGGTGCAAAAAAAATTATTGTCATAATGGATCATGTCTCGAAAGACGGTTCACCAAAAATAAAAAAAGAATGTTCTTTACCTTTAACAGGCAAAGGCGTAGTCAATAAAATTATTACGGAAAGAGCCTTGATTGAAGTAACATCACGTGGTTTAGAACTGAAAGAAGTATTTGAAGGATATTCAGTTGAGGATGTAATTCAATCAACGGAAGCAAATTTAATTGTTGAGAATGTAAAAGAGAGCGTTTCTATTTAACTGTTTTCCTGCCAGATAAACGATGTAATACACCATAAATAAGAGTTTCTTTCATATGGCAATTGTCCAAAGAATAGAACTCTTACTACTATTGTACGAGGGGGATTTATATGGATTTGTTGGTTATTCTATTGGCGCTTGGACTATTAATGTTTGCTGCCTACCGCGGTTATTCCGTCATATTATTTGCACCAATTTGTGCGCTTTTAGCGGTCGTATTAATTGCACCAAGCAATGTTTTACCATTTTTCTCAGGTATATTCATGGAAAAGATGGTTGGATTTATTAAATCATATTTTGCTGTTTTCTTATTAGGAGCTATTTTCGGAAAAGTTGTAGAAATGTCAGGAATTGCTGAGTCAATTGCCAAAACAATTGTCAGCTGGCTTGGTGCAAAACGAGCAATGCTCACGATCGTATTGCTTGGCGCCATCTTAACATACAGTGGAGTGAGTTTATTTGTAGCGGTATTTGCGATTTATCCATTTGCTGCACAAATGTTTAGACAGGCAAATATTCCTAAACGTTTAATTCCGGGTACGATTGCTCTTGGTGCATTTACCTTTACAATGGATGCACTGCCTGGGACACCACAAATACAAAACGTTATTCCAATCGCCTTCTTTAAAACGGATATTTATGCAGCACCGGTTCTAGGAATCATAGGGGCAATTGTCGTTTTAACAGCTGGATTACTATACTTGGAGGCTAGAAGAAAAAAAGCCGAATTAGCTGGAGAAGGTTATTACGGGTTTGATTCGGAAACGGCTGTTACGATTCAAAGTGCAGAAGTAAAGGATGAGCCTGCTCTTCCCGATTTAACAGCCAAACAATCGCTGTCTAGACAAATACTGGCTTTTGTTCCGCTTATTTTGGTTGGGGTTACCAATAAAATATTTGTTACAAGTATACCGAAATGGTATCCGAATGGCTTTGACTTTGAAGCAATTGGCTTGAGTGCCTATAAAGTGGATGTAGCAACATCTGCTCCTATTTGGGCGATTATTATGGCTTTGATTGTGGGAATTATATCATCTATTGCCTATGATTTTAAACGGGTATTTAGTGGTTTTAAAGATGGCGTTAATACCGCGATTGGAGGGTCGCTGCTGGCGACTATGAATACCGGCGCTGAATATGGATTTGGCGGGGTCATTGCAGCTCTCCCAGGATTTGCGAAAATCAGCGACGGGATATCGACAACATTTACAAATCCACTTGTCAATGGTGCAGTTACGACCACTACTCTTGCCGGTATGACGGGATCCGCATCAGGGGGTATGGGAATTGCCTTGGGAGCAATGGCTGATAAGTATAATCAGGCGATTATTGCTGCTAATATTCCACCAGAAGTAATGCACCGCGTAGTGGCAATGGCTTCAGGGGGCATGGATACCCTTCCGCATAATGGAGCGGTTATTACCCTGCTGGCAGTAACGGGACTCACACATAAACAGTCATATCGGGATATTTTTGCGATTACGATTATTAAAACGTTAGCCGTATTCGTAATCATCGCACTTTATACATTCTTTGGATTAGTATAATAGAACGGTAGTTATTAAATGGCTGTTTAATATACCGAGAGTTTTAAGTCGTGTTTCGGAAATCAAATTTAAAGGAGCCAGCTCTTTTGGCTCCTCATCTAGGAGGCTTTTTGGGTGGTAAAAGATAAAATGGTATTCATTACTGGTGCAGCACAAGGTATAGGATTTGAGATTGCGAAAGAGTTTTATACAAAAGGTGCTACTGTCGTGCTAACAGATATAAATGAAGAAAAAGTGAAAGATGCAGCAAGCACCCTTGGAGAACGAGCAATTGGACTTAAATGTGATGTAACAAAAGAAGAAGAAATTATAGCAGCAATTGATGAAACAGTACAGAAATTTGGTCGAATCGATATACTTATAAACAATGCTGGTATGCAGCATGTTGCAATGATTGAAGATTTTCCGACAGAGCGTTTCGAACTGTTAATAAAAATAATGTTAACTGCTCCATTTGTATTAACTAAGCATGTGTTACCGCATATGAGAAAACAAAAATTTGGCCGTATTATTAATATGGCTTCTATTAACGGACTTGTTGGATTTGCAGGAAAAGCAGCCTATAATTCTGCCAAACATGGTGTTATTGGTCTCACAAAAGTTGCGGCACTTGAAACTGCATCAGATGGCATAACGGTTAACGCTATTTGTCCAGGCTATGTAGATACACCACTTGTTCGAAATCAATTGCAAGACTTAGCAGCAACACGCAATATACCTCTCGAAAACGTATTGGAAGAAGTGATTTACCCACTCGTTCCTCAAAAAAGATTACTTGATGTAAAAGAAATCTCTGATTTGGCTCTATTTATCTCAAGCGAGGGAGCAAAAGGAATGACTGGCCAGGCTATCGTTTTAGATGGCGGGTACACAGTGCAATAATTAATTCAAGGATGTTCACCTCTGTTCCCAGAGGCCGCATTCTTTTGCATGGCTTGTGCTTCGAAATCCAAGCTATCTTCGCTTTTTTGTGGTCCTTAAGTCTCACGTAGAGAACTTTATTAATAAATAGATGCCAAATTTATTAAGCAAATCAGGTGTGTAGAAATTTTTTTACCTTTCAACACACCTGTTTCCTGTTTGTCATCTGTAAACAGGCGATCAAAAAACTGCTGGAGGGATATTTGAAATTACCTGTGTAGCTGCTTACTTCCTACCTTATCAGCTATTGTTAACTTGGCCTCCTAATCTTTGTCCTCTGTTTTGATATGTCGGATAATATACGTTTCCGTACTGTTAAAGCTCCCTTATTAATTCGTACTAATTTTTTATAATCTTAAGCAGTTGATTCATTGCTTTCTTTGCTTCCGGAATCGGAAATACCGGAAAAACATGGTTCATTTTTGGGTATTCATAGTATTGAATTGCTATTCCCTGTTCTTTTACTTTATCGAGAAGCATATTTGCATCGACTAACAGTAGTTCACCCGTCCCCACAAAAGCGGTAATTAGTCCAATGTCTATCAGTTCTCCATGTACAGGACTTATTTTGTAGTCGGTTAACTCCAAGCCATCCGCCCATAACCTGCCAAGCTCCTGTGCGCCTATCACTCCAAGCATCGGATCGAGTTTTTCAAGTTCTTTATAGCGCGGGTCTTCCCCTCGTACATCTAGCCAAGCAGAGTGTAGAACAATATGCTGCGGCTGCTTTTTCGAACATCGCTTTACATCCTGAGCCAACGCCATTGCCAACCCGCCTCCAGCAGAATCCCCCATAAAAATAAACGGTGCATCGTATTTTAAAACGAGACGATCATATAAGTCATGGATGGCAACAAAACACTCTCTATGTGTATGTTTAGGCAGCTTCGGATAAATTGGCACAACAATCGTGAAATTTGTCTTCTGTGCAAGCTTTACTAAATAACGCCAATGAAAAATCAGTGGATCATTAATATACGCTCCGCCGTGGAAATAGTAGATGACCTTTTCCGGTGTTTGCTGTTCATTAATTGTGTAATAGTGAATGCCATTCAATTCGTCTTTCTTTATTTGATACTGATCTCTGAATTTAGCATCGAGTTCATACGGTTTCTCGTTATGCTTCATTGCAATAAAATCATCGAGCAGATGCAAATCCATAAACTTTTTCTTTGTTCCGCGCAGTATTAAAAACTTCTCAAACAACACACTTTGCACGCTTCGCATACAATGCCTCCATCCTATTTTTTCTACTATGATTCTTATCCATTCGACTAAAATTGATTGATCACCTTCTAAACGGATAAACGTTTCTATTTATCCTTATGCATACTTAGTACCTATTAGAAAAAAGTGTCGATTGTTTTAAGCACATTATTATCTCAATAAAACAAATCGCGATATAATTCTGAAACTTTTTCCCGACTTATCCGTAAATTAGGTAATAAATTCTAAAGGAGGGAATGATGGTGCTCATTGGATTTTACAGTGCTCTAATAATTTTCACTTTATTATTCATCATTGCAGCTTTCTTTTTTATACGGCAGTTTGTAAATAAGAAATCCTCCCCCTATAACATGAATACGTTTATGCTTGGTGTGCTAACGCTGTTCATGCTGATTGTAACGGGTATTTATGGATATGATTTTTATCAACTACAAGCGGGCAATCAGAAATTTGCGGAGGGGATTTGTGAAATCAACTTTGTAAACGGTCATGGGAGAAGTATTGATACGACTGAAGTAAAGATTGAAGATAATCTTTATAACATAAAGTCCGGTACTTACAAAGATCTACCTGATGGGCGTTATAATTGTGAACTTTCGTATTTACCGATTTCAAAAATTGTGACACAGATCGATATTCAGTCAAAAGGAGAGGAAGGAAACTAATATGGTTGATTTAGATTTTTTAATTCAGTACGGATTCATATTATTAGTGATTTCAATTACGACATTTGTCTTGTCTATGTATTTCCGGAAAAAGCCGAAAGTGGATAAAGGATTTAAGTTTGCCTATCATGGCCTATCATATCGCCGTAAATTTTTACGCACGATTTATTCAATCCCGTTTTGTATTTTTCCGTTAGCGATCATTTATTATTTTGAAAGGTTTTCCGCTAACTTTATATTTGTTACGCTGTTGCTCGTGATCGTATTTGTTTTTCAAATGTCATACAATTACATAAAGTGGAAAAAAGAAGATTGAAAGCCTGTGTTCATCCGACAGCAGGCTTTTTTTTCATTATTTCACTCCACTCGAACCAAAGCCCTTATCACCGCGCTCCGTAACCGACAGCTCGTCTGTTTCTTCAATGAAAACTTGCGGAACATATTGAATGACTAACTGGGCGATTCGCATTTGTTTTTCAATCGTAAAAGGTTCTTTCCCGTGATTGATTAAAATCACGCCGATTTCACCGCGATAGCCTGCATCGATGGTACCTGGACTATTTAACACCGTAATCCCATGTTTGAGTGCCAATCCGCTACGAGGACGTACTTGCGCTTCTGTTCCCTCCGGCAGTTCGATTTGAAGACCGGTTTTAATTAATCCGTATTCACCAGGCAGTAAAACTCTTTCTTCAACCGCACTTAAATCCATCCCTGCATCCCCTTCCCGTGCCTGTTTCGGCAATACAGCATTCGGGTGGGCTTTCTTAATTTTTAATTGAATCGACATATTCAACCAACTTTCTCATTTATAAAATCTATTTACATGCAGTTATAACAAAACCATATTTTTTCTTTATTTTCAATAGGGAGTTTTCTAGAATTCTTAATGGATTTATGTTATCTTTCTTTAGGCTCTTTACTTTTATGTTGTTAAAGCTTATACTCAATTCAACTATATATTGTGTTTTTTTATCACGGTACTACTAAATGTAGTTTAAAAGGGAAGTTTGGTGTGAATCCAACGCTGTCCCCGCAACTGTAAATGCTGACTGAAGACGAATAGACCACTGTGCAATGCATGGGAAGGTATGTCTGACGAATGAAGCAAAGCCAGGAGACCTGCCGCGTTAAAACTACGTACATTTCTTCGGGGAATAGGAAATGGAGGCGCTCTTTTACTCGTTTCCATTTCAAGCTATCCTGTTTTCCGGGATAGCTTTTTTTGTTTTGTCTGCATGTTCCCCCATGACATGTGCACCACAATTACTAGTAATATTTAAATAGCGAGGGGTTCTATTATGAAACTTTATACGAAAACAATTTGTCCAAAATGCCTATGGGTAAAATCGGAGCTCGATGCTGCCAACTTGGAGGTCGAGGTTATTAATATTGACCATGATGAGAGCGCAAAACAAATAGTACTCGATGCAGGTTTTTTGTCTGTGCCGTTATTTGAAATTAACGGTGAATTTATCGCAGAGCCGACGTCAATTATCGATCGCATTTCTGAAATGACCGCATGATCATATTTGCTTCACGAACTGGTAATGTACGATCCATTGTGCAAAAACTCGGCTTGCCCGCAAAGGATCTGGCGGAAGTAGAGAAAATGGATGAACCGTATCTTCTATTTACGTATACGGATGGATTAGGCTCTGTTCCCCCTATCGTCGACCAGTTCATGACTGCGAACTTTGATCTATGCAAGGGAATTATCGTAAGCGGAAACCGTAATTTTGGTCATGCTTTTTTCGGCCGTGCAGGTGACCTTTTAGCTGCACAATACGGAATTCCGTTAATCGAAAAAGTGGAAATGCGAGGAACTCCGGCGAATTATGAAGCGATTACAGATTACTACTACTCCATTTGGAAAGAGGCATCGATATGAAACAATATTTAAAATTAAATAACGATATTCTAAACCGTTACCGTGCTACCGGTGAATTGGATCTGGCGAAAGACAAAGAAGCAACACGCCGCTATTTCCTGGAAGACGTGAATGTCCGTTTACGCTACTTTATCGATATCGAGGAAAAAGTGCGTTATTTAGTCGATGAAGGCTATTACGAAAAAGAGTTTTTGGAATTGTACTCGATGGACTTTATTAAACAAATGTACAAAAAAGCCTATTCCTACAAGTTCCGGTTTCCTTCATTCATGAGTGCTTCGAAGTTCTACGAAAGCTATGCGATGAAAAGCCGGGACGGAAAAGAAATTCTGGAAAAGTATGAAGACCGGATCGTCATCATCGCCCTTTATTTAGCACAAGGTGATGAAGCATTGGCGGAAAAGGCAATTGAAGCCGTTATGACTGCCTACCAGCCGGCAACCCCAACTGCCCTAAACAGTGGGAAAAAAGCGCGCGGTGAGCTAGTCTCATGTTTTAAACTAACGATGGATGACACGATGAATTCAATCGCAGAGAATATCGGCTATTGTCTTGAGCTTTCCCGCTTAGGCGGCGGTGTCGGGGTAAACTTGACCGATCTGCGTCCATTAGGTGATCCGATTAAAGGGATTTTAAACCGTGCGAGCGGGGTTATGCCTGTTGCGAAACTGCTGGAAAATTCGTTCTCGTATTCGAATCAGCTTGGCCAAAGAAATGGTTCCGGAGTCGTCTATCTAAATGTTTTCCACGGTGATATTGAAGCGTTCATCTCTTCCAAGAAACCAAATGCCGACGATAAAATCCGATTAGCTACATTATCTACAGGGATTATTCTTCCCGATATTTTCTTTGAATTAATGCGCCGCGATAAAGATATCGTATTGTTCAGTTCTTATGATATTTTCAAAGAATACGGCAAACGCATGTCGGAAATTTCCATTACGGAAATGTACTACGAATTTTTGGATAATCCAAACATCCGTAAACTGAAACGGTTAAACGCCCGTAAATTGTATACGGAAATTAAAAAGGCGCAATTTGAATCGGGTTACCCGTTCGAAATATTCGATGATAATGTCAATAACACCCACCCATTAAAGGAAATCGGGCGTGTGAAGATGTCGAATCTATGCACCGAAATTCTTCAGTATCAGCAAACAAGCGTTGTTACCGATCAAAACGAGCCGAATGAATACGGCCTCGATGTTTCTTGTAACTTAGGTTCGATCGACATTCACGAAGCAACGAAAGTTCAGGATTTCGGACAGCTTGTCGATACGGCAATGCGTCTTTTGACGAATGTTTCAACGATGACCGATATCGTCAACGTCCCTTCTGTATCCAAAGCCAACAAAGTGATGCACTCTGTCGGATTGGGTGTTATGAACTTGCATGGGCACCTTGTACAAAGCGGAATCCGTTATGGTTCCAAAGAGTCGATCGAATTTATCGATGCGTTTATGGAATCACTGAACTATCACTCGTTAAAAGCATCAATGGAAATCGCGAAGCAAAAGAACGAAACGTTTTATCGATTTGAGGAAAGTGATTATGCGAGCGGGGTTTATTTTGAAACCTATATAAACAAAGAAGAAAAAGAACTTACTCCTGAAGTGATTAAAGCACTTGGGGGTACACCGATTATTACTCAAAATATGTGGCGGCAGTTGAAGTCTGACGTATTGGAGCATGGATTATTCCATTCTTATCGACTGGCAATCGCTCCAACAGGCAGTATTTCCTACATCCGCAGCTGTACGGCTTCCATCTCCCCTGTTACAGAACGCGTGGAAGTTCGTGATTATGCGGACAGTCGAACAATTTATCCGATGCCATTTTTAACGAATGATAACCAGGAACTTTATACCGAAGCCTATGAAGTAAACCCCTATGAACTGATCGACCTTTACGCAGCCGCGCAAAAGCATGTCGACCAGGGGATTTCCATGACACTATACGTGACGGACCAGTGGAACACAGAACAATTGGCAAAAGCTTATATTTATGCGTGGACGAAAGGCATTAAAACCGTTTATTACGTACGCCAGCGTTTACTTACAATTGAGGAGTGTGTCGCATGTCAAATTTAACGTATAAAGCGGTCAACTGGAATACCCCGACGAGTGAACTCGCTCGTATTTTTTGGGACCAGCAATGGAAACAAATATGGTTCCCCGAAGAAATTGCAGTCAGTAAAGACGTCAAACAATGGAAGGAATTCGAGCACCAGGATACATACAAAAAAGTGTTCGGCGGCCTAACATTGCTTGATACGGTACAAACGAACATCGGCATGAATGAAATTGCCAAGTACACACCCGATTTCCAAGAAAAAGCGGTGTTAACCGTATTCGGATCATTTGAAGCAATTCATGCAAAGTCTTATTCATATATTTTTACAACACTGTGTACAAACACTGAAATCGACGAAGTTTTCGAATGGGTGCAAAAAAATGAGTTTCTTCAATATAAAGCAAACCGCATTGGCGAAGTATACACCGCTATAAAAGAAGATGACCCGGAAAGCTTATGGAAAGCAATGTTCGCTTCAGTTATGCTGGAAAGCTTTTTATTCTATTCCGGCTTCTTCTACCCGCTTTATTTAGGAGGACAAGGTGTTTTAAGAAATAGTGCGGAAGTGATTAGTTTAATCTTGCGTGACGAATCCATTCACGGAGTAGCGGTCGGCTTTTTCGCGCAGAATATTTTCAAAAACTTCACAGCGGAAAAACAGCAGGAGCTTACTTTGTGGGGCTATGAATATTTACTTGATTTATATCAAAATGAAATGAAGTATACCGATGATTTATATGCAGAAACAGGACTTTCACCCGAAGTGAAAAAATACGTACGCTACAATGCGAATAAAGCGCTTATGAACTTGGGGCTCGATACGATGTTTCCAGACGAGGAAGTCAACCCGGTTGTAATGAACGGGATTTCCAATACAGGGTCAACGTACGATTTCTTCAGCCAAAAAGGATCAACGTATGCCGTCGCTAAAGTAGCTCCGATTACGGATGATACGTTTAAATTCTAAAAAAGAAACGCTATACCTAAAATTCGGTATAGCGTTTCTTCCTATTTAATATTGCTTTGTAATTGTTGGATGTCCCCTTCTACCGAAAAACAAGCAGCACCATTCAGTAAATAATCCCACAACTGGTTGGATGGCTGTTTATGAAGCGCGGTAATCAAACAGGCAATGGCAACACCGTGTGAAACGACAGCGATTCTCTCATACGGTAACTGTGATAAAAACTTGTGAAATGCAAGCATTCGTTTTGTTACCTCTTCAAAAGATTCCTGTGTCGTATTGACAAATAAATGTGGTGAATTCATATAACAGCGATATTGTTCATCCTGTTGAAGGTCCTTTATGTAGCTGCCTTGCCAATGCCCTAAGTGTATTTCACGCAAATTTTTGCTCTTATGAACAGTGCGGTTTGGAAACATGAGGTGTGCTGTTTGCAGCGCCCGATTCAAGTCACTGGAAAATACGATCTGCGGGTTCCATTTCACGGACATTGCCTGCTCTATTCCTTCTGTCGTCAGATCCGAATTAAGCCATCCTTGCAGCCGCCCTTCTCTATTCCAGACTGTTTCACCATGACGGTAGTAGTTAATGATTTTTGACATAATTTGTTATCTCATCCTTGCATTTAATCCAGATTTCTTCACTTTTGACAGCGATTCGAAACCATACGCCGTCCAAGCCGACATAGTTTTTTGTATGGCGCAATACGATTCCTCGTTTTAATAAATACTCAAAAAATTTATCCGAATTATACTGTTCCGGTAATTGAAACAATAAGAAATTCGCTGCACTGTTAGATACTTTACAACCAATTAATTTTAAGTCCTTCACCATCTGACTTCGTAATTTACTGCTCTTTTCACGAGATTCCTTCACAAAATCCTTGTCATGTAAACAGAGACAGCCGATTTCATTTGCAATCGCGCTCACATTCCAATGCGGCAAGTAATGACGGAGTTTTCCTGCCTGTTGACCGATGACATAACCGAGACGAACCCCTGCCAGTGCATACATTTTTGTCATGGATCGTACGACAAATAGATTGGAATAGGTGTTTACCAATGAAACAACGCTCTCCGATTCATCGGTCCAGTCTATAAACGCTTCATCGACAACAAAATCGCAGTGGGGATACTTTTTAATCAACTGTTCAATCCAATATTTTTTCAATAATACGCCTGTAGGATTATTCGGATTGCAAATATAGCAGGCATGGACATCTTTCAGCTGTTTCTCCAATATTTCCTCATTAAATCGATATGTTTCAATATCGTCAGCTAAAATAGAATGAATGACACAATTCTGCTGTTTTAGTGTTCTAGCATACTCCGAAAATGTTGGCTGTAACAAAGCAATCTCCTGTCCATTGAAAAGCTGTGCCAAAGCCATTAAGCCCTCTGCCGCACCATTTGTGACGACAACTTGATCGGCTGCTACTTGGTGAACAGCTGCCGCTTGCGATCGAAATGGTTCTGCTTGTTCATCCGGGTAGCCAGCAATTTTTTCTAACAGGTTTGGCCACTGTTGCTTTACTTGCTTCGGTACCCCCAGATGATTGACATTTTCGCTCACATCGATGACTTGATCCGGCATTTTTAAATTCAACGCTTTATATAATGCTGCCGCATTAGCCCCATGTGCAGGCAATTGCATACAATATTCCCCCTGTTATCACTACACACCATGTACAAACATACATGTGCCGGATCGCTTTTTTAATATGTATTCTTTGCATCGTTTCGTACGGTTCACCCATATAAGCACGGAAGGATTCCACCCCGCCATAACGATTAAACCCGCCTAAACGAATTCCTAACTGAACAGCAGTAGCGGCCTCCAAATAGCCACTATTCGGGCTTGGATGTTTTTTAGCATCCTTTAGCCAGTTTTTATAGCGGTGTTTGAAAGGTTTTGCCGTCTCACATTTTGTAAATATAATAAGGAACCACCCGGAAATTCTGCTGGGCAGATAGTTCGCAACATCATCCAATTTAGCTGCAGCAAACCCAAAATCAGCATACCGTTCATTTTTATACCCGATCATCGAATCCAGCGTATTAATCGCTTTATAGCACCATGCACCGGTTGCACCAAAACATAACGCATACATAAGCGGAGCCGTCACACCGTCACTCGTATTTTCTGAAACCGTTTCAACGACACCCCGTACTATTTCAGGTTCATCCAGATGATTCGTTTCACGGCCTACAATCCAGCTTAAATATTTTCTTGCTTCGGGTAAATCATTCGCTTTCAAGGAATCGTAAACGAGCATCGCCGCTTCTTTTAATGATTTCTGGGCAAGAGCTAAACAAATCAAAAAGATTTCGACTACAAGCCAAAGAAGAAGATGTATTTTTATTGCAAGAAAGACAATTAAGAAAACCGAGCCCGTTGTGATACTTATCGTGAGAAAAACTGTTAGTAATCCATTGATCCGTCTTCTACTGCCACTGCCATGATTCCATTTCTTTTCGAAAAAAGAAATCATGTTTCCGATATATATAACAGGATGTGTCCATTTTTTCGGATCCCCAACAATGCAATCGATGAGCACTGCGATTACACAAATAATAAAATACATCGTGCCCCTCGCTCCTTTGTTTTCGTTTGATATGAAATGAAAATTCCAGAGCATATTCGATGCTCTGGATAAACTTTAACATTAATGATGGTGGTGATGTTCATATCCATGTTCTTCTGCATATTTTCGGAAATTCTCTAAATCGATCATCCCTGTTGATGTACCGTCTAAAGCCTGGTCCATGCGCTCGAGCAATACTTTCTTTAAATTCGGATGGTAGCCGAAATAATTTGCAAGTAAAAAATCTACATCTTCATATTGCTCTGTAAACTGCTGGACCATTTTAGCCATTCGTTCCATCAACACCCCTGTAAACAAGAAGTATGGAAGCATCACAATTTTTTTTGCTCCAAGTCTTATACAGCGTTCAACCCCTTGTTCTACTGATGGAGTCGTTACGCCCATAAATGCACTTTCTACTATAGGAACGTCTAGTTTTTCCCATAATAAACGGGTAATTTTATAGAAATCGCCATTTGCATATGGATCACTGCCCCCGCGAGCAATAAGTAAAATAGCTGTGTCGTCATGTTTTTCATCAGGATTGAAGCCTACTTCTGTTAATCGCGACTTAAGAATTTCGAAAATTTCTTCATGAATCCCAATTGTTTGACCATATGTAAAGCGAACATCCGGAAAATGCTCTCTTGCATGTTCGATTTCGGCCGGGATGTGCATTTTTGAGTGTCCTGCGTGTAATAAGATGATGGGAATTACATGGACTTCATCCGCGCCTCTTTCAACACAAAGCTGAATCCCATCTTCTATATTCGGTGAAGCAAATTCCAGAAAACAAGTTTCAACTAGTAGTGCTGGATCAATATACGTTTTCGTCTGCTCGACAAACTGACGCACTTCCTCATTTCCAGCCTCTAATCTACTACCATGCCCAACAAATAAAACTGCTTTTTTCAATGGTCCTCTTCCTTTTTTATATTTATCGATCCCTTTAATTCGATTTTCACGTCGGATTCTTTCCCCATGTTCCACCGAATAAATAATGGATGATTCTTCAGCAGTATCCTGAACTATTGCACGAGATGTTTCCTCGTCTTGAACGGAATACCATGTCCCTTTTGGATAATCGATGACAACACATTTATCTTTACATCGACCATTACAACGGGTACGTGATGTATGAATCATTTCATCTAATCGATTTTTACGAATTTCATCCCGGATTTGCTTTGTTACTTCTTCTGCACCTGCCCCCATACAAGTAGCCCCGTTACAAATTAACAGATGACGCTGCATTTGGTTTAAATTCCAAGTTGTCATAGAGTCCTCCTTCTTGTAGTTGATTAAAGTAAGTTTTATTTTTGTGCACGAACGCCGAAAATTTATCGATTGATGATGCATTATACTTTCCTAATATATTTTTCACAAGATTGATCACTTGATTTTCCGGTACTTTTTTTAATAATAGATGCCCCGAACTGGCACGTCTCCCCATTGGAATCGCGCCTCCGTAAATATCAACTTTGCCATTATGAAAAATGAGTGCCAAGTCATCCTGAACCGCGTTATAGCATGCTTGGGTGCATGCATTAAAGCCGATGCGTACCCTATTTTTTAATGGCATTTGTTCAACTTGTTCTAGTAAGTCCTTTGCAAGTGGTAAACCGTCTAACAAATCCCCATCACAAAAGTCGCAACATTTAAATAAAGCACTTGGTGTTTGGGATGCCACATACAAATTCACTTCCGTTAATTTTTCCATTGCCTGCTCAACATGTGAGCGATGGACAGTAACGATAAAACTATGGCCGGCAGAATATTTTACAGCGCCAGATTTTTCAAGGTTCGCTAACACAATCAGCTGATCACTTGTTAAATGTTTGTTTATTAACCCTGGTCGTACAATTAATGCTACATAGTCATCCGTTGCTTTTAATTTTGCAAACGTCTTGTTCGGCATCGGCAGCTGCAACGCCTTTTCAAAATTTTTTTTAGCATATTCTTGCATATATACACCGCTCCCATTCATCAATTACGCACTTGTGTCGACTGGTGGAATCCCTTTGATTTTGAAAGATTAGAATGAATCGGGGTAAAGACCTTTTACAATAATTTCAAGCGCTTCTGCCACACGAACACCTTCTGATGCAGCCGATAATGGTAAAACAACAAAACGCTCATTTTGTACTGCCGGTGTTTGGCTCAGTGCCGGATCATTTTTCAGGAAATTAATTTTCTCTTCTGCTGAAGTAGAACCGTAATCAATGACAATAATAGCTTCCGGATTACGTTCTACAGCATCTTCTTTTGAAACCGTTGCCCAGTTTTTCTCGATATCACCAAAAATATTATTTGCTCCCGCCATATTCACGAGAGTGTTCATAAAGTTTTGAGTGGCTGTAAATACATCTTTATCACCACTATCAAATACTAGAACATCAATTGGTTTATCCACAGTAGGTACTTTTTCTTTAATTTTTTCAATATCAGCGTTCATTTCTTCTATCAATGTTTCTCCGCGCTCTTCAACACGAAAGATTTTTGCGATATTACGGATATCCGTGTAAATATCCTCTAACTCCGGAGCCACTTTTACTGAGGAAGACTGCAGGTAACTGCCGATTCCCAATTGTTCCATTTCTTCGCGTGACATTAAGTTTTTCTCATTAAAGGCACTTGCCCAGCCACCGTAAATGAAATCGGCTTCTGTTGAAATAACCTGTTCTTTCGAAGGATATTGTTCAGCCAGTACCGGAACCTGGTCATACGCTTCTTGTAACGGAGGATAAATCTGGTCGTCCAAGTAAGCTGTACCTACCATCGATTCTTCCAAGCCGAGTGCAAGCATTACTTCTGTTACATGCTGATTTATGGAAATCGCTTTTTTGGGAGCTTCTTCATATGTAATGGACATGCCTTCATTTTCAATTGTTACTGCCTGAACTGTTTCATCCGAATCTGCTGTCGCCTGTTTTATACTTTGTTCATTACCCGAACATGCTCCTAAAATTAATGCTGAGGTTAGGGCAAACGAAGCCCATAGACTTTTACGTATCTTCATTGTTAATCTCCTATAGTATCTATTCGTGTATTCGTATAAAAAAATAAATGCATCTTCCCTGTGAACGGATTTTTAGAAATCCCTGCATCTATATGAAATACTTCTTTTAACATCGAGGTCGTCAATACATTTTCCGGTGAACCTTGAATATGTAATGTTCCATCGTTCATAACAATCAACTCATCACAATAAGCTGCAGCTAAATTTAAATCATGTAACGCCGCAATGATCGTAATCGGTAAATCTTTGACTAAATCCATTAAATGGAGCTGGTGTTCAATATCCAAATGATTTGTCGGTTCATCCAATATGAGAATACTTGCCTGCTGTGCCAATGCACGTGCGAGCATTACTCGTTTTTTTTCGCCACCTGATAAATTACTTAATGTTCGATTGGCTAAATGAGTAATATTTGCCAATTCCATGCTTCTGTCCACGATTGACATATCTTCTGAGTTTTCAGAACTGAGCCAGCCTTTATAAGGGGTGCGTCCCATCATTACCAAATCTTTTACTGTAAAATCAAATAATATAGCGGACTCTTGACTAACGACCGCCATTTGTCTTGCCAGTTTTTTCGGGGAAATATCCCAGACTTCCTGTTCATGCAAAGTTACTTTTCCCGATGATTGTTTCAAGTGACGGTACAAAATCTTAAGCATTGTTGATTTACCACTGCCGTTTGGACCAATAATCCCTATAAATTTTCCTTCGATGATTTCCAAAGAAATGCTTTTCAAAATCTCCTTATCATCCACCGAATATTCAACTTGTTGTAGCTGGATCATCTCATTCTCCTTCCCCAAATGCATAGCGCTCCCGACGAAGCATCCAAATAAAGAACGGACTGCCAAATAATGCGGTAATAATTCCGATTGGCATCTCTTCTGGTGCAATTGCAATACGTGCACCCATATCAGCCCAAATAATAATAATGGCTCCAAGCAGCGCACTTAGCGGTAAAACTACTTTATAATTGGACCCGACAATCATCCGTACAATATGTGGGACAATGAGACCGACAAATCCGATACTCCCGCTTACAGCAACTACGACGCCGGTTAGTAAAGATACAATGATAATAATGAACAGCCTGAATCGTTCAATATGAATCCCTAAAGTCGATGCTGTTTCTTCACCTAGTAACAGCGCGTTCAGTTGACGATAGCTTAGTAGTAATAATGGAAATACGATACAAAAAGTAACTAGAGGTATTCCGAGATTTGACCACTTTGCCCCGCCTAAACTGCCAAGCATCCAAAACATGACTGCCTGAACACCGCCCTGTTCTTTCGAAATCATCAACATAAAGTTGGTCATCGCACCTAACACCATGGAAACCGCAATCCCCGACAGCAATAATCGAATCATCGAAGTTTTCCCGTTCACACGGGCAAGCATAAATACAATCATTACGGCAAATATTGCACCAAAAAAAGCGGCAAGCGATAAAGCAAACACTCCGAAAAAGCTAAATGCACCGAATAAAATTACTGAAGTTGCCCCGACAGATGCTCCCGACGAAACACCGAGTATGTAAGGATCTGCAATAGAATTCTTTACTAGAGCCTGTATTGCGGCACCCGATATTGCCAATGATGCTCCGACTAGAAGTGCCAATAGTACACGTGGCACCCGGATTTCCCAAATAATTATTTGCTGCGCCTTAGAAGCGTTTGTTTCACTTAAAATTCCTGTTTTAAAAAGTAAAACCTCAATAATTAACTGGGGTGTGATCCCTACAGAACCTACCATGATTGCACCAATAATCGATATGACGAGCACAATGATTAAAATAGGCATCCATAGCCAAAGTTTTTTTTTATTCATAAAAGTTTACCGGCTCCCAACTAATGATCGCTGCATAAAATTTATGACGGTAAACAATCTTGCCTTCCTCCACTTTAACGAATCGGGCAAGTGCCTCTTTAACATGCTCTAAATCAAACGGATTCGATAATACTTTTTTACTTTGTGCTTCATAAAGCGCTTCATAACTGTCATAGTAATAAACACGTTCCAATGGCAGCATTTCGCAATCTGCATAAATTCCTAATTGGTACAGCATATTTAAAATTTCAATATAGTCTCTTCTGGGATATTTAATCTGATAGTGATATTCTTTCGCTAAAACATCATAATGTGGTTGAATTGGACCTGTTGTTAAACCGATGATTGCTCTTTTCTTTGCGCAATTATTCATTTTCAGCAGTGCATCATTCATCTCATATATTCGGTAATAGCAATTGACCCCGATTACTATATCATGCTGTTCAACATCTGCTTCTTCCCACTTCGCATGGACAAAATTTACCGCATCGTCTTCCGTGAAATACTGCTCCAAGTATTTTAAAACACTTTTTGAGCCATCAACCAATGTAAGTTTTCCGACATCTTCTCTTAAAGGAAATGTATAATTCCCCCAACCTGGTCCCATTTCCAGACAGCTTGCACCCTGTGGTATGTATTGACGAATTTTTTCATAAATCGGAATGGCATGTGCATCCGTTTGTTTATAGGATTTTTTTTGCATCGATTGGGCCCAAAATGCTTCCTCCAATGCATCATTTTTCATCCGTTCCGGCATATTTCCATGCCAGTCCAGCATCCCTTCCTTCCAGAGCTGCTCAAAATCAATTGCAAGTGGCCCATGTAAAACAGCCATCAACTTCACCTCTTTTCAAACTTGGCTTCCGAAATAAACGAATAAATCTTCTCCATATTCAAATGCCCACGTACATGGCGGTCCAGCAATTCATAGGCTTGTTCGCGACGTTCAAAATCGGATAACACTTCTCCTGTAATTGGCTCCATTCCTTTTTGCACACGGATTGTATTAAAATAATCGCGTGTAAATAGGCGATTTTGGAAAATCCCATGAACATATGTACCAAATACTTGGTCAGTATAGACACCGTCTGTCCGGCCGTCATAAAATTGGATGAAAGGCTTCAACGGTTTAGTCGCAACACTGCGGCCTAAATGAATTTCATAGCCTTCAATCTCATGACCTGTGCAGCTTCTTCCCGAAACTTGAACCGTTTGCTTACTATTGATAAATGTTGTTTCGATCGGCAGCAGACCTAATGTCAAATACGTTCCGCCAGTGCTTTCAACCGCCTGTTCGTCACGGATAATCTCACCAAGCATCTGATAACCTCCACAAATACCGATAATGCGGACATTTTGATTCGCTAACTGTAAAATACCTTGCATCAGCCCAGTTTGCTGAAGCCATAAAAAATCTTCCACCGTGTTTTTAGTACCTGGTAAAATTACGACATCCGGATTTTTTAAATCACTAAGCGTTGAGACAAAGCGCACGCCTACACCCGGTTCTTCAAACAATGGATCCAAATCAGTAAAATTAGATATACGCGGTAAACGGATAACGGCGACATCAACCGCAAATTCATGCTGCTGTGGCTTCTTTAAGCGCAGGCTGGATAGGGCCATCGAATCTTCTGCCTCAATTTGAACATCGAAATACGGAATGACACCCAGTACAGGAATACCTGTATATTCCTCCAGCCAATCGATTCCACTTGTCAGCAGTTCTTTCATGCCGCGAAACTTATTAATAATAATTCCTTTTACACGTGCTTTTTCCGCATCATCCAATAACATTAACGTTCCGACGAGTGAAGCAAAAACACCACCGCGTTCAATGTCCGCCACTAAAATCACTGACGCGTCCGTCTCATGTGCCATTCGCATATTGGCAATATCACGACTTTTCAAGTTAATTTCCGCAGGACTTCCCGCACCTTCCAAAATAAGAACATCGTAGTTATCCGATAAACGTTCAAGCGATGTACGAACTTCAGGCATGACATCTTCTACAAATTGTTCACGATAACTGACCGCATCCATGTTTGCAAAATGTTTACCGTGCAAAATCACTTCTGATACCATATCCCCTTTAGGCTTTAGTAAAATCGGGTTCATATCTGTCGTTGCATCAATTTTTGCCGCTTCTGCCTGGACCCCTTGAGCACGCCCAATTTCTCCGCCATCTTTTGTAATATACGAATTCAGCGCCATATTTTGTGATTTAAACGGAGCAACCCGGTAACCGTCATTAACTAAGATGCGACATAATGCTGTACATAGTACACTTTTTCCCACATCGGATGCTGTACCCTGAATCATGATTGCCTGCACTAAAACTCCAGCCCCTTCATAGCTGTGACATCCTGCTCGCTGTAATAATGTTTCGTTGCATCAACGGTTGAAACCAGATCAGCCATCGCAATAAGATCCGGATGTGCCGAACGTCCTGTAACGACTAAATGCATTGTGGCAGGTCGACTCCGAATTGCTTCAAGTACCTCCTCTAAAGGCAAAACATCATCGATTGGGAATTTTGAAATTGCCAATGCATTATTTAATTCATCCAAAACTAGTAAATCCGTCGTTTCATCCTGCAATTCCTTTTTTACAATTTGCCAAGCCTTTCTTAACGCTTCCCTATGTTCTTCCGGTGTTTTTGTCCACGTAAAGCCAATGCCGAGCTGAACGGTTTCAACACCTAATTTCCGAAGTGCAATTTGTTCTCCATATGTACGTTCCGGTGATTTAATAAACTGAAAATACTTCACCGTCATCCCACGGCCAATTGCACGTAAGGTTACACCTAATGAAGCGGTTGTTTTGCCTTTTCCTTCACCCGTATATACGAGCAGCATTCCTTTTCTCGCCATGTTAGTACCTCCCTATACCCAAGTAGTTTTTTCTGAAAATGGTGTACGTTTTTTCTCCGTTGTAACTGGTTCCTCCGGATAGCCAATACATAACGTACCTACGAGGTGTTCAGAATTCGTCGCCCCGATAAATTCATGCAAAGCTGTTTCATGTACAAGACCGACTCCGCGTGTCCGCCACACCATGCCTAAACCAAGCGCTTCAGCCATCAGCCACATCGACATGATTGCACTGCTGACAGCAAATTTATTGTCCAGCGTCGCCCCTTCATCACCTTCGACTACAGCAGAAGTAACGACAATGATAAGCGGTGTTTTTGTAACGGCCTGCATTGAGCTTTCCACTAAGTTTGGTTTTGTCGGGAAGCGCTGCTGTAAATAATTGAATGCTACTTGTTCAAAACGTTTTAAACTATCTCCTTGCAGCACATAAAATTGCCAAGGCTCGCGCATCCGGTCATTCGGTGCATAAGTTGCTGCTTCCAATAATTGTTCAATCTTTTCCTGTTCTACTTCCTTAGCTAAAAATTGACGAACCGCCCGTCGTTTTTTTAATGCTTCTAACATGTTGTCTCAATCCTTTCATTGAACCAAGCAATTTCTTCACGAATTCCTACAACATCCCCAACTAAAATCATCGAAGGGTTGACCATTTTCTCCTGCTGAATTTGTTCGGAAATCGTCTCTAATTTACCTGTAATCGTACGCTGATTGCTTGTTGTCCCCCATTCAATTACTGCAACCGGGGTTGTCGGTTTCTTTCCGTGTCTGATTAGGCTTTTCGTAATATGTTCGATATTGCGGATACTCATATAAAACGCAATCGTATCGATTTGTGCGAGACTTGCCCAGCTTAAAAAATCCTGCCCCTTTTCTTCACGGCCATGCCCGGTAACAATCGCAAAGCTTGTTGCATAATCACGATGTGTAACGGGTATGCCTGCATATGCCGGTGCCGCTATTCCTGCTGTGATCCCTGGGACAATTTCAAATTCAATATTTTCATTGCGAAGAACAGCTGCTTCTTCTGCGCCTCGTCCAAAGACAAATGGGTCGCCACCTTTTAGACGGACAACCTGCTTGTTCTGCTGTGCTTTTTCAACGAGCACACGATGAATTTCGTCTTGTATGAGGCCATGCTTCCCCGGTTCTTTGCCACAATAAATTAATTCGCAATGGGCTGGTGCGTGTTTTAAAATTTCTGGGTTTACTAATCTATCATATAAAATGACTTCAGCTATCTGAATGCACTCTAATGCACGTATTGTCAGTAATTTCGGGTCACCCGGTCCAGCACCAACTATATAAACAAATCCACTCAATTGACTTCTCCCGCTTCAATCTGACGTAAAAACTGTGCACATTTTTTCTTATTCTTTTGCTGAATCCAATCGAGTATTTCAGGTTCAAGCAATTGAGCCAGCGCTGCTTTTTTTGCATCGCCTTCATAGTTTTTCAAAATAAGCAGACGGGCTTCCTTTAAAAATGCAACATATTCTGCATAACTTTCATCGTATTGTTCCTCTAAGTCCGCTTTTACTTTTCTAGTAAGCGCCGGACTTGCGCCAGTTGTCGACACCGTTACAACAAAATCTCCACGACGGACAACCGCAGGATTCATAAAATCCATACGACCTAAAGCATCTGCACGATTTAATAATTGCCAATGCTGTGTTGCTTCTTCCACAGCATCATTTACCGTTTCATCATTCGTTGCCGCAAAAATAAGGGCTGCACCGTCTAAATCAGCCGGTTCAAAAAGTTTTTGTTTCCAGACTGCTTTTCCTTCATCTAAATATGTTTTTAACTTATCCGTTACTGTTGGACTTACAACGGTAATTTTGGCATTCGTATGTAATAATGCTTCCACTTTTTGACGGGCTACATGGCCTCCACCGACGATCACCACTTTTTTAAACTCAATATTGACCATTAACGGAAAATAATTCATATTCTTACCTCCAAACAAGCTGCAAGCCAATTTTTCACGAGTTGTGGATTGGATGCGAAATGAAAATGTGTATATCCAGCAACTAGATTTCCATGTGAGTACCCTTCCTTTTTCGCTCCAAAGCGCCCTCTTGTAAAATAAGCAGGTGTTTCGTGATTTCCTTCGTAAACTGAATAATGGAACTCGTGACCTTTAGCAAGCTCCTGTTCACCGATTAAAAAGTTGCCCTCCACACCGGTAATTTCTCTGTAACCTAACGCCGCTAACTTATCTTGCATACGAACGCTTCCTGGAATGACACCAAGCATTTTGTAGCCATTTCCTTCACGGTTGAAAATTTCTTCTGTTAAATACATGAAGCCGCCACATTCCGCAAGTGTCGGGATTCCCTTTTCAATCGCTTGTTTTATCGAAGTTTTTGCCTGTTCATTCTGTGCAAGCTTCTCAGCAAATTCTTCAGGGAACCCTCCTCCAATATACAAACCTTGTGCCTGTTCAGGAACCGGTTCATTTTCAAGTGGAGAGAAGAAATGAAGTTTTGCACCGTTTGCTTTCAGTAATTCAAAATTTTCTTCATAATAAAAGTTAAATGCTGCATCTTTTGCTACAGCCAAATGAATTTCTTGCGTATTTTCTTGTATTTCGAAAATCTTTGAAGTTTGCTCCAATTCGGCCGCTTTTGTGACTTGTAACAATAAGTCCAGATCAACAGTTGCTTCAATAGCATCTGCAAGCTCATCGAAATACGGATCGAGCTCTCCTCGTTCAATAGCCGGTACTAAACCTAAATGACGGCTTGGCAACGCTGGTACCGCACCTTTTTGCAGGTAGCCGAGAACGGGGATGTTACATTCATGTTCGATCGCTGTTTTAATAATTTCAAAGTGACCTTTACTCCCAAGCTGATTGGCAATAACCCCCACAATATTGGCGTTCTTGTCCAACTGCTGGAATCCTTTTACTATAGCAGCGACGCTTCGGGCCATACTTGCTGCGTTAACAATTAAAATTACCGGACTGTCTGTAATTTCACTAATATGTGCCGCCGATCCTTCATTCGATAATGGCGACTTCCCGTCATAAAATCCCATGACACCTTCAATAATAGACACATCTGAATCAATGCTGTTTCTCGCAACAATTGTGCGTACGACATCTTCCGTCATCATGAAACTGTCAATATTGCGTGAAGACCTTCTTGTTACCGCTGTATGATACGTCGGATCGATATAATCCGGACCGCATTTAAATCCTTGAACAGTTAAGCCGCGCTTCATCAGTGCACGCATAATGCCAATTGTAAATGTTGTTTTTCCTACGCCACTGCCTGTTCCGGCTAATACGAAACGATTCATTCGATTTCCTCCTCATCAAATGTAATCCGGGCAATGGAAATGGTTGCATTGCCGCTTTTCTTTTTTTCCAACAGCCAGTCTGTCGCATTGGCACACCGTAATGCAGCAGGTTCACTAACACCGTATGCCCCTGTAAATTTAAAAACAGTTTCCGATGGATTTTGCAGCGGCATTTCATTTAACTGTGCCGGTGTATACGTTATAAACTGCCAGTTGTTTCTAGCCGTTACTTGCAGGAAACCTTGTTCATCTTTTTTCAAATCGATTGTGGCGATTGCTTTAACGCTTTTTTTGCTCAGCTTTAGTTCTGCAAGCGTTTCATCAATTAGTTGTTCAATTTCTTCAGCAGATGTTCCGCGATTACAGCCCATTCCTAAAACAATTGATTTCGGTCGGTAAATTACACCGTTTTCAAGTAATATTTCTTCCTCTTTTTCGATAATACGATCAGTAATGAGCAATGTGGCATGTGGTTTTGCAGCGATTGCTTCCCCTGTTGTCCGGTAAAGTTTCAAAGTATCAGGCATCGGTGTTTCATGCAGCCACCATTTTTTTTCACCGGTTTCCTGAACAATCGCAACCTGTTCCTCATTCACTACTGAAGCACTGACAGGCGTTAATTTCTCTTCACTGTCCCAAACCCATCCGTACCGTGCACCAAATAAATCAACCGCGATTGTTTTTTGAACATCGGATGCTGTAGTTACAATCGGAGTCGCATCGATTGCTTGTGCAAACTCATTTGTCAGGGCATTCGCACCACCGATATGTCCGGATAAAACACTTACGACATATTGTCCTTTATCATCAACAACAAGAACACCCGGATCTTTCTTTTTATCTACTAAAATGGGGGCAATCATCCGAACGACTGCACCAAGGGAAATAATCAATATCATTGACTTATATGCTTTAAATAATGCAGGCAGTAACAGGCGCACCGTCCCGTCAAATAATTGAATATTTTTTTCAGCCTCATCGCCCTGCTCAAATTTCTTCATATAATATACATCGACATAAGGAAACTTCTCCGCATACTTTCGCGCATTCGTCACACCGTGCTTTGTAATGGCTACAAGTGCATAAGGTTTTGTCACACGAACTTCCGGAATTTCCCCTTCACGTAAATTAATCATCGACTTTCACACCTTTACGAAAACCATGTGTAAATGTAGCATCATACAATTTTGAACGGTAATCTTTTTCATGAATGTTCGGATCAAGTGCCCAGCCGGCTAAAATCATCGCATGTTTGCGAATGCCATTTGTCCGCATCGCTTCATCCAGTTCAGCAATTGTCGTGCGAACGATTTTTTGATCTGGCCATGAAGCCCGCTGAATAACGGCAACCGGTGTATCGTCCGACCAGCCCGCAGCCTGTAGTTCTTTTGTAATCTTTTTCGTTAATGTGGCACTTAAAAACATTGCAATTGTGCAATGATGGCTTGCCAATGCTTGCAATTTTTCACGCTCAGGTACCGGTGTACGTCCTTCTGCTCGTGTTAAGATCAACGTTTGCGTTAAATCAGGAACCGTTAGTTCTGCTCCTACGGCTGCAGCGGCAGCAAATACGGAACTCACACCTGGAATAACGTCATAGCCAATATTATGTTTTTTCAACAATGCCACTTGTTCCATTGTTGCCCCGTACATGGCCGGGTCACCCGTATGTAAACGCACAACCATTTTCCCTGCATTGACACGTTCAACGATGCAATCAACCATCTCTTGTAAATGCATGCCTGCTGTACGGATTACTTCTGCATCCTCTCGGGCTTCGGCAACTAGAGTTTCACTAACTAACGAATCTGTATACATGACAACATCCGCCTGTTGAAGAAGTTTAAGGCCTTTTACGGTAATTAAATCCGGGTCGCCGGGGCCAGCACCTATAATCCAAATTTTCTTCATTATTTTCGCACCACCATACATGATAAATAATTGAGCTCAGCTCCACGCAATTCATTCGTTTTCCAAATAATTTCTTCATCTGAAGTTACTTTTGTCACAACAAACGTTTTTTCAAGTAAGTTCATTTCCTCAAGCAAATCCAGCATGACATCTAATACTTTCGCTACTTTAATAAACACTATCCCGTCATGGGTCTCAATAACACGACGCATCTCTGCCATATCCGAAGTCGCCGGAATCATTGCTACATGATCATCGCCGTCTGCCAATGGGATTCCTAAACGATTGGCAGTTCCATTAAATGAAGATATCCCTGCAATCGATTTCATTGGAACGTCGGGATGCATTTCCTTCATTAATTTCATCAAGTGTATATATGTACTAAAAAGCATCGGATCGCCTTCTGTTACAAATGCGACATCTCGGCCTTCTTTCAAATGTGCATAAATTTTCTCTGCGGATTTTGACCATGCTTCCTGCAACGTCTCCTCGTCCTTCGTCATCGGAAATACAAGCCCCAGCATTTCTTTTTCCGCTGGATTAACGTACACATCGATTATTCGTTGGGCATACGATTTACTGCCGCGCAATTTTTGTGGATACGCAATGACCGGGCATTCTTTTAACATTCTAAACGCTTTTACTGTAATAAGTTCCGGATCACCTGGTCCAACACCTAATCCGATTAATGTACCGATTGTCATAATTCCAACCCTTTCTGTGCTGTTACGATAAAAATTGGATTTAACGGTTCAAAACGCGTTAAATTTAAAATTGGCTTACTTTTTGAGATTTGTGCCTGCAGTACAGAAACATCACAATTGAACTTTTTAAAATGCCCCATAGCTTCTGCTAAGTTCTCAATTGTTGCGATGTTCATAACAATGCGGCCATTTGGCTTTAATCGATTCACACATAGTTGTAGCAACTGCTCCATATTACCGCCGTTGCCACCGATGAAAATGGCGTCCGGATCAGGAAATTCTTCTAATCTTTCCGGTGCTTTTCCTAAAACAGCTGTAAAATCTGTACGATGAATATGCTGGTTTTGAAGACAGTTTTCTAAATCGGCTTCATTTTTTTCTATCGCAAATACTTGACCTTCGCGCGCAATTTTGGACATCTCAATGGCAACTGAGCCTGTGCATGTCCCAATGTCCCATGCGATACTCGTTTCTTTTAATTGCAGCGCTTGTAAACAAAGAACTCGGATCTCCTTTTTTGTGATGAGCCCTTTATCAGGTTTCCGCTGAATAAACTTGTCATCATCAATACCGATTGACGCACGCTCAACAGCTTCACGCTGCTTTAAAATAACGACATTCAATGGTGAAAATTCGGCCTTCTCCATTTCATCCAAAGAAAGATGACGACATCGTTCAGTTGGACCTTCCAAGTTTTCTGCTACAAACGCATCGTATTCGGTCATGCCGAACGCATTTAAATAGCGGGCAAGTGCATTCGGTGAATTTTCTTCATCGGTCAATATCGCTATTTTTTTCCGGCCATCGATCTTTTGGGCAAGCCCCTTCATTGACCGGCCATGAACACTCGTTAAATAGGCATCCTGCCAGCTTTCCTGCATTCTTGTAAATGCTAACTGAACAGAGCTAGCATAAGGGTAAATTTCTAACGGGAGCTTCTTCGCCAAAACACCGCCTAGTCCATAAAATAGCGGGTCACCCGATACTAGAATAACGATGTTTCTTTTTTCTCTTTGCAGCTTTTCCACTAATTGTGGTAGTCCACCTTTTATAATGATCTTTTCGCCAGTGTAATCCGGGAAAAAGTCTAGATGACGCTCACCACCAACTAGTACTTCACTTGATTCAATCCAAGCGATATATTGAGGGAGTAAACTTGCTGGTCCATTATCCCCGATACCAATCATTTTCATCCAAATGTTCAATATTCTCAGCCTTTCCTAGCATGTCCCCGTTCATTGCATACAGCGATGTGGAAACACGTAATTTCGCTTTCATATGATCCAGTGCAAAGTAACAGCAGTTTTTACAAAGTGCTTCAAAAAATTGGTCATTCCCCTGCATGATTTCTCCTACTTGTGATGCCGTATTCGCATGTAATATTTGCTCGATTATTTCTGGATCGGCGCCGGCTTTTTTCGCAATTTCAGCCAAAAATGGGAAACTGATCGGCGCACTTTTTGAATGCACCATCATGACACCCTGTGCTACCTTTGAAAATTTCCCCATCATACCCACAAGTGACACTTGGGGAATCTCTTTACGGGCGATATGCTTTAACGTAAAACCGACGAAATCCCCCATCTCTATAAATGCTTCTTCCGGTAAATGCGGATATTGCTTCATTGCATATTTTTCACTGCGTCCGCCGGTTGTAATGACAAGATGGTCACAGCCTGCTTCTTTTGCAACACTAATTGCCTGCACGATACTCGCCATATAGGCCGAACTTGAAAAGGGTACGACCGTTCCGCGCGTACCCAATATGGAAATGCCGCCCAGTATTCCCAGCCTTGCATTTAATGTCTTCTTCGCGATTTCCTCACCGTCCGGAACGGAAATAATCACTTCGATTCCTTTGTCAATTTGGAAAAGTTGAATCGCCTCTTCGACGACACCATGAAGCATTTTTCTCGGAACAGGGTTAATTGCCGCTTCTCCGACAGGCACGGGCAGTCCTGCTTTTGTTACACGACCAACACCGATTCCACCATCTAAGTGAACACCGCTTTTTTCTATAAAACGAACCGTACTTTGAATACGTGCTTTATGTGTTGCATCCGGATCATCCCCTGCATCCTTAATCGTTTCACACATCACTTCATTTTCCTTTACTGCAAAAGATACCACCGTAAATGTGGCATCCTTTCCTACAGGTAAATGAATCGTTACATGTTCAGGAACTTCTCCGGTCACAAGTGCGTACAAGGCAGCTTTTGTCATCGCAGTTGCACAAGCTCCTGTTGTGTAGCCGTGACGCATTTCCGACGGATCTTTTTTATTTCGCTTCTTTTGCTCGTTCATCTGCCATGATTGAGATGGCATTTAGTGCTGCGACGGTTACAGTACTGCCACCTTTTCTTCCTACATTCGTAATAAACGGAATTCCTTCTAAAATCGCTAATTCCGCTTTCGATTCTGCTGCCGAAACGAACCCAACAGGCATCCCAATAATTAAGTCCGGCTTTGCAAGGCCTTCTTTAATCAGACGAATTAATTCAAGTAGAGCTGTTGGGGCATTCCCAATTGCATAAATACCGCCTTCTTGTAGTTGAGTCGCCTTTTGCATCGAAATAATGGCACGGGTTGTTCCAAGTTTTTTTGCTTCGATTGAAACGTCTTCATCTGCGATATAACAATGTAAATCCCCGCCATGTTTTTGGAATCGTTTGCGCCCTGAACCACTTTCAATCATCTGAACATCAGCTACAACATGACGTCCTGCTAAAATTGACTGAATGCCCGCTTCAATCGCATCATCCGTAAAAATCATGCTGCGTCCCAATTCGAAGTCTGCAGAAGCATGGATAACGCGGCGAACGACAAGCCATTGTTCGTCTGTAAAAGAATGTTCGCCCATTTCTTCTTTAATGATCGCAAAACTGTAATCATAAATTTTGTCCGGGTCTACTGTTAGTGGTACAAAGTCTGTATTAAAATTCATATTTGCCATTATTATTTGCCTCCTAATTTTTCAAACACTTTCTCGAATGAAGTGCATAAGTTTTCATATTGTATTTTTGGTCTTTTAATTAAGATGACGGGAATACCAATTTCCAGAGCCGCATCCATCTTTTCGTCTACCGAACCGACTTTCCCGCTTTCCTTTGTAATAATAAGTGTTGTGCTGAACTGTTCGTAAAGCGCTTTATTCAATTCTTTAGAAAACGGTCCTTGGATTGCGATAATATCGCGCTGCTTCACACCAAGCGTATTGCATTTATCCATATTCTCTTTATTTGGCAGCATCCTGCAGACAAGACGAATATTTTCGTTATGTAATAATTGCTCCGTAAAAACGGCGAGCGTTTTACTGCCTGTCGTCAACATAATTGTTCCTGAATGTGCGGATGCAGCAATTGCCGCTTCTTTATATGTTTCCACTTCCGTAACGAGCGGATGTACATAGCTTTGTTTGGGACGTTCATATCGTATATAGGGTATACCCGTAATATTTGCAGCAGCCATCGCTGTTTTGGAAGCCTCTTCTGCATACGGATGACTTGCATCTACCACCGTTGTTACCCGCCGTTCTTCAATTAGTTCCTTCATTTGCTGTTCTGTTAAACGACCGACATGGTACGGAACATTCGCTTCCTGTAGACTCGCTGCAGCAGATTCCGTAACGACAGTCGCCACCAATTCTTGTCCCGCTTGCATTAATTGAACAGCCAGCTCTCTTGCATCACTTGTTCCAGCTAAAAATAAAATCATCATTTCACCTAATCTCCACAAGGGGCCTCTTCCACTTTAATTTTGCATGACATATCAACATAATTGAAATTCAGGATTTTTTTTACACGTTTAAAATATTTGAAAAAACGTTCATTCGGATGTGCATTTTCTTTATAGTCCGCAACGATTTCTGTTAGTAAAGGAATCAATTTTTCGGGATCGATCCCTTCAAGGACAGGTTGTGCTGCATGTGCTGTTCGTCCAACTGGTTTGGAACCGATAAACAAATCAAACTTTTTCTTGCGGTAAACAATGCCGATATCATCAAAAACCGCGCGATAACATGCCATTCCGCAACCGTTAAAACCGACATGTAGTTCTTTCGGCATTTTAATGCCACCAAGTGTTTCCATAATCTCTTCAGCATATGGAATGGATTCCGCTTTTTCGCCGTAACAGAAATCACACGCCTTGACGATCACTACGTCACCGACAGGTTGAACGAGTAATCCTGTTTGTTCCACTTTCTTGACAAGTTTTTCAGGTGAATCCGTCGGTACCTTCAGTACAAGACGGTGATCAGGGGTATACTCCATCGTACCGTGTTCTCCGACTACTTCTGCCAAAGTAATCATTTGGGCTGGTGTAATCATTTTATTGGCAACACCCGGTGATACAGCAAACTCAAAGATGGATTCAACTTGTTGCTGTACTAAAAACGGATTTTCTTCAACTTTTACAGCTGACGTTTCTTTATGTACGAGCGCTAATGCTTCATTTGCAAGCTGTAATGTGCTTATGTTATTAACTGTTGGTATAGCTATTTTTTTCTCGATAGCTACAATTTTTTCGTAGCCTGTCTTAGCTTCACCCGTTTCCTGGTCCAATGCCCATGGTTCCGCTTCTTTTTTCAATCGTTGATGCGGTTTTAATAGTTGTTTTTCTTGCCCTAAAGTATATTTTCGCTGATAACCACGCGGTGTAATGATTTTATTATCGTAGTAAAATGTTGAGGAATTCCCCACGACGACCGTTGTCAGCATTCCGATATCATGTTCCAGCATCTCCTCTAATGTTGTTAACACAATGTCCTGCGTATCCCGATAGGCAGCTTTTACTAATCCGACAGGTGTATCAGGTGAACGATACTTAAGCAATATTCGTTGCGCTTCAACAATTTGTCTTGTCCGTCTGCCGGATTTAGGATTGTAAAACGCAACGACAAAGTCTGCCATTGCAGCTGCCTCAATCCGTTTTTCGATGACCGTCCAAGGTGTTAAATGGTCACTTAAACTAATTGTGCACGAATCATGCATAACCGGGGCGCCAAGTAAACTTGCACAGGAGTTAATCGCTGATATACCCGGAACAACTTCTACTTCAATCCCTTCTTTTGCAGTCCAGCCCTTTTCGATTAATACTTCATATACGAGGCCCGCCATTCCGTAAACACCTGCATCACCACTGGAAATAACAGCAACTATATGGCCGGCTTCAGCCTGTTTTACAGCTTCTTGCGCACGTGAAACTTCTTCAGTCATTCCTGTACTGACAATGGTTTTCGCCGTCACTAAGTGCTCAATCAGTTCAACATACGTTTTGTAGCCCATAATGTGATCACTTTGCTGTAGTGCATCGACTGCACGTTTTGTTATATGTTCCCGATCTCCAGGTCCGAACCCTACAACAAAGATCTTTCCTTTTTGCATGTAAACACCCTCCCTATTAGTAAAATACATCTCGTACCAAATAGGACGTGATGATAATTTTTCTTATGTGGATTTCATCAAAAACTAGTATTGCTTATCCACTAAGATATAAAAAAAGCCCGCACCTCTCGTTAGAAAGAGGTACGGGCATGTGAAATTAATACTAAAAAAGTATAGAAAAACACAAAAACAATTACTTGTTTCGCCTATACTTCTCCCTCCGAAAAGTAAGTATCGTTTAAATAAGCAGGTTTCCTGGCTTAAGCTTCCTTTTACTTTCACATCTTCCCATCTTTACGACAGTGATTCATTGTGATTTCATCAGCTATTACAGTAGCGGGGGCTGCATTAGTCTTTCACTAATTTCCCTTTTACCTTACAAAATTCTGTAAGCACTTATTTAAATTGCAAATTATTAAATTATTATAAAAATAACATAGTCTATTAAAAAATGATAGAACAATTATTATGATATCTGTTTTTTTCAGTGAAGATAAAGCATTGTTCCTTCATTATTTCGGTCCTTTGCACATTAATTCCCTATCCTAATTAACAAAGGTTGTTTATTTTCTGTTTTTCATTTTATTTATTTAACGACCCTGTTTCATTTAGTTTTTTTATATCAGTTACAGCATTTTCTATAGATGCCACAGCGATAATTTCTATATTAAGCTGCTCATCTTTTTTCACTTTCCTTGCCTCTTCTGCATTCTCATCAGGCAAAAAAATATAAGAGAAGCCGCTTTGTTCGGCAATCAAAGTTTTCGCTTTTATTGAACCGATCTCCTTCACATTTCCTTTGCTATCAATCGCTCCTGTTACGGCAATCGGAATATTATTGTTAACGTCACCATTTTCGATAAGAGCGCTTAATACAGTGGCAAGTCCTGCACTGTCACCTTCTATATCTTCTCTTTCTAAAAATTGATTAATAGCAAAAGCGTTTTCTGGTAAATAAGCAAGGACATTTTCCTTCATCGTCTCAAAATGTTTCTCCGTAGGACGTACATAACTTAGTAATTCTTCGTTTTTCGAACGGTAACGGATTTTATTCGTGACAACTTCCGAATCCAAAACTTCTTTATAAGTTGAAGATTCCATAGTATGAATTAAGTAGTTCAAGTCCGTTATATATGAGATCTCAATCACTTCCACTGCCAGTACATTGATTCCTGAGTCTTCCACTATTTCAAAAGGCTCGTTATATGACATAAGAAAATAAGTATATTTTTCATAATCAATCAGTCGGCTTTCAAAGACAGCTAATAGGGCTAGTATATAAAAAATCCCTAAAAAAGCTGCTTTCAACTTCTTCTGGTTCCGGTAAACAAAGAATCCGAAAATTGAAATACCCAGGCCCACTATAATAAAAATAATAAATTGATAACCGTTAATCTTATCAAAATAATATGCTAGTAAACCAGCTATGTATAAAATGAAGGGCAGCACAATTAAAATAATAGGTTTCAATATTTCAGCTCCTTATGCTAAACCACAGCAGGACTTTCATATACGATCCAATTAGTTGTTTGTGTACATTTGGTTGATTTTAATAAATGTCTTAATAATGCTGCCTCAAATTTTTTCACATTCCATTCATACCGGTATTTCTTATGCCAATCCTCTACTTCTATGTAATGCAATCCTTTTAGCCACGTTAACAATTGCTCATCCGTCAGTCCCTTATCCAGTAATGCATCAATGACCGGTAACATGCGTACTTCTTCCTCATCGATTAAAGCATATTCAGTATGAAGACAGCTTTTTAAACTTTGTAATGCACTACATAATAATTTGGAATCCTTCATCAACGGATGTCTAATTGCTTCTGTTAATAAATCACTTCCATGTGCAACCGCATGTGCCCAGCCCTTCGTATTGTCGAATCCTCGGTAATCCTTCTCAAGAAATAAATACTGAATACTTCGGTGAATAGCCTCAACAACAAGTTCTTCAGGCAAACTTCTTTTTTCACGATCTTTCCCTAAAATAAGGGTGATAACGAGTGCCGAAAACGATCTTGTAAATACATCATCAGAAGGATTGCTCTGTGTAATATTTAAATAAAGGTGCTCATCATCCGAACATGTTTTTAATATTAAAACTAATTGTTCTTCAGTAAATTGCTCATTCAGTATTAATTCGCAAAATCCCCGATAAATTAAGTTATCACGTAAATAGCCATCCGTATTTCCGATATTTTTCAGCATAAATTTGATTAATTCATTAAAATCAATTAAATCCAGATCGGTCGATTTATTTACTATTCCTTCCAAATGTTCTTTCATCACCAATTAAATTGCTCCTTTTTTATTGCGCTATTTCAAAAAGCTTTTTTAGTGGCTCAGGAATTTTCGCAACTCTTTTCTTTTCTAAATTGAAAAAGCATCCTGATTGCTTTCCGGTACAGTGGGTATGCTTTTCCGTTGTAATTTCCAGCTCCATTTCCCAACTTGATTGCCCGATTTTTACCATCCAGCAACGTCCGACCGGTTTATCGAAAATTGTTAAAGGGGCTTTGTATTCAATCTCTGTTTTCATCAAGATCGGGGAGATTTGCACTGCCATCATTTCCGCCAATGAGTAATGCTCATTTAAAAAAGCCATCCGTAAATCCTCAAACCATCTTACATATACAATATTACTTACAATGCCCATTGCATCGATATCATAGGCGTTTATTTGAATCGGTTGTTCTGCTAATAATGTTCTCACAATTTGTCTCCCCCTTATTTCCCCTCTTCATAACGAACCATAGTCCAAAAACCGATATCTTCAAATCCAATCCGCTTATAAATGCGTCCGGCAGCCGGATTATCATAAAACAGGCAAATTGATTTCCCTTCAGCGAGCAGGTCACGGCAAAGTTTTAACATACAATGTGTCGCATATCCTTTTTTCCCGTATCCCGGTCTCGTTCCGACGCCTACAATCATCGCGGATTGAGAATTTTCCGCTGTTGTTGATGCTGAAGAGACCATCACACCCTGTTCGTCACGAATAATATAAGTACGCCCCGTTTTAAATTTTTCCGCGCGCTCTCTTCCTTCAACACTAAATGTACCCGTTGAAAATTCCGGAATCGATCTGAGCATGTCAATATTTTCTTCGTATTCACTTGGCTGTAAATACGTCACATTTGAAAAATCCAAATCAGATGTAGGAACGGTCAATTCTGTACATTTTGCATAATACGTTTCGCTGTCCCGACGAATACCGCGGTCAATCCATTTCTTTAATGGAGCGACTAAATGCTGAAGCCCTGATAGTTCTATCCGACCTCGATTTTCGTTAATGATTTTGGCAAATCCCTCGGTATCATAATTTCCTTCACTATACGGGATATAGTTTTGATCATAGCGCAGTAAAATCGCTTTTAGCTGATCACCTTCAAATTGCCCCCATAAATCCTGGATATCCGATTCCATCCCATACGCTTCAATATCACCGATGATAAATAAATTTTCTGCCGGCTTTTTATGTACAAGTGCCAATGTAGTTTCAAGGTCTTCGTTTGTTAACTTTCGAATCATTATAGTTGCCTCCTATATAGTGCGTTTACGAGCTTTTACGATAAAGGTTGTTGGAAAGTTACTTGCTTTATGTAGAGAATAATATTTTTCGGAATACGGAATTTCTTCACCTTTTGCATGGACCGGAATATCACTTTCAATAATTTCTACAAGTTCAAAGCCTGCTTTTAAAAGTGCATTTATAAATGTCGCCATTTTATATTTCGGTATTTGCATTGGTGCATCTTCCCCTTTAAATGTCGTTGTTTCGATATATCCTTCACGCTGGTAGGAATCCGTTAAACTAAACTGATGATCACGGCATTTGATTTGATTATAGAAAGGGTGTTCCCAGCTGAAAATAAATTCGCCTCCTTCTTTTAAGTAGCTGTAAACTAACTTAAACGTTGCCGGAAGATCACTTGACCAGCCAATCGCATAAATGGAATACACTAAATCAAAATAATTTTTCGGCAGACCGATTTCTTCTTCCATTGGAGCCGTAAATAAGCTTGCCTCAATGCCGTATAACGTTTTCTGTGCCAGGTCCATTTGGGCACTCGAAAAATCAACACCCCAAAGCTCCTTTGCACCATTATTATTCATATATAAAAGAGAATGACCGCTCCCAAATCCAACTTCCAGCACTGTTTTGCCGGCAACACTTCCGATTAAATTCAGTTCCTCTTCGGTTTGTGCTAATGGTCCATAGCTTGGCAACGCATCTCCTCCAGCAAAATGCTTTGCTACAATATCCCAGCTTTTTTTATTGTTTTCGATAATTGTATTCAAAAAAGTCATTCCTTTCTGTAACGATGATGAATCCATACTGTATGTCCCAATTAAACCACTTTATTCCATATGTTACAATCCGACAATTTTTCTAATTTGTTTTAGTTGCGGTGCGAGCTATCCTGTGTGATTTAGTGTTTATCGATGATAATTGGTTATTATAAAAACACCATATTATAAAAACGTTACCAATTGAACTGTAAATTACCTATTTCTGATGTGGTATGAAACTTTCTTACCTGTGCATTCTATTGTCATAAGGAGGCGATAACAGATGGCAAACAACAACAGCTCAAACAAATTACGTGTACCTGGTGCACAACAAGCAGTTGACCAAATGAAGTACGAAATTGCACAAGAGTTTGGTGTTCAATTAGGACCAGACGCATCAGCACGTGCTAACGGCTCTGTAGGTGGCGAAATTACGAAACGCCTAGTACAAATGGCAGAGCAACAATTACGCGGAAACTCAAACAATCAACAATAATTAACGAAAAGGAAGCGCTACAAATTTGTAGCGTTTTCTTTTCATTTTGGCTTTTCAAGGAGATTACATACATAGACAAACCAAAATTAAATGAAACTATTACTGCTTCCCTCCGTAAATAACAGTAATAACAATTTATGGAATTACCCACTTTGCTTTAGGGATTGGATAAGAAGGAGGAAAGGTCATATATGAATATTTATGGTTGGATTGGTTTGCTCGGTATTATTTTCTTTACTTTAATTCCCTTTTTGAATAAGGCGCAAAGGACTCGTGAAGAATTTCAGAAAGCCATTGTAACGATTGGAATTATATCCGGAATTATTATTGCCGTTTTAGTTTTCAATATAAATTTCCTCATTACTTTCCTATTTGGTGTTCTGGCTATGATTTTGTTTGATCGTAAAACCTATACAAAAAAGAGGTTAACGATTTATGGGGTCACTACTTTAATTGCAGGAATTGCAGCATATGCTCTACTTCGGGACAATCCCAATTATGTTATTCAACATTTAAAGGAAAATCCGGAATCCAGCTCCTTTTATTTTGCTGAAAACGGCGAACCTGTAATTACTTACCAGTCAACTGTTAGACGGCCATTAGCAAGTACAGTAAAAATCCTTATTGCAGTTGAATATGCCATGCAGGTCGAAGAAAATAAAATTCAAAAAGACCAGTCAATACCTTTGGGCGACTTGAACCGTTTTTATTGGAAAAATACTGATGGGGGCGGTCATGAAGCATGGTTAGAAGCTGTGAAACAAGATCGAGGCATCCAAAATAATGAAGTCACTTTGCATGATGTTGCAAAAGGAATGATTACGTATAGCTCAAATGCCAATACAGACTATTTAATTAATCTGCTCGGTATTGATGCGATAAATCAGCGTAAAACAGCGTTAGGCTTAACACAGCATGAAGACATTTATCCAATTGGCAGTGCGCTCCTCATTCCTGATTCTATCCAAAAAGATGGGATGTCCGAAAAAGAATTAATCAAGGCGCTCCAAAAGTTATCAATGGACGACTATCGTAAGTTAGCTCAATCGATAAGCCTGCAAATGAAAACAGGAGAAATTAAAGCAAATGAGACTACATTTGACTCATCCCCTGCCGTACAAAGAGTTTGGTCAGATCGGTTAATTGGCGCTTCTGCAAATGATTACGGGAAACTGCTCGCCCTTATTTCCAATGACGAGCTGCCATTAAATGCAGCTGAAACAATCCGGGATCTACTGGAATGGCCGATGCAATTAAATGAAGAAAATTATAAGAAATATACACATATTGGCTCAAAGGGCGGCTCTACACTGTTCGTCTTAAACAACGCGATGTATGTTGAAAACCTTAAGGGAGATCAGTACGAATTTGTTATTTTACTTAATAACCTGAAATTTCATGAGCATTTCCTGTTGAGAAACAATCGAAATTCATTTGAAAGAAAGCTTTTGAACGATGCAGATTTTCGCGATGAGGTACGTGAGGCGCTTTTAAACTAAGTTTGGTTTGATTTTATAAATACCGCAACAATCTAAAAAGATGCTTTGCCTGATTTGGCTAAGCATCTTTTTCAATCGATTATTCCTCTGATCCTTTATCCACTTTCCGTATACAGCTCTTTATACTTAATGACTATCAGGACATACGTAAACAAAGGAATAAGATAATCCGTATTATTGATTGCGTGATTTAATGAGCTATTATCTGCAAGAATACTTATCACTATTGCGATTAGACTAACGACACTAAAAATGATAAATAACATCTTATTTCTCGAAATGTAATCCTTTTTTATTTCAAATAATAAGTAGACAAGTGCAAAGAAAATTAACACCAATCTCGTCATAAATAATTGTTCAAATCCCCAATAAAAGGTCGCCATTATAAAGATAAGTGCGGCTACATTCAAGATGATCGGTATATTGATTTTTTTCATATTCCCCCCTGCTCTTATTCTGGTCGTTTTGTAATATTGCTAAATTTACATATAGTACCTTTACCGAATTTTTATACTATAGTAACGCATTGCCTTTGGTACACCTTCCAAGTCAAATACACCATCGACAATTAAACGTCTGACACGATATTCAAAAAAATGGTCACCAATATATTGATCTAAATGACCCATTACTTCTCCGATAATTCTGGCTGATTTTATAAAGTCCTTATTCTGTTTATTTTGATGAAGTTTCTTCACTGTATTGATAATGTAAGCATCATAAAAATTTTCAGGAACACTTTTTATCTTTTGATTTTCCCAGATTCGTAAAACATCATTAGTTTGACAAAGCTGCTTCCATTCATCATCTAATGTTTTACGTTCCGCTTGCGTCAATAGATGACCCTTTTTCTCGTTTTCGTAAATTTCCATTAATTGATCTGATGACAGTTCCCCCATATTTAACGGAGTAAAATCGATATCGGGTCTATCAAAATAAGTTTTATATGCTTCATTAGTATGAATGATATGGATATCGTTTGCCTTCTCTTTTAATAAATAAAGTACAAACCGTAAACCCGTTTGTTCATGTGCATTTTCCCCCGCCCAAATAATAATTGGGTGATCATTTGGCGTTTGTTGGAGGTCTACAATCGTTTGTTTAAAATGTTCTTCGTGATGATAGAGGTCCTCATCATCAATAATGATATGATTTCTAAACCATTTAGATCGATTCGAAATACCTTGTAAGTTATGTAAGTTCCAAATGGGACCAATAGAAAACAAATCGGAAAACGTAATAATCCTTTCCTGATGACTTAGCCCTAACTTTTTTAAAGCAAATTTCAGGCTGCCTGATGGCGAATCTCCAAAGACAATATGTGTTGCTTGATATTGTACAGGCTCAACGTTTGCTTGATTCTTTTTGTACTCCAACAGGTTGTTATATGTATTTTTAATATCTAAAAAGAATTGCTCCTCTGAATAACCATTTCTTTCTTCGACTACTTGCATCCGTAAAAAGATTTGCATTAATAAAGCTTTCCGTTCTTTGCCTTCTAATTGATCAATAACAGCGTTCAATTCATTAAACAAATGAATCCCCCTTTTCTATCAAATTTTACCATTAAATCCTCTTTTAGTATAACCTTCCTAACAAAATGGTCCCGCTCACCTGTAAACTATATTTCTTTCTCCTCCAGCAGCTTTTTAATTTTTGACACAAAAAAACTGCACCCCATATTTGGGATGCAGTTTATCGTTACATCATTAAAATTAAAGTTTTACGATGTTTGTAGCTTGTGGGCCACGTTGACCGTCTTCGATTTCAAATTCAACTTTTTGACCTTCGTCTAAAGATTTGAAACCTTCGCCTTGGATTGCTGAGAAGTGAGCGAATACGTCGTTTCCGCCTTCAACTTCGATGAAACCAAAACCTTTTTCTGCGTTAAACCATTTTACTGTACCTTGTGTCATTTAAATGACCTCCATTTAATTAAATTTAATAAGATCACAATTCTCATAAAGAAAAAATTCACATATTACAAAAAGTACTAAATAAAACACGAATACATTTTGTAATAGGTGAATTAATTGTTGTCTTGTAACATTTCTTATTAACCATAGTATATAACAAACAAAACCATTTGTCTATTCTTATTATTTTATTTCATTCGAGTGCAAGTATAATCATGATGCAAACTAAGTTTTGAATAGATTTATCTTATTTCGAAAGTTAATCATTACTAGACTTTATTCTCTAGCTTACAGTATTATTAATGGCATCAACTACTTATCGAGGTGTTCTCTATTATGACAGCTAAAAAAGTATTAACAAACGAACAACAAGAACAACTTCTTACAATATTGAAAGCACGCTTTTTACAGCATATGGAACGTCATCCGAATATCGATTGGGAAAATGTGCAGACAAAGCTCGAAGCAAATCCTGTAAAACTGTGGTCGCTTCATGAAATGGAACGTACTGAAGGAGAACCTGATGTCGTTGCATATAATCATGAAACGGACACATACACATTTATGGACTGTTCACCTGAAAGCCCTAAAGGACGCAGAAGTATTTGTTATGACCAGGAAGCACTGGATGCGCGAAAGAAAAACAAACCTGAAGACAGTGCGATGAATATGGCGGCTTCTATGGGAATTGAACTTTTAACAGAAGTCGAATACCGCTCGTTGCAGCAACTTGGAAAATTTGATTTAAAAACGTCCAGCTGGGTTTTAACACCACCCGATATCCGCAAACTTGGCGGTGCAATTTTCTGTGACCGTCGATATGAGACGGTTTTCATGTATCATAATGGTGCAGACTCTTACTATGGTGCTCGAGGATTTAGAGGTTCGCTTACTGTTTAGTTTAATGATCTCAATTTAAAACAAGCCGTTGTCACATTTTTTGACAACGGCTTGTTTCTATTTTAAGCAACTCTGGACAATAAATCGAATGACCCAGCCCGGGATATGAAAATAATATAAATTCAGATTTACCCTTAACTCCTTTTTATTCCAAAACTAATTAATATATGATCCTTTAAATCCTTACTTATCCTCCACCAGTTCCAATAATCCACAGTTCTAAAGTAGTGATTAATAAATCTACCATTTCGTCCCCTCCTTTGTATTAATTTTACAAATTATCAGACAAAAAGTGTATAATATGCCTAAAAGAATAATTAGGTGATGAAATGAATAATTACGGGCAAGTTGTAAAAGACATACGGGTTGGTAAAGGCTATTCACAACAATATGTCAGCGAGAAAATATGCTCACAGGGCAACTACTCAAAATTTGAAAAAGGGGAAAACAGAGAAATTAAATATTCTATTTTAAAGGAATTTTTGGGTCGGCTCGAAATGTCTTACGAAGAGTTTGAATACATAAGCAATAACTACGAAATGCATGAGCGCCAAAGAATTATGAAGAGGTTTTACAACCAAACGTACAATTCCGAAAATGCACTGCTTCAAATGATTGAAGAATGTGCTGCTTATTTACGGCAAAATCCGAACGACAATTTAATCATCAATATTCAAACCGTAATGGAGGGGATGCTCATTTTGGCCAGATCCAGCGATTTTGTAATGGCTTCTAAAACTTTATCTCCCATTTGGAAAGATCTTTCTCAACGAAATACATTGTACTTAGCTGATATTTATTTGCTGAATGCTATTTTATTTGTGTTTCCGATTCCTACTGCAACCGAAATAAAAGAATTTGCTTTTCGTCATATCGACAAGTACAATGGCTTTCAAAATATAAATAAATTAAAAATTAATTTTCTGATCAATCTGTCGCTTATTAATATTAAAGGAAACGACTTTGAAACCGCACTTCATCTGTTAAATGATGCAATCAGTGCATGTAAATCGGAGCAGCTTTTTATCAACCTGTCGATTTGTTATGTGAGAAAAGGCGTCTGCCTCAATAATTTAAACGGAGCGGATGAAGGTTTTATCAATAAGGGCTTAACATTACTTCAACATTTAGAACAGGAAGAACTAGTTAAAATGTTGGAGAAGGAAATTAAAAATAATTTAATCGTTAAATAATGTAAAGATAATTATAAAAGGGCAACCAATGTTATGTCGGCTGCCCTTTAGTTTATTTTTTTTTAGGTAAGTTCATTTTACGCTCTAATAATTTAATGCGGTATTTGTAAATCGCATAAATTACTGCTAGAACAATGATGATGATAACAAACGGCTGCAAGTATTGTTTAAACAGATCTCCTGCCTGTTCCCAGTTCTCCCCTAGCTTAATTCCTAAATAAACATAAAGCGCGGTAATTGGGAACATCGCTAAAAATGTGTAGATTGTAAATTTCCATACATTCATTTTTGTCATCCCGCATGGAACCGAAATTGCCGTACGGACGATTGGCATAAAGCGTCCGAAAAATGCGACACCCGCGCCATATTTAGCGAAAAACTTGTCCGATGCATTCACTTGCTTTTCATTGATCAAGAAGAACTTCCCGTATTTCAGAACGATTGGTCGACCACCATAACGCCCTACAGCATATAATGTCAACGGACCAATCGTTCCGCCTACCGTTCCTGCAAGCACCATTAACCAATAGCTATATTCCCCTTGAGCAATCCAAAAGCCAGCCATCGGTAATATAATTTCTGCTGGAATAAACTCAAAGCAGAGCGCCAACAGCACACCAAAATAGCCAAACCCTTTAAAAAACTCAATCATTGATAGAATGATTGTATCTAACAACAAAAACAACTCCAATCATTTGCATTATCCCAAAGTTAAAATCATCATTTCCTGATTTCAACTCCATAGTCCACTTCCACATTCACTTAGCATACAAAAACTTTAATCGATTCACAATAGAAATTGTGAAAACATGCCGTTATTATGTATGCTCTTCTTTAGAATAGAACGTCGTCTCTTCACAAATGTTGCCTCATCCGCAAAACTTTTAATTTTATAGCAGTGTATGTCTATGAAAAAAGCGATATGTCAGTACAATTGTGACTTCCCCTCTCCCACTAACTCCACATATAAAAACAAACAGACGAAACCAGTTATGCTTTGGAATCGTCTGTCTATTAGTTAAATTAATGCTTTTAAATCATGAATAAACTCATAGATAAAGTAACAGCCAAATCCGAATAATAATACACCCGCGATGATGGAAGTCCATTTAATCATTGTACGATTCATAACTTTTCTCGAAAGTGAAACAATTGTTAAAAGTCCAATATCATGCAGTAAAATCCCCGATAAAATAC